>NZ_JAHRGL010000049.1:99766-269611 GCF_019097855.1 Geopseudomonas aromaticivorans
CGGCTTCGGCTTCGGCTTCGGCTTCGGCTTCGGCTTCGGCTTCGGCTTCGGCTTCGGCTTCGGCTTCGGCTTCGGCTTCGGCTTCGGCTTCGGCTTCGGCTTCGGCTTCGGCTTCGGCTTCGGCTTCGGCTTCAGGATGTGGTTCGCCGAGGCTCACCGGCAACTGCGGCACGTCGCACTGGCGCAGAGCGCGCATCTGTTCGAGCAAGGTGCCTGCGGCGGTCAGCGGCAGCCCCTGCTGCAACTCCTCCACCTGACGAGCCAGCAGGTCGTGGCCATCGTGCAGCACACGGGCAAAGGCGGCCGCCATGGCAAACCGGCCATCGCTGAGCCCCTCGTAGATCGATTCCAGCTCGTGGGCCAGATCGCCAATGGCGCGCACGCCGGCCATCCGCGCCCCGCCCTTGAGGGTGTGCAGGTCGCGCTGCAGGGCTGCCAGTGCAGCGCGGGCTTGTGGCTCGTTCAGCCAGCGCTCGAGTGCGCCGGCCGCGCTGTCGAGAATGTCGCCAGCCTCCTCGAGGAAGATCTCGACCATTTCCGGGTCGGCGGCGTCTTCCTCGACAGACAACGGCGCCATCTCCACCGCCGGCAGCTCGACGAGCGCCGCGGGCCATTCGGGCTCGACCAGGAGGGCGGGCGCCAGTTCGAACTCCGCGTCGGCCTCAGCCAGCGGGGCCGACACGGCCAGGGACTCAACCTGAGGCTCAGGCTCGGGCTCGGGCTCGGGCGCAGCCTCAGCCTCAGCCTCAGCCTCAGCCTCAGCCTCAGCCTCAGCCTCAGCCTCAGCCGGATGGTCGAAGGGCGCCGACTCCAGCAGCAAGTCGACTGGCGGGACTTCCAGCGCAGCGGCAGCGGCAGCGGCAGCGGCAGCGGCAGCGGCAGCGGCAGCGGCAGCGGCAGAATGGTCGAGCAGCTGCTGCAGCGCCTGTACGCGTTCCGGCTGCGGCGTGACCTCGAGGCCGGCCGCCACCTGATCCATCATGCCGATCAGTGCCTCGTGGGCCGCCTCGACCTCGCGGAAGAACGCCTCATCGACCGCCAGACGCGACTCGCTGACGGCGACGTAGATAGCCAGCAAGGCCGCACAGAGCAGGTCGACCTGCGGCAGCTCGGCCTGCCGGGCCCCCTGGGCCAGGGTGGCCAGCTCGTTGCGCAGGGCATCCAGCTCCTCGTGCTCGGCCGGATGCTGGCGCCAGCGGACCAGCAGCTCGTCGGCATCCAGCAGGATATCCATGCCCTCGGCGAGGAACTGGCTGATCAGTTGGGGATCGCGGCTGTCGCCTTCGCGACTGCGCCACTCGGCTTCGGCATTCTCCAGTTGTTCCTGCTGCAGCTGCTGTACCCGCTGCAGCAGCGGGGTGCTGCCCGGCAGGCTCGACAGCGGCTGCGTACCGAGCTGCTCGAGACCATGGCGCAGGATCTTTGCCGCATCGCGCAGCAGTTCGGCGGCCACCAGACCGAAGGGGATCAGGTTGGTCTTGAACTCCTTGGCCAGCTTCTCCAGGGGCGCCGCCACCTCGGCGATTGGCTGGATGCCGGCCATGTAGGCACTGCCCTTGAGGGTGTGCAGGGCGCGTTGCAACTCATCGGTGACCGGTTGCGGCAGCTCCCGCTCGCAGGCGGCCAGATAGCGGTCCAGCGCCTCGAGATGAGCCTCGGCCTCGGCGCGGAAGATCTCCAGCAGCTGCGGGTCGAGCAGAGCGACGTCACCGTCGTCGGCAACCGGCGTCACCACCGGCGAAGTCTCGACCATGACCGGCGACGGGGCAGCAACCGCGGCTTCGCCGACAGGCGCGACCAGCACCGCGGCCACGCCTGCCGCTGGCAGCGGCTGGCCCTTGGACAGCGCGTGGGCAGCGGCAGCCAGCAGATCGACATCGTCGCGCTGGCGCTGGCTCTTGGCGGCATACTCCTCGACCAGGGCCGGCAGCAGGTCGACGACAGCGCGGATCACCTGCTGCAGCGCCGCGTCGGGCTGGATGGTCCGGTCGATGACCCGGTTGAGCATGTTCTCGATCGACCAAGCCAGCTCGCCGATGACCAGGGCGCGAACCATGCGCCCACTGCCCTTGAGGGTGTGGAAGGCGCGCCGCACCTCGGTGAGCGCCTCACGATTGCCGGTGTCGGCAGACCACTGCGGCAGATATTCGTTGAGGGTATCGAGGACCTCGCCAGCCTCCTCGATGAACACTTCCTGCAGATCCTCGTCCATCGGCTCTTCGTCGGCCGGCGGCGGCAGCAGCTGAGGTGGCACGTCCCCGGCAGGCGGATTGATGGCCACGACCGGCGCCGCCATCACCTCGGCCAGCGTCGGCGTGGCAACAGCTTCGACCTCGGCCGCCAGCGCCACGGCTTCCAGCGCTGGCGGCTCCGCCGCCTCGACGGGCATGGGTGCCGGCTGGGCCATGACCTCAGACGCTACCTCGGCAACAGGCGCTGGCTCAGCCGCAAGCTCGGCCGCGGCAGCCGGAGGGACAACAACCGGCTCGCAGGGTGCCGTGGACGGCGTATCCGCTGCGGCGGCCACGACCGCGGCGGCTTCGGGGACGACGACCGTCGACTCGGCCGGCGCGAAGAGCGGCACGTCCGTGACCAGAACCTCGCTGGGCGTGTCGAGAATCGAGCGGGTCGGCTGCAGCCCGTAGCCCAGCGAGCTGAGGCTTTCCTCGGCAACGTCGAGGATCAGCTCGCCCTGGCTGGCATGATCTTCGGAAATCCGCTCGAGGTAGTACTCGACGCTGGTGATCGCATCGGCCAGGGTATCCAGACTCTGCCAGCTGGGCACGGCCTGGCGGACCAGCAGCTGTTCGCGGATGTAGCGGCAGCAGGCATCCAGCAGCGCGGCGACCCGCGGCAACGGAATCATGCCGAGTCCGCCACGCACCTGGGTCAGCAGCTCGGGGACGCGGGCCAGGTGCTCGTGATTCCACTGCGAGGCGATGAACTCGATGATCGCGTCCTTGGACTGCTCGAGCCCGGTACGCGCTTCCTTGATGACCAGTTGGTGAATCTGGCCGACATCGGTGGTCGGCAGCAGGTTCTCCTCGGCACGCTCTCCCTCCGCCGGGCCGACCATCCCGGACAGAGTGGCCTCGACGAACAGCAGGGCGCCGGCGATATCCATCAGCACCGCGTCACTGGGCTGCTGCTGGCCGCCGATCAACAGGGCAATCATCGCCAACTGATCGGCCACCACCTTGCGCTGCTGGCCGAAACCCAGCACGGCCAGGGTGTCGGCGACCTGCTTGAGCGGCCCCTGCAGGGCCGCCAGATCCCCCACCTGACGGCGGTCGCTGCGCACGAACAGATCGAGGCTGTCCTTGATCCGCACCAGCTCCTCGCACAGGGCACCGACCACCGAGCGCATGGCATCGCGGTCGGGACCGGCCATGCGGGCCCGCTCCTCGTCGACTACCTGGCTGTCGGGCATCGCCTCGGCCAGCCGATAGTGTTCCTTCAGCGCGGCGATACGGCCTTCGCTGCTCGGACTCTTGGCGATGTAGAACAGCAGATTCTTCAGCAGCTCGTCGGGCGCTGGCTGGTTGAGCGCGCCGACACCCTCGTCGATCAGGCGCTTGAGCTCGTGGTCGACCTCGCGCAGCAGGGTGCACACCGTGCTGCCCGAGGCCACGCTGCCGTCACTCAGGCCCTCGACCACGCCGGCGGCCACCGGCCACAGGGCACCGATAGGCGCCCCCTTGCACAGGCTTTCCAGCTTGGCGAACACCTTGGCCATGTAGGCCAGCTGGGTCGCCGGCTCCTGGTTGCGCATGAAGCCGACCAGCGCCACCTGCAACATCTGCCGCAGCTTGCGCAGCAGGGTCGGCAGGCCGGCGGCCTCCAGGCGTTCGAGGGTGCTCGCCGGCAGTGCGGCTACCCGGGCCGAAAGGTCCGGAGCGAACAGGCTGGTTTCCGACAGCAGTTTCTCGCCGCGCGCATTGCGCAGATCGTTGAGCAGCGGCAGGACCACCAACGGCAGGTCGCGGCGGGCGCTCTGGATGCGGTCGAGGTAGGCCGGCAGCTGCAGGATCGCCTGCATCAGCACCGGCAAGGCGTCGCCCTGAGTGCTGGCCCGGCCATCGATCAGCGCCTGCAGCAGCTGCTCCATTTCCTCGGCCAGCAGCGCCGCGCCGTAGAACTCGACCATCTGCAGGGTGCCCTGCACCTGGTGGACGTAGCTCAGACAGAAACGCAGGCGCGTCAGATCCTGCGAACTCTCGACGAACGCTTCCAGGGCCTGGCGGGCCTGCTTGAGGGTTTCCGCGATTTCGCCCTTGACCCAATCCAGGGCGACATAGTCGTGCCGATCACCCATACAGACTCCACACATTGATCATGATTACCCCTTTCGGGTAAAGGCCAGCACTTGCTCATCGGCAACCGGCAGCAGCAGGGGATGACTCCAGTCGGCCACTTCGCCAACTCCAATCACCAGCAGCCCGCCGGGGGCCAGACGCTCGGCCAGGCGCGCAAGAATGTCGCGCCGGCGCCAGCGCCGAAAGTAGATCAGCAGGTTCTGACAGAAGATGACGTCCATGCCACGCTGCGGCGCACGCGCCAGATCGAGCACATTCAGACGGACAAAACAGGTACGTTCACGCAGGGACTCGCAGACCTGGAAACCGCCATCGGGCTGCTCGAGGAAATAGCGCTCGAGCAACTCGCCGCCCACCTCGCCGACCCGCCGCGCGGCGTAACGGCCACTGCGGGCACGGGCCAAGGCGTTGAGACTGATGTCGGTCCCGGTGACGCCAAAGCGGCCGCTCAGACCCGCCTCGCGCTGCACCTCGGCGGCCACCAGCGCCAGCGAATAGGCTTCCTCGCCACTGGCGCAGCCGACACTCCACAGCTGCCACGCACGGCCTTCCTGCACCACGCCCAGACGCTCGCGCAGGTGGACGGCCAGCCGCTGGTACGACGGCGGATGACGAAAGAAGTGGGTTTCCTGCACCGTCAGGTGGTCCATCAGGTTCGACCACTCGACCGCGCCGCGCGGGCCGTCGGTTACCTGCTGGAAATAACTGGCGTAGCTGTCCAGTCCCAGTTCACGCAGCCGGGCCCCCAGAATGGTCTGCAGGAACGCGCGGCGCTGCTCGTTGAGCACCATGCCGCTACGCGTTTCCAGCAACTCCTGCCAGGCCCTGAATTCCGCCGCCGTGATATCGGGCAGCGGCTTCATGGCCCAGACCGCGCTTGGCTGCATGCCGCGCCCCTCGTTCGTGGTCACTTGGCGACAACCCGGTCAGGCTGCCGCCCACCGTGCTATCAGGCCTGTTCCCGGTGTTCGGGGAGGGTGAAGCCGGAAACCGACTTGCGCATGTCGGTGGCCATCTTGGCCAAGGTGCCGATGCTGCGCGCGGTTGCGGTGGTACCCGAGGAGGTCTGCGTGGTGATCTCCTGGATCACGTACATGGTGTTGGAGATGTGACCGGCCGAGGAGGACTGCTGGCGGGCGGCGTTGGAAATGTTCTGGATCAGCGCTGCCAGGCTGCGCGATACCTTCTCGATCTCTTCCAGGGCCACACCGGCGTCCTGCGCCAGGCGGGCACCGCGCACCACCTCGGTGGTGGTTTGTTCCATCGAGATGACCGCCTCGTTGGTGTCGGTCTGAATGGTCTTCACCAGTGCCTCGATCTGCTTGGTCGCCGCCGAGGAGCGTTCTGCGAGGCGCTGTACCTCGTCCGCTACCACCGCGAAGCCGCGACCGGCGTCACCGGCCATGGAGGCCTGGATCGCCGCGTTCAGTGCCAGGATGTTGGTCTGGTCGGCAATGTCGTTAATCAGGCTGACGATGTCACCGATCTCCTGGGACGATTCGCCGAGGCGCTTGATCCGCTTGGAGGTGTCCTGGATCTGCTCGCGGATGTTGTCCATGCCGGCGATGGTGTTCTGCACCACCTCGTTACCCTTGTTGGCGATGGCTACCGAGCGCTCCGCTACCGCGGAGGATTCGGCGGCGTTGGCCGACACCTGGTCAATGGACACCGCCATTTCGTTGATCGCCGCGGAAGCACCGGCAATTTCCTGGGCCTGGTGCTCGGAAGCCTCGGCCAGGTGCATCGCCGTCGCCTGGGTTTCCTGGGCGGCGGCAGCCACCTGTACGGCGGTCTGGTTGATGGTCTCTACCAGGTCGCGCAGCTGGTCGATGGAGTAGTTGATGGAGTCGGCGATGGCACCGGTGAAGTCCTCGGTTACCGTGGCCTGCACGGTCAGGTCACCGTCCGCCAGGTCGCCGATTTCATCGAGCAGACGCAGAATCGCCGACTGGTTGCGGTCGTTCTTCTCGGCGGTTTCCACCAGGCGGCCGCGGGTCTCGCGCACCAGGATCAGCGCCATCAGCATGATCGAGGCCAGGGCGAGCAGGCCCAGCAGGTAGCCGGCCAGGGTATTGAAGGTCCGGCTGACGGCCAGGTTCTCGAAGCCACCGGCCAGCTGGGTAGTGCCCTCCAGCACCTTCTGCGACTCGCCGAAGATGTTGTTGGCGGATTCGCGCACCTGGAACAGTTCCGGCGAGGTTTCCAGGATCTCGTCCACCGAGCCGGAAACGAAGGAGAACAGTTCGGTGATCTCCTTCAGACGGGTGATGGCCTCGGCATCGGTCACCTTGGTGATCGACATGGCCGGGTTGCCTTCGTGCATGCCGGTCAGTACGCGACCGAACAGGCTGGCGTCGCGACCGAAGCTGTCGGCCGCCTGCACCGAGTCTTCGGCACCGGCGAGCACCTTGTTCACCGCGGCGAGAATCCGTTCGGCGAGCAGCGACTGGCGCTGGGCCACGGCAACCTGGTCGGCCGGCGCACCGTTCTCCAGCAGGATATCCACGACCTCTTCGTACTCGACCTGCAGCTGCGGAATGGTTTCCGCCAGGGTGCTGGCCACCTGGTGCAGCGACAGCACGGTCTGCTGGCTGGCCAGAATGGCGTCGGTACTGGTGCGCAGGCGCTCCCAGTCGGCCTGCACGGTGGCGAGGTTGCTGGCTACCGCTTCCGGACTGGCCGGCAGGCCGGTGTCGGCGTCACCTTGGCTCAGCCACTCCCAGCGCTGCTGGAAGTCGTCGCGTTCGCTCTTCAGCAGGGCGAAGGCATCGGCCTTGCCCGCCGCCGCCTCGACGGCGTTCTTGGCGATCCCCTGGGACAGCAGGCGCAGCTCACCGGCGTGAGCGATGTACTGCTTGTCGTATTCGGACTGCTGGTTGAGGTACGCAAAGTTGGCAAACAGCAGCACCACAGACACGATCAGGATGGCGAAAAGACCACCGATCAGACTGCTGCTGCGCGTGCCCGAGAAGAGATTGCCTGCGTTGAGTTTTTTCATTGTCTGGCCCCCGCCTGGACCTTCCACACTAAACTGTTCCCAAGTAACGACACGGGCCGGCAATACCGCCCCATCCGGTAGATCTAGTTATTTACCGCAACATCGAGGAACGCCTGCGCCCTGGCCAACGCATGCGGGCTGAACACCAGCCAGGGGCGCTCACGCTGGAACACGCCATGGATGAACGGCTGGATGGAGGCCTCGAGCGGTGGCAGCTGCTCGGCAAAGGCATCCACGGAGAAGTGCTGCATGCCGAACACTTCATCGACGATGAGACCGGCAAAGACTTCACCGTGCTCGACCACCAGCACCCGCCGCTGCTTGCGCAGCGGCGACAGTTCGCTGCCGAAGAAACCGCACAGGTCCATAATCGGCAACAGCCGGCCGCGCACGTTGGCGACGCCCTTGACCCAGGTTCTGACGCCCGGCAGCAGGGTGTGGCGCGGCTCGTGCAGGACCTCGGTGACCTCCCCCATAGGGGCGACGAACAGGCGCGTGCCCATGCGAAAGCCGATGCCGCTCCAGCTCTGGGCGGCCTCCTGCTGGGCTGGCAAGCCCGCGGAATGGCGGCGGCAGAGCTGGTCGATCTCGATCAGGTGCTGGAAGGGTGTCATGACGTCGGACATGCCGCTGCTGGCCTTTTTCTGCTTGTCGCTTCCTGCGATGAATGAACGATCAGCCCGCCTGAACGGCAGCGATAGTCTTCAGCAGGGTGTCTTCATCGACCGGTTTGGTCAGGTAGTCGCGGGCGCCCTGGCGCTTGCCCCAGACCCTATCGGTTTCCTGATCCTTGGTGGTGACAATGATCACCGGAATGTGACCGGTTTCCGCGTCCTTGGTCAGCTGGCGGGTTGCCTGGAAACCGTTGAGGCCCGGCATGACCACGTCCATCAACACGACATCGGGCTTTTCCTGGCGCGCGAGAGCGACACCATCGGCACCGTTTTCCGCCTTCAACACCTGATGCCCATGCTTCTCGAGCATGGCGGTGAGCTTGTACATCTCGGTCGGCGAGTCATCAACAATCAGAATTCGAGCCATGAAATTCCCCAATAAAGGCACGCGTCGGCAGCCAGTCGGCCGGACGTCAGGTTGTAGCTTGTTCCACCGGCACGAAGCCCGGAACGTGCGTCTTGATGGCACCGAGCAGTTCTTCCTTGCTGAAGGGCTTGGTCAGATACTGATCGGAGCCGACGATGCGCCCCTTGGCCTTGTCGAACAGGCCATCCTTGGAGGACAGCATGATCACCGGCGTGGATTTGAACGCACTATTATTCTTGATCAGGGCGCAGGTTTGATAGCCATCCAGACGCGGCATCATGATGTCGACGAAGATGATGCCAGGATGCGAATCGGCGATCTTGGCCAGGGCATCGAAGCCGTCGACGGCCGTGATGACGTCACAACCCACTTTCTTCAGCAGGGTTTCGGCAGTACGACGAATCGTTTTCGAATCGTCGATGACCATGACCTTCAAGCTCTCGGAATGCTGTTCCATGTCTGCCCTACCATTGCCTCGGTGAGTCGTTGTTTTCCGTCGCCCGACGCGCTTGCGCGCTGTGTCATGCCGCAGGGTGCGACCTGATCGACGGGGCTTTTTAGCACACTCTCCGGCGGCAAGCCATAAGCCCCGGATGCGTAAGGTTTTTCCTTGACTCAAGGCAAACTCGCGGCCACCTTGGGCAACCGTCAATCGCCTTGTACGGCCTTCAGGCCGTTGTTTCGTTGCAGAGGACTACCCCTATGAGCGTTCGCCTGGGCATCGTCATGGACCCCATCGCCCGCATAGCCTTCAAGAAGGACAGCTCGCTGGCCATGCTGTTCGCCGCCCAAGCCCGCGGCTGGTCGCTGTTCTATATGGAGCAGCAGGACCTGTACCTGCGCGACGGCCAGGTGCGGGCCCGCACGCGCCCGCTGCAGGTCATCCATGATGCCAAGCATTGGTTCCATTTCGATGACGAGCAGGATCTGGCCCTGCACGAGCTGGACGTGATCCTGATGCGCAAGGACCCGCCGTTCGACAACGAATTCCTCTATTGCACGCAACTGCTGGAACAGGCCGAGCGCGAAGGTCTGCTGGTGGTCAACCGCCCGCAGAGCCTGCGCGACTGCAACGAGAAGCTGTTCGCCACCCAGTTCCCGCAATGCACGCCGCCGACCCTGGTGAGCCGGCGCGTCGACATTCTGCGCGAGTTCGCCGCCGAGCAGCGTGACATCATTCTCAAACCCCTGGACGGCATGGGCGGCTCGTCGATCTTCCACCACCGCGAGGGCGATCCCAACCTGTCGGTGATCCTCGAGACGCTGACCGGCCACGGCAGCCGGCAGATCATGGCACAGCGCTACCTGCCGGCGATCAAGGACGGCGACAAGCGCATCCTGATGATCGACGGCGAGCCGGTGCCGTACTGCCTGGCGCGCATTCCGGCGCACGGCGAGACACGCGGTAATCTGGCCGCCGGCGGCCGCGGCGAGGCCCGCCCGCTGACCGAGCGCGACCGCTGGATCGCCGCCCAGGTCGGCCCGACCCTGCGCGAGAAGGGCCTGCTGTTCGTCGGCCTCGATGTGATCGGCGAGCAGCTCACCGAGATCAACGTGACCAGCCCGACCTGCATCCGCGAGATCGACGCCACCTTCAACACCGACATCGCCGGCCAGCTGATGGACTGCATCGCCACCAAGCTCGCCGCACGTCAGAACTGAGCCAGGCAAAGCGTCAAGGCGCGCAGTGCTTCATGGACTTTTGCCGGAGCCGGCGGCAGACTGCGCCGGTTATCTGCCATGCGCCCACCGATGAACGCAGCTGCCCACACTCTCCTCCCTAGCTCCGCCGGCGTGCGTCCGGCGGATCGCCTGGGCTTCACCCTGCTCCTGGCGACCATCGTGCACCTGGCGTTGCTGCTCGGCGTGAGCTTCAGCCTGCCCGGGCCGAATCTGGTCAGCAAGACCCTCGACATCACCATCGCCAGCTTCAAGAGTGCGGAAAAGCCGAAACAGGCCGACTTCCTCGCCCAGCACGACCAGCAGGGCAGCGGCAGCCTGGAGCACAAGGCCACGCCGAAGACCACCGAGCTGGCACCCTTCCAGGACAGCCAGATCCGCAAGGTCGAGCCGCAGGCCCAGCCCAAGGCGAACACCCCGCCGCCGACCAGCCGTGCCGCCGTCGCCACCCGCGCACCGCAGCGCGAGAAGACCGCCAGCAAGGCACAACCGCCCCGCCCGGCCGAGCCTGTCGCGCAAACGCCGGAGTTCGACAGCAGCCAGCTGTCGACCGAGATCGCCAGCCTCGAGGCCCAACTCAGCCACGAACAGCAGCTGTATGCCAAGCGCCCGCGCATCCATCGCCTCAACGCGGCCTCGACCATGCGCGACAAGGGCGCCTGGTACAAGGACGAGTGGCGGCGCAAGGTCGAGCGGGTCGGCAACCTCAACTACCCGGACGAGGCACGCCGCCAGCGCATCTACGGCAGCCTGCGCCTGCTGGTGTCGATCAACAGCAACGGCACCCTGCGCGAGGTTTCCGTGCTCGAGTCCTCCGGCCAGCCGCTCCTCGATCAGGCCGCCCTGCGCATCGTGCGCCTGTCGGCACCGTTCGCGCCGTTCAGCGGCGATCTCAGCGACGTCGACGTGCTGGAAATCATCCGCACCTGGCGCTTCGAGCGCGGCGACCGCCTGGCCAGCAACTGAGCCGCCGTGCAGCGCTTGCAGCCGGCGGCGCGAGCGCCGAAACTAGCGCCATGAACAGCTCATCCCCCAGCTATCTCAAGCATCACTTCCTGATCGCCATGCCGCACATGGCCGATCCGAACTTTGCCCAGAGCGTGATCTACCTGGTGGAACACAACCAGCACGGCGCCATGGGCCTGGTGGTCAATCGCCCCAGCGAACTCAACCTCGCCGACGTGCTCGAACAGCTCAGCCCGGATACCGCGGCGGACGCTCGCTGCCACCAGCTGCCGATCTATGCCGGCGGCCCGGTGCACACCGACCGCGGCTTCGTCCTGCATCCCCACGGCTGGAGCTACCAGTCCACCCTCGAGCTCGGCGAACTGGCGCTGTCCACCTCGCAGGACGTGCTGCTGGCGATCGCCGACCACAGCGGCCCCGAGCGCTTTCTCATCGCCCTTGGCTATGCCGGCTGGGAAGCCGGCCAGCTGGAGGACGAACTGCTCGACAACGCCTGGCTGACCTGCCCGGCCGACCCCGCCGTGCTGTTCGATGTCGACGTCGCGCAGCGCCTGCAGCGCGCGGCGGCGCCGCTGGGCATCGACCTCAGCCTGCTGTCCAGCCAGGCTGGCCACGCATGAGTGCACCGCGCCTGCTCCTTGGCTTCGACTACGGCAGCAAACAGATCGGCGTCGCCGTCGGCCAGGCGATCACCGGCCAGGCCCGCGAGCTGTGCGTGCTCAAGGCGCAGAACGGCGTGCCGGACTGGAGCCAGATCGAGAAGCTGATCCAGGAGTGGCAGCCGGATGCCCTCGTCGTCGGCCTGCCGCTGAACATGGACGGTACGCCCAGCGAGATGAGCGCCCGCGCCGAGAAGTTCGCCCGCCGCCTCAACGGCCGCTTCAACCTGCCGGCATTCACCCACGACGAGCGCCTGACCACCTACGAGGCCAAGGGCCAGCGCCTGACCCAAGGCCAGCGCGGCGGCTATCGCGAGCGCCCGGTGGATGCCCTGGCCGCCGCCCTGCTGCTGGAAGGCTGGCTGGAGCAGCAGCTCGCTCAACCGCTTTGATTTTCCGAGGAGAGTCCATGACCCTGCCTGACCCCGCCGTTCTGCTCGCGCAGATGGCCGCCGACCTGCGCGCCCACCTGGCCCGCCGCGGCATCCACGAGCCGCGCTTCGTCGGCATCCACACCGGCGGCGTGTGGGTCGCCAGCGCCCTGCTCGCCCAGCTTGGCCGGAGCGAGGCGCCGCTGGGCGTGCTCAACGTGTCCTTCTACCGCGACGACTTCAGCCAGCATGGCCTGCACCCGCAGGTGCGCCCCTCGGAGCTGCCGTTCGACATCGAAGGCCAGCACCTGGTGCTGATCGACGACGTGCTGATGAGCGGGCGCACCGTGCGCGCCGCCCTCAACGCGCTGTTCGACTACGGCCGCCCGGCCAGCGTGACCTTGGTCTGTCTGCTCGATCTCGACGCCCGCGAGCTGCCGATCCGCGCCGACGTGCTCGGCGCCACCCTGTCGCTGGCCGCCGACCAGCGGGTAAAATTGCACGGTCCCGCGCCGCTCGCCCTCGAGCTGCAGACCCTCGCCGCCCCCCACTGAGAATTACCGCGATGACGCCGACCGACGCCAAGCGCCCGCTGCAGCTCAACGACCAGGGCCAGCTGCGCCACTTCCTCTCTCTCGACGGCCTGCCCCGCGAGCTGCTCACCGAGATCCTCGACACCGCCGACTCCTTCCTCGAGGTCGGCGCCCGCGCGGTGAAGAAGGTGCCGCTGCTGCGCGGCAAGACCGTGTGCAACGTGTTCTTCGAGAACTCCACGCGCACCCGCACCACCTTCGAGCTGGCCGCCAAGCGGCTGTCCGCCGACGTGATCACCCTCAACGTGTCGACCTCCTCGACCAGCAAGGGCGAGACGCTGACCGACACCCTGCGCAACCTCGAGGCGATGGCTGCCGACATGTTCGTGGTGCGCCATGCCGACTCCGGCGCGGCGCACTTCATCGCCGAGCACGTCTGCCCGCATGTCGCGGTGATCAACGGCGGCGACGGCCGCCACGCCCACCCGACCCAGGGCATGCTCGACATGCTGACCATCCGCCGCCACAAGGGCGGCTTCGAGAACCTCTCGGTGGCCATCGTCGGCGACATCCTCCACTCGCGGGTGGCGCGCTCCAACATGCTGGCACTGAAGACCCTCGGCTGCCCGGACATCCGCGTGATCGCGCCGAAGACCCTGCTGCCGATCGGCATCGAGCAGTACGGCGTGCGCGCCTACACCGACCTCGCCGCCGGCCTCAAGGACGTCGACGTGGTGATCATGCTGCGCCTGCAGCGCGAGCGCATGCAGGGTGGCCTGCTGCCCAGCGAAGGCGAGTTCTACCGTCTCTACGGCCTCAGCGAGCAGCGCCTGGCGCTGGCCAAGCCGGACGCCATCGTCATGCACCCGGGGCCGATCAACCGCGGCGTGGAGATCGAATCGGCGGTGGCCGACGGCGCCCAGTCGGTGATTCTCAACCAGGTAACCTACGGCATCGCCATCCGCATGGCCGTGTTGTCCATGGCCATGAGCGGCCAGCAGGCCCAGCGCCAGCTCGAACAGGGAGACGCCCAGTGAAAATCAGCATCCACGGCGCCCGCGTGATCGACCCGGCCAGCGCCCTCGACCGCACCTGCGACATCCACATCGACGGCGGCCGCATCGTCGCCCTCGGCGCTGCCCCGGCCGGCTTCGCCGCCGAACAGCAGATCGCCGCCCACGGCCTGGTCGCCGCGCCCGGCCTGGTCGACCTGGCGGTGAGCCTGCGCGAGCCGGGCTACACCCGCAAGGGCACCATCGCCAGCGAAACCCGCGCCGCCGCCGCCGGCGGCGTCACCAGCCTGTGCTGCCCGCCGCAGACCAAGCCGGTGCTGGACACGCCAGCGGTGGTCGAGCTGACCCTCGACCGCGCCGTCGCCGCCAACCACACCCGCGTGTTCCCCATCGGCGCCCTGACCAAAGGCCTGGCCGGCGAGCAGCTGGCCGAACTGGTGGCCCTGCGCGACGCCGGCTGCGTGGCCTTCACCAACGGCCTGGCACCGCTGGTCGACAACCGCGTGCTGGGCCGCGCCCTGGAGTACGCCGCCACCTTCGACCTCACCGTGGTGTTCACCTCCCAGGACGCCGACCTCGCCGCCGGCGGCCTGGCCCACGAGGGGCCGACCGCCAGCTTCCTCGGCCTGAGCGGCATCCCGGAAACCGCCGAGACCGTGGCCCTGGCCCGCGACCTGCTGCTGGTCGAGCAGAGCGGCGTGCGCGCCCACTTCAGCCAGATCACCAGCGCCCGCGGCGCGGAGATGATCGCCGCCGCCCAGGCCCGCGGCCTGCCGGTGACCGCCGATGTGGCGCTGTACCAGCTGATCCTCACCGACGAGGCGCTGGCTGGTTTCTCCAGCCTGTATCACGTGCAACCGCCGCTGCGCTCGCGCCGCGACCGCGACGGCCTGCGCGCGGCGCTGCAGAGCGGAGTGATCGGCGCCATCGCCAGCCACCACCAGCCCCACGAGCCGGACGCCAAGCTGGCGCCGTTCGGCGCCACCGAACCGGGCATCAGCAGCGTGGAAATCCTCCTGCCGCTGGCCCTGACCCTGGTCGAGGACGGCCTGCTCGACCTGCCGAGCCTGCTGGCGCGCCTCACCTGCGGTCCCGCCGACGCCCTGCGCCTGCCGGCCGGCCGCCTGGCGGTCGGCGCGCCGGCCGATCTGGTGCTGTTCGACGCCCAGGCGCAGACCCTGGCCGGCGAGCGCTGGCTGTCGCGCGGCGGCAACAGCCCGTTCCTCGGCCACTGCCTGCCCGGCGCCGTGCGCTACACCCTGCAGGGCGGGCGCATCAGCCACGAAGGCTGAGCGCTTCCCCTGCAAACGACAAGGCCCGCCAATTCGGCGGGCCTTGTGCATTCTGGCGATGCGCTCAGAAGCGCCAGGCGTTGCGAATCGAGATCTGGTCGTTGAGGGTCCAGAAGTCGTAGAGCACGCCGATCAGGAAGAAGCCGCCGGTACACAGGTAGAGGATGCCGGTGAGCCACTTGCCCATGTACATGCGGTGCACGCCGAACACGCCGAGGAAAGTCAGCAGGATCCACGCCACGTTGTAGCTGGTACGCCCGGCGTGAAAACGCAGGTCCGCCTGACGATCCATGCCGGGGATCAGCAACAGGTCGATCAGCCAGCCGATGCCGAACAGGCCGAGGGTGCAGAACCAGATGGTGCCGGTCACCGGGCGCCCGTAGTAGAAGCGGTGCGCACCGAGAAAGCCGAACAGCCACAACAGATAGCCGATGGTCTTGCTGTGGGTGTCCCGGTTCAGTGTCGTCATGCTGCCTCCTGGCAAGGGTCAGAGGGTGACAGCCAAGGCTATCACCGGGTTCGACCGGCAGATCGGGCCTGCGTTCCCCTTCAGCGGCGGCGCAGGCCCGGCGCGTCCTCGGCACTCTGCTCGAGGCTGAGGCTCTGGGTCAGGTTGCCCAGGTGCTCGGCGTCGGTTTCCGAGCCCAGCTTGATCATCAGGCGCAGGTCGTTGGCCGAGTCGGCATGGGCCAGGGCATCCTCGTAGGTGATCTCGCCATTGCTGTATAGCTGGTACAGCGCCTGGTCGAAGGTCTGCATGCCTTGCTCGGCGGAGCGCTTCATCAGCGGCTTGAGCTCGTGCACCTCGCCCTTGCGGATCAGGTCGGCCATCAGCGGGGTGTTGATCAGCACCTCGATCACCGCGCGGCGGCCCTTGCCGTCCGGGGTCGGCACCAGCTGCTGGGCGACGATGGCGCGCAGGTTGAGCGACAGGTCCATCCACACCTGCTCGTGACGGTCCGCCGGGAAGAAGTGGATGATGCGGTCCAGCGCCTGGTTGGCGTTGTTGGCGTGCAGGGTGGCCAGGCACAGGTGGCCGGTCTCGGCGAAGGCCACGGCGTAGTCCATGGTCTCGCGGGTCCGCACCTCGCCGATCATGATCACGTCCGGTGCCTGGCGCAGGGTGTTCTTCAGCGCCACGTCGTAGGACTCGGTATCGATGCCCACCTCGCGCTGGGTGACGATGCAACCCTGGTGCTGGTGGATGAACTCGATGGGGTCCTCGATGGAAATGATATGGCCCTGGGAGTTCTTGTTGCGGTAGCCGATCATCGCCGCCAGCGAGGTCGACTTGCCCGCGCCGGTAGCGCCGACGAACAGCACCAGGCCGCGCTTGGTCATCGACAGCTGCTTGAGCACATCGGGCAGGTTGAGGTCTTCGAAGGTGGGAATGGTGGTCTCGATGCGGCGCAGCACCATGCCGATCAGGTTGCGCTGGTAGAAGGCGCTGACGCGGAAACGGCCGACGCCACGGGCGCTGATGGCGAAGTTGCACTCGTGGGTCTCGGCCAGCTCGCGGCGCTGCTGCTCGTTCATCACCGACAGCACGGTCTCGCGGGTCTGCTCCGGCGCCATCGGGCTCTTGGTCACCGGCAGGATCTTGCCGTTGATCTTCATCGACGGCGGCACGCCCGCGGTGATGAACAGGTCGGAGCCACCCTTTTCGACCATCAGGCGCAGCAGTTTCTCGAATTCCATGGTTTTCCCTTGATGCTTGCCGCTGCCCGGGCAGCGTGACAGGCAGGTCACCCGACGGGGCGACCTGCCGAACGATTACAGGCTCTCCGGCGACTTGGCCTTTTCCTTGGCCGCGTCGCGGCTGACCAGCCCCTTGCTGACCAGGGTCTTCAGGCAGGCATCGAGGGTCTGCATGCCCAGCGCACCACCGGTCTGGATCGACGAATACATCTGCGCCACCTTGTCCTCGCGGATCAGGTTGCGGATCGCCGGAGTGCCGATCATGATCTCGTGGGCCGCTACCCGGCCGCCGCCGACCTTCTTCAGCAGGGTCTGCGAGATCACCGCCTGCAGCGATTCGGAGAGCATCGAGCGGACCATCGACTTCTCCTCGGCGGGGAACACGTCGACGATCCGGTCGATGGTCTTGGCCGCCGAGGTGGTGTGCAGGGTGCCGAACACCAGGTGACCGGTTTCCGCGGCGGTCAGCGCCAGGCGGATGGTCTCCAGGTCGCGCATCTCGCCGACCAGGATGATGTCCGGGTCCTCACGCAGGGCCGAGCGCAGCGCCTCGGAGAAGCCGAGGGTGTCGCGGTGCACCTCGCGCTGGTTGACCAGACACTTCTTCGACTCGTGGACGAATTCGATCGGGTCCTCGATGGTGAGGATGTGGTGATACTTGGTGTTGTTCAGGTAGTCGAGCATCGCCGCCAGGGTGGTCGACTTGCCCGAACCGGTCGGACCGGTGACCAGCACCAGGCCGCGCGGTACGTCGGTGATCTTCTTGAACACCTCGCCCATGCCGAGGTCTTCCATGGTCAGCACGCGCGAGGGAATGGTCCGGAACACCGCGCCGGCGCCACGGTTCTGGTTGAACGCGTTGACCCGGAAGCGCGCCACGCCGGGCACCTCGAAGGAGAAGTCGGTCTCGAGGAACTCCTCGAAGTCCTTGCGCTGCTTGTCGTTCATGATGTCGTAGATCAGCGCATGCACCTGCTTGTGCTCCATCGGCGGCAGGTTGATGCGACGCACGTCGCCGTCGACGCGAATCATCGGCGGCAGTCCGGCAGAGAGGTGCAGGTCCGATGCGCCCTGCTTGGCGCTGAAGGCCAGCAGCTCGGTAATATCCATGGGGGTCCCCAATCACAAACAAGCGGGTAGAATGCCGCGACAGGCAGCGGCCGGGCGAAAAGCGGAACCAAATGTCCACGATCCACGACAATATTGCAAAGGTCCGCACACGCATCCGTGAGGCGGCGCAAGCATCCGGCCGCGATCCGCACGGCGTGCAGCTGCTGGCGGTGAGCAAGACCAAGCCGGCCGCGGCGCTGCGCGCGGCGTTCGCCGCCGGCCAGCGCGACTTCGGCGAGAACTACCTGCAGGAGGCCCTCGCCAAGCAGGCCGAGCTGGCCGACCTCGAGCTGACCTGGCACTTCATCGGCCCGATCCAGTCGAACAAGACCAAGCCGCTCGCCGAGCACTTCGCCTGGGTGCACTCGGTGGACCGCCTGAAGATCGCCGAACGCCTGTCCGCCCAGCGCCCCGCCGAACTGCCGCCCCTGAACATCTGCCTGCAGGTCAACGTCAGCCTTGAGCCCAGCAAATCCGGCTGCAGCCCCGCAGAGCTACCGGCACTGGCCGCCGCGGTGGCGGCGCTGCCCAACCTGCGCCTGCGCGGGCTGATGGCCATTCCCGAGCCGACCGCCGACGTCAGCGCCCAGCGCGCCGCCTTCGCCCGCCTGCACCAGCTGAAGGACAGCCTGCCGCTGCCGCTCGACACCCTGTCGATGGGCATGAGCGACGACCTGGAGGCTGCCATCGCCGAGGGCGCCACCTGGGTGCGCATCGGCAGCGCGCTGTTCGGCGCCCGCGACTACCCTCAGACATCATCCGCGCGTGACGCCCGCTGAATCGGCGTCCCGCCCACCGACAAGGAATCGCCTCATGAATCACCCCCGCATTGCTTTCATCGGCGCCGGCAACATGGCCACCAGCCTGATCGGCGGCCTGATCGCCCGCGGCGTGCCTGCCGACCGCCTCACCGCCAGCGAGCCGCAGGCCGAGCAGCGCCAGCGCATCGCCCGCGAGCACGGCATCGCGGTACTGGAGGACAACGCCATCGCCGTGGCCGGCGCCGAGATCGTGGTGCTGGCGGTCAAACCGCAGGTGATGAAGGAAGTCTGCCTGGCCCTGGCGCCGGCGCTGCCGGCCGGCGTGCTGATCGTCTCCATCGCCGCCGGCATCCCCTGCGCCAGCCTCGAGCGCTGGCTCGGCGAGCAGGCCATCGTGCGCTGCATGCCCAACACCCCGGCGCTGCTGCACGAAGGCGCCAGCGGCCTGTACGCCAACGCGCGCACCAGCACGGCACAGCGCGAGCAGGCCGAGGCCCTGCTGGATGCGGTCGGCCTGGTGCTGTGGCTGGAGGAGGAGCAGCTGATCGACGCGGTGACCGCAGTGTCCGGCAGCGGCCCGGCCTACTTCTTCCTGCTCATGGAGGCGATGACCGCCGCCGGCGAGCGCCTCGGCCTGCCCGCCGAAACCGCCAGCCTGCTGGCCCGCCAGACCGCCTTCGGCGCGGCACGCATGGCGCTGGTCAGCGACTTCGATCCGGCCGAGCTGCGCCGCCGGGTGACCTCGCCCAACGGCACCACCGAGGCGGCGATCAAGGCCTTCCAGGCCGGCGGCTTCGAGGCGCTGGTCGACCAGGCGCTGCAGGCTGCCGCCCACCGCTCGGCCGAAATGGCCGAACAGCTCGGTCAATAAGGAGCCCCGATGAACGGACTCAACACTGCCGCCATCTACGTGCTGCAGACCCTCGGCAGCCTGTACCTGCTGATCGTGCTGCTGCGTTTCACCCTGCAACTGGTGCGCGCCGACTTCTACAACCCGCTCTGCCAGTTCGCGGTCAAGGCCACCAAGCCGCTGCTCAACCCGCTGCGCAAGGTGATTCCCGGCTTCGGCGGCCTGGACCTGGCATCCTTGGTGCTGGCCCTGCTGATCCAGCTGCTGCTGATGGCCCTGACCCTGCTGCTGATGGGCTACGGCATCGGCGGCCTGCTGCCGCAGCTGCTGATCTGGGCGGTGATCGGCGTCACCGCGCTGCTCCTGAAGATCTTCTTCTTCGCCCTGATCGTCAGCGTGATCCTCTCCTGGGTCGCCCCGGGCAGCTACAATCCCGGCGCCCAGCTGGTCAACCAGATCTGCGAACCGCTGCTGATGCCGATCCGCCGCCTGCTGCCCAACCTCGGCGGCCTGGATATCTCGCCGATCTTCGCCTTCATCGCCCTGCAGCTGATCGACATGCTGGTGATCCGCAACCTCGCGGCCATGAGCCACATGCCGCAGCTGCTCAGCCCGTTCCTCTGATGAGCTGGTTCCGCTGGGACGGCGCAGACCTGGTCCTCGCCTGCCACCTGCAGCCCAAGGCGAGCAAGGACGAGTTCGCCGGACTGCACGGCGACCGTCTGAAGATCCGCCTGACGGCGCCACCGGTGGAAGGCAAGGCCAACGCCCACCTGCTGGCATTCCTCGGCAAGGCCTTCGGCGTCGCCAAGAGCCAGGTCAGCCTGGAGAGCGGCGAACTCAACCGGCAGAAGCGCGTGCGCATCCATGCGCCGCAGAAACTGCCGGCGGAGCTGGCCGCCGAGCTCGAGGCCGAGCGCCCGACGTAGGGTGCGCCATGCGCACTGCCGATCCAGAGGCACACGGCGCACCCCGCGCCCCGCCGGGCGCGCCCTTGCCCCTGTGGGCAGCGCTCTTTAGACTGGCGCACTTCATTTTTCGAGAGCAGGGTCGATGCCCACCGTCTTCGCCGAAGATTCCGTCGGCCTGGTCAGCCCCCAGGTCCTGCATTTCAAGGAACCCCTGCCGCTCGCCGGCGGCCGCCAGCTGGCCGACTACGAGCTGGTCTACGAAACCTACGGCACGCTGAACGCCGAACGCAGCAACGCCGTGCTGATCTGCCATGCCCTCTCCGGCCACCACCACGCCGCCGGCTACCACAGCCCCGACGATCGCAAGCCGGGCTGGTGGGACAGCTGCATCGGCCCGGGCAAGCCGATCGATACCCGCAAGTTCTTCGTCGTCAGCCTCAACAACCTCGGCGGCTGCAACGGCTCCACCGGCCCCGGCAGCCGCAACCCGGACACCGGCCGCGCCTACGGCGCCGACTTCCCGGTGCTGACCGTGGAGGACTGGGTGCACAGCCAGGCTCGCCTGGCCGACGCCCTCGGCATCGAACAGTGGGCCGCGGTGGTCGGCGGCAGCCTCGGCGGCATGCAGGCGCTGCAGTGGAGCATCAGCTACCCCGAGCGCGTGCGCCACTGCCTGGTGATCGCCTCGGCGCCCAAGCTGTCGGCGCAGAACATCGCCTTCAACGAAGTGGCGCGCCAGGCCATC
Organism: Geopseudomonas aromaticivorans; assembly: GCF_019097855.1. Lineage (GTDB taxonomy): Bacteria > Pseudomonadota > Gammaproteobacteria > Pseudomonadales > Pseudomonadaceae > Geopseudomonas > Geopseudomonas aromaticivorans. Next base: position 120,711 of record NZ_JAHRGL010000049.1, read on the forward strand.
CTCACCGACCCGGACTTCCACGGCGGCCACTTCCAGGAGCAGGGCACCATCCCCAAGCGCGGCCTGATGCTGGCGCGCATGGTCGGCCACATCACCTACCTGTCCGACGACGCCATGGGCGAGAAATTCGGCCGCGAGCTGAAGACCGACCAGCTCAACTACGACTTCCACAGTGTCGAGTTCCAGGTCGAGAGCTACCTGCGCTATCAGGGCGAGGAGTTCTCCGGGCGCTTCGACGCCAACACCTACCTGCTGATGACCAAGGCGCTGGACTACTTCGACCCGGCCGCCGCCCATGGCGACGACCTGGTGAAGACCCTGGAGCCGGCGCAGGCGAACTTCTGCGTGATCTCCTTCTCCACCGACTGGCGCTTCTCGCCGGCCCGCTCGCGGGAGATCGTCGATGCGCTGGTGGCGGCGAAGAAGAACGTCAGCTACTTGGAGATCGAGTCGGCCCACGGCCACGACGCCTTCCTCATCCCGAGCCCGCGCTACATCCAGGGTTTCGGTCGCTACATGAACCGTATTGCCGTGTAAGGACTGCCGCCGAACATGCGTGCCGATCTGGAAATCATTCAGGAATGGATCCCCGCCGGCAGCCGGGTCCTCGACCTCGGCTGCGGCAATGGCGAGCTGCTGGCCTGGCTGCGCGAGCACAAGCAGGTGCACGGCTACGGCCTGGAGCGCGACCCGGACAAGATCGCCCAGTGCCTGGACCGCGGGGTCAACGTCATCGAGCAGGATCTCGACCTCGGTCTCGACCACTTCGGCGACGACAGCTTCGACGTGGTGGTGATGACCCAGACCCTGCAGGCGGTGCACTATCCCGACCGCATCCTCAGGGACATGTTGCGGGTCGGCAAGACCTGCATCATCACCTTCCCCAACTTCGGCCACTGGCGCTGCCGCTGGTACCTGGCGCGCCGCGGCGAGATGCCTCGTTCGGACTTCCTGCCCTACACCTGGTACAACACGCCGAACATCCACTTCTGCACCTTCCGCGACTTCGAGGCGTTGTGCCGCGAGCAGCGCCTGCGGGTGCTCGATCGTCTGGCGGTGGACCGCGACCACCGGCTGCATGCACTCGCGCGCCTGTGGCCTAATCTGTTGGGTGAGATCGGTATCTACCGTGTCACCCGCTGACCAAGGCGTCCCAATAGGAGATAAGCCCATGCGTCGTCTAGCCCTGTTCCTGCTCACCCTCAGCCTGGCCCTGCCAGCCGCCGCCGAACGCCTGCAGCGCTTCGGCGATCTCGAGGTGCACTACAACGTCTTCAACTCCAGCTTCCTGCAGCCGGACATCGCCGCCGCCTCCGGTCTGACCCGCAGCAAGACCCAGGGCGTGGTCAACGTCGCGGTGATGCGCGCCGGCAAGGCCGTGCCCGCGGCCAGCGTCAGCGGCACGGTGAAGAACCTGCTCGGCCAGAGCAAGCCGCTCAACTTCCAGCGCGTCAGCGAAGGTGAGGGCGACCAGCAGGCGGTCTATCATCTGGCGCAGTTCACCATGACCAGCCGCGAAGTGCTGACCTTCGACCTCAAGGTGCAGGACGGCGGTACCAGCCACAGCCTGACCTTCAACCAGGAAGTATTCCCCGACGAATGAAAGCCCTGACCGAACTGGTACTGGCCAGCCACAACGCCGGCAAACTCAAAGAACTGCAGGCCATGCTGGGCGACGCCGTGCGCGTGCGCTCGGTGGCCGAGTTCAGCAGCCACGAGCCGGAGGAAACCGGCCTGTCCTTCGTCGAGAACGCCATCCTCAAGGCCCGCCACGCCGCGCGGGTCTCCGGCCTGCCGGCGCTGGCCGACGACTCGGGCTTGGCGGTGGACGCCCTCGGCGGTGCCCCGGGCATCCGCTCGGCGCGCTACGCCGACGGCCTGGGCGATGCGGCCAACAACGCCAAGCTGCTGGCCGCGCTGCAGGACGTGCCGGACGCCGAACGCGGCGCCCAGTTCGTCTGCGCCCTGGCGCTGGTCCAGCACGCCGACGACCCGCTGCCGATCATCTGCGAGGGCCTGTGGCACGGCCGCATCCTCCACGAGCCCCGCGGCGAAGGCGGCTTCGGCTACGACCCGCTGTTCTGGGTCCCGGAGCGCGAGTGCGCCAGTGCCGAACTGGCCTCGACCGAGAAGAACCAGCTCAGCCACCGCGCGCGGGCCATGGCCCTGCTCAAGCAGCGGCTGGCCCTCGCTTGAGTTCGGCAACGCTCGCCCCGGCCACGCCGGGGCAGTTCCAGCTGCCGCCGCTGGCGCTGTACATCCACATCCCGTGGTGCGTGCGCAAGTGCCCGTACTGCGACTTCAACTCCCACGCCGCCGGGCCGGAACTGCCGGAAGAGGCCTATGTCGACGCCCTGCTCGCCGACCTCGACATCGACCTGCCGGCCGCCCACGGCCGTGCGCTGGGCTCGATCTTCTTCGGCGGCGGCACCCCCAGCCTGTTCTCCGCGCGCGCCCTCGACCGCCTGCTGCAGGGCGTCAACCGGCGCCTGGCCTTCGCCGCCGACATCGAGATCACCCTCGAGGCCAACCCGGGCACCTTCGAGCAGGCCAAGTTCGTCGACTATCGCGCGCTCGGCATCAATCGCCTGTCGATCGGCGTGCAGAGCTTCCACGGCGAGCAGCTCAAGGCGCTGGGGCGCATCCACGACGGCGCCGAAGCGATCCGCGCCGCCGAGATGGCGCGGCGCGCCGGCTTCGACAACTTCAACCTCGACCTGATGCACGGCCTGCCCGGCCAGGACGTCGCCGGCGCGCTGGCCGACCTGCGCCAGGCCATTGCCCTCGCGCCGACCCACCTGTCCTGGTACCAGCTGACCCTGGAGCCGAACACGGTGTTCTGGAGCCAGCCGCCGCAGATTCCCGAGGACGACATCCTCTGGGACATCCAGGAGGCCGGCCAGGCCCTGCTGGCCGAGCACGGCTTCGCCCAGTACGAGACCTCGGCCTACGCGCGAGACAATCGCCGTGCGCGGCACAACCTCAACTACTGGAGCTTCGGCGACTTCCTCGGCATCGGCGCCGGCGCCCATGCCAAGCTGAGCGACCCGCACGGCCAGATCCGCCGCAGCTGGAAGACCCGCCTGCCCAGGGACTACCTCGATCCGGGCAAACCCTTCCAGGCCGGCGAGCGCCTGCTGGAAGCCGCCGAACTGCCGTTCGAGTTCATGATGAACGCCCTGCGCCTGACCGGCGGGGTGCCGGCGGCGCTGTTCGAGCAGCGCACCGGCCTGCCGCTGGCCAGCATCAGTGACGCTTGCGCCGCGGCGCGCGCGGCCGGGTTGCTCGACGCCGATCCTCAGGTGCTGCGCCCGACGCCACGCGGCCAGCTGTTCCTCAACGACCTGTTGCAGCACTTTCTCGACTGAACGCCCCGCGCACCGCGGGCAGGGTGGAAAATCGCCACGCGTATTTTCCACGGGGTGGCCATCTACCCTGCGCTGCTGCCGCAGCACTTTCTGCCCCAAGCGTGTGCGGCGTGGCAGGCCCGTCACGTCGCAGCGGGTACACTAGCCCAAGCCTTCCCGTACTAGTCAGGAGTCCGCATGGATCTGCTACTCGACCTGTTCGTCACCCTGTCGCGCTGGTGCCGCAGCCATCTCGACGAGATCGCCCTGGCGGTGGTCGCCGCGCTGCTGGTGCTGTTCGGCCCGCTGGTCAATGCCTGGCTGCAACGTCAGGTCGGCAGCCTGAACTTCGTGTTCCGTACCCTGCTGTTCATCCTGCTCTGCGCACTGGGCTACGGCATGGTCATCGTCCATGCCACCCCCTGGCTGGAGAAGGGCCTGGCGCAGCTGAACAACTACACCCTGGCGCCGGCGCTGCTGCTGGTGTTCATCGGCATCGGCGTGATCGCCGAGCGGCGCTGATCCGCTACCCCGCGTAGAGTGGATGACCACCCGGTGGAAAAGACCTGCGGTCGTTTTCCACCCTGCATGCTCCACCGCGGCCAGAAACAACGAAGCCGGGCAATGCCCGGCTTCGTTGTTTCAGCACCGATTCACTCCACGCGCTGGAACTTCAGGTCCCACACCCCGTGGCCGAGGCGCTCGCCGCGGCGTTCGAACTTGGTCACCGGGCGCTCCTCGGGGCGCGGCACGTAGGTGCCGTCCGCGGCCAGGTTGCGATAGCCGGGCGCGGCGCTCAGCACCTCCAGCATGTGCTCGGCGTAGGGCTGCCAGTCGGTGGCCATGTGCAGCACACCGCCGACCTTGAGCTTCTGGCGTACCAGCTCGGCGAACGCCGGCTGCACGATGCGCCGCTTGTTGTGCTTGGCCTTGTGCCAGGGATCGGGGAAGAACAGCAGCACGCGATCCAGGCTGGCGTCGGCCACGCACTGGCGCAGCACGTCCAGCGCATCGCAGCTGTACACGCGGATATTGCTCAGGTCCTGCGCCAGGGCACCGCTGAGCAGGGCGCCGACGCCAGGCCGGTGCACCTCGACGCCGATGAAGTCCTGCTCGGGCGCGGCGGCCGCCATCTCCAGGGTCGCGTGGCCCATGCCGAAGCCGATCTCGAAGGTGCGCGGCGCCTGGCGACCAAACAGCTGGTCGAAGTCGCGCAGGCCGTCTTCCAGTTGCAGGCCGAACTTCGGCCAGCCCAGTTCGAGACCGCGCTGCTGGCCCTCGGTCACCCGCCCGGCGCGCATCACGAAGCTCTTGATGGTGCGCAGGCGGCGCGCTTCGCCGGCAGCTTGCGGCGCTTGTTGGATTTCGTCAGTCATGAACACATTCGCTGTAAAGACAAACGAGCCCTGCCCTCGCGGACCGGACTCGCTGTGCTGAAGTCGGGGCAGCGCCAGGGGCCTGCCCATGGAAAAGCCGCTTAGCGGATCAGCCCTTCGAGCGGCGACGAGGCGCTGGCGTAGAGCTTCTTCGGCATGCGCCCGGCCAGGTAGGCCAGGCGACCGGCGACGATGGCGTGCTTCATCGCCTCGGCCATCAGCACCGGGTGCTGGGCGTGGGCGATGGCGCTGTTCATCAGCACCGCCTCGCAGCCCAGCTCCATGGCGATGGCGGCATCCGACGCGGTGCCCACCCCGGCGTCGACCAGCACCGGCACAGTCGCTTCCTCGAGGATGATGCGCAGGTTGTACGGGTTGCAGATGCCGAGGCCGGTGCCGATCAGGCCGGCCAGCGGCATCACCGCGATGCAGCCGATCTCGGCCAGCTGGCGGGCGATGATCGGGTCGTCGCTGGTGTAGACCATCACGTCGAAGCCGTCCTTGACCAAGGTTTCGGCGGCCTTGAGGGTCTCGATCACGTTGGGGAACAGGGTCTTCTGGTCGGCCAGCACTTCCAGCTTGACCAGCTTGTGGCCGTCGAGCAGCTCGCGGGCCAGGCGGCAGGTGCGCACCGCCTCCACGGCGTCGTAGCAGCCGGCGGTGTTGGGCAGGATGGTGTAGCGCTCGGGGCTGATCACATCGAGCAGGTTCGGCTCGCCGGGATTCTGGCCGATGTTGGTCCGGCGCACGGCGACGGTGACGATTTCGGCGCCGGAGGCCTCGATGGCCAGGCGGGTCTCGTCGAGATCCTTGTACTTGCCGGTGCCGACCAGCAGGCGCGAGTGATAGGTACGGCCGGCCAGGACCAGCGGCTTGTCGATCGGGAAAGACTGGCTCATCGGGAGCTCCTCTGCAGGCGTGCGCGGGCGGATCGTGGAGGGGGGGACGGGACGACTAGCCGCCGCCGATGGCATGCACCACCTCGACGCGGTCACCTTCGCGCAGCAGGGTGTCGGCGTGCTGGCTGCGCGGCACGATATCCAGGTTGAGTTCGACCGCCACGCGCCGGCCAGCCAGCTCGAGGCCGGCCAGCAGGTCGGCGACGGAATGCCCTTCGGGCAGTTCCACAGCTTCGCCATTGAGCTGAATGCGCATGCTTGGCCACTCGCAACATCGGGGGGAAAGGCCGGCATTCTAGCGCCGATCGGCGCCGATGACCAAGGCGCCGGCGGACCGCCGGACTGCCGATTCAGCGCTGGCGTGACTGGGCGCGCCAGGCCGCCAGCGCCAGGCACAGCCAGCCGGCCAGCAGGCAGCTGCCGCCAAGCGGGGTGACCATGCCCAGCTTGCCGACGCCGCTGAGGGTCAGCAGGTACAGGCTGCCGGAGAACAGCAGGATGCCGGCGGCGAACAGGCTGCCGGCCGCACGCAGCAGGCGCGAGCGCCAGTGCAGCGCCAGCGCGCCGAGGCCGAGCAGCGCCAGGGCGTGGATCAGCTGGTAGAGCACGCCGGTCTGGAACACCGTCAGGTACTCCGGGCTCAGGCGGCCGCGCAGGCCGTGGGCGGCGAAGGCGCCGAGGGCCACGCCGGTGAAGCCGAAGAAGGCGGCGAGCAGGACGAAGGGACGCGACATGGATGGACTCCGTGGGCGGGAACAAGGACTGCGCATGATCGCCGCTTGGCTGTCGCCAGGCAAACCGCGCCGCGGGCGGCGGGCGACGCTGGCGACGCGAGTCACCGCCAGACAGCGCCGCCCCGCTATAATGCCTGCCCCTCCCGCCGAACCCTTCGCCGCCATGCCGCGCCGCCTGTTTCGCCGCTTCGCCAAGATCCTCCTCTGCTGCCTGGCCGCCAGTGTCCTGCTGGTGCTGCTGCTGCGCTGGCTGCCGCCACCCGGCAGCGCGCTGATGGTCGAACGCAAGGTCGAATCCTGGATCGACGGCCAGCCGATCGACCTGCAGCGCGACTGGCGCCCGTGGGCGGAACTGCCGGACGACCTCAAGGTGGCGGTGATTGCCGCCGAGGACCAGCGCTTCGCCGAGCACTGGGGTTTCGACATGACCGCGATCCGCGCCGCCCTGGCGCACAACGAACGCGGCGGCAGCCTGCGCGGTGCCAGCACCCTCAGCCAGCAGGTGGCCAAGAACCTGTTCCTCTGGTCCGGCCGCAGCTGGCTGCGCAAGGGCCTGGAAGCCTGGTTCACCGTGCTGATCGAGACGCTGTGGCCGAAGCAGCGCATCCTCGAGGTGTACCTGAACAGCGCCGAATGGGGTACGGGCGTGTTCGGCGCCGAAGCGGCGGCGCAGCATCACTTCGGCAAGGGGGCGCCCTACCTGTCGAGCCAGCAGGCCAGCCTGCTGGCCGCCGTGCTGCCCAATCCGCGCGACTGGAGCGCCAGCCGGCCGAGCGGCTACGTGCAGCAGCGCGCCGGCTGGATCCGCCGGCAGATGCGCCAGCTGGGCGGCAGCCACTACCTCAACCGCCTGTAGGCCGCGGGCAACCTCGGCAACCGCGCCGCTCCCGGCGCGGGCCGGCAAGCGCGGCCGATCAGCGCGCACAAAAAAGCCGCATCCGGGGATGCGGCTTTTTTCATGGTGGGCAGCGTCTGCCGATCAGGCCAGCAGATGGCCCTTGAGCTTGTTCATCGCGTTCTTTTCCAGCTGGCGGATGCGCTCGGCGGAGACGTTGTACTTGGCGGCCAGCTCGTGCAGGGTGGCCTTTTCCTCGGACAGCCAGCGCTGCTGGAGGATGTCGCGGCTGCGCTCGTCGAGACCCTCCAGGGCATCGTGCAGGCTGGCGTTGGAGCTGTCGCTCCAGTCGGCCTCCTCCAGCTGGCGCGCCGGGTCGTAGCGATTGTCTTCCAGATAGTGCGCCGGCGACTGGAAGGCCGCGTCGTCGTCGGCATCGGCCGCCGGATCGAAGGCCATGTCATGGCCGGTCAGGCGGCTTTCCATCTCGCGCACTTCGCGCGCCTCGACCCCCAGGGTCGCGGCCACGGCGTTGACTTCGTCGTTGTTCAGCCAGGCCAGGCGCTTCTTCTGGCTACGCAGGTTGAAGAACAGCTTGCGCTGCGCCTTGGTGGTGGCGACCTTGACGATGCGCCAGTTGCGCAGGATGAATTCGTGGATTTCGGCGCGGATCCAATGCACGGCGAAGGACACCAGGCGCACGCCCATTTCCGGGTTGAAACGCTTGACCGCCTTCATCAGGCCGACATTGCCTTCCTGGATCAGGTCGGCCTGGGCCAGGCCGTAGCCGGAGTAGCTGCGGGCTATGTGCACCACGAAGCGCAGGTGGGCCAGCACCATCTGCCGGGCGGCCTCGAGGTCCTGCTCGTAGTACAGACGCCCGGCCAGCTCGCGCTCCTGCTCGACCGACAGCAGCGGAATGCTGTTGACCGAATGCACGTAGGCCTCCAGGTTGGCGCCGGGAGCCAGGGCATAGACAGGTTGCAGAGACGTGGACATGGACATCCTCCGAGTTACCGAATCAGCTCATGACTATAGCACTGTGTCGATAAGACTGTGAATGGCCGTGAAAAGTTCTCTTACACCTAAAAAAACCCAATAAAATCAACAGGTTATCACTGGGGCTCGAGCTGGCGCAGATGCCGGGCGACCGCCAGCCAGGCGCCGACCCAGCCCAGCAGCACCGCGCCGACCAGCAGCGACAGGCCGTCTTCGGCCGGCACCCCGGCCAGGGCGAAGTCGCTGCCATACAGACCGGCCAGGCTCACCACCGACTGGTTCAGCCAGCCCAGGCCGTACTCCAGCAGCCCCCAGGCCAGCACGCCGGCGCCCACCCCATAGAAGGCACCGGCATACAGGAACGGTCGGCGCACGTAACCGTCGGTGCCGCCGACCAGCTTGATCACCTCGATCTCGGCGCGGCGATTCTCGATGTGCAGGCGGATGGTGTTGCCGATCACCAGCAGCAGGGCGAGGATCAGCACCACCGCCAGTCCGAAGACGAAGCGATCGCCGAGCTTGAGGATCGCACCGAGACGCTCGACCCACAGCAGGTCGAGCTGCGCCTGCTCGACCCCCGGCAGCGTTGCCAGGCGCTCGCGCAGGGCCTCCAGGGCGGCCTTGTCGATTTCCTGCGGGGTGACCAGCACCACCGCCGGCAACGGGTTTTCCGGCAGATCCTTGAGGGCGTCGCCGAGGCCGGAGTGCTGCTGCAGTTGCGCCAGCGCCTGCTCGCGGCCGATCCACTCGGCCTGCAGCACGTCGTCCATGCCGGCGATCTGCTCGCGCAGGGCCTGGCCCTCGACCTCGGCCACCTCGAGCTTGAGGAACACCGAGATCTGCGCGGCACGCTGCCAGGAGCCGCCGAGGCGCTCGACGTTGTCCAGCAGCAGCGACAGGCCCATGGGCAGCGACAGGGCGATACCCATCACCAGGCAGGTAAGGAAGCTGCCGAATGGCTGGTGCACCAGACGGCGCAGGCTGTCGACCAGGCTGGCGCGGTGGCTTTCCAGGTAGGCGCGCAGCAGGCCGCCCCAGTCGGTGGCCTCGGCCTCCTGCTGCAGGCGCCGCTGGCGCTGCTCCGGAGAGCCTTCCTCGGCGCCGCGCGGCAGTTGCTTGGTCGCACTCATCAGTCGGGCTCCCCGTCGCCGATCAGGCGACCGCGTTGCAGGGTCAGCAGGCGATGGCGCATGCGCGCGATCAGGGCAAGGTCATGGCTGGCGATCAGCACGGTGGTCCCCAGACGGTTGATGTCCTCGAACACGCCCATGATCTCGGCGGCCAGCCGCGGGTCGAGGTTGCCGGTCGGCTCGTCGGCCAGCAACAGCGCCGGCTGGTGCACCACCGCGCGGGCGATGCCGACGCGCTGCTGCTGGCCACTCGACAGGTCGGCGGGCAGCAGTTCGCCCATGTCCTTCAGTGACACCCGCTCCAGCGCCTCGCTCACCCGCCGCTCGATCTCCGCGCGCGGCAGACCGAGGATCTGCAGCGGCAGAGCGACGTTGGCGAACACGCTGCGGTCGAACAGCAGGTGATGGTTCTGGAACACCACGCCGATCTGCCGGCGCACGAAGGGGATCTGCGCGTTGCTGATCTCGCCCAGATCCTGGCCGGCCAACAGCAGCTTGCCGCTGGTCGGCCGCTCCAGCGCCAGCAGCAGGCGCAGCAGGGTGCTCTTGCCGGCACCGGAGTGGCCGGTGACGAACAGGAACTCGCCACGCCGGGCCCGGAAACTCAGCTCGTGCAGGCCGACGTGGCCATTGGCATAACGCTTGCCCACCTGCTCGAAACGGATCATGCGGACTCCTGTCCTGCGAAAAGTGCGCGTACGAAGGCATCGGCCTCGAACGGACGCAGATCGTCGATGCCCTCGCCGACGCCGATGTAGCGGATCGGCGTCGGCATCTGCTTGGCCAGGGCGAAGATCACCCCGCCCTTGGCGGTGCCGTCCAGCTTGGTCAGTACCAGGCCGCTGAGGTTGACCGCCTGGTGGAACAGCCGCGCCTGGCTGAGGGCGTTCTGCCCGGTGCCGGCGTCCAGCACCAGCAGGGTCTCGTGCGGCGCGCTGTCGTCGAGCTTGCCGATCACCCGACGGACCTTCTTCAGCTCCTCCATCAGGTTGTCCTTGGTGTGCAGGCGGCCGGCGGTGTCGGCGATCAGCACGTCGATGCCGCGCGCCTGGGCGGCCTGCACCGCATCGAAGATTACCGAGGCGGAGTCGGCGCCGGTGTGCTGGGCGATCACCGGGATCCTGTTGCGCTCGCCCCATACCTGCAGCTGCTCGACCGCGGCGGCGCGGAAGGTGTCGCCGGCGGCGAGCATGACCTTCTTGCCCTCGTCCTGCAGCTTCTTGGCCAGCTTGCCGATGGTGGTGGTCTTGCCGGCGCCGTTCACGCCGACCACCAGGATCACGTAGGGCTTGCCGGCGGACGCGATCACCAGCGGCTGCTCGACCGGACGCAGGATCGCGGCCAGCTCTTCCTGCAGCGCCTTGTACAGCGCGTCGCTGTCGGCCAGTTCCTTGCGCGACACGCGCCTGGTGAGGTTCTGCATGATCGCGGTGGTCGCCTCGACGCCGACGTCGGCGGTGAGCAGGCGGGTTTCCAGCTCGTCGAGCAGGTCGTCGTCGATGGCCTTCTTGCCGAGGAACAGGCTGGCCATGCCCTCGCCGATGCTGGCGCTGGTCTTGGCCAGGCCCTGGCGCAGGCGGGCGAAGAAGCCCAGCTTGGCCGGCTTCTCTTCGGCGGCAGCCGGGACCGCAGCAGCGACCGGCTCGGGGACCTCGACGGGGACGGCCACCTGCGGCGCAGGCGCCGTCTCGACCACGGCGGCGGGCGGTGCGGCGACCACCGGCGCGACAGGCTCCTCGGCCACCGGCAGCGGCTCGGCGCGCACGGCTTGCTCGACCTCGACGGCGGCGGCCAGCGGTTCGGCCGGCGGGGCGACGGCGGGCGACACCGGCTCGGGCTCGACGGCGACGGGCTGTTCGACGACCTCAGGCTGCGCTTTTTTGCGGAACCAGCCGAACAGGCCTTTCTTTTCTCCGCTATCCGGAGTCTTCTTGTCGTCTTTGGAACCAAACATGACGGCTTGTATCTCAAGTGAGCGGCTGCGCACTGACGTGGCCGCCAGAAAATCGGTTGGGTATCCTAGCACCTCCTCGCCCGCCGGCGCCAAAACCGGCCGGCAGTCTGACAGGTCACTATTCATGAATGCATTCGCGCGCCGCGCCGCCAGCCTGCTGCTGGGCGTCATCTGCCTGCCGCTGAGCGCCTTCGCCAGCACTGGCCAGCCGACTCACGAGTTCAAGCTCGACAATGGCCTCAAGGTCATCGTGCGCGAGGACCATCGCGCGCCGGTGGTGGTCTCTCAGCTCTGGTACCGCATCGGCTCCAGCTACGAACGGCCTGGCTTCACCGGCCTGTCCCACGCCCTCGAGCACATGATGTTCAAGGGCAGCGCCAAGCTCGGCCCCGGCGAATCCTCGCGCATCCTGCGCGAGCTGGGCGCCGAGGAGAACGCCTTCACCAGCGACGACTACACCGCCTACTACCAGGTGCTGGCGCGTGATCGCCTGGAAATCGCCCTGGAGATGGAGGCCGACCGCCTGGCCGGTCTGCGCCTGCCTGCCGACGAGTTCGCCCGCGAGATCGAGGTGATCAAGGAGGAGCGCCGCCTGCGCACCGAGGACAACCCCTCGTCGCTGGCCTGGGAGCGCTTCAAAACCGCCGCCTTCCCCGCCACCGGCTACCGCACGCCGACCATCGGCTGGATGGCCGACCTCGAGCGTATGACGGTGGACGACCTGCGCGTCTGGCACAACGACTGGTACAGCCCGAACAATGCCGTCCTGGTGGTGGTCGGCGACGTCAGCGCCGACGAGGTGAAGACCCTCGCCCAGCGCCACTTCGCCGCCATCCCGGCGCGTCCGCTGCCGGCGGCCAGGGCGCCGCTGGAGCTGCCGGCGCTCGGTGAGCGGCGGCTGACCCTCAAGGTCAAGACCCAGCTGCCCAGCCTGCTGATGGGCTTCAACGTGCCCGGCCTGGCCAGTGCCGACAACCCGCGCGAGGTGCAGGCCCTGCGCCTGATCGCCGCCCTGCTCGACGGCGGCTACAGCGCCCGCCTGGCCACCCGCCTGGAGCGCGAGCAGGAGCTGGTTAGCGGCGCCTCGGCGTCCTACGACCCCTTCACCCGCGGCGACAGCCTGTTCGTCCTCTCCGCGCGCCCCAACGTGCAGCAGGGCAAGACCCTCGCCCAGGTCGAGGCCGGCCTCTGGCACGAGCTGGAGACCCTCAAGACCCAGGCTCCGAGCGCCGAGGAAGTGGCGCGGGTGCAGGCCCAGGTGATCGCCGGGCTGGTCTACGAGCGCGACTCCATCGCCAGCCAGGCCACCAGCATCGGCCAGCTGGAAACCGTCGGCCTGTCCTGGCAGCTGCTCGACCAGGACCTCGAAGCCCTCAAGGCGGTGACCCCCGCCGACATCCAGGGCGCCGCCCAGCGCCTGTTCCAGCGCGAACGCCTGACCGTGGCGCAGGTGCTGCCGCAGGACAGTGCCGCGCCGCTCGCCCGGGAGACCCGCCATGAATAAGCGCCACCTGCTGCTGCTCGCCGCGCTGCTGAGCCTGCTCGGCCTGCTGCTGTTCATCAGCCGTCCGGCGGCCGAGTCGGACAACCCGCCCTCCGCACCGGCGACGCCGGCTGCCGTCAGCAGCGCCGCACCGGCCAGCACGGCGCCGATCGCCTCGCTGGCCAAGCTCGACGGCCAGGCCCCGGCCCGGCGCGCCCTGGACATCCAGCGCTGGACCACCGCCGAAGGCGCCCGCGTGCTGTTCGTCGAGGCCCGCGAGCTGCCGATGTTCGACCTGCGCCTGACCTTCGCCGCCGGCAGCAGCCAGGACGGCGCCACCCCCGGCCTGGCCATGCTGACCAACTCCATGCTCAACGAGGGCATCGCCGACCAGGACACCACGGCCATCGCCGCCGGCTTCGAGAGCCTCGGCGCCGGCTTCGGCAACGGCGCCTACCGCGACATGGCGGTGGCCTCGCTGCGCAGCCTGTCGGCGGCCGAGCTGCGCACGCCGGCGCTGGACCTGTTCGCCCGGGTGGTCGGCGCGCCGACCTTCCCCGACGCCGCGCTGGCACGAATGAAGAACCAGCTGCTCTCCGGCTTCGAGCTGCAGAAGCAGAACCCCGGCAAGCTGGCCAGCATCGCCCTGTTCCAGCAGCTGTACGGCCGGCATCCCTACGCCCAGCCGAGCGACGGCACCGCGCAGAGCGTGCCGGCGATCAGCCGCGAACAGCTGGCCGCCTTCCATGCCCGCGCCTACGCCGCCGGCAATGCGGTGATCGCCCTGGTCGGCGACCTGTCGCGCAGCGAAGCCGAGGCCATCGCCGCCCAGCTGTCCGCCAGCCTGCCCAAGGGCGCGGCGCTACCCGCTCCGGCGGCGCCCGCCGCACCGGCCGCCGGTCGCCAGCACATTGAGTTCCCCTCGCAGCAGACCCACCTGATGCTGGCCCAGCTGGGCATCGACCGCCGCGATCCGGACTATGCCGCGCTCTACGTCGGCAACCAGATCCTCGGCGGCGGCGGCTTCGGCACCCGCCTGATGGAGGAGGTGCGCGAGAAGCGCGGCCTGACCTATGGCATCTACTCCGCCTTCAGTCCGATGCAGGTGGCCGGGCCGTTCATGATCAACGTGCAGACCCGCGCCGAACTCAGCGAGGCCACCCTCGAGCTGGTGCGTTCGCTGGTGCGCGACTTCATCGCCAGCGGGCCGACCGCGAAGGAATTGAGCCAGGTCCAGCGCGAGCTGGCCGGCAGCTTCCCGCTGTCCACCGCCAGCAACGCCGACATCGTCGGCCAGCTCGGCGCCATCGGCTTCTACGACCTGCCGAGCACCCAGCTCGAGGACTTCATGAACCAGGTGCAGCAGCTCAGCGTCGAGCAGGTGCGCGCGGCCATGGCCCGCCACCTCGACCCCGACGCCTTCGTGGTGGTCAGCAGCGGCCCCACGGTCGCCCAGCAACCGCTGCCGCCCCCTGTCGAACGCCCCGCCGCGCAGACCGCCGGCGTACCGGAGCACTGATGGCCCGTACCCCTAGCAAATCCACCCGCACCCCGGCGGCCTCCCAGGGCCAGCTGCGCATCATCGGTGGCGACTGGCGCTCGCGCCGCCTGAGCTTTCCCGACGCCCCCGGCCTGCGCCCGACGCCGGACCGGGTGCGCGAGACCCTGTTCAACTGGCTCGCCCCTTACGTCGAGGGCGCCCGCGTGCTCGACCCCTTCGCCGGCAGCGGCGCCCTGCTGCTGGAAGCCCTGTCGCGCGGCGCCAGCCGCGGCCTGGCGCTGGAACTGAACCCGAGCGCCGTTGCCGCCCTGCGCGGCAACCTCGAGCTGCTGCGCGCCGGCAACGCCGAAGTGCGCCAGGCCGACGCCCTGCAGCAGCTGCAGAGCGCGGCCGCCGAGCCCTTCGACCTGGTGTTCCTCGACCCGCCGTTCCACCAGGAGCTGCTCGCCCCGGCCTGCCAGCTGCTCGAAGCGCGCGGCTGGCTGACCGAGCGCGCCTGGATCTATACGGAAAGCGAGAACGCGCCCTCCAGCCTCGGCCTGCCGGGCAACTGGCGGCTGCACCGCGAGAAGCACACCGGTCAGGTGCACTACGCGCTGTGGCAGCGCCAGGCCATGACCGTCGACGCCTGAGCGCGCTACAATAGCGGGCGTGTTGCCAGGGGACGGCGACACCCTCGAATCCCGTCGGCCACGCCACGCCTGTCCCCGGCCCTCACACGGCAAACTGCCAAGCCCGTCACATGACGAGCAGCAAGGCAGTGCTGGCGCTGCTGCGCACACAATTAGAAAAATCGCCCCGTCCGCTCCCCGGACAAGGAGCTCTGCTTGCCAGCCCCCCGGAATGCCGCGTCCCGCGCCACCGCCAGCCTATGCAGCCGGCGCGGCCAATGGCTGCTGTGCAGCCTGCTGACCCTCGCCGGCTTCGCCCTGACCGCGCTGCTTACCCGGCAGCTCTGGCACGACAGTCAGGCCTTTCACCGTCAGCACTTCGAACAGCTGGCCGAGGAGCGCTTCAGCCGTCTCGACGAACGCCTGAGGGAACGCCAGCGCGACCTGGACAGCGTGCGCCACTTGTTCGAAAGCTCCGGCGAGGTGAGCCCTGCCGAATTCGAGCAGTTCACCCGGCCGCTGCTGAGCGACAATCTGGCGCTGTCCTGGGCGCCGCTGCTGCAGACCGACATGGCTACCCGCCGCGAACAGCTGCAGGCCTTCAGCAACCGCGCCGAAATCCTGGTTGGCAGCCGCTTCCAGCTGCGCGAAGCCGACCCTGCCGGCAACCTGCAGCCTTTGCAGGCTCGCGACCAGTACTTCCCGCTGCTGTTCAGCGTCTCGCGCAGCATCACCGACCTGCCGCTGGGGCTCGACATGGCCTCGCCCGGCCCGCGCCGCGACGCCCTCGAGGCCGCCCTGCGCAGCCAGCAGATCAGCGCCAGTGCCGTCCTGCGCTTCACCAGCGGCGCCGAGCAGGACCGCCTCGGCCTGCTGTTCGTCGCGCCGCTGCGGGCACCGGCCAGCACGCAGCACACCCGTGGCGGCGAGGCGCCGCTGCTCGGTGCGCTGTTCAGCGCCGTCAGCCTGCGCCAACTGCTGGAAGAGGGGCTGGCCGCGGAGTTCCAGAGCAGCCTAGCGCTGGAACTCCACGACCTCGAGGACGCCGGCAGCCCGCCGCTGTACCGTGTGGGCACGCCCGCCACCGACAGCCCGCTACACGCCAGCCGCGACCTCCGCTCCGGCACCTGGCACTACCGCCTGACCCTGCGGCCCACGGCTGGCTTCCTGCTGCAGAACCCGAGCCTGGCCGCCTGGACCGTGGCGCTGCCGGGCGCCAGCCTCAGCCTGCTGCTCGGCATCCTGCTGTTCGTCCTGCTCAGCCAGCGCCAGCGTGCCCTGGCCCTGGTCGCGCGGCGCACCGCCGAACTGCAACGCAGCCGCGAAGCCCTGCGCATCAGCGAGGAGCGCTGGACGCTGGCCCTGGACGGGGCCGGCGACGGCGTGTGGGACTGGGATCTGCTCGCCGACCGCCTGTACTTCTCGCCGGCATGGAAGGCCCTGCTCGGCCATGCCGAGGACGAGATCGGCGACAGCCCCGAGGAATGGCGCAGCCGCCTGCATCCGGACGATGCCGAACGCTGCCAGCACGCCCTGCTCGAGCACCTCGCCGGCCGCACGCCCAGGTACCGCTGCGAAAAACGCCTGCGCTGCAAGGACGGCAGCTGGCTGTGGCTACTGGCCCGCGGCAAGGTGGTCGAACGTCTGGCCGATGGCCAGCCCAAGCGGATCATCGGCACCCACGTCGATATCTCGGTACGCAAGGCCCTGGAGCTGGAGCTGCGCCAGAGCAACGGGCGCCTGCAGGGCTTGCTCGAGGCGGCGACCCAGGTGGCGATCATCGCCGTCGGCGCGGACGGCCGGATCCGCACCTTCAATGCCGGTGCGCAGCGCCTGCTCGGCTACGAGCGCGAGGACATCCAGCAGCAGCCGCTCGACCCGCTGCTGGACTGCCCGCGCCTGGCCGCCAGCGCCGGCATCGACGTGCCCGCGGGCGGCGCCCTGGCGCTGCTGGAAGCGCTGCTCGGCAACCGACGCCAGCACCGCGAACTGGAAACCTTCCTGCTGCGCCGCAACCGCGAGCCGCTGCCGGTCACCCTGATGCTCTCCGCGATCATCGAGCCCGATGGCCAGCGCGGCGGCTACCTGCTGCTGGCCCTCGACATCGGCGAGCGCCTGCGCGCCCGCCAGGCCCTGGAGGAGCGCAGCCAGCTGCTGGAAAAGCTCGGCGCCCAGGTGCCCGGCAGCATCTACCAGTACCGCCTGTTCAGCGACGGGCGCAGCTGCTTTCCCTATGCCAGCGCCGGCATCCGCGAGGTCTACGAAGTCGAGCCGGAGCAGGTGCGCAGCGATGCCACCGCGGTCCTCGAGCGCATCCACCCGCAGGACCGCGAGCGGATCATCAGTTCCATCCAGCAATCGGCCCATGAACTGACCCGCTGGCAGGAAGACTACCGCGTGCTGCTGCCGCAGCGCGGCCTGCGCTGGTTGCGCGGCGACTCCATGCCGGAGCGCCTGGCCGACGGCTCGGTGCTCTGGCACGGCTTCATCGCCGACATCAGCAGCCTCAAGCAGGTCGAGCACGAGCTGCGCATGCTGACCATCACCGACCCGCTGACCGGCATCTACAACCGCCGCTACTTTCTCGACCACCTGGGCCGCGAGCTGGCCCGCCATGCCCGGACCCGGCGCGGGGTCAGCCTGATCATGCTGGACATCGACCACTTCAAGCGGGTCAACGACACCTGGGGGCACGATGTCGGCGACCAGGTGCTCCAGGAACTGTGCCGGCGCATCGGCGCTCGCCTGCGGCGGCTCGACATGTTCTGCCGTTTCGGCGGCGAGGAGTTCATCATCATCTGCCCGGAAACCGAGCACAGCCAGGCCCTGTACCTCGCCGAGGTGCTGCGTCACCTGGTGCAGGACACGCCCTTCGCGCGGGTCGGCCAGGTCACCGCCAGCTTCGGCGTCAGCAGCGTGCGCCCCGGCGACAGTGGCGAGACCCTGCTGCAGCGCGCCGACCAGGCGCTGTACGCCGCCAAGGAGCATGGGCGCAACCGGGTGTGCGGCGAGCCCGAAGCGATCAGCGCCTGAGCCCCGCAGGCCGCAGGTTGGGCTTGGCCGCCCGCTCGGCGCTGCGCTACCATCCGGGCCTCCTCCGCCTCGAAAGCAGGACCTCAGGATGAACCGAGCGCTTTACCCCGGCACTTTCGATCCGATCACCAAGGGCCACGGTGACCTGATCGAGCGCGCTGCACGGCTGTTCGACGAAGTGATCATCGCCGTGGCGGCCAGCCCGAAGAAGAACCCGCTGTTCAGCCTGGAACAGCGCGTGGCCATGGCCGAGGCGGTGACCGCGCACCTGCCCAACGTGCGGGTGATCGGCTTTTCCAACCTGCTCGCCCAGTTTGCCCAGCAGCAGCAGGCCAACGTGCTGCTGCGCGGCCTGCGCGCGGTGTCGGACTTCGAGTACGAGTTCCAGCTGGCCAACATGAACCGCCAGCTCGCGCCGCAGGTGGAAAGCCTGTTCCTCACCCCGTCCGAGCAGTACTCCTACATTTCCTCGAGCCTGGTGCGGGAAATCGCGGCGCTCGGCGGCGACATCGACAAGTTCGTCCACCCGGCGATCGCCCGGGCCCTGCACGAACGCTACCCGGGTTGAGGCATACGGACGCATGCAGGCCGCGCACAGTTGCGGCACAATATGCAGGTTGACCGTTCCTGCGTCTGGAGTAGTTCCCATGTCCCTTATCATCACCGACGACTGCATCAACTGCGACGTCTGCGAGCCGGAGTGCCCCAACGGCGCGATTTCCCAGGGAGAGGAGATCTACGAGATCGACCCGAACCTGTGCACCGAGTGCGTCGGCCACTACGACGAGCCACAGTGCCAGCAGGTCTGCCCGGTGGACTGCATCCCGCTCGACCCCAACCATGTGGAAAGCCGCGACGAGCTGATGCAGAAGTACCTGATCATCAGCGGCAAGGCCTGATCTCCGCTGGCTGATCACAACGCCGGCCATCCCGCGAGGGGTGGCCGGCGTTGTCGTTTCTACTCCAGCTGGATCAGCGGCGCCTCGTCGCCGCTGCGGAAGGGCAGCTGCGGCATGATCTCGTGGGCGTCGCCCAGCCCCAGCAGCAGCACGTTGCGCAGGCTCTGGCCGATGCGGCTGGCATAGCCCAGATCGTTCATCAGCGAGCCGGCGCGCAGGCCGTCCAGACGCTGCTCGCGCACCGCGGCGAACAGCCGCTCGCGGAACGCCGCGTCGAAGTTGGCCGCCTGGGTGTCGAACACCTCCAGACGCGCCCTGAGCGCTTCGGCCGGCAGATCCAGCAGGCTGATCGCACGCATCTCGCGCAACACCCAGAGCAACTGGCGGCGCAGGTCGGCATAGGCCGCGCTGACCGCCGGTTCGCCGTTGGTCAGCAGGCGGCTGAGATTCTTCTGCAGGTGCTTGGCATCCTTCACCGCATCCACCAGCTGCAGCGCCACCAGCTGGCTGGCCATCCAGGCACGGCTGTGCGCCGCGTCCAGATTGACCTCCAGGCGCCCCATGTAGCTCAGCAGGTCGCCGTACACCCCCTTGATATGCCGCTGGTACAGCTGCTCGGCATCCAGCGCGCGCCCGGCCGTCTGCGCCGAGGCCTGCAGCAGCGCCTCGTCGATCTGCACGCTGCGCAGCTGGTCGACCGGCAGGTACAGGGCGTGGCAGATCACCTCCAGGCTCAGCCGTGCCAGGTGCTGCAGCTCGCGGGCCACCGCCTGCACCGCAGCGCCGGCCGAACCCAGCGCGCTCTCGTCGAGGTAGCGGGCCCGGGTCTGCGGCAGCTCCGGTGGCGCATGGCCATTGCTCACCTCGGCGATCAGCACGCGGGGCTCGGCCACCTCGGGCAGCAGGCGCTCCAGCCAGATGGCCAGACGGCCATGCCAGGGCAGGAACAGCAGCAGGCCCAAACCGTTGAACAGGGTATGGAACAGCGCCAGCTCGAACACGCCGCCACCGCCCAGACCAAGCCTGACGGCAGCCTGGCTGGTCAAGGCGGTCAGCGGCCCCAGCAGCAAGAGGGTGAGTACCGCCGTGCAGCCGTTGAACAGCACATGGGCGAGGGCCAGACGCTTGCCGGCACGCGCGCCGCCGAGCGAACCGAGCACCGCCGTGACGGTGCTGCCGACATTGGCGCCGATGGCCAGCGCGAAGGCCTGCTCGAGGCCGATCTGGCCGCTGGCCAGCGCGGTCAGGGTCAACATCAGGCTGGCGTGACTGGACTGCACCACCGCGGTCACCAGCAGGCCGACACCGGCGAACAGCAGCGCGCCCAGCAGGCCGGGCAACGCGATCTGCGCCGGGTCCAGCCATTCGCCGGCATCGCTGAAGCCATCCTTCATCAGGTCGATGCCGAGGAACAGGAAGCACACGCCGAGCAGCACGCGGCCGGCGCCCTTGGACTTAGGCCCGTTGAAGCCGAGCAGAATGCCGAATACCGCCAGCGGCAGGGCCATGGCGCCGAGGCTGGCGCTCTGGCCGACCCAGGCCAGCAGCCAGATGCCGCTGGTGGTGCCGAGGTTGGCGCCGAAGACGATGCACAACCCAGCGGCCAGACCGATCAGGCCAGTACCGAGGAAGGCGATGGTCAGCAGCGACACCAAGGTGCTCGACTGCAGCATGATCGTGGCGAGAATGCCGAAGCTCAGGCTCTTCCAGGCCCGGTCGGTGGCCTTGCCGAGGAAGCGCTCCAACTCGCTGCCGGCCAGCAGGCGCAACCCCTCCTCCAGGCACTGCATGCCGAACAGGAACAGGGCCAGCCCACCGGCCAGCCGCGCCCACCCCGGACTGAACCAGAACGACGCGGCCAGCACCAAGGCCAGCAGCCACATCAGCAACGCGTTAGCGGAATTTCTGGACAAGACTCCCCCCGGAGCAGTGTGCACTCGGCACGTTCAGGCAATGGCCGTGCGCAACACCGCCAAGCGGGCAGCAGTGTGGCAGCAGCGTGACTACCCCATGGCAATCGCGTGGCAATTCTGCCCGAAAGTAGCGCGGGAGGGGGGATGGGGAAAGGGCGTCCGGACGGACACCCTTTGCAGACTCAGTACTGGCCTTGGGAATCCTGCTGAGCCTGACGGTACGGCTTCTCGGCGCTGGTGCAGCCCAGGCAGCGCACGAACGCCTCGCGTCCCGGCGTGCCGATCAGCGCGTCTGCAGCCTCCTCGACGTTGCCGCCCAGCGCCGAGAACGGCAGGCTGACGATGAACACGGCGGCGCCGATGATGGTGCCGGCGATCAGCAGCGGGCGGGCGACCAGCAGGTCGCCGACCATGGCATAGGCCGGCGGGGCCTCCAGGGTGTAGGTCGGATCGCCGCTGACGTTGTCCTGTTGAGCAGACGCGGACAGCGGAAGGGTGGCCAGGCCGGTGGTCAGGATCAGGCCAAGAGCGGTGGAACGGAACAGATTCATGCGCAGGGTCCTTTTGCCGCGTTGCACGTGGGGATAACTATATCAGCGATTCGACGGCCGCCAGCGTGAACGCCGTCAATCGCCGCAGCCACACCTGGACTAAAAGTCGCCCGTCAGTGCTGACAGCGCGGACAGTACACGCTGGCGCGCTGGCCCAGCTTGACCTCGCGCAGGGTGCCGCCACAGACCTTGCAGAACTCGCCGCCGCGACCGTAGGCGAACAGTGCCTGCTGGAAGTAGCCGGGCTTGCCGTCGCCGCCGACGAAATCGCGCAGGGTGGTGCCGCCGCAGTCGATGGCCTGGGCGAGGATGCGCCTGATCTCCTCGGCCAGCTTCACATAGCGCGCCCGCGCGATGGAGCCGGCCTCGCGACGCGGGTCGATGCCGGCGGCGAACAGCGCCTCGGTGGCGTAGATGTTGCCCACGCCGACCACCACCGCGTTGTCCATGATGAACGGCTTGACCGCCACCCGCTTGCCGCGCGACAGCTGGTACAGGCGCTCGCCGTCGAAGGCATCGCCCAGCGGCTCGGGCCCCAGCTTGCGCAGCAGCTCGTGCTCGAGCGGGTCCTGGCTCCACAGCAGCGCACCGAAGCGCCGCGGGTCGGTGTAACGCAGCGCCAGCCCGGAATCCAGCTCGATGTCGACGTGCTCGTGCTTGGCCGCCGGCAGGCCGGCCTCGATCAGGCGCAGGCTGCCGGACATGCCCAGATGGCTGATCAGGGTGCCGCACTCGGCGCCGATCAGCAGGTACTTGGCGCGCCGCTCGACCCGCAGGATGCGCTGGCCGGACAGGCGCACGTCGAGATCCTCGGGGATCGGCCAGCGCAGGCGGCGCTCGCGCACGATCACCCGGGTCACCCGATGGCCTTCGAGATAGGGGGCGATGCCGCGGCGGGTGGTTTCGACTTCGGGCAGTTCGGGCATGACGATAGGCACGGGCACAACAGGGGGCGCCAACATAGCAGGATTGCCGGCGCGCCTCACCTCCGGGCGCCAGTCGGCAGGCGCCCGGCGCCCCGCCTTCCGCTATACTCGGCGCTTTTTGCGAGAGTGCCCCATGACCCTGCCCAGCCTGCGACTGAAAGCCAACGCCGAGCGCCGCCTGCGCGCCGGCCACCTGTGGGTCTACAGCAACGAGGTGGACGTGGCGGCCACTCCGCTCAGCCTGTTCGCCGCCGGCGACCAGGCCATCCTCGAGATGAGCAACGGCAAGCCGCTGGGCATCGTCGCGATCAGCCCGCAGAACCTGATCTGCGCCCGGCTGATCTCCCGCGACGTCAAGCACATGCTCGACAAGTCGCTGCTGGTGCACCGCATCAACGTCGCCCTCAGCCTGCGCGAGCGCCTGTTCGACAAGCCGTTCTATCGCCTGGTCTACGGCGACTCCGACCTGCTGCCCGGCCTGGTGGTCGACCGCTTCGGCGACTACCTGGTGGTGCAGATGGCCTCGGCGACCATGGAGCACCACAAGCACCACCTGATCGAGGCGCTGGTGCAAGTGGTCAAGCCGGCCGGCATCCTGCTCAAGAACGATTCGTCCGCCCGTGATGCCGAGGGTCTGCCGCGCTACGTCGACAGTGCCTACGGCCAGGTGCCGGAGTGGGTGGCGCTGGAAGAGAACGGCGTCAAGTTCGAGGCCCCGGTGCAGGGCGGCCAGAAGACCGGCTGGTTCTACGACCACCGCATGAACCGCGCGCGCCTGGCGCCCTACGTCAAGGGCAAGCGCGTGCTCGACCTGTTCAGCTACATCGGCGGCTGGGGCGTGCAGGCCGCGGCGTTCGGCGCCTCGGAAGTGATGTGCGTGGACGGCTCGGCGCTGGCGCTGGACGGCGTCGAGCGCAACGCCGCGCTCAACGGCGTCGCCGACAAGCTGGCCTGCGTCGAGGGCGACGTGTTCGAGGCGCTCAAGGAGCTGAAGGCCGCCGAGGAACGCTTCGACGTGATCGTCGCCGACCCGCCCGCCTTCATCAAGCGCAAGAAGGACCTGAAGAACGGCGAGGCCGCCTACCGTCGCCTCAACGAGGCCGCCATGCGCCTGCTCAACAAGGACGGCATCCTGGTCAGCGCCAGCTGCTCGATGCACCTGCCGGAGGACGACCTGCAGAACATCCTGCTGCAGAGCGCGCGCCACCTCGACCGCCACATCCAGCTGCTCGAGCGCGGCGGCCAGGGCCCGGACCATCCGGTGCACCCGGCGATCCACGAGACCCGCTACATCAAGAGCCTGACCTGCCGCATCCTGCCGAACTGAGGCGGATGCCCAGCGCGCCCACGCTCCGGCGTGGGCGCGCTGGGCATTGAAGTCAGTTCAGGCGGGGTTCGAGACGAACCTCGCCGACCTCCAGCGCCTGATAGCGTGATGCTACCGGCCTGACTGCCCCGCGACGCATCCGCTCGACCAGCTCGGCGCCCGACAGGCGCAGCCCCCCGGGCACAGCCATCACGCCGACACCCCGCCAACCACCCGCCTTGTCGTCGCGGGCGAAAATCGGCAATGGCAGCGCCGAACCCTGTCCGCTGCGGATCACCAGCACCTCCTGCGCACCATCGCCGTCCAGATCGACGGGCAGCAGGTTGCAGACCGTTCGTCGACAACCGGACGACTCCAGCCGGGCGAACAAGCCATCGACATCGGCCGGCTCCGTCCCCAGCCATTGCAGCTGGAGTGGGGGAAGCGCCTCCTCCTCATGCCGGTTGCGCCGCCACTCCCCGTACTGCCTGCTCTGCTGCAAGCGCTGCAGATCCGCACGCAACGGCGCAGCCTGCTCCGCCGGCAAGGCGCCGGGCTGCTCGAGCAGTTGCTCGAGGCGCGCCAGATAGCGCCGTCCCGGCTCGCCGAGTTGGAAGCGTAGCAAGCCTGCATCGAACTGCCCGGGCGCCACCTGCCCTGAAAGCAGACGGCGGAACTGGCTGGCCGCACTCAGCTCCTGCGGACTGAACCAGGGCGTCTGCAGCAGCACCAGCAGCACGGCAAAGGTCAGCGCGATGGGCGGATTGCTGCGCCGCAAGCCGTCCAGCCAGACCTCTGCGCGCCGCAGCACGGCACCTGCCGCGGCCAGTGCATACAGCAACGCCATGACGACCAGCAGGCCGACCAGCACGCGCGAGGGCGTCAGGCCGTACTGCTGCACCCGCAGCCACAGCGCATACCCCGCCAGCGCAGCCAGCAAAGGCAGGACCAGCAGGCTGGCATCGGCCATGAGGCGCAGCGGCCGGGCATAGCCGCAAGCCTGGCGGCCATCCTGGAACACCCCGTTGAGCAGGCACAGATGTGCGAACACCAGCGCCAGCAGGATCGCCGTGGCGCGCTTGGTTGCCCACAAGGGCTCCAGCCCGGTGAACGGCAGGCACACCACGAACAGCAGGACGATCAGCACGGTCAGCGGTAGCAAGGCCCGGCAGATCGCCAGCAGGAGGCCGCGCAGTGCCTCGATCACCGAGTCGCGTTGCAGACCGATGCGCACGCCCACCGCGAACACCGACGCACAGCTGAGCCAGACAAACACGCGGTTGAAGAACAACGCCGCGAAGAGCTTGATGCCCAGCACCGAGAACAACCCTGCCCACAGGGCGATCAGCAGCCAGAACAAACCGACCAGCAAGGCCGCCAGCAACAGGATCAGGCCGTTGTTCCAGGCGTGGCGGTAGAGCACCGTGTAATCGAAACGCCCACCCGAGCGCGAATCCCACGCCTGGATGAACGGCGTGAGGATGTAGAACAACACCAGCTCGCCGAACAACAGCGTGCTTCCCGGCGCGTCGCTCCAGCGCAGCGACTCTTGTCCGCGGCTCTGCCAGACGAACCAGGCCAGCAGCACCGCCAGCAGCAGCGCACAACCCAACACCAGTCGCCCGCGCCGTGCCTCGCGCCACTGCCCCCCGAGCAGTTGCACCTGCAGCGTGCCGACCAGCACGAAGGTCAACAACCCGGCCAGCAGCGCTCGTCCGTCCCCTGCGGAGGCCCAGGACTCCGTCACGCTCAACAGCACCAGCCCCTGGAAAAACCCCAGCCCCAGATAAAGCCCTAATGGATGACGCTCGCCCCTTTCGGCCATGTCGACGATCTCCCTATCAAGTGACACTCGCGTGCTTGTAGCGCTCCCTGTGGCCCGGGCCGGCTCGACCGGGGCACAGATCCCCCCGGCCAGCCGCCCGATGCAGCCATCCGCCAATCGCGGTATCCTGACAGCTTCCGTATCTGCCTGCATTCCGGGAACCCGCCATGCCTGACTATCGCTCGAAAACCTCCACCTTCGGCCGCAACATGGCCGGCGCCCGCGCGCTGTGGCGCGCCACCGGGATGAAGGACGAGGACTTCAAGAAGCCGATCATCGCCGTCGCCAACTCCTTCACCCAGTTCGTGCCCGGCCACGTGCACCTGAAGGATCTCGGCCAGCTGGTCGCCCGCGAGATCGAGAAGGCCGGCGGCGTGGCCAAGGAATTCGACACCATCGCCGTCGACGACGGCATCGCCATGGGCCACGACGGCATGCTCTATTCGCTGCCGAGCCGCGAGATCATCGCCGACTCCGTCGAGTACATGGTCAACGCCCACTGCGCCGACGCCATCGTGTGCATCTCCAACTGCGACAAGATCACCCCCGGCATGCTGATGGCCGCCCTGCGCCTGAACATCCCGGTGGTGTTCGTCTCCGGCGGGCCGATGGAAGCCGGCAAGACCAAGCTGGCCGCCCACGGCCTCGACCTGGTCGACGCCATGGTCGCCGCCGCCGACGACAGCTGCTCGGACGAGACCGTCGCCGAATACGAACGCAGCGCCTGCCCGACCTGCGGCAGCTGCTCCGGCATGTTCACCGCCAACTCGATGAACTGCCTGACCGAGGCCCTCGGCCTGTCGCTGCCGGGCAACGGCACCACCCTGGCCACCCACGCCGACCGCGAGCAGCTGTTCCTGCGCGCCGGCCGCCTGATCGTCGAGCTGTGCCAGCGCTACTACGGCGAGGGCGACGAGTCGGTGCTGCCGCGCAACATCGCCAACCGCAAGGCGTTCGAGAACGCGATGACCCTGGACATCGCCATGGGCGGCTCGACCAACACCATCCTGCACCTGCTGGCTTCCGCCCAGGAAGGCGAGGTCGACTTCGACCTGCGCGCCATCGACGCCCTGTCGCGTCGCGTGCCGCAGCTGTGCAAGGTGGCGCCGAACATCCAGAAGTACCACATGGAAGACGTGCACCGCGCCGGCGGCATCTTCTCGATCCTCGGCGAGCTGGCCCGCGGCGGCCTGCTGCACACCGACGTGCCGACCGTGCACAGCAAGACCATGGCCGACGCCATCGCCCAGTGGGACATCACCCAGACCAGCGACGAGGCCGTGCACACCTTCTTCAAGGCCGGCCCGGCGGGCATCCCCAGCCAGGTGGCGTTCAGCCAGGGGACCCGCTGGCCGAGCCTGGACACCGACCGCTTCGAGGGCTGCATCCGCAGCGTGGCGAACGCCTACTCCCAGGAAGGCGGCCTGGCCGTGCTGTACGGCAACATCGCCCTGGACGGCTGCGTGGTGAAGACCGCCGGCGTCGACGAGTCGATCCATGTGTTCGAAGGCACGGCGAAGATCTACGAGAGCCAGGACGCCGCGGTGAAGGGCATCCTCGCCGACGAGGTCAAGCCGGGCGACATCGTGATCATCCGCTACGAAGGCCCGAAGGGCGGTCCGGGCATGCAGGAAATGCTCTATCCGACTTCGTATCTCAAGTCCAAGGGCCTGGGCAAGCAGTGCGCCCTGCTCACCGACGGCCGCTTCTCCGGCGGCACCTCCGGCCTGTCGATCGGCCACGCCTCGCCGGAAGCGGCCGCCGGCGGCGCCATCGGCCTGGTCGAGGAAGGCGACAAGATCCTCATCGACATCCCCAACCGCAGCATCAACCTGCTGGTCGGTGCCGACGAACTGCACGCCCGCCGCCTGCACCAGGACCACAAGGGCTGGAAGCCGGCCGCGCCGCGCGCGCGCAAGGTCAGCACCGCGCTGAAGGCCTACGCCCTGCTCGCCACCAGCGCCGACAAGGGTGCGGTGCGCAACAAGGCGCTGCTCGACGACTGATCGTTTCCGCCGCCGTAACGACAAACGCCCCGCAATCGCGGGGCGTTTGTTTTCGTAAGGTGGATGGCCACCCCGTGGATGGCCACCCTGTGGATGGCCACCCTGTGGAAAACGCACGGCGCGATTTTCCACCGCTCTCTGTGCCGCAAAGGCGGATAAGACCTGCGGTCATTTTCCACCCTGCGACCTTCCCGCGCCGTCCGTCCGGCGGGTTCGCCTTTCGCCGATTCCGGCCTTCACTAGTGAGCAGGGGGAACCATCCATCACGTGAGGGTATCGACATGCTCATCCGCACCCTGGCCCTGCTGCTGACGCTGTGCTGCGCGCCGCTGGCCTGGAGCCAAACCCCGGCAGCGCCCGCTGCCGCCCAGGCCGAAAAGCCGAACGCCGCCCTGACCACCCGCCTGGCCCTGCGCGACCTGTGGGTCGAGCACATCTTCTGGGTCAGGAACTACGCACTGGCCAACCAGAACGGCAAGGCCGCCCAGGCCGAGACCGCCGCCAAGGAGGTGGTAGCCAACGCCACGGCGATCGCCAACAGCCTGCAACCGCTGTACGGCCAGCCGGCCGCCGACCAGATGCTCAAGCTGCTGGCCGGCCACTGGGGGGCGATCAAGGACTACAGTGACGCTACGGTGGTCAAGAACGCGGCCAAGCAGAAAGCCGCCATGGACACCCTGGTGAGCAACGCCAAGGCCATCGCCGCCTTCCTCGCCAAGGCCAACCCCTACCTGCCGGAAGACACCCTGGTGACCCTGCTCAGCGCCCACGGCGGACACCACCTCAGCCAGATCGACCAGTTCGCCAAAAAGGACTATGCCGGCGAGGCGAAGACCTGGCACGCCATGCGCGAGCACATTCTCGGCGTTGCCGATGCACTGGCCGGAGCACTGGTCAAGCAGTTCCCCGACAAGTTCTGAACCGCCCGCGGGGCGCCTCGCGCGCCCCGCGGCGGCCCACTGCGGCGTCTCAGCCGCGCGTCCACAGTTCGTAGGCATGCCCCGGCACATCCGCCGCCGGCTCGTGCGTCTCGCGTTCGGCCAGCCGCCAGTCGGCCTCGGCGAACTCCGGGAAGAAGGCATCGCCGTCCGGCTGCAGATGCACGCGGGTCAGGTACAGGCGCTGCGCCAGCGGCAAGCCTTGCGCGTACAGCTCGGCGCCGCCGATCAGCATCAGCTCGTCGACGCCCTGCGCGCGCGCCCACTGGTCGGCGCGGGCGATGGCGGCCGGCAGCGAGGTGAACACCTCGGCGCCCTCCAGCGTGAGGCCGGCCTGGCGGCTGACCACCAGGTTGAGCCGCCCGGGCAGCGGCCGGCCGAGCGAATCCCAGGTCTTGCGACCCATGATGATCGGCTTGCCGAGGGTCACGGCCTTGAAGTGCTTGAGATCCGCCGGCAGGTGCCAGGGCAGACGATTGTCGATGCCGATCACGCGGTTGTCGGCCAGCGCGGCGATCAGGGCGAGGGGGAGCGGTGTCGTGTTCATGGCGGCGAGGATAGCAGCCGGCGGGCGCCGCTGACGATGGCGCGGGGCCTTTGCGGTATCCTGCGCAGCATCAGACAGACACATGGAGTTGTGATGGCCACCCTGCTCACCTCGCTCAACGGCTGCCCGGCCACAAGCGGCGAACGAAAGGTCGCCAGCTTGTTCGACCGCCTGCTCGACGAGGACTACCTGTGCTGGTTCGACGTGCCGCTCGGCCCGCGCGGCCAGCGTCCGGACTTCACCCTCCTGCACCCGCTGCGCGGCATTCTGCTGCTGGAGGTCAAGGACTGGAAGCTGTCCACCCTGCACAAGCTCGACCGCAAGCAGGCCACCCTCATGCTACCCTCAGGGCCCAAACAGGCCAGCAACCCGCTGGAGCAGGTACGCCAGTACTGCCATGTGCTGGCCGGCCTGCTGCAGCGTGACCCCCAGCTGGTCCACCGGGACGGTCCCCGCCAGGGCCAGTTGCTGCTGCCCTGGGGCCACGGGGTGATCCTCACCCAGATCAGCCGCGCGCAGTTCGACGCGGCCGGCCTCGGCGAGGCCATGAATCCCAGCCAGGTGATCTGCAAGGACGAACTCGGCGAGGACCAGGATCCGGAAGCCCTGCAGACCCGCCTGTGGGACATGTTCACCGTCGCCTTCCCCTGCCACCTCGGCCCCGCCCAGGTCGACCGGGTGCGCTGGCACCTGTTCCCCGAACTGCGCCTGCGCAGCTCGCAGCAGAGCCTGTTCGAGGACGCCCCCGACCCCGGCCAGCCGCCGGCCGCGGCACCCGACCTGATCCGCATCATGGACCTGCAGCAGGAGCAGCTGGCGCGCAACCTCGGCGAGGGCCACCGGGTGATCCACGGCGTGGCCGGCTCGGGCAAGACCATGATCCTCGGCTACCGCGCCCTGCATCTGGCCAGGCTGCTGCACACGCCGATCCTGGTGCTGTGCTTCAACAAGGCACTGGCCGCGCGCCTGGCGCTGCAGATGGACGGCCATGGCGTCGGCGAGAAGGTCCAGGTGCGCCACTTCCACGCCTGGTGCGGCGAGCTGCTGCGCCGCCACGGCCTCCCCCTGCCGCAGGCTCGAGGGGGCGCCAACGCATACAACGAGCAACTGGTGTCGAGAACCCTCGAGGCCGTCGCCGCCGGGCAGATCCCGACCGGCCAGTACGGCGCCATCCTGATCGACGAGGGCCACGACTTCGCGCCGGAGTGGTTCCAGCTCGCCACCCAACAGGTCGACCCCGCCAGCCAGTCGCTGCTGGTGCTCTACGACGACGCCCAGAGCCTGTACCGGCGGCGCAAGTTCAGCTTCTCCAGCGTCGGCATCCAGGCCCGCGGGCGCACCACCATCCTGCGCCTGAACTACCGCAACACCGCCGAAATCCTCCAGGTCGCCGCGCGCTTCGCCGGCGACGGGCTGGCCGAGCAGACCGCCGAGGAAGACGGCATCCCGCGGGTGCCGCCGCAGAGCGTTGGCCGCCACGGCCCGCAGCCGCTGTGGCGCGAGTGCGCCGACGAGGCCGCCGAACTCGCCGCGGTGGCCGCCTTCCTGCGCGAGCGCCGCGCCGGCCTGGACAGCTGGGGGCAGTTGGCCGTGCTGGTGCGCACCAACGCCGACTGCGAGAAAGTCCGCGACCACTTGCAGCGCGTCGGCATTCCCGCCGGCCTGCTGGCGCAGAAGGACGCGCAGGCAGCACTGGTCGAGGACAGTGTGAAGGTGTTGACCCTGCACGCCAGCAAGGGCCTGGAGTTCGAGGCGGTGGCCATCCCCTTCGTCGGCCGTCTGCCGCACCCCAAGGTCGAGTCCGTCGACGACGAAAGCCGCGTGCTCTACGTCGGCATGACCCGCTCGCTGGAGCACCTGCTGCTCACCGCCAGCCAGGACTCGGCGTTCAGCCAGCGCCTGCGCACCATCCTGGCGCCTGGGACTCAACCGATCGAGGAGGCCGTTTGCCCCTGAAGCACATCCCTGACGCCCTCTGGCTCGCCGAAGCCGTGCGCCTCGCCGAAGAACACAGCGGCCCCCTGGAAGACGCCGAAGCCTGCCGCCAGGCGCGTGCCGCCGGCGGCGAGCTGCGCGGACGCATCGTCGCCCGCGCCAGCCAGCTGGCGCGCCGCGACGGCCTCGACCTGGCCCTGCAGCACTGGCGCCAGGGTGCCGGCCTCGGCCTCGTCCTGCTCAGCGTGCTGGCGCTGCTCAGCGGTGGCGGGCTGGCCTTCGCCGCGCTGGGCGATGGTGTGCGCCCGGTCAATCTGCTGTGGGCGCTGGGCAGCCTGCTCGGCCTGCACCTGCTGACCCTGCTCGGCTGGCTGCTGGGCCTGGTCTTCGGCGGCGCAGCCGGCAGCGCCCTCGGCCGCCTGTGGTTGGGGCTGACCGGCCGCCTGGCGCGCGACAGCCGCGGCGCCCTGCTCGGCCCGGCGCTGTCCCTGCTGCTCGGCCGCGCCGGGCTGCAGCGCTGGGCGCTGGGCCTGCTCAGCCACGGCCTGTGGCTGCTCGCCCTGCTCGCCGCGCTGCTTCTGCTGCTGGCCCTGCTGGCCACCCGCCGCTACGGCTTCGTGTGGGAAACCACCCTGCTGCCGGCGCCGAGCTTCGCCAGCCTGATCCACGGCCTCGGCGCCCTGCCGGCGCTGCTCGGCTTCCCGCAGCCCGACCTCGACCTGCTGCGCGCCAGCGGCGAGGCGGTGGTCGGTGGCGAGACGGCGCGGCAGACCTGGGCCGGCTGGCTGCTCGGCGTGTTCGTCGTCTACGGCCTGCTGCCGCGCGCGCTGCTCGCCCTGCTGTGCTTCTTCCAGTGGCAACGCGGACTGGGCGAGCTGCAGCTGGACCTCGAGCAGCCCGGCTACAGCCGCCTGCGCGAGCGCCTGCTGCCCTCCAGCGAGCGCCTCGGTGTCAGCGATGCGGCGCCGGCGCAGCTGCACCAGCCGCCGGCCGGTCATGCCCAGACCGCCAGCCAGGGCGCCCTGCTGGTCGCGGTGGAACTGGACGACCGCCGCCCCTGGCCGCCGGCGTTGCCGGCCGGCGTGACCGATGCCGGCATCCTCGACGAGCGCAGCCAGCGCCGCGCCCTGCTCGAGCAGCTGACCCGCCAGCCGCCCGCGCGCCTGCTGGTCGCCTGCGATCCGCGCCGCTCGCCGGATCGCGGCACCCTGGCGCTGCTCGGCGAACTGGCGCGCACGGCCGCGGAAACACGCATCTGGCTGCTGCCAGCACCGCCCGGCGAGGCGCTGGACGCGGCGCGCCTCGGCGACTGGCACGCCGCCCTCGCGCGCCTGCAGCTGCCCGCGGCG
Source organism: Geopseudomonas aromaticivorans (assembly GCF_019097855.1). Classification (GTDB taxonomy): domain Bacteria; phylum Pseudomonadota; class Gammaproteobacteria; order Pseudomonadales; family Pseudomonadaceae; genus Geopseudomonas; species Geopseudomonas aromaticivorans. The sequence goes on from NZ_JAHRGL010000049.1 coordinate 152,808, forward strand.
AACCACGCCGCGCTGAGCTGGCTGGAGACGGGACATGACTGAGCCGCTGAAGCTGGCCGTGGTCGGCCATACCAACGTCGGCAAGACCTCGCTGCTGCGCACCCTGACCCGCGACGTCGGCTTCGGCGAGGTCTCCCACCGCCCCAGCACCACCCGCCACGTGGAGGGCGCGCGGCTGTCGGTGGACGGCGAGGCGCTGCTCGAGCTGTACGACACCCCCGGTCTGGAGGACGCCATCGCCCTGCGCGACTACCTCGACGCCCTCGAGCCGCCCGGCGTGCGCCTGGACGGCCCCGAACGCATCCAGCGCCTGCTGGCCAGTCCCGAGGCGCGCGCCCGCTTCGAGCAGGAGGCCAAGGTGCTGCGCCAGCTGCTCGCCTCCGACGCCGGGTTGTACGTGATCGACGCCCGCGAGCCGGTGCTGGCCAAGTACCGCGACGAGCTGGCGGTGCTGGCCGACTGCGGCAAGCCACTGCTGCCGGTGCTCAATTTCGTCGCCAGTGCCGAACATCGCGAGGCTGACTGGCGCACGGCGCTGGCCCGCCTCGGCCTGCACGCGCTGGTGCGCTTCGACAGCGTGGCGCCGCCGCTGGACGGCGAGCGGCGCCTGTATGAAAGCCTGGCGTTGCTGCTGGAGCGGGCGCGGCCGCAGCTGGAGCGCCTGATCGTCGACCACGAGGCGCAGCGCCGCGCCCGCCGCCAGGCCGCTGCGCGGCTGATCGCCGAGCTGCTGCTGGACGCCGCCGCCGGCCGCCGCCTGGTGCCGGGCGACGAGGCCAGCCTGGCCTCGGCCACCACGCAGCTGCGCAGCGACCTGCGCAGCCGCGAACAGCGCTGCGTCGACGACCTGCTGCGCCTGTACGCCTTCCGCAGCGACGACGCCGAGGCCGGCGAGCTGCCGCTGTTGGACGGACGCTGGGGCGACGACCTGTTCCATCCGGCAACCCTCAAGCAGCTGGGGGTGAAGGTCGGTGGCGGCATGGCAGCGGGCGCCGCCGCCGGCGCCGGCATCGACCTGCTGGCCGGCGGCATCACCCTCGGCGCCGCAGCGGCGCTGGGGGCCATCGCCGGCGGCACCTGGCAGACCCTGCGCAACTACGGCGGCCGGATCAAGGGCAAGCTGACCGGCCAGCGCGAGCTGAGCGTCGACGACGCCGTGCTGCGCCTGCTGGCCCTGCGCCAGCGCCAGCTGCTCGGTGCGCTGGAGGCCCGCGGCCACGCCGCGCAGCAGCAGATCCGCCTGGACACCCCGCAGGCGCAGGCCTGGCGCGAGGGCCAGTTGCCGGCGGCGCTGCAGCGGGCGCGCGCCCACCCCGAATGGTCGACGTTGAACGGGGCGATCCGCGGGCAGTACGCCGAGCGTCAGGAGGAAATCCGCCGGCTGGCGGCGGAGATTGAGGCGTAGGGTGCGCCGCGCGCACCCGGGAGAGAATAGACGGTGCGCACCGCGCACCCTGCACGACGCCGGACTACTGCCCCGCCTGCAGCGCCGCCTTGATCGCCTGCAGCGCGGCGCGGTAGTAGACCTGGCCCTCCGCCGACTCGGCGAAGGCCGCGTACTCGCCCAGCTGGGCATCGCCGAGGTCGCGGTAGACGTACAGCAGGGTGTTCTCCAGCTCGCTGCCGATCTGCTGCTGCAGCCGCTCGCGCTGGCCGCCCAGCAGCTCCTGCGAGCCACCGTTGCCGAGCAGGCCGGGCAGGCCCGGCAGCATCTGGGTGAGGCTGTCGGCGGCGACGCCGGCCAGCGCCAGGCTGACTTCCGCGCCCGCCTCGCGTGCCGGCAGGGCTTTGCCCAGGCGCGTGACCAGGGCGCGGCGCGCCGGCGTGGCGTCCAGCCGCGGCAGACCTTTGGCATTGCGCGCCAGTTCGGCCGGCGAGCTGGCGCGCACCTCGCGCTGCACCACCGCGCGGCCCAGCGGGCTGTCGAAGAAGCGGATCGCCGGCAGCGGATCGGGCAGGCTGCTGCGCAGGCTGGCGAGCGCGCGCTGGTCCATCGCCTGCGCGGCAAAGCGGCGGTTGCTGTTGGCCACCAGGGTCTGGTAGACCGCCGGCGGCAGGCTGCCCTGATAGCGCTGCTGGGCCGCGACCACGGCGGCACTGAAGTTTTCCCGCTGCTGCGGCCAGCCAGCCAGTTCGTAGAGCAGGTCATGCTCGTCGGCATGACTGAACAGGCTGACAAGGCTCAAGGCAAGGGCAATCAGGACGCGCATGGCAACTCCCGCGAAACAGGTGCGTATTGTCGACCCCGAGGTCCGGCTTGTCGAGGCGCCGGCGCGGACAACGGGGACCGTCCAGCCGGATTGGACAGCCGAAAAGTGCTTTTGTCCGTCACCGCCCTCGAGCGGCCCCCTCGCGCCGCAGTTGCCTGTTCGCCAAACGGCTCAATAGAATGCGCCATGACCGAGCACAACACGCCGCTTCCCCTCCTCGACGATATCCTCGACGACCTGGCCAGCCAGGGCTGGTCGGTGCAGTCACTCGCCCTGCCGGCCGAACTGACCGCCGCGCTGGCCACCGAGTGCCGGCGCCGCTACGCCGCCGGCGCCCTGACCCGCGCCGCGATCGGCCGTGCCGGCGGGCAGACCCTCGACGAGAGCATCCGCGGCGACCATATCCAGTGGCTCGCCGCCGGCGAAACGGCCACCACCGACGCCTACCTGGGGATGCTCGACAGCCTGCGCGAGCGCCTCAACCGCGAGCTGTTCCTCGGCCTCGAGGACTACGAGTGCCACTTCGCCCTGTACCCGCCGGGCAGCTTCTACCGCCGCCACCTGGACCGCTTCCGCGACGACGACCGCCGCACGGTGACCACGGTGTTCTACCTCAACGAGGACTGGCGGCCGGAGCACGGCGGTGCCCTGCGCATCGAGCTGGCCGACGGCCGCGAGCACGACGTGCCGCCGGCCGCCGGCACCCTGGTGGTGTTCATGTCGGGCGACTTCCCCCACGAGGTGCTGCCGGCCAGCCGCGAGCGCCTGTCGCTCACCGGCTGGTATCGCCGTCGCGGCAACGGGCCGCTCTAGCCCGCGGCCTGCCATCGACTGGAACCTTTCGCGACAGCGGCTAGTCTGTACTGGACTTCCCCACGCATAAGGAACCTTGCGATGAAATCCCTGCTTGCCACCTGCGGCCTGCTGGCCGCCGTCATCCTGGCCACCCCGGCCCTGGCCGAAACGCCGCGCACCCCGGCCCCGGCCGGCGCCGCCGTGTACTTCATCGAGCCGGCCAGCGGCGCCACCGTCGGCCAGACCTTCACCGTCAAGTTCGGCCTCAAGGGCATGGGCGTGGCCCCGGCCGGCACCGATGCGCCGGCCACCGGCCATCACCACCTGCTGGTGGACGTGAGCGAGGCGCCGGCACTCGACCAGCCGCTGCCGGCCAGCGACAACATCCGCCACTTCGGCAAGGGCCAGACCGAAACCGAGCTCACCCTGCCGCCGGGCAAGCACACCCTGCAGTTGCTGGTGGGCGACAAGAACCACGTGCCGCTCGACCCGCCGGTGCAGTCGGAGAAGATCACCGTCACCGTGAAATAAGCGCGGCAACGAAAAAGGGAGGCCGAGGCCTCCCTTTTTTCATCCGTGCAGAGCGCTTAGAACAGCACGCGACTGCGGATGGTGCCCTTGACCTGCTGCAGCTTTTCCAGCGCCAGATCGGAGTACTCGGCGTCAACGTCGATCACCACGTAGCCGACCTTCTCGTTGGTCTGCAGGAACTGGCCGGCGATGTTGATGTTGTTCTCGGCGAAGACCTTGTTGATCTCGCTCATCACGCCCGGGATGTTCTCGTGGATGTGCAGCAGGCGGTGCTTGCCCTTGTGCGCCGGCAGGGCCACTTCCGGGAAGTTGACCGAGGACACCGAGGTACCGTTGTCGCTGTACTTGACCAGCTTCTCGGCCACTTCCAGGCCGATGTTGGCCTGCGCCTCGGCGGTGGAGCCGCCGATGTGCGGGGTCAGGATCACGCGATCCAGGCCGCGCAGCGGGCTCTCGAATTCCTCGTCGTTGGACTTGGGCTCGACCGGGAACACGTCGATGGCGGCGCCGATCAGGTGCTCGTCCTTGATCGCCTCGGCCAGGTGATCCAGCTCGACCACGGTGCCGCGGGCGGCGTTGATCAGGATGCCGCCCTTCTTCATGGCGCGGATTTCCTTCTCGCCGATCATCCACTGGGTGGACGGCAGTTCCGGCACGTGCAGGGAGACGATGTCGGCCATGCCCAGCAGTTCGTGCAGGCTACCCACCTGGGTGGCGTTGCCCAGCGGCAGCTTGGTCACGGTGTCGTAGAAGAACACCTGCATGCCCAGCGCCTCGGCCAGCACGGAGAGCTGGGTGCCGATGGAGCCGTAGCCGACGATGCCGAGCTTCTTGCCACGGATCTCGAAGGAGTTGGCCGCGCTCTTGATCCAGCCGCCGCGGTGGCAGGAGGCGTTCTTCTCCGGAATGCCGCGCAGCAGCAGGATGGCCTCGGCCAGCACCAGCTCGGCCACCGAACGGGTGTTCGAGTAGGGCGCGTTGAACACCGCGATGCCGCGCTCGCGGGCGGCGTTCAGGTTGACCTGGTTGGTGCCGATGCAGAAGCAGCCGACGGCGACCAGCTTCTTGGCGCAGTCGAAGACTTCCTCGGTCAGCTGGGTACGCGAACGGATGCCGATGAAGTGCACGTCGGCGATCTTTTCCTTGAGCTCCTCTTCGGACAGCGCGCCCTTCAGGTACTCGATGCTGGTGTAGCCGGCGGCCTTCAGGGTATCCACGGCGTTCTGGTGCACACCTTCGAGAAGAAGGAACTTGATCTTGCTCTTGTCGAGAGAGGTCGTCTTGCTCATCTGCGTAAACCTGTTGTCCCGGGAAATTGGCTGGGCGGTGGACAGCGCGGGCTGGCCGACCCGCGAGTCGGCGGCGGGCGCGATTGGCGGGGGGCGTATGTTAACATAGCCCCCCCGCGAAGCGCCCATCCCCGAGCATGAAGCCTGCTCAGGGTGACCATGAATTGCCCGAGATTCCCGCAGATGACGCAAGCTGCCCTGATCGATGAACTGAAGACCCTGGTCGAGCCCGGCAAGGTGCTCACCGACGCCTCCTCCCTGGACGCCTTTGGCAAGGACTGGACCAAGCAGTTCGAGCCCAATCCGCTGGCCATCGTCTTCCCCAAGAGCATCGAGGAAGTCCAGGCCATCGTGCGCTGGGCCAACCAGCGCCAGGTCGCCCTGGTGCCCTCGGGCGGGCGCACCGGCCTGTCCGCCGCCGCCGTCGCCGCCCACGGCGAAGTGGTGGTGTCGTTCGACTACATGAACAAGATTCTCGACTTCAACGCCTTCGACCGCACCGTGCGCTGCCAGGCCGGCGTGGTCACCGAGCAGCTGCAGAACTTCGCCGAGGAGCAGGGCCTGTACTACCCGGTGGACTTCGCCTCGGCCGGTTCCAGCCAGATCGGCGGCAACATCGGCACCAATGCCGGCGGCATCAAGGTGATCCGCTACGGCATGACCCGCAACTGGGTGGCCGGCCTCAAGGTGGTCACCGGCGCCGGCGAGATCCTCGAGCTGAACCGCGACCTGATCAAGAACGCCACCGGCTATGACCTGCGCCAGCTGTTCATCGGCGCCGAAGGCACCCTCGGCTTCGTGGTCGAGGCCACCATGCGCCTCGAGCGAGCGCCGAAGAACCTCACCGCCATGGTCCTCGGCACGCCGGATCTCGACTCGATCATGCCGGTGCTGCACGCCTTCCAGGGCAAGCTCGACCTGACCGCCTTCGAGTTCTTCTCCGACAAGGCGCTGGCCAAGGTGCTGGGGCGCGGCGACGTGCCGGCGCCGTTCGAGACCGAGTGCCCGTACTACGCGCTGCTCGAGTTCGAAGCCAGCAGCGAGGAGGTGGCCAACGCCGCCCTGGAGCTGTTCGAGCACTGCGTCGAGCAGGGCTGGGTGCTCGACGGCGTGATGAGCCAGAGCGAGCAGCAGCTGCAGAACCTGTGGAAGCTGCGCGAGTACATCTCCGAGACCATCTCGCACTGGACCCCGTACAAGAACGACATCTCGGTCACCGTGTCGAAGGTGCCGGACTTCCTCAAGGAAATCGACGCCATCGTCGGCGAACACTACCCGGACTTCGAGATCGTCTGGTTCGGCCACATCGGCGACGGCAACCTGCACCTGAACATCCTCAAGCCCGACGCCATGGCCAAGGAAGAGTTCTTCGCCAAGTGCGCCACGGTCAACAAGTGGGTATTCGAGACCGTCGAGAAGTACCACGGCTCGATCAGCGCCGAGCACGGCGTGGGTATGACCAAGCGCGACTACCTGGGCTACAGCCGCTCGCCGGAAGAGATCGCCTGCATGAAGGCGATCAAGGCCGTGTTCGATCCCAACGGCATCATGAACCCCGGCAAGATCTTCGCCTGACTCGCGCAGGGTGGAAAACCGCGTAGCGTTTTCCACCCTGACCGCGAACGGTGGAAAAGGCCGCCGGCCGTTTTCCACCCTATGGATTATCAGGAGTCTGTCATGAGCTACCAGCACCAGTACGTCGACGGCACCCGCATCCACTTCCCGGTGGGCAAGCTGGTCTGCGTCGGCCGCAACTACGCGGAACACGCCAAGGAACTGAACAACCCGGTGCCGAGCGAACCGCTGCTGTTCATCAAGCCGGCCACCGCCGCCGTGGCGCTGGAGGGCGGCTTCGCCCTTCCACAGGAACGCGGCAGCGTGCACTACGAGGCGGAAATCGCCGTGCTGATCGGCAAGCCGCTGTCGACCCGGCCGAACGACGAGGAAATCCGCGATGCCATCAGCGGTTTCGGCGTCGCCCTCGACCTGACCCTGCGCGACGTGCAGAGCCGCCTCAAGGACAAGGGCCACCCGTGGGAAATCGCCAAGGCCTTCGACGGTGCCTGCCCGCTGTCGCCGTTCGTCCCCGGCGATGCCGTGGAAGACCTGGCCGACATCGGCGTGCGCCTGAGCATCAACGGCGAACTGCGCCAGGACGGCAACAGCCGCGACATGCTGACGCCGATCCTCGAGCTGATCCGCTACATCAGCGGCCACTTCTCCCTGCAGCCGGGCGACGTGGTGCTGACCGGCACCCCGGCCGGCGTCGGCGCCCTGGCCAGCGGCGACCACCTGGTGGTCGAGCTGCCCGAGCTGTGCCGCTTCGAGAGCCGCGTGCTCTGAGCCACGCCACGAGCCGGGCGAGTACCGGCTCGTGGCTCCGCTGCGCAGACATTCACATCGTTTTCAACAGGCTGCAGGCATGCTGCGGCATCCGCCACCTTGAGAGCCTGTCGCCCATGCCGCCTCGCACTGCCCGCCGCTTCCTGCTGCCCGCCCTCCTGCTGTCGATCGGCGCCGGAGCGCTGATCGACAGCCACTTCATGCACTGGGGCGCACAGCTGGAACTGTACTGGCGCGAGCAGGCGGTGCCCCCCGCGGCGCGCGCCGCCGGCATCTGGCTGCCGGACTACCGCCTGGCGCGGGAAGCCACCCTCTCGGGGCTGGAACAGGACGAAACCTCCGGACTGACCTGGAACCCGCCGAGCGACACCCTGTTCACCGTCACCGGCAAGCACCCCAAGCTGGTCGAGCTGAGCCGGGACGGCCAGGTGCTGCGCAGCATCGCGCTGGTCGGCTTCGCCGACCCGGAAGCGGTGGAAGCGCTGGGCGACGGCCGCCTGGCCATCGTCGACGAGCGCCACCACCTGCTGGCGGTGTTCCGCCTCGCCGCGGACGCGCAACGCCTCGACCTGGCGGACACCGCCCGCTACGACCTCGGCTTTGCCGACGCCGGCAACAAGGGCTTCGAAGGCCTGGCCTGGAATCCGCGCACCCGGCGCCTGCTGCTGGCCAAGGAGCGCGACCCGCTGGGCCTGTTCAGCCTGCCGCTTCCCGACGCGGCGGACGCCGGCGTGACGCTCGAGGCGCTGCCCAGCGCGAGCCTGCCGGTGCGCGACCTGTCCTCGCTGACCGTCGACCCGCGCAGCGGCCGCACCCTGCTGCTCTCCGACGAGTCGCGCCTGCTGCTGGAGCTGGACGAACAGGGCAGGCCCTTCAGCTTCCTCAGCCTGTTCGGCGGCCGCAACGGCCTGACCGGCAGCATCGCGCAGCCGGAGGGCGTGACCATGGACGCGCAGGGCAACATCTACGTGGTCGGCGAGCCCAACCGCTTCTATGTGTTCAGCCGCCAGCCGGGCAGCACGCCGCGCTGAGCGCCTAGCCGGCCAGCGTCTCGTCCACCAGCAGCGCCTCGGGCGCGTGCTTCTTGACCGACTCCATGCCCTGGTTGCAACTGGCGGCGCTGGCATACATCTGGCTCTGACCGATCACCTGGCCGTTGGTGGCCTTGAGCACGAAGTACGGCCGCCCGTCCTTGGCGGTCAGCGGCTCGAAGGCCCCTTCGCGCACGGCATTCTTGCGCACAGACTCGATGCCGTTGAGCGCCGAATCCTTGGCCTTGTACTGCTCGCTGCTCAGGATCGGCTGACCGTTGCTGGCCTCCAGGTTGAACTGGAACTGGCCGTTGCTGGCTTTCTTCAGGCGAAACTTGCCGGACATGGCATACCTCCTTGGTTGGCGGATCGCTTGCGGATAAAACTAGACGCTATTTGCGTGGCCTGCCGGACCACGCCGCCGCCAACCGGGAAATCCGCACCCCAGACAGCAAGAAGGCCGTCCCCCCCCAGGGTGGCCGGCCTTCCGCGGGGGCACGCCGAAACTCAGCGTTCGAGGCGGCGCACGCCCTCGTTGGTGCCGAGCAGCAGCAGGTCGGCCGGGCGGGCGGCGAACAGGCCGTTGGTGACCACGCCGACGATGTTGTTGATCTGCTGCTCCAAGGCCACCGCATCGCCGATCAGCAGGTTGTGCACGTCGAGGATGAGGTTGCCGTTGTCGGTGACGAAGCCTTCGCGGTACTCGGGGTCGCCGCCCAGCTTGACCAGTTCGCGGGCCACATGGCTGCGCGCCATCGGCAGCACTTCCACCGGCAGCGGGTACTCGCCGAGGCGCTCGACCAGCTTGCTGCCGTCGGCGATGCAGATGAAGGTCTTGGCCACCGCCGCGACGATCTTCTCGCGGGTCAGCGCGCCGCCGCCGCCCTTGATCAGCTCCAGGCGCGCATTGGTCTCGTCGGCGCCGTCGACATAGAACTCCAGCTCGGCAACGCTGTTGAGGTCGTACACCGGGATGCCGTGGCTCTTCAGGCGGGCGGCGGTGGCTTCGGAGCTGGCCACCGCGCCATCGAAGTCGTGACGGATCTTCGCCAGGGCGTCGATGAAGCAGTTGGCGGTGGAGCCGGTGCCGACGCCGACGATGCTGCGCGACTCGAGGCGCGGATGGATGAAATCGACAGCGGCCTGGGCCACCGCCTGCTTGAGCTGATCCTGGTTCATGGCGGATTCCGCGAAGAGAAAAATCGACCGGCATTATAACGTCAAGACGGCGCGGATCGGCGCAGCGGGCGGGTTTTTGCCGGTGGCCGATGGGCGGTGGCGAGAGTAGACTCGGGCCCATTCCGCCTACCCCGTCTGCGAACTCTCCGATGCTCGAACAGTACGTGAAGAAGATCCTCACCTCGCCCGTCTACGATGTGGCGGTGGAAACCCCCCTGCAACCGGCGCGCAGCCTGTCCGAACGACTGAACAACCAGATCCTGCTCAAGCGCGAGGATCTGCAGCCGGTGTTCTCCTTCAAGATCCGCGGCGCCTACAACAAGGTCGCCCAGCTCAGCGAGGAGGAAAAGGCCCGCGGGGTGATCGCCGCCTCCGCCGGCAACCACGCCCAGGGCCTGGCGCTGAGTGCGAAGAAGCTCGGCATCAAGGCGATCATCGTCATGCCCAAGAGCACGCCGGACATCAAGGTGCAGGCGGTGCGCGCCCGCGGCGCCCGCGTGGTGCTGCACGGCGACGCCTTCCCCGAGGCGCTGGCGCACTGCCTCAAGCTGGTCGAGGAGAAGGGCTACACCTTCGTGCATCCCTACGACGATCCGGACGTGATCGCCGGCCAGGGCACCATCGCCATGGAGATCCTCCGCCAGCAGCCGGGCCGCCTCGACGCGATCTTCGTGCCGGTCGGCGGCGGCGGGCTGATCGCCGGCATCGCCGCCTACGTGAAGTACCTGCGCCCGGACATCAAGGTGATCGGCGTCGAGCCGGAGGAGTCCGACTGCCTGCGCGCCGCGCTGGCCGCCGACGAGCGAGTGATCCTCAGCCAGGTCGGCCTGTTCGCCGACGGCGTGGCGGTGGCGCAGATCGGCGCCGAGCCGTTCCGCATCTGTCGCGCCTTCGTCGACGAGGTGGTCACCGTCAGCACCGACGAGATCTGTGCGGCGATGAAGGACATCTACGACGACACCCGCTCGATCACCGAGCCCGCCGGCGCCCTCGGCGTCGCCGGGATCAAGCGCTACGTGCAGCGCCGCGGCGTCAGCGGGCAGACCCTGGTGGCCATCGACTCCGGTGCCAACGTCAACTTCGACCGCCTGCGCTACGTCGCCGAGCGCGCCGAGCTGGGCGAGCAGCGCGAGGCGATCATCGCGGTGACCATCCCGGAGAAGCCGGGCAGCTTCAAGGCGTTCTGCCAGGCCATCGGCAAGCGCGCGATCACCGAGTTCAACTACCGCTACAAGTCGCCGGACGAGGCGCAGATCTTCGTCGGCGTGCAGACCCATCCGGAGAACGACCCGCGCGAACAGCTGGTGGCGATGCTGCGCGAGCAGGGCTTCCCGGTGCTCGACCTGACCGACAGCGAGCTGGCCAAGCTGCACATCCGCCACATGGTCGGCGGCCACGCGCCGGGCGCGGAGAACGAGCGGGTGTACCGCTTCGAATTCCCCGAGCGCCCCGGTGCGCTGTTCAACTTCCTCAACAAGCTCGGCGGGCGCTGGAACATCTCGATGTTCCACTACCGCAACCACGGCGCCGCCGACGGCCGCGTGCTGGTCGGCCTGCAGGTGCCGGAGGACGAGCGGGCGCTGCTCACCGAGGCCCTCGACGGTATCGGCTATCCGTACTGGGACGAGAGCAACGACCCGGCCTACCGGCTGTTCCTCGGCTGACCCCGGCCAGACCGATCACAGGGAGGTGATCGCCATGCCCCACCCGCTCCACCTGCCGCCCCGGAGGACGCGCTGATGCGCATCCTGCTGGTCGGTGCCGGCGGCTTCATCGGCCGCCACCTGCATGTCGCGCTGAGTGCGGCCGGCCACCAGGTGCTCGCCACCGCCCGCCAGCCCGACTCCGGCGCCAGCGGCGACTGGTGCCGGCTGGACCTGGCCGAGCTGGCCCGCGATCCGCGCGCCTTTGCCTGGCCCGCAGGCATCGAGCTGGTGATAAACGCCGCCGGCCTGCTCTCCACCGACCGCACGCAGCTGGACGAGGTACAGAACCTGGGTGCCTGCGCCCTGTTCGAACTGGCCGCCGCTCGGGGCGCGCGGGTGCTGCAGATCTCCGCACTCGGCGCCGAAGACGGGCCGGACACCGACTTTCTCGCCACCAAGGCCGCGGCCGAGCGCCACCTACTGAGCCTCGGCATTGCTGCGGTGGTGCTGCGCCCCTCGCTGGTGCTCGGCCCCGGCGCGGCCAGCAGCCGCTGGCTGCTGCGCCTGTCGCCCTGGCCGTGGACGCCGCTGCTGGACAACCGCGCACGCCTGCAGCCGCTGCATATCGACGACCTGTGCGCCGCGGTGCTCGCCCTGCTGCAGCGCTGGCCGGAGCAACCGTGCAGCCTGGCGCTGGTCGGTCCCGAGGCGCTGACCCAGGGCCAGATAGTCGACCGCCTGCGTGCCGCCCAGGGCCGGGGAGCGGGGCGCTACTCGACGCTGCCGCGGCCGCTGGCCGCCCTCGGTGCCTGGCTTGGCGAGCGCGCTGGATGGCGCGCACTGAACTGCCAGACCCTGCGCCTGGCCCGCCGTGACAACCTCGCCGCGGCCGAGCCACTGGCCGAGGCCTGCGGCTACCGCTGCCTACCGCTGACGGCCCGTCTGCACGACTGGCCGCAGGCGGCGGACAGCGCCGGCCTGATCGTGCCGCCGCTGCTGCTCGCGCTGCTGGTGCTGGTCTGGCTGGGTACCGCGCTGGCCTGTCTCGGCCCCGGCTTCGCCTGGAGCCTGCGCATCCTTGCCGAAGCGGGCATCGACGGCTGGCCAGCGCGGATCGCCGTGGTCAGCGGCGCCCTGCTCGATGGCGCGCTGGGCCTCGGCCTGCTGTGGCGGCGCTGGCGACGCCACGCCCTGCAGGCGCAGATCGCCCTGATGCTTGGCTACACGGCGCTGATCACCTGGCTGCTGCCGCACTACTGGTTCGATCCGTTCCAGGGCGTCGGCAAGAACCTGGTGCTGCTCGGCGCCAGCCTATGGTTGCTGTGGCTACAGCCCTCCGGCGAACGGACTCGCGCATGATCCCCTACCTGCTGCTCAAGACCCTGCACATCCTTTCCTCCACCCTGCTGTTCGGCACCGGCCTCGGCTCGGCCTACTACGCCTGGCGCGCCTGGCGCAGCGGGCAGCTGGCGACCATCGCCACCACCTTCCGCCACGTGGTCGCCGCCGACTGGCTGTTCACCACCCCCTGCGCGCTGCTGCAGCCGGCCAGCGGACTGGCCATGGTCTACCTGGCAGGCTGGCCGCTCGGCCACACCTGGCTGCTGGCGACCCTGTTGCTCTACGCCCTGGCCGGACTGTGCTGGCTGCCGGTGGTGTGGCTGCAGATCCGCGTGCGCGACCTCGCCGTGCAGGCCGAACGCGACGGCACGCCGCTGCCCGCCATGGCCGGGCGCTACATGGCCTGGTGGTTCGCCCTCGGCTGGCCGGCGTTCATTGCCTTCCTGGCGATCTTCTTCCTGATGGTGAACAAGCCGGTCTGAACCAACGCCACTCGTCGCCGGCAGGGAGCAACGACACGGCGGCGGCCAGCCCACAAACGACAACGGCGCCCGCAGGCGCCGTTGTCGTTTGTGGCTGAACAATCAGCGCAGCGAGAGCACCGGCCAGCCGCGCTGTTCGGCGATGGCGCGCAGCTCCGCGCAGGGATCGACCGCCACCGGGCAGTCGACCAGCTCCAGCAGCGGCAGGTCGTTGCGCGAGTCGCTGTAGAAGCAGCTGCCCTCCAGGCTCAGGTCGTTCTCCAGCAGCCAGCGCTCCAGGCGGGTCACCTTGCCCTCACGGAAGCAGGGGATGTCGGTGGTGCGCCCGGTGTACTGCTCGCCCTGCATCTCGCACTCGGTGGCCAGCAGGGTGTCGACGCCCAGGCGCGCGGCGATCGGCCCGGTGACGAAGCGGTTGGTGGCGGTGATGATCACCAGCTGGTCGCCGGCGGCGCGGTGCTCGGCGAGCAGCGCCTCGCCCTTGGCGAGGATGATCGGCTCGATGCACTCGGCCATGAACTCGCGGTGCCAGGCGTCCAGCTGCGCCCGGTCGTACTGGCCGAGCACGGCCAGGCAGAAGTTCAGGTAGGCGCTGATGTCCAGGCGCCCGGCTAGGTAGTCCTCGTAGTACTCGTCGTTGCGCGCCTTGTAGACGGCTTCGTCGAGGATGCCGCGCCGGCACAGCCAGTCGCCCCAGGCGTGGTCGCTGTCGCCGGCCAGCAGGGTATTGTCGAGATCGAAAAGCGCCAGACGCACGGATAGGCTCTCTCAAGGCAGGATGGGAATGGGCTAGCGTACCCCGTTTTGCCAGGACTGCCCATGCGCGGACGCACGCGCGTTGCCGCTGTGACGGGCTTTGTGGAACAATCCGGGCATATCTGTTTTGAGGTGCCTGCCATGATCGATCCCGATGGCTTCCGACCGAATGTCGGCATCATTCTGGCCAATGAGGTCGGCCAGGTGATGTGGGCGCGGCGCATCAACCAGGACGCCTGGCAGTTCCCCCAGGGCGGGATCAACCCGCAGGAATCGCCGGAAGATGCGCTGTTTCGCGAATTGAATGAAGAAGTGGGCCTGGAGCCCGAAGATGTGCGCATTCTCGCCTGCACCCGCGGCTGGTTGCGCTATCGTTTGCCGCAGCGCCTGGTGCGCACCCACAGCCAGCCGTTGTGCATCGGCCAGAAGCAGAAGTGGTTCCTGCTGCGCCTGACCGGCGACGAACAGCGGGTGCGCATGGACCTGACCGGCAAGCCGGAGTTCGACGACTGGCGCTGGGTCAGCTATTGGTATCCGCTGGGTCAGGTCGTTTCCTTCAAGCGCGAGGTGTATCGTCGTGCCCTGAAGGAGCTGGCCCCGCGCCTGCCGATCCGCGCCTGACCACCACCCACCGACCACCGCCTTCTCTTGGGAGCGACGCCCCTTTGACCATGCTCCACACGCTGCGCAAGATCATCCAGGAGGTCAACTCCGCCCGGGATCTGGACACCGCCCTGACGATCATCGTCGAGCGCGTGCGCGCAGCCATGGGCACCCAGGTCTGCTCGGTGTACCTGCTCGATCCGCAGAGCAACCGCTTCGTGCTGATGGCCACCGAAGGCCTCAACAAGGACGCCATCGGCCAGGTCAGCATGGCCCCCAGCGAAGGCCTGGTCGGCCTGGTCGGCACCCGCGAGGAGCCGCTCAACCTCGAGGACGCCGCCAGCCACCCGCGCTACCGCTACTTCGCCGAAACCGGCGAGGAGCGCTACGCCTCCTTCCTCGGCGCACCGATCATCCACCACCGGCGGGTGATGGGCGTGCTGGTGGTGCAGCAGAAGGAGCGCCGCCAGTTCGACGAGGGCGAGGAAGCCTTCCTGGTCACCATGAGCGCCCAGCTCGCCGGCGTCATCGCCCACGCCGAGGCCACCGGCTCGATCCGCGGCCTCGGCAAGCAGGGCAAGGCCATCGAGGACACCCGCTTCGTCGGCGTGCCCGGCTCGCCGGGCGTGGCCCTGGGCAGCGCCGTGGTGGTGCTGCCGGCCGCCGACCTGGAGGTGGTGCCGGATCGCCAGGTCAGCGACATCGACGGCGAGATCGCCTACTTCTACAACGCCCTCGAGGCGGTGCGCGCCGACATCCATGCGCTGTCCGCACGCCTGGCCAGCCAGCTGCGCCAGCAGGAGCGCGCGCTGTTCGACGTCTACCTGATGATGCTCGACGACGCCTCGCTCGGCGGCGAGGTGATCAAGGTGATCGAGACCGGTCAGTGGGCGCAGGGCGCCCTGCGCCAGGTAGTCAACGGCCACGTGCAGCGCTTCGAGCAGATGGACGACGCCTACCTCAGCGAGCGCGCCTCGGACGTGCGCGACATTGGCCGGCGCCTGCTCGCCTACCTGCAGCAGGCCCGCCAGCAGAAGCTGGTGTACCCGGACAACACTATCCTGGTCAGCGAGGAGCTGTCGCCGGCGATGCTCGGCGAAGTGCCGCCCGGCAAGCTGGTCGGTCTGGTCTCGGTGCGCGGCTCGAGCAACTCGCACGTCTCCATCCTCGCCCGCGCCATGGGCATCCCCACGGTGATGGGCGCGGCCGACCTGCCCTACAGCATGGTCGACGGCATCGAGCTGATCGTCGACGGCTATCGCGGCGACGTGTTCACCAACCCCTCGCCCGGCCTGCGCCGCCAGTTCGCCGAGATCGCCGAGGAGGAGCGCCAGCTCAACCTCGGCCTCGAATCCCTGCGCTGCCTGCCCTGCGAGACCCTCGACGGCCACCGCCTGCCGCTGTGGGCCAACACCGGCCTGTTCGCCGACATCGCCCGCGCCCACGAGCGCGGCGCCGAGGGCGTCGGCCTGTACCGCAGCGAAGTGCCGTTCATGACCAACGAGCGCTTCCCCAGCGAGAAGGAACAGGTCGCCCTGTACCGCCAGCAGCTGGCCGCCTTCCACCCGCTGCCGGTGACCATGCGCACCCTCGACATCGGCGGCGACAAGGCGCTGTCGTACTTCCCGATCAAGGAGGACAACTCCTTCCTCGGCTGGCGCGGCATCCGCATCACCCTCGATCACCCGGAGATCTTCCTGGTCCAGGCGCGCGCCATGCTCAAGGCCAGCGAGGGGCTGGACAACCTGCGCATCCTGCTGCCGATGATCAGCGGCCTGCCCGAGCTGGAAGAGGCGCAGCGTCTGCTGCACCGCGCCTGGAGCGAGGTGCGCGAGGAAGGCGTCGACGTGCCGATGCCGCCGGTGGGGGTGATGATCGAGATTCCCGCCGCGGTGTTCCAGACCCGCGAGCTGGCCCGCCAGGTCGACTTCCTCTCGGTCGGCTCCAACGACCTGACCCAGTACCTGCTCGCCGTGGACCGCAACAACCCGCGGGTGGCCAACCTCTACGACTACCTGCACCCGTCGATCCTCCACGCCCTCAAGCGCGTGGTCGACGATGCGCACAGCGTCGGCAAGCCGGTGAGCATCTGCGGCGAGATGGCCGGCGACCCGAGCGCCGCCATGCTGCTGATGGCCATGGGCTTCGACTCGCTGTCGATGAACGCCACCAACCTGCCCAAGGTGAAGTGGCTGCTGCGCCAGGTCTCCCTGCAGCAGGCCCGCGAACTGCTCGACCAGGTGCTGCTCATCGACCACGCCCCGCTGATCCACAGCACCCTCAGCCTGGCCCTGCGCCACCTCGGCCTGGCGCGCATGCTCAACCCGGGCGCCTCCACCCAGAACTGAAGGCGGCCCCCGGCTGCTGCGGGCCGCGGGCGCTTCCGGTACCATGGGCGGCCGTTCTGGAGGCCATCGATGGAATTTCTTCTGTACTTGCTGCTGGGCGCCGCTGCGGGCGTGCTGGCCGGACTGTTCGGCGTCGGCGGCGGCATGATCATCGTGCCGGTGCTGATCTACAGCTTCCAGGCCCAGGGCTTCGCCCCGGAAGTGCTCACCCACATGGCGGTCGGCACCTCGCTGGCGACCATCGCCTTCACCTCGATCAACTCGATCCGCGCCCACCACCGGCGCGGCGCGGTGCGTTGGGAGATCGTGCGCTGGCTGGCGGTCGGCATCCTCGGCGGCAGCGTGCTCGGCGGCCTGACCGCCTCCCTGCTGCACGGTGAATGGCTGCAGAAGATCATCGGCGTGTTCGCCATCAGCGTGGCGGCGCAGATGGCCTTCAACCTGCAACCCAAGGCCAGCTCCGCGGTGCCCGGCAAGACCGCCCTCGGCGTCGCCGGCGGGGTGATCGGCTGGGCCTCGGCGATCATCGGCATCGGCGGCGGCTCGCTGACCGTGCCCTTCCTCACCTGGCGCAGCGTGCCGATGCAGCAGGCGGTGGCCACCTCGGCGGCCTGCGGCCTGCCGATCGCCATCGCCAGCGCGCTGAGCTTCATGTGGCTGGGCCACAACGAGCCGCAGCTGCCGCAGTGGAGCGCCGGCTTCGTCTACCTGCCGGCGCTGGTCGGCATCGCCGCCACCTCGATGTTCTTCGCCCGCTTCGGCGCGCAGCTGGCCCACCGCCTGTCGCCGCTCATGCTCAAGCGCCTGTTCGCCCTGCTGCTGCTCTGCGTGGGCCTGAATTTCCTGCTCTGAGGACCTGACATGCTGGTTTACCCGCAGATCGACCCGGTGGCCATCGCCCTCGGCCCGCTGAAGATCCACTGGTACGGCCTGATGTACCTGGTCGGCATCGGCGGTGCCTGGTGGCTGGCCTCCCGCCGCCTGGCGCGCTTCGACGCCGCCTGGACCCGCGACACCCTGTCCGACCTGATCTTCTGGGCCGCCTGCGGGGTGATTCTCGGCGGGCGCTTCGGCTACGTGGTGTTCTACAACTTCGAGCAGTTCCTCCGCGACCCGCTGTGGCTGCTGCGCGTGTGGGAAGGCGGCATGTCGTTCCATGGCGGCTTCCTCGGCGTGATGCTGGCCATGTGGTGGTTCGGCAAGCGCCACGGCAAGAGCCTGTTCGAACTGCTCGACTTCATCGCCCCCATGGTGCCGATCGGCCTCGGCGCCGGGCGCATCGGCAACTTCATCAACGCCGAGCTGTGGGGCAAGCCCAGCGACGTGCCGTGGGCGATGGTGTTCCCGGCGTGGAGCGACCCCGCCCAGCTGGCGCGCCACCCCTCGCAGCTGTACCAGGCCGCTCTCGAAGGCGTGGCGCTGTTCGCCATCCTCTGGCTGTACTCGCGCAAGCCGCGGCCGACCATGGCGGTGTCCGGCCTGTTCGCCACCTGCTACGGCCTGTTCCGCTTCATCGTCGAGTTCGTCCGCGTGCCCGACGCCCAGCTCGGCTACCTGGCGTTCGGCTGGCTGACCATGGGCCAGCTGCTCAGCCTGCCGATGATCCTCGGCGGCCTGGGGCTGATGGCCTACGCCTACCGACGCCAGGCGCACGCGGCCTGAACCGGCGCCGGCCCGTAGGGTGCGCCCTGCGCACCATGGGCTGGCCTTTCGGTGCGCAGGGCGCACCCTACCAATACCGCCCGGCGGCCTGCCTTGAGCGCCACCGAGGCGACACTTACCATTTCCGCTCCTTCCGAGCCGCGAGCCTGCGATGAAACAGTATCTCGACCTGATGCGCCTGGTGCGCGAGACCGGCACCTTCAAGAGCGACCGCACCGGCACCGGCACCTACAGCGTGTTCGGCCACCAGATGCGCTTCAATCTGGCTGACGGCTTCCCGCTGGTGACCACCAAGAAGTGCCACCTCAAGTCGATCATCCACGAGCTGCTGTGGTTCCTGCAGGGCGACACCAACATCAAGTACCTGCAGGACCACGGCGTGCGCATCTGGGACGAGTGGGCCGACGGCAACGGCGACCTCGGCCCGGTGTACGGCTACCAGTGGCGCAACTGGCCGGCGCCCAACGGCGCGTCGATCGACCAGATCAGCAACCTGATCGCGATGATCAGGAACAATCCGGACTCGCGCCGGCTGATCGTCTCGGCATGGAACCCGGCGCTGGTCGAGCAGATGGCCCTGCCGCCCTGCCATGCGCTGTTCCAGTTCTACGTCGCCGACGGCAAGCTCAGCTGCCAGCTGTACCAGCGCTCGGCCGACATCTTCCTCGGCGTGCCGTTCAACATCGCCAGCTATGCCCTGCTGACCCTGATGGTGGCGCAGGTCTGCGACCTTGCGCCCGGCGAGTTCATCTGGACCGGCGGCGACTGCCACCTGTACAGCAACCACCTGGAGCAGACCGACCTGCAGCTGTCGCGCGCGCCCTACCCGCTGCCGCAGATGCAGCTCAACCCGGACGTGAAGGACCTGTTCGCCTTCAAGTTCGAGGACTTCGAGCTGACAGACTACCAGTCTCATCCGCACATCAAGGCGGCGGTCGCGGTCTGATCGCCTAGCCCTGGCCCTTCGGCCGCACTGCCGACGCTGGCAGTGCCGGCCGCGCGGCTTCCAGTTCGGCCAGCGGTTCGCACTCCTCCAGCGCGTCCCGGCAGCGCTGCGCCAGCACCTGGTACTCGCGGGTGCCGGCCTGCTTCCAGGCCACTTCCTTGGCCGTCAGCTGGCGGCTGACCCGCGCCGGCGCACCCATCACCAGCGACTGCTCCGCGCAGACGAAACCCGCCTTGACGAAGCTGCAGGCGGCGACGATCGAGCGCGCGGCAATCTGCGCATCGTCCATCACCACCGCGTTCATCCCCACCATGGCATCCTCGCCGATCCGGCAGCCGTGCAGCACCGCGCCGTGGCCGATGTGGCCGTGGCGCTCGATGCGGGTCACGCTGCCGGGAAAGCCGTGGATCACGCAGGTGTCCTGCAGGTTGGCCCCTTCCTCGAGGACGATGCGCCCGAAGTCGCCGCGCAGGCTGGCCAGCGGCCCGACGTAGCAGCCGGGGCCGACGATCACGTCGCCGATCAGCACCGCGGTGGGGTGGACGAAGGCGTCGGGGGACACCACCGGGGTGACGCCGGCGTAACGGTAGCAGGGCATGCTCGGACTCCATATGGGCTCACGGGAGGCGCGGCAGGCCTGCCCGGAAAATTGCCCAGACGCGCCGGGCTCGTATACTCAGGATAAACGGCCACCGCGCGGGACGTCTGCCATCAGCGTCGAACGCCTCGGCCAGGCCGTTGCCCAGCGGGCCGTTCACGTGCATCCGCATGGCCAGCCCAGGCCGCACAGGGAGAAACCGGGATGAGCAAGTTCCACCCGCTGACCATCAGCGACGTGCGTCCGGAAACCCGCGACAGCGTGTCGGTGGCCTTTGCCGTGCCGCCCGAGCTGCGCGACACCTTCTTCTATGTGCAGGGTCAGCACCTGATCCTGCGCGCCACCCTCGACGGCGAAGAGGTGCGCCGGCCCTACTCGATCTGCACCAGCGTGGCCGACGCCGAGCTGCGCGTGGCGATCAAGCGGGTGGCCGGCGGACGCTTCTCCAACTTCGCCAACGACCAGCTCAAGGCCGGACAGACCCTCGAGGTGCTGCCGCCGGCCGGACACTTCTTCGTCCCCCTCGACCCGGCGCGCGCCGGCCGCTACCTGGCGGTGGCCGCCGGCAGCGGCATCACGCCGATCCTGTCGATCGTCAAGACCACCTTGGAGAGCGAGCCGCACAGCTGCTTCACCCTGCTCTACGGCAACCGCAGCAGCGCCGAGACCCTGTTCCGTGAGCAGCTCGAACAGCTGAAGAACCAGTACCTGGCGCGCCTGCAGCTGATCTTCGTGTTCAGTCGCGAGGCGCAGGAAGTCGAGCTGTACAGCGGACGCATCGACGCCGCCAAGTGCGAGCTGCTGTTTTCGCGCTGGATCGAGGTGGCCGGGCTGGACGCCGCCTTTCTCTGCGGCCCCCAGGAGATGACCGAGGCGGTCCGCGACGCCCTGCAACGCCACGGCCTGGCGGCCGAGCGCATCCACTTCGAACTGTTCAACATCGACCTGCCCGCCGCCGCCCCCGCTCGCGAAGCCGCCGCCAGCGCGGCGGTCGCCGACCTCGCGCTCAGCCAGGTCACCCTGATCTGCGACGGTCGCCGGCAGAGCTTCGCCCTCGCCGGCGACGGGCAGAGCATCCTCGACGCCGGCCTCGCCCAGGGTCTCGAGCTGCCCTACTCGTGCAAGGCCGGGGTATGCGCCACCTGCAAGTGCAAGCTGGTCGAGGGCGAGGTGGCGATGGACGCCAACTTCGCCCTGGAGGACCATGAGGTCGCGGCCGGCTACGTGCTGTCCTGCCAGGCCCACCCGCGCAGCGCCACGGTGGTGCTGGACTACGACCAGGGCTGAGCGCGGCGCAGGCTCACCACCACTGCAGCACGAAGGCCACGCCGACCAGCAGCGCCACCGCACTGGCCACCAGCGCCGCGCCGGCGGCGATGTCCTTGGCCGCGCCGATCTCCGGATGGCGCTCGGGGTGCAGGTGGTCGATCAGCGTCTCCAGCGCGCTGTTGACCAGTTCGGCCACCAGCACCAGGCCCACCGCCAGCGCCAGCAGCGCCCACCACAGCGCCGCCGGCCGCGTCGCCAGCAGCACCGCCAGCACCGCCGCGGCGGCCAGCAGATGGGTGCGTAAGCTCCCCTCGCGCTGCACCGCCAGGCGCAGGCCGTGCAGGGCAAAGCCCACGCGCTTGATGAACGGCTGTCCCTTCATGCCTGCCCCTCCTGTCCCGCCCACGGCAGGGTCGCCACAGCGGCGCCACGGCTGGCCGGCAACCCCGAGCCAAGCCTCAGCACCCACCCCTGAGCTGCAGGGTAGCCGAACGGCCGGCGCCGCAAATAGCAGAATCGGCCAACCGCGCCGCGGGCGGCAATCCGCCACGCGCAGAGCCCGCGCCCTGGGCCATCGCTGTCATGTCCGCCGCATGCCCGCATGCTACTCTCCAGCCGTCATCCACTTTTCATGCGTAGTGCATGCAGCCTCTATGAGCGTCAGCCAAAGCCTGCTTCTCCTCCTGCTGCTCATCCTGATCAGCGCCTTCTTCTCCCTCGCCGAAATCGCCCTGGCCGCCTCGCGCCCGGTGAAGCTCCGCCAGATGGCCGATGAAGGCATCAGCAACGCCCTGCGGGTCATGCAGGTCCAGGAAAAGCCCGGCCACTACTTCACCGTGGTGCAGATCGGCATGAATGCGCTGGCCATCCTCGGCGGCATCGTCGGCGAGGGCCTGTTCAGCCCGCTGTTCAGCGAGCTGTTCGCACTGCGGCTGGAGGCGCAGCAGGCGGCCACCCTGGGTTTCGTGGTGTCGTTCACCCTCACCACCTCGCTGTTCATCGTCATCACCGACCTGATTCCCAAGCAGGTCGCCATGGCGGTTCCCGAACAGCTCGCCATCCGCGTCATCGGCCCGATGCGCATACTCTCCACGTTGCTCAAGCCGCTGGTGCTGCTCTACTCGTGGATCGTCAGCAGCGTGATCAACCTGCTCAAGCTGCCCAAGCAGCGCGACGACAGCGTCACTCCCGAGGACATCATGGCCATGACCCAGGCCGGCGCCCAGTCCGGCACCCTGGCAGCCAGCGAGCAGCAGGTCATCGAGAACATCTTCGAGCTGGAAACCCGCACCCTGCCCAGCGCCATGACCCACCGGGAAGGCATCGTCTACTTCCTGCGCGACGACCCCGATGCGCTGATCCGCTCGCGGATCGCCGACGAGCCCTACTCCGCGTATCCGGTCTGCGACGGCGACATCGACCACATCGTCGGCTACGTCACCATCAAGGACCTGTTCCAGCGGGTGCTCAACGACCAGCCGATCTCCCTCGCCGACCCCGCCCTGATCCGCAAGCCGCTGGTGGTGCCGGACCGCCTGACCCTGGCCGAAGTGCTCAAGCAATTCCGCCAGGCCGGCGAAACCTTCGCCCTGATCGTCAACGAATACAGCCTGGTGGTCGGCCTGATCAGCCTCAACGACGTGATGAGCATCGTCATGGGCGACATGGTCTCACCCTGGTACGAGGAGCAGATCGTCCGCCGCGACGAGAACTCCTGGCTGATCGACGGCGTCACGCCGATCCAGGACGTGCGCCGCGCGCTGGAGATCGACAGCGTGCCCCACGAGGACGAGTACGAAACCCTCGCCGGCTTCCTGATGACCATGCTGCGCCGCGTGCCCAAGCGCACCGACAGCGTGACCTGGGGCGGCTACACCTTCGAGGTGATGGACGTCGACAGCTACCGCATCGACCAGGTGATGGTCACCCGCACCGCGCCGGCTGGCGCGGAGAACGCCAGCGGGCACTGACGAGGCGCAGACCAGTGACGGCCTGCTGCCGCTGATGGCGCTGCTTAGTGGAACAGGTCGTTGAGCACCTCGTTGACCAGCCCGGTGGAAATAGACACCTGCACCAGATCGGTCCCCACCTGAAGCCACTGATAGCCCTCGTAGTAGGGCAGCCGGCTGACCAGGCGGCTGTCCAGCTGCTGCTTGGCGATCCCCGGCGGCAGCGGCTTGCCGCGCTGCAGGTTGTTGCGGATGCCTGGCGGCAACGCCTTGCCCGGGCTCCAGTAGCCGCGGCTGTCGCCGATGGTCACGCGGATGCGGTCTCCGTCGACATGGAAGCTGCGGTGATCGTCAGAGTAGGACGGCCCGCCGCTCGCCGACTTGCCGCCCCGCTGCGCCGGGCTGCCGTTCTGCGGCTTATGCCCCTGCGGCGCGGCCCCGTTCTGGCCTTGATGGCCCTTGCCCTGCTGCGACGAGTGCATCTGCTGCGGATGCTCCTCCTGGCCCTTGGGCTCGGCCAGCAAGGCCGACGACCCGGCCAGCAGGGTCAGACCGGTGAACAGCACGACGGTTGAACGCGACTTGAACATGCGGCTTCTCCATAAGAGCGAGTGTCCCTGCCGGGAGTCGGCCGGCAGGCGGAATCCGCAAGCAGCATAACCTGCGACTCCGACGGATAGCGGGACGCAGCGCAAGTTGAGGGGCGCGCCGACCCCATCGAACCGGCGCTCGCGGTCCTGCGGCCGGCTCCTGAAGCCTGCGCGGGAATCCCGCGCAGGGGGCACGCTCAGAGCGTTTCCAGCGCCGGCGTGGCGGGCCTGCGGGACATGCTCATGTTGCTGGCTGCCGCCCGGTCACCCTGCATCAGCGAGGTACAGAACAGCGCGACGATGCCCATGCCGACCAGGTAGAAAATCACATAGCGCGGGCTGCCGTCGGCAGCGCCGAGCAGCGAGGTGGCGATCATCGGCGCGAAGCCGCCGCCGAGCACGCCAGCCAGTTGCACCGAGAGGGAAATGCCGCTGTAGCGGATCTCGGCCGGGAACTGGCGGGCGAACAGCAGCGACTCCGGTGCGTAGAGGATCGGGAAGACCACGCCCACCGCCAGCACCATGGCCCACCACACCAGCAGCGGCTCGCGGGTACCCAGCATGGTGAAGAACGGATAGACGAAAGCGCAGAGCAGCAGCAGGCCGGTGAAATACAGGCGCTTCTGGCCGACCTTGTCCGACAGCCAACCGCAGAACGGCATGGTCAGCAGCGACAGCGCAGCACCCGCGGTGATCGCGTGCAGGACCTCGGCGCGCGGGATCTGCAGCTGGTTGGCGGCGTAGGCCAGGGCGAAGGTCACCGCCATGTAGAACCAGGCATTCTCCGCGGTGCGCGCACCGATGATGGTCAGAGTGGCCCGCGGATGATTGCGCAGCACTTCGAGCAGCGGCAGACGCACCTGACGGCCCTGATGCTTCATCTTCTCGAAATCCGGCGACTCGGCCACCTTGACGCGGATCAGCCAACCGATACCGAGCAACACCACGCTGGCGAGGAACGGCAGGCGCCAGCCCCAGCTCAGCATCTGCTCTTCCGGCAGCGCGGCGACCGCGCCCATGGCCAGCGACGCCAGCACCAGGCCCGCACCGACGCCGGTCTGGGGCAGGCTACCGTAGAAGCCCTTCTTGCCTTCCGGAGCGTGCTCGACGGCCATCAGCACCGCGCCGCCCCACTCGCCGCCGACCGCCATGCCCTGCAGAAAGCGCATCAACACCAGGAGCAGCGCGGCCCAATAGCCGATCTGCTCGTAGGTGGGAATCAGGCCGATGGCGATGGTCGGGATACCCATCATCAGCAGGGTCAGCAGGAGCATCGATTTGCGGCCGATGCGGTCGCCGAAATGGCCGAAGACGATGCCGCCCAGCGGGCGGCCGATAAAGCCGACGGCATAGGTGGCGAACGCGGCCAGCACGCCGGTGATCGGGTCGAGGGCCGGGAAGAAGAGCTTGTTGAAGACCAACGCCGCAGCAGTGCCGTAGAGGAAGAAGTCATACCACTCGATGGTGGTCCCCGCCATGCTGGCGAGGCCAGCGATGCGGTAGTGCTTGCGGCCGGAACGGCCAGCTGTCGATAGCGATTCGCTCATAATTGCCTGCTCTATTGTTTTTGTCGTTAGGGCTTTGCAAGTACGCAAGGCAGCGCAGATGGCCACTGCCCGACCCGAGTATATGTGTGCAAACTTCCAAACCAGCAGAGGCAAAACTACAGACCAAGTGTGCAAAAATTCACATCCAATACGGATGTGTTGTTGCTCAAGAGCACGCCTGGCTGGCGGCGAGTAGCCGATGTGTGCGTGTGCCGGGCAGACCCACGCGGGTGCAGCCCCGGATGGCCAACGTGGCTGGATCATCTGGTTGATGATCGGTGCCGAGCCCCGAAGGCGGGGCAAAACTGGCCGCAGGTGCCAAGCGATCAAGCCAGCTACGCTCCCTCAACCACCCACACGCCCGGCCCAGCTTATGCCCCACCAGACCTTTCCCCACGAAGCCGACATCGGCGTGCGCGGCACCGGCGCCACGCTGGACGAGGCCTTCGCCGGCGCGGCGCTGGCGTTGACCGCGGTGATCTGCGACCCGGCCACCGTCGTGCCGCGCGAGGCGCTGACCATCGACTGCGCCGCGCCGGATGTGGAGCTGTTGCTGGTCGACTGGCTCAACGCGCTGATCTACCGTATGGCCACCCGCCACCTGCTGTTCGCGCGCTTCGAGGTGAAGATCGCCGGCACCCGTCTGCACGCCACCGCCTGGGGCGAGCCCATCGACGTGGCACGCCACCAGCCGGCGGCGGAGGCCAAGGGCGTGTCGTTCTGCGAGCTGAAGGTCTGCCGGCAGGCGGACGGCCAGTGGCTGGCGCAGGCGGTGGTCGACGTCTGAGACGCCACGGTGCGCGCGGCGCACCCTACCCGGAAGGTGCGCATCCGTAGGGTGCGCCGTGCGCACCATGCTCACTCGCGAAGGCCGAACGGTCCGGCGAACTTCCCTCCCCCTCGCTACGCTGAAGTGATCCCGGCGGCCTGGTTGAACCCACGGCGCGGCAATTGCCTGCGTTCGCGGCAGTCGGCCGAGCCATGCCGGAGGGCGCCCTGGCTTGTCTGGCCAGGACGCGTCCGCTGACTTCCGGCCTCTGGCAGAGGATCTCCAGCATGGGCAAAGCGCAGCACGGTCGATTCTCCCGAGGACTGCAGCGCCTGGCTCCCGGCCTCGCCGCGCTGCTCGCCTACCGGCGCCGCGATCTGCCGGGCGACCTGGTCGCCGGCGTGTCGGTGGCCGCCGTCGCCCTGCCGGTCGGCGTCGCCTATGCCCAGCTCGCCGGCTTCAGTCCCGTGGTCGGCCTGTATGCCAGCATCCTGCCGCTGCTGGTCTATGCCCTGTTCGGCACCTCGCGCCAGCTGATCGTCGGGCCGGACGCGGCGACCTGCGCCCTGGTCGCCTCGGCGCTGGTTCCGCTCGCCGCCGGCGATGGCGAGCTCTATCTGTCGCTGTCGGTCGCCCTCGCCGGGCTGACCGGGGTGTTCTGCATCCTGGCGAGCTTCATCCGCCTCGGCGCGCTGGCCGACTTCCTCTCCAAGCCCATCCTGGTCGGTTTCCTCAACGGCGTGTCCGTGCACATCCTCGCCGGCCAGCTGGGCAAGCTGGCCGGGGTGTCCGTCGCTGCGCCCGGCGTGGTGCCGGCGGCGGTGCAGCTGCTCGAACAGTACGCCGACTTTCACTGGCCGACCCTGCTGGTCGGGCTCAGCGCCTTTGCCGTGCTGCTGCTCTCGCCGCGCCTGCTGCCACGGCTGCCGGCGGCCCTGGTAACCCTGGTGGTTGCCGCGGTCGTGGTCGCGGTCTTCCGTCTCGATCAGCTCGGGGTGACAGTGGTCGGCGCGGTACCGGCCGGCCTGCCGGAACTGAAGCTGCCGGCCGTGCCCTGGGAGCTGCTCGACGAACTGGTGGCGGCCGCGCTGGGCGTGGCGCTGGTCAGCTTCTCCAGCATGATGCTGACCGCGCGCAGCTTCGCCGCCAAGAACCACTACGAGATCGATGCCGACCGCGAACTCGCCGCCCTGGGCGCCGCCAACATCGCGGCGGCGCTGACCCAGAGCTTCGCCATCAGCGGCGCCGACTCGCGCACGGCGATGAGCGATGCCGCGGGCGGCCGAACCCAACTGGCCGGCGTCATCGCCGCACTGACGATTGCCGTGGTGCTGCTGTTCCTCAGCGGGCCCCTGCGCTTCGTACCGATCGCCGCGCTGGCCGCGGTGCTGATCATGGCGTCGATATCGCTGCTGGATGTGCGCGGCTTGGTCCTGTTGTTGCGCTTCAGCCGGATCGAATTCGTCTTCGCGATGCTGGCCACCCTCGGCGTGATCTGGGTGGGCGCCATCAAGGCGATCCTGGTGGTGCTGGTCCTCTCGCTGATCCGCTTCGTCAGGCTCTCCTCGCGGCCGCGGGTGGATGTGCTCGGCAAGGTCGCCGGCATCTCCGGATTCCATCACCTGGCCAACCATCCGCAGGCAACCACCTGGCCCGGCCTGCTGCTGCTGCGCTTCAATGCGCCAGTGGTGTTCTTCAACGCCAACTACTTCAGGCAACAGGTGGAGCACGCCGTCGAGCGTGCCGGCGCTGGTCTGCACTGGCTGGTGCTGGATGCCATGCCGATCACGCAGATGGATGTGACGGGCTATCTCGCAGTCGAGGAGCTGAGGGCAACGCTACGCCAGCAGGGCGTCCAGCTGGTCGTCGCCGGGCGTTACCAGGAGCTCATGGCGTGGCGCAAGGCGCATGCGCTCGAGGATGATGACACCCTGTACTTCCCGACCATGCGCAAGGCGGTGAAGGCGTTTCTGGAGTGGCAAGAGGGTGGCGACGCTGAGGAGGCGTGAGTACTTGGAGGGGCAGCTACTGGCCGACTTTCCATGCTATTGCATGCCTTGCCCCTCGAAGTCGGGGCCGGGGGGCACGGAGCTGGCCTAGACCGGAACGATCTGCGACCAGTCACGGTCGCGCAGTTGCGCTTCACTTCGTTCGCAGAGATCAACTTACGACGGGACTTTCACCCGCAGAACTGCGCCCATGCCAAGGGCACAGAAACAAGCCCAGCGCAGAGCCTGGGCTTTATTTCAGAACATTTAATCTTCAGGCGTAAAACTCGACCGTCCCCTTCAGCTGATCGGCGAAGTCATAAATCTCATCGACTGACCCAACAGGGTGACGGGTTTCATTTTTCTCCTTATCAAAAATACCAATATACTTTTGGCTACGATTGAAATGAAGCCGGCAGATAGGCTTGCGGTTATTATCATCCAACAAAATACCGCAATAACTTTGAGTATCGCGCTGAACGATTCGCTTGGCGTCGACGACCGACCGCACAATCGCCTTTACAATATGGAAGCCCTCCATTTCCTCAAGTGTGGTCACCACTTTGTCTTCGGCTGTATCGCTCTCATCATTAGCCGCTTTCTCGGAACCGACTGCCGAAGGTGTAACCGTTGACTGTACCGCTCCGCTCATAGCCGACTTAAGCCTATCGTTAATTTGATCACTTAAGAACTGGCTTGCGGCTTTGCGGGTTAGCTCTCCGAACTGCTCGCGGACTTTCTGGGTAATCATTCCGTCATAGACGCGAGAGGCAAAGAATTTCACAAAGTCGTCATCAGGCTTGCTGAACTGAGCGGCGATGAGTTTCTTGATCTGACTCACATACTTTAATTCGCCCGCAGCACTGATGATGGAGTCCACATCAAAGGCCGACTTTGTCAGCTTAATCAGCTCCGGAACGGCATGTTCATCGATGTCAAGCAGATCCAATTCAAGGAATGGCTTTTCATCCATCTTGTTCGGAGCATCAAGATCCGTGAAGAACTTGTAAACCTGACCATTGGTGAGAATGGAAATACGGGCATTGGTGACATGAAAGTAGCGGAACAGCTGGGCCGCATGATTAATATTCAGTGGCTCGCCAACCTTTTTGCACTCAATCAGAATCTGAACTTCACCATCCTTAAGGATGGCATAATCAATTTTCTCACCCTTCTTGATGCCAACATCGCAGACAAATTCTGGAGTCACCTCGGCAGGATCAAAAACGTCATACCCAAGCACGGAGTGAATGAAGGGCATGACGAAAGCATTTTTTGTAGCTTCTTCCGTCTGAATCGACGCACCTTGCTGCCTAACCTTGGCTGAAAGACTGTTCAGCTTTTCGAAGAATTCCATTTCGACCTCCTTGGTAAATTAAGTGGCCATCCTATTGCGCCAACCGAGCTGCGAGCAACACCCCAAAGCACTCGACAGCACAGCACCATTAAGAAAACAGCTTGCCTCTCGCCAGCTACGCTAACCAAATATCTTCACAGGCCCACCCCATGCCCTCCCAAACCTTCCCCCACGAAGCCGACATCGGCGTGCGCGGCACCGGTGCCAGGCTGGAGGAGGCCTGCGCCAGGCGGTGGCCGACGTCTGAGTCTTGGTGCGCACGGCGCACCCTACCCGGAGGGTGCTCATCCGTAGGGTGCGCCGTGCGCACCATGCTCCCTCGCCAAGGCCGAACGGCCCGGCGAACTCCCCATCCCCTCGCTACGCTGAAAGGACTCCGGCGGCGAGCCGATCCTGTCCAGCCCATGGCCGCCGCCCCACGACGACGAGGGAGGCGCCCCCATGCCCCACACCAAGCTGCTGTTCCGCAATGCCGCGCGCGAGAAGGTGTTGCGCGGCGCCACCCAGCTGGCTGACGCGATCCGCGTGACCCTGGGGCCGAAGTCCAAGTCGGTGCTGATCCAGAAGAAGTGGGGCACCCCGCTGGTGTGCAACGACGGCGTGACCATCGCCAAGCAGGTCGAGCTGGAGGACCCCGAGGAGAACCTCGGCGCGCAGATGCTGCGCCAGGCCGCCGAGCGCACCGGCGAGGCGGTCGGCGACGGCACCAGCACCGCCACCGTGCTGGCCCACGCCATCCTCGCCGACGGCGTGCGCAACGTGGTCGCCGGGGCCAGTGCCATCGACCTCAAGCGCGGCCTGGACCGCGCCCTGCAGGCGGCGGTGGATTCGCTCAAGGCGCAGTCGCGCACCGTGCAGACGCGCAAGGAGAAGGCCCAGGTGGCGGCCATCTCGGCGCACAACGAGGCGCGCATCGGCGAGCTGGTGGCCGAGGCGCTGGAGCGGGTCGGCGGCGAGGGGGTGATCACCGTCGAGGAGTCGAAGACCACCGAGACGGTGGTCGACGTGGTCGAGGGCATGCGCTTCGATCGCGGCTACATCTCGCCCTACTTCATCACCGACGCCGACAAGATGCAGGCGGTGCTGGAAGACCCCTTCCTGCTGCTCTGCGACCACAAGATCGGCCTGCTCAAGGAGCTGGTGCCGCTGCTCGAGCAGATCGCCAAGAGCGGCCGCCCGCTGTTGTTCATCGCCGAGGACATCGAGGGCGAGGCGCTGGCCACCTTGGTGGTCAACCAGATCCGCGGCGTGCTGCGCGCGGTGGCGGTGAAGGCGCCGGGCTTCGGCGACCGGCGCAAGGAGCTACTGCAGGACATCGCCGTGCTCACCGCCGGCCAGGTGATCTCCAGCGAGCTGGGCCTGCGCCTGGAGCAGGTCGAGCTGCGCCAGCTCGGCCGCGCCAAGAGGGTGGTGGTCGACAAGGAGAGCACCACGCTGATCGGCGGCGGCGGGCGCAAGGAGGCCATCGAGGCGCGCATCGCGCAGATCCGCAAGCAGATCGACAGCGCCAGCAGCGACTACGACCGCGAGAAGCTGCAGGAGCGTCTGGCGCGGCTGGCCGGCGGGGTCGGGGTGATCCGCGTCGGCGCGCCCACCGAGGCGGAGATGAAGACCAAGAAGGACGCCCTCGACGACGCCATCGCCGCCACCAAGGCGGCCATCGAGGAGGGCATCGTCCCCGGCGGCGGCATGGCCCTGCTGCGCGCGGTGCCGGCGCTGACCGCACTGGAGGAGCAATGCGCCGGCGACGAGCGGACCGGCGTGCAGATCCTCCGTCGCGCGCTGGAGGCGCCGACCCGCAGCATCGCCGAGAACTCGGCGGTGGACGCCGGCGTGGTGGTGGCGCGCATCCTCGGCGAAGCGGGCTCGATCGGCTTCGACGCGGCGACCAACCAGTACGTCGACATGTACCAGGCCGGCATCGTCGACCCGACCAAGGTGGTGCGCATCGCCCTGGAGAACGCGGTGTCGGTGGCCAGCGTGCTGCTGCTCACAGAAGCGACCCTGACCGAGATCCCCGGCAAGGACGAACACGAGCCGCCCATGCCGGGCATGGAGTGAGGAACAGCGATGCGCCCGAACCTGATCGACAAGACGCCCGCCGAGCTGCGGGTGACGCCTAACTGGCCGGCCACCGCGCAGGCGCGCGCCGCCTTCTCCTGGGAGGAGGAGGCCAAGGGCCTGACCGGCCTGCCCGGCGGCGGGCTCAACCTGGCCTACGAGGCGGTCGACCGGCATGCCGCCGGGCCACTGCGCGAACACTGCGCCCTGCGCCTGCTGTTCCGCGACGGCTGCCGCCGCGAGGTCAGCTATGGCGAGCTGGCGCGGCAGACCAGCCGCTTCGCCAATGTGCTGCGCAACCTTGGCGTGCAACCCGGCGCGCGGCTGTTCGTGCTGTGCAACCGCGGCCTGGAGCTGTATCTGGGCGTGCTCGGCGGCCTCAAGGCCGGCTGCGTGGTGTCGCCGCTGTTTTCCGCCTTCGGCCCGGAGCCGCTGGAGACCCGCCTGCGCCTCGGCGAGGGCAGCGTGCTGCTGACCAGCGAATCCCTGTACCGGCGCAAGGTCGCGGCGATCCGCGAGCGGCTGCCGCAGCTGAAACACGTGCTGCTGTTCGACGACAACGGCGGCAGCGTGCAGATCCCCGCCACCCACGACCTGCGCCGGCTGCTGGACCAGGCCGGCGACGACTTTCCGGTGGCGCCGACCACGGCGGACAGCCCCTCGCTGCTGCACTTCACCAGCGGCACCACCGGCACGCCCAAGGGCGCCCTGCACGTGCACGGCGCGGCGCTGACCCACTACGTCACCGGCAAGTACGCCCTCGACCTGCACCCGGACGACGTGTTCTGGTGCACCGCCGATCCCGGCTGGGTCACCGGCACCTCCTACGGCATCCTCGCTCCGCTGCTGCTCGGCGTCACCAGCGTGGTCGACTGCGCCGACTTCGACGCGGTGCGCTGGTACGGCATCCTCAAAAGCGAGCAGGTCAGTGTCTGGTACACCGCGCCGACCGCCATCCGCCTGCTGATCAAGGCCGGCGACGAGCTGGCGCGCGCGCACCCGTATCCGGCCCTGCGCTTCGTCGCCAGCGTCGGCGAACCGCTCAACCCGGAGGCGGTGTGGTGGGGCCAGGAAGTGCTCGGCCTGCCGATCCACGACAACTGGTGGCAGACCGAAACCGGCGGGATCATGCTGGCCAACACCGCCGCCATGGCGATCAAGCCGGGCTCGATGGGCCAGCCGCTGCCGGGCATCGAGGCGGCCATCGTCCACCAGCGCGAGGACGGCAGTCTGGAAATCCTCGGTGACGAGGCCATCGGCGAGCTGGCGCTCAAGCAGCCGTGGTCGGGGATGTTCCGCGCCTATCTCGGCCAGGAGGAGCGCTACCGGCGCTGCTTCGCCGGCGACTGGTACCTGAGCGGCGACCTGGCCCGCCGCGATGCCGACGGCTACTACTGGTTCGTCGGCCGCAGCGACGACGTGATCAAGTCGGCCGGCCACCTGATCGGCCCGTTCGAGGTGGAGAGCGCGCTGCTCGAGCACCCGGCGGTGGCCGAGGCAGCGGTGATCGGCAAGCCCGACGAGATCCTCGGCGAGGCGGTGAAGGCCTTCGTCTCGCTCAAGGGCGACTACCAGGCCAGCGCGGCGCTGCACGACGAGCTGCTCGGCCACGCGCGCAAGCGCCTCGGCGCGGCGGTGGCGCCCAAGGAGCTGGATATCCTGCCCAGCCTGCCGCGCACCCGCAGCGGCAAGCTGATGCGCCGCCTGCTCAAGGCCCGCGAGCTGGGCCTGCCCGAGGGCGACACCTCGACCCTGGAGAACCCGACATGAGCCCCAGTACGAGCTCAGTGCCCTACCCGGCGGAGTTCGCCACGACCCTGCTGCGCGACATGCAGCGCATCCGCCGCATGGAGGAGCGCGCCGCCGAGCTGTACGGCGAGGGTAAGATCCGCGGCTTCCTGCACCTGTACATCGGCGAGGAGGCGGTGGCCACCGGTGCGCTGCACGCCCTCGAGGCCGACGACGCGGTGGTCGCCACCTACCGCGAGCACGGCCACGCGCTGCTGCGCGGGGTGAGCATGGCGGCGATCATGGCTGAGATGTACGGCCGGGCGGAGGGCTGCTGCCACGGGCGCGGCGGCTCCATGCACCTGTTCGACGCCGCCACGCGCTTCTACGGCGGCAACGCCATCGTCGGCGGCGGCATCCCGCTGGCGGTCGGCCTGGCGCTGGCCGAGCGCATGCAGGGCGGCAAGCGCATCACCGCCTGCTTCTTCGGCGAGGGCGCGCTGGCCGAGGGCGCCGCCGCCGAGTCGCTGAACCTCGCCGCGCTGTGGCAGCTGCCGGTGCTGTTCTGCTGCGAGAACAACTACTACGCCATGGGCACCGCACTGGCCCGCTCGCAGGCGCAGACCGACCTGTGCGCCAAGGCCGAGGCGTTCAAGGTGCCGGCCCGCGCGGTGGACGGCATGGACGTGGTCGCCGTGCAGCAGGCCACCCGGCTGGCCGCCAAGCAGGTGCGCGCCGGCCACGGCCCGGTGTTCCTCGAATACCAGACCTACCGCTTCCGCGCCCACTCGATGTTCGACCCCGAGCTGTACCGCGACAAGGCCGAGGTCGAGGCCTGGAAGCAGCGCGACCCGGTCCAGGGCTTTAGCGCGCGGCTGATTGCCGACGGGCTGCTCGCTGCGAGCGGCGTGGCGGCGCTGGAAGCCGAGGCAGCCGCCGAGGTGGAGGCCGCGGTGGCCTTCGCCGAGGCCGGTACGCTGGAGCCAGTCGAGGATCTTGAACGCGACGTGTACACCCCGGAGGGCGGAGCATGAGCCGCATCACCTACCGCGAGGCGCTGCGCCAGGGGCTGCGCGAGGCACTGGCGGGCGATCCGCGGGTGTTCCTGATGGGCGAGGACGTCGGCCGCTACGGCGGCACCTTCGCGGTGACCAAAGGCCTGCTCGAGGAGTTCGGCGAGCAGCGGGTGCGCGACACGCCGCTGTCCGAGCTGGGCTTCGTCGCCGCCGGCGTCGGCGCGGCGCTCGGCGGCCTGCGGCCGATCGTCGAGGTGATGACGGTGAACTTCAGCCTGCTGGCCCTCGACCCGCTGGTGAACACCGCCGCCACCCTGCGCCACATGTCCGGCGGGCAGTTCTCGGTACCGCTGGTGGTGCGCATGACCACCGGCGCCGGCCGCCAGCTGGCGGCGCAGCACTCGCACAGCCTGGAGGGCTGGCTGGCGCACATCCCCGGCCTGAAGATCCTCGCCCCGGCCACCCTGGAGGACGCCCGCGGCATGCTCGCCCTGGCGCTGGCCGATCCCGATCCGGTGCTGCTGTTCGAGCAGGGCGCGCTGTACAACATGGAGGGCGAGCTGGACGAGACGGAAGTGGTCGACATCCGCTCGGCGCGGGTGCGCCGGCCGGGCAGCGACCTGACCCTGATCGCCTACGGCGGCACCCTGGGCAAGGCGCTGGCGGCCGCCGAACAGCTGGCCGGCGAGGGCATTTCCGCCGAGGTGCTCGACCTGCGCGTGCTGCGCCCGCTGGACGACGCCACCGTGATCGCCTCGGTGCGCAAGACCCGCCGCGCCCTGGTGGTCGACGAAGGCTGGCGCAGCGGCAGCCTGGCCGCCGAGATCATCGCGCGCATCGTCGAGCAGGCGTTCTTCGACCTCGACGCCCCGCCGGCGCGGGTATGCAGCGCCGAGGTGCCGACGCCCTACGCCAAGCACCTGGAGGACGCCGCGCTGCCGCAGGTGCCGGGCATCGTGGCGGCGGCGAAGGGGCTGCTGTCGTGATCGTGCCCACGCTCCCGCGTGGGCACGCCGCCGGGGACGCTCCGGCGTCCCGAGGGCGCAGGAGCGCCCGGCCCTGAGCTCCCACGCCGGAGCGTGGGAGCCATCAACGTGGTGAGGGGAACCGATGATCGAATTCAAGATGCCCTCCCTCGGCGCCGACATGGACGAGGGCACGCTGGTCGAGTGGCAGGTCGCCCCGGGCGATCCGGTCAAACGCGGCCAGGTGGTCGCGGTAGTCGACACCGCCAAGGCCGCGGTGGAGATCGAGTGCTGGCAGGAAGGCTCTGTGTTCGAGCTGCTGATCCAGCCCGGCGCCAAGGTGCCGGTGGGCACGCCCATCGCCACCCTGCTGGAAGCCGGCGAGTCGCCGGAAACCGCGCCGCGCACCCCGCCTCCAACCGTCGCCGCGCCACAGCCCGTCCAACCGGCACCAGCTCCGGCTGCACCGACGCCCGGCACACAGCCGACCAGCCGCCCGCGCATCACCCCCGCCGCCCGCCAGCGCGCCGCCGAGCTGGGCATCGATCCCGCCGCTCTGGCCGGCACCGGCGCGCAGGGTGCGGTGAGCCTGGCCGACGTCG
Organism: Geopseudomonas aromaticivorans; assembly: GCF_019097855.1. Taxonomy (GTDB): domain Bacteria; phylum Pseudomonadota; class Gammaproteobacteria; order Pseudomonadales; family Pseudomonadaceae; genus Geopseudomonas; species Geopseudomonas aromaticivorans. The sequence goes on from NZ_JAHRGL010000049.1 coordinate 188,409, forward strand.
AAGCCGCTGCCGCGAGCAGGCCCGCCGCGCAACCGGCGACCGCGCAGGAGCGCCACGCCGCCATGCGCCAGGCCATCGCCGCGGCGATGAGCCGCTCCAAGCGCGAGATCCCCCACTACTACCTGAGCGAGACGGTGCCCATGGCCGCCGCGCTGGCCTGGCTGGCGACGTACAACGCCGAGCTGCCGCCGGAGCGGCGCCTGCTGCCCGGCGTGCTGGTACTCAAGGCGGTGGCCCTGGCCCTCGGCGACTACCCCCAGCTCAACGGCTTCTGGATCGACGGCGCCTTCCAGCCGGGGCCGGGCATCCACCTCGGCGTGGCGGTGGCGCTGCGCCAGGGCGGGCTGATCGCCCCGGCGCTGCACGACGTCGCGTCCAAGCCGCTGCCACAGCTGATGGAGGAGCTGGGCGATCTGGTGCAGCGCGCGCGCAGCTTTTCCCTGCGCAGCTCGGAGCTGAGCGAGGCCACCCTCACCGTCACCCAGCTCGGCGACCAGGGGGTGGATGGCGTGTTCGGGGTGATCTACCCGCCGCAGGTGGCGCTGGTCGGCGTCGGCCGCATCGCCGAGCGGCCGTGGGTGGATGATGGAAAATTGTGCGCGATTCCAACCGCGCAGTTCAGCCTGGCCGCCGACCACCGCGCCAGCGACGGCCACTACGGCGCGCGCTTCCTCGCCGAGGTGCGCCGCCGCCTGCAGCAACCCGACTGCCTGTGAGGAGAGAAAAACCGATGGATGACGTCCAGCTGCGCCGCGAGGTGTTCGCCGCCCTGCAGGGCATCGCCCCGGAAGTCGAGCCCGACACCCTGCGCGGCGACCGCCCGCTGCGCGACGAGGTCGACCTCGACTCGATGGACTGGCTGCGCTTTCTCGCCGCCCTGCACCAGCGCCTGGGGGTGAACATCCCTGAGGCCGACTACCAGCAACTGACCACGCTGGACGTGTTGCTGGCCTATCTGGCCCAGCGGCTGGCGGGCGGATGACCGGCCCGCTCCGTCACCAATCGCTGACCTATAGTGACTCGATGACACCCGTGCCCGGGACGGCGCCACTCCCCCAACGGAGAACCACGCCATGGCCATCATCGGCATCGATCTGGGCACCTCCAACTCGGCCGCGGCGGTGCTGCGCGGCGGGCGGCCGGTGCTGATCCCCAGCGCCGAGGGCATCAGCCTCGGCGGCAAGGCCTTCCCCAGCTACGTGGCGATCACCGCCGACGGGCAGATGCTGATCGGCGAGCCGGCACGGCGCCAGGCGGCGGCCAACCCGGAGGGCACCACCACCGCGTTCAAGCGGCGCATGGGCAGCCGCGAGCGCATCCGCCTGCGCGAGCGCGAGTTCAGCCCCGAGCAGCTGTCGGCCTTCCTGCTGCAGAAGATCAAGCGCGACGCCGAGGCGTTCCTCGGCGAGCCGGTGACCCAGGCGGTGGTCACCGTGCCGGCCTACTTCGACGACAACCAGCGCAGCGCCACCAAGGACGCCGCCGGCATCGCCGGGCTGGAGGTGGTGCGCCTGGTCAACGAGCCGACCGCCGCCTCGCTGGCCTACGGCCTCGATCGTGCCGGCGAGGAGCTGCGCATCGCGGTGATCGACCTGGGCGGCGGCACCCTCGATGTCACCGTCATGGAGTTCGGCAAGGGTGTGTTCGAGGTCAAGGCCACCAGCGGCGACACCAGCCTGGGCGGCACCGACATGAACCAGGTGCTGTTCGAGGCGCTGGCCGAGCGCTTCCGCGCACAGAGTGGCATCGACGTGCGCCAGGACCCGAAGGCCGCCGCGCGCCTGCTGGAGGCGGCCGAGCTGGCCAAGATCGAGCTGTCCACCAGCGTCACCGCGCACCTCAGCCTGCCGTACATCGGCGTGGCCGGCGGCCAGCCGCAGCACCTGGAGCTGGACCTGTCGCGCGCCGAACTGGAGCGCCTGGTGCGCCCGGTGATTGAGCGCTGCCGCGCGCCGGTCGAGCAGGCGCTGCGCGACGCCGGCATCACTCCCCGGCAGATCGACCGCATCGTCTTCGTCGGCGCGCCGACGCGCATGCCGGTGGTGCGCGCCTTCTTCGAGGAGCTGCTCGGCCGCCAGGCCGAGCTGGGCGTCGATCCGATGGAGTGCGTGGCCTGCGGCGCGGCGATCCAGGCCGGGGTGCTCACCGGCGAGGTGCAGGACATCGTGCTGGTCGACGTCACGCCGCTGACCCTCGGCGTGGAGACCCTCGGCGGCGTGGCCACGCCGCTGATCGCGCGCAACACCCCGGTGCCGGTGAAGAAGACCGAGACCTTCACCACCGCCGCCGACCTGCAGAGCGCGGTGACCATCCACGTGTTCCAGGGCGAGCGGGCGATGGCCGCCGACAACGTCAGCCTCGGCCAGTTCAACCTCGACGGCATCCCGCCGGCGCCGCGCGGCGTACCGAAGATCGAGGTCAGCTTCGACATCGACGCCAGCGGCATCCTCGAGGTGTCGGCCAAGGACCTGGCCAGCGGCAAGAGCCAGTCGGTGCGCATCAGCGGCTCGACGCGCCTGGCCCGCGACGTCAAGGAGCGCATGGTCAAGGAAGCAGAGCAGTACGCCGACGCCGACAAGCAGCGCCGCGAGGACGCCGAAACGCTCAACGGCGCCGAGAGCCTGAGCTACCAGGCCGAGAAGCTGCTCGCCGACTTCGCCGACAAGCTGACCCAGGAGATGAAGGAGCGCCTGGAACAGGCCCGCCGCCAGACCAAGGCGGCCTGCGACCAGCGCGACGTGGCGCTGGCCAAAGAGCGCGTCGAAACTCTGCGCAAGCTGCTCAAGGAGGCCGGCACGGTGATCTATGCGCAGACCCAGCCGCCCGGCGCGGGCGGTCCCTACCAGGAGGTGCGCTACCCGCCCGGCGCCCAGCCGAACGAGCCCAAGCCCGGTCCCGGCGGCCGCGTGGTGGATGCCGACTACCACCAGGAGTGAGCGATGGCCGAGGCCGCGGCGGCGAAACGCGACTACTACGAGGTGCTCGGCGTGGCGAAGGAGGCCGACGCCAAGGCGATCAAGGACGCCTTCCGCCGCCTGGCCATGCAGTACCACCCCGACCGCAACAAGGCGCCGGGCGCCGAAGCGCGCTTCAAGGAGATCGCCGAGGCCTACGCGGTGCTCTCCGACCCGAAGAAGCGCGCCGACTACGACGCCGGCGGCTTCGCCGGGGTCGAGGGCCTGCGCCCGGAAGACCTGTTCGGCGGCATCGACTTCGAGGACCTACTCGGCGGCATGGGCTTCGACGGCGGCGGGCTGTTCGAGCGCTTCTTCGGCGGCCGCGGCCACGCGCGCCACACCGGCCCGCCGCGCGGCGAGAACATCGAGATGCTGCTGCAGGTGCCGCTGGAGCGGGTGCTACACGGCGGCGAGGAGCGGCTGCACCTCGAACGCCCGCAACCCTGCCCGGCCTGCCAGGGCAGCGGCGCCAAGGCCGGCACGGTGCCGCGCCAGTGCGCGACCTGCAAGGGCAGCGGCCAGGCGGTAAAGAGCCGCCGCGAGGGCGGCGTGCTCTACCAGCAGATCAGCCCCTGTGCCGAATGCCATGGCGTCGGCAGCTTCATCGACCAGCCGTGCCCGGACTGCCACGGCAGCGGCCGCCTGGAGCGCGGCGAGACGCTGACGGTCAAGGTGCCGGCCGGCGTCGAGGAAGGCATGGCCCTGCGCATCCCCGGCCACGGCATGCCGGCGCCGCCCGGCGGCCAGGCCGGCGACCTGTTCGTGGTGGTGCGCTCGCAACCCGACCCGCGCTTCGAACGCGACGGCGCCGACCTCTGGCGCCCGCAGGAGCTGGCGCTGCTGGATGCGGTGCTCGGCACCGAGCTGTCGGTGGCGACCCTCGACGGCAGCGCCAAGGTCAGGGTGCCGCCCGGCACCCAGCCCGACACCGTGCTGCGCCTGCGCGGCAAGGGCCTGCCGCACTTCGGCCACGCCGGCCGCGGCGACCTGCTGCTGCGCCTCGTGCTGCAGGTGCCGGCGCACCTCACGACCGAGGAGCGCAGCCTCTACGAACAACTGCGCCGGCTGCGCGAAGCGGCCGGCAGGAGCAAACCATGAACCTCAACCAGTTCCGCCAGCGCGCCCCCTTCGAGTGGGAAATGCCCCAACACGGCGCCATGCGCGTGCCGGGGGTGATCTTCGCCTCGCGCGAGCTGCTCGAGGCGATGGACGCCAAGGTCGGCGAGCAGCTGGCCAACGTCGCCGCCCTGCCCGGCATCGTCGACGCCGCCTACGCCATGCCCGACGCCCACTGGGGCTACGGCTTCCCGATCGGCGGGGTGGCCGCCTTCGATCCTGACGCGGGCGGTGTGGTGTCCGCCGGCGGGGTCGGCTTCGACATTTCCTGCGGGGTGCGCAGCCTGCACACCGGCCTGCAGGAGACCGACATCGAGGCGGTCAAGGAGCGCCTCGCCGACGTGCTGTTCCGGCGCATCCCGGCCGGCCTCGGCAGCACTGGCGCGCTGCGCCTGACCGGCGCGGAGATGGGCGCCATGCTGCGCGGCGGCGCCAAGTGGGCGGTGGAGCAGGGCTTCGGCAGCCTGGAAGATCTGGCGCGGATCGAGGAAGGCGGCTGCATGGCCGGCGCCGTGCCGGCCGAGGTGTCCGCCGAGGCCAAGCACCGCCAGCGCGACGAGATGGGCACCCTCGGCTCCGGCAACCACTACCTGGAGGTGCAGGTGGTCGACGAGCTGTTCGACCTCAAGGCGGCGCAGGCCTACGGCCTGGCGGTTGGCGACGTGCTGGCCACCATCCACTGCGGCTCGCGCGGCATGGGCCACCAGATCGGCACGGATTTTTTGCGAGAGATGGTGATCGCCGCGCCGCGCGCCGGCATCGCGCTCGCCGACCGCGAGCTGGCCTGCGCGCCGCTGAAATCGGACCTGGGGCAGAGCTACCTGGGCGCCATGCGCGCGGCGATCAACTGCGCGCTGGCCAACCGGCAGATCCTCACCCACCTGGCCCGCCAGGCGTTCGCCGAGCTGTTCCCCGGCATCCAAATGCCGCTGCTCTACGACGTATCGCACAACACCTGCAAGGAGGAGAGCCATATCGTCAATGGCGAGCGCCGCCGCCTATTCGTCCACCGCAAGGGCGCCACCCGCGCCTTCGGCCCCGGCCACCATGAGCTGCCGGCCGAGTACCGTGCGGTCGGCCAGCCGGTGCTGATCGGCGGCAGCATGGGCACCAGCTCGTGGATTCTCGCCGGCAGCGGCGGCAACCCGGAGCACGCCTTCGCTTCGGCCTGCCACGGCGCCGGGCGGGCGATGAGTCGCCACGAGGCGCTGCGCCGCTGGCAGGGCCGCGGCGTGGTCGACGAGCTGGCGCGGCGCGGCATCCTGATCCGCAGCCCGAGCCTGCGCGGCGTCGCCGAGGAGGCGCCGCTGGCCTACAAGGACGTCGGCGCAGTGGTCGAGGCCGCCGAGCGCGCCGGCCTGGCGCGGCGGGTGGCGCGGCTGCGCCCGCTGGTGTGCGTCAAGGGCTGAGCCGCGGCCCGCACAGACCCCAAGGCCAGAAACAAAAAGCCCGAGGCACGGGCCTCGGGCTGGATGACGAGAGTGCGGGGCCGCCGGCTCAGGCCTCGGCGCTGGCGCCCTTGTGGGTCACCAGGCGGTACAGGTACACGCCGACCACCACCAGCACCACCACCTTGGACAGCGGGTCGACGTAGTCGGCGACCAGTGCGTACTGGCCGTGCAGCAGGTAGCCCGCGCAGGTCAGCAGCCCAGTCCACACCAGCGAGCCGAGGGTCGAATAGAACAGGAAGGCGCGCATCGGCATGGCCACCATGCCGGCGGGCACCGAGATCAGGGTGCGCACCGCCGGCACCAGGCGGCCGAACAGGGTGGCCTGCCAGCCGTGGCGCTCGAACCATTCGGAGGCGACGTCCACATCGCGCGGCGACAGCGTCATCACCCGGCCGAAACGCCCGGCCAGCTTCTTCAGCCGCGCGCTGCCGAAGAAATAGCCGGCGTAGTACCAGGGCAGGGCGCCGAACACCGAACCGGCGGTGCCCGCCAGCAGCACGCCGAGCACGCTCATCTCGCCCTTGGCAGCGGCGAAGCCGGCCAGCGGCATGATCAGCTCGGAGGGGATCGGCGGGAAGACGTTTTCCAAGACCATCAGCAGGAACACGCCGAGGTAGCCCGTCTGCCCGATGAAATCGACTATGCCTTCAAACATTCGTGGAACTCTCTCGCGCCAGCGCGCCTGGGTTGTCTATGCCGTGCTCCGCACGGGTTGAGTCTGCGCCCATGATAACAGCGGCGCAGCCCGGAAGGCGCCGCCGGCTGCACCGCTCAGGCGAAACGTTCGCCCAGCAGTTCGAACAGCCGCCGACGCTGCGCCTCGTCCTCGTTGACCAGATGATGGCGCGCGCCGGACAGGATCAGCTGTTCGGGCTGGTGGAACTTGTCCTGCAGCACGCCCAGGTTGTGCTGCCAGTCCACCGTGGTATCGGCGTCGCCCTGGATGATCAGCGGGCTCTGCCCCGAGCGCGGGGCGCTCTCGATATGCGGGATCCAGCGCGCCAGCGCGCCGACCCAGGCGGTGGGCAGGATCTGCGCCTGCATGGGGTCGCGGCGGACGAAGTCGAGGAAGGCCGTATCGCCGGAGTTGTCGCTGTAGCGCCGGGCGATCTGGCTGACGAAGGGGTTGAGCAGGTGGTAGCTGAGCTTGGCCCGCGCCCAAGCGTGCGGGCGCACCAGCGGGGCGAGCAGCACGGTCTGGCCGAGGTCGGGCCGCGGCGCGCCGGTCAGCAGGTAGTCGAGCAGGATGGCGCCGCCGGTACTCTGGCCGAACAGGTGCCAGGGTTGCGGCAGGTGCAGCAACTCCGCGGCCTGGAACAGCGCGGCCAGTACGGCCTGGTATTCGGCGAAGTCGCCGATGCTCGCCGGCGCCCCCTCGGACAGGCCGTGGCCGGGCAGGTCGCAGGACAGCACGGCGAAGTTCATCGCCAGCGCCCAGTCGAACACGTGGCGGTACAGGCCCATGTGGTCGTAGTAGCCGTGCAGCAGCAGGATGGTCGCCCGCGCGTCGTCACGCCACCAGCCCTGCACGGCCAGCTTGCGCCCCTCGACCTCGACCCAGCCGAGGCGGCTGTGGATGTCCGCGCGGTGCTGCAGGCCGTAGTAGCGCCGGTAGGCCTGCACCTGCGGGCCGCTCTCCGCCGCCGCGGCGGACAGAGGGGGCAGTTGCTGGCGCAGACGCTGGGGATCGAAGGTTTCGTTCATGGACTCGGCCGCGCGGCGGCGGACTGTGCTGATGGGTGGCTAATGTCGATCTTCAGACCGGACGCGCGACATGGCAAGCTTGACCGTCATTTTCCGCCGACGCGCCCGCCATGCCCCTGCCTCGCCGCAAGACCGTCATCACCAGCCTGCTCGTCCTGATCGCCGCCGTCGCGCTGTGGAGCCTGTACCAGTGGTACCAGGCCCGCTACATCCGCCCGTTCAGCGAGACTACCGTGCTGTTCGACGCCGCCGGCCTGCGCCTGCCCGCCGGACTGGCCGGGCCGGGCGCGATCCGCGTGGTGCACCTGTGGGACCCGCCCTGCCCGTGTAACGTCGGCAACCAGCAGCACCTGGCCGAACTGGTGCAGCGCTTCGCCGGCCAGGGCGTGAGCTTCCATGTCTGGCAGAAACCCGGCAGCCGCGGCCAGCTGCCGGACACCCTCAAGGCCCTGCAGCCGCTGGCCGAGCTGCCCGGCGCCGAACACCTGCCGGCCAGCCCGGCAGTGGCGATCTGGGATCGCGACGGCAAGCTGGCCTACGTCGGCCCCTACAGCGAAGGCGCCACCTGCACCTCCGGCAACAGTTTCATCGAGCCGGTGCTGGAGGCACTGCTGGCCGGGCGGGCGGTGCACAGCACCGGCAGTCTGGCGGTGGGCTGCTATTGCGCGTGGCAGGAAGAATGAGGCGAGCGACTCGCCGAGTGTTCTACGCTGCAGTCAGCGCGATTGCCGCCTGAGCCGAAGGAGTAGCCCATGTCCCTGCTGTTCCCCCCGCCGCTGGTGGTCGTGCTGCTCGCCGGCCTCATGTGGCAGCTCGCCAGGCACCTGCCGTTCGGCGGCTTCGCCTTCGCCCTGCAGCGGCCGCTGGCCGGACTGGTGGCGCTGGCCGGCCTCGGCCTGATGGCGGCGGCGGCCTGGACGATGCTGCGCGCGCGCACCACGGTCAATCCGCTCAAGCCCGAGCGCGCCACGCAACTGGTGACCGGCGGGGTGTTCGCCCGCTCGCGCAACCCGATCTACCTGGGCGATGCGCTGATCCTCGTCGCCCTGGTGCTGGTCTTCGGCAACTGGCTCAACTTCCTGCTGCTGCCGCTGTTCGTCGGGTTCATCGGCCGCTTCCAGATCGCCCCGGAGGAACGGGCGCTGCAGCGGCTGTTCGGCGACGAATACCGGGCCTACTGCGCGCGGGTACGGCGCTGGCTGTAGCCGAGCGCCGCCCCGCGACGAAGGCTCAGGCCGGGGCGGACGTGCCAGCCCCGCTGACCAGCCAGGCTACCATCTGCCGCGCCGCCGCCAAGGTTGACGCCTGCACGCCGTTGACCTGACAGGCCACGATCAAGCCCTCGCCGATCAGGAACAGCTGGTGCGCCGCCAGCACGGGCTGCGCCAGCCCGGCAGCGGCGCAGACTTCGACCAGCCGGGCAAGCAGCGCTTCCTTGTGCGCCTTGGCCAGGACATGCGGCCGCTCGCTCGGGGCGGCGTATTCCGCCGCAGCGTTGATGAACGCGCAGCCGTTGAAGTCGGCCTCCTGCGCCCAGGCCGCGATGAACTCGACGTAGGTCTGCGGCCGTTGCTCGGCCGGCGCCGCTGCGAGCTCCTGCTGCAGACGCGCCAGGAACTCGACGTCGCGGCGCTGCAGCGCCGCCTCGACCAGTTGCTCCTTGCTGGGGAAGTACCGGTAGAGGGTCTTCTTGGTCACTCCGGCGACCTGGCTGAGCTGCTCCACGCCGGTGGCGTGATAGCCCTGCCGGTAGAACAGGTTCAGGGCCGATTCGGCGATCTTCTCGGCGGTGCTCATGGACTGCGCCTCTTGAAAACGGGAACACAAGTATACCGATCGGTTGACACTCGCAAAGTATACCGATCAGTATACACCGCCTCGTTTCCCCCTTCCGGAGATCTCCGATGCCCCTCGCCCGCCTGCTCAAATCGGCTGCGCCGCCAGCCCCCTCATGGCGCTTCACCATCCTCTCGCTGCTCGGCGCCGTGCTGGCCATCGGTGCCGCGGGCTGGCTGAGCCGGGTATCAGGCGCGCCATGGCTCATGGCGTCCCTGGGCGCCAGCTGCGTACTGGCCTTCGGCCTCCCCGACTCGCCGCTGGCCCAACCGCGCAATATCGTTGGCGGGCATCTGCTGGCCACGCTGGTCGGCCTGCTGGTGCTGCACACCCTGGGCGATGCCTGGTGGGCGGGAGCCATCGCCGTCGGCCTGGCCCTGGCGCTCATGCAGCAAACCCGCACGCTGCACGCCCCCGCCGGGGCCAATCCGCTGGTGGTCCTGGCCAGCCACGCGCCGCTGAGCTTCCTGTTCACGCCAGTGCTGACCGGCTCGCTGATCGTGGTGCTGGTCGCCTGGGGACTCAACAACGCCCGCAGTCGCAACAGCTATCCGCGCTACTGGCTGTGAAGCTCAGAGCTGCTCCAGGCAGCCCGCCAGCCCGTCGCCGAGGCTCTCCAGCAGGCGCTCGTAGCCGCCCGCCTTGGCCGGCAGCTCGAAGCCCAGGGCATCCAGCTCGGCCAGCTGCACCGGCAGGCCGTCGCTGAGGGTCTGCGCCAGCCGCGGCTGCAGCGGCGGTTCGCTGAACACGCAGCTCGGCCCGGCGGCCTTGAGCTGCTCGCGCATGGCCGCGACGTGGCGGGCGCCCGGCTGTACCTCGCCGCTCACCGCGAACACCCCGGCATGCTGCAGGCCATAGGCCTCCTCGAAGTAGTCGAAGGCCTCGTGGAAGACGAAGAACGGCTTGCCGGCCAGCGGCGCCAGACGCGCCTTGAGCTTGTCATCCACGACCTTCAGGCGCTGCTCGAAGGCCGCCAGGTTGGCCTGGTAACGCGCGGCGTTGGCCGGGTCGGCCTGGGCCAGGTCGGCGGCCATGCGCGCGGCGATCAGCCGGGCATTGGCCGGCAGCAGCCAGAGATGGGCATCCAGGCTGCCGGGGCGGTGCGCCTCGTCGTGCTCGGCGTGCCCCGGCGTGGCGGCATGCTCGTCATGGCCGTGCTCGTCGTGTTCCTCTTGGTCCGCGTGGGCAGCATGCTCGTCGGCATGCCCCTCCTCGTCGTGCCGGTGCTCGGCGCCGAAACGGCGTAGGTGCAAGCCGGCCAGCTCCTGCACGGCCAGGCTGGGCTGCTGGCGACCGTCCAGCACCCGCGGCAGGAACACCTCCAGATCCGGGCCGATCCAGTACAGCAGCGCGGCCTCGCGCACCCGGCGCACGTCCGAGGGACGCAAGGCGTAGTGGTGCGGCGAGGCACCCGGCGGCAGCAGCACGTCGGGGCTGCCGGCGCCCTCCTGCACGGCGGCGGCGATCAGTTGCAGCGGCTTGATGCTGGTCAGCACGCGGACCTCGGCCAGCGCCAGCGCCGGGGTGGCCAGCAGCCAGGCTAAGGCGGCGGCGGGCAGCAGAGAAGACGGACGGAACATGATGGAGCCTCTCTCGGGGAGGAAATTGTTATACAATAACATCCCTTTCCCATGGAGTGTCTGCCATGACGTCCACTCCGCTGGCCTGCCATCCCCACGATCACAGCCACTGCGTGAGCAGCGCCCTGAGCGCTGCCGATGAGGTGTGCACGCAACACGGTGCGCGCCTGACCGCCCTGCGCCGCCGCGTGCTCGAGCTGGTCTGGGCCAGCCACCGGCCGCTCGGCGCCTACGACATCCTCGGCGTGCTGAGCAGCGAGGATGGCCGCCGCGCGGCGCCACCGACCGTCTACCGGGCGCTGGACTTCCTCCTCGAACAGGGCCTGATCCACCGCCTGGCCTCGCTGAACGCCTTCATCGGCTGCAACCATCCGGGGCAGACCCACCAGGGGCATTTCCTCATCTGCCGCCAGTGCGGCACCGCCATCGAGCTGGAGCAGCCGACCATCAGCGAGGCCATCCTCGCCGCCGCGACCGACGTCGGCTTCGCCGCGGAAGGCCAGGTGGTGGAAGTGGTCGGCCTGTGCGCACAGTGCCGGGAGGCCGCATGAGCGACACCCTGATCCGCCTCGACGGCGTCGGCGTGAACTTCGCCGGCAAGGCGGTGCTGGAAGACGTGCAGCTGGAGCTCAAGCCCGGCGAGATCGTCACCCTGATCGGCCCCAACGGCGCCGGCAAGACCACCTTAGTGCGCGTGGTGCTCGGCCTGCTCAAGCCGCACGGTGGCGAGGTGTGGCGGCGCGACAAGCTGCGCATCGGCTACATGCCGCAGAAGCTGCACGTCGAGCCGACCCTGCCGCTGTCGGTGCTGCGCTTCCTGCGCCTGGTGCCGGGCGTCGACCGCGCTCGCGCCCTCAGCGCGCTGGGCGAGGTCGGTGCGGCCCACGTCATCGACAGCCCGCTGCAGCGCATCTCCGGCGGCGAACTGCAGCGCGTGCTGCTGGCCCGCGCCCTGCTGCGCCAGCCGGAACTGCTGGTGCTCGACGAGCCGGTGCAGGGCGTCGACGTCGCCGGCCAGGCCGAGCTGTACCGGCTGATCGGCCGCCTGCGCCAGCGCTACGGCTGCGGCGTGCTGATGGTCTCCCACGATCTGCACCTGGTGATGAGCGCCACCGACCGGGTGATCTGCCTCAACCGCCACGTGTGCTGCTCTGGACACCCGGACAAGGTCAGCGGCGACCCGGCGTTCCGCGAGCTGTTCGGCAACGACGCGCGCGCCCTAGCGATCTACCACCACCAGCACGACCACGCCCACGACCTGCACGGCGGTGTGGTGCTGCCCAAGAAACCCCACATCCACGGCCCCCACTGCAACCATGGCTGACTTCCTGCTCAACGCCCTGCTCGCCGGCCTCGCCCTGGCGCTGGTCGCCGGCCCGCTCGGCTCCTTCGTGGTCTGGCGGCGCATGGCCTACTTCGGCGACACCCTCGCCCACGCCGCCCTGCTCGGCGTGGCGCTGGGCTTCCTGCTCGACGTCAGCCCGACCCTGGCGGTGACCGTCGGCTGCATCATCCTCGCCGTGCTGCTGGTCACCCTGCAGCAGCGCCAGCCGCTGGCCGCCGACACCCTGCTCGGCATCCTCGCCCACAGCACCCTGTCGCTGGGCCTGGTCACCATCAGCTTCCTCGACGAGGTGCGCGTCGACCTGATGGCCTACCTGTTCGGCGACCTGCTGGCGGTGGGCCAGGGCGACCTGCTGTGGATCATCGGCGGCAGCCTGCTGGTGCTGGCCGTGCTCGCCTGGCTGTGGCGCCCGCTGCTGGCGCTCACCGTGCATGAGGAGCTGGCCAGGGTCGAGGGCCTGCCGGTCGGCGCCCTGCGCTTGGCGCTGATGTTGCTGATCGCCGTGGTGATCGCCGTGGCGATGAAGATCGTCGGCGTGCTGCTGATCACCTCGCTGCTGATCATCCCCGCCGCCGCCGCGCAGCGCCATGCGCGCAGCCCCGAGCAGATGGCCGCCGGCGCCAGCCTGGTCGGCCTGGTCGCGGTGTGTGGCGGCCTGGCCCTGTCCTGGTACCAGGACACCCCGGCCGGGCCGTCCATCGTGGTCAGCGCCGCCGGGCTGTTCCTCTTCAGCTTCCTGCTGCCGCGTCGGGCTGCCTAAGGCCTGCGCACCACCCCGCCCAGGCCGCGCAGCCCTGGGCGGGGTAACCCTCCTGACGGCAGGCGGTCGCACCCGATCGAGCACGGCCGCGCAAGCAAACGCCGCCGCCCGCCGCCAAATCCCGCCTCGCCATTCGCACTCTGCCAGCCGAACGCCACATCGCAAAAGTCTATCCAACTGCCATCACGGCAATATCACCCGTACTCGCCAAACCTGCCGCGAATATCCACAAGGCGGAATATCGCAGCAATCCCCCCGGACAATATGGAAACCATTCACACACAAACTGTGCCACCACTCCCATATTTCCATATGAACAGCATGGTTTATTCGCCGGCACATTGTTAAACCGCCGACAGCGCTCTAGGATGCCCGCCGAGCAAGGGATGTGCGCAGCTTTCTGCCACCACAAGTGCGCAAGAAGTTGCACAGCAAAGATATCGACAGGCGCCCGTAATGTTTCTCGCGGCAACTTGAATAATACCTCTCTATATATTGAGTCAACGGATGACCTATTCCAGCAAGTTGGCCACTCATTATATGGAAGTGGCCTGCACGCCAATTAGTCCGGGCGAATTTTCCGGCGGCGACGTGCGCTATTCGACCGCCTTCGAGCAGCTCGAAAACGAGCTGGGCAAGAGTGCGTCCCTGCACGAAACCGCCGGCATCGATTGGGAGCTGGTGCGCTCCGGCAGCGAGGCCGTGCTGCGCGAGCAGTCCAAGGATCTGCGGGTCGCCGCCTGGCTGACCTGGAGCCTGTACCAGCGGGACTCCTTCACCGGCCTGCACGCCGGGCTCAGCCTGCTGCATCACCTCTGCCTACAGCACTGGGACGAACTGCATCCCCGCAAGCCACGCACCCGTGCGGCCGCCATCGGCTGGCTGGTGCCGCGCCTGGAACAGGCGCTGGCCGAGGACGTGCCGATCGGCGAGCAGCTGCCGCTGTTCCGCGCCCTCGCCGAGCTGCTGAGAGCGCTCGAAGCCTGCCTGAGCGAGCAGCTGGGCGACGCGGCCCCGCTGCTGCTGCCGTTCTGCCGGCGCCTCGACGAGCTGGTCGAACGGGCCGCCCAGGGCCGCCCGGAACCCGGCAAGGTCGGCGCCGCGCTGGCCCAGGTCAAGCAGGTCGCCACCCAGATCCTCGCTGCCAACAGCCCCGTCGACAACGACAAGGACGCCCACAAGGCGCTGCGCAGCCAGCAGGAGGCCGCCCGCCCGCTCTGCGCCTGGTGGCTCAAGCAGAAGGCCAGCGACCTGCGCGCCCTGCGCCTGAGCCGTACCCTGCTGTGGCTGCCGATCGACAGCCTGCCGGAGCGCAATGCCGAGCAGGTCACCCCGCTGCGCGGCCTGCCCGCGGACAAGCTGGCGGGGTTTCGCGAGCGCTTTGCCCAGGGCCTGTACGCCGACCTGCTGGTCGACCTCGAGGCCAGCATGGCCCGCGCGCCGTTCTGGCTCGACGGCCAGCGCCTGGCGTGGGAATGCCTGCAGGAGCTGGATGCCGCCCAGGCCATGCGCGAGGTGGAGATCCAGCTGGCGCTGTTCCTGCAACGGGTGCCTGGCATCGAGGAGCTGCGCTTTCACGATGGCGCGCCGTTCGCCGATGCGCACACCCGCGCCTGGATCGCCAGCCATGTGCTGCCGCACCTGCAGCTGCCGCAGGCCGGGCACCCGGCGGTGCCGGTGGATGCGGGAGCGCTGCCGGCCTGGGAGGAGGCCCTGCAACAGGTGCTGCCGCAGCTGCGCGCGGACGGCCTGAAGCCCGCCGTGCAGCAGCTCAAGCGGGGCTTGGGCCAGGCTCGCGGCGGACGGGAACGCTTCTTCTGGCAACTGAGCCTGGTCCGCCTGTGCCTGGCCGCCAAGAAGTACGAACTGGCCAAGACCCAACTCGAATCGCTCGACCAGACGCTGCAGGCCGCCGGCCTGGGCGACTGGGAGCCCGATCTCGCCCTGGAAGTGCTGCGACTTCTGCACAGCTGCTGCGAGCTGCTGCCGCAGAGCCACGTGGTGCGCGAACGCAAGGAAGAGATCTACCGCAGGTTGTGCCACCTCGACCTCGAGGTGGTACTGGAATGACCGACATGGAGAACCCACATGGCCAAAGAAGGCACGGTAGCCCCCAAGGAACGCATCAACGTCACCTTCAAGCCCGCCGCCGGCGGTGCCCAGGAAGAGATCGAGCTGCCATTGAAGATGATGGTGCTCGGTGATTTCACCCAGCGCAGCGACGACCGCAAGATCGAGGACCGCAAGCCGATCGCCATCGACAAGCAGAGCTTCGACGACGTCCTGGCCAAGCAGGAGCTGAGCCTGACCCTCGCCGTGCCCAACCGGCTGCAGGACGAGCCGGGCGACGAAGAGCTGGCCGTACGGCTGCGCATCGAGTCGATGAAGGACTTCAACCCGGCCAACCTGGTCGAGCAGGTGCCGGAGCTGCAGAAGCTGATGGAGCTGCGCGATGCCCTGGTCGCCCTGAAGGGGCCGCTGGGCAATGCGCCGGCCTTCCGCAAGGCCATCGAGAGCGTGCTGGCCGACGACGACTCGCGCGAGCGCGTGCTCGCCGAGCTGGGCCTGGCCGCCCAGGACAAGCTGGATTCCTGATCTCAACCGACAAGGACGCTGATTCATGAGTACCCGTGCAGCAGTAGCAAGCAGTCGCAATACCGCCGATGCCGGCATTCTCGACCGCATCATCGCCGAGACCAAGTTGACCCCGGATGACGAGGCCTACTCGATCGCCAAGCGCGGCGTGTCGGCCTTCATCGAGGAGCTGCTCAAGCCGCAGAACGAACACGAGCCGGTGAAGAAGGCCATGGTCGACCGCATGATCGCGGAGATCGACGCCAAGCTCAGCCGGCAGATGGACGAAATCCTCCACCACCCGCAGTTCCAGTCGCTGGAGTCGTCCTGGCGCGGCCTCAAGCTGCTGGTGGACCGCACCGACTTCCGCGAGAACATCAAGCTCGAGCTGCTCAATGCCTCCAAGCAGGACCTGCTGGAGGACTTCGAGGACAGCCCGGAGATCTTCCAGTCCGGCCTGTACAAGCACGTCTACACCGCCGAGTACGGCCAGTTCGGCGGCCAGCCGGTCGGCGCGCTGATCGCCAACTACTTCTTCGATCCCAGCGCGCCGGACGTCAAGACCCTGCAGTACGTCGCCAGCGTCGCCAGCATGGCCCACGCGCCGTTCATCGCCGCCGCCGGACCGAAGTTCTTCGGCCTGGAAAGCTTCACCGGCCTGCCCGACCTCAAGGACCTCAAGGACCATTTCGACGGCCCGCAGTTCGCCAAGTGGCAGAGCTTCCGCGAGCAGGAAGACGCCCGCTACGTCGGCCTGACCGTGCCGCGCTTCCTGCTGCGCACGCCGTACGATCCGGAAGAGAATCCGGTGAAGACCTTCGTCTACAAGGAAGGCGTCAGCGCCAGCCACGAGCACTACCTGTGGGGCAACACCGCCTACACCTTCGCCAGCCGCCTGTCCGACAGCTTCGCCAAGTTCCGCTGGTGCCCGAACATCATCGGCCCGCAGAGCGGCGGCGCGGTCGAGGACCTACCGCTGCACCACTTCGCGAGCATGGGCGAGATCGAGACCAAGATCCCCACCGAGGTACTGGTGTCCGATCGCCGCGAGTACGAGCTGGCCGAGGAAGGCTTCATCGCCCTGACCATGCGCAAGGGCAGCGACAACGCCGCGTTCTTCTCCGCCAACTCGGTGCAGAAGCCGAAGTTCTTCGGCAACAGCGCGGAAGGCAAGGCCGCCGAGCTGAACTACAAGCTCGGTACCCAGCTGCCCTACCTGTTCGTGGTCAACCGCCTGGCCCACTACCTCAAGGTCATGCAGCGCGAGCAGATCGGCTCCTGGAAGGAGCGCAGCGACCTCGAGCGCGAGCTGAACAAGTGGATCCGCCAGTACGTCGCCGACCAGGACAACCCCAGCGCCGAAGTGCGCGGCCGCCGTCCGCTGCGCGCCGCGCAGATCGCCGTCAGCGAGGTGGACGGCGAGCCGGGCTGGTACCGCGTCAGCCTCAGCGTGCGCCCGCACTTCAAGTACATGGGGGCGGACTTCACCCTGTCGCTGGTCGGCAAGCTGGACAAGGAGTAAGCGGCCATGGCCTACGGCAGCCTGTTCGAACGTCTCGGCGGTGAAGCCGGCCAGCGCGCTGGCTGGAGTCACGAAGTCGCCGTGATGGCCTCGGTGGCTGCCCACCTGGCCAAGATGCTCAGCACCCGGGCGGGTAGCGTGCAGACGCTGCCCGACTACGGGTTGCCCGATCTCAACGACATGCGCCTGTCGCTGCACGACTCGCTGCAGCAGGCGCGTGCCGCCATCGAGCGCTTCATCGAGGCCTACGAACCGCGCCTGCGTCAGGTGCGGGTGGTTTCCCTGCCGCGCGACCACGACCCGCTCAGCCTCGCCTTCGCCATCGAGGGCTGGCTGGAAGTGGACGGCTTCAGCCGCCAGGTCAGCTTCGCCGCGCGCCTGGACGGCAGCGGCCAGGTCAAGGTCAGTTAAGGAGAACAAGGATGTCCGGCAAACCCGCCGCCCGCCTGGGCGACCCCACCGCCTGCCCGCTCCCGGGCCACGGCAGCAACCCGATCGCCGCCGGCTCGCCCGACGTGCTGTTCGACGGCCTGCCGGCCGCACGCATGGGCGATGCGTCCTCTTGTGGGGGCGCCATGAGCGGCAATCTGATTCCGAACGTGCTGATCAACGGCAAGCCGGCGGTGGTGCTGGGCTCGGTAGGCAGCCATGGCAATGTGGTGGTGGGGGGGTCGGGGACGGTGTTGATCGGGACCAGTGGGGGTGGAGCGTCATTTGTCTCCCCCCTCCCTGTGGAAATTCCCGGGTTCGATGAGCAGTTCGTGCTCACGGATGAGCAAGGTACCCCCATAGCCAATCAGCCATATCTGCTCGTCCGGGAAAACGGTATCCAAGAATCTGGAACCACTGACGCCCAAGGTAGGACACACCGCATCGCGCGCCACGCAAAAGCTGAAAAGATCGACATCTACGTAGCCATGGAAGACTGATACTTATGACTCAGGAAGTGATCAGCAGCCAATCCGGCACTTACAAGAAGATTGCATCGCGGCAAAGCACTCCCGCGTCAGACACGGCCCCCAAAGCGCTGGTCGTTGAACGAGGACTGACTGTATTTCTCGGCGGTGCCGGCATGGTCGGCTCCTACAACGAGGATATGGTCTCCGCGCTACAGGAGGTCGGGATAGCAAACCCAGTCCATGGAAACTACTCATCCCTTGTCACCGGGCTGGACAGCTACGTCCCATCCCTGGTCGACATGCTTGGCGATGCCTCTGCAGTGGCCCTCTATAACCAGGACGAAACCGACCCGGTGGTTTTCGAGTATGGCGAGCTGCAGAAATGCACCTACGGCAGTGAATACATCGAGAAGAAATACCTGTTCGGACTTATCACCGTCCGCCAGTACGACAGGGTCGAGTGCATACCAACCAGCGACCTGCTCGCCATCAAACTCGGCCGAGATCTGAAAGCGATAAAAAGCACAGACTTTTCACTTGCCAGCATAGGTATCGGCAAGTCCCTGCCAGCAGCAGGCCAGTTCAACATCATTGGCTATTCATGGGGAGCGGTGATCGCTGCACGCACCGCAATCTTCCACGCCCGCAAAGGGGTCACTGTGAACCATCTGGTTCTAATCGGCGCCCCGATCAATGCCAGCCTTAAAGCGGCAGTATGCAACCACCCCAAGATTCTAAACACCCACATCGTCGATCTAGTGAGTCAGGGTGACCCTATTTTCGCAGGAATGAGTGACCAACAGATCGTTGACTCTGCACTCAAGCTGGCCAATCAGATGCCTACCGCCGAGGGACACTTCCATTACTCGGGAAACAACCCTGCAGGGCGAGCAAGGCGTCGTCAACTGGCCAAATCCCTCCATGCAAAGGGACTGCGCTGAACATGCTTCGTTACACGCTCCTCGCCCTCTCCCTGCTGATGCTCGCCATGACATTCAATGAGCCTGACAGCTACTGGCCCGTTGATCTGACGCTGCTCGGCCACTCGCTTCAAGGCAATGCTTTTGGCTGGCTGTTTTCAGTCTTTCTTGTGGCCTACATTCCCCTGCTTGGGATTAGTGCCGTGATGCTGATCCGCTATTTCTCGCGCTTCCTCAAGACACGCAATGCCTTGTCGCTTTGGTCGTTGCTGATTTTCGCATTGCTTCCTCTTTGCGCCCTGATTCGTTTCAACGGCTGGGTCTTCAGTGAAATCTTTTAAGGCGAACTGCAGGCACCTTATGGCCATTGAGGCATCCGGTTATAAGCCCCGTTACTGCATCTGGATGACTTCGCACTGGTGTAGCGGCGACATCCCCTCATCGGCCTTCAAGGATTTGAAGCTGATCCCACAACACCAGCCCAACAACTACGCAAAAATCCAAGCAGCTAGTGATTGGCCATGTAACGCCCCAATGGCAGGGATGTAGAACTGATGTCCTTCAACCACTACTACCAGAGCGAGCTCAACGCCCTGCGCCAGCTCGGCAAGCGCTTTGCCGAGCGCAGCCCGGCGCTGGCGCCGTTCCTCGGCCAGAGCGGGCGCGATCCGGATGTCGAGCGCCTGCTCGAGGGCTTCGCCTTCCTCACCGGGCGCCTGCGCCAGAAGCTCGACGACGAATTGCCGGAGCTGACCCACTCGATGATGCACCTGCTGTGGCCGAACTACATGCGCCCGCTGCCGGCGCTCAGCATGCTGCAGTTCGAGCCACTCAAGCGCCCGGGACCGGCGCTGACGGTAGCGCGCCACACGCCGGTGGAGTCGAAGCCGATCCAGGGCGCGACCTGCCGTTTCCGCACCGCCTACGCCACCGAGGTGCTGCCGCTGGCGCTGAGCGCCCTCGACTATGCGGTGCAGGGTGAGGGCGCGCTGCTCAGCCTGCGCCTGACCATGAGCGCCGACGGTCATCTCGGCGAGCTGGACCTGCGCCGGCTGCGCCTGCACCTGAGTGGCGAGCGCTACATCAGCCAGCTGCTCTACCTCGGCCTGCTGCGCCACCTCGACGGCATCCAGTTGGTCGCCCTCGACGCCGACGGCCGGCCGCTGCGCGATGCCCACGACCAACCGCTGCCCGCCCTGCGCCTGGATGCCGCGCAGGTGCAGCCGGTCGGCTTCGCCGAGGACGAGGCGCTGATCCCCTACCCGCTCAACACCTTCCGCGGCTATCGCTTCCTGCAGGAGTACTTCGCCTTCCAGGACAAGTTCCTGTTCGTCGACCTGCACGGCCTGGATGCCCTGCGGCGTCTGCCGGATGAGCAGCTCAAGCGCGTCCGCGGTCTGGAGCTGCGCTTCGACATCCGCCAGGCCGGCGTGCAGCGCATTCGCCCGACCCTGGACAACCTGCGCCTGTACTGCACCCCGGTGGTCAACCTGTTCGCCCACGACGCCACGCCGATCCGCCTCGACGGCCGCCAGGACCAGTACCTGCTGCGCCCGGCCGAATACGACCCGCAGCATTGCGCGGTGTTCTCGGTCGACCGGGTCACCGGCTGGCGGCCCGGCGGCATGGGCTACGAGGAGTACGTGCCGTTCGAATCGTTCGAGCACGACGCCAGCTTCGATGTGCCCCACGCCCGCCCGCACTACAGCGTGCGCCAGCAGCCGTCGCTGCTGGGCGACGGCCTGGAGACCTGGCTGAGCTTCGGCACGCGCCAGGCCGACCAGCAGGAAACCCTGTCCGTCGAGCTGACCTGCACCAACCAGAACCTGCCGCGCCAGCTGGGGATCGGCGACATCTGCCGGCCCTGCGAGGGCACCCCGGAGTTCCTGGCGTTCCGCAACATCGGCGCGGTGACCCCCAGCTATGCACCGCCGTTGCACCGCGACTACCTGTGGAAGCTGATTTCCAACATGTCGCTCAACTACCTGTCGCTGGCCAACGTCGAGGCGCTCAAGGCGATCCTCGAGACCTACGACCTGCCGCGCCACTACGACCAGCACGCAGAAAAGGTCAGCCGGCGCCTGCTCGGCGGACTGCAGCAGATCGGCCACCGGCACGTCGATCGCCTGCACCGCGGCCTGCCGGTGCGCGGCGTGCGCACCGAGCTGGTCATGGCCGCCGACTGCTACCTGGGCGAGGGCGACCTGTTCCTCTTCGCCTCGGTGCTCAACGAATTCTTTGCCCTGTACGCCAGCCTCAACTCGTACCACGAGCTGCGCGTGCAGAGCACCCAGGGAGAGGTGTACCAATGGACGCCGCGCATGGGGCAGCAGCCCCTGCTCTGAACCGGCTCGGCCGGAGCATCCGCGAGTACAGCCTGTTCCAGGGCGTGCAGCGGGTGCTGAACCGCCTGCAGACCGCCCATCCGCAGCTGGACGAGCAGGCGCTGTACGAACGTCTGGAATTCCAGGCCAACCCCAGCCTGGGCTTTCCCGGCTGCGACATCGAGCGCGTGCAGTTCTTCGAGGAGCACGGCGAGCTGCGCGCGCGCCTGTGCGTCAACCTGGTCGGCCTGTGCGGCGCCGGTTCGCCGCTGCCGACGTTCTACGGCGAACAGGCGCTGGGCGACAGCGCGGTCGACAACCCGACCCGCCACTTCCTCGACCTGTTCAACGACCGCCTGCAGCGCCTGCTGCTGCCGATCTGGCAAAAATACCGCTACCACGCGCGCTTCGCCCGCGGTGCCCGCGATCCGCTGTCCGCCCAGCTGTTCGCCCTGATTGGCCTCGGCGGCGAGCCGATCCGCAGCGCTGCGGAGCTGAACTGGAAACGTCTGCTGCCCTACCTCGGTCTGCTCAGCCTGCGCGCCCACTCGGCAGCGCTGATCGAATCGGTGCTGCGCTACTACTTCAAGCACGCCGAACTGCACATCGAGCAGTGCCTGGAGCGCCGGGTGACCATCCTCTTTGATCAGCGCAACCGCCTCGGCCGCGCCAACAGCCAGCTGGGCGAAAGTCTGGTGCTCGGCGAGCAGGTGCGCGACCGCGGCGGCAAGTTCCGCATCCACATCCGCCAGCTCGACTGGCAAGGCTTCCACGCCTTCCTGCCGTCGGGCGACGGCTACCAGCCGCTCTGCGCGCTGGTGCGCTTCACCCTGCGCGACCCGCTCGACTACGACATCCGCCTGGAGCTGCGCCGGGACGAAATCCGCGAGCTGCGTATCGGCGCCGCCAACCCCTGCCGCCTGGGCTGGACCAGCTGGCTCGGCCGCGAGCGCGCCGACGGCCTGGTCACCCTGGGCAGCCGCATCAATCAAGGAGCGATGAAATGATCAACGTCGATTTGCAACAGCTGGTCCAGGCCCTCGACGCCGCGACCCGCGGCGACCTGGAAGGTGCCGCCGAGCGCTGCATGGCCCGCGGCGGCAGCAGGATCCTGGTCGAGGACCTGCTGCTCGGCCTGCTCGAGCGCCCGGACGGCCTGCTGGCCCGCGCCCTGCAGGATGCCGGGGTGGACGCCGGCGAACTGGCCGGCGTGCTGCAGCCGCGCGGCGAGGCCAGCGCGTCGCGCAACCCAGTGTTCGCCAGCGAGCTGGTGCGGTGGCTGCAGGATGCCCTGCTGGTTGCCAGCCTGGAGCTCGGCCAGAGCCGGATCGATCCGGCGGCCCTGCTCCTTGCCCTGCTGCGCAACCCGCTGCGCCATGCCGGCACCCGCTACCAGCCGTTGCTGGCCAGGCTAGATGCCGAACGCCTGCGCGACTTCGCCCGCAGCCAGCAGCCGCAGCCGAGCGCCGGCCAGCCCGCCGCAGGCGGCGAATCGGCGCTGGCGCGCTTCACCCACAACTTCACCCAGCAGGCCCGGGACGGCAAGCTCGACCCGGTGCTGTGCCGCGACGCGGCAATCCGCCAGATGATCGACATCCTCGCCCGGCGGCGGAAGAACAACCCCATCGTGGTCGGCGAGGCCGGCGTCGGCAAGACCGCGCTGGTCGAGGGCCTGGCCCTGCGCATCGCCGACGGCGAGGTGCCGGAGGCGCTCAAGGGCGTCGAGCTGCTGGGCCTCGATCTCGGCCTGCTGCAGGCCGGCGCCAGCGTCAAGGGCGAGTTCGAGCGCCGCCTGCAGGGGGTGATCGACGAGGTCAAGGGTGCGCCCCGGCCGGTCATCCTGTTCATCGACGAGGCGCACACCCTGATCGGCGCCGGCGGCCAAGCCGGCGGCTCGGACGCCGCCAACCTGCTCAAGCCGGCACTGGCGCGCGGCGAGCTGCGCACCATCGCCGCCACCACCTGGAGTGAATACAAGAAGTACTTCGAGAAGGATCCGGCGCTGGCCCGGCGCTTCCAGCCGGTGCAGCTGCTCGAGCCGACGGTGGCCGAGGCGGTGACCATCCTGCGCGGCCTGGCGCCGGTCTACGAGCGCAGCCACGGCATCTACCTGCGCGACGATGCCGTGGTGGCCGCCGCCGAACTGTCCGCCCGCTACCTCGCCGGCCGCCAGCTGCCGGACAAGGCGGTGGACGTTCTGGACACCGCCTGCGCGCGGGTGCGCATCAGCCTGGCGGCCGCCCCTGCGGCGCTGGAGCGCCTGCGCGGCGAAATCGCCGAAGGCGAGCGCCAGCAGCAGGCCCTGAGCCGTGACCTGGACGCCGGACTGGCCATCGACGGCGATGCCCTGGCGCAACTGGAAAGCCGCCTGGACGCCGCGCGCAGCGAACGGCAACAACTGGAAGAGCGCTGGCGCGGCCAGCGCGAACTGGCCGAGCGGCTGCTCGAGCTGCGCCAGCGTTGCTCCACTGCACGCCTGACTACTGCCGCGGCGGATGCCGGGGACGTAGTTCAACCCACCGCAGAGCAACTGGAAGACGAGCTGCGCGCCCTGCAGGCCGAACTCGCAAGCGCCCAGAGCGCCGAGCGCCTGGTCAGCCACGAAGTCTGCCCGCGCCTGGTGGCCGAGGTGATCAGCCAGTGGACCGGCGTGCCGCTGGCCCAGCTGGCCCGCGAGCACAGCAGCAAGGTGGCCGGCTTCGCCGCCGACCTCGGCCTGCGCGTGCGCGGCCAGCAACAGGCAGTGCAGGCCCTCGACCGCGCCATGCGCGCCAGCGCCGCCGGCCTCAACAAGGCCGACGCGCCGGTCGGCGTGTTCCTGCTGGTCGGCCCCAGTGGCGTCGGCAAGACCGAGACCGCCCTGGCCCTGGCCGACCTGCTGTACGGCGGCGAGCGCTTCCTCACCACCATCAACATGGCCGAGTTCCAGGAGAAGCACTCGCTGTCGCGGCTGATCGGCGCCCCGCCCGGCTACGTCGGCTATGGCGAGGGCGGCATGCTCACCGAGGCGGTGCGCCAGAAACCCTACTCGGTGATCCTCCTCGACGAGGTGGAGAAGGCCGACCCGGACGTGCTCAACCTCTTCTACCAGATCTTCGACAAGGGCGTGGCCAACGACGGCGAAGGGCGCGCGATCGACTTCCGCAACTGTCTGATCCTGCTCACCTCCAACCTCGCCAGCGAGCGCATCACCGCGCTCTGCGCCGGCGGCCAGCGCCCGGATGCCGACGAGCTGGAGCAGGCCATCCGCCCGCAACTCAGCCAGCACTTCAAGCCGGCGCTGCTGGCACGCATGCGCGTGGTGCCCTACTACCCGGTGGCCGGCGAGGTGCTGCGCGAACTGGTCGAACTCAAACTGGCCCGCTTCGGCGAACGCCTGGCCCGCCGCCAGCTGCGCTTCAGCCACTGCGCGGCGCTGGTCGAGCACCTGGGCGGTCGCTGCAGCCACGGCGACAGCGGCGCCCGGCTGATCGACCAGTTGATCGACCGCCACCTGCAGCCGCTGGTGGTCGACCGTCTGCTCGCCGCCATGGCCGGCGGCGCCCCCCTGCAGCACGTGCACGCCACCCTCGACGGCGAAGGAGCGCTGATCTGTGAATTCTCCTGACGCCGCGCCGCTGTTCGCCCAGGTCCCGCAGCCGCTGCGCTACGCCGAAGCCCTGCTGGAGTGCTACGCCAGCCTGGCCCGCACCGCCAGCGGCGACAGCCTGCTGGGCGAGCTGGTGCGCTCTGCCGCGCAGCTGTCCGGCGGCGAGCTGAGCCAGCTGTACCTGCTCGACGACAGCCACACCCGGCTGTGCCTGTCGGCCGAATGGCTCGAGGACCTGCTGCAGCCACGCGAAGCCGCCAGCCTGCCGAGCGACTATCGCGACGAGCAGCTGCTGCAATACTGCCTGTGCCAGAACCGCGTGCTCAGCCTGGCGGGGCTCGACGCCAGCCTGCACGACGCCAGCTTCCTGCCACCAGCCCGCCAGCCCTGGTGCAGCCTGCTGTGCCTGCCGCTGCTGGACGAACGGCAGCGCTGCGCCGGCCTGCTGCTGGTCGCCAGCCAGAGTTCCCGTGACCTGCTGGGTTTTGCCGGCTCGCTCGGCCGGCTCGGCGGCTTCGCCCTGGCCCAGCTGCAGCTGCTGCAGCGCCTGCGCGCGCCCCGCCCGGCGGAGGACGCCAGCCCCGCCGTACCGGCCCCTCTGGCCAGCGGCTACGGCCTGATCGGCGACAGCCCGCGCATGCGCGAGCTGTACCAGTTGATCGGCAAGGTCCTGCACAACCCGGTGAGCGTGCTGATCACCGGCGAGACCGGCACCGGCAAGGAGCTGGTCGCCCGCGCCATCCACGACTGCGGCCTGCGGCGCAGCCGGCCGTTCATCGTGCAGAACTGCGCCTCGCTGCCGGAGAACCTGCTGGAAAGCGAGCTGTTCGGCTATCGCAAGGGCGCCTTCACCGGCGCCGACCGCGACCGCGCCGGCCTGTTCGATGCCGCCGACGGCGGCACCCTGTTCCTCGACGAGATCGGCGACATGCCGCTGGCCCTGCAGGCCAAGCTGCTGCGCGTGCTGCAGGAAGGCGAAGTACGCCCGCTCGGTTCGACCGAGACCCACCGGGTCGACGTGCGCATCATCGCCGCCACCCATCGCCAGCTGCGCAGCCAGGTCGAGGAAGGCCGCTTTCGCGAGGACCTGTTCTATCGCCTGTCGCACTTCCCCATCGAGCTGCCGCCGCTGCGCGAGCGCTCCAGCGACGTCCTGCGCCTGGCCCGCCACTTCGCCGCCAACGCCTGCGCCTTCCTGCAGCGCGACCCGTGCCGCTGGTCCGATGCCGCGCAGGAGCGTCTGGCCAGCTACGACTTCCCCGGCAACGTGCGCGAGCTGAAGAGCATCGTCGAGCGCGCCGTGCTGCTCTGCGAAGGCGGCGAGCTGCTGCCCGAGCACCTCAACCTGCGCCACGTCGACAACGCCACCGACAGCACCCTCAGCCTGCGCGAACGTCTCGAACGGGTGGAGCGCAATCTGCTGCTCGACTGCCTGCGCAAGAACCGCGGCAACCAGACCCACGCCGCCCGCGAACTGGGCCTGCCGCGGCGCACCCTGCTGTACCGCATGGACAAGCTGAACATCAGCGCGAGCGATATCTGAGGCTCAGGGAGAAGAGCATGTTCAATCCAGCCAACCAACCCCACTTCTGCCTGCGCATCGACGGCGTCGAGCACGACCTGCAGGTGCTCGAGTTCCACGGCCGCGAAGCCATCAGCCAGCCCTGGCGCTTCGACCTGGAACTGGTCGGCGAACGTCCCGATCTCGACCTGCAGAGCCTGCTCAACCGCCCGGCCTTCCTTGCCTTCGCCCCGGATGGCGCCGGGGTGCATGGTCTGGTCTACCAGATCGCCCAGGGCGACTCCGGCCAGCGCCTGACCCGCTACCGCCTGAGCCTGGTACCACGCCTGGCCTACCTGGCCCACCGCAGCAACCGGCGCATCTTCCAGCACCTCAGCGTGCCGCAGATCGTCGCCCGGGTACTCGAGGAGCACGGCATCCTCGAAGGCAGTGGCTACCGCTTCCAGCTCGGCCCGGCCGGCTATCCCCCTCGCGACTACTGTGTGCAATACGCCGAGTCCGACCTGCACTTCATCCAGCGCCTGTGCGAGGAGGAAGGCCTCCACTACCACTTCCGGCACAGCCCGGAGGAGCACCTGCTGGTATTCGGCGACGACCAGACCGTGTTCCCCAGACTGGCGCCGGTGAGCTACCAGCAGGACTCCGGTCTGGTCGCCGACGCGCGAGTGGTCAAGCGCTTTGGCGTGCGCCTGGAAACCCGTACCAGCCGGGTCAGCCGGCGCGACTACGATTTCGAGCAGCCGCGCCTGGCGCTGGAAAGCGCCTTCGCCAGCGAGTTCGCCCCGGACCTGGAGGACTACGACTACCCCGGCCGCTACACCGACCGCAGCCGCGGTCGACACCTCGCCCGCCGTGCCCTCGAGCGCCACCGTGCCGACTACCAGCTGGCCGAGGGCGACAGCGACCAGCCGACCCTGCGCAGCGGGCACTTCCTCGAGCTGGGCGAGCATCCGCGCCCCGAGTGGAACCAGCTGTGGCTACTCAGCGAAGTCCACCACGAAAGCAAGCAACCGCAGGTGCTCGAGGAGTCGGTCACCAGCGATACGGCGACCAGCGACGGCTTCACCCAGGGCTACCGCAACCGCTTCGTCGCCACGCCCTGGGACGTGCCCTTCCGCCCGCCGCTGGCCCATGCCAAGCCGCGCCTCCTCGGCAGCCAGAGCGCCGTGGTCACCGGCCCGCAAGGGGAAGAAATCCACTGCGACCCGTACGGTCGCGTCAAGGTGCAGTTCCACTGGGACCGCGAGGGCCAGGCCGACGACACCACCAGCTGCTGGCTGCGCGTATCGAGCAGTTGGGCCGGCGACCGCTACGGCGGCATCGCCATCCCGAGGGTCGGCATGGAGGTGTTGGTCAGCTTCCTCGAAGGCGACCCCGACCAGCCGCTGGTCACCGGCTGCCTGTACCACAAGGAGCACGTGGTCCCCTACGACCTGCCGGCCAACAAGACCCGCAGCCTGTTCAAGACCCTCAGCAGCCCCGGCGGTGGCGGCTACAACGAGCTGCGTATCGAGGACCGCCAGGGCCAGGAGCAGATCTACCTGCACGCCCAGCGCGACTGGGACCAGAACATCGAGCACGACCAGACCATCCGCGTCGGCCATCAGCGCCACGACAGCGTCGAGGCCAACAGCTACAGCGAATTCAAGGCCGAGGAACACCGCACCACCCACGGCGAGCGCAAGACCGAGGTACGCGCCAACGACCACCTCAGTGTCGGCAGCAGCCAGCACGTCAAGCTCGGCAGCGGCCATTTCGTCGAGGCCGGCAACGAGATCCACTACTACGCCGGCGACAAGGTGGTGATCGACGCCGGCCTGGAGCTCACCGCCCAGGGCGGCGGCAGCTGGATCAAGCTCGATCCGAGCGGCGTCACCCTGAGCGGCGCGACCATCCGAATCAATTCGGGCGGGGCACCAGGCAGCGGTTCCGGGATCCAGATCATCGGCCCGGTGATCCCCGGCGCCGCCGATGCGGCCAAGGCGGGCGAACGACTCGGCCGTACCAAGGCCAATACCTCCTGGCTGGAGCTGAACCTGCACTACCCGAATCTGGAGCCCGTGCCTCACGCAGCGTACCGCGTCGAGCTCAGCGACGGCTCGCAACGCGAGGGCCAGCTCGATGCCCAGGGGCATGCCCGCCTGG
Source organism: Geopseudomonas aromaticivorans (assembly GCF_019097855.1). Classification (GTDB taxonomy): domain Bacteria; phylum Pseudomonadota; class Gammaproteobacteria; order Pseudomonadales; family Pseudomonadaceae; genus Geopseudomonas; species Geopseudomonas aromaticivorans. The sequence continues at coordinate 216,653 of NZ_JAHRGL010000049.1, forward strand.
AGGATGTGCCTATCGGGCCGATCAAGGTCTATTACGGCGAAGACCCGCGCCCATATTCACGCCACGCGATCAAGAGCGTACGAACCACCGAACAGAACATAGAAGACGATCTGCGCAAACTCGGCCTTGAGCCGGATGCAATCGATCTGCAGGCCCTGATCGAACAGGCCGCCGGGAGGATGATGTGAAGCAGAGCAACGACCACGATGAAGACGCGGGTCGCCGCGCGGCCTACGAAGAAGCCGCAATCGAGCTTGCCAAGGGGATTGCACTTGGCGCCGTTCCCTTCCTCGGCCAAGCCGTCGATGCCTGGGACACGGTCGAGTCCGCCACCCGCCTGCACCGGGAAAAATCCCCGAGCGGCAGAGAAGACGCCCAGTTCGATTTGCTGCTGGCAATCATCGGCTGGATTCCCGGCCCCGGTGACGGCGTCAAGAAAAGCCTGCGGATCGTCAATCGCGACCCGCAGCGCTATGCCCCGGTGCTGTTCGACCTGCTGCGCTTCGTGCTTCAGGAGTGCGGGATCAAGACCAGCCCGGAAGCCCTCCTCGCCCAGATCTTCAATTCCGCGGCACTGCGCGCCGAACTGGACGAAGTCATCGCGGGCGTAAAGAACTCGTCCGCCTTCGAGGCATTGCCTGCGCTGTTGCAGTCGGCCGTGTTGACCGTTCTTGCCGGCGCCCGCGACAACATGCCGGCCATGCTCGGCATTGTCGAAAAGCGCCTGAACAAGTGGAAAAACCTGCAGCGCAACAGTGCGGCAACCAGCTTCGGCAGCAGCAAGCCAGCCGAGGGACGCAAACCCGCCAGTCACGATACCCAAACTGCCGATGGCGCCAGCCGAACCCGCAGCAACAGCGCGGACCACGCCACACTCGGCCAGCAAAGTCTGGCCAGGCTCACCAACGAGGGGCTCGGCGTCAGCGGCGAGCACATCGCCGATTACATCTGCGCCTATGAGCTCGGGTGGGGCAAGGACTGGGATGGCCACGACCGCGGAGCTGACGGGCAATGGCTACAAGGTAAACCCAGCGCGACCAAGATGGGCAAGCTGTCGAAAGGCGGCAATCCAAAGACCCCGCATGTGCTCTACAAGCTCACCGACGGCGCCAATGGCACGGGAATCGACGCGGTATGGCGTGCCGACCCGAGCACCAACAACGGCAAGTTGTTCGCGATTATCGAGGCCAAGGCCAGCAAGAATGAAGATGCGCCGAAGTTCATGCGAAAACCCAATAACACGCGCAAACCTAGAATATCTACGCGACTTGGCGTAGGTGGATTGACAGATCCGAGCGAGCTCATTGAGCCAGTCGAAGAAGAAAATTCATCTGGAAATGCAAAAAAACCAAAAGTTAAATCAAAAAATAAGACACCCAACCAAAAAACCGCATCAACTTCTCCACATAAGGCAGAAAAAGAGATTCTTGTTCAGCTTAGCAAAGAGTGGATCTACGTAAACCTTAAGAGATCAGCACCTCTGCGCCTATTGGACCTGATCCGCAGCTCATATAGCCGCCACTTGTTCTATTCACCGCTATACCACCCGAGCCTAAGCCCTAAAGCTCATGCTCAGGCCCGCTTGAAAAGCTCCGATAGCCAAGCGCATAGCGAACACGCTGCCCTTCATTACGGAGAAAGCGAAGTGAGGGAGCTTGTGAATCATCGCAAGAAGGCGCTTACCTCGAAATACGGCTACTACGAATCACTGAAGCTCGAGAGCTGAAAATGAAAAGAAGACAACAATTCCTTAACAACGGCCAGTATAAAAATTTCCTGGAATACTGCAGTGAAACAGTGGAGTTCTGGAAAATTCACCTCATGGAATCCGACTCCCCCGAGCAAGAAAAATCGCTCCGAGCAAGACACTTTCAGGCCGTAGCCCTAGACAAGCTAACTATTACCTACACTGCTGGAGAGCCAATAGAAAACCTGCCTCCCATTTTAGAGAGTCTCATATCTCTTTACGAGGACTTTCAAAAATCCTTGGCACTTTACGAAAAATCACCAAACATATGCCCACTAGCTATTGACGACTGGCCATATCAATACGAGGAATGTGTTCAGGTAATCAGCCTGTGCATTCTGCTGCACCGCATCGATCTACTCGAGCGTTTCGTCGCCCTGATAGATAATGCCGGCTATGCGGGCGAAGACACTCTATACGAAGACTTGCTCGCCAAGGTTCTTCCCGGCCGCCATGACATAGACGAGTGGTATCACGACCTCTATACCCCCCTGATTCGCGCGATCTACGTGGAGGACAAGGTCGAGGCCGCCCGCCTGCTCGAGGAGTACTGCAACCAGTGGTATCCCGCCTTCGAGCAGGCACCCTGGCATGACTCGCATCTGGATGGCGAAGAGGGCTCCTACGTCGGCTACTGGGCCTTCGAAGCCGGCGCCATCGCCTTCCTCTACGGCATCGACGATAGCCAGATCGACCACATGGTTTACCCCAAGGACCTGGTTGCCTATGCGCGCAACTTCACCCCGCCGGCCGGCTCGACTCAGATCGGCCGCGTCGAGGCCGGTCAGCCCTGCCCGCGTGCCGGCTACTGGTTCACCCCGGCGCAGGCCAACTCCCGCCGCCACTTCCAGCAAGGCGAAATCATGCCCTGCTTCACCGGCTCCAGCTGGGGCGACACGCTCTGGTACTGGTCCGGCGAGGAGCACGCCTGATGTCCACAGCCCATTTACCCATCGCAACCGGAAGGGAGCCCGCCATGCGGCACTGTCTCTACCCCGCCGCCCTGCTCGCCTTGGCCCTGTGCCTGGCCGGCTGCAGCGGCAACTACAAGTTCAGCGACGCCGACTACCGCCCGCTGGGCGATCCGCACGTGGAAAACCGCGGCAACTGACCGCCAGGGAGGACAACAACCATGGAACTGGTTTTCGAAATGCTCGCTGCCCAGCAGTTCGGCCCGGGCCTGCTGACAAGCAAGACCTTCACGCAGGCCGGCGGCAGCATCGGCCGCGCCGAGGACTGCGACTGGGTGATCCCCGATCGCAAGCGCATCCTCTCCGGCCGCCACGCCGAGGTGAGCTACCGCGACGGCGCCTTCTACCTCACCGACACCAGCAGCAACGGCATCCAGCTCAGGGACAGCGGCGCCAGCCTGACCAGGGGACAGCCGCAGCGCATCGAACACGGCAGCACCTACTGTCTGGGCGACTTCGAGATCCGCGCGCGGCTGGTCCGCGACCCGGCACCGTTCGCCGGCGAGATCGGCCGCCCGCTGCCGGCCGGCAGCATCATCCCCGACGATGCCTTCCTCGATCTCGACCCGCTGACCGCGCTGGAACAACAGGAACGCGGCTATGCCGAGGTCGACGAGCTGAGCGCGATCCTCCAGCCGCCGCGTGCCCAGGCGCAGCAGCGCGACTATGCGCAGATCGACGAGGAAAACCTGCCGGTACCGGAGCTGGTGATGCCCAGGCCAGCAGCGCAGCCCAGGCCGGCTGCCGAGCCCGCGCGCCTGCCTGCAGCCTTCTGGCAGCGCTTCGGCGCAGACCTCGGCGTCAGCCTCGACGGCCTCGACGACGACGCCCGCGAGGCGCTGGCGCTGCACGCCGCGCGGCTGCTGCGCCAGAGCATCGCCGGCCTGCAGCAGAGCCTGCGCACCCGCAGCGAGCTGAAGAACGAGCTGCGCCTGGCGCTGACCACGGTGCAGAGCGCCGGCAACAACCCGCTCAAGCACAGTAGCGATGCCGATGCGGCCCTCGCCGCCCTGCTGCGCCCAGGCAAGCCCGGCCAGCTGCCGGCCGGCCAGGCGCTCGGCCGTGCCTTCCGCGACCTGCAGGCGCACCAGGTGGCGCTGCTCGCCGCCAGCCGCGCCGCAGTCAAGGGCATGCTCGTCCAGCTGGCCCCGGAGCAGCTGACCCTGCGCTTCGAGCGCGAGCACAAGCCGCTGCTGGCCACCGCCGGCAGCCGCTGGCGCGCCTACCGTCGCCTGCACGAGACGCTGGCGCAGGACGACGACTGGAGCGAACGCCTGTTCGCCCGCGACTTCGCCAAGACCTACGAAGAACAGGTGCGCCTGATCGCCACCCTCGATACCGACCTGCAAGGATGATCCGCATGCCTCGCCTGTTTCCCCTGGCCATGCTGGCCGCGCTGCTCGGCCTGGGCGGCTGCTCGGCGCTGTCGCCATACTCGCACCTGACCAAGCTGGACCTCAGCCTGGCCGGCAGCGACCAGCTCAACCCCGACCTCAACGGCCGGCCGTCGCCGATCGTGCTGCGCCTGTTCGAGCTCAAGCATCCGGTGGCGTTCGAGAGCGCCGACTTCTTCAGCCTCTACCAGCGCCCCAAGGAAGCCCTGTCGCCCGACCTGGTGACCCTCGAGGAGCTCGAGCTGCGTCCCGGCGAGACCCGCGAGCTGAAGCTGTCGGTGCAGTCCGACAGCCGCTACGTCGGCGTGCTCGCCGCCTACCGCGATCTGCCGGAAGCCCAATGGCGCTTCGTCATCCCGCTCGAGGCCGCCGCGCGCAACCGCAGCACGCTGAGCCTCGACGAGCGCGGCATTCGCGATCTCGCCGCCGCTGACCAGCCGAAAACCCAGGGCGAGGACTGAGCCATGAGCCAGCACAAGGTGGTCTGGCAGGAAGGCATGCTGCTGCGCCCGCAGCACTTCCAGCAGAACGACCGGTACTACGAACAGCAGCTGAAGACCCGCACCCAGAAGCTGGGCCACTACGCCTGGGGCTTCTTCAGCCTGGAGATCGACCGCCAGTTCCTCAACATGGGCAAGCTGGTGCTCAGCCAGGCCAGCGGCATCCTCCCCGATGGCAGCCTGTTCGAACTCGACGGCGGCCGCGAACCGCTGGCCGTCGACGTGCCGCCGAACACCGGCAACACCCCGGTGTACCTGGCATTGCCGCTGGTCACCGGCAACCACATCGAGAGCCGCCGTCCGGAGCAGAAGGACGTGCTGGCGCGCTACACCGCCTGCGACGAGGAGGTCGCCGACTCCAACGCCGGCGACGGCAGCAGCAGCCAGGTCAGCACCGCCCGCCCGGACTTCCGTCTGCTGCTCGGCGAGCAGCGCAGCGACCAGGCCTACGTCAGGCTCAAGCTGTGCGACATCCTCGACACCACCCCGGACGGGGTGATCGCCCTGGATGGCGAATTCATCCCGACCTTCATCGACTTCCAAGCTTCCGGCTACCTGCTGTCCTGCCTCAAGGAAGTGATCAGCATGCTCGGCCACCGCGGCGACATCCTCGCCGAACGCATCCGCGCCACCGGCAAGGTCGGCGGCGCCGAGGTCGGCGACTTCCTGATGCTGCAGCTGATCAACCGCCACGAGCCGGTGCTGCGCCACTACCTCGGCCTCGAGCAGGTGCACCCGGAGCAGATCTACCGCGAACTGCTCGGCCTGCTCGGCGAACTGGCGACCTTCTCCAGCGAGAGCAAGCGCCCGCGCCTGGACAGCCGTTACCAGCACAGCGACCAGGGCGCCAGCTTCCGCAGGCTGATGGACGCCATCCGCCAGGTGCTGTCGATGGTGCTCGAGCAGCACGCCATCGAGCTGGCCCTGCAGCAGCGCCAGTACGGCATCCAGGTGGCGCCGCTGCACGACCACCAGCTGCTCGGCTCGGCCGCCTTCGTGCTCGCCGCCAGCGCCCAGTGCGACTCGGAAGAGCTGCGCTCGCGCCTGCCGGCACACCTCAAGGTCGGCGCGGTGGAGCGCATCCGCCAGCTGGTCAACCTGCACCTGCCGGGGATCAAGGTGAAGCCGCTGCCGGTGGCGCCGCGGCAGATCCCTTTCCACGCCGGCAAGACCTACTTCGCCCTCGAGCTGAGCGCCGAGGAGCTGGCCCAGCTGGAGCGCTCCGGCGGCTTCGCCTTCCACGTCTCCGGCGAGTTTTCCGGGCTTGAACTGAAATTCTGGGCGATCAGGAACTGACCGACATGACCCGCGCAATGGACTATGCCCAGGACGACCGCACGGTCATCCTCAACCGCCACGGCGATGCCGCGGCCCACAGCCCGCTGACCGACTTCGCCAGCCCGCCGAGATACGAACAGCTGGAGGAGCGCATGGTCTACGCCGCGCGCCTGCGCCCGGCGGAGAGCTTCAACGTGGGCCTCAATCCGCTGGTGGACGCCGCCGCCGTGCTGCTCTCCGAGGCCGTGCGCCTCAAGCACAGCGGCGAGGCCGAGGACCTGCATGCGCTGCACCAGCGCCTGAGCGGCGAGCTCAAGCTGTTCGAGCACCGTGCCCTGCACGACGGCGCCGAGAGCAGCCAGGTGATGGCCGCGCGCTACGTGCTGTGCACCGTGCTCGACGAGGCGGTGGTGACCACGCCCTGGGGCAACGAGAGCGAGTGGTCGCAGATGAGCCTGCTGTCGAGCTTCCACAACGAAACCTTCGGCGGCGAGAAGTTCTTCCAGCTGCTCGAGCGCCTGTCGCGCAATCCGGTCAAGCACCTGCCGATGCTCGAGTTGATGTACCTGTGCCTGGCGCTGGGCTTCGAGGGCAAGTACCGCGTACAGCCACGCGGCATGCTCGAACTGGAGGCGATCCGCGACAGCCTGTACCGACAGATCCGCCAGCTGCGCGGCGACGTGCCGCGCGAAGTGTCGCCGCACTGGCAGGGCCTCAAGGACACCCGCCGCCATCGGGTGCGCATCGTGCCCTGGTGGCTGGTGGCGCTGTTCACCCTCGCCTGCCTGACCATGATGTACGGCGGCTTCGCTTGGGTGCTGGGCGAACAGCGCGACACCGTTCTGCAGCCGTATCAGTCGCTCGGCGGCAACGCCGCCGGGCAGCCGTAATTCAGGGATGAATGCACGATGAAAGATTTCTTCGCCAAACTCGGCGCCTTTTTCCGCCAGACCTGGGTGTGGAGCCTGTGCCTGCTGCTGGTGCTGGCCCTGCTGGTCTGGTTCGCCGGCCCGCTGCTGGCGGTCGCCGAACACAAGTTCTGGGCAGAGCCGACCAGCCGCCTGCTGAGCATCGCCGCGCTGTGCCTGCTGTGGGGGCTGTTCGTGGTCTTCGCCGGCTGGCGCAGCAACCGCCGCCAGCAGGCCGAGGAACAGGACCAGGCCGCCCAGGATCGCCTGCGCCGCGAGGAGCAGGTCAGCGAGGAGCAGGGCATCCTGCGCCAGCGCTACCAGGACGCCCTGCGCACTCTCAAGCACTCCAGCCTGTACCGTGGCCACAGCGAGCAGTGGCGCAACGAGCTGCCCTGGTACCTGCTGCTCGGCCCGCAGGGCAGCGGCAAGACCAGCCTGCTGGACTTCTCCGGCCTGGACTTCCCGCTCAACCGTGGCGACAGCCAGCGCCTGACCCGCGACGTCTCCGGCACCCGCCACGCCGACTGGTACTTCGCCGAGCATGCGGTGCTGATCGACACCGCCGGCCGCTACCTGACCCAGCCCGACGCCCAGGTCGACGCCAGCGCCTGGGACTGCCTGCTCGGCCTGCTGCGCAAGCGCCGTGCCCGGCCGCTCAACGGCGTGCTGGTGAACATCCCGCTGGAGCGCCTGCAGGGCGGCAACGAACTGGAGCTGGAGGCCCTGGCCCGCCAGGTCCGCCAGCGCCTGCAGGAACTGCACCAGCGCCTCGGCGCCGAGCTGCCGGTCTATCTAGTGCTGAGCAAGGCCGACCAGTTGCTCGGCTTCGACGAGTTCTTCGACCAGCTGTCGCGCGAGGAGAGCGAGCAGGTGCTCGGCGCCAGCTTCCGCAAGGAGCAGGACAGCACCGCTGCCTCGGTGGTGCGCCAGGAATTCGAGGAGCTGCTGCGCCGCCTGAACAGCCAGGTGATCCAGCGCATGCACCAGGAGCGCGACACCCAGCGCCGCGGGCGGATCCTCGACTTCCCGCACCAGCTGGGACAGATCGGCGAGCGCCTGTGCCTGTTCGTCGAGCTGGCCTTCGCCGGCAACCGCTACCAGCGCGCCAGCCAGCTGCGCGGTTTCTACCTGACCAGTGCGCCGCGGCTGGACAGCCCGCTGGACCCGCTGAGCGCCAGCATCGGCCGCAATCTGGGCCTGGCCAGCAGCGTCCTGCCGACCCTGCGCAGCGGGCGCACACGCTTCATCCACAACCTGCTGAGTCGGGTGATCTTCCCCGAGGCCGACCTCGCCAGCCTCGACCAGCAGGAAGTGCGGCGCATCGACTGGGGCCAGCGCGCGCTGTACGCCGGCGCCCTGGCCTGCCTGGCGCTGTTCGGCCTGACCTGGGCGAACAGCTACTCGGCCAACCACGGCCGGCTCGAACAGCTGCGCGAGCATGCCCAGCAACTGGGCCGCGAGCGCCAGGGCATCGCCGCCCAGGACGACGCCCTGCGCACCCTCGCGGCGCTGGACCGCAGCCATGCCGCGACCCAGCTGTTCCCGTCCGCCGCCGAGGCTCCCTGGGCGCAGCGCGGCGGCCTGTACCAGGGCGAGAAGGCCCTGCCGATCCTGCAGCAAGCCTACCGCCGCGAGCTGGAAGGCCTGCTGCTGCCGCGCGTCGGCCGCCAGCTGGAGGCGCAGATCCGCGCCAACCTGAATGACCGCGAGCGCCTGCTCGGCAGCCTGCGCGCCTACCTGATGCTGGGCCTCGAGGAGCGCCGCGACCCGGCCTTCCTCAAGGAATGGCTGGCCGCCGACTGGTCGCAGCGCCACGCCGGCAACACGGCGGCGCAGGACGGCCTGAACGGCCACTTCGCCCGCCTGCTCGACGGCGCCTTCGCGCCCTACGCCCTGAATGACCAGCTGGTCGCCCAGGCCCGCGAGGTGCTGCGCCGCGAGTCGCTGGCCAGCGTGGTCTACCGCATGCTCCGCGAGCAGGCGCGCAGCCTGGCGGACTACCGCCTGAACCAGAAGCTCGGCCCGCAGGGCGCGCTGCTCGCCGGCAGCGACCAGGCCATCCCCGGCTTCTATACCCAGCGCGGCTACCAGCAGTACTTCGTCGCCCAGGGCAGCGGACTGGTGCGCGAGATCCTGCGCGACAACTGGGTGCTCGGCGAGGGCGAGAGCCTCAGCGTCAACGACCTCGGCCGCCTGCTGGTGGAAATGGAGCAGCTGTACTTCCGCGACTACGCCAATCACTGGGGCGAGGCCCTGGCGCAGCTGGCGCTGGAACCGCTCGGCAGCACCCAGCAGGGTGCCGAGCAGCTGGCAGGGCTGACCGCCGCCAACTCGCCGCTGCTGGCCCTGCTGGTGGAAGTGCGCGACAACACCCGCTTCCCCGGCCTGGCCAGTGCCGCCGACCAGACCGCCGCGGCTGGCGAGGCGCTCGGCGACCAGGGCGGCAAGCTCGGCAACGCCGTCCAGCTGGCCGCCGCCGCGGCGCAGAAGACCGAGGCCGCACTGGCGAACAGCCTGCCGGACACCGCGCGCAAGGCCCTGGAGCGGCGCTTCGCGCCACTGCACCAGCTGCTCGACGACAACGGCGGGGCCGGTGCGGAGCTGGCGACAGCCCTGCAGGCCCTGGATGCCCTGCAGCAACAGCTCGCCGAGCTGAGCCACGCCAGCGCGCCGGACCAGGCCGCCTTCGAGCTGGCCAAGGCACGCATGGACGGCCAGCGCGACGCCATCCAGCGCCTGCGCAGCAGCGCCGCACGCCTGCCGCAGCCGCTCGGCAGCTGGCTGGTCCTGCTCGCCGAGGACAGCTGGACGCTGGTGCTCAGCGACGCCTACGAGTACCTCAACCAGCGCTACCAGAGCGAGCTCTACGCCGTGTACCAGCACTCCCTGCGCCAGCGTTACCCGTTCAGCGCCGACAGCGAGAGCGACGTGGCGCTGGCCGACTTCCGCGAGTTCTTCAAGGCCCAGGGCGTGGCGGACAGCTTCTTCGAGCGCTACCTCAAGCCCTTCGTCAGCGGCAGCGCCGGCGAATACCGGCTGCGCCGCCTGGAGGGCCGCGGCCTGCCGCTGTCCAGCGAGTTTCTCGCCCAGATGGGCCACGCGCAGACCATCCGCCGCAGCTTCTTCGCCGAGAACCCCAACGAGCCGCAGGTGCTGTTCAAACTCGAGCCCTACTCGCTGGACTCCAGCCTCGGTCGTGCCGACTTCCGCCTCGGCGACCAGCAGCTGGAGTACCGCCACGGCCCGATCGTGCCGGCCGCCTTCCACTGGCCGAGCGAGGCCGACAACGGCCAGACCAGCCTGGTGGTGGAGGAGCTGGGCGGGCGCAAGCTGGGCATCCGCAAGAACAGCGGACCCTGGGCGCTGTTCCGCCTGCTCGACCTGATGGAGGTCGGCTACCACAGCGGGCGCGACGTGCTGCTGGTCAAGGCCAGCATTGGCGGCCGCCGCGCCAACTACCTGCTGCACAGCCAGCGCGCGCCGAACCCGTTCGACGTCGCGCGCTTGCGCGACTTCAAGCTGCCGGCGGTGCTGTGATGGGCCCGGTTGCCACGGCCTGGCGCAGCGCCGCGCGCACCGATACCGGCAAGGTCCGCACGCGCAACGAGGATGCGCTGCTCGACCGCCCGCAGCAGGGCCTGTGGGTGGTCGCCGACGGCATGGGCGGCCACCAGAACGGCGCGCTGGCCAGCCGCCTGGTGGTCGACAGCCTCGCCGAACTGCCCGAGGCCGGCGACCTGACACAGCGCCTGGCGCAGCTGCGCCGCTGCCTGCACGACCTCAACCGGCGCCTCGGCCAGACCCTCACGGTGACCGCCACGCGCCCCGACCCGGTGATCGGCAGCACGGTGGTCGCCCTGCTGGCAAGCGGCGCGCGCGTCGCCTGCGTGTGGGCCGGCGACAGCCGCTGCTACCTGTGGCGCGCGGGCCGGCTCTACCAGCTGTCGCGTGACCACTCGCTGCTCCAGCAACTGATCGACCAGCAGCAACTGACGCCCGAGCAGGCGGCCGAGCATCCGGCCGCCCACGCGCTGACCCGCGCCGTGGGGGCCGGCGAGCAGCTGGCGCTGGAGATCCTCGAGCTCGAGGTGCTGCCCGGCGACACCTTCCTGCTGTGCAGCGACGGGCTGTATCAGGAACTGGCGCCGGAGGCCCTCGGCGCCGCCCTCAGCCTGCCCACCGCCAGCCTGGCCCTGCAGCGCCTGTTCGACCAGGCGCTGCAGGGGCCGGCGCGCGACAACCTCAGCGCCGTGGTGATTCGCCGATGAACGACCGCCTGCCGGCCGCGGCGGCGGCCAACCTGACCTACTTCGCCTTCGCCAGCGCTGCCACGCCCGCGGCGCCGCGCGGCACGGCGCGACCCGTCGGCGCACTGCCGGAGCTGCTCGGCGGGCGCTACCGCATCGAACGGCTGCTCGGCGTCGGCGGCATGGGCGCGGTGTACCGCGCCCGCGACCTGCTGCGCGAACAGTTCGGCGATCCCGAGCCCTGGGTGGCGCTGAAGACCCTCAGCGACGACTGCGCCGACTACCCGGACGCCCACGCGCTGCTGTACAGCGAGTTCGCCCTCACCGCCCGCGTCAACCATCGCCATGTGGTGCGGCTGTTCAACTTCGAGGTGGACAGCGCCAGCCAGCGCGCCTTCATCACCCTGGAACTGCTCAAGGGGCCGACCCTCGACCAGCTGCTCGACGAGCGGCCTGGCGGCCTGCCGTGGGCCGAGCTGCGCGACATCGCCGTGCCCCTGCTGGAAGCCGTGGCCCACGCCCACAGCCTCGGCGTGCTGCACGGCGACCTCAAGCCCGGCAACCTGCTGCTCGCCGCCGATGGCCTGCGCCTGTTCGACTTCGGCCTCGGCCAGGCGGTCGCAGGCCGGCTGCCCGGCCTGCCCCGCCTGTGCCGCGAGCGCATCACCGCCTGGACGCCGCGCTACGCCGCCGCTGAACTGCTCGACGGCGCCCCGCTGGCCGCCGCCGCCGACGTCTACGCCCTGGGCTGCCTGCTGTTCGAGCTGTGCAGCGGCAGTCACCCGTTCGGCCGCCTCGACGCCAGGCAGGCGCGCGAACAGGCGCTGGACTGCCAGTTGCAGCGCCCGGCCAACCTGCCGACGCACTGCTGGCCAGCGCTGCGCACGGCGCTGGCTCTCGATCCGATACAGCGCCGCATCGACGTCGCCGGCCTGCTGGCCGCTTTCCGCGCCCCCACGCAGAGCTGGCTGCGGCGCTGGCTGCGGCCGGTCCCGGGGTGAGCCGAGAACGGCAACAGCGCCCTGTTCAGCGACTCCCGCAGCCTCACACCTCCAGCGCGTCGCCCACCTCGGCCAGCTTGCGCCGCGCCAGGGCCAGGTTGGCCTTCGACTTGTCCAGCACGTAGTAGGCGAACAGGTCGCTGGCCTTGGCCAGCGGGCGAATCAGGTGGTACTGCTTGCCCAGGGTGATCAGGATGTCGTCGATGCTGTCGTCCAGGCCGAGCATCTGCATGGTCTTCACCTTGCTGCGCATCACCTCGGTGTTGCCGCCGGCCGCCAGCTCCAGGTCGAGGCCGCCGCCGGCCGCGCCGAGCAGCATGCCGCTGCCGTAATCGACCACCGCACAGGCCTGGGCGCCGTCGATGGCCATCAGTTGTTGCAGACTGTCGTTGATTGCGCTCATTGCTCTCTCTCGCTTGTGGTTGGCGCGCCGCTCCCCGGCGCGCCCAGGGATTCGCTCAGCGCGCGGGCGGCCTTCTTTACCGCCCACAGCGCATAGCCGGGATTGCTGCCTTCGCCGGTGACCACCAGCAGGATCATCGGGGTGATGCCGTTGACCACCTGGCGGCACAGCACCAGCCCCTCAGCGGACTCGATCAGCGCGCTTTCCTGCGCGCCCAGCGCCAGCTCCTGCACCAGCCGCTGGCCGAGGGCGTCTAGCGCCGCGGCCATCGCGGTGATGCGCCGGCTCTCCTCGGCTTGCAGGCCGACGCTGGCCAGCGGGAAACCGTCGGCCGAGGCGACGACCGCCACGCGCAGGCCGTCCATCGACGCAGCCAGCGCGGCCAGTTGCTCTTGGCAGGCAGTCTTCAGCCGGGGCGTGCGGGCCTGGGGCGCATCGGCGGGCGTGTTCATGGGCAATCCCTCATGTGGGCAGTGGCAGAGGCGCCGATACCGGTCAGGCGCAAGATCCTATACATGATCATATTATAGAACAACTTGTGTACAAGATTTTAAGAGCTGTACGCCACGCTCCCGGCGCCCGCCTCGCCCAGCTTCCTGCTGCCGCGCCGGGCGGTGTAGACTTTGCTCAGTTTGTGCACACCCCGAGGCCTTCCTGCCATGTCCACCGCCCTTCGCTGCCTGCCGCTGCTGGCCCTGCTGTTGCTCGGCGCCTGCCAGAGCCCATCGCCGCGCGCCCTGGACCCGGTGCAGCCTGCGCCGCAGACCGCGGTCCCGGCTGCCCCGCAGGCCCAGGATCAGCCGCAGACCCTGGCCCAGCAGTTCGAGGCGCAGCTGGCGGCCGACGACCTGGATGCCGCCAGCCGCACCTTCGACCGCCTGCGCCAGCAGGGCGACGGGCAACGTCTCCAGGACTACCAGCAGCTGCTCGCCGATGCCTGGCTGCAGCGCAGCCAGCGGGCGCTCGAGAAGGGCGACCTGAATGCCGCCACCACCGCGCTGGCCAAGGCCCGCGCGCTGATGCCCAAGGCGCCGGCGCTGACCAACGGCCTCGGCGGCAACGTGCAGCGCAAGGCGCCAGCGGCCGGCAGCCAGTAAGCGCGCCCTTCAGCATTCGGCTATATCAATAGTCGTCCAAAGAATTTCTCGTTCCAAAACGAGCCGCTAGACTGACCACAGTACGGCGGCTCGCCGGCGCCGCTCCGCATGACCCGGCTGCCGCGGCCGCCCTGGCAACCCGCCCGCGCCGGCCTCCGGCACGCGCCGCAAGCCGACCGCGGCTCCTCTGCGCGGTCCGCGCTCCACCGACAAGGTTTTCCCGTGATCCACTTCGACAACGTCCACAAGGCGTACCGGGTCAATGGCCGCGATATCCCCGCCCTGCAGCCGACTTCCCTGCAGATCAGCGCCGGCGAGATCTTCGGCCTGATCGGCCACTCCGGTGCCGGCAAGAGCACCCTGCTGCGCCTGATCAACCGCCTCGAGGAGCCCTCCGGCGGGCGCATCCTGATCGACGGCGCGGACGCCACCGCGCTGGATGCCGCCGGCCTGCGCCGCCTGCGCCAGCGCATCGGCATGATCTTCCAGCACTTCAACCTGCTGGCCTCGCAGAGCGTGGCTGCCAACGTCGCCCTGCCGCTCAAGCTCGCCGGCGAGCGGCAGGGCGCGGCCATCGACGCGCGCGTCGCCCAGCTGCTGGCGCGCGTCGGCCTCAGCGAGCACGCCGACAAGTACCCGGCGCAGCTGTCCGGCGGGCAGAAGCAGCGCGTCGGCATCGCCCGCGCGCTGGCCCTGGAGCCGAAGATCCTGCTGTGCGACGAGGCGACCAGCGCCCTCGACCCGCAGACCACCGGCCAGGTGCTGCAGCTGCTCGCCGAACTCAACCGCGAGCTGGGCCTGACTATCGTGCTGATCACCCACGAGATGGAGGTGATCCGCCGCGTCTGCGACCGCGTGGCGGTCCTCGACGGCGGGGAGATCGTCGAGCAGGGCGCCGTGGCCGACCTGTTCCTCCACCCGCAGCACCCGACCACCCGGCGCTTCGTACTCGAGGCCGAGCACGTCGACGAGGGCGAGCAGCAGGGCGACTTCGCCCAGGTGCCGGGGCGCATCCTGCGCCTGACCTTCCGCGGTGCGGCCACCTACGCGCCGCTGCTCGGCCAGCTGGCGCGCGACACCGGGGTCGACTACAGCATCCTCGCCGGGCGCATCGACCGCATCAAGGACACCCCCTACGGCCAGCTGACCCTGGCCCTCAGCGGCGGCGACCCGGACTCCGCCCTGGCGCGCCTCGCCGCCGCCGACGTGCATGTGGAGGTACTGCGCTGATGCTGGAGACACTGCTGCCCAACGTGTTCTGGCCGGAAATCTGGCAGGCCAGCCTCGACACCCTGGCGATGCTCGGCGGTTCGCTGCTGTTCACCGTGCTGTTCGGTCTGCCGCTCGGCGTGCTGCTGTTTCTCAGCGGCCCGCGCCAGCTGTTCGACAACCAACCCGTCTACCGCCTGCTCTCCCTGGTGGTCAACGTGCTGCGCTCGGTGCCCTTCGTCATCCTGTTGATCCTGATGATCCCGCTGACCGAGCTGATCGTCGGCACCTCGCTGGGCGCGCTCGGCGCCATCCCGCCCTTGGTGGTCGGCGCCACGCCGCTGTTCGCCCGTCTGGCGGAGACCGCGCTGCGCGAGGTGGATCGCGGCATCATCGAGGCGACCCAGGCGATGGGCGCGACCACCCGGCAGATCGTCCTCAACGCCCTGCTGCCCGAGGCGCGCCCGGGCCTGCTCGCCGCCCTCACCGTCACCGCCATCACCCTGGTGTCCTACACCGCCATGTCCGGCCTGATCGGCGGCGGTGGCCTCGGCGACCTGGCGGTGCGCTACGGCTACCAGCGCTACCAGCCGGACGTCATGGCGGTCACCGTGGTCCTGCTGCTGGTGCTGGTGCAGGTGCTGCAGGGCGTCGGCGACCGCCTGGTGATCCGTTTCTCGCGCAAATGACCCGCCCGGGCCGGCCATCCGCCGCCCCGGCGCCGCATCCCACAAGGAGTTCGACCATGAAAAAACGGCTGGCCGCTCTGGCCCTGTTCGCCGCCTGCTCCGCCACCGCCCAGGCGCAAACCCTCAGCGTCGCCGCCACCCCGGTGCCGCACGCCGAGATCCTCGAGGTGGTCAAGCCGCTGCTGGCCAAGCAGGGCGTGGAACTCAAGGTGCGCGTGTTCACCGACTACGTGCAGCCCAACCTGCAGGTCCAGCAGAAGAACCTCGACGCCAACTTCTTCCAGCACCAGCCCTACCTCGACGAATTCAACGCCAGCCGCAAGACCGCGCTGGTCAGCGTGACCGGCGTGCACATCGAGCCGTTCGGCGCCTACTCCAGCAAGTACAAGAAGCTCGCCGAGCTGCCCGAGGGCGCCAGCGTGGCCATCCCCAACGACGCCACCAACGGCGGCCGCGCCCTGCTGCTGCTGGCCAAGGCCGGGGTGATCACCCTCAAGGACGGCGCCGGCATCACCGCCACGCCCAAGGACATCGCCGCCAACCCCAGGCACATCCGCGTGCGCGAACTGGAGGCGGCCACCCTGCCGCGGGTGCTCAAGCAGGTCGACCTGGCGCTGATCAACACCAACTACGCGCTGGAAGCCGGCCTCAACCCGACCCGGGACGCGCTGGCCATCGAGGGCAGCGACTCGCCCTACGTCAACATCCTGGTCAGCCGTGCCGACAACCAGGACAGCGAAGCCATGCAGAAGCTGGCCCAGGCCCTGCACAGCCCGGAAGTGAAGGCGTTCATCGCCGACAAGTACCAGGGCGCAGTGCTGCCGGCGTTCTGAGTGACGTCAGCAAAGTCCCCGCGGGTGCGCGCGGCGCACCCTACGAGGCGGGCGCCCGTGCGCTAGGGTGCACCGCGCGCACCCGCGAGCCTCAGCCGAAGAACCAGTAGCACACGCCGATCGACGCCAGCACCCCGGCCAGATCGGCGAGCAGCGCGCAGCCCACCGCGTGGCGGGCGCGCTGGATGCCGACGGCGCCGAAGTACACCGCCAGCACGTAGAAGGTGGTCTCGGTGCTGCCCTGCATGGTCGCTGCGACCAGCGCCGGGAAGCTGTCGACGCCGTGGCTCTGCATGGTCTCGATCAGCAGCGCGCGCGCCGCGCTGCCGGAGAACGGCTTGACCAGCGCGGTGGGCAGGGCGTCGACGAAGCGGGTGTCCCAGCCGAGCGCCTCGATCAGCCAGCGGATGCCGTCGAGGCCGAACTCCAGCGCCCCGGAGGCGCGCAGCACGCCCACCGCACAGAGCATGGCGACCAGGTAGGGCAGCAGGTTCTTCGCCACCTCGAAGCCTTCCTTGGCGCCCTCGACGAACGCCTCGTATACCGGCACCCGGCGCAGCGCGCCGAACAGCAGGAAGGCGAGGATCAGACCGAACAGGGTCAGGTTGCCGAGCAGCGAGGACAGCGAAGCCAGCGCGGCGGCCGACAGCCCGGCGAGGAAGGCCATGAAAGTGCCCAGCACCAGCGCACCGGTGCCGAGCCAGGCCAGCACCACCGGATCGTGCAGGCGCAGGCGCTGCATGAAGGCCACTGACAGCAGGCCGACCAGGGTCGAGGCGCTGGTGGCCAGCAGGATCGGCAGGAACACCAGGGTCGGGTCGGCGGCGCCCTGCTGCACCCGGTACATGAAGATCGACACCGGCAGCAGGGTCAGCGACGAGGCGTTGAGCACCAGGAACAGGATCTGCGCGTTGCTCGCCGTGGTCTGGCTGGGATTCAAGTCCTGCAGCGCGCGCATCGCCTTGAGGCCGATCGGCGTCGCCGCGTTGTCGAGGCCGAGGGCGTTGGCGGTGAAATTGAGGGTGATCAGCCCGAGCGCCGGATGGCCGCTCGGAACCTCCGGCATCAGCCGGCGGAACAGCGGCGCCAGCAGCACGGCCAGGCGCTCGACCAGGCCGGCGCGCTCGGCGATGCGCAGGAAACCCAGCCACAGGGTCAGGGTGCCGAACAGCACCACCATCACCTCGACCGACAGCCTGGCCATGGCGAACAGGCTCTCGACCATGGCGGCGAACACCCCGGCATCGTCGCCGATCAGCCAGCGACTGCAGGCGGCGATGGCCGCGACGACGAAAAACCCCAGCCACAGGCCGTTGAGCATGTTGTATCTCCCCCGGATCAGGCGACGGATGATAGCGGCCCGCGCCGGCCAGGGGCACCCATCCGCTGCGGCGGCAGGCACCGCAGCGGGCACGGCGCACAACGGCCGGTGCACCGGCAGGAGCGGCGAGCGCAAAGACCTTGCGTTCCGTGCGTGGTCGGCCCCACGGCGCTGTGGCACCATCGCCCGAAAGAAGAAGGGGGACTCCCTATGGTCAAGCTGGCGCGCACGCCGTTCATTCGCCTGGTGACGCTGACCTATTGCCTGTTCGCGCTCGGCTGGATCTTCCTCTCCGACCACCTGCTGGCCCTGTTCGCCGACAAGGACGCCATCCTGCGCGCCTCGAGCTGGAAGGGCGGCCTGTTCGTGCTGACCACCAGCGTGCTGCTGTACCTCGCCCTGCGCGCGGTGCCACCCTCGGCCGATGGCAGCGCCGCGCAGCTCGGCCGCCTGGCCATGGGCATGACGGAGGGGCGCCGGCGGGGCTGCGTCGCCTGCCTGTTCGCCCTGGCCATCACCCTGGCCACGCTGGGGCTGCGGCAGAGCCTCGACGGCCTGCTCGACGGCCGCCCGCTGCTGATCCTGTTCATCCTGCCGGTGGCCCTCAGCGCCCTGCTCGGCGGCCTGCAGCCCGGCCTGCTGGCCACCCTGGTTGCCGCCCTGGGCGTTGCCTTCCTGTTCCTCTCGCCCAGCGGCGAACTGGCCATCCACTCGCAGGCCGAGCGCCTGCAACTGTTCTTCTTCGTGCTGATCGCCGTCGCCCTCAGCGTTATCATCGAGCTGCACCGGCGCACCCGCGAGGGGCTGGAGTTCAACCGCCGGCTGCTCGACGGCATCGTCTCGGGCAGCGAGGACGCCATCTTCGTCAAGGACCGCGGCGGCCGCTATCTGCTGGGCAACCGGGCCGCGGCCGCCTTCGTCGGTCGCCCGCTCGACGAGCTGATCGGCAAGCGCGATGCCGAGCTGTTCGCACCAGCCAGCGCCGAGCTGATCGCCCGGCACGACGCCGAGGTGATCGCCAGCCGCCAGGTGCGTACCTGCGACGAGGCGCTGGAAAGCGACCAGGGCCGCAACCTGGTGTTCTCGATCAGCCGCGGGCCGCTGCTCGACGAATCCGGGGCCGTCTCCGGCCTGTTCGGCATTGCCCGCGACATCAGCGAGCGCCGGCGCATCGAGCTGGCGCAGCGCGAGGCGGCGGCGGTGTTCGAATCCAGCTACGAGGCCATCATGGTGCTCGACGGCGCGCGGCAGATCGTCCGCGTCAACCCGGCCTTCACTCGGATCACCGGCTACAGCCCGGCCGAGGCCCTCGGCCAGCAGCCGGCGTGGCTGGCCGCCGACACCACCAGCAACGACGACACCCCGTGGCGCAGCCTGCAGGCGCAGGGCTTCTGGAGCGGCGAAGTGTGCAGCCGGCGCAAGAACGGCGAGCGCTATGCGCAGCTGCTGTCGCTGTCGCTGGTGCGCAACCAGGACGGCAGCGTGCAGCACTACGTCGGGCTGTTCTCCGACATCAGCCAGCTGAAGAACCACCAGGCCGAGCTGGACCGCGCCGCGCACTACGACCCGCTGACCGGCCTGCCCAACCGCCGCCTGCTCGGCGACCGCCTGGAACAGGCCATCGCCCGCGCGGCGCGTTCCGGCAAGTCGCTGGCGGTCTGCCAGTTCGACCTCGACGACTTCCGCCAGATCAACGAGCGCCACGGCCACGCCGCCGGCGATGCCCTGCTGCGGCGCATGGCCGGCAACCTGCGCGCGGCGCTGCGCAGCGACGACACCCTGGCCCACCTGGGCGGCGACGGCTTCGCCCTGCTGCTCGGCGACCTCGACTCCGCCCAGGACTGCGCGTCGACCCTCACCGGCCTGCAGGCGGCCATCGCCGCGCCAGTGACCATCGCCGGCAGCCACCTGCACACCACGGCGAGCATCGGCGTGACCCTCTACCCGCAGGACAACGGCGACGGCGACACCCTGCTGCGCCATGCCGACCAGGCGATGTTCCTGGCCAAGGAGGCCGGCAAGAACTGCTACCACCTGTTCGACCCGGAGAGCGACCGCAAGGCCCAGGGCCACCGCCAGCAGCTGGAGCGCCTGCGCCTGGCCCTGCAGCAGGGCGAGTTCGTGCTGCACTACCAGCCCAAGGTCGACCTCGGCGACGGCCGGCTGTTCGGCGTCGAGGCGCTGATCCGCTGGCAGGACCCGCAGCGCGGGCTGATCGCGCCGGGCGAGTTCCTCCCCTACATCGAGAGCGTCGGGACCCTCGAGCGGGCGCTGGGCGAATGGGTGCTGGACACGGCCCTGGCCCAGCTCGAGCAGTGGCTGGGCAGCGGGCTGCAAGTCGACATGAGCGTCAACATCAGCGCCCACCAGCTGATGCACGACGACTTCGCCGACAGCCTGGATCGCCTGCTGTGCCGCTACCCCGCGATCCCCCGCGCCCGGCTGGAACTGGAGATCCTCGAAACCGCGGCGATCGCCGACATGCCGCGCGCCATCGTGGTCATGCAGCGCTGCGCCAGGCTGGGCGTGCGCTTCGCCCTCGACGACTTCGGCACCGGCTACTCCTCGCTCACCTACCTGCGCAAGCTGCCGGTGGACACCCTGAAGATCGACCAGAGCTTCGTGCGCGACATGCTGGTCGACCCCGACGACCGCGCCATCGTCGACGGCGTGATTCGCCTGGCCGCCGCCTTCAACCGCCACGTGATCGCCGAGGGCGTGGAAACCCTCGAGCACGGCCAGGCCCTGCAGCGCCTCGGCTGCCGCCTTGCCCAGGGCTACGGCATCGCCCGGCCGATGCCGGCGGAACACCTGCCCGTCTGGCTGCGCGACTGGCAGGAACGGGCCGCCTGGCGGCAGTTGGCCGCGCAGCCCTGAACGAACGGCAGCCGCCCGCCACCCTGCTAGGCTGAACGGGCACACCCTGTCTGGAGGCTCGTCGATGAAGAAGATCCTGGTGCTGTACTACTCGATGTACGGGCATATCGAGCAGATGGCCGAGGCGGTAGCGGCCGGCGCAGCCAGCGTGCCGGGGGTCGAGGTGACCCTCAAGCGCGTGCCGGAAACCATGCCCGAGGACCTCGCGCGCCAGGCCGGCGCCAAGCTCGACCAGGCTGCGGAGGTGGCCAGCCCGCAGGAGCTGGCCGACTACGACGCCATCCTGTTCGGCACGCCGACCCGCTTCGGCAACATGACCGGGCAGATGCGCAACTTCCTCGACCAGACCGGCGGCCTGTGGGTCAAGGGCGCGCTGATCGGCAAGCTGGGCAGCGTGTTCACCTCCACCGGCACCGGCGGCGGCGGGGAAACCACCATCACCTCGTTCTGGCACACCTTGGCCCACCACGGCATGCTCATCGTCGGCCTGCCCTACAGCGCCCCGGAGCTGACCGACACCAGCGAGCTGCGCGCCGGCTCGCCTTACGGCGCGGCGACCATCGCCGGCAGCGACGGCTCGCGCCAGCCCAGCGCCAAGGAACTGGCCCTGGCGCGCTTCCAGGGCGAGCACGTGGCCAAGCTGGCAGTGCGCCTGCAGTAGTCGCCCGGCGCCTCGATGCCGGCATGGCGGGCGACCTGCCCGCCATTGCGCGCCCGGCTGGCGAGTCGGGCCGCAGGCGCCCAGCCACGAACATTCCCCTCACTTTGTGTGCGCCTATCGCCCACAAGCTGCCGCAGCGGATTGTCGCCGGTCCCGGCCGCGCACCAGCATAGGCGCGCCTGCCCGGCCGGGCAGCATTGGCACCCACGACCCAACAAGAAGAAGGACAGTCACGGTGAAACTTCTGCGCACCAGTCTCGCTGCACTCTGCATGAGTGCCAGCCTGGCGGCCACAGCCGCCCCCCAGTCGACCGTCACCCTCAAGGTGCACCACTTCATGCCCAATGACTCGCTGACCCAGCGCGAGCTCATCCAGCCCTGGGCCGAGAAGATCACCCGCGAATCCGCTGGCCGCATCCGCTTCCACTTCTTCCCGGAGATGCAGCTCGGCGGCACGCCGGCGCAGCTGGTCGACCAGGTGCGCGACGGCACGGCGGATATCGTCTGGGCCCTGCCCGGCTACAGCAGCGGTCGCTTCCCTCTGACCGGGGCCTTCGAACTGCCGTTCATGAACCGCTCCGCCGAAGCCAGCAGCCAGGCGCTGTGGGACTTCCTGCAGGCCAACGGCCAGCGCGAGTACCAGGGCATCCATCTGCTCGCCACCCACCTGACCGACAGCGTGCTGCTGCACACGCGCAAGCAGCCGATCCTCAGCATGGCCGACTTCGCCGGGCTCAAGCTGCGCACCGCCAACCCGGTGCAGAGCCGGCTGATCGAGCTGTTCGGCGGCCTGCCGCAGGCCATGCCGATCAACCCGGTGCCCGCCGCGCTGGCCCGCGGCCTACTCGACGGCGCGGCGGTGCCGTGGGACGTGGCCACCGCGGTCAAGCTGCAGAAGCGGGTCAAGCACCACACCGAGATGGCCGAGGGCATGCCCAAGCTGATGCACGCGGCCCTGGTGCTGGCCATGAACCAGGCCCGCTACGACAGCCTGCCGGCCGACCTGCGGCAGATCATCGACGCCAACAGCGGCCGCGCCCTGTCGGCCCAGGCCGGCCGCCTGTGGGATACCCGTGTGGAAGAAAACGGCCGCCAGCTGGCCCGCGCCCAGGACAACCAGATCCACACCCTCGCGCCCGAGGAGCAGCAGCGCTGGATGGAGGCCGCACGCAGCCTGGACGGCGAGTGGGTGACCGCGGTGGAAGGCCAGGGCTACGCCAACGGCGCCGGCCTGCTCAAGACAGCACGCCAGCTGGTGGCCAAATACAACGGCCAGGCGGCGCGCTGAAGTGATGGTGCGGTGGACGCAGGACTCCCTGCGGCCACCGCGAAAGGGCCGCCGGGCCGCGGCCAGAATCCTGACCGCGGCCCGGACGGCTCACAGGCCGATATGCTCCTGGAGCAGTTCCGGCCGCTGCTTCAACTCGCTGCTGGGGCCGTCGTAGACCACCCGGCCCTTGACCATGATCATGCTGCGGTCGGTCAGGTCGAGCAGCACACCGACGTTCTTGTCGACCACCAGGGTGGCGATGCCGGTGTCCTTGACCGCGCGGATCACCTGCCAGATCTCCTTGCGGATCAAGGGCGCCAGGCCTTCGGTGGCCTCGTCGAGGATCAGCAGCTCGGGGTTGGTCATCAGCGCGCGGCCGATGGCGACCATCTGCTGCTCGCCGCCGGAGAGGTTGCCGGTGTAGTGGGCGAAGCGCTCGGCCAGGCGCGGGAAGGTCGCCAGCACGCGCTCGAGATCCCAGTCGCAGCGCCCGTCGACGCCGGGACGGGCGGCCATCACCAGACTCTCGCGCACGGTCAGGTTGGGGAACATGCCGCGCCCCTCGGGGACGAAGCCGATGCCGCGGCGGATGATCTTGTAGGTCGGCTGGCCGGTCATCAGCTCGCCCCGGATGCGCACCTCGCCGCGGCGCGGCGCGGTGAGGCCGAGGATCGAGCGGATGGTGGTGCTCTTGCCCATGCCGTTGCGGCCGAGCAGGGCCAGGGTCTCGCCCGGCGCGATGGTGAAGTCGACGCCGTGCAGGATGTGGCTGTTGCCGTAGTAGGTGTGCAGGCCGCGGGCCTCGACCAGCGGGGTGGCCGCCTCATTGCGGGTGGCGATTGCCGTTGCTGCGCTCATCAGAAGTTCTCCTCCCCGTCGCCCAGATAGGCTTCCTGCACCGCCGGGTCGTTGCGCACCTGCTCCAGCGGGCCGCTGGCCAGCATCTGGCCGTTGACCATCACAGTCAGCTTGTCGGCGATGCTGAACACCGCGTCCATGTCGTGCTCGACCAGCACCAGTGAGTAGCTCCTGGCAAGATTGGCGAGCAGCTCGACCACCCGGCTCGACTCGTCCTTGCCCATGCCGGCCATCGGCTCGTCGAGCAGCAGGAAGCTCGGCTCGGTGGCCAGCACCATGCCGATCTCCAGCTGGCGCTGCTCGCCGTAGCTCATGCTGCCGGCGATCACGTCGCGCTTGGCACTGAGACCGCACAGCTCCAGACCCCGCTCGGCGCGCTCGCGCACCGCGGCGTAGCTCTCGCTGCGGCGGAAGAAGCGGAACGAGTTCTTCAGCCGCGACTGCGCCGCCAGCCAGCAGTTGTCCATGCAGGTGAAGGTCGGGAAGATGTTGGTGCGCTGGAAGCTGCGCCCCACGCCCAGGTGCGAGATGCGGTTGGGCGAGGTGCCGGTGATGTCCTGGCCCTTGAAGATGATCTGCCCGTCGCAGGGCGGCAGGTGCCCGGACAGCAGGTTGACCATGGTGCTCTTGCCGGCGCCGTTGGGGCCGATGATGGCGTGCACTTCGCACTCGCCGACCTGCAGGGACACGTCGTTGACCGCCTTCAGCCCGCCGAAGGTCTTGGTCAGGCCGCGGGTTTCCAGAATGATCGCGCTCATTGGGCAGCCTCCTTGGGTTGCGCGCCAGCCAGCGGAGTGGCGGCGGATTTCACACGCTTGCGTTCGCTCAACTGCAGCAGCAGCCCGGCGATGCCGCGCGGCAGCAGCAGCACCATGCCGATCACCACCAGGCCCATCAGCAGTTCCCAGTGCGGGGTCAGCGCGGCGAAGCCGGCATGCAGGCCCTCGAAGGCGAAGGCGCCGAGGATGGCGCCGAACAGGCTGCCCATGCCGCCGAGGATGACCATCACCAGCACGTGCGCCGACAGCTCCCAGCCGACCTGGCTGGGGCTGACGAAGCCGTACTGGGTGGCCGACAGCATGCCGGCGTAGCCGGCCAGGGTGCCGGCGATGACGAAGGCGGCCAGCTTGTAGAACAGCGGGTTGTAGCCCATGGCGCGCACCCGCGACTCGTTCTCCTTGATGCCCAGCAGCACCTGGCCGAAGGGCGCGCGCAGGAAGGTGCGCAGCAGCAGGAACACGCCGACCAGGGAGGCCAGCGCCACGTAGAACAGCGTGCTGCGCTTCTCCAGGTCGAGCAGCTGCACACCGGCGATGCTGACGTCCGGCTTCATGAACAGGTAGGCGCCGTCCGAGCCACCGGCGAAGGAGGCGTCGTGGAACAGGTAGAACAGCATCTGCGAGAAGGCGATGGTCGCCATGATGAAGAAGATGCCGGAGGTGCGGATGATCAAGAGGCCCATGACCAGCGCGGCCAGGGCGCTGACACCCAGGCACACCGGCAGGGCGATCCAGATGCTCAGCGCCTCGTATTCGGGGGCGACCAGCACCAGGGTGTAGCCGGCGATGCCGAAGAAGGCGGCCTGGGCCAGGCTGACCATGCCGCTGATGCCGACCAAGAGGTCGAGACTCAGCGCGACGATGGCGATGATCATGATGCTGGTCAGCTTCTGCAGGTAGAAGTCGTGCTGCTCGCCGAACAATGCCGCGCCGAACAGCGGATAGGCCGCCAGCAGCAGGGTGAGCACGAGCAGCAGCAGGCGGACCGGGGTGGGCAGAATGCGCATGGATAGGGTCTCCAGTCAGGCGAACAGGCCGCGGGGTTTGAACAGCAGCACGGCCGCCATCAGCACGTAGACCACCATGCCGGCGAAGTCCGGCACCAGCACCGCGCCCCAGGTGGCGGTCAGGCCGACCAGCAGGGCGCCGAGGAAGGCGCCGCGGATCGAACCGAGGCCGCCGATCACCACCACCACGAAGGCGATGATCAGCACCTGGTTGCCCATCCCCGGATACACCGAGGACAGCGGCGCGGCGATCATCCCGGCGAAGGCGGTCAGCGCCGCGCCGGCGGCGAACACCAGGGTGTAGATGCGGCGGATGTCGATGCCCAGACCCTGGACCATCTCGCGGTTGCTGGCGCCGCCACGGATGATCATCCCCAGGCGGGTGCGCTGCAGGATCAGGTACATGGTCAGGGCGATCAGCGCGCACAGCGCGGAGACGAACAGGCGGTAGACCGGGTAGTCGAGGGTGTCGGTGAGGGCGATGGAACCGGCGAGAAACGCCGGGATCGCCACGCTGTGCACGTCGTTGCCCCAGAGCATGCCCTGCAGCGCGTCGAACACCAGGATCAGGCCGAAGGTCAGCAGCACCTGGTCGAGGTGGTTGCGCCGGTACAGCGCCTGCATCAGGAAGCGCTCGATCAGCACGCCGAGGCCGACCGCCAGCGGCACGGCGAGGAGGATGGCGAGGAACAGGTGGCCGACCAGCGCGGTCAGCCACCAGGCCAGGTAGGCGCCGACCATGTACAGCGCGCCGTGGGCCAGGTTGATGATGTGCATGATGCCGAAGATCAGCGTCAGACCGCTGGCGATCAGAAACAGCAGCAGCCCGTACTGCAGACCGTTCAGGGTCTGGATGAGAATGCTGGAAAGGTCCATGTGCTACTTACCCACGCGATGGGGTGCAGAAGGCCCGGACGCCGACAGCCAGGGGATGGGAGTGCCGCCGGCGCCCGGGGGTGAACACGAGCGACCCGCGCGGACCGGCCGCGCGGGTCATCGGCAGGTCAGCGCGCGTTCGCCGCCACCTGCGCAAGCTTGCAGCCCGGCGCCGGATCGCTGAGCTTCTCGCGGGCGACGTCGACCACCACGTTGGCGCCGTTGCGCACTTCGCGCAGGTAGACGTTCTGCACCGGGTTGTGCGCCTTGGAGAAGGTCCACTCGCCGCGCGGGCTGGCGATGCGCGCGTTTTCCATGGCCTGCATCCAGGCGGCGCGGTCCGCGGTGTCGCCGGCCACTGCCTGCAACGACTGCGCCAGCAGCAGGCCGGTGTCGTAGCCCTGCACCGCGTAGATGTCCGCTTCCTTGCCGAACTGCTGCTTGTAGGCGCTGCGGAACTTGGCGTTCTGCTCCGTCTCCAGCGAGTCGGCGTAGTGCAGGGTGGTCAGCAGGCCTTCGGCGGCCTGGCCCTGGGCGGCCAGGGTGCCCTCGGTAAGGAAGCCCGAACCGAGCAGCGGGATCTTGCCCTTGAGGCCGGCCGCGGCGTAGTCCTGGACGAACTTGGCGGCGCCGCCGCCGGCGAAGAACACGAACACCGCGTCCGGCTTGAGCGCGGCGATCTCGGTCAGCTGCGACTGGAACTCGACTTCCGGGAACGGCAGGTAGATCTCCTTGGTGATCTTGCCGCCGGCCTGCTCGAAGCCTTCCTTGAAGCCGTCCACCGACTCGGTGCCGAAGCCGTAGCGCCAGGCCACGGTGACGATGTTCTTGTAGCCCTTGTCGGCGGCGACCTTGCCCATCGGGAAGGCGGTCTGCCAGGAGGTGAACGAGGTGCGGAAGATGTTGGCCGCGCACAGCGGGCCGGTGGCGGCGTTGAAGCCGGCGTTGGGGATGATCAGCGGCACGCCGCTCTCGCGGGCGACCTTGACCGCGCCCATGCCGACGCCGGAGTGCACCGGGCCGACCACCACGTCGACCTTGGCGCCGGACACCAGCTTCTGCATGTTCTGCACCGCCTTGCCCGGATCGGCCTCGCTGTCGACCACCACGTACTCGACCGCGCGGCCGCCGAGGGTGCCGCCCTGCTGCTCGATGGCCAGCTTGAGGCCGTTGTTGGTGGCCTCGCCGAGGGCGGCGAAGGTACCGGTGAACGGCAGCAGGATGCCGACCTTGACCGCATCGGCCGCCTGCACGGAGGCGACCAGGGAGGTACTCAGCGCCAACGCCATGGCACTGACCGCGAACAGTTTGCGCGGAGTATTCAAACAGGCCTGAAATGCTTTCTTGTTGTTGTGCATTGCTTTCTCCAGAACCAAGCAGACGAACGACAGGTGCAGCCATCCCGTCACCGGAACAACATGACTGCAACTTCGTTATTTGAGTTTCACGCAGGATCAGCGGATATATCCGCAACAGCAGGGGCGAGTTCCACTCGCCAGTTAGTGCATCCGGATATTGGTTACGGGTTAAAAAAGCCCGCCTGGCGGCGGGCAAGCCCCGTCGTGCACCTTTGAACTGCCGGTTATCTGCCGGTCAGATCAGAACAATGCCAGCGTGTAACTGATGATCAGACGATTCTCGTCGATATCGGTACGGTAGTTGGAACGCGCGGTCACGTTGCGCAGCCGCACGCTGACATTCTTCAGCGGCCCGCTCTGCACCACATAGGCGATATCCAGGTCGCGCTCCCAGTCCTTGCCCTCGAAGCGGCCACCGGCGTTGGCAGCGTCGACGTTGTCGCCGGTGATGTAGCGCACGGTGGTGGTCAGACCGGGAATGCCGAGGGAGCTGAAATCGTAGTCGTAACGCGCCTGCCAGGAGCGCTCGTCGGGCGCGGCGAACTCGAAGGTCGGCACTTCGTTGCCCAGCGGCGTCACGTTGGCGAACACCCGCGGCAGGCCGTTTTCACCGAACATGGCCTGGTAGCCGACATACAAGGTATGCGCGCCGCGCTTGGCCGACAGCAGGGAATAGAACGCCTGGTTGTCGATCTCGCCGGCCAGCTCGTTGCCGTCCTCGGCGGAGTCGAAGTAGCCGAGGTTGGCACCCAGGGTCCAGGCGCCCAGCGGCTGGCTGTGCTTGAGGCTGAAGAAGCGCTGGTTGTAGATGTCTTCCAGCTGCGCGTACCAGGCGCCCACCGAAGTGCGGTTCTGGTTGAAGGCGTAGTCGGCACCGGCGTAGTTGAAGCCGTCGCTGACGGTCGTCCGCCGGTAGACACTGCCGGTCGGGATCAGCGCACGAATCTTGTCGTCGCCCGCCTCGTCGCGCAGGCTGGTGGAGCGCAGATGGCCGCCCTGCAGGGTCAGTCCGCTGATTTCCTGGGAGACGAGGCTGGCGCCCTGATAGCTCGGCGGCAGCAGGCGGATGTCGGAGAAAGTCAGCACCGGCAGGTTGGGCTGCAGCTCGCCGACCTTCAGCTCGGTCTTCGACAGCTTGACCTTGAGCGCCGCGCCGAGGCGGCTGTATTCGTCGGCGGACTCGCCGTCTTCCTGCACCGGCAGCAGGCCCGTGCCGACCCGGCCCTTGCCGCTGTCCAGCTTGAGGCCGAGCAGGCCAATGGCGTCGACGCCGAAGCCTACGGTGCCGGGGGTATAGCCGGACTTGAAGTTGAGGATGAAGCCCTGCGCCCACTCCTCGGCCCTGGACTTGTTCTGCGCCGCCGGGCTGCCGACGATGTCGGAGTAGTCGCGGCTGAAGTAGTAGTTGCGCGCCGTCAGGGTGGCGGTGGAGTCCTCGATGAAGCCGCCCTCGGCCGCCAAGGCCGCGACCGGGAGTGCCAGCGCCATACCGCTGGAGGCCATCATCAACAGGGGAAGATTCGCTTTTTTGTTCATGTGCTAACTCTTCTTATTATTTGGCTTTTTATTTTTGAGAAACACCGCCGCCACAGGACGACAGGCCAAGCAACGTCCCTTCGGCGCTATTCCGAAAAGACGCCAATCAATCCATTGTCACCACAGGTAATTCGCCGGCTTTTACTGCAGCGCCACCCGACGGATATTGCGCAACAGCTGCAGCCCTATCTTCTAGTTTTTCCCGCGCAAAACAACATCGCGCCGGCTTATCTGTGCGTTTACCGCACACCCAATAAGTTCACCGAACGCTATCCGGTCGGGCAGAACAGGCAGCAGAAATCCTGCCGGGATAATTGAACAATCCCCCCCCGCAACGACGGCGCAATATAGGTCCGCGAATGCGGACTGGAGTGCGCGCGGCCTGACCGACTGCCGGCCAGCGCACGCCGCGCTGGCCGGCAGTCTGGATCAGACGGCGGGATCCGCCAGGCGTGCCGGCACGGCCTCGCGGCCGCTCAGCGAGAACACCAGCATGGCGATGGCGGCGATGGCGCCGGGAATGGCGAAGGCCATGAAGTTGAGCTGCAGCGGCAGGTTGATGCCGAGCAGCGCACCGCCGAGCAGCGGCCCGACGATGGCGCCGTTGCGGCCGATGCCGGAGGCCCAGCCGAGGCCGGTGGAGCGGATCGACAGGCCGTAGAACTGCGCGGCGAGGGCGTACAGGAGGATCTGCGTGCCGATGGTGGTGGCACCGGCGACGGCGATCAGCAGGTAGAGCACCGGCATCGGGCTGTTGAAGCCGAGCAGGCTGATCGACACCGAGGCAATGATGAAGAACGCCACCAGCACCCGCGGCAGGTTCATGCGATCACCCAGCCAGCCGCCGCCGATGGCGCCGACCACCGATCCGCAGTTGAGCGCGACCAGGAACGACAGGCTGGAGCCCAGGCTGTAGCCGGCGTTGGCCATCAGCTTGGGCAGCCAGGAGCTGAGCGCATAGACCATCAGCAGGCAGCAGAAGAAGGCCACCCAGATGGACAGGGTGCGCACGGCACGGCCCTCGCGGAACAGCTCCAGTACGGCCACGCCCTTGCCCTTCACGTCAGCCATGTCCAGCACGTCGTCGGCGCGCAGCTGGCGCGCCGGATCGACCCGCTTGAGCAGGGCGCGGGCCTGCTCGCTGCGGCCCTGGCGCACCAGGAAACCGACCGACTCGGGCAGGAACAGCATGATCACCGGCAGCAGCAGCAGCGGCACGGCGGCGGCGAAGAACATCGCCTGCCAGCCGAAGGTCGGCAGCATGTACATGCCCACGCCGGCGGAGAGCATGCCGCCCACCGCGTAGCCGCTGAACATGATGGCCACCAGCGTGCTGCGCAGGCGCTTGGGCGCGTACTCGTTCATCAGCGCCACCGCGTTGGGCATCAGGCCGCCGCAGCCGAGGCCGGCGACGAAGCGCAACAGGCCGAACTCGGTCGGGCCGCTGGCGAAGCCGTTGAGCACGGTGGCGCCGCTGAACAGCACGAAGCAGATGGCGATGCCCTTCTTGCGGCCGATCTTGTCGGCCAGGGTGCCGAAACACAGGGCGCCGAACATCATGCCGAACAGCGCATAGCTGCCCAGCGCGCCGGCCTGCAACGGGGTCAGCCCCCACTCCTTCATCAGCACCGGCAGGACCACGCCGTAGATGAACAGGTCATAGCCGTCGAAGATCAGCAGCAGTGCGCACAGGCACATGACCATCCAGTGGAAGCGGGTGAAGGACGCATTGTCGATGATGTCGTGAACGTCGATCTTTCTCATGGCTTTTCTCTTGTTTTTATTTGCAGCACAGGAAAAACCCGCGGCTCGTGGGAGCAGCGGGCGGGGAGTCAAACAGGCGGTTCAGCCGAGGTCGCCACCACCGACCGGCAGGGTCACGCCGGTGATGTAGGAAGCTTCGTCGGAAGCGAGGAACAGGATCGCCGCGGCCTGCTCGTCGATGGTGCCGTAGCGCTTCATCAGGCTGCTGTCGATGGTCTGGTCGACGATCTGCTGGTACCAGACCTTCTCCTCGGCACTTTGCTCGGCGCTGTTGCGCGGGATGCGCCGCGGCGGTGCCTCGGTGCCGCCCGGTGCGGTGGCATTGACGCGGATGCCGCGTTCGGCGGTCTCCAGCGCCAGGCAGGCGGTCAGCGCGTTGACGCCGCCCTTGGCCGCGCCGTAGGGCACGCGGTTGACGCCGCGGGTGGCGACCGAGGAGACGTTGACGATGGCGCCGCTGCCCTGGGCGAGCATCTGCGGCAGCGCCGCGTGGCAGCACCACAGGGTGGGGAACAGCGAGCGACGCACTTCGGCCTCGATCTCGTTTTCCCGGTAGTGCTCGAACGGCTTGGCCCAGATGGTGCCACCGACGTTGTTGACCAGGATGTCGAGGCGACCGAAGCGCTCGACCGCCGCCGCCATCACCCGCTGGCAGTCGCCAGCCTGTTCGAGGTCGGCGGTGAGGGTCAGCACCTCGGCGACGCCGGCCAGCTCGTCGGCCAGCTCGTGGACCAGCTCGGAGCGGTCGACCAGCACCAGACGACCACCCTCGGCGGCCATCCGCTCGGCGACGCGACGGCCGATGCCCTGGGCGGCGCCGGTGATCACCGCCACCTTTTGTTCAAAGCGTTGTTGTACTTGTTGTTTGTGCATGGCGAGGCATCCGTGAAAAAAATAGCCCGCGCGGCTTCAGCCGGACCGCGGGCCCAAAGGACTGTCAGGCACTGGCCGCGAACTTCTCGTAGTAGAAGTTGGCCGGCTGGATTCCGCGCTGGCGCAGATCCTGGTTGACCGCTTCGACCATCGGCGGCGGGCCGCACAGGTAGATGTCGACGTCGCCGTCGTTCAGCTGGCCCGCCGCGATGTGCTGGGTCACGTAGCCCTTGTGCGGGTACTGGCTGTCCGGATTGGCCACGCAGGCGCTCCAAGTGAAGTTGGGCAGGCGCTGGGCGAATTCCGCCAGCTTGTCCATCTCCACCAGGTCGAAGTCGTTGGTGACGCCGTAGATCAGGTGCACCGGCTGCTCGCTGCCGCTGGCGGCGAGCTTTTCCAGCATGGCCAGGAACGGCGCCAGCCCGGTGCCGCCGGCCAGCAGCAGCAGCGGCCGGCGCACGTCGCGCAGGTAGAAGCTGCCCAGCGGGCCGGTCATGGTCATCACGTCGCCGACCTTAGCCAGCTGGGTGAGGTAGCCGCTCATCAGGCCGCCCGGCACGTTGCGGATCAGGAACGACACCTTGCCGTCCTCGGGCATCGAGCTGAACGAGTAGGCGCGGCTCTGCTCGCTGCCCGGTACCTGCAGGTTGACGTACTGGCCGGGCAGGAACGCCAGCTTGCCCAGTTCGTCACCCTCGACGGCCAGGCGGATGGTGCTGTCCGACAGCGCCTTCACCTCGCGAATGGCGGCGCGGAAGCTGCCCTGCTTGATGCGGCAGGCGCTGGAGGCCACCGGTACGCGCACCACGCAGTCGCTTTGCGCGCGCATCTGGCAGGTCAGCACCATGCCCTGGGCGGCCTCGTCGGCGCTGAGGGCGTCTTCGATGAAATCCTCACCGAGTTCGTAGTTGCCGGACTCGACCTGGCACTTGCAGGCGCCGCAGGCGCCGACCCGGCAGTCCAGCGGAATGTTAATGCCCTGGCGGTACGCGGCGTCGGCCACGGTTTCGCTGCCTTTGGCGTCGATGAAGCGGGTAACCCCGTCTTCGAAATTCAGTGCGATTTTGTGCGACATGCTGCACCTCGCTTGGAGCTGGTATTTCGCGCAGGCCGCAGCCTTGCGCGCACGCAGGGTGGAAGGCGCGCCTTCCGGAGCGATGCGGGCCGCCGGGGCGGCCCGCTCGCCTCTTTTAGATGTGGTAGATATCCATCACGTGGCGCACGTAGTCGTTCTTCAGGACCACCTTCTTCTCCTTGACCAGCGGGTTGGCGCCGCGGGTATCCAGGGTGTAGAAGCTGGTGCCGTAGTACTGGTCCACGGTCTTGTAGCGGAAGCTCAGGGTGTGCCAGTTGAAGCGCACCTTGCAGAAGCCTTCACCCTGCTCGACGATCTCCAGGTTGTTGATGTTGTGCGAGGTCCGGGTGTCCGGGATGCTCGCACTGGAGCGCTCGGTGCGGATGCGGAAGATGCGGTCCTCGAGGCCGGCGCGGCGGCCGTACCAGATCAGCGAGATTTCCTTCTGCGGATCCTCGGTCAGCTCGTCGTTGTCGTCCCAGGCCGGCACCCAGAAGCTGACGTCCTCGGCGTACAGCTCGAGCCAGCTGTCCCAGTCCTTGTCGTCGAGGAAGCGCGCTTCCTGATAGAGAAAATCGCGTACGGCTTCGTAGGAGATGCTCATTTCACGGCCTCCACGGGGATCAGGTTCTGTTGTTCTTGTTCGACGGCCTTCTTCATGCTGGCCAGCCAGTGGCGGTGCTGGAGGACGAACAGACCCTCGTCCTCGGCGCGCGCGCCGCTCATCAGCGGCTTGAGCTGGATTTCCTTGGCAGCCTCGTCGGCACCGTCGATCCAGTGCTTGGCACCGCGGGACATGTCGTTCCACGGCAGGGCGCGACCCTGGAAGCCTTCCTGGCAGGCACGGAATTCCTCGAGGTCGTCCGGGGTGGCCATGCCACTGACGTTGAAGAAGTCCTCGTACTGGCGGATGCGGTGGGCACGCGCCTCGGCGCTCTCGCCCTTGGGCGCGATGCAGTAGATGGTGACTTCGGTCTTGTCGACCGAGATCGGCCGGGCGATGCGCAGCTGCGAGCTGAACTGGTCCATCAGGTACAGGTTCGGGTACAGGCACAGGTTGCGCGAGTTCTGGATCATCCAGTCGGCGCGGGCCGGGCCGACTTCCTCGGCCAGCTGGTCGCGACGCTCGTACAGCGGACGGTCTTCCGGGTTGTCCCAGCGGGTCCACAGCAGCAGGTGGCCGTTCTCGAAGGAGTAGAAACCGCCGCCCTTCTTGGCCCAGCCGCCGGCGCTCATGGCGCGGATGTCGTCGCCGGCATCCTTTTCCTTGCGGTTGCCCTGGGTGGCCGCGTAGTTCCAGTGGGTGGCGGTGACGTGGTAGCCGTCGGCGCCGTTCTCGGCCTGCAGCTTCCAGTTGCCTTCGAACACGTAGGTGGAGGAGCCGCGGACCACTTCCAGGCCTTCCGGCGACTGGTCGACGATCATGTCGATGATCTTCGCCGACTCGCCGAGGTGCTCGACCAGCGGGACCACGTCGGCATTCAGGCTGCCGAACAGGAAGCCGCGATAGGACTCGAAGCGGGCGATCTTGGTCAGGTCATGGGAGCCGTCGCAGTTGAAGCTGTCCGGGTAACCGGCTTCGAGCGGATCCTTGACCTTGAGCAGCTTGCCGTTGGTGTCGAAGGTCCAGCCGTGGAACGGGCAGGTGTAGGTCGCCTTGTTGCCGTGCTTGAAGCGGCACAGGGTGGCGCCACGGTGGCTGCAGGAGTTGATGAAGGCGTTCAGCTCACCGGCACGGTTGCGGGCGATGAACACCGGCTGACGGCCCATGGTGACGGTGTAGTAGTCGTTCTTCTCGGCGATCTGGCTCTCGTGGGCCAGATAGATCCAGTTGCCCTCGAAGATGTGCTTCATCTCCAGCTCGAACAACTCGGCGTCGGTGAACATCTCCCGCTTGCAGCGGTAGATACCCTTTTCCTGGTCTTCTTCGAGCAGGGAATTGAGATAATCAGGACCCACGGACATGGCTGTGCTCTCCGTTGTTGTTTTTGTGCTGTGGAGATCAGACTAAGCCCGCGACCGGGCGGGCAATATCCGCTTTCTGCACGATCGCTATCCGCTTTCTGCACAGAGCGGACAGTCGCGTCGAAAGCGGACAGGCCCGCGCGGCAGCGCAGGGCGAGCAGGGGGCGGAGGAGGCAGACGAAGGCGACAGCGGCGCGGCGGGCAGGCGCCCGCCGCTCGGGGAGGGCTCAGTTGCGGCGGCGCAGGGTGTCCGAGGGCAGCTCGCCGAAGGTGCTCTTGTAGCACTCGGAGAAGCGCCCGAGGTGCAGGAAACCGTAGTCCAGGGCGACTTCGGTGACGTTGCGCACCGCAGCTCGCGGGTCGCTCAGCCGTGCATGGATGGTCTCCAGCTTGCGCTGGCGGATGTAGTGCTTGGGCGTGGTGCCGGCATGCTTTTCGAACAGCGCGTATAGCGAGCGCGCACTCATGTGCGCCAGCTCGGCGAGCTGCTCGAGGCTGATGTCCTGCTTGAGGTTGTTGTCGATGAACTCGACCAGCCGCTCGAACGACGGGCAGCCCGCCGTCAGCGGCTCGCGGCTGACGTTGCTGCCCTGCAGGCCGAGCAACTTGCTGGCGATGATCTTGGCGAAGTGCTCCTGCACCTGGGGAATCGTCTGCTCGGCTTCCGCCTCCTGGCAGACCAGGCTGATCAGGTTGACGAAGCCGTCCAGCTCCTCGAGGCGGTGGCGCGGCGCGAAACGCACGCCCTCGCCGGGATGGCGCCACTGGTTCTCGCTGCACGCCTTGTCGAGCAAGGTGGCCGGCAGCTTGACGATGAACTTCTCGCAATCGTCCGAGTAGGTCAGGTCGACCGGATCGTCGGGGTTGATCAGCAGCAGTTCGCCGGGGGTGAAGTAGTGCTCCTCGCCGCGACCGCGCCACAGGCAGTGCCCGCGCAGGAGGATCTGCAGGTGATAGAGGGTTTCCAGCGCCGGCGAGGTGACATGCACGCGGCCGCCGTAGCTGATCTGGCACAGGTCCAGGCTGCCGAAGGCACGATGGCTCAGGCTCGCCTCCGGATGCCCGCTGTTGGGCAGGAGGATGCGATGGGCGCCGACATGCTGGTTGACGTAGTCCGATACCGCATGGGGATCGGCATTGGCGAAAACCAGACTCTTTTCGTTCAACAAACGACGGTCCATGACTCGCGGTGCTCTTGTATTTTTTATGGGCACTGACGGCGGCCCGGGATACGGGGCGGCAGCCTGTTTTGTGCATTGACCCACAACGCTGCGTCCCCGGCAACCCAGCCGAAAGCCGCGCGGCCCCTGGCGAAAGCCGCCGGAACGCTCGAAAGCCGCGCGCCAGAGCGCTTGCGGCCAGCCGCGAGGGCCGCGGGCAACTGTGCGGCAGCGACGACCGGCAATGACCGCGCGCACACTAAGGGATTGCGCCCTGCCCCGAACAGGGCCGCGGGCGGTAATCGCCCACTTTCGTGACGACTGCCTCAGCGTAGCAGCTGCGCGCTCAGCTCGCGGCTGGCCGCCAGCAGGGCGGGCAGGTAGCGCCCCTCCACCTCGGCGCGACTGACCCGCGCGGCATGGCCGCTGACGCTCATCGCCGCCAGCACGCGGCCCTCGGCGTCGTGCACCGGCACGGCAATCGAGCGCAGCCCGGCTTCCAGCTCCTGGTCGATGAAGCACCAGCCCTGCGCGCGCACCTCGGCTAGGCGCTCGCGCAGCGCCTGCGGCTCGCACAGGGTGCGGCTGGTGCGCGCCGCTAGCGTGGCGCCGGCCAGGTACTCGTCCAGGCACGCCTCATCCAGCGCGGCGAGCAGCACCTGGCCCAGCGAGGTGCAGTAGGCCGGCAGGCGGGTGCCGACGCGGATCTCCACCGAGAGGAAGCGCTGCGCGGTGGCGGTGCAGGCCAGGTAGAGTGCCTCGTCGCCCTCCAGGGTGGCCAGGCTGCAGGCCTCGCGCAGCTGCTCGCTGAGGCGGTCGAGGAACGGCTGCGCCGCCACCGCCAGCGGCGTCGACGACAGGTAGGCGTGGCCGAGGGTCAGCACCTTGGGCAGCAGCGTGTAGGTCCGCCCGTCGTCGCTGCCCACGTAGCCGAGCTTGACCAGCGTGTGCAGGCAACGGCGCACGGCCGCGCGCGGAATCGCCGTGCGATGGCTGATCTGCGCGATGGTCAACTGGCGCTTGCGCTCGTGGAAGGCGTCGATCACCGCCAACCCGCGCGCCAGCGAGCTCATGAAGTTCGGATCGCCGCCCATTTCCTCGATGCGCCGGGCGGGCGATACCTGCGACGGCGGGGCGAGGCTGGGCGGGGACAGGGGGGATTCGAACTCGTTCATGCGACTTTCTCGGCGTTATTGTCCGGCCCCTGGCGGGGGCGTTGCGCGGAGTATTGAACGAGAATTCGGCGGATCGCAATCGAGCAGGCCGCTGGCCGGCGTCGACCCTGGCTTTTTCCACTGCCGTTGACGAAGCTTTCACCCGCCGGCGCGCATAGTCGGCGCACTCACCCCACAGGAGGCAACACCTTGGCACAGACAACCCGCAAATGGCTGGCAGCGGCCCTGCTCGGCATGCTCGCGGTTCCGGCGGCATTCGCCGCCAGCCAGCCGCGCGAAGTGTACGGCTGGATCGAGGAAGGCATCATCCAGCCGGAGAATATTTCGGTGAAGATCAAGATGGATACCGGCGCCCTGACCTCGTCGATGGATGCCAAGGATCTCCAGCATTTCCAGAAGAACGGCGAGAAATGGGTGCGTTTCAACGTCGAGGTCAAGGACAGCAAGTCCGGCGCCCAGGTCAGCGCACCGTTCGAGCGCAAGATCGAGCGCAGCATCAAGGTGCGCGGCGCCGGCGGCGCGGAGAGCCGCCCGGTGGTGCTGATGCAGATGTGCATCGGCCAGCGCGTCTACTCCGAGCAGTTCTCCCTGAATGACCGCGGCGACATGCTCTATCCCGTGCTGATCGGTCGGCGCACCCTGGAGAAGCTCGGCCCGATCGACGTGTCGCGCACCTTCACCCACCAGCCGCACTGCGCACCGTAACCCCGCGGCTGGCGGCCGGAGCCGCCACGAGGGCCGCCAGCCGCCGCGCGGCGACGCGGATCGGCAGGGCACCGGCCTCGCCCAGGCCGACAGTTGAAAAATAACCTCGCCCCCACGGATCGGAGGCATATGCTTAACGCAGCGCGTCACACAGGGAAGTAGGGACGATCATGACCAAGGCATCGACTTGCCCGGCCCTGTGGGCCGGGGAACCCGCGCGGGAGGTCAGCGAGGCGCGCTTCCAGAAGCTGTTCGACGAGGCGGACGCCATGTCGATCCAGGGCTATCTGGCCGACGGCACCGTGGTCTACTGGAATCGCGCGTCGGAGCGGATCTACGGCTACAGCGCTAGCGAAGCCCTCGGCGCCAACCTGCTGGAGCTGATCATTCCGGCCGACCTGCACCACGAGGTAGAAGCCGCCATGCGCTGGATGTTCGAGTCCGGCCAGGGCATACCGCCGGCGCGCCTGCAGCTCAGGCACAAGAACGGGCAGCGCGTGCCGGTCTATTCCAGCCACACGCTGGTCACCGTCCCCGGCCATCCGCCGGTGCTGTTCTGCATGGATGCGGACATGAGCCACCTGCAGCAGGCCGAGACCGAACTGCGCGTGGCCGCCGCCGCCTTCGAGTCGCAGCAGGGCATGTTCATCACCGACGCCCGCGGCGTGATCCTGCGGGTCAATCAGGCCTTCACCCGGACCACCGGCTATGCGGCCGAGGAAGCCGTCGGCCATACGCCGCGCCTGATCAAGTCCAACCGGCATACCCCGGACTTCTACACGGCCATCTGGCGGAGCCTGCAGGACAACGGCAGCTGGCAGGGCGAGATCTGGGACCGCCGCAAGAACGGCGAAGAGTATGCGGACTGGGTCACCATCACCGCGGTCAGGGATGCCCAGGGCCGCGTGACCCACTACGTGGGCACCCAGACCGATGTCACCCAGCGCAAGGAGGCGGAAGCCAAGATCCTGCAGCTGGCCTTCTATGACCCGCTGACCGGGCTGCCCAACCGGCGCCTGCTGCTCGACCGCCTGCAACAGGCGCTGGCGGCCAGCCAGCGCAACCACAGCGGCGGGGCCCTGCTGTTCATCGACCTGGACAACTTCAAGACCCTCAACGACACCCGCGGCCACGACACCGGGGACCTGCTGCTGCAACAGGTGGCGGCGCGCCTGATCGCCAGCATCCGCGACAAGGACACCGCCGCCCGCCTGGGCGGCGACGAGTTCGTGGTCATGCTCGAGGACCTGGGCCAGAGTCCGCAGGAGGCGGCCAGCCGGGCCGAAGCCGCCGGCCGCAAGCTCCTCGCCACCCTCAACCAGCGCTACCGCCTGCGCGGCCATGGCTACGAGGGCAGCGTGAGCATCGGCATCACCCTGTTCCCGACCCAGGACAGCTCTACCGATGAGCTGATGAAGCAGGCCGACCTGGCCATGTACGAGGCCAAGGCAGCGGGGCGCAATGCCCTGCGCTTCTTCGATCCGCAGATGCAGGCCGCCGTCACCCAGCGCGCGGCGCTGGTCAGCGGCCTGCGCGAGGGCCTGCGCAAGCAGCAGTTCCGGCTGTACTACCAGCCGCAGGTGGACCGCGACGGCCGCCTGCTCGGCTTCGAGGCGCTGCTGCGCTGGCAATCCCCGCAGCGCGGCCTGGTATCGCCGGCGGAGTTCGTCCCCGTCGCCGAGGAATCCGGACTGATCCTGCCACTGGGGCTGTGGGTGCTGGAAAGCGCCTGCAGCCAACTGGCCGCCTGGGCGCGGCAGCCGGCCAGCGCCGGACTGAGCCTGGCCGTCAATGTCAGCGCCAGCCAGTTCGCCCGCGCGGACTTCGTCGAGCAGGTGCTGGAGGTGCTGGCCAGAACGGGCGCCAACCCCCGGCGGCTGAAGCTGGAGCTGACGGAGAGCCTGCTGGTGGCGCGGGTGGAGGAAGTCATCGCCAAGATGTCCGCTCTGAAGGCCCGCGGCGTGGGCTTCTCGCTGGATGACTTCGGCACCGGCTATTCGTCCCTCGCCTACCTGCGGCGCCTGCCGCTGGACCAGTTGAAGATCGACAAGTCCTTCGTGCGCGACCTGCTGGTGGACCCCAACAGCGCAGCGATTGCCCACACCATTATCGTCCTCAGCCAGACCATGGGCCTGGCGGTGATCGCCGAAGGGGTGGAGAGCGCCAGCCAGCGCGATCTGCTCGCCAGCCTGGGTTGCCAGGCCTATCAGGGCTATCTGTTCGGCCAGCCCCTGCCGCTGGAGCAGGCCGAACAACTGCTGGCGGCCCAGCCCCTGGCGCCAGCCGCCGCCGCAGACGCGGCGCCGGCCTGAACCCGGCGGCCGCGCGAGTCGCTGCGACGCCAGCGCGGGGAGTACCACGGCTCCCCGCTGCGCGCGGCCTGCGCAACGGCGCGACCTGGCGACGCTACTCGCAGATGACCATCCAGCTCACCCCGAAGCGGTCGTTGAGCATGCCGAAGGACCGGGCCCAGAAGGTTTTCTGCAGCGGCATCTCGACCTTGCCGCCCTCGCCGAGGGCGGCGAACCAGGCCGCGGCCTGCTCCGGTGTCGCGGCCGCCAGCGACAGCGAAAAGCCGCTGAACGTCGTCGGCGCGGCGCACATGCCGTCGGACATCATCAGGCTGCTGTCGCCGACGCGCAGGTTGGCGTGCATCACCTTGTCCTCCGCGCCGGGCGGCAGCTCCATCGGCTCGGGCGACTCCTTCATGCGCATCAGAAAGGTGATCTCGGCGCCCAGCGCCTTGACGTAGAAGTCCAGCGCCTCCTCGCAGCAGCCGTTGAAGAACAGGTAGGGTTCGACTTTCATGGCAACCTCCGCACAGCGGCAGCGCGCCGCAGAAGAGGCTGACAAGTCTAGGTGGACGACCGCGCGCCGCCATGCCGGCCGGCGGCGGGCCGACAGCCGGGCTCGCGCCAGGGCCTGCGGCAGTCCCGCTGGACAAGCCACCGCGGCCCCCTAGACTGCCTTGAAAGCCTGCCCTTGCTGCGGAGAGCCCCATGAGCCAGATCATCAGCGATCTCACCCACGAGCACGACGCCATCCTCTCCGCCCTGCGGATTCTCGAGCGCATGGCCGAGCGGGCGCAGCGCAACGCACTGGCGCCCGGCGACCTGGCCGAGTTCCTCGGCTTCCTTCGCGAGTTCGTCGACCAGTGCCACCACGGCAAGGAGGAAGGCCTGCTGTTTCCGGCCATGGCCAGGGCCGGCCTCGCCGAACACGGCGGCTTCATCGACGAACTGCTGGCCGAGCACGCCCAGGGCCGCGCTCTGGTCCAGGCCATGAGCCAGGCCGGCACACCGACCATCAACGCCGCCGAGCTCGCCGCCACCACCACGGCCTACGCCGAGCACCTGCGCGCGCACATCGCCAAGGAGAACGACGTGCTGTTCCCCATGGCCGAGCGCCTGCTCGACGATGCCACCCTGGCGGCGCTGCAGCAGGGTTTCGCGGCGCACGAGGAGAAGGTCATCGGCCAGGGGCGCCACGAACAGCTGCATACGCTGCTGCACCAGCTGAAGGCGAAGTATCTCGGCTGAGCGACCGACCGGCCGTCCTCACAGGGCGAACGGCAGGCCCAGCCCGGCATCCAGCGTCTGCCGCGCGGCCAGCAGCCGCCGGTATTCGTCGGGGTTCTTGATCAGCACGTCCTGGCCGGCGAAGGTCTCGGCGGCGATCAGCCGCGACAGCCAGAAGCGCACGCAGGCGATGCGCAGCATGGCCGGCCACAGCTCGGCCTCGGCGGCGCTGAACGGTCGCAGGGCGGCGTAGCCACCCAGCAGGGCGTGCAGGCGCTGCGCATCGAACTGGCCGCCCGGCTCCGCGCACCAGTCGTTGGCGGCGATCGCCAAGTCGTACAGCATCGGCCCGGAGCAGGCGTTGTAGAAGTCGATCACCCCGCTCAGCCGGTTGCCGTCGAACAGCACGTTGTCGTGGAACAGGTCGCCATGCAGGTTGGCCTGCGGCAGGTGGGCGAGGCGCGGGCGCAGCTGGACGATTTCCGCCAGGGCCGTCTTCAGCAGCTGGCGGCTGTCGTCGTCCAGGCGCAGGGCCTGCAGCGGGCCTTCGGCGAGCATCCAGTCGAGGCCGCGGTCGCTCGGCCGTTCGATCATCTCGCCTCGGGTGGCCAGGTGCAGGCGCGCCAGCAGCTCGCCGACCGCGTGGCAGTGGTGCGGGTTGGGCTGCGCCACGTGGCGGCCGGGCAGGCGCGGCTGCAGCAGCGCCGGCAGCCCGGCCAGTTCGCCGAGCGCCTGGCCGTCCGCGGTACGCACCGCGTAGGGCACCGGCAGGCCGGCCTGCTGCAGCACGTCGAGCAGGGCGATGAAGAAGCCCAGGTCCTCCCGCGGCCCGCGCTCGATCAGGGTCAGCACATACTCGCCGCGCTCCAGACTGACGAAGAAGTTGCTGTTCTCCGTGCCGGCGGCGATGCCCTCGAACTCCAGCAGGCGGCCGAGCCCATAGGGCGCGAGGAAGGCTTCC
This sequence comes from Geopseudomonas aromaticivorans, assembly GCF_019097855.1. GTDB lineage: Bacteria > Pseudomonadota > Gammaproteobacteria > Pseudomonadales > Pseudomonadaceae > Geopseudomonas > Geopseudomonas aromaticivorans. The sequence goes on from NZ_JAHRGL010000049.1 coordinate 258,672, forward strand.
AGTTCGTGGCGTTCCAGCGGGGTGAAGACGGACATGACGGTTACCTGCGGCAGTTCGTGGTGCGCCTTACCAGCGGAAGATTTCCCACTGCGGAATCAGCATGTCCGGCTTGTCCGAACGGATGAAGTTGCTGTCGCCGTCGGCGCGCACCAGGAAGTACGGCTTGCCGATCTTCGGCGTGACCTTGATGGCGTAGAGGAAGCCGTTGACGCGGTATTCCTGGATGGTCTTGTCGCCCTCCTGGCGGATGGTCACGTCCGGCTCGGCGCTCGGCGCCTCGTCCTGGGCGATGGCGGCAAGCGGGGCGGCGGCCAGGAGGCCGGCGAGCAGCAGAAGGTTGATTGCACGCATGATGGTAACCTTGTCCCTTTGAAGTGAATGACCCCGTCATCTTACCTCGGTCGCATTGCCCAAGAGTCGATTTCCCTATGAGTCTAGCCCCTCTCGTCCTGGTGGACGGTTCCTCCTATCTGTACCGCGCCTTCCACGCGCTGCCGCCGCTGCACACCTCGCGCGGCCTACCCACCGGGGCGGTGAAGGGCGTGCTGAACATGCTGCTGAGCCTGCGCCGCCAGTACCCGGACAGCCCGTTCGCGGTGGTGTTCGATGCCAAGGGGCCGACCTTCCGCGACGAGTTGTTCGAGCACTACAAGTCGCACCGCCCGCCGATGCCGGACGACCTGCGGGTGCAGATCGAGCCGCTGCACGCCTGCGTCAAGGCGCTGGGCCTGCCACTGCTATGCATCGAGGGGGTGGAGGCCGACGACGTGATCGGCACCCTGGCGCGCTCCAGCGCGGCGGCCGACCGCCCGGTGGTGATCTCCACCGGCGACAAGGACATGGCCCAGCTGGTCAACGGCCACATCATCCTGGTCAACACCATGACCAACCCGCCGACCTATATGGACAGCGACGGCGTCACGGCCAAGTTCGGCATCGGCCCGGAGCTGATCATCGACTACCTGGCGCTGATGGGCGACAAGGTCGACAACATCCCCGGCGTGCCGGGGGTCGGCGAGAAGACCGCGCTGGGCCTGCTGCAGGGCCTGGGCGGCGGCCTCGACGTGATCTACGCCAACCTCGACCAGGTGCCGGCGCTGCCGATCCGCGGCGCCAAGTCGCTGCCGGCCAAGCTCGAGGAACACCGCGAGATGGCCTACCTGTCCTACCAGCTGGCCACCATCAAGACCGACGTGGCGCTGCAGCTGGGCCTCGACCAGCTGCACCCGAGCGCGCCGGACCGCGAGGCGCTGGTCCCGCTGTACCGCGAGCTGGAATTCAAGAACTGGCTGGACGACCTGCTGCGCGAGGCCAAGGCGGCAGGCGGTCCTGCGGCCGGCGCTCCGGCCGCCGACCTCGCGGCCCCTGCCGCGGACGCCGCCGAGAGCGCGGAGCCAGCGCCCGCCGCGCCCGAGCAGCACTACGAGACCGTGCTGGAACCCGCGCAGTTCGACGCCTGGCTGGCCAAGCTCAAGGCGGCCGAGCTGTTCGCCTTCGACACCGAGACCACCGGCCTCGACGCCCAGCAGGCCGAGCTGGTCGGCATTTCCTTCGCCGTCAGCGCCCATGAGGCGGCCTACGTGCCACTGGCGCACAGCTACATGGGCGTTCCCGAGCAGCTCGACCGCGACACGGTGCTGGCCGCGCTCAAGCCGCTGCTGGAAGACCCGGCCAAGGCCAAGGTCGGCCAGCATGCCAAGTACGACATGAACATCCTCGCCCGCTACGGCATCAAGGTGCGCGGCGTGGCCTTCGACACCATGCTGGAATCCTACGTGCTGGACTCCACCGCGACCCGCCACGACATGGACAGCCTGGCGCTGAAGTACCTCGGCCACGGCACCATCCGCTTCGAGGACATCGCCGGCAAGGGCGCCAAGCAGCTGACCTTCGACCAGATCGCCCTCGAGCAGGCCGGCCCCTACGCCGCCGAGGACGCCGACGTCACCCTGCGCCTGCACCAGGCCCTGTGGGGCAAGCTGGAAGCCATCCCGTCGCTGGCCAAGGTGCTGACCGAGATCGAGATGCCGCTGGTGCCAGTGCTAGCGCGCATCGAGCGCCACGGCGCGCTGGTCGACGCCAGGCTGCTCGGCCAGCAGAGCGTCGAGCTGGGCGAGAAGATGCAGCAGCTGCAGCGCCAGGCCTTCGAGCTGGCCGGCGAGGAGTTCAACCTCGCCTCGCCCAAGCAGCTCGGCGCCATCCTCTACGACAAGCTCGGCCTGCCGATCCTCAGCAAGACCGCCAAGGGCCAGGCCTCCACCGCGGAAAGCGTGCTGGCCGAACTGGCCGAGATGGACTACGCGCTGCCGCAGGTGCTGATGGACTACCGCAGCGTCAGCAAGCTGAAAAGCACCTACACCGACAAGCTGCCGGAGCAGATCAACCCGCGCACCGGGCGCATCCACACCAGCTACCACCAGGCGGTGACCGCCACCGGCCGGCTGTCCTCCTCGGACCCGAATCTGCAGAACATCCCGATCCGCACCGCCGAGGGCCGGCGCATCCGCCAGGCCTTCATCGCCCCGGCGGGCTACCGGCTGGTCGCTGCCGACTACTCGCAGATCGAACTGCGCATCATGGCCCACCTGGCCCAGGACGAGGGCCTGCTGGACGCCTTCCGCCACGGCCGCGACGTGCACCGCGCCACCGCCGCCGAGGTGTTCGGCGTCGCGCTGGAGCAGGTGACCACCGAGCAGCGGCGCAGCGCCAAGGCGATCAACTTCGGCCTGATCTACGGCATGAGCGCCTTCGGCCTGGCCAAGCAGATCGGCGTCGACCGCAAGCAGGCGCAGGCCTACATCGATCGCTACTTCGCCAGATACCCTGGGGTGCTGGCCTATATGGAGCGCACCCGCGCGCAGGCCGCCGAGCAGGGCTTTGTGGAGACGCTGTTCGGCCGCCGCCTGTACCTGCCGGAGATCCATGCCAAGAACGGCGCCATGCGCAAGGCGGCCGAGCGCACGGCAATCAACGCGCCGATGCAGGGCACCGCGGCGGACATCATCAAGCATGCGATGGTGGCGGTGGACGCCTGGCTGCCGGCGTCCGGACTGGATGCACGGATGATCCTCCAGGTGCACGACGAACTGGTGCTGGAGGTGCGCGAGGATCAGGTCGAGGCGCTCAAGGCCGGCCTGCTGCCGCTGATGAGCGGTGCCGCCCAGCTGGACGTGCCGCTGCTGGTGGAGGCCGGGGTGGGCAGCAACTGGGACGAGGCGCACTGAGACGCGGCCGGCGGCAGTCGCTCGACGTCGCCGAAAGCCGACCAACGGCTGAACTTTCGCCAGGGCACTCAGTCAGATTGATTGAGTGGTTGGCAGACCCCTCTGTGGATTGTTGTTGTTCTGTTCACACTGAGAATCCGGATCCCCCGCCCTGGCGATCCGGTATTGAAGCCCGGACTTCCATCCCCCCAACGGAAGACCGGGTTTTTTTTGTCCGCCGCCAACCTCAGGCGTCCGCCGCTTCCTCGGCGTCTTCCGCCCCCAGCAGGCCCATCCAGCCGGCCAGCACCGCCTGCGCCTCCTCGATGCCCTGCCGCTTGGGCGCGGAGAACAGCTGCACGCTGGCCACCTCGCCCCAGCCCTGGCGGATGTCCTTCTGCACCTTGAGCAGCGCGTTCTTCGCCGCCCCGTAGGTCAGCTTGTCGGCCTTGGTCAGCAGGATGTGCATGGGCAGGCAGCTGGCCTTGGTCCAGTCGAGCATCAGGCAGTCGAATTCGGTCAGCGGATGACGGATGTCCATCAGCAGGACTACGCCGACCAGGCTGTGGCGGCTGCCCAGGTAGGCCTCCAGGTGGCGCTGCCAGTGCTGCTTGAGCGGGATCGGCACCTTGGCGTAGCCGTAGCCGGGCAGGTCGACCAGGCGGCGCTGGTCGTCGAGACGGAAGAAGTTGAGCAGCTGGGTCCGCCCCGGAGTCTTCGAGGTGCGCGCCAGGCGGGCATGGGTCAGGGTGTTCATCGCACTGGACTTGCCGGCGTTGGAACGCCCGGCGAAGGCCACTTCGCAGCCCTCGTCCGGCGGGCACTGATCGACCTGCGCGGCACTCTTGATGAAGGAGGCCTGCTGACACAGACCGAGGATGGGATTCTTGACGAACATGGCGTGGGCCTGTGCTGCGCCTGCACACATGCATGGCAGGCTGGGACTGGGGTGAGCTGCGACGAAGTGTCGCGCGCGGCGGTTCCGTTTCCGTTTTGACGTCGCCTGTATATAATGCCACGGATTTTGTGTGCGCTTTGTTCTCAAGTTAGTGCCCATGCGGACGGACCCCGCCAGCAGAATGCCGGGCCGTTTCCCCCTGATGAAATGAGGTCGACCATGAAGAAACTGTTGCTTGCTGTGTCGCTCGTCGCCGCCACCTTCTCGGTGCAGGCTGCCCAGGATCCGGAAGCGGTCTTCAATCGTGCTTGCGGCGTCTGCCATATGGGCGCCATCCCCACGGCACCGGTCAAGGGCGACAAGGCCGCCTGGGAACCGCGCCTGGCCAAGGGCATGGACGCACTGGTTGCAAGCGTCACCAATGGTTTCAATGCCATGCCGCCCCGCGGCATGTGCATGGACTGCACCGCCGAGGACTACCAGGCCATCATCCAGTGGATGAGCACGCCCAAGTAAGCCCGACACACCCCTTTCCCCCCTTAGCCGTAGTTGGATTAGCTGATGAACAAACTACTCGTGAGTCTGCTGTTGACCCTGGGCGTGACTGGCCTGGCTCAAGCCGCTGGTGATGCCACTGCCGGACAAACCAAGGCAGCCGTCTGCGGCGCCTGCCACGGTCCTGACGGCAACAGCCCGGCACCGACCTTCCCGAAGCTGGCTGGCCAGGGTGAACGCTATCTGCTCAAGCAGATGAAGGACATCAAGAGTGGCGCACGCCCGGTGGTGCCGATGACCGGCCTGCTGGACAACCTGAGCGATCAGGATCTGGCCGACATCTCCGCCTACTTCGCCAGCCAGAAAGGCAGCGTCGGTCAGGCCGATCCCAAGCTGGTGGCGCGCGGCGAAGCGCTGTTCCGCGGCGGCAACCTGGCTGCCGGCATGCCGGCCTGCTCCGGCTGCCACTCGCCGAACGGCGAAGGCAACGACCTGGCTGGCTTCCCGCAATTGGGCGGCCAGCACGCGGCCTACGTGGCCACGCAGCTGACCAACTTCCGCGAAGGCGTGCGCACCAACGACGGCGACACCATGACCATGCGCTCCATTGCCGCCAAGCTGAGCAACAAGGACATCGAAGCGGTGTCCAGCTATATCCAGGGCCTGCACTAAGCACCCCTGCAGTAGCCTGCAACACAAAAAAGGGTGGCCATGGCCACCCTTTTTTTTGCCCGCCTCGCCTACAATCGCGTGGAATCCGTCGACCGCCTCGCTGTCCAATCAGCCGTGCGGCAAACCACTTCATCCTGTTCAGGAGTCAAGCATGCGTAACCTGATTCTCTCGGCCGCGCTGGCCGGCATCAGCCTGTTCGGCGCCACCGCCCACGCCGAGGACATCCAGGCCGGCAAGCAGTACGTCGAACTGACCAGCGTGGTACCGGTGGCCAAGCCCGGCAAGATCGAAGTGGTCGAGCTGTTCTGGTACGGCTGCCCGCACTGCTACCAGCTCGAGCCGACCATCCAGCCGTGGGCCGCGCAGCTGCCCGCAGACGTCAACTTCGTGCGCATCCCGGCCATGTTCGGCGGCGTGTGGAACGTCCACGGCCAGATGTTCCTGACCCTCGAGGCGATGGGCGTGGAAGCCAAGGTGCATGACGCCATCTTCACGGCCATCCACCGCGAAGGCAAGAAGCTGGCCACCCCGGAGGAGATGGCCGAGTTCCTCGCCGGCCAGGGCATCGACAAGGACAAGTTCCTCAGCACCTTCAACTCCTTCGCCATCAAGGGCCAGATGGAGAAGGCCAAGAAGCTGGCCATGGCCTACCAGATCACCGGCGTACCGGTGCTGGTGGTCAACGGCAAGTACCGCTTCGACCTCGGCACCGCCGGCGGCCCTGGCGGCGCGATTCAGGTCGCCGACCACCTGATCGCCAAGGAGCGCGCCGCCCAGCCCGCCCCGGCCAAGTAAGCGGCCGCCACCATGCTCAGGCGCTGGATCACCACGCGCGCGCCCGGTAGCCGGGCCGCGCAGCACAACCCGCAGGCCTCCGGCGACGGCGGCCTCGGCGAGTGCCTGCGCCTGCTCAGCTTCAACATCCAGGTCGGCATCGGCACCCAGCGCTACCGCCACTACCTGACCCGCAGCTGGCAGCATCTGCTGCCGCACCGCGAGCGCGCGGCGAACCTGCAGCGCATCGGCGCCCTGCTCGCCGATTTCGACGTGGTCGCCCTGCAGGAAGTCGATGGCGGCAGCCTGCGCTCCGACTACGTCAACCAGGTCGAGCATCTGGCCCAGCTCGGCAACTTCCCCTACTGGTACCAGCAGCTCAATCGCAACCTCGGCCGCCTGGCCCAGCACAGCAACGGCCTGCTCAGCCGCCTGCGCCCGAGCCTGCTGGAAGACCACCCGCTGCCCGGCCCGCGCGGCCGCGGCGCCATCCTGCTGCGCTTCGGCGAAGGCCCGGAGGCGCTGGCGGTGGTGATGATGCATCTGGCCCTCGGCACCAAGGTGCGCACCCGCCAGCTGGCCTACATCCGCGAACTGATCCAGGGCTACCGCCACTGCGTGCTGATGGGCGACATGAACACCCATGCCGGCGAACTGCTGGAAGACTCGCCGCTGCGCGATCTCGGCCTGGTCGCCCCGCAGACCCGCGCCACCTATCCCAGCTGGCAACCGCAGCGCTGCATCGACCATATCCTGCTCAGCCCGCAGCTGACCCTCGAGCGCATGCGCGTGCTGGATGCGCCGATCTCCGACCACCTGCCGGTGGCGGTGGATATCCGCCTGCCCGCCGTCCTGCGCCCGCAGCAGCTGATGGAGCTGCCGCGGCCGGCCTGAACACCGCCGGCTGGCGCGCGGTCGCCGCGTACCGCGCAACGGCGTATGCTGGCCGTCCGCACCAGATCCTCCGCCGCACACCGATGAAGATTCTCCCCCTGCTTGCCCTCACCCTGCTGCTCGCCGGCTGCGCCGGCAGCCTGCGCATCGACGACCGCTACCCGTCGCGCGACCAGAGCAGCCGGGTCGAATTCATCGTCCTCCACTACACCTCCAGCGACCTGCCCGACTCGCTGAAGACCCTCAGCCACGGCGGCGTCAGCGCCCACTACCTGCTGCCGGCCGACCAGGCGAAGATCTACCGCATGGTCGACGAGAACCGTCGCGCCTGGCATGCCGGCGACAGCCAGTGGCGCGGGCGCACCTGGCTGAACGCCAGCTCGATCGGCATCGAGATCGTCAATCCCGGCTACGAGGACACCCCCGCGGGACGCCGCTGGCATGCCTACCCGCAGCCCCAGATCGACCGCCTGATCGCCCTGCTCAAGGACATCCAGGCCCGCCACGGGGTGGCTCCGGCCAACATCGTCGGCCACAGCGACATCGCCCCGCAGCGCAAGGTCGACCCGGGGCCGCTGTTCCCCTGGCGCCAGCTCGCCGCGGCCGGGCTGATCCCCTGGCCCAAGGCCGCTACGGTGCAGGACAAGCTGCGCCAGCTGGACGGCCGCGTGCCGGAGGTCGCCTGGTTCCAGCACCAGCTCGAGCGCGCCGGCTATGCGGTGCCGCAGCACGGCCAGCTGGACCAGGCCACGCGCAACGTGCTCGCCGCCTTCCAGATGAAGTACCGTCCGGAGCAGCACGACGGCCAGCCCGACGTGCACAGCGCCGCCCTGCTGCTGGCCCTGCCGCCGGTCGAGTGACCCACGACAGGTTAGACTGCCCGCCATCGACTCACGCCAAGGAAAGCCCATGACCCTGCATATCCGAATCTGGGACCTGCCCACCCGCGTCTTCCACTGGTCGCTGGCGCTCAGCGTCATTGGCGCCCTGGTCACCGGCTGGAGCGGCGGCAACTGGATGGTCTGGCACGGCCGCCTCGGCCTGCTGATCGCCGGCCTGCTGGCCTTCCGCCTGGCGTGGGGCGTGCTCGGCTCCACCTACGTACGCTTCGGCCAGGTGCTGCGCCTGCCCCGCAGCCTGCCGGCCTATCTGCGCGGTGAATGGCACGGCGGCGGGCACAACCCGCTGGGCTGGCTGTCGGTGCTGGCGATGCTCGCCGCCCTCGGCTTCCAGGTCGCCAGCGGCCTGGTGGCCAACGACGACATCGCCTTCACCGGGCCGCTGTACCGCCTGGTCGACTCCGAGACCAGCAGCCGCCTGACCAGCCTGCACCGCCAAGGCCTGTGGCTGGTGGTGGCGCTGGTGGTCCTGCACCTGGCCGCGCTGCTGTTCTACCGCCTGGTGCGCGGCGAGAACCTGATCGAGGCCATGCTCCACGGCAAGCGCCGGGTGCCGGCGAACCGGCCGATCAAGCCCGCCAGTGGCGGCAGCCTGCCGGCGCTGATCGTCGCCCTGGCCATCGCCGCCGCCACCCTCTGGGCGGCCAACGGCAGCTGGATTCCGACCCCGCCGCCCGCGCCGGTGCAGAGCACCCCGGCCTGGTAGGGCAACCCAATAAAAAGGGCGACCCGCGGGTCGCCCTTGTTCGTTGCGTACCGCCCGGTGCGCACCGCGCACCACCGCGGCAGCAGCCGCAGCGCCGGCCCCGTCAGTCCATGCGGAACTTGTCGTGGCAGCCCTTGCAGCTCTTGCCCACGTCGCCGAAGGCCTGGGCGATCTGCGCCTTGTCGCCCCCGGCAGCCACCTTGGCCAGGTTGTTGGCGGCCTGGTTGAAGGCAATGGCCACCTTGGCGACCTCTTCCTTCTGGGTGAAGAACTCCGGCTTGACCCGGGTCTTTTCCTTGCCCACCGACTTCTCGGTGCCCGGGCCGTACAGTGCGCCCATGCCCGAGTTGGCGATGGCGGCGATGGCGTTGGCGGCGGCGGCCACCTGCTGCTGGTCATAGGCCACCGAGCCCTCGACGACCTGCGCCTTGATCTTACCCATGTTCCAGGCCATGAAGCTGTAGCCGGCCTTGCGGTACTCGATCTGGTCTTCCGGGCTGACCTGGGCCACGGCCAGGCCGGCGGTGCAGGTCAGCAGCAAACCGGCGGTGCCGGCGATCAGTTTGTTCAGCATCGGGTGTTCTCCCTTTCCTTGAGACTAAGCACGAGAAGTGCCGGCCAGGGCCGGCAAGCGCTCTAGAGTAGCCCGTTCCCCAGCGCCCGGCATACCCGCACGGGCGAATCGCGCCCCTCAGCCGCGGCGGCTTTCATACCAGCGGAACAGGCCCAGGCCGGCGAGCATGGCGAGGAAGAACGGCAGGATGGCGAGGTTGCCGCTGCCCAACACCACCACCGCCGGCCCCGGGCAGATGCCGGCGATGCCCCAGCCGGTGCCGAACAGCAGGCTGCCAATCACCAGCGCCCGATCCGGCGCGCGCTTGCTCGGCAACTGCATCGGGCAGCCGGTCAGCGACTGCGTGCGGCGCTTGGCCAGCGCGAACGGCAGCAGCGCCGCGGCGATGCCGCCGCCCATGACCAGGGCCAGCGACGGATCCCAGTTACCGGCCAGGTCGAGGAAGGCCAGCACCTTGGCCGGATCGGCCATGCCGGCCAGCAGCAGGCCGACGCCAAACAGCAGCCCGGCGATGAATGCAGTCAGACGATTCATGCTCCAGCTCCCAGCAGGTGGCGGACGACGAAGACAGTGGCGAAGCCGGTGGCCATGAAGCACAGGGTCGCCACCAGCGAGCGCGGCGACAGCCGCGACAGGCCGCAGATGCCGTGGCCGCTGGTGCAGCCGGCGCCCAGGCGCGCGCCGAAGCCGACCAGCAGGCCGGCCAGCAGCAGCCCCGGCACGCCGACCTGCATCTCGATCACCGGCAGCTCGGCAAACGCCAGCCACAGCCAAGGCGCCAGCAGCAGACCGAGAATGAATAGCAAGCTGTCCAGCCAGCCGCTGGCCTTCGGCTTGAGCAGACTGCCGAGCAGGCCGCTGATGCCGGCGATGCGGCCGTTGGCGAGGACGAACAGGCCGGTAGCCAGGCCGAGCAGGATGCCGCCGGCCAAGGCACTCCAAGGGGTGAAATGGGCCCAGTCGATGGTCATGGACGCTCCTCCGCGCAGAACAGTTGATACAGGGTATGAATGACCGCCAGGACGGCGGGATCGGCGACACGGTAGTGGATCTGCTTGCCGTCGCGGCGGGTGGCGACCAGCCCCTCGCGGCGCAGCACCGCCAGCTGCTGCGACAGGGTCGGCTGGACGATGCCCAGCTGCGCCTGCAGTTCGCCAACGCTGCGCTCGCCCTCGGCCAGCTGGCACAGCAGCAGCAGACGATCCGGATTGGCCAGGGTCTTCAGCAGACTGCTGGCCGCATCGGCATTGGCGCGCAGCCGCGCGAGATCGAGACAGGCGACCGTCATGGCGACTCCCGGCGATTAGTCTGTGAACAATTTACCTTACTACAATCTATTTTTAAATATATTGATTACGAACAGCCCAGCCGCACGTCTACTTTAGGTGTAGAAACCCGCTATTTTTGGCCAAAGTCGACTTGCAATTTCGTAGAAATTAAACGCCAACCTCTTGAACCGCCCACGCCCACGCCGGCACAATGCCCCTCAATTACGCCCCGCCGCCGGCGCGCGCACAGCGCCGCCGGCCTGCCAAGCCAGTGGATCAGGCGCCCAGCGGGGGCGACACATAACAACAATTTCGTTTGCCAATGGAGATTTGCTCATGCAAATCGGTATACCGCTCGAAACCCACGCCGGGGAGACCCGCGTGGCTGCCACGCCGGAAACGGTCAAGAAACTCCTCGCCCAGGGTCACCAGGTCATCGTGCAGAGCGGTGCCGGCCTGGCCGCCAGCATCCCCGACGACGCCTATGCCGCCGTCGGCGCCCACCTCGGCGATGCCGCCGCCGCGCTGGGCGCTGCCCTGGTGCTCAAGGTGGTCG
>NZ_JAHRGL010000050.1 GCF_019097855.1 Geopseudomonas aromaticivorans
AGTCTGCTTCCTTTTGATTAAGGGGAATTGACCACCTTTGGGGGACTTGAGAATAGTGGTGTCCTACAACTTCTTGGAGTAGCTGATTTATCCATGGATTTCCAGAATGTGGGGTTTCCTATTCATCTTCAGATGTCAGCAGTGGAGGAGATGTGGTTAAGTTTAGAAAAGAAAATGTTTCTGAAATCCTGGTATCACAGGGGTGAATGATTAGATAAGGGAGTGGATCTGGAGAGAGAGATCACAGATTAGGAGGAAAGTAATCTGTGATCACTGAGAGGCTTAATACTGTTTATATGGAATGCAAATTTGTACCTGTTTTCTTGGGTCCCATTCAGCTCCCTGGAACTTACAAGAATCCTTAGAGTTTGTGGAAACATAAGTATTAGACACATTAGCAGCATATTTATGTTAGAAGCAACTTGGCTAAAAGCATTACCATTTTAAAACATACAGATTTCTTTGTTTAGGACAATGAAAAGCATTTTAATCTTGACCTTGTAGTTATGATCATACAGTGGTATTGGTGAACTTTATTATGAACAGTAGCATGAGAAATAGAGAAATCAGGAACATTTTTTATTCTTTTTAATGTCTCAACTCATTATCATCATTTAAGCCTTTTTATCCTCAGGCCTTTGTAACTACATTCTCAGACTTTTATACATCTAAGACTTTCCTATCTTTACATAGATAAAACCTAAAATAACTGTTACTGGAATCTGTTTTGCTTTAAGCTGGCAAGACTATCAGTCGTCAAAAGCATCAGAGTTCTTGAGAAGGATAAGATTTTACCTGAATTAATGATTAAAGAATAACAGAGACTTGCCAGCAGGCTGCATGGACAGCCAGCCCCAAGGTCCTCCACCCATAGTAGTGGGCTACAGGACATCTGCCTTCTTGCTGATAGCATGTGACCTGTGGATTACAGACTTTGGGAAGACTCGCCTACCATTAGCCCAAGCAACGCCGGGAAAGTCAATTCCATTGTCCTCTTGTCCAAGGTCTGGAATACTTTGTATTAGATGAGGCGAAGGGCAGGGTTGCTCAGTGACCAGCGTTGTCACTGAGATGAAGTTTCTACAGTGCCCAGTCTTCTCGGAGGAAATGGGGTGGGGCCAGCAGCTGGCCTATCTCTCTGTTATAAAAAGCTTTTTAATAAAACATTTTAAATGCCATATTCTGGGCGCCAAATGTTATTGTTTTGTTTAAAAAGAAGAAAAGAGAAATTGCTGAGACAGACATATTGACTATAAGTTTATTATAAGGACCGGCAGAATGGGGAGACTAAGAAGAGGAACAGGGTAAATGGCTGACCGCCATGGCCGGTCGCCATAGAGAGACAGAGCGGGGAAACAGAGAGACGGGAGAGCACACACACACACAGACACACACAGAGAGAGAGAGCGCGCGTGAGAGCGCGGTGAGAGGAGTGAGAGAGAGAGGAGAGAGAGAGCGTAAAGGGGCAGGGGCCTATCTTTTAAAGGGGTCCTCTGCACCTGCGTGCAGACTTCTTTCCCATGGAACCTTGGGCTGACCAGGGTATTGCCTGAGTGGATTCCACCAGGTAACAGGGGCAGGCCAGCATAATGCCTGAACCTTTCATTCCCACCTCTACTTATTATTAAAAAAAGGTGGGGTGTTTAGACATGGCAGGTTAAGGAATAAGGGCGTCGAATTCTTAAGACTGCTTCCTGCTGACGTGGGGGCGTTGACCATCTTTGGGGGACCCGAGAAGGTTGGGGTGTTGCCACGTCCTGGGGAAGCTGGTTGTTTCATTGTAGTCCAGGCTGTATGGAACTCCCTGGCGCCTCTTAGACCTGGCAAGATGTTGACAGAGCAGAAGACAAGGTTAAGTCTAGAAAAATTTTTTCTTAGGTCCTGTCACTTGTGAGGGGAAGATTGTAAGATGAGAGAGGGGTTCCCGAGGTGTCCTAACATGAGGGAAGGGAATTTGGGACCGGG
>NZ_JAHRGL010000051.1 GCF_019097855.1 Geopseudomonas aromaticivorans
AAAAATAACAAAGGAGCCATGGCGATGACCCTGGGACTCGACTACCTCAATGGTTTGCTTGAAGAAGATAAAGAAAAAGGAATCTATCGCTGCAAGCGAGAGATTTTTACCAGTCCTGAGCTGTTCGAGCTCGAGATGAAATATATCTTCGAGGGTGGCTGGATCTACTTGGCGCACGAGAGCCAGATTCCCGAGAAGAACGATTACTTCACTGTGACGATGGGCCGTCAGCCGGTGTTCATCGCGCGCAACCGTGCTGGTGAGTTGAACGCCTTCATCAACGCTTGCAGCCACCGTGGCGCCACCCTGTGCCGCTTCAAGCACGGCAACAAGGCCACCTACACCTGTCCGTTCCACGGCTGGACCTTCGATACCAACGGCAAGCTGCTCAAAGTCAAGGATCCGATCGACGCCGGATACCCGGATAGCTTCAACTGCGACGGCTCCCACGACCTGAAGAAGATTGCCCGCTTCGAGTCCTACCGTGGCTTCCTGTTTGGCAGCCTGAATCCCGAAGTGCCGCCGCTGGTTGAGCACCTCGGCGAGTCGGCGAAGATCATCGACATGATCGTCGAGCAGTCGCCGGAAGGCCTGGAGGTACTCCGTGGCTCCTCCACCTACGTGTTTGAGGGCAACTGGAAGCTGCAGGCCGAGAACGGTGCCGATGGCTACCATGTCACTGCCACTCACTGGAATTACGCGGCCACCCAGCAACAACGCAAGCAGAAAGAGGCTGGTGATGATATTCGCGCCATGAGTGCTGGTGGTTGGGGCAAGAAGGGTGGTGGCTTCTACTCGTTCGAGAATGGCCACCTGCTGCTGTGGACCCGCTGGGATAACCCCGAAGATCGTCCTCTCTATGCAAAACGCGATGAGCTGGCTGCTGAGTTCGGTCAGGTTCGCGCCGATTGGATGATCGGTCACTCGCGCAATCTGTGCCTGTACCCGAACCTGTACTTGATGGACCAGATGAGTTCGCAGTTGCGCATCACTCGCCCGCTCTCGGTTAACAAGACCGAAGTCACTATTTACTGCATCGCTCCCAAGGGGGAGAGCGCTGAGGCTCGCGCCCACCGCATCCGTCAGTACGAAGATTTCTTTAACGCGACTGGTATGGCTACTCCCGACGACCTAGAGGAATTTCGTGCCTGCCAGGAAGGCTTCATGGGCAGTGCTGCACCGTGGAACGACATGTCTCGCGGTGCTACGCACTGGATCGAGGGGGCTGACGAGGCGGCCAAGGAAATCGAACTTAAACCGTTAGTTTCAGGAGTGCGGACTGAAGACGAAGGGCTGTTCGTCGTGCAGCACCGCCACTGGTTAGCCACCATGAAGAAGGCTGTCGCACAAGAACAACAGAAGCTGATCCACGTGGAGGCTGGGCAATGAGCATCTCCTACGACGCCGTACGCGATTTCCTCTACCGCGAAGCGCGCTATCTCGACGACAAGCAGTGGGACGAGTGGCTGGAGTTATACGCAGAGGACGCTAGCTTCTGGGTGCCGGCTTGGGACGACAACGACGAGCTGACCGAGGATCCGCAGAAGGAAATATCGTTGATCTGGTACGGGCGCCGCGCCGGCCTCGAGGACCGCATCTTCCGCATCCGCACCGAGCGATCCAGTGCGAGCATTCCGGACACCCGCACCTCGCACAACATCAACAACCTGGAAATCGTCGAGCAGGGCGAAGGCTTCTGCAAGGTGCGCTTCAACTGGCACACCCTGAGCTTCCGCTACAAGACCGTGGACCAGTACTACGGCACCAGCTTCTACACCCTGGATACCCGCGGCGCCAACCCGCTGGTCAAGGAGA
>NZ_JAHRGL010000052.1 GCF_019097855.1 Geopseudomonas aromaticivorans
TAATAAGCTTCTTTACCAGAGACTCAAAAGCAAGACAACACTGAATCCGGACTGAATTTCCAAACAGTAAATCTAACAAACCTCTCTTCCTTTTAATGTGAATAACTTCTGCTATTTTGTTATAGTGATACATGAAGTTTACAAACTCAAAGCCCAGTTACCATTAGGTCATAGATGACAATGAGACCTTTAGGGAATCATTAGTTGATAAGTGGGATTGATGACTACCAGCAGTGAAGTTGTGTTCCTCTTTCTCTGAATCCTCTCCAGCATAAACTGTCATTGGTATTTTTGATTTTAGCCAATCTAGCAGGAGTAAGATGGTATCTAAGAGTTGTTTTGGAGCATGAAGATTCTTAGCTTGCCCTGCAGATGAAGGCAGAACAGTATCAAAGGATGGAGAGCTGATTGAGTGTGGATGCTGCTTTGGGGAGTTTTCAGTTGAGGAGCTGACGCAGTGTTCTGATGCTCACTTGTTCTGCAAAGAATGTCTCATCAGATATGCCCAAGAGGAAGTGTTTAGACCTGGAAAGTTAGAACTCAGATGCATGGAGGGCAGCTGCACATGTTCCTTCCTAACCAGAGAAGTGAAGAAGGTGCTCCCCCAGATCAGTCTATGCAAATACTATGAACAGAAAACTGAAGAAGTCACTGCAAGACTGTGGTGATAAGCTTGTCAGGCGCCCCTCCTGTAGCTTCCCTGCTCTGTTGGACAGGGTTGTAGCTGCCCTAATCCTTGGTGCCAGAAGGAGACCTATCGGAAATCAGGGACCCAGGAAAGAACATACTGGCCTCACCTGTGAAGTGCTGGCCAAAAAGGATGACGTCAAGTACCGGACACCTATTGAAGAAAAAAATGACTTATACTCGCATTAGAAAATGCCACCAGTGTGGGACCGGCCTCAGCAAACCCGATGGCTGCAACAGCATGTCTTGCCGATGGGGTGCCCAGATTGCTATGTCTGTCGAGTTTCTATCAACGGCTATGACCACTTCTGCCAGCATCGTCGCTTTCCAGGAGCCTCTTTCCAGGAATGTTCCAGGTGCTACCTATAGAGTGACCCCACTGAAGATGGGGAAAAGCTGATTGAAGAAATGCAAAGGGAGGCTGAAGAAGAACAGAGAAGGAAGAATGGAGAGAACAAGTTCAAATCTTAGGCTCAACTGGAGAAGCCAGCCCAGAAAGAACAGCATGTGGGAGGCCTGCCATGGCCTTTTCCACAGAACCCGCACTCACAGTTGCCACGCATCCCATTGTGCACCCCCCTTTCCCCTGCCACCTGTGTGGCCTGGGTTCAACAACTTCTCCATAAACATAGGCCCCATGCCAGCACCCTGTGAGCCTCCCCTGCCCTAACAGCCTGTGAAGCAGGACTTTGTCCGCATGCATGTGAACATGGAGCACAACCTGTCCGAGCACTTTGGCCCCAGCCATAGCATTGATTCTGACCCCCAAAGCTTGTCCAGCCCCATTGAGTCTGCTGGAGGACCTGTCTCACCTTAGATGGGTGGAGTCTTTATTTCACTCTTGAAATTGGCCCTGACCTACCTCATCTTTCCTTTGCAAGGCCTGCTGACTCTTCATGTCTCATACCCTTTGGGTGCTGACTGACTGTCACTTAGCCTAACTTGGGGCAGCTCCATGGTTGTGCCATCTTCACAGACAGTACAATGGCCCAGACCATTAAGTGCAGGCTCTTTATTCCTTTGCCACCTTCCCTTCCCAGCAGAACATTGACAGCCCAATGGAAGTGGCCTAGAATCCCCAGGCCAGGCCTCTGTCCCCCTGTGGGCCACGGCTACTAAG
>NZ_JAHRGL010000053.1 GCF_019097855.1 Geopseudomonas aromaticivorans
TATTTACCTGGTTGTAGTTAACTTCCTTGGGTTACAGTTTTCCTTCCAGAACTTTCTGTAAGGCTGGATTGGTGGATATGTATTGTTTGAATCTGGTTTTGGTATGGAATATCTTGTTTTCTCCATCTATATTGATTGCAAACTTTGCTGGGTATAGTAGTCTGGGCTGGCATCCATGGTCTCTTAGTGTAGGTAGAATATCTATCCAGGACCTTCTGGCTTTCAGAGTTTCCATGGAAAAGTCAGGTGTGATTCTGATAGGTTTGCCTTTATAGGTTACTTGTCCTTTTTCCTTTGCTGCTCTTAATATTTTCTCCTTGTTATGTATGCTTGGTGTTTTGATTATTATGTGGTGAGGAGACCTTTTTTTGGTTCAGTCTATTTGGTGTTCTGTAGGCTTCTTGTATTTTCATTGGCATGTCTTTCTTTAGGTTGGGAAAGTTTTCTTCTATGATTTTGTTGAATATGTTTTCTGTGCCTTTGAGTTGGATTTCTTCACCTTCTTCTATACCTATTATTCTTAGGTTTGGCCTTTTCACTGTATTCAATATTTCCTGGATATTTGTGGTATTTGTGGGATTTGTTGGACTTAAGATTTTCTTTGGTTGATGAATCTATTTCTGCTAGTGTGTCTTCAACTCCTGAGATTCTCTCTTCCATATATTGTATTCTGTTGGTTATGCTTGCATCTGTAGTTCCTGATCATTTACCCAGCTTTTCTATTTCCAGCATTCCCTCAGATTGTGCCTTCTCTATTGTCTCTATTTCAGTTTTTAGGTCTTGAAGGGTTTCCTTGAAAGATTTGTTCATATCTTTTATTTTTTGATTTTTTTTTGTCCATTTCTTTAAGGGGTTTTCTCACATCCTCTTTGAGGTCCTCTATCACTTTCAGGAAGATGTTTTTAAGTTCATTCTCTTCTTCTTCATTTGTTTTTTGATGTTCTGTTCTTGCTGGTGTAAGAATGGGAATGAATATTTTGCCCATTTTCCCTGGTTGAAATGCTAAGTCAGAAGGAACTCCCTTGCATGGGGATGACAGTATCTATCACTCCCTGATGGGGATGCTAGAGAGACAGCAATTCCATGATTGGAATTTACAAAAAAGAAAATGGGGGAATGAAGGAACCGGCTTCCCTTTTGGCAGCCATAACAGCCGAACACGTGCTTGCCATAAACCTGCCTTGGTCACGTAGAGGTCAGATGCCTGTCTCGTGACAAGGAACCTTAGTCACTTAGAGGTCAGATGCCTGTCTTGTGACAAGGAACCAATCAGAAGTTAGCTGGTGGCGCTATGCTTTACGACCCTGGGTGTGCTTTACGGACAAGCGCACAGCAATGACGTAGAGAGCATAGCAACCACCCTGGGAGGGCCTATGGGCCATAACAACCAGTTGACCAATCAACACAGGGCAAGCCCTCCAAGCCTGGAGGCACACCAATCCTGAGCCTGTGCGTACCCCTAGACACTCCCCTTACGCTGCCCTATAAGATCTCTTGGGAGGCTCTAGGTCTTGTCTTTTGCGAGCCATCCACCATGGTGGGTGGGTGAAAGACCCGAGTTAACATGGGGTTAGCTCGTTAAATTACAATAAAGCCTTGTGCAGTTTGCATCAAGCTCTCGAATCCGCCTGGTGATTGGGGTGACCTCGAACGTGGCCTGGGACCCCGGATACCTGAGTTTTCCAGGGGTCTAACAGTCACGGTGTCTAATCACAGCAATAGAAACCCTAACTAGGACAGACTACGTGCGTGTGCATGTGCCTCTGTAGTTGTGCGTTTATATGGATGTCATGCTCCC
>NZ_JAHRGL010000054.1 GCF_019097855.1 Geopseudomonas aromaticivorans
CCGTGATCGTCAACAAGCGCTCGATGGCCAGCGGCTACGCCGGCCTGGACAACGAATTGTTCTACATGGACAAGTCGATGATGGTGTTCGGCGACGCCAAGAAGGTCATTGAGGACATGCTCAAGGCGGTGGAATAACGTCAGCGGCAGCCGTCACCCAACGGGGTGACGGCTGTATTGCGTACGTTTCCAACCTGACGGACGTCCCGTCCCCTCGCACTGACCTGCTACTTTGAAACACGCCGATTTGGTCGCCCCGGTTTCGCACGCAAATCCGCATGTCTACCACTGACTCGACCATGAGCGAGTCCCCAGCTTCAAGAGTCGGTCATTTGACTACCAAAACGTTGCAGGGCACCTGATACAACACGTGCTCGGTAGTACTGCCAACCAACTTATCCAGTCCCGTACGGTGCACGCTCCCCATCACGATTGCATCGGCCTGGGTCTGGGCTGCGAAGGTGGCGATGGCCTTGACCGGCGGCCCCTCGATGAAGTGTTGACGCTCAGGAGGTACACCATAACGTTCAGCCAGCGTGACGAAGGAGTGATGCAGCGAGCGGCGCAAGTCATTGGTGAAACCTGGAATCGTCACGGTACCGGCCCCCACATCGGCCAGATGCGTGTGCGTTAGATCGTCGGCGTGCAGCAAGTGCAATTCCGCATCGCACTGCAGAGCGAGCCCGTTGGCCGCTTGGATGATGCGGTCATTAAGTCCTGAGATCTGCTCCTCTGGCTGCGAAGGATCAACGGCGGCCACCACCACCCGAGGCAGGGGAGATCTAACCTCGCTGACTAGGTGGACAGGCACTGGGCACTCACGCATTAGCTGCCAATCCATGGGGGTGATGAACACGCGTTTGAGCGCCGACTCATGTTGCACGTCCTTGATCACCAAATCTGGCTGCATTTCTGCCACACACTTGAGGACTTCCTGTAGCGCGTTGCGGGCCAAAATCACATCGGTGCTCACCTTGATACCCTTCCCGCGCAGCAGGTTGCCCTCCTCCTCCAGCCAGTGCTTCTGCGCCTGAATATAGTCCTCGCGAATCTGCTCGCTCTTGCTCAGCAAGCCCGTCATGTGGAAGTTATGGATGACCACCGCGATATGCAGTGCGGCACCGGTGGCCTCAGCTAGGGCAACTGCCCTTTGCAGCGCCGCAGAGTCATGCATGGCCGAGTCGGCTATCAGGAACAGTTGCTTATATTGGCTCATAAGATACCTCCAAGCGTTCTGGGTTATCCGCTGTTGGCATGCGCATGAAAGCCACCAAGATGCTCCGCTTGACCTGTGCCAACTCGTCACACCACCGGCACCTGACGTGCCTTGAGTACGTGAATTCGAAGTCTCAATATAGGTCGAAATCCCATAGCACGCACTTAGGCTCGCCGACGCCATCCCGCCAAAGCTATCGCCACAACGATCGGTTGGCCGCTGGGCGAAAACCCTCGATGACTGGAGGAGCGCCCGCAGCACGGCGCCTTGCAGTTCGCTGGCGAGACCGACCGCATCTACCTGGACCTGCCGCCGCGCCTGGAACTGCACTACGCCGGCTGGCAGCGCACGCTGTGCCTGGAAAGCCGCGCCGCACGCACGGCGGTGCTGTGGAACCCATGGATCGACAAGGCCCGACGCCTGTCGCAGTTCACCGAGGATGCCTGGCAGCACATGCTGTGCATCGAGACCGCCAACGTCTGGGACGACTGCGTGCAGCTCGCCCCTGGCGCCCGTCACAGCTTGGATCTCTGCCTGTGGAGCGAGGCGATTGTGAGCCCGCAGTGAGTCGTCTGCCGC
>NZ_JAHRGL010000055.1 GCF_019097855.1 Geopseudomonas aromaticivorans
CGCCGGTGACGGTCAGGGTCTCGCCGCTGTCCGGGCTGATGCTGTCGTTGCCCAGCACGTTGATGACCGTAGTGCCGCTGTCCTCGGCGACGGTGACGCTGTCGTTGACCGCATCCGGCGCATCGTTCACCGCAGTGACGGTGATCGTCAGGGTACCGATATCGGTGAGGCTGCCGTCGGTGACGGTGTAGTCCACCGAGTCGGTGCCATGGAAGTTCGCCGCCGGGGTGTAACTGTAGCTGCCGTCGGCCGCGATGGTGATGCTGCCGCCCTGCGCGGTGGCGAAGGTGCCGGCCACGACCGACAGGCTGTCGCCATCCAGGTCGGTGTCGTTGGCATCCAGCTCCACGCTGCCGGTCAGCACGCTGTCTTCCGCGGTGCTGGCCGCATCGTCCACCGCCACCGGCGCGTCGTTCACCGCAGTGACGGTGATCGTCAGGGTGCCGACATCGCTCAGGCTGCCGTCGGTGACGGTGTAGTCCACCGAGTCGGTGCCATGGAAGTTCGCCGCCGGGGTGTAACTGTAGCTGCCGTCGGCCGCGATGGTGATGCTGCCGCCCTGCGCGGTGGCGAAGGTGCCGGCCACGACCGACAGGCTGTCGCCATCCAGGTCGGTGTCGTTGGCATCCAGCTCCACGCTGCCGGTCAGCACGCTGTCTTCCGCGGTGCTGGCCGCATCGTCCACCGCCACCGGCGCGTCGTTCACCGCAGTGACGGTGATCGTCAGGGTGCCGACATCGCTCAGGCTGCCGTCGGTGACGGTGTAGTCCACCGAGTCGGTGCCATGGAAGTTCGCCGCCGGGGTGTAACTGTAGCTGCCGTCGGCCGCGATGGTGATGCTGCCGCCCTGCGCGGTGGCGAAGGTGCCGGCCACGACCGACAGGCTGTCGCCATCCAGGTCGGTGTCGTTGGCATCCAGCTCCACGCTGCCGGTCAGCACGCTGTCTTCCGCGGTGCTGGCCGCATCGTCCACCGCCACCGGGGCATCGTTCACCGGGGTGACGGTGACGTCGACGGTGGCGGTATCGCTGCCGCCGTTGCCGTCGCTGACGGTGTAGGTGAACGAGGTGGTGCCGTTCCAGTTGGCGTCCGGGGTGAAGGACACCACGCCGCCGACCAGGGAGACGCTGCCGCCGACAGCCGGCTGGGTCACGCCGGTCACGGTCAGGGTCTCGCCGCTGTCCGGGCCGGTGCTGTCGTTGCCCAGCACGTTGATGACCGTAGTGCCGCTGTCCTCGGCGACGGTGACGCTGTCGTTGACCGCATCCGGCGTATCGTTGACCGGGGTGACGGTGATCGTCAGGGTGCCGACATCGCTCAGGCTGCCGTCGGTGACGGTGTAGTCCACCGAGTCGGTGCCATGGAAGTTCGCCGCCGGGGTGTAACTGTAGCTGCCGTCGGCCGCGATGGTGATGCTGCCGCCCTGCGCGGTGGCGAAGGTGCCGGCCACCACCGACAGGCTGTCGCCATCCAGGTCGCTGTCGTTGGCGTCCAGCTCCACGCTGCCGGTCAGCACGCTGTCTTCCGCGGTGCTGGCCGCATCGTCCACCGCCACCGGCGCGTCGTTCACCGCAGTGACGGTGATCGTCAGGGTACCGACATCGCTCAGGCTGCCGTCGGTGACGGTGTAGTCCACCGAGTCGGTGCCGTGGAAGTTGGCGGCCGGGGCGTAAGTGTAGCTGCCATCGCTGGCGATGGTGATGCTGCCGCCCTGCGCGGTGGCGAAGGTGCCGG
>NZ_JAHRGL010000056.1 GCF_019097855.1 Geopseudomonas aromaticivorans
CTCCCCATCTTCCCGTGCTCCCAATTGGCTCAGCTGATCTTGGACCTCTCTGCTTCTCTAGCAGACCATGTATGTCTCTCTTAGGGTCCTCCTTGTTTACTAGCTTCTCTGGCAGTGTGGATTGTAGGCTGGTAATCTTACTTTATGTCTAAAATCCGCATATAAGTGAGTACATACCATTATTGTCTTTTTGCGACTGGGTTACCTCGCTCAGAATGGTTTGTTCTCGATCCATCCATTTACCTGCAAATTTCAAGATTCCATTGTTTTTTTTTCCACTGAGTAGTACTCCATTGTGTAAATGTACCACATTTTCTCTATCCATTCTTCGGTTGAGGGGCATCTAGGCTGCTTCCAGTTTCTGGCTATTACAAATAGTGCTGCTATGAACATCGTTGAACAGATGTCCTTGTTGTATGAATGTGCTTCTTTTGGGTATATGCCTAGGAGTGGAATTGCTGGATCTTGTGGTAGACTCATTCCCATTTTCTTGAGGAGTCACCATACTGATTTCCAAAGTGGCTGTACAAGTTGGCACTCCCACCAGCAGTGGAGAAGTGTTCCCCTTTCTCCACATCCTCTCCAGCATAAACTGTCATTGGTGTTTTTGATTTTAGCCATTCTGACAGGAGTAAGATGGTATCTCAGAGTTGTTTTGATTTGCATTTCCCTGATGGCTAAGGATGTTGAACACTTTCTTATGTGTCTTTCAGCCATTTTAGATTCCTCTATTGAGAATTGTCTATTTAGTTCTGTACCCCACTTTTTAATTGGATTATTTGGTGTTTTGGAGACTAGCTTCTTGAGTTCTTTGTATATTTTGGAGATCAGCCCTCTGTCAGATGTGGGGTTGGTGAATATCTTTTCCCATTCTGTGGGCTGCCATTTTGTCTTGCTGACTGTGTCCTTTGCCTTACAGAAGCTTCTCAGTTTCAGGAGGTCCCATTTATTAATTGTTGATCTCAGTGTCTGTGCTACTGGTGTAATGTTCAGGAAGTGGTCTCCTGTACCAATTAATTCAAGGGTATTTCCCACTTTGTCTTCTAATAGGTTCAGTGTGGCTGGGTTTATGTTGAGGTCTTTGATCCATTTTGACTTAAGTTTTGTGCATGGTGATAGATATGGATCTATCTGCAATCTTCTACATATCTGCAACCAGTTATGCCAGAACCATTTGTTGAAGATGCTTTCTTTTGTCCCATTCTATAGTTCTAGCTTCTTTATCAAAGATCAGGTATTCATAAGTGTGTGGGTTAGTATCAGGGTCTTCAATTTGATTCCATTGGTCTACCTGTCTGTTTTTGTGCCAATACCAAGCTGTTTTCATTGCTATAGTTCTATATAAAGCTTCAAGTCAGGGATGGTGATGCCTCGAGAAGGTCCTTTCTTGTACATGGTTGTTTTGGTTAACCTGGGTCTTCTGTTTTTCCATATAAAGTAGAGAATTGTCCTTTCAAGGTCTGTGAAGACTTGTGTTGGTATTTTAATGGGGATTGTATTGAATCTGTATATTGCTTTTGGCAAGATTGCCATTTTTATTATGTTGATCCTACTTATCCAAGAGCATGGGAGGTCTTTCTGTTTTCTTGTATCTTCTTTAATTTCTTTTTTAAT
>NZ_JAHRGL010000057.1 GCF_019097855.1 Geopseudomonas aromaticivorans
TCGACCGAGTCAGTGTTTCGTCTCAACCGAGGCCGCGAATTCTACAGCAGCCTTACAACCTGTCAAGCGTTTCGTGAAAATTTCTTTTCGTTTCAACCACTTGCGCTAGCTTCAACCCGGAGGCTGCCGCAGCGAGGTGGCGAATAATACAGCCTTTAAAAACGCTGTCAACACCTGCCTAGAAAAACTTGGGAGGAGCCTCAGCGCCCGGTACATGGCCACCCCCCCTCTATACCGCAACTACTCTGCAGATTGGTCTCAGGCAGGTGCGCGCCAAGACCCGATGCGTTACATCGACCGCACAAGGATGGCCCCAAGCCAGGGCATATAGCCTGCCTGCAGGCACGGTGGGAACAGGCCGCAGCAGGCGTTGATAGGGCGTCCCCCGCCTACCTTGGCCGGGTGATCATTCGGTCGAGGCAGTGACCACACACCACTTCCCCTCAGGGCCAGGCAAGAGCATTCTCTGCGACGCAGCGACTTCGTCCCGGCCACTCAAGGGGAACACCATGGATCCATTCATGCACGCCGCCATTGCGGAAGCACAGCTCGGCCTCGCAGAGGGCGGTATTCCGATTGGCTCGGTGATCGTTCATCAGGGCCGCATCATCGGCCGCGGCCACAACCGCCGCGTGCAGCAGGGCAGCGCCATTTTGCACGGCGAGATGGATGCCTTCGAAAACGCCGGCCGCCAGCCCAGCAGCGTCTATCACGACGCGGTGCTCTACACCACCCTGTCGCCCTGCTCCATGTGCAGCGGCGCCATTTTGCTGTACGGCATCCCGAAGGTAATCGTCGGCGAAAACCTGACATTCATGGGCGAGGAGGCACTGCTGCGCTCCCGCGGCGTGGATGTCGAGGTTCTGCAGGATGCTACCTGCATTGAGCTGATGCGCGGCTTCATCGCCAGTCGCCCCGAGCTGTGGAACGAGGACATTGGCGTCGAATCGGATGGGGATGCCTGAATGCCTCATTCTGCGGTGAGCAACGCTGCAGCTCCGTCACCGCTTGCCGCCTACCGGCAGGCCGTCACGAACGGCTTCCAGCCCGACGAGGCGCAGCACCAAGCCGCACGCCTGTTGGATAGCTGCTACCTGGCCCTGCACGCCCCAGGCGAGCGGGATGCCTCGATCCGCGGCGTCTATCTGTGGGGCCGGTCGGCCGCGGCAAGACCTGGTTGATGGACCAGTTCCACCGCAGCCTGCAGGTACCGGCGCGGCGCCAACACTTCCACCATTTCATGCGCTGGGTACATCGGCGTCTGTTCCAGCTCACCGGCACCGCCGCCCCCTTGCAGGCACTGGCCCGCGAACTGGCCAGCGACGTGCGCGTGCTGTGCTTCGACGAGCTGTTCGTCAGCGACATCGGCGACGCCATGCTGCTCGGCCCACTGCTGCAGGCGCTGTTCATGGAGGACGTGACCGTGGTCGCCACCTCCAACCAGCCGCCATCACAGCTGTACGCCGATGGTTTCAACCGCCAGCGCTTCCTCCCGGCGATCGAGTCCATCGAGCGACACATGCAGGTAGTGGCAGTGGACGGTGGCGCGGATCACCGCCTGCATCCGGGCCCGCGGCACCAGCGCTACTGGATCGCCCAGGCGGATCGGCAGAGCGCCTTGGCGGAGGTATTCGAGCAACTGAGCGACGGCCAGCCGGGCATCGCCGGTCCGGTCACCCAAGGCCACCGCACCCTCAACGCAGTCCGGCACAGCACTACGGCGATCTGGTGTCGCTACGCCGATCTATGCCAGCAGCCGCTGTCGGCCTTCGACTTCATCGTCCTGTGCGACCACTTCCCGGCCATCCTGCTCGGCGAAGTACCCAACCTCAGTGCCCGCCAACAGGCAGCGCGTATTGCCCGCGGCACTGAAGATGGCGCCGAACGGGTGAAGGCCGGCGACCGCCAGTTGCCGGAGCTGTCAGTGCACGACGACAGCGTGAGGCGCTTCATCGCCCTGGTGGACGAGTGCTACGACCGCCAAGTGCCGCTCTACCTGGAGGCGCAGGTGGCGCTGGAGGAGCTGTATACGGAGGGTGGACTGGCCTTCCCCTTCCGCCGCACCTTGAGCCGCCTGCGGGAAATGCAGTTGCAGCGCTTTGCCGAGGTCACACCGGCGCAGCCTTGACGCCTCCCCCCTATCGCACGACACGGTAGCGGGTCACCACTGCGGCTGACGGAGACAGTCAGCCGGTATAAGTAGTGGTCATTTGGCCCGGTTGAGTATCCGCGCATTGCTGGAAGTTGCCGGTGCCGGCTCGCCGCCGTTGAGCGTGGCTGCCAGCGCCTGGAGATCGGCCGGGCTGAAATACAGGGGCCGGCATCGAGCGCCCAGATCCATCTGCCAGATGCCGTCCTCGCGTCCTGGGCGCTGTCCCTCGCTGGAGTAGACCCAAGCGCTGCCGCGCACGATGGCCGTACCGCTGACACCCAGCAAAGGCTCACTGCCGGTATCGGGCAGGAACACGCTCAGCGTGTCCGCCTCCAGCAACTCGCAATACCCCGCGCCCCTGACCTTGCGCACAAACAACTGGTTGTCGGGAGCCGGCCCCACCGCGAACGAGCAATCGACGTAGTCCCGGCAGACCTCTGTCGTACAGAGTTCGAGCAGCTCCCTACCGGTCAGAGTGATGCCGGTCATTGTGTGCAGGCTGCGCAAAGCCTGTGCCGAGTTCAACCATGGAGGTACTGCACTATCCATATTCATCCCTTGCCTCCTCTGGTTGTTTTTATTAAAGGCTAGCAGCCAGAGGAACAGCTCGCGTCCTTTTCACCTGCCCCAGCCTGCACGCTATCCGGGAGTCGGCCTCGTCACCCAGCCTCATGCCTGGCTGCCGTCGACCGAAGCTTTATGACAATGCCGGGATAGCTCTCCGGCTGGGGCCCTGCGACTGCGCGGCTAACCATCGAGCCAATACGACCCGGGTGAGCCAAGCCGCTCATTAAGCACGGGCGAAACGGCACAGGAATAAGACCTTCGACCATGGAAGGCCGAAACGCTGGCCTCAGCCTCAACGGCACCTTGCATCAGCCAGCGCCCGGGCACTGTCGCGGTAGGCCGTGGACAGGGGAACGGCCGGAAAAAGCCGAGGAGCACCGGGTAACGAACGCCGCCTGCAGCGGTCCAACATGCGGTGGGCGTCCGGGCACGACGGTGACGGCCCCATCACCCGCCGATTGCCATTGCTTGTGGGAGAGCCCATTGCCAGCTGTTTTCTTGCGTCAGTGTTTCCGCTCAGCACTGCTGTTTTTTGCTGTCGGCATTTCGTCCGTTGTGTTCGCGGCCTCCTCCTGCCCGACTGGGCAGCAGGAAGTCTGCGTGGTCGTCTGTTTTTGTGCCCCCGGCTCCAAGGAGGACACCGGGGCGCTCTACGACAACGTCAACCAGGTGGCGGCCTCCGGCCTGCAGAACTGGATAGTGCAAGCCCGCAACACCGCCGCAACTGGCGACATTCAGCCTATTCCGCTGAATATCCGCGCCCAGCTCGAACCCTATTACGACATGCAAGTACTCGAGTCCGTGCGCTACAAGATAGGCGATGATACCGAGCTGAACGCCGCCAACGCCGTGCTGCAGAATCCCGATGTGAATGCAGTCACCCTCATCGACATCATCGTCTTTCGGAATCAGGATGACGCACTCAACAATGTCGCGCTCTGGGCGCATGAGCTGAAGCACGTGCAGCAGTACCAGCAATGGGGCGTTGCCGGATTTGCCGCGCGCTACACCCGCGATTACAACAGCGTCGAAGCGCCTGGCTACGAGATGCAACGCCGGGTGGCCAGCGCACTGAAGGCCGACGCAGCCCCGGCTGCGCACTAGCGGCCATCTCGCTGGCGCATACCTGCTCGAATCGAAGCCCACCGAGCAGGCCGGCAGACAACCGGGGGCGGGGCCATTTTCGCCGTCACCGTGTATCAGGCCATGCTCGGCGAAAACAGCTTGAGCCCCACCACTCCTGCAACGATCAGCAGCAGGCAGGCGATGCGCCCGGCATTGGCCGCCTCGCCCAGGAAGGCGATACCGTAGATCGCGGTGCCCACTGCGCCGATGCCGACCCACACCGCGTAGGCGGTGCCCACCGGCAGGGTGCGCACCGCCAGGGCCAGCAGGTACAGGCTGAGGGCGATGAATACCGCGCAATACAGCGTCGGCCACAGCCGGGTGAAGCCTGCGGTCTTCGGAATGGCCGCGGCATAGCAGATCTCGCAAAGGCCGGCGCTGAGGAGAAACCACCAGCCGGCGCTGGAACCCGTGAACATATCGACTCCCCCTGAAATGAAAGCGGGCGGCACATCCCTGTGCCGCCCTGTTCCCAGCCCCAGGAACTCTGTTGCGAAGCAGAAGCCTCAGCCCTTGGCGGTGCGCTTCTTCTTCTCCGGATCGTCGAACGGCATGGTGTGGGCGATGGCCTTGACCTCGAGACTGCCGCGCACCTGCAGCGGGCAACCCTGTTCGGCGTAGGGCACCTCCATGCGCGCGATGGCCATCGACCGGCCGGTGAGGCGCGAGTACATGCCACAGGTGATCACGCCGACCTGCTTGCCGTCGGCCCACAGGGTGTCGCCACCCGCAGCGGCCTGCTCGCCCTCAAGCAGCACGCCGAAGATCTTGAAGCGCTCCTTGCCCTTGAGCCGTGCGTGCTCCAGGCCGCCGCGGAATTCGGCCTTGGTCGGCGACACTGTGAAGTCCAGCCCCAGCTCCCAGAGGGTGTCGCCGGCGCCCTGGTCGGCGAAGGGGTACATCTCCGAGTTGTCGTAGGGGAAGAACAGCAGGTAGCTCTCCACGCGCAGCCAGTCCAGGGCCAGGAAGGCGCAGGGGATGATGCCGAACGGCTGGCCCTTGTCGAGGATGGTGTCCCAGATCAGCGGCGCGTCGGCGGCCTTGCAGAAGATCTCGTAGCCGCGCTCGCCGGTGTAGCCGGTGCGCGAAATCATCACCGGGTAGCCGAACAGCTTGGTCTGCATATGGTGGAAGTACGGCAGCTCGCGGATACCCGGCACGTGCTCGGCGAGAAAGTCCACCGCCAGCGGGCCCTGCAGCGACAGGTCGTGCATATCGTCGTCGAACAACACCGCCACCTGGCGGCCCTGGGCCGAGCGCACCAGCATCTCGTAGCCACCGCCGGCGCCGTGCACCACCATGAAGGCGTTGGGGCCGGTACGGTAGATCACACAGTCGTCGACGAACTTGCCGGTCTCGCTGAGGATGGTCGCGTACACCGACTTGCCGGGATACAGCTTGGCGATGTCGCGGCTGGTGGCGTATTCGAGCAGCGATTCGGCGTGCGGGCCCACATAGTGGACCTTTTTCAGGCCGGACACGTCCATCAGGCCGGCACGGGTGCGGATCGCCTCGTGGGCATCGGCCAGGCTGGTCGCTTCGTAGGTCCAGGCGGTGCCCATGCCGTTCCAGTCTTCGAGTTGGGAGCCCAGGGCGCGGTGACGTTCGGCGAGGGCGGAAATGCGCCAGGAATTGGCCATGTCGTTCTCCTTGAATCTTGTTGGCGCACGCCCGTGAGGGGCGCACGCAAGGCGGCTTGCGAATCGGGTAAATCGGGGGCCGGCACTCAGGCGGGCACGGCCTCGGAATCGAACTGGCCGAGCCACTCCACTACCGTCTGCCGGTAGCGGCTGAGGCCCTTGTAGTCGGCGATGGCGTCCGGCAGGTCGCGCAGCACGCGGTGCAGGCGCTGCGCCCAGGCCGGGTTGGTGGCCAGTTCCTCGAGGCTGATCAGGTAGGTGCGGATGCCGAACAGCAACGCATTGCTGCGCGGCAGGCGGGCCATGAACTGCAACTCGACGCGCAGATGCACCAGACGGGCGACGTTCTCGGCGCTCACCAGGCCGCGCTCGTGGCCCCACTCGTGGAAGGTTTCCGAGGAGGTGTCCAGACGCGGATTGATGGTCATGGTCCAGTTCAGTCGGCGCACCGGGCGGTCTACCGGGATGTTCAGCAGGTACTTCAGCGCACGGTCGAACACGCCGAGCTCGGGGGCCATCGGCACCGGCGCGTGCCACTGCTTGAAGCTCATGCCGGCGTCGAAGGCCAGCGACCAGTCGGCCGGGCCGGTGACAATGCCGGCGTCCATGTACAGGTCGCCGTCGCGCTGGTCGAGCAGGGCGATGTCGCCCTGCACCTGGCGGCCGATGTACTCCAGCGGCTCGTACGGCAGGGTGTCGGCGTCGCCGAAGGTGAAGCGCTGGCAGATGTCCAGCGCGTGGTTCTCCCAGGTCCACTGCTTGCCGTCGCGGGTCAGGCGGTACAGCTGCGGATAGTCGGCGGCCAGATGCGTCATCAGCATTTCCAGCGCATCCCAGCTCGCCTCGTGCATGTGCGGCATGACGATGCAGCGCTGCGGGTCCTTCTTCAGTACCCGCGCGCGCTCGGCGGTTTCCGAGCGGTAGTGCTCGTCGATGTCGAACCAGTGGGCGAACACCGAGCCCGGCGCGCCGGGGGTGGCCGGCTCGATGTTCACCGAGTACATGTAGTGGTCTTCGGGGAACGGGAAGGGAAAGCGCGCAATGGCCTCGGGGCTGTTGCGGAAGGTGAAATCGTCCCGGTAGCTTTCCAGCGGCTTGAGGGTGACGGGCATGACGAAGGACTCCTCTTACAGGTCGAGCAACAGGGCGCTGCCGCAACGGCCGCGGGAAACACAGGGCATCAGCTGGCTGGCCCGCTCTGGCTCGGCGAGGAAACCGTCGCGATGCTCCACCTCGCCGTCGAGATAACGGGTGGCGCACTGGCCGCAGACCCCGCCGCGGCACAGGCTGGGCACTTCCACGCCCGCCTCTTCGAGCGCTTCGAGCAGGCTGGCCTCGGCCGGCACCTCGATGCGCCGGCCGCTGTTGGCCAGCACGGCGACGAAGGGTTCGCCGGGCTCGGCGGCGGCAAAGGCCTCCCAGTGCACCCGGCCGGCCGGCCAGCCGAGGGCGGCGGCGCTGGCGCGCACGCCGTCGATCAGCCGCTGCGGACCACAGACGTAGACATGGCTGCCGAGCGGTTGCGCGGCGAGCAGCTCCAGCAGCTCAAGACGCTCGCCGGCAGCGGCGTCGTAGGCCTGGAAGCGCTCGCCCAGGCGCTCGGTCAGCTCGCCTCGATAGGCGTCGGTGAGGCCGCCGCGGCAGGCGTAGTGCAGCGCGAAGCTGGCGCCGCGGCGCTCGAGTTCGGCGACCTGGGCGAGGAACGGGGTGATGCCGATACCGCCGGCGATCAGCAGGTGATGCTGCGCCTGGGAATGCAGGGCGAACAGGTTGGCCGGCGGCGACAGCTGCAGGCGATCGCCCTCCTGCACCTGCTCGTGCAGGAAGCGCGAGCCGCCGCGCGAGTCTTCCTGCAGGCGCACGGCGATGCGGTATTGCTGCGGGGCGGACGGATCGCCGAGCAGCGAATAGGCGTTGCGCAGGCAGCGCTCCGCTGTCGGCAGGTGCACCAGCACGTGGCTGCCGGCGGAGAAACCGGGCAGGCTGCCCTGCACGGCCTCGAGGGTGAATTCACGCACCAGCGGAGTCAGCTGGCGCACGGCGGCGACCCGTACATCGAGCAACTGGCTCATGGGCGGCCCTCCCCGTGCGGCTGGTCCGGATCCAGGCAGACGCCCATATAGGCGCCGAGGCGGCGCGAGAAGTGCTCGCGCACCAGCAGGCGCACGCCGCAGCCGCTGCAGGTCACCTCGCCTTCGCTGCCGATGCTCTGCTGGGTAGCGCAGTGCACGCAGTACAGCTCGCGGCGGCTGCCGGTCTTGACCAGCTCGATCTCCTCGGCCAGCAGGCCACTGTGGCGCGCCAGGCGGTAGATGCGCCAGACGAAACTCTCGTCGCCGCAGACGTACAGCCGCGTGCCGACCGGGGCCGCCGACAGCAGGGTGAGCAGACGCATCTCCAGCCGCTGCGGATCACCGTGGTCATGCACACCTCCGCTGCCGCGCAGGCTGAGCAGCTCCAGCGTCTGGCCGTCGGCACTCAGTTGCCCATGCAGATCGACTGCTTCCGCCAGGCTGGCGTCCTGGGTCACCAGCAGCCGGCGCCCCGTGCTCAGAACCGTCGGGACCGCTGCGTACACCGGCTTGCTGCGCATCACACCAGCAGCTTCGACACTCATTTTCAGACCTCCCATACTCTGCCGGGAGCAAACGACCAGTAAGCCGCCACACACCCGCAGAAAATTACTCAAGAGAACATTTAGTTCCTAAAGGGAAAGCACATTGCATGCCATTATTTGGCAAGCTACTGATCTGAAAAGAGTTTTATGAACGCCGGGGAAATTTCGCGCCCGCAGGCACGCCAGCACAGCCCGCGTCGTGCACAACGCTTGCGCACGACCGGCCGAAAAGGGGCATTTGCGGGGCAGCCCAGGCAGCCAATGAAGAAGTCATGGCTGCCGCCGGCATTGCACCGGCGGCGGGACGGGAAGGCTTACTCGGCGTCTTCGCCTTCGTCTTCCGCTGCGGCCAGCAGGCTCTCGTAGGCCGGCGCGGCGTAGATGCCCACCTCCACCGCCAACTCCAGCACCCGCGGCAGATCGGCGGTGTACACCAGCACCATCTGCAGCTCGTCGTCCAGCGGCTCGCTGAAGTCGACCAGCACGTAACCGCCCTTCTCCGGATACAGCGCGCTCATCTGCACCTGCATGCGCCGCAGGGCGCTGAGCAGGTCGGCCTTGGCCAGCTGCTTGGCGGTCAGCACGAAGGGCACGCCCGGGCCGAAGGAGTCGCGGATCTGCTGGAACAGTTCGCTGGGGCTGTCACCCAGAAACAGCACGGTATCCGGCAGGCTGCCGACCACCACCCACTCGCCCAGTGGAATGGGGAAATCGTCGCCGTAGTTGACGTCGGGATTGGCGGCGAGGAACGCCTGCGGATCGGCATAGGCCTGGGCGGCCTCGTCGGCGATGCGCGCGATCTCTTCGTCGCGCATGCAGCCCGAGCTGATCAGGGTGATCAGCTCAATCAGCTGTTCTTTCATGGGGAAGGTCCTGTGGGAGCCAAGAAAATTCGCCGGCATTTTCGCCGATGCAGCGCTCGGGCGGGGAGCTTATTCGCCGGCCCGGCACCATTCCCGACCGGCCACCGACAGATCGCAGCGCGCCGGAAGGCGCAAGCCGGGCACCGCGGGAATGTGCCGCGCTGCGCAAAACCACCGGTAACACCATCGCAACCTTGCGCTGTTTCAATGGCGACCACTCGATAGGACATTGAGAGTCGTGCATGACCACCCCTAGCGCACTGACACCGCTGCTGATGTCCGCAGCGCCGCTGGCTCCCGACATGAGCATCGCGGATGTGGCCGACCGTCTGCTGACCCCCGAATGCAAGGCCTTCCTGTCGCTGGCGGTGGTCGACGCCGACGGTCGTCCGCTGGGCCTGATCAGCCGCTATGCGCTGCAGAACATCTTCATGCTGCGCTTCGGCCGCGACCTGCACGGGCAAAAACCGGCGCACAGCGTGATGAACGACGCCCCTCTGGTGGTCTGCCTGGACACCCGCCTGGAAGAAGCCGCCCAGCAGGTCACCTCGCAGCTGACCTACCCGATCACCGAGGACTTCATCCTGGTCGACGGCGAAGGCCGCTACCAGGGCCTGGGCACGGTACTCGACTTGCTCAAGGCTATGGAGAAACGCGTCGCCCAGCGCAACGCCGTGTTGCGCCGGGCGCTGGTCGACCTCAAGGAATCCCAGGCCCAGCTGGTGCAGTCGGAGAAGATGGCCTCGCTGGGCCAGATGGTCGCCGGCGTCGCCCACGAGCTGAACACCCCGCTGGGCTACGTGAAGAACAACGTGCAGCTGCTGCGCGAGCTGAAGCAGCCGCTGCTGCAACTGGCCGACACCCACGGCGCCCTGCTCGACTGCCTGCACGCCGCGGACTGCGACGAGGCGCGCCTAGCCGCCGCCCTCGGCGAGGCTGTCGACGCCCGCGAACAGGCCGCGCCGGAGCTGCTCAAGGAAGACCTCCAGCAGCTGTTCAGCGACACCCTCTACGGCCTCGAGCAGATCGGCGAGCTGGTGGTCGGCCTGAAGAACTTCGCCCGCCTCGACCGCGCCATGAGCGAGGACATCGACCTCAACGACTGCGTGCGCAGCGCCCTGGTGATCGCCCGCAACAACATCAAGGACAAGGCCGAGGTCACCTTGCAGCTCGGCGAGCTGCCGCGCATGCCCTGCGCGCCGTCGCAGATCAACCAGGTGCTGCTCAACCTGCTGACCAACGCCGCCCAGGCCATGGAGCGCTGCGGCCAGATCCTGGTGAAGACCTGGGCCGACGACGCCGCGGTGTTCATTTCCGTGCAGGACTCAGGCAAGGGCATGCCGGCCGAGGTGCTGGCGAGGATCTTCGACCCCTTCTTCACCACCAAGCCGGTCGGCCAGGGCACCGGCCTCGGCCTGTCCATCAGCTTCAAGATCATCCAGGACCATGGCGGCACGATTCGCGTCGCCTCCGAGCCGGGGCGAGGCACACGCTTCCTGATCCGGCTGCCGCGCGCACAAGCGCCCAACCTGCAGGAGAGTGCCTGATATGACCACCCCCACCCGGATCCTCTTCGTCGACGACGAAGAGCGCATCCTGCGCAGCCTGGCCATGCAGTTCCGCCGCCAGTACGACGTGCTCACCGAATGCGACCCGCGTCGCGCGCTGGAACGCCTGAAGAGCGAGTCGGTGCAGATCATCGTCAGCGACCAGCGCATGCCGCAGATGAGCGGCGCGGAGTTCCTCGCCCAGGCCAGCGAGATCGCCCCGCACACCCTGCGCATCCTGCTCACCGGCTACTCGGACCTCGACGCCGCGGTCGATGCGCTGAACAGCGGCGGCATCTTCCGCTACCTGACCAAGCCGTGGGATCAGCAGGAGATGTCCACCGCCCTGCGCCAGGCGGCGGGGATCGCCGCCAGCCAGGTTCCCGTGGCGCTGACCGACAGCTCGCAACCGAGCACCGCGCTGACCGTACTGCTGCTCGACGACCACGCGGAAACCCTGGCCGCGGTCGGCAGCTTCTGCCACGCCGGCGGCCACCGTCTGCTGCACGCGCGCAACCTGCCCGAAGCCCTGCTGCAGCTGAACAGCGAGCCGGTCGACCTGCTGATCAGCGACCTCAAGCTCGCCGGCGAAGACACCGCGCCGCTGCTCAAGACCCTGGCCCAGGCCCATCCGCGCCTGCTCAGCCTGGTGGTCACGCCGTTCCAGGACACCCAGGCGCTGCTCAGGCTGATCAACGAGGCGCAGATCTTCCGCTACCTGCCCAAACCGATCCGTCCGGCCCTGTTCGAGAAGAGCCTGAGCGCGGCCGCCCGTCAGGCCCAGACCTGGCGCACCCAACCGACCCATGTGGTGGCGCGCCTGGCCGAAGCGCCGAAAGAGGAGCGCGAGCGCGACAAGGTCGGCAGCCTGCTGGGCATGCTGGGACGGCTGCGCGAGCGGCTGATCGCCTGAGCACCGCCGCACCGGCGCCGCGCGTTCAGGGCCGCGCCTGCGGCTGCACCAGGAAGTGCCCCGTCTCGCCGCTGGCACCCGCGGCGCCGCTCAGACCGTCCTGGCCCGGGGCGCCGCCGTTGCGATAGACCTTGATGCCGTTGCCGCGGGTGCTGAATTCGCCGGCACCGGCAACCCCGCCCTTGCCTCCACTGCCGCCCGCGGCGCCCAAGCCACCGGCGGTAAGGATCTGCACGCCCGGGCCGTGGTTGCTGACTGGGATATAGCCGGCCTCGCTCAGGCTCCAGTAGCGCAGCGCCACCGCGCCACCGCGCCCGCCGGCTCCGCCCTCGCCGCCCCGGCCACCGGCGCCACCCGCCCCGCCCGCGCAGCGATCCGCCGCGCCGCCAGCGCCGCCTGCGCCCCCGTCGCCCCCCGTCGAACCCGCGCCGCCGCGGGTATCCAGCAGCAGCGAGCCGAAGCTACGCAGGCCGAGCGTGATCTGCAGGTCGCTCCCGGCAGCGCCGGCCCCACCGGACTCGCCCGACTGACCGGCCTCGCCATCCGCACAGGGCTTGCCCGCATGACCGGCAGCGCCCGCGCGCCCCGCTGACGCATCGCTGCCGTGCGCCAGCAGGCGCACGTCGCGGCCGATCCACGCCTGGTCGGCACGCAGCTCGAAACGCGGCAGCCCCGGCGCCAGGCGCAGGGTCGCACCATCTTCGAGCACCAGGCGCTCCAGTTGCAGGCGCGGCTCGTCGATCAGCCGCTCCTGGCCGGCGGCCACATGCAGCTCCGCGGCCTGTACAACACCGGCCAGCAGGCTCGATCCGAGCATCAACAAGGTACGCATCCATCTCACTCCAGGCAGGAAAACCACCTATGGTTGCAAAGGGCACGCCAGCTTTTTCACGCCACCAAACCGGGCCAGAGCGTGCCCGCCGATGGTGCACAACGGCGCCAGGCAAAAACCCGCACAACCGGCCACATCGCCAATGACATCCATAAGTCATTGTATTTAAAGGAATTTATAAAGTTGGCAAGCCGTATGCATAAGGCAAATCAGCTCCACTCAGACTTAACACCACACTAAAAAAGCCGAGGATGCCAATTCCTCGTCGGACCATAGGGACAAATGACCATGCTCAAGAAACTGACCCTCGCCATCTCCGCCGCCAGCGCAGTGACCGTCAGCAGCTTCGCCGCCGCCGAAACCGTGAAAAGCCCGATCGGTGACTTCGACGTCAGCATGAACGCCGCCCTGACCACGGACTACATCTACCGCGGCGTGTCACAAACCCAAGGCAAGGGCGCCATCCAGGGCGGCCTGGACGTGGCCCACTCGAGCGGTCTGTACGTCGGCACCTGGGCTTCCAACGTCGACTTCGTCGCGGCCGACGGCAACGACGCCAACGTCGAATTCGATTACTACCTCGGCTTCACCAACAACATCACCGACGACATTTCCTACGACCTGGGCTGGATCAAGTACGACTACCCGGGCGCCACCGCCGCCAACTACAGCGAGTACTACGGCAGCGTGACGGCCTACGGCTTCAAGGTCGGCGCCGCCTACTCCGACGACTTCGCCATGTTCGGCAGCAATGGCCTCGCCGACGACAACACCACCCTGTACACCTACATCGGCTACGACTACACCCTGCCCTACGAGATCGGCCTGGCCCTGCAGTACGGCAACTACGACTTCAAGGACAACATCTTCCTCAACAGCGCCGGCGTTGGTAAGGAAGACTCCTACAACGACTGGTCCATCGGCCTGACCAAGACCTACGCCGGCCTGGACTTCGGCATGACCTACACCGACACCAGCCTCAGCGACAGCGAGTGCAAGGGCTTCGCTGCCGGCGGCAAGTCCGACTACTGCGATGCCAACTTCGTGGTATCGGTGTCGAAGAGCCTGTAAGCCCCTCCTCGGGCCGACAGCAAAAGGGGCGCCAGATGGCGCCCCTTTTTCATTTTCGGCACAACCCGCTACTTCAGCAGGCCCTCCGCGCGCATCGCCTGCTGCACCGCCGGGCGCTCCGCCATCCGCACCTGGTAGGCGGCCAGCTCCGGCCAGGGCGCCAGGTCGATGTGCATGAAGCCGGTCCAGTTGACGATGGTGAACAGATAGGCGTCG
Organism: Geopseudomonas aromaticivorans; assembly: GCF_019097855.1. Classification (GTDB taxonomy): domain Bacteria; phylum Pseudomonadota; class Gammaproteobacteria; order Pseudomonadales; family Pseudomonadaceae; genus Geopseudomonas; species Geopseudomonas aromaticivorans. Next base: position 13,544 of record NZ_JAHRGL010000057.1, read on the forward strand.
GCAATGGTGAAGTGGCGACCGCACAGGAAGGCATTCCCCTTCAGCGCCTGGTTGACGAAGCCCAAACGCAGGCTCACCCGCTCCAGCACCGCCTGCTTCCACTCCGGGGTAATCGCCGGATTGAACAATGCGCCGAGCCCTTTGTGCAGTTCGCTGCTGATGAAGTTGAGCCATTCCAGCACGCGCCAGCGCTCCATGCTGCCGGCCGGCGGCAGCATGCTGACGTCACCCTTGAGTTCGGCCAGGTATTGCAGGAGCACCGCATCCTCGGTGAGCACCTGGTCGTACTCCAGCTCGAGGGCCGGCACGTAGCCCTTGGGATTGATCGCGTAGTAGTCGCTGCCATCCGCAGTGGTATGCGTCTTCAGATCCACCTTGACCAGTTCATGGGGCAGGCCCAGCTCGCAGAGCACGATGTGCGCCGCCAGCGAGCAGGCACCCGGCGTGTAGTAGAGCTTCATGCGGTTCTCCTCGAGGAGTTGTAGACGAACCCCCGAAAACCTAGCACAGAGACTGCTCGCGCGACGGCCGGCGCTGCGGGTCGGCCTGCGCATGCTGCGTGCCAATCCTCACCGCACTGTCGAACGCTGCACAGGCAACCGCCATGCCCCCCATGGCGCCCTCCTGCGCCCGGTTGGCGGTTGTTCGCCGCGTCCGATGCGCCATCGGCGTTTTTCCGCCAGCCCAACCCCGGCAGAGCGCCGGAAAGCCGCGGCGCAGGCCCTATTTCAGAGCCGGTACAGGACTTGCAATACAACCTTGGTAAAAAGACCTCAAACAATGACTCAGCAGGAAAATCCCATGCAAAGAGCCTGTCATCACCAGCTGCGCGAAGCCTTCCGTGCCCTGCTCGCCAGCCCCGCCTGCTACCACACCGCCTCGGTGTTCGACGCCCTGTCCGCGCGCATCGCCGCCGATCTCGGCTTCGAAGTCGGCATCCTCGGCGGCTCGGTCGCCTCGCTGCAGGTGCTCGCCGCTCCGGACATCGCCCTGATCACCCTCAGCGAGTTCGCCGAGCAGGCTACCCGCATCGGGCGCGTCGCCCGCCTGCCGGTGATCGCCGACGCCGACCACGGCTACGGCAACGCGCACAACGCCATGCGTACCGTCATCGAGCTGGAGCGCGCCGGCGTGGCCGCGCTGACCCTCGAGGACACCCTGCTGCCGGCCCAGTTCGGCCTCAAGTCGTACGACCTGATCGGCGTCGAGGAAGGCGTCGGCAAGCTGCGCGCCGCCCTGTCGGTACGCGACGATGCGGCGATGGCGATCATCGCCCGCACCCACGCCGGCGTGCAGCCGCTGGAGGAAGTCATCCACCGCACCCAGGCCTACCAGGGCGCCGGCGCCGACGGCATCTGCCTGGCCGGAGTCAAGGACTTCGCCCACCTGGAAGCCATCGCCGAGGGCCTGAGCATCCCGCTGATGCTGATCACCTACGGCAACCCCGAACTGCGCGACGACCAGCGCCTGGCCGATCTCGGCGTGCGCATCGTGGTCGACGGCCACGGCGCCTACTTCGCCGCGGTCAAGGCCACCTACGACTGCCTGCGCGAACAGCGCGGCATCGCCACCGGCAACGGCCTCAACGCCTCCGAGCTGGTGACCAAGTACACCCACCCCGACGACTACATCGCCTGGGCCGGCGAGTACATGAACGTCAGGGAGTGAGGCGCCCCGCTCAGGCGATCGGCCGCCCGCTCGCCGCCCCCGACAGCTCGTCGTGCAGCCACTGGACGCGGGCCACCTCCGGCGCCACCACGCCGCTGCCGAGCACCTCGAGGAAACTGCAGGCCGCATAGCCGCGGGCCGCCGCCTCGTAGCGCTCGACCCAGTCGCGGCGCATGTGCAGGCGCTCCGGCGCCACCGGCCAGACGCCGGGACGCGGCTTCAGGTGGTGGGCCAGGCCCATGCGCCAGGGCTTGGCGCTGAGCCGCGCGCGGAAGCACTGCTGCCGCTGGCACATGCGGGCGTATAGCGGATCGACGCCCAGCGCGCTGAAGCACTGCGCCACCGCCGGATCGTCCGCGACGAAGGTGCGATGGGTGGCCAGCGCGCGCAGCCCGGCGGGCGTGCGATACAGGCGGAAGCTCCAGTCGGGATGGCGCTCGAGAAAGCGCAGGATGCGCTGGCGCGCCAACGCCGCCGCGCCGCCCTGCCAGTCCAGGTACAGGCGATGCACCCGCCCGGCCAGCAGGCCCGAGGCGAACAGCGCGACCAGCAACAGCCCCGCCAGCAGCAGCACCGAGTGCGTCAGCCAACCGGCCAGCAGCCCCAGCGCCGCCAGCGTGGCGAACACGCCGATGGCGAAGCGCAGGCTGGGCTGCTGGGCGAAGTCGATGTCGGCGAACAGCACGTCCGCGCTGTTCAGGCAGCGCGCGCCGTAGGAATTGCGGGTGATCAGCACGTCGTCGTGGCGCGCGACGATCTCCTCGCGGATCGGCACCCCCTCGGCGCCGTTGTAGGGCACCTTCGGCTCGCGGCGCGCCAGCTTCTCGCCGTCACGCAGGCCATCCAGCGCCTCCTGGGCACGCTGCTCGGCGTGGGCCTGCGCCTCGGCCTGGCTGACATCGGACCAGCCGAAGCGGCGCACGGTGATGTGCTTGCCGTTGCGCCGGTACTGCGCGCGGGCCTCGGCCCAGTATTGTGGAACGATCAATTGCTGCCACCCCTGGTTGTTCTTATTCGGTCGGCAGCTCACGGGCGTCCGTGGCGCAGAGCATAGGCGCCGCCGATGGCCGCCGTCACGAGCGCAGCCAGCGTTCCGTGCGTCGCCACGCAGCTCGCCATGGCCTTGCATAACCGCGCGCCAGGGTGCATATCTTCGACAAGATTTCTCTCACTCTCGCGGAGGCAGCATGGCCGGCGGCTGGACCAACGATGGAGCGGTACAGGAGCAGATCGACAGCACCATCGAGGACGCCATCGCCCGCGCGCGCAGCCAGTTGCCGCGCGGCGATAGCCTGCAGCACTGCGAGGAATGCGACGCGCCCATCCCCGAGGCTCGCCGCCAGGCCATCCGCGGCGTACGCCTGTGCGTCGCCTGCCAGAGCGAGCACGACAAGCAGCAGAGCACCTTCAGCGGCTACAACCGCCGTGGTAGCAAGGACAGCCAGCTGCGCTGACCGCGTGCCGAAACCTACTCGCAGCCCTGCCCGACCGCCCCCTCCTGCATGTTGGCGGCCTCCATCTCGCAGGCCCGCTGCTGGGTCATCGCCCGCAGGCACTCGGCCGCGGCAATCTGGCTGATGGAGCCCTCGCCCGCGGCATAGAAGCCGCAGTTCGCGTCGCGGTACTGCACCCAAAGCCGCTGCGCCGCCTTCAGCGGCTCCTTCTGGCCAGAGTCGCTACGCTGCATCAGCGCCTTGTAGGCGCCGCTCAGACGGCGGTCCCAGGTTTTCGTGTTGCCATTCAGGCAGTCGACGATGTCGGCGGTGATTTCCTGGTTGCACTCCTCGTAGTCCGCGCCGTACATCTGCGCCCCGACGGGGGCACTGAGCGCCAGGAACAGGACAGGCAGAACAAACTGACGCATGACAAGAACCTCCCGAACAGGAAACGCCACTGGGTGCCGCCACAGCCCCCGAGCGGGCAGCCCCAGGTCAGGGCCAGCGAGGGCTTGCCACACGGAGGCGATGCCCCATGCAGCACAACGCCGGGCTTACCCGGCGCCCGCGTTACTCCAGCAACATTGCCAACACTCTAGGCCCGCCGAACCTGCCGCGCCAACGGCAGGGGCTTGCGGCCACCGCGTCCAGGCTTGGCAGACCAGCACCGACCCACCAGCCACGCCTCCCGGACAGACGAGGCCTTGCATCAGCGCGCCCAAGTGCACATACCTTCAGGCAACGACACCCCATATTCCGAGGCAGCATGGCCGGCGGCTGGACCAGTGACGGAGCGGTACAGGAGCAGATCGACAGCACCATCGAGGACGCCGTCGCCCGCGCGCGCAGCCAGCTGCCACGCGGTGACAGCCTGCGCCACTGCGAGGAATACGACGCGCCGGGATGAGTTCGGCAGAGAAAATGCATTCGCCTGAGTCGATCGAGAACTAGCCGGCGAGTTACACGGTTGCCGCCATTGAATCGGCTTTCTGAATGACGCCAACTGGATAGCGCAGCCTTCGATGATCTCAGAGGGGATCATCCCCCTACATCCGCAGATACCCGAGGCGAGAGCGGTAGAACAATGAATCGCATGACGGGCTCGCCACCATTGAATTCCTAACCACATGAAATACAGCATTTCTCTTTTTTCCGGAAAAATACCACCCTCCATTTTCGCCAAGTAATTGTGTTGCGCTACAAATCATGAACAGCATAAAATCAACCGAGATGTTACTTAAAAACAATTCATTCATTGTGGCCATTCTGCTTTAGCCGGCAGGTAGAGCCATCAGGGATGTTTCTTTTGAAAAAGGTATGTCATGAACGCTGCTAGTCGCGTGATGCAGAGCTATGGTCGATGCTGTGCCAGCACCTCCTTCTTCGATACTTTCTATGAAAACTTTCTCGCCAGCTCCCCGGCGATCCGAGATCGCTTCGTTAATACCGACATGATTGCGCAGAAGCAGCTGCTGCGGGCCGGCATCCTGAATCTGGTGCTGTTCGCACGCGGCATGTCCGATAGCAAACTGCGGGCTCTTGGCGAGAGCCACTCGCGCGCGGGCCTCAATATCAGACCAGAACTCTACGATCTGTGGTTCGAAGCTCTTATTCGCGCAGTCAAGTCGCATGACAGCAATGCCAACGATGAAGACATTTCCGCCTGGCGAGAAGTGCTGAGCAAAGGCATAGGCCTGATCAAGTCGTATTACTGATCGACAGTTCTTCTCTCCATACCCTGATGGCAGGGCGCCTGCTTTTAAGCTGGCTACCCCTGCCCGGCAGTCTGGGCATCTACAACTGCTCTGACACCTCCACTCTCGGCCTTTATGCTCATCCGGATCAAAGATGATTCCGCAATACGGGCATGGATAACCGCTGGCTAAGTGCTGGAGTTTCTGCGCGACAAAACAGGCTCGATCTTCACTGCGCAAGATCTCCTGATCTTTCAACCACAACTATTGTGCCGCTTACTCGATTGTTCAGAAAAGAAACTGCACGATCTGCAGACAGGAAAACGCCGGGCATCGCCCGGCGTTTTCGTTCAGCACTGCCAGAAACTCATCAGTGGCTGTACGCCCGCTCGTTGTGCTCGGCGAGGTCGAGGCCGATGTCCTCGACTTCCTCGTCCACGCGCAGGCCGACCAGCTTGTCGACCAGCTTGAGCAGTACCCAGCTGACCACGAAGCAGTAGACGAAGGTGAAGGCCACGCTCTTCACCTGCGCCCAGACCTGGGTGGCGATCTCGCTGCCTTCGACGTAGCCGCCCAGCTCCGGCACACAGAACACGCCGGTGAGGATGGCGCCGACCACGCCGCCGACGCCGTGCAGGCCGAACACGTCGAGGCTGTCGTCATAGCCGAAGCGCTGCTTCAGCGAGGTGACCGCCAGGTAGCACAGCAGGCCGCTGAGCAGACCGATGACCAGCGCACCGCCGGCGCCGACGTAGGCGCAGGCCGGGGTGATGCCGACCAGGCCGGCGATGGCGCCGGAAGCCAGACCCATGGCGCTCGCCCGACCGGTCTTCACCAGCTCGATGAGCATCCAGCCGACGATGCCGGCGCAGGCGCCCAGCTGGGTGTTGAGCATGGTGATGCCCGACACGGTGCCGACCCCGGCGGCAGAACCGACGTTGAAGCCGAACCAGCCGACCCACAGCAGCGCAGCACCGGCCATCGCCAGCGGCAGGTTGTGCGGCTTGATCTCGACATGCGGATAGCCCTTGCGCTTGCCCAGCAGCAGGCAGGCGGCCAGCGCGGCGACACCGGCGTTGATGTGCACCGCGGTGCCACCGGCGAAGTCCAGCGCACCCCAGTTGTGCATCAGTGCACCCGGACCGCCCCAGACCATGTGCGCCATCGGCGCATAGACGAAGGTGAACCACAGCGCCATGAACACCAGCGCGGCGACGAACTTCATGCGCTCGGCGAAGGCGCCGGCGATCAGCGCCGGGGTGATGATGGCGAAGGTCATCTGGAAGGTGATGAACACCCCTTCCGGCATGCCCAGCACCAGGCTGTCGCCCTTGAGGCCGGCGAGCATCGCCCGCTCCAGGCCGCCGACGAAGCTGTTGAAGCTGTATTCACCGGCCGTCATGCCGGTGGTGTCGATCACCAGGCTGTAGCCGTAGATCACCCACAACACGCCGATCACCCCGGCGATGGCGAAGCACTGGGAAAACAGCGAGAGCATGTTCTTGGCGCGCACCAGGCCGCCGTAGAACAGCGCCAGGCCCGGCAGGCACATGCACAGCACCAGCACGGTGGCGGTCATCATCCAGGCGGTGACGCCGGTATCCAGAGTGGGCGCGGCCTCCTCGGCCAGCGCCAGCGGCGCGAAGGTCATCAGCAACAGCGGCAGGGCACGGCTCAGCGTGCGACTTAGCGGTGAGGCAGATGGTGTTGGCAAAGCTTGTGGAGTGGTCGACATGGTGGTGCTCCTCAAACGGTCATGGGAATTTCCTGGCAGCTTGCAGAGTGCGTTCAAACTAAGACGGCGCCGGTCGCGGGTCCTCAGAGGAGTCCTGAAAAGTCGTCATTCCCGCGCAGGCGGGAATGACGGCAAGTGGCCTTTTCAGGGTTTCCTTGGCCGCGGGTATCCCGCGGCGGACCTCTTCACCAACCCCCGGCTACGTCATGCAAGAGCGGCGCCAGCCTCAGGCCGGCGCCGTAGCGGGCTCAGAACTGCTGGCCGGGAATCCAGGCGGTGCCGGCCAGCGGTACGCGGGCCATGGCGGCGGATTCCACGGTGAGGGCCACCAGATCCTCGGGGTCGAGGTTGTGCAGGTGCGACTTGCCGCAGGCGCGGGCCATGGTCTGCGCTTCCAGCACCAGCACGCGCAGGTAGTTGGCCAGGCGGCGGCCGCCCTCCACCGGGTCGAGGCGCTTGCTCAGCTCCGGGTCCTGGGTGGTGATGCCGGCCGGGTCGCGGCCGTTCTGCCAGTCGTCGTAGAAGCCGGCAGCCGAGCCGATCTTCTTCAGCTCGTCGTCCAGGCGCGGATGGTTGTCGCCGAGAGCGATCAGCGCGGCGGTGCCGATGGCCACCGCGTCGGCGCCCAGGGCCATGGCCTTGGCCACGTCGGCGCCGGTGCGGATGCCGCCGGAGACGATCAGTTGGACCTTGCGGTGCATGTCCATCTCCTGCAGCGCCTGCACGGCCTGCGGGATGGCGCAGAGGATCGGGATGCCGACGTGCTCGATGAACACTTCCTGCGTCGCGGCCGTGCCGCCCTGCATGCCGTCGAGGACGATCACGTCGGCGCCGGCCTTCACCGCCAGCTTGACGTCGTAGTACGGGCGGCTGGCGCCGATCTTCACGTAGATCGGTTTTTCCCAGTCGGTGATCTCGCGGATCTCGGCGATCTTGATCGCCAGGTCGTCCGGGCCGGTCCAGTCCGGGTGGCGGCAGGCGCTGCGCTGGTCGACGCCGATCGGCAGGGTGCGCATGCCGGCGACGCGCTCGGTGACCTTCATGCCCAGCAGCATGCCGCCGCCGCCCGGCTTGGCGCCCTGGCCGAGGACGATCTCGATGGCGTCGGCCTTGCGCAGGTCGTCGGGGTTCATGCCGTAGCGCGACGGCAGGTACTGGTAGACCAGGTGCTGCGACTGGCCGCGCTCTTCCGGGGTCATGCCGCCGTCGCCGGTGGTGGTGCTGGTGCCGGCGATGGTCGCGCCGCGGCCGAGGGCTTCCTTGGCGTTGGCCGACAGCGCGCCGAAGCTCATGCCGGCGATGGTCACCGGGATCTTCAGGTGGATCGGCTTCTTGGCAAAGCGGGTGCCGAGCACCACGTCAGTGCCGCACTTCTCGCGGTAGCCTTCCAGCGGGTAGCGCGACATGCTGGCACCGAGCAGCAGCAGGTCGTCGAAGTGCGGCACCTTGCGCTTGGTGCCACCGCCGCGGATGTCGTAGATGCCGGTTTCGGCGGCGCGCTGGATTTCCTGGATGGTCAGGCGGTCGAAGGTGGCGGACTCGCGCAGTACCGGGGTGTGTTTCTCGCTCATTTCGAATTCCTCGTTGGGTGGCGCCCGCGACTCGGGCGGGCTGCCTGGTGCGCATGGCGCACCCTACGTTGTTCAGTGCCCCCGCCGCGGGGCGGGGTCTTGGTGCGCATGGCGCACCCTACGTTCACGGTTCGGCGGCTTCGGTGCGCATGGCGCACCCTACGTGGGGTTGGTGCCAGGCGTAGGGTGCGCCGCGCGCACCTCACACTCGTGTCCCGTAGGGTGCACCGCGCGCACCGGCCGGGGGCCGGGCTCGATCAGTACGCCGAAGCGTTGTCGACCTTGAAGTTGTACAGCTGGCGGGCCGAGCCGTAGCGCTTGAAGCTGGCCGGGTCTTCGTCGAAGCCGGCGCGATTGAGCAGATCGGCCAGCTCTTCCAGGTGCTCGGCGCGCATCTCCTTCTCGATGCAGTCCGAGCCCAGCGACTTGACAGTGCCCTTCACGTAGATGCGCGTCTCGTACAGCGAATCGCCCAGCGCATCGCCGGCATCGCCGCACACAACCAATCTGCCCGCCTGACCCATAAAGCAGCTCATGTGGCCGATGCTGCCGCCGACCACGATGTCGACGCCCTTCATCGAGATGCCGCAGCGCGCGCCGGCGTCGCCCTCGATCACCAGCAGCCCGCCGTGGGCGGTGGCGCCGGCGGCCTGGGAGGCGCTGCCCTTCACCCGTACCGAGCCGGACATCATGTTCTCCGCCACGCCGACGCCGACGTTGCCGTGCACGGTGATGCTGGCCTTCTGGTTCATCCCGGCGCAGTAGTAGCCGGCATGGCCCTGGATATCGACGGACAGCGCTTCGTTGATGCCCACGGCGAGGTTGTGCTTGCCGTCCGAATGGGTGACGACCCACTCGCGTTCTTCAAGAGTCTTCACCTGGTCGTGCAGGGCCTGGTTCAGATCGCGCACAGTGGCGGTGGAAAGGTCGATGGTTTTCATGTGTGCGCTCCTCAGGCGGACTTGCGTTCCCAGATGTACATGGTGGCCGGCTCGGGTTCCCAGACCTTGGCCTTGTCGATGCCCGGCAGGCTGGCCAGCGCCTGGTACTCCGAGGCCATGGCCACGTAGTCGTCGGTCTCGGCGAGGATCGCCGGCTTGCAGGCGATCGGGTCGCGGATCACCGCGAAGCCGTTGCGGGTGCCGATGGCGAAGGTGAAGAAGCCGTCGAGGTCTTCCAGCGAGTGGTCCAGCGCTGCCTTCAGCGAGTCGCCCTCCTGTAGGCGCCAGGTCAGGTAGCCGGCGGCCACCTCGGTGTCGTTGAGGGTTTCGAAGGTGATGCCCTTGCGCTTGAGTTCTTGGCGCAGACGGCTGTGGTTGGACAGCGAGCCGTTGTGCACCAGGCACAGGTCGGCGCCGGTGGAGAACGGGTGGCTGCCCTCCATGGTCACCGCGCTCTCGGTGGCCATGCGGGTATGGCCGATGATGTGGCTGCCCTTCATGTTCGCCAGCTTGAAGCGCTCGGCGATTTCCGCCGGCAGGCCCATGCCCTTGAGGATCTCGATGCTCTGCCCGGCGCTCATGATGCGCACTTGCGGGGCCAGCTCGGCCAGCGCGGCGCGCACCACGGCCTCCTCGGCGGCGACCTTGAGCACCGCGGCGCTGGCGTTCTGGAACCAGTCCAGCGAGCAGCCCAGGCGGCCTTCCAGCGCGCCCATCAGGGCCTTCCAGTCGTACTCGCCGACCGTGCTCTGCAGGGTCAGCTTGACCCAGCCGTCCTTCACTTCGTCACCGTAGATGGCAAAGCCGGCGCTGTCCGGACCGCGGTCGGTCATGGCCAGCAGCATCGGTTCGAACAGCTTGCCGAGCTGGGACTCCAGCGCCGGGTTCTTCAGGTAGAGACCTACGATTCCACACATATCTATGACTCCTGCAACAATTCGACTTGGCCTTCGCACTCCCCCGCAGGGAGCGCAGGCATCAGAAAAATTCGGTGTAACGCTGGATTTCCCAGTCGGAGACATGGCGGCTGTACTCCACCCACTCCATGCGCTTGAGCTTGATGAACTCGTCGACGATCTGCGGGCCGAGCACCTCGCGGAACAGCGGGTCGGCCTCCAGCGCGTCGCAGGCTTCCTTGAGGCTCTGCGGCAGGGTGGCGATGCCGCGACCGGCGATCTCCTCCAGGCTCAGGTTGTAGAGGTTCTCGTTGCACACCGCGCCCGGCTCGAGCTGGCGGTCGATGCCGTCGAGGCCGGCGGCGATGATCGCGGCGCTGACCAGGTACGGGTTGCAACCGGCGTCCGGCAGGCGGAACTCGATGCGCCCGTAGGGGATGCGCACCATCGCCGAGCGGTTGTTGGCGCCGTAGGTGATGAAGGCCGGCGCCCAGGTCGCCCCGGACAGCGAGCGGCCCACCACCAGGCGCTTGTAGGAGTTCACCGTCGGCGCGGCGAAGGCGCACAGCGCCGGGCCATGGGCCAGCAGGCCGGCCATGAAGTGGTAGGCCATCTTCGACAGGCCCATGCCGCTCGGGTCGCTGGCGTCATGGAACAGGTTCTTGCTGGTGGCGCTGCTGATCGACAGGTGGAAGTGCATACCGTTACCGGCGCGCTTGGGGTCCGGCTTGGGCATGAACGAGCAGATCATGCCCAGCTCGTTGGCGATCTCGCCGGCGGCCATGCGGAAGAAGGTGAAGCGGTCCGCCGAGGTCATGGCGTCGCTGTAGGTGTAGTTGATCTCGAACTGGCCGTTAGCGTCCTCGTGGTCGATCTGGTAGATCTCGAAGCCGACCGGCTGCAGCGCCTCGGTCAGCCTTTCCAGGAACTCGCGGGAGCGCGACAGGCCCTTGTAGTCGTAGCAGGGCTTGTCCAGGTTGTCCGAGGCGTCCACCAGTTGCAGCTTGCCGGCGCCGTCGCGCTGGAACAGGCTGAACTCCGGCTCCAGGCCGGTGTTGAGGGTCCAGCCCTTGTCGCTCAGGCGCTGCACCTGCTGCTGCAGCACGTAGCGGCTGTCGTAGGGCCAGGGCTCGTCGTTGACGTGGCCGATGCACACCACCCGGCCGTAGCCCGGCTGCCAGGGCACCGGGGTCAGGGTCGACAGGTCGCCCTTGGCCATGAAGTCCGGGCCGTGGGGCTCCATGCCCATGCCGCAGATGGCGAAACCGGCAAAGCCGGCGCCGGCCTCGGCGACCGCCTCCAGGCCGCAGATCGGTACCGACTTGGTCTTGGCGGCGCCATGGATGTCGACAAACTGCGCCAGCACATACTTGATGCCGTGCTGTTCGATGATTTTCTGGGTTTCGCTGGGCAACATGGGCGGTTGGCTCCTCGGTCGCTGATGCTTTATTCCGCTGGGGAAATTTACTTTCACCAAAAGAAATGCAAACACCTTGCCAACCTTGCCCACCGCTCGCCAACCCGGCAAAAACCCCGCAATCCTTCTATCTATATGGGAAAGATGGTTTCATACCGGGAAATCGACGCGTCAGGACGGACCCCGCTCGTTCGAACCCCGTTCATTCTTGGTGCGAATCTTATATTCTTGAACTGAAAGAGTGCAGGCCAGCATGAGAAAATCCGACGACAACCAGCCTCGCCTCAAGCTGGAGCAGTACCTGGGCATGCAGATCAAGCGCCAGCGCCAGGCCCAGGAACTGAAGATCGCCGACGTCGCGCGCATCGCCGGCATCAGCCAGGGCATGCTCAGCAAGATCGAGAACGCCCAGGTCTCCACCAGCCTCGACACCCTCAGCCGCCTGTGCGACGTGCTCGGCATGCCGATGTCCAAGCTGTTCAGCCAGTACGACCAGCAAGGCAGCGGCGCGCTGCTGGTCAAGGCCGGCGAAGGGCTCGAAGTGGTCCGTCGCGGCACCGACAAGGGCCACACCTACCACCTGCTCAACCACACCCGCGGGCCGAAGAAGACCTTCGAGGCCTACATGGTCGACATGGGCGACGCCAGCGAAGTGTTCCCGACCTTCTCCCACCCCGGCACCGAGTTCCTCCATCTATTGGAAGGCGAACTGGTCTACCGCCACGGCAACCAGCTCTACTCCATGGGCCCCGGCGACAGCCTGACCTTCGACGGCGAAGTGCCGCATGGGCCGGAGCAACTGGTGAAGGTGCCGATCAAGCTGTTGTCGGTGGTGAATTATGGGAAGGAGTGAGGGAGAGTCCCCGCTCGTCTACTGACGCATTCCCCTTCTGCGGGAATGCGTAAAGCAAGGAAGGACATGCCTCGCGTGTGAGGCGGAACGGCACCGAGGGAGCGGTCCATGATCAATGACCTACCGAGTCTCAAGGCGGCGGCCTTCGGGCGCTGCGTCAGCCGCGCTCGCGAAGAATACCGGCGCGGCCCCAGCACCTTCGCAACCGCCTTCCCCCGTCAGAAAGCCACTACCCCCAACATCGGCTGCGCTTGTAAGGCGGCGCCGAATATGGACCGGCACCAAATTCAGAGCGAGCGCCTCGGCGTCCCGCAAAGCACCCGCGACGTGTCGATGATCGTGCCCACGCTCCCGCGTGGGCACACAGCCCGGCCGCTCCTGCGGCTGGACGCGAAGCGTCCAGAGTTCGGGCACCCACGCTGGAGCGTGGGTGCCATCAAGACGTAGACTTCTACAATCACATAAAAAGGAAATACACCAATGGACCAGAGTGAAATTTATAAACTTCGCGAACAAATGCAAGCCGATCTATGGCCAAAATTTGTTAATAGCATTGAAATTGAGGGACTTCGTGGGTGGTCTGGTCAATCTGTGCAATTTAAATTCCCCGTTGTCGCTGTTGTAGGTGAAAACGGAACAGGAAAGACAACGCTACTGAAATCGCTCGCATGTTGCTATGAGGCAGCTGAAAAATCCGACACATATTATCCTTCTGATTTCTTTCAGGACACCCCTTGGGATAGAGTTGAGGGCGTTGCAATCAAATACTCTATAAAACAAGGTGACACCATTCAGAGCTACCGCATTAGCAAAAAAACATCCCGATGGAATTTCGGCGACAACAGACCTAAACGCAAGGTAATATATCAAGATATTTCAAGAACATTACCCATTGATGCAACCGCTGGGTACGCACGGATCGCAAAGATGGGAAAAACAGAAACCACCAGCGAAAACATATCAAACGAAAACCTTACTCATTTGTCGCATGTATTAGGTCGACAATATGAATCTGCGAGATTCGCAAAGTCCGACGTCTCCGCCCACTCGGTTGGGTTATTCAAGAGATCATTCGGAGAATTCAGCCAATACCACCAAGGTGCAGGCGAGGACGCCACCCTCGATCTTTTCAGAATCCTGGAAACAATCCCGCAAACCAGCTTACTAATTATCGATGAGGTTGAAGCTTCACTTCATCCAAAGGCACAGAGGAGGTTAATTGACTTTCTCATGAAGCTCTCACGTAAGAAGAGATGCCAGATTGTGGTCTCTACGCACAGTCCGTATATTCTTGAGCAACTCCCCCAAGAGGCTAGAGTTCTTCTGGTACCCGGAAGTCAAGGGACGAATGTAATTTACGGCGCAAGCGTAGAATTTGCCATGAGCCGAATGGATGACCAAGTTCATCCGGAGATGGCAGTTTATGTTGAGGATCGGGAGGCGGAAATATGGTTGCGCGAAATATTAGTGTCAGACGAAAACAGAGCACAGGTCGTTGATCGTCTTGATATTTGCCCTGTTGGGCCAGCGAACGTAGTGCAGACCATGGGGGCACTGGGTGCTGAAGGCCGCCTCCCGACTCTAAAGAATCTTGCAATCTTGAATGGAGATAAAGAACCAAGTCAAGGCTGCATTGTTCTGCCAGGCGAATATGCGCCTGAAGTCGTGATCTATAACGAGTTAAAAGAAAAAAACTGGGCAGATCTTCCTGAGAGAATAGGCATTGGCGCAGGGACTTTATTTGCGGATTTAGAAGATATCATGACAGACCCAGAGCATCATAACTGGAACAGAAAACTAGGTGACAAGGTCCGCAAATCTCATCTCTCGGTATGGGAAACTCTTGTTTCCGAGTGGGTACGGACTTGTTTGACTGATACTGACAAAGAGAGAATATACCGCTCAGTTGAAGATGTATTAGCGCAGGACTGTTAATACCCAAAAGTATGTAATGTAGAAAACTCGCCCAGCGATTTTCTACCGCTCTGCCGGGTGAGGTACTCCAAGGTGGGCAACGCCTCCAGCAAGTAGGGTAGAAAACTCGCGCCGCGATTTTCTACCACGGCGCCGGCACGGCGCCCCACGGTGGGCAATGCCTGCGGCAGTTGCCCACCTACGGCTAGCGAAACCGTGGTTTCCCACGACTACCCAGAGCTTGTCTTTATGATCGTGCCCACGCTCCCGCGTGGGTACGCCACATAGCCGCTCCTGCGGCGGGACGCGGAGCGTCCATCGTTCCGGCTCCCGCGCCGGAGCGTGGGAGCCATCGGCACCTCTCACGAAACCGGGTTGCGCCGGGCGCCACGAGGCCTACGGCTCGCCTCAGCGCCGCTCGGCCACGTTCAGCCGCAAATGCCACCCATAGCGCAGCGACAGCAGGCGCAGGACGAAGCACGCCGCGATGGCCAGCCAGGTCAGCCAGTTGCGCGACCAGCCCAGTGCTTCGCCGAGTACCAGGATGCTGGCGCCGAGCAGCGCGGCGGTCGCGTAGATTTCCTTGCGCAGGATCGCTGGCACGCGGTTGAGCAGCACGTCGCGGGCGATGCCGCCGCCGACCGCGGTGGTGGTGCCGAGGAGGATCGCCACCTCGTAGTTATGGCCGTAGGCCAGCGCCTTGTGCGCGCCGGTGACGGCGAACACGCTGAGGCCGAGGGCGTCGAACAGCAGCACCGGGTAGGCCAGGCGCTCGACCAGCGGGCCGGCCCCTATCGTGAGCAGCGCGGCGAGCACCGCGGTAACCAGATAGCTCCAGTCACTCAGGCCGACCGGCGGGGTGGCGCCGATGCACAGGTCGCGCACCACACCGCCACCGACCGCGGTGATGAAGGCGACCATCACCACGCCGAACAGGTCGAGGCGCCGCTGCAGGGCTGCGGTGGCGCCACTGATGGCACAGGCGAAGACCCCGGCGAGATCCAGCGCGACGAACAGGGTCTGTGCGTTCATGCCTCCGCGGCGTCCGCGCACAGCCAGGCCGAGGCGGCGGTCAGCATGGCCTGCAGGCCGGTCTTCAGGGTGGGATGCAGCACTGGCGCGTACTGCGGCGAGTGGTTGCTGGGGATGGCGTTGAGCTGCTGGCGCGCCTTGGCTTCCCGGTAGGTCTGCGCATCGGTGCCGCCGACGAACCAGAACACGTAGGGCACGCCCCAGCGCCGGCCGAAGATGCTGAAGTCCTCGCTGGCCGGGGCCGGCTGGGTTTCGAAGGCACGCTCGGCGAACTGGCTGCGGAAAGCGGCGGCCACCCGCGCGGTCGCGGCGGCGTCGTTCTCGGTCAGCGGATAGGCGTTGAGGGTGGTGAACTCCGGCTCGCGCGGTGCGTTGGACGCCGTGCACTCGGCGCAGCAGATCCGCTTCACCGCGGCCAGCACGTGCTCGCGCACGCCTTCGCTGTAGGTGCGGATGTTCAGCTTGAGGGTGGCGTCGTCGGGGATGATGTTTTCCTTGGTGCCGGCCTGCAGCGCGCCGACGGTGACCACCGCGCTGTCCAGCGGCGCGACTTCGCGCGAGACGATGGTCTGCAGGCGCATCACGGTCGACGCCGCCATCACCACCGGGTCGACCGAGTTGTGCGGCATCGAGCCGTGGGCGCCGCGGCCGAACAGCTTGACCTTGAGGCTGTCGCCGGCGGAGAGGATGGTGCCGCTGCGGTAGCCGACGGTGCCGGCCTCGCCGACCATCACGTGCTGGCCGAGGATCACCTCGGGCTTGGGAAAGCGCTCGATCATGCCGTCGTCCATCATGCTCTGCGCGCCGCGCCCGACCTCCTCGCCCGGCTGGAACACCGCCAGCAGGGTGCCGTGCCAGGCAGCGCGGTGCTCGGCCAGCAGGCGCGCCGCGCCCAGCAGCCAGGTCACGTGCAGGTCGTGGCCGCAGACATGGGAAACGCCGATCTCGGCGCCCTCCTCGTCGCGGGCCTTGACCTCGCTGGCATACGGCAGGCCGGTCGCCTCGGTCACCGGCAGTGCGTCCATGTCGGCGCGCAGCATGACCGTCGGCCCCGCTCCATTGCGCAGCACGCCGACCACGCCGGTGCCGCCGACGCCGCGGGTCACCTCGAAGCCGTGGGCGGCCAGGTAGTCGGCGGCGATGCCGGCGGTGCGGTGTTCCTGCATCGACAGCTCGGGGTGGCGGTGGAGATCCTTGTAGATGGCCTCCAGTTCGGGCAGCAGCCGGTCGAGCGGGGTATCCAGAGCGTCGGCAAGCGGGTTCATGCGCGGTTCTCCATGGCTGGGGAGCGAGCGCCGCCGGGCCGCGACAGCGGTATGCGGCACCCGTCGATGCGTGCTGCAAGCCTAGCATTGCCGAATGAGGCATTTGAATGGCACTGCGGATTCCGCTGGCCGAGGCGCTGCACAACATGGCAACGCCACCGCGGCTATGATCGGTGAAAGCCAATGCGCTGGAGTGACCCGGCTGCGTCTGAGCGTTTTGAGGAGTGAAGCATGAGCACGACCGTACAGGCCGATGTGCCGCCCGTCGGCAACGACCGCCTGCTGCTCGGCATCATCATGGGGGTGGTGGCCTTCTGGCTGTTCGCCCAGACCACCTTGAACATCGCCCCCGACATGCAGCGCGATCTGGGGCTGGGGTCCACCACCATGAACAACGCGGTGGCCATCACCTCGCTGTTCTCGGGCATTTTCATCGTGGTGATGGGCGGTCTGGCCGATCGCGTCGGCCGGCTGCGGATCACCCGGATCGGCTTCTACCTGAGCATCGCCGGCTCGCTGCTGGTGGCCGTCACACCGTCGGGCAGCCTGGCGGCGCCGGTGATGTTGGCCGGACGGGCGCTGCAGGGCCTGTCGGCGGCCTGCATCATGCCGGCCAGCCTGGCCCTGGTGAAGGCCTACTGGGATGGCGCCGGGCGCCAGCGCGCGATCAGCCTGTGGTCCATCGGTTCCTGGGGCGGCTCGGGCCTGTGCTCGCTGCTCGGCGGCCTGATGGCGGAGAACTTCGGCTGGCGTTCGATCTTCTGGGTCGCCATCGCGGTCAGCATCCTCGGCCTGTGGCTGATGCGCGGCACGCCGGAAAACAAGGCCGACACCCAGGGCGACTACCGCTTCGACCTGCCCGGCGTGCTGAGCTTCATGGTGGCCATGCTGGCGCTGCAGGTGCTGGTGACTCAGGGCAACAAGCTGGGCTGGACCAGCCCGCTCGGCCTCGGCTTGCTGGCGGTGACGGTGGTCATGGGGCTGCTGTTCCTGCGCATCGAAAGCCGCTCGGCCAACGCCTTCTTCGACTTCAGCCTGTTCAGGAACCCGACCTACACCGGCGCGACCCTCTCCAACTTCCTGATCAACGGCACGGCCGGCACGCTGATCGTGTCGCTGCAGCTGGTACAGCTGGGGGGCGGCATGAACGCGCAGCAGGCCGGCTTCCTGACCCTCGGCTATGCCGTCGCCATCATTGCCTTCATCCGCATGGGCGAGAAACTGTTGCAGCGCTTCGGGCCGCGCCTGCCGATGCTCTGGGGCTGCCTGATCACCGGCCTGGCCATAGCGCTGCTGATGCCGGCCAACCTGCTGCTGGCCGAGTATCGGATGCTCGCCGTGATCGGCTACACGCTGTTCGGCGTGGGCCTGGCGTTCTATGCCACCCCCTCGACCGACGCGGCGCTGGCCAACCTCCCGGCCGCCCAGAGCGGTTCGGGGTCGGGCATCTACAAGATGGCGTCGTCGCTGGGGGCGGCCTTCGGCGTAGCGATCTCGGCGGCCGTATTCACCGCGCTGACCGGCGACAACGGCAGCGTGAGCTGGCTCGAGGGCGTGATTACCTTCGCCGGGCGGCAGGACAACCTGGCGGTCCGCGAGGCGGCCTTCATCGCGCTGGGCTTCAACCTGCTGATGGTGGTGATCGCGATCGTCTCGATCATGCTCACCGTGCCCAAGGGCCGGAAGGTTCAGGGCTGAGGTCCTGCGGGGCGTCGTGGCAACTCAAGTGCAAGTGAGTCGAAGTGGCCGGTTTGAACCGCCCGAAACTCCATGTCGCGGGCAGTTCAAGAGGCTTTCGGCGGGATGGGTGCGAACAGCCAACTGCGGTCATTCAACCCGTCTACGCCAACGGGGACGACTCACTTTATCGAGCGGCGGAGTCCTGCGGTTGCGCGAGGATCGCGGCGGCCAGTTCCTGATCGCTCGCCTGCAAGCCGGGATGCTCGCGGCGGATCTGCTGCAGCGCGGCCTCCAGGTAGGCGCCGCGGATGGTGCCGCCGCTGGCGATGAAGCTGCTGGCGTCGTCCTTGGCAACCACGACGATCTTGTCGTCCTTGAAGGTGGAATACAGCGAGGCGGATATCCCCGCGGAGGTGGCGACATCTTCTACATCCACGCTGCCGGCCAGTGCCGAGGCGACGGGCAGGCAGAGCGCAAGCGAAGCGACAACAAGTGTGCGGCGCATGGCAATAACCCTCTGGCGGCCGAAACGGCCTACTGAGTTAGAACCGCGGCACAGGCTGGAATTCCCGGCCGCCGGGCACCGGCCATCGGTATCTATTGAGCCCCACTATACATAGGACTGACCTTTGAACCCCCGTGGCAGGCGCTGGAGTCCCGGCAGGTCGGTGAGCTTCTGCAGCCAGGCGGCGCGCCAGTGGTACGCGGCGTGAGCGGCCTTGGCGGCTTGCCGTGCGGCTCTGCGCGCCGCGTTGCGCTCGAGTCTGCGCGCCTCGCGGAACGCCTCGGTGCCACGGCAGTTGCGACATTTCACCCGCGCCACTTCCGTGGTGGAAACCAGCGTGTCGCCGTGGCGGCCGCAGGCGAGGTGCCCGGCGACCATGAAGTGGGTAACGTGAATGACCATCTGTGAATCTCCTGCGCAGAGTGTGGTACCCGCGAAGGCCTACCACATCTCACGGTTGGAAATGCCGCATCCCTGGCCGCCCCGCCGCCCTGGTTAACACGGCTATTCCATGGAGCTTCAAACCTGTTCGGGGCTTGATCGGTCGTGATCCCATCTATCTAGGTTAGACCACTCGAGAGGCTCGGGCCTCGCAATCCGTGCAGGCTAGTCAGGGCGTCGCAAAAGCTCACCAGGCGGCGGCTCAGCCCTTGCCGGGATCGACAGGTGGATCCGGTTCCGCTGGCTGCGTGCTTTCTTCCTTGTGGCGATCGGTGGCGATTTCGACGGCGATGGCGGCGGCCTGCTCGGCGGGCATGCCTTCGGCCCGGCGCTCGTACTCCGCCTCGCCCTGCTCGTCGCTCTTGCGGGTCTGCACATCGGCGGCCTGCTCCTGCTGCCCCGGCAACTCGACGCGGAGTTCCTCGATGAGCATCAGCAGGGCCGACGCCACGGGCAGGGACAGCAGTGCCCCGGGAATGCCACCCAGGACGGCCCCCACCAACAGCGCGAAGAAGATCGCCGACGACGGCAGGCGCAACGCACGTCCATAGACGTGCGGCACGATCAGGCGGTTCTCGACCTCCTCGTAGGCGAGCATCGACACCAGCACGATGCTGATGACGGTGATTCCCTGGGTGAGCACGGCCGCCACCACGGCCACCAGCGCCAGCAGGCTGCCGATGTAGGGCAGCACGTCGGCAACACCGGCGAAAATCGCGATGGCCAGGGCGTTGGGAGCACCACAGGCCGTCAGCAGAATGAACACGAAGATAGTCATGCACGCCGAGGTGATCGCCTGCCCGCGGATGTAACCGCCGACGATGGTTTCCAGACCCAGCATGATCCGCGATAGCCGCAGGTGGTGGGATATGGGCACCAGCAGGAACAGACCGCCGCGCAGGCGATCGCGGTCGAGCATGATGTACAGGGCGAGAAACACCGAGCTGAGGATGTAGGTGACGATTGCCACGACACTGCCGGAGAACTCCAGGGCCGTCGAGACGGTCACCGTTACCACGTCGCCGACGCGCAGGTCGCGGAGCATGTCCGCCAGGGGGCTGGTCAGCTTGAAGCCCTCCAGCCAGTCCGCCAGGTGCTCGCGCAGGATGGGCTCTTGATCGACCAGGTTGGTCGCCTGCTCGATCAGGGCCGGAATCGTCAAGGTGATGAACAGCACGGTAGCCACCATGATCCCGGTGAACACGATGGCGATGCCCAGGCCCCGGTGCATGCGCCGCCCCTCGAGCCAGCGGACCGCGGGCCCCATGGTGCCGACGATCATCAGCGCCGCCACCAGCACCAGGAGCACGGGCAAGAGCCGGCTCAGCACCCACAGGCCGGGGATGAGGAGAGTCAGGATAACGAGGGTACGGGGAGCGAATTCGATGCGAATCACTCGGCGCCGCGCCTCCTCTGGAGGACGCTCATCGGGTCCGCTAGTTGGCGCCATGTCGCCTCCTGTCCTGCAGCGCCCTGGCGATCGTCGGCCAAAGCCTCCCAGCGAAGCCGAGCCAGGACTTCAGGAACAGCCGGAGCCTCATGGCGTTTCGCAGGTCACCCGGGCATCTTTTCGCTAAGGCCCCCTCAGGTGCACCCACGCAGGAGGTACAGAATCAGCAGGATCGGGATCGGGACTCCCAACAGCCACAGCAGAATCCACCCCGCCTTCCCTTCTTCTTTGTTGCCCACGGCGATCACCCTTCACTCAGGCCGCATTTACCCCTCGCGCCCCCTGGCAGACAGGCCAGGGGGCCGCTCGGAATGCCACAGCACGCACGCTCAAGGCTTCAACAGAGCAGAAGCCTTGCAAGAGCCGACGTTCAGCGCTTGATCAGGGAAATCTTGGTGCCTTCGATGCTGACCCCGGCCATCAAGCCTTGCTGGTCGAAGACGAACGCGTAGGCATCGTCCTTCAGCGTCGAGCTGGACAGGTTCTTGGCCATCCCTTCGTCAACCACGACCACGGTCGGGCCCACGCCGATTTCCCAGCCCTTGGTCTCGCGCACATAGTTCACGGCCTTTTCGGTCATCAGGAACACCGCATACGCATACGACTGGGCGCCCGCCTGCAGTCCCCAGGAGCCGGTCACGGAGTTGTAGTAACCGTCCACCTTGGAGCCGCGCAACATCTCGCCCTCGCCATAGCTGCCACCGAACACCAGGCCCGCCTTGATGATCTTCGGGAAGACCAGCACCGCCTTGGCATTGCGCGAAATGGTTTCGGCAAATGGATGGGCCTTGTAGAGGATCTGCAACGCCTGCTTGGAATCCTTGTCCAGGTCTTCGGCGGTTGCGGCGCTGGCGTTGTTCAGCAGACTCGCCGACGCCAGGGATACGGTCGCGAGGATGATCGCGAGAAAGAACCTCATTGACTGGGTCATTTGCGTGCTCCGATAACAGTGATGGACCGCATGTGACGAACCACCGAGCAGTAGCTCGCGCATGCAACGAGCAGAATCCGCTCCCTGCGAGAGGCCATCCGGCGCCTCAAGGTGCCGTTCGCATCAGCCCCTGCGTCCTTGAATGAACTGGACCAGGATCACTACTATCGCCACCACCAGCAGGATGTGGATGAACCCGCCCATGGTGTAGGTCGAAACGAGTCCCAGCACCCAGAGGATTAGCAAGATAATCGCGATCGTCATGAGCATGTCTGTATCTCCGATCAATGTCTGGCAGCCATCTGCCTGTCGCCAGAGTGAGCGTAGACGCGGGGACGGGTCTGTTCGCTAGCAAACACAGCGCCGGCCGTATCGGTGCCTGGTATAGCGCTGCGCAGGCCGACCAATGGCGTGGGGGTGCTGCTGGACTATCCTTCCTTGCGACGAACGGAAAAGACGTTCCCAGCCAGGGTTACTCCATGACCGAGATGACCACGCCGCCAGAGAATCACTTTCTGGCCGCCCTGCCCGCCGAGGTGCGCAACCGTCTGCTGCCCCATCTCGAACGGGTGCCCATGCCGCTCGGCACGGTCCTCTACGAGTCCGGGGATCTCATGCGTCACGTCTATTTCCCGATCGACTGCATCGTGTCGATGCTCTACGTGATGGAAAGCGGCGCCTCGGCGGAAATCTCGATGGTGGGCAACGAAGGCTTCGTCGGCGTCGCCATGCTCATGGGCGGCGGCGGCACCACGGGGCGGGCGGTGGTGCAGAGCGCCGGTCATGCCTGGCGGCTGCTGGGCTCGCGGCTGCGCGAGGAGTTCGAGCGCCACGGCGAGTTGCAGCACCTGGTGCTGCGCTACACCCAGTCGCTGCTCACCCAGATGGCCCAGACGGCGGCCTGCAACCGTCACCACACCATCGACCAGCAGTTGTGCCGCTGGCTGCTGCTGTCGCTGGACCGCCTGCCGGACAACCACCTGACCATGACCCAGGAGTTGATCGCCAACATGCTGGGCGTGCGCCGCGAAGGCGTCACCGAGGCGGCCTGCAAGCTGCAGAAGCGCGGCGTGATCGAGTACAGCCGCGGGCATATCACGGTGCTGGACCGTCCCGTGCTCGAGCGGCTGAGCTGCGAGTGCTATGCCGTGGTCAAGCAGGAAACCGATCGCCTGCTGCCCTGGGTTCCCGTACGCCCGGGTGGGACGGCAACAACACGCAGGCTACAGCCGTCCCAGCAGCACCAGGACGAGCACGATGATCAGCACCAGCCCTAGTCCGCCCATCGGCGCGTAGCCCCAGTTGCGACTGTGCGGCCAGGTCGGCAGAGCGCCGAGCAGCATCAGGATCAGGATGATTAGCAGAATGGTACCCAGGCTCATGGCGTTCTCCGCGGACTCGTTGAGGCAGGCTCGCTGCACTGGGGCCACAAGCCCCACTCGGCTATCGGCACATCCACACAATGGGCGCATGGGCCGCCTCGACTCTGTTCGTCAGCACACACAGGGCGGAGTTTTTGTCAGCAGATACCGCCCCTAGCGGAGTTCCTGCTCCGGCGCCTGCTGGCGCTGGTTTTCATGGCGCTTCATCTTGAGGTAGACGCCGCTTGCCGGCTCCTGCAGTTGCAACGGATAGCGCCGGGCGCTGGCGTGCCAGAGCTGCAGGCGCCTCTCCTGCCGTTGCGCCGGCGGTGTCGACAGCGCGCCGAGGAAGGCCTCGATCGCCAGGTAGTAGCGCATGGTGTTGCGCTCGACCACCGCGCGCATGCCGCCGACATGGATCGGCTGCCCGTCGGCCTGACGCCCGACGGCGGTGAAACCCACCCGGTTGCGCCCGGCGGTCGCCAGGTAGCTCTGCATGGCCAGGCGCGCCGCCAGTCCGTAGCTGTACGCATAGGACATGTGCAGGAAGCTGCGCCGGGCATCGAGTGCCACCAGCTCCACGGCCATGCGGTAGCCACTGGTACCCAGCGGCCCACTCTCGGCGTTCAGCGCGAGGTGCAGGTAGTCGGGGGTGGCTGTCACCACCTGATAGCGGAACTCGAAAGCGTAGGCAGCGGACAGCGGCTGCTCGAAGTTGCGGCCGACGTCAATGCGCAGCCGGTCGCCGGAGGCCGGACGGCAGCTCTTCACGTTGGGGTGCAGGATCAGGATGTCGCACCAGTGCTCGCGGCCCTGCAGCGCCGGGCCGAGCACGGCGTAGGGCTGCTCGAAACGGGCGTAGATGTCGCCTTTAAGCTTGCCGGCTCTCTGGCTCGACTCGATGTACAGCGGCCGCTGGAACGGGTTGCTCTCCAGCTGCAGGCGCAAGGCACCATGGCGCGCCAGCAACGTTGCCGCGTCCTGGCCGCAGGCCAGCGGCAGCACCAGCAGGGCCAGCACGCAGAGCACGCCGGCGCGCAGCCGCACCGCCGCAGTCGCCCCCGCAGCTGCCAGCCGCCTTGGCGAAAGCACCTCCGCTATCCTCGCGGCCTTCGGCTAGCCGAGCTGGTCGATCATCACCGCGTTGCTGTAGATCAGGCTGCCATCTCTCGCCAGATGGCCGACCAGGTGGAACTGACCGCGCTGGGCTTCTCCGCCCAGATAGACGCGGAACTGGCAGTCGGACAAGGGACCGTAGCCCTCCGGCATGACCAGGTCCAGCGTGGCCATATCGGCATCGACCATGACTGCGTTCTCAGCCGAGCGCAGCGACGCCTCTGCCTCATGCGCCTCCATGGCCTTGTTCAGCTGCTCTTCGGCTTTCTCCAGCCGCAGATGGGTGGGCTCGCTGACGTAGAACTGGATGATACCCACCGGGGTGGACTTTTCATCGTCGCTGCCTTTCCGCCAGCCTTCGATGATCAAGGTATTCATGGCTAACCCTCCTGAAGCCGGCACCTTGATGCCGGCGAGATGTGATGGCGTATCAGCGCTGTAGCCGGCGCGCTAGTAGGTCAGGCCCTTGGCGTCGACGCTCTTCACGCCGCGCACGTTCTGCGCCAGCTCGATCGCCAGGTCACGCTCGGCCCCGCTGTGCACCTTGCCGCTCAGGGTGACGATGCCGCCCTGGGTGCTGACATCGATGTCGGTGCCGGCCACATTGCTGGAATACAGGAAAGTGGACTTCACCTTGGTGGTGATCCAGCTGTCGGCGATCTCGCCCTTGGTCTCGTTGGCGGTGCTCTTGGCGCTATCGACGGCGGTCGGCTTGCCGCTGGCGACCACCAGCTGGTTGTTCACCGAGACCACGCCGCGCGTGCCCATGGCCAGGCGCCCGGCGGTAGCCCTCGCCTCCTCGCTGTCGGCGGTGCCGCTCAGCGTCACCCGGCCCCGGCGGGTCTCGACCTTGGTGGCCAGGCCCTCGGCGTGGCGGCTCCACAGCAGCTTCGACTTGACCGCCGCGGTGATGCTGGCGTCCTCGATGCGCTCGCCATAACCGGGCTCGGGGCTCGGCTTGGGCATGTAGTCGGCCTTGACCACGATCTGGTTGTCCACCTCGGTGATGCCGCTCACGCCGAGGGCGATCTCCTTGGCCAGCTCCTTGTTGACCTCTTCCTCGACCGTACCGGTCAGCGTGGCCTTGCCGTTCTGCACCGACACCTTGAGGTCGAGAGCGCGCAGGTAGGGACTCAGGGCATAGGTGGTCCAGATCTGGGTTTCCTGGCGGGCATCGGTGACTTCCTGGGACACCGTGGCGGCGGCGACCATGCCGCTCACCGCGTTGAGCGCCAGGGCGATGCCGGCGGCGAGGATGAGCTTGCGCGGCTGTGCGTACATGTTGTCTCCCCCGTTGGAGAAGGGAACCGCTGCCGGTCGCGGAGCCTGACGGCGCCCGACCGGCATGAGTGTCGTCCCGACGGGCGAGAGTCCCGGCGCGGCCGGAACGGCGCAAATTCCGAATGGCCGCGCTACTTGATCTTGTCGAGGAATTCCTTGACCTGCTTTTCCGCTTCCTCGTGGGCGATGGCGTAGCGCTCCTGAATCAGGCCGGCGAGTTTGTCCTGGCGACCTTCGGCCTGCAGCAGCTCATCCTCGGTCAACTTGCCCCAGGCGAGCTTGGCGGCGCCGACCTGCTGTTTCCACTTGCCCTTGAGTTCGTCTGCACTGGGTAGGCTCATGATGGTTTGTCCTCTAGACCGGCGACCTCGCGTAATTGCGTAGCGCCGGAAGCAGAACAATGGCAGTGAACGAACCCTGCATCGGTGCGCTGGCCCACTTATGCCATTCGGTTTCGGGCAACGCGCAAAACTGCGAGCGCAGGCCTGAACAGGCTCCGCCCGAGCGGCGCCAAATTTTTCTACGCTGAGGGAAGGTTGGCGCAGGTGAGTTAGCGCCTGGCCTGTCAGCGAACCCTTCGGAACCGACAAGGCAGGGAACCCGGATGAGCCCCATTTACGAGCCCCACCACACTCCCCCCATCCCCACAGCCCGGTTCGCTCTGCGCATGCTGACGCACGCTGGCGTGGCCCTGGTGGTGATCACGATCTCGCTGTTTTTCGGCATGCTCGGTTACCAGCACTACGAGCAGATGTCCTGGACCGATGCCTTCGTGAACTCGGCGATGCTGCTCGGCGGAATGGGGCCGGTCAAAACCGTCGACCTGAGCCAGGCGGGGAAGATCTTCGCGGGTATTTATGCGCTGTATGCCGGCCTGGTGTTCATCGCGGTGATGAGCATCATGCTGGCGCCTGTGGTGCACCGGGTGCTGCACCGCTTTCACTGGGAAGAGGAAGGGCAGAAGTGACGCGCAGCGGTCCACGCCGAGCCTGCCTAAGACAATCCGCCGAGCGGTCACGCTGACCCGCTTCGCGCCGCGAGTCAGCGGTTCGCGTCATTGAGGAACGGGTACGGATTGACCGCCGCGCCTTGCCACCACTGCCTCTCGGGCCCCAAACGGAAGATCGCGAAATGCAGGTGGGGCGCAGCGGCCGCCGCATTGCCGGTGGTGCCGACATAGCCCAGCAGATCCCCGCGCTTGAGCTTGGCGCCCTCGCTCAAGCCGGGGGCATAGGCATTGAGGTGCGCGTAGTAGTAGGCGAACTGCTCATCGGGATCGAACTGGTAGATCGTCAGCCCTCCGGGCACGCTGTTGAATAGCTTGACCACCTGTCCATCACCAGCGGCGATGACCGGCGTGCCGAGGGGCGCCGCAATATCGATCGCCTCGTGTCGGTGCAGGCCGCGGCACTCGTTGAAGGAGTCGCGCAGGTTCTCCCGCGGGACGCCGTCGACCGGGACGATCAAGCCCGCCGCGGTGAGCCGCGCAGCATCCTCGGCCGCCAAACGCTCGGTGGCGCGCTCGGGACTGGCCATGTCGGCCGATTCCTTCGCCGCCCCGCCGTCGACAGCGCACGTTTCACTGTCCGCCACGCGGCCATGGGGCAAGGGCAGGGTCAACGCGACGGCCAGCATCAATGCGCCAGGCGCCGAGGCGAGTCGGCGCATGAGCGCATGAGTGGCTGAGCGGGGCGTCATCATGGCGGCAGAATCTCCGGCGCTGACAGATGAACTCTAGATTTACCTGGGCAAGATCACCTCCCGATGGCCCGGATGTGCTGAACTGTCATTACGGGCCGCAGTGATCGCGACCGCCGCCCCTGCAGGATGCTCATGCCCGTATCGACGCGTGAGGCAGGCAATCATGTACCACGGTGAACGCTTCAACGCCTGGACCCATCTGGTCGGCGCGGTGCTGGCCGGTATCGGCGCGGTCTGCCTGCTGGTGCCGGCCGCGTGGGAGGGCGAGCCGCTGAAGATCGGCAGCGTCGCGGTCTACGGCGGCAGCCTGGTGCTGCTCTACGTGGTCTCCACCGCCTATCACAGCGTGCGCGGCCCGGCGAAGGTGGTGCTGCGCAAGCTCGACCACCTGTCGATCTACCTGCTGATCGCCGGCAGCTACACGCCGTTCTGCGTGGTGACCCTGCAGGGGCCCTGGGGCTGGTCGCTGCTCGGGCTGGTGTGGGGGATGGCGCTGGTCGGCATGCTGCAGGAACTCAAGCCGCGCTCCGAGGCGCGGGTGCTGTCGCTGGTGATCTATGCGCTGATGGGCTGGAGCGCCGTGCTGGCGCTGGGGCCGCTGGCCGACGCCCTCGGCGAGGGCGGGCTGGGCTGGCTGGTCGCCGGTGGGCTTGCCTACACGGTCGGCATCGTCTTCTTCGTCTTCGACGACCGCTTCCGTCACTGGCACGGCATCTGGCACCTGTTCGTGATTGGCGGCAGCACGCTGCACTACGTGACGGTACTGGTGTATGTGGTGTGAAGACACCGATAGACAAGCGCCGGCCCACCCCATGAACCCCATGGCCGGCCGGCCCCGGAGTGATGGCGCAACCGCACGGGAAGCCAGCCTCGACGCCTGGCTCGCGGAAACCGCCAGCGACCCGGTGGTCCTGGCGATCATGCACACCCAGGCCTTCCGCCGCCTGCACGACGTGTCCTTTCTCGGCGCGCTGGACTACACGCACCGGCTGTTCCTGCCCAAGGCGCAGCGCAGCCGCGCCGCCCATTCCCTGCACGTCGCCGCCCTGGCCAACTACGTGGCCTGTGGCCGGGACTACCCGCCGGCCCTGCGCCAGCAGCTGGTGATCGCCGCCCTGCTCCACGACATTGGCCACCCGCCGCTGTCGCACAGCGCCGAAGCGGCCCTGCGCGCGCGCACTGGCTACGACCATCACGAGGCCGGCGCGCGGATCATCCGCGGCGAGGTGCGCATCGGCCGGGAACTCAACGCCCTGCTGCAGAGCGTGGCCGACGTGCCCTTCCTGCTCAACCTGCTCGAGCAGAATATCGGCGGCACCACCGGCGGCGACCTGTTCGTCAGCCGCATGAACATCGACACCTTCGACGGCATCGCCCGCTCCCTCGACTGCCTGGCGCCCGGCCTGCCGCCGCTGTGCAGGCTGAGCACCGCCCGCGCCGCGCTGCTGGACAGCCAGCACGACGCCCAGGCGCTGGCCACCCTCGACGAGTTCTGGGAGCGCAAGAACCTGGTCTACACGCAGTTCATCCGCCAGCCGCTGGGGATTCTCGCCGACCAGGCCAGCCGGCAGTTCTTCGCCGGCGCCCAGGGCGGGCAGGCCATCGCCGAAGAGGACTTCTATGCTGGCGAAACCCTCTGGCAGCACAAGTACCCGCGCCTGTTCGAGGGCTTCGCGCAGTTGCAGCGCCACCAGTTGCCTGCGTGGCTCAGCGACGAGGACTTCGAGATCGAATTTCGCGGCTACTTCGTCGATGGCGAACAGGACTTCAGCCAGCGCTACCGGCTGATCCGCGGCCACCAGCAGACCCAGGCCAGCGCCCTGCTGGCCAAGCTGGAGCCGCACGAACGTCCGCAGCGGGCGCGCAACCCGGCGTACCGCGACTTCCTGCACGACTATCCGCACATCGCCAGGGCCAGGCAGCACAGCGCGGCAGTCGTGCAGCGCATCCGCGCGGACCTGCACGCGCATCTGGACGCCAGCCCGTGCCGCGAACGGCTGTGCGTGGTGGCCACCGGCTCCTACGGACGCGACGAGGCCTGCGCGGACTCCGACCTGGACTGGTTCATCCTGCTCGATGGCTGCGCGGCCACGGACGTGCTCGCGGAGAAGGCGCAGACCCGCCAGGTCATCGGACGCCACATCGCCCGCGAACCCGGCGACTCCGGGCTGTTCGGCAGCGAGGCGACCCAGGACTTCGCGCCGCTGGTCGAGCACATCGGCGGCAGCCAGGACAGCAACCGCTCGCTGACCCGGCGCATGCTGTTGCTGCTGGAGGGCCGCAGCCTGTACGGCGACGAGCACTTCGCGCGCCTGCGCCGGCGGCTGCTGGAGGCGTACATCGGCAAGGGCAGCCGGGACAAGGCGATCTCGCGCTTCTTGCTCAACGACGTGATCCGCTGCTACCGGACCATCGCCACCGATGTGCAGCACAAGGCCAGCGTCGACCGCAGGGACTGGGGGCTGCGCAGCATCAAGCTGAAGTTCTCGCGCAAGCTGCTGTACTTCGCCGGCATCGTCGCCATCGCCGAAACCGCCGGCGAGACGGCCCAGGACGCGCGCATCGAGCGCCTGCTCGCCCTGCTGGAGCTGCCCGCGCTGGAGCGGATTCAGGCCGTCGCCAGCGCCGAGCCAGCCTCGGACCGCCTGCGGGCGAAGACGCGGGAGATCTTCGCGATCTACGAGTTCTTCCTGCGGCAGATTTCCGAGCCGGCCAACCGCCGCGAGCTGGCCGCCCTGCGCGAGGAACACCGCGAGGACTCCGACCTGTACATGGAGCTGCGGGCGAGCAGCAAGGCCTTCTCCCGCACCCTGTTCGACTGGCTGCGGGAGAAGTACGCGGAGGAGCATCCGATCCACAACGCACTGGTGTTCTGAACCGGCGCGCCCCGCCACCGCGACGAGCCTAGTCGCGGACGTCGAGCGCCTGCAGCACCTGCACCGCGGTCGGCGCCGCCAGCCACCCGGCAGCGCGCTCGCGATAGGCCTGGTAGTGGGCGCTGCCCCGGTGCGCGTCGAGGGCGGCCGCATCGCGGTAGGCCTCGACCAGCGAGAAGCCGGCGCCGCCGTCCTGGTCGGCGAACAGGTCGTAGCGCAGGCAGCCCGGCTCGGCGCGCGTCGCGTCAACCATGCGGCGCAGTTCGGCTTCCACCTCGGCACGGTGCTCGGCCCTGGCCTGCACGCGGGCGATCACGTGGATGGTCATCGTGCTCTCCTCTCTCATTCGCCGACCCGGTAGCGCTCCAGCCAGTGCGCGTAGGGCGCCGGCAGCACCCAGGTCGGGCGCTCGATGCCGAGCTGCTGCGCGGTCTGCAGCGGCCAGTGCGGATTGGCCAGGTGGGCGCGGCCGACCATCACCAGATCCATCTGCCCGTCGGCGACCACGCGCTCGGCGTTGGCCGGGCTGTCGATGCCCCAGGACGAGGCCACCGCAATCTCCGCCTCGCGGCGCACGCGCTCGGCGACCGGGGCGAGGAAGGCCGGGCCCCACGGGATGTTGGTGTCGGGGATGGTGAAGCCGACGCTGACGCTGAGCAGATCCAGCCCGCCGCGGCGGAAGCCCTTGGCCAGCTCGATGGACTCCTCGAGGGTCTGCTCGTCGCGGCCGTCGTACTCGATGACGCCGAAGCGGGCGGTCAGCGGCAGATGCTCCGGCCACACCTCGCGCACCGCGGCGAGGGTTTCCAGCAGGAAGCGGCTGCGGTTGGCCTGGCTGCCGCCGTACTGGTCGTCGCGCTGGTTGGAGTGCGTGGAGAAGAAGCTCTGCGCCAGGTAGCCGTGGGCGAAGTGCAGCTCCAGCCACTCGAAGCCGGCCGCCAGGGCGCGGCGCGCGGCGGCGACGAAATCGGCCTGCACGCGGGCGATGTCGTCGAGGGTCATCGCCTCGGGCACCTTGGGCAGGTGGGCGCCGAAGGGGATGGCCGACGGGGCGATGGTCTGCCAGCCGCGCGGATCGCCTGCGGCGATGTGGTCGTCGCCCTCCCACGGGCGGTTGGCGCTGGCCTTGCGCCCGGCGTGGGCGATCTGGATACCCGGCACGGCGCCAGCGGCCTTGATGGCGCGGGCGACCGGGGCGAAGGCGGCGGCCTGGGCGTCGTTCCACAGCCCGGTGCAGCCGGGGGAGATGCGGCCCTCCGGGGAAACCGCGGTGGCCTCGACGATCACCAGGCCGGCGCCGCCGCGGGCGATGCTGGCGTAGTTGTGCAAGTGCCAGTCGTTGATCAGGCCGTCGGTGGCGCTGTACTGGCACATCGGCGGCACGGCGATGCGGTTGCGCAGGGTGACGTCTTTCAGCTGGAACGAGGAAAACAGTGCGGACATGCGGAGTCGTCTCAGGAATCGGGATGAACGGGTGCGCCGGCCCGTGGCGGGGCCAATGGCGGGTTGGATGGCGAGCATCATAGGCGGACGGCTATGATTCGATAATTCGAAAGCTTTGATCTGAGGTATTCGGTTTATGAATATCTGCAACAAGGACCTCAACCTGCTGCTGGTCTTCCACGTGCTCTATCAGGAGCGCAACGCCTCGCTGGCTGCGGCGCGGATGGCGCTCAGCCAGCCAGCGCTGAGCCACAAGCTGAACAAGTTGCGCCACGAGTTCGGCGACCCGCTGTTCGTCCGCGCGCCGCGCGGGCTGACGCCGACGCCGCGGGCCCACGAGCTGGCGCCGACGGTGCAGCGGCTGGTCGGCGAGCTGGACGCCTTCTATGACCACTGCGACGGCCGCGACCTCCTCGCCCGCGCCGAGCGCATCCACCTGTACACCACCGACTTCATCGAGCAGACCCTGCTGCCCCGCCTGCTGCCGCGGATTCGCGCGCAGGCGCCGGAGCTGGTGCTGATCACCCACAACACCCGCGGCCAGCTGCCGCGCGAGGAGCTGGAAAAGGGCACCTGCGACCTGGCCATCGCCGGTTTCTACGCCAACCTGCCGGACACCTTCCGCCAGCAGCGCCTGTTCGGCGAGGACTTCGTGGTACTCGCCTCGCGTGGCAATCGCCTGCTGGCCGGCGGCCTCGACCTCGCCGCCTTCGTCGCCTGCGAACACCTGCTGACCACCCTGACCGGCGACCTGCACGGGCTGGTCGACCGCGCCCTGGAGGCGCGCGGGCTGCAGCGCCGGGTGGCCGCCGGGTTGTCCAGCTTCGTCGTCCCCACCCGGCTGATCCGCGGCACCGACCTGCTGCTCACCTGCCTGCGCTCGATCGCCATGGAAGCCGCCGAACGCGACCCCGACCTGGTGGTTCATCCGCTGCCCATCGAGCTGCCACGCGTCGAGCTGATGCAGATCTGGCACGAACGCACCGACGCCGACCGCCTGCGCCGCTGGCTGCGCCAGCAGATCCAGCAGGTGGCGGGGGAGTTGCAGCAGCCGCAAGCATGCGGCTGAAACCGCGAGGCAACGCTACCGTCGCTCCCGCGCAGGCGGGAGCCCAGGTGCTAGGGGCCTCTGGATTCCCGCCTGCGCGGGGACGACTTGCTCTGCGCATCCTCAACCGCCGGCAACAACTCCGCCAGACGGCGACCCGACGATCTGCACCACTTCGCCCATCATCGCCTCCGCCAGCGCCTGGCGGCGGGCGGCGGTCATCCGTGGCCGCGACAGCGCACAGCTGAGCGCGCCGAGCACCTGGCCGGCGCCGTCGACGATGGGCACGGCCAGGCCGGTGTAGCCGGGCAGGCGGCGGTCGGGCAGGCCGCAGGCGTAGCCGAGGCGGCGCACGCTGGGCAGGCTGGCGGCGATCAGCTCGGCGTCCAGGCCGTAGTCGAGGCGCAGCGTCGCGGCGTTGTGGCGCAGGATGTCGCGGCAATCGCGGCGCCCCAGATGTGCCAGCAGTACCTGCGAGCCCTGGCCGACGCCCATGGGGATGCGCCCGCCCACCGCCTCGCTGTAGCTGCGCACCGGCTGCTTGCCGCCCTGGCGTTCCAGGCACAGCACGGCGTGGCCGTCCGGCACCAGCAGGAAGAAGCTGTCGCCGAAGCACTCGGCCAGGCGCAGCAGCGCCGGACGGGCGAGGTCGCGCAGGCCGCCGGGGTTGCCGGCCTGGGCGCCGAGGGCGAACAGCTCGTAGCCCAGCACATGGCGGCCGCGCTCCACGCCGGGGCGCACGAAGCCCTGCTGGCGCAGGGCCTGCAGCAGGCGGTAGGTGGTGCTCGTGGTGCCGCCCAGCTGGGCGCAAAGCTCGTCCAGACTGGCGCCCGCCTCCCCCGCCGCGGCGATGGCGCGCAGCAGGGCGAAGGTGCGATCGAGGGTCTGGGTGCCCGGCACCTGGGCGGGGCTGGCGGTAGGCATGGCGGCGGATCTCCGCGGGGTGATTCCCACATGCTGGGAAAGTCGCTCGCTGGAAATCGATGCAAGTTGCGCGCCGCGGGCCGTGCGGCAGGATCGGGGTCATTCCCGTCCCATCCGAGGTGCGCCATGTATCCGCAGATCCCCACCGTCGCCAGCGACGCCCAGCTTCCCGCCCGCACCGATGTGGCGATCATCGGCGGCGGCATCGTCGGCGTGTGCACCGCCTACGCGCTAGCCGCCCGCGGCATCGCGGTGACCCTGCTGGAGAAGGGCGAGATCGCCGCAGAGCAGTCGTCACGCAACTGGGGCTGGGTGCGCAGCATGGGCCGCGACCTGGCGGAGATTCCGCTGGCGCTGGCCAGCCTGCGCCTGTGGGACGACTGGCAGACGACGCTGGGCGAGGACACCGGCTTCGTGCGCACCGGCATCTGCTACGCCTGCGAGAACCCGCGCCAGCTGGCCGAGCAGGCCGCCTGGCTGCGCGGCGCCAGCGCCTATGGCGCCGAAGCGCGCTTGCTGGAAGGCGCCGAACTGCGCCGTCATCTGCCCGAGGGCGCCCACGCCGGCTGGAGCGGCGCGCTGTTCGCCCCGCACGACGGCCGCGCCGAGCCGCAGCTGGCCAGCGCGGCGATTGCCCGCGCCGCGCGCCGGCTGGGCGCACAGATCTTCACCCGCTGCGCGGTGCGCGGGGTGGGCACCGAAGGCGGCCGCGTGGCCTCGGTGATTACCGAGCGCGGCGAACTGCGCTGCTCCACGGTGGTGCTCGCGGGCGGTGCCTGGTCCTCATTGCTGTGCAGGAGTCTCGGCATCCGCCTGCCGCAGCTCAAGGTGATCGCCTCGGTGCTGCGCACCCCGCCGATGCCGGGCGGCCCGGAGCAGGCGCTGGGCGCCAGCCGCTTCGCCTTCCGCAAGCGCGCCGACGGCGGCTACACCATCGCCCAGCGCACCGCCAACCTCGCGCCGATCACCCCGGACAGCTTCCGCTACCTCGGCGACTTCCTGCCGGCGCTAAGCAAGCAATACCGCGAGGTGCGCGTGCGCCTTGGCCGCGAATTCATCGACGAGTGGCGCCTGCCCAGCCGCTGGGCGCTGGACGAAGTCAGCCCGTTCGAGCGCTGCCGGGTTCTCGATCCCGCGCCCTCGCCGGCGATCCTTGCCGAAGCGCGTGCGGCGCTGGGCGCGGTCTACCCGTTCTTCAAGGACCTGCGCATCGCGCAGAGCTGGGCCGGGGCGATGGACGTGACGCCCGATGCGATTCCGGTGATCGGGCCAGTGGCGCAACTGCCGGGACTGTTCCTCTCCACCGGCTACTCCGGCCACGGCTTCGGCATCGCGCCGGGGGCGGGGCAGCTGCTGGCGGATCTGATCATGGAGACGCCGCCGCTGGTGGATCCGCGTCCGTTCTGCTTCGAGCGGCTGTAGCGCTGAGCGGTTGGCAAACGGGGCGTCTTGGGATCTTTTCCGAGGTAGGCACCGATCAGAGGAGGCGACAGGGTTGGTCGCGGCTGACCGGTTCCGCCTGGATATTGCAACTGATGGCACAGTTTTACAGGGTGTCCTTGACCACATTCTGAATATGGGAATTGCTGCATTGAACGCCGCCACCCACTCCTGCACCCTGCCGCCTTCGCCCACCCCAAGGAAGGAGGCCAAGGCATGCTGGATGCCAATCAGGCGCATATCACGCTGGCCGTAGCCGGCGTCGCCACCGATCTGCAGGTGCTCGCCTTCGACGGCCGCGAGGCCCTCGACGCGCCCTACCGCTTCGACCTCGAACTGGTCAGCGCGCGCCCCGATCTCGACCTGGAAACCCTGCTCAACCGCCCGGCTTTTCTGAGGTTCGCACCGGATGGCGGCGGGGTACATGGGCTGGTCTATAGCATCGCCCAGGGCGAGTCGGGCCAGCGCCTGACCCGCTATCGACTGAGCCTGGTACCGCGCCTCGCCTACCTGGCCCACCGAGTCAACCAGCGCATCTTCCAGCACCTGACGGCGCCGCAGATTCTCGCTCGGGTGCTGGAGGAGCACGGCATCCTCGCCGGCGACGGCCATCTGTTCCAGCTCGGTGCCAGCTACCCCGCGCGTGACTACTGCGTGCAGTACGACGAGTCCGACCTGCACTTCATCCAGCGTCTGTGCGAGGAGGAAGGCCTTCACTACCACTTCCGCCACAGCTCGGACGGCCACCTGCTGGTGTTCGGCGACGACCAGACGGCCTTCCCCAAGCTCGGGCGGCCCAGCGCCTATGTGCAGGACAGCGGCATGGTCGCCGACGAGCCGGTGATCAAGCGCTTCGGCGTGCGCCTGGAAACCCGCAGCAACCGGGTGGCCCGCCGCGACTACGACTTCGAACAGCCGCGCCTGCAGCTGGAAAGCGCCGCCGCCAGTGAGTTCGCCCCGGACCTGGAGGACTACGACTACCCCGGCCGCTTCACCGACCGCACGCGCGGCAAGCATCTGGCCCGCCGCGCCCTGGAGAGCCACCGCAGCGACTACCGGCTGGCCGAGGGCGACAGTGACCAGCCGGCGCTGCGCAGCGGGCACTTCCTCGCCATCAGCGAACATCCGCGCCGGGAGTGGAACGACCTCTGGCTGCTGCGGGAAATTCATCACCAGGGCCGGCAGCCGCAGGTGCTGGAAGAGTCGGTCACCAGCACTGCTCAACCCAGCGACGGCTTCCAGCAGGGCTACCGCAACCGCTTCACCGCCACGCCCTGGGACATCCCCCACCGTCCGCCCCTGAAACATCCCAAACCGAGGGTACTGGGCAGCCAGACCGCCGTGGTCACCGGCCCGGCCGGCGAGGAGATCCACTGCGATGAGTACGGTCGGGTCAAGGTGCAGTTCCACTGGGACCGCGAGGGCCAGGCCGACGACACCACCAGCTGCTGGCTGCGGGTGTCCTCCAACTGGGCCGGCGACCGCTACGGCGGCATCGCCATTCCGCGCGTCGGCATGGAGGTGCTGGTCAGCTTCCTCGAAGGCGACCCCGACCAGCCGCTGGTCAGCGGCTGCCTGTACCACAAGGAACACGTGGTCCCCTACGACCTGCCGGCCAACAAGACCCGCACGGTATTCAAGACACTCAGCTCGCCCGGCGGTGGCGGCTACAACGAGCTGCGCATCGAAGACCGCAAGGGCGCGGAGCAGATCTACCTGCACGCCCAGCGCGACTGGGACCAGAACATCGAGCACGACCAGAAAATCCGCGTCGGCCACCAGCGCCACGACACGGTGGAGGCCAACAGCTACACGGAGCTCAAGGCCGAGGAACACCTGACCGTGCACGGCGACCGCAAGGTCGAGGTCAAGCCCGACGACCACCTCACCGTCGGCCAGAGCCAGCACATCAAGCTCGGCACCGCCCAGCTGATCGAAGCCGGCCGCGAAATCCACCTCAAGGCCGGACAGAAGATCATCATCGAAGCCGGCGCCGAACTCACCCTCAAGGTGGGTGGGAGCTTCATCAAACTGGATGCGGGCGGCGTCACCGTGGTTGGGCCGCAGGTGCGGGTCAATGCGGGGGGCTCGCCGGGGGCGGGGTCGGGGATTG
This sequence comes from Geopseudomonas aromaticivorans, assembly GCF_019097855.1. Taxonomy (GTDB): domain Bacteria; phylum Pseudomonadota; class Gammaproteobacteria; order Pseudomonadales; family Pseudomonadaceae; genus Geopseudomonas; species Geopseudomonas aromaticivorans. The sequence continues at coordinate 50,276 of NZ_JAHRGL010000057.1, forward strand.
GCATCAAGGCTCCGGTGCTGCCGGGGGCGGCGGATGGGGACAAGGCGGGGGAAGTAACGGAGCAGGCGTTGATCAATGCGCCGCTGGAGCTGACCACCACCAAACGCCGAATGCTGAACTTCTCCTTCTGATCGGATAGCCAGGCTGGACGCCTACCCGCCGGCTCAACGGAACTGGAAACGGAACATCACCATGGAAGAAAAACAGAAGAAAGTCGAACGCTGGTCCTACCCTTTCAAGGCCAAGGGCAGCGGCGCTGCCGCCAGCAGCGAAGTCACCGACCCGCAGATCTACTATGAGGCCTTGGCGAAAGCCGAAAGTGGCTACTACCCGGTCGCTAGCAACGGCCTCTGGCACGGCGGCGTGCACTTCGACCAGAACACCGCCTCAATCCTCGACCAGTCCTCCGTGCGCTGCATCGCCGATGGCGTGGTGATCGCCTATCGCATCGACGAGTTCTACAAGAAGCTCACTTACACCGGAAGCTGCACTTCCAGAGAGGTGACCTACTCGACCGGGTTCGTGCTGGTGAAACACCGTATGGAACTGCCGCCGGCCCCCGCAGCGACTACTCCACCCGCCGGAACGCCGCCTGCCGCTGAGCCAGAGCTGACGTTCTACAGTCTGTACATGCACTTGATGGACTGGGAGAACTACGAAAAAGCAGGGGCGCCGATCCCGCCCACTTTCATGTGCCCAACTCAGTACGCCGTCAGCGAAGAAGGCTCCACGAATGACTTCTCTGGACTGTTCGTTAGGGGTGGCGCTCCAGGTACCCCGGAGCATGCGAACAAAGTCGCAATCATCCCTAAGGGCTGTAAGGTCAGAGTCGGTGAGATCTCATCAGTCGACGAAAGATGGCGGAAGCTCGTTAGCATTCTGGAAGGGAAGGCATCTCCTGCGCTGGCCCCCGAAATCGAGCACTGGGTCTTTCCCGGCGAAATGAGCCCAACCACAGATGGCGATGTATTTCTTATTGGGGAGGAGGCTAACGATGTTAACGCCTCACTTCTCCCGGGCAAGGGTCTGACGGTGCGCAAGGAAGCCAAGCGAGACTCCGCGGCAATGGCCGTTCTTCCCGTTGGCGCCAAAGTCCAGCTCGAAGACGGAACCGGAAAGTACCGCAAGATCAAATCGATAACCGCTTCCACCTTGAGTGCGCCGCTGAGCGCCAACTGCGCCCCGAACATTGCCGGCTACATTCACTTCGACTCACTGAAGGCCGCATCGCCGGAGACACCACCGCTCAGAACCGTTCAAGTTCTGCCAACGCCTGTGCCGATCCAAGCCGGCGCGCTGATCGGCCATCTTGGCAAGTACCAAGCCGCCTCGCAGAGTGAAGCTCACGACCTTCTGCACCTCGAAGTCTTCTCCTGTGATGACGTAGAGACCTTGGTCGCCCAAAGTCGCGCACGAGCCCAGCAACTCAAGCCGGAACAGAAGACCCTGCTGAAGATTCCGTCCGAGACCAAGGTCATCACCAAAGAAAGTGCCAGCCAGGCGAACCCACCACATCCTTCCGATCCCGGCCACCCCACCGCCTACGACATGATCCTGCCCCTGGCGGTACTCAATGCACTGCCAGCGGACAAGAAAATCACCCTGACCACCACCGTCAACGGCGCCACCACGACGGAACAATGGTGGAAGCTGGACAACTTGCCCGGCAAGGACGGCAACCCCATCAGCGGCTGGGTGAAAGAAGGCGAAATCATGACTCCTCGCCTGCATGCTTGGGACTGGGAAGGCTTCGACTTTATCAAGGAAACCAGCACTCCGAGCGAGCAGTATGTTTGCAAGCTCAGCGCTGATGGTGTTTTGGATGAGGGGGAGATGACCAACTATCTGGCGCAGATCAACAACGCGGACGGGGGACCAATTAATGAGCGACTTTATAAAATCATCGACAAGAACAACGATTACAAGCTTACAACTAATGAGATCAAGGAAGCATTAAAAAAGCCTTGGCATGCACAATCCATAAGCCGATTGATTGTGCAATATGAAAGCGAGTGGCATGCAGATCCTGAACTGAGCAAGTGGAAAGCACTGGATTGCCACATGACCAAGGAGGGCGAAAAAGACTGGAACACAGAAAAACAGCGTATCAATGAACTCCTTTGGTGGAGCGATCTGAGAAGCATTTTAACCACCAAAAACATTTACCACCTACATCCAACCGCACTGATCGAATGCTTTAACAACACGGGCTTTAGGTTCACGCTAGATATCATGAAACAGCTATATCAAGATTTGCCTACGGCGCGCCTCCCAGAGCTCAAAGAAATCGCGAACGAAATAAACAACCATATATATTTTTACAAACTCGACACCCCCCTACGAAGAGCTCATTTTTTTGCACAAATCCTTCAAGAGACTGGCCAAAGACTTCGAACAGAAGAAGATCTAACATATCGAGTAAGCGGACTAACCGCAAAGTTCAAATATTTTCGAGACAATCCAGACAAAGCAGAAGAGCACGGATTCGTCATACTTCACGGAGCAATAAAAGGAAATGGCCAGCCAATGAACCAAACAGATTTCGAAGCCATCGCGAATGGTGCTTATGGCGGCCGACGCGAACTTGGGAACGGTAATTATGCAAGCGGGGACGGCTGGAAATATAGAGGGCGTGGACTGAAGCAACTGACCGGACGCGCTAATTACACTTCATTTGACTCATGGCATCGTGAGAACCTAAGCCAATGGCCAGGCGATGAAAACAACTTCATTGAAAACCCTGACCTCCTTAAAACCATAAAATATGCCGTTCGATCTGCCGCGAACTTCTGGATAACCAATAATCTACACCAAAGAGCAGACACAGGTAGCACCCCAGAAGCAGTTGACCTAATAACAGATATTGTCAACATGAACACCGACAGCCGACAAGAAAGAAAAAATCATTTCCAGACAATTTGGCGAAAAGGAATAATGGAATGAAATCAACAATATTAACAGTTGTAGGCTGCACTCTACTACTTCCAACAATTTCATTCGGGGGAGACCCCTACATTGACATCCACGACACCATGTGTACGGAAGGAGAAGCCATATACATAAGCTGCTCCTTCAACGCCAATGAGAAAAACAAAATAAAAGTCGCATCCATATGTGCGAAGGGCAACGAATCACCTGACTCAGGATATATTCAATACCGGTACGGGATCCCAGGAGAAAAGCTTGAACTGCAATTTCCTAAAAGCATCACTTCCCCCAAAAAAATATTTAAAATCTATAAATCAGACAGTATTGACGGAATAACCCAAGCCTTAAGATTTAGTAAAGAGACCTACATCTATTCATTCGAAAAGCGGGGACTTTCAAGCTATCGACTGGTGGTCACGGAAAACGGAAAGGAAGTCTTCAACAAATCATGCGAAGAACCTGGAAAAATTTACATAGCGGACGACGCCTTTGACGGAATACAAACCATCAATCTCGGAGAAAAAGAAATCTCAAATACCGACAAATGAATCTTAATCCTCCAATAAATTCAAAAATCAGAAGCATGAAATATTTACTTCTTGCAACCTCACTCACCACACCAATGATATTTATAAAAAATCACCATCGCCTTCTCACACACCAAAAAACCAAACGCCTTTTATTCATCGTAACCTCCGCACAAATAGCGCTAGTTCTGCCGACCGATGCCGCAGAAATCACAAAGGGCAAAAATGGCGGCATAATCTTAAACAACCAAATCATTTACGAAGACATAACAAAATCCAAAGACGGAACCTATCGAGACCTGATCAAAACTAACGGAACCCCCGCACTGTTTACCTCAGGCGACGCGGACATCATATATACGCTAAAAGAAAAAAATGGAAAAACCCTCATCGACTGTGCTATTGCCGAGACCAGAAGCAATCAGACAGGAGTATCTATCAGAAAGTCCATGTGCGACATAAACAAGGAATTAGACCAAAACTATGCAGAGCTTGGATACTCATTTACCGATCAATGGAAGAATGAAGCATCTACAATTGACATCACCTCGCTAACCATGCATGGAAAGTCGCTCGACATAACAAAAGGAAATATAGCATTGATTGAGATTCACGAAAACTACAAATCTCTATCTGATCTTGAAAACTCAACCCCAGACACTTACCTGAGAAAAAGCAACGAGTGCTATACAATCCCCTACAAGAAGACATTCATAAATTACTCAACAACCAATCCGACTCAGCCCATCGGAATTTTCGTACTCGTTACCCCAGAAAAATACGAATTCAAAAAATACACACCTACAGACCTCAAATCCCTCCCATATCAACAGTGCACTGAAAAGTTCTAGGGAGCCGTTAATTTATTCGAGAGATCCTGAGCGCTCCACCGCCGAGCCGCACTTACGATAATTGCACGCTCGTCCAACGAGCCACCGCCATGCAATCAAGCTTTTCCGAGCTTGAGTATGCAGCCCCGAAGAAGTTGACTAATCATGATCGCTTCTTGGCCGCGCGCCCTGCCATCTCCCTCCTAAACGCGCTCCCTCGCCTCGCCCCGGGCGGGGCCGGCGCCTTCGCCCCTCCTCTCCACCAACTGTCGCCGACTGCACCGTGCCGGCGAGCCGCCCCTCGCGCCGCGCCCCGCACCTTCGTCCGCGGTTCCGTCGCCCGCCATCCAGCCTAGGCGCACGCCTCCGACCACCTAAGCCGCCAGCATCGCACTCTCATAAAATTTCCCCACAGGATAAAAAATTTCACAACAGGCATGGACACACCGCTTTCCTTCGCTTATAAAAACACCAGCACGAAAATTTTATTCCCAGCAGTCAAAAATATTCAGGAATGAAATCGGCTTTCACCGACGAATTTTTCGCCTTGCAACCGCTGCCTCCACCTCCAGAGGACTCGACATGCAACACGCTCAGAACCAGTACGTCATCAAGATCAGCTGCCCCGCCACTTCCGGCATCGTCGCCAGCGTGACCTCCTTCCTCGCCGACAACGGTTGCTACATCAGCGAGATGGCGCAGTTCGACGACGAGATCAGCGGCACCTTCTTCATGCGCGCGGTGTTCCGTTTCAATGCCGGCTTCGCCGGCGATATCGCGGTGATCGAGCAGGGCTTCGTCGATGTCGCCGGCAAGTTCGACATGACCTGGGAGCTGCACGACGCCAGCAAGCCGATGCGCGTGCTGCTGATGGTCAGCAAGTTCGACCACTGCCTGGCCGACCTGCTGTACCGCCACCAGAAAGGCGAGATGGAGATGCAGATCAGCGCCATCGTCTCCAACCACCTCGACCTGCGGCCGATGGCCGAGCGCGAGGGCATCCGCTTCATCTACCTGCCGGTGACCAAGGACACCAAGGCCCAGCAGGAAGCCGAACTGATGAAGATCGTCGACGAGACCAAGACCGACCTGGTGGTGCTGGCGCGCTACATGCAGATCCTCTCGGACGATCTGTGCAAGCAACTTTCGGGCCGTGCCATCAACATCCACCACTCGTTCCTGCCCGGCTTCAAGGGCGCCAAGCCCTACCACCAGGCCTTCGAACGCGGCGTGAAGCTGATCGGCGCCACCGCCCACTACGTCACCGCCGACCTCGACGAGGGCCCGATCATCGAGCAGGAAGTGCAGCGCGTGGACCACAACTACGCACCGGACGCGCTGGTCGCGGTCGGCCGCGATACCGAAACCGTGGCCCTGTCCAAGGCGGTCAAGTACCACCTGCAGCACCGCGTGTTCCTCAACCATGACAAGACGGTGATCTTCCGATGAGCACGCCCGGCCAACTGATCGACGGCAAGGCCGTCTCCGCCCAGGTCCTCGCCGAAGTGACCGCCGATGTCGCCGCGCTGAAGGCGCAAGGCGTCGAGCCGGCGCTGGCGGTGGTGCTGGTCGGCGACGACCCGGCCAGCCACGTCTACGTGCGCAACAAGGTGCTGCGCGCCGGCGAGGTGGGCATCCGCTCCCTCGAGTACCGCCTGCCGGCCGAGGCCAGCGCCGCCGAGGTGCTGGCGCTGGTAGCCGAGCTGAATGCCGATGCCGGCGTGCACGGCATCCTGGTGCAGCTGCCGCTGCCCAAGCACATCGACGAGACCTCGGTGCTGCAGGCCATCGACCCGGCCAAGGACGTCGACGGCTTCCACAGCGAGAACGTCGGCGGCCTCAGCCAGGGCCGTCCGGTGCTCACCCCGTGCACACCGGCCGGCTGCATGCGCCTGCTGCGCGACACCCTGGGCGATCTGTCCGGCAAGCACGCGGTGGTGATCGGCCGCTCCAACATCGTCGGCAAGCCGATGGCCGCCCTGCTGCTCGCCGCCGACTGCACGGTGACGGTGCTGCACTCGCGCAGCAAGAACCCGCAGGCGCTGTGCCGCAAGGCCGACATCGTGGTCGCCGCGGTCGGTCGACCGCGGATGATCAACGCCGAGTGGATCAAGCCCGGCGCGGTGGTGATCGACGTCGGCATCAACCGCATCGAGGAAGACGGCAAGAACCGCCTGGTCGGCGACGTCGACTTCGCCAGCGTGCAGCCGCTGACCGCGGCGATCACCCCGGTGCCCGGCGGCGTCGGCCCGATGACCATCGCCCTGCTGATGCAGAACACCGTGACCGCCGCGTGCCAGCAACACATCAACTCGGCCCCCGCGGCCAGTGAGGAGGCCACATGCCGTTCAGCCTGCTGAAATACGGCCTGTCTTCGGACTACCCGGTGGATGTCGATCTGCCGGCACCGAAGGAACTGAAGTCGTCCTACGACGTGGTGATCATCGGCGGTGGCGGCCACGGCCTGGCCACCGCCTACTACCTGGCCAAGTACCACGGCATCACCAACGTGGCGGTGCTGGAGAAGGCGTATCTGGGCGGCGGCAACACCGCGCGCAATACCGCGGTGATCCGCTCCAACTACCTGACCAGCGAGGGCGTGAAGTTCTACGCCGAGTCGGTGCGGATGTTCCAGGGCCTGTCCAACGAGTTCGACTTCAACATCATGTACTCCGAGCGCGGCCAGCTGACCCTGGCGCACACCGACGCCACGGTGCGCGCCTTCCGCCAGCGCGCCGAGGTGAACAAGCACTTCGGCGGCCGTACCGAGATGATCGACCGCCAGCAGATCCGCGAGCTGGTGCCGACCCTCAACCTCGACCCCGGCCACCTGCCGGTGCTCGCCGGCCTGTGGCACATCGACGGCGCCACCGCGCGCCACGACGCGGTGGCCTGGGGCTACGCCAAGCAGGCGGCCAAGCGCGGCGTGGAGATCCACCAGCTCACCGAGGTGCAGGACTTCGTGGTCGAGCACGGCAAGATCACGGCCGTGAAGACCAACCGCGGCACCGTGAAGTGCGGCTGCGCGGTGCAGGCCATCGCCGGGCACAGCTCGCTGCTGCTCAACAAACTGGGCATCCGCGCGCCTATCCACAGCTACCCGCTGCAGGCGATGGTCACCCAGCCGTTCAAGCCGTTCCTCGACCCGCTGGTCAGCTCCTCGGCGCTGCACTGCTACGTGCAGCAGACCGGCCGCGGCGAGGTGGTGTTCGGCGGCGGCTCCGACCCCTACCCGCTGTACAACACCCGCTCGACCCTCGACCTCAAGGAGAGCCTGCTGGCCCACGCCATCGAGATGTTCCCCTTCCTGGCCAACGCCAAGCTGATGCGCCAGTGGGCGGGGACCACCGACATGACCCCGGACTACAGCCCGATCATGGGCCGCTCGCCGATCGACAACTACTACCTCGACGCCGGCTGGGGCACCTGGGGCTTCAAGTCGACGCCGATCTGCGGCAAGACCATGGCGGAACTGGTGGCCAGCGGCGGCAGGACGCCGGAGCTGATCGCACCCTTCGCTCTGGAGCGTTTCTCGACCTTCCAGCAGGTCAACGAAATGGGCGCCACCGCCGCCAGCCACTGAGGAACCCGCGATGAAGATCATGCCCTGCCCCCTGAACGGTCCGCGCAACATCAGCGAATTCACCTACGGCGGCGAATTCAAGCAGATGCCCGACCCGGCCACCTGCAGCGACGCCGAATGGGCCGACTACGTATTCAACAGCGACAACCGCGCCGGCGTGGTCACCGAATGGTGGATGCACAACGCCAGCAGCTACTGGTTCCTCGCCGAACGCCACACCGTCACCGACGAGATCGTGCGCACCTTCGATCCCAAGGAAATCTTCACCCAGCGCGTCGACTTCGCCGCGCCCGCCAAGCCTCAGGAGGTCGTCGCATGACCGCTTACAGCCGCCTGCCCGCACCCATGGGCCTGCTGATCGACCGCGATCAGCCGCTTCGCTTCGACTTCGACGGCACCGCCTACCAGGGCTTCAAGGGCGACAGCATCGCCAGCGCCCTGGCCGCCAACGGCCGCTGGCTGCTGTCGCGCTCGTTCAAGTACCACCGCCCGCGCGGCCCGCTGACCATGGCCGGCCAGGACGCCAACACCCTGGTGCAGCTGCCCAGCGAGCCCAACGTGCTGGCCGACCTGCAGCCGCTGGCCGAGGGCCTGCGCGTCACCGGGCAGAACTTCGCCGGCTCGCTGGACAACGACCGCGACGCCCTGCTCGGCAAGTTCTCCAAGTTCATGCCGGTCGGTTTCTACTACCGCTCCTTCTACAAGCCCAAGGGCATCTGGAAGGTGTGGGAGCCGATCATCCGCAAGAAGGCCGGCCTCGGCGTGCTGGATCTCGAGTTCCAGCCCGAGTACCACGACAAGGCCTTCCTGTTCGTCGACCTCGCCGTGGTCGGCGCGGGACCTGCCGGCCTCACCGCCGCGCTGCAGGCCGCCAATGCCGGCGCCAAGGTGCTGCTGGTCGAACAGCAGAGCTACCTGGGCGGCGCCCTGGCCTGGGCGCGTTTCGACATCGAGGGCCAGCGCGCCGACGCGCTGCGCCGCGAACTGGTCGGCGCGGTGCAAGGCCACCCGAACATCCAGATCCTCACCGAGGCCACCTGCAACGCCTGGTTCACCGACAACTACCTGCCGGTGATCCAGGGCAACCGCCTGTACAAGGTGCGCGCCAAGCAGTGCATCGTCGCTGCCGGCGCCTTCGACCAGCCGGTGGTGTTCCGCAACAACGACCTGCCGGGCGTGATGCTGGCCAGCGCCGCGCAGCGCCTGATCAAGCTGTACGCGGTCAAGCCCGGCCAGCGCGCCGTGGTGCTGACCGGCAACGACGACGGTTATCTCGCCGCCCTCGACCTGCGGGAGGCGGGCGTGGACGTGGCCGCGGTGGTCGACATGCGTCCCCAGCCGGCCGATGCCGACCTCGCCGCGGCGCTGAAGAAGGCCGGTATCCCGCTGCACAGCGGCAGCACCGTGTACGAAGCGCTGCACGGCAAGGGCATGCGCCACATCAGCGGTGTCGACGTGCGGCGCATCGTCGGCAAGGGCCAGGTGGCCGGCAAGGGCATGCAGCTCGACTGCGACCTGCTGTGCATGTCCGCCGGCTACATGCCGGTCTATCAGCTGCTCTGCCAGGCCGGCGGCAAGCTCGCCTACGACGACGCCCAGGCCGCCTTCACCCTCAGCGGCCTGCCGCAGAACCTCAGCGTGGCCGGCTCGGTCAACGGCCGCCACGCCCTCGACAACGTGCTGCGCGAAGCCAGCCAGGTCGCCAATGCCGCCTGCGCCGCCCTCGGCCTGCAGGCTCCAGCGGCGCAGGCCAGCTTTGTCGCCGAGCCGCGGGTCAACTTCGACTGGCCGATCTTCCCGCACCCGGACGGCAAGGACTTCGTCGACTTCGACGAGGACCTGCAGGTGCGCGACATCGTCAACGCCACCCGCCACGGCTACCGCGACGTGCAGCTGGTCAAGCGCTTCTCCACCGTCGGCATGGGGCCCTCGCAGGGCCGTCACTCGGCGCTGCCGACCGCGCGCCTGGTGGCCGCCTCGACCAACCGCAGCGTCAGCGAGACCGGGGTGACCACCGCCCGTCCGCCCTTCGTCGCCGAGAAGCTGGCCCACGTCGCCGGCCGCGGTTTCGATCCGTACCGGCACACCGCCATGCACCAGCGCCATGTCGAGCTGGGCGCCAAGATGATGCCGGCCGGCGTCTGGCAGCGCCCGGCCTACTACGGCAAGCCGGAGGAGCGCGAGGCGTGCATGCAGGCCGAGGCCCGCCACGTGCGCGAGAAGGTCGGCATCATCGACGTCTCCACCCTCGGCGGCCTCGACGTGCGCGGTCCGGATGCCGCCGAGCTGCTCAACCGCATCTACACCTTCGCCTTCGCCAAGCAGCCGGTCGGTCGCTCGCGCTACGCGCTGATGACCAACGAGCACGGCGTGGTGATCGACGACGGCGTGTGCGCGCGCTTCGCCGACCAGCACTTCTACGTCAGCGCCACCACCAGCGGCGTCGACCGCATCTACCAGCAGATGCTCAAGTGGAATGCGCAGTGGCGCCTCGACGTCGACATCACCAACGTCACCGCGGCGATGGCCGCGGTCAACCTGGCCGGGCCGCGGGCGCGCAACGTGCTGCGCAAGCTGTGCACCGATGTCGATCTCAGCGCCGAAGCCTTCCCCTACCTGGCCGTGCGCCAGGGCACGGTCGCCGGTATCCCGGCACGCCTGCTGCGGGTCGGCTTCGTCGGCGAGCTGGGCTACGAGATCCACGTGCCGGCGCGCTACGGCGAATACCTGTGGGATGCGCTGATGCAGGCCGGCGAGAAGGACGAGATCCGCCCGTTCGGCGTCGAGACCCAGCGCCTGCTGCGCCTGGAAAAGGGCCACGTGATCATCAGCCAGGACACCGACGGCATGACCCATCCGGCGGAGATCGACATGGGCTGGGCGATCGCGCGCAGCAAGCCGTTCTTCGTCGGCAAGCGCTCGGTGGAAATCCTCGAGGCGCAGCCGCTCAAGCGCAAGCTGGTCGGCTTCGTCCTGCCGGCCACCTCGGCCAAGCCGCTGGAAGGCCATCTGGTGCTCAACGGGCCGGATATCAGCGGCAACGTGACCTCCTGCGAATACTCGCAGACCCTCGGCCAGATCATCGGCCTGGCCTACTGCGCGGCCGAGCAGAGCGCGCCGGGCAGCCAGATCCCGATCCGCGTCGAAGGCGGCGAGGTGGTGCAGGCCACGGTGGTCAAGCTGCCGTTCTTCGATCCCGAAACCCAACGTCAGGAGCTGTGATCATGGCCGCACTGCAAGCCCAGCAATTCATCGAACGCAGCCCGCTGTACCGCCAGCAGGCCGGCGCCACCCTCGGCCGCTTGGGCGACAGCGTGATCGTCGCCCACTACGGCGAGCACGACGAAAGCCCGCAACTGCAACGCTGCGCGCTGCTCGACCTGACCAACCTGGCGCGCGTCGGCTTTCGCGGCGCCGCGGCCGCCGAGTATCTGACCGCTCGCGGCTACCAGTTGCCGGAGGCGCCCAACCGGGCGCTGACCCAGGCCGACGGCAGCCACGTGGCGCGCCTGTCGCAGACCGAGTACCTGCTGCTCGGCAGCCTGCGCGACGCCGGCGCGCGCATATCCCAGGAGGAGCAGAGCTGGCACTTCGCCGAGACGGCCAACTACCTGCTGCCGCGCCAGGACAGCCACGCCTGGCTGCTGCTGACCGGCGAGTGCATCGCCGAGGTGATGGCCAAGCTGTGCGGTGTCGACCTGCGCGCCGAGGCCTTCCCGGTCGGTTCGGTGGCGCAGACCTCGGCGGCGCGGATCAACGTCATCGTGGTCAACCTGCCGGAAGGCGAGCTGCCGTGCCTGCACATCCTCTGCGACCGCGCCTCGGTGAGCTACTTCTGGGACGCGCTGCTGGACGCCATGGCCGAGTTCGGCGGCCAGCCGGCGGGGATCGATGCGTTGCTGTGAGCCGGCGCGCCAACCGTAGGGTGGGTTAGGCCGCAGGCCGTAACCCACCGAGCGGCTGCCAGGCCGGCCATGGCGATGCCTTCAGCATCGATGGTGGGTTACGCCGCTACGCGGCTAACCCACCCTACGATCCACCTTCCCCGGAGCCTTCCATGACCATCGCCGAAGACCTCGACAGTGGCCGCGACACCGACTACATGGTCCCCGCCCTGCAGCGCGGCCTCTCCATCCTGCAGATGTTCAATGCTCACCAGCGCACCCTCGCCAGCAGCGAGATCGCCGAGTGCCTCGGCGTCAGCGTCTCGGCGATCTACCGCATCCTGCACACCCTCGACGAGATGGGCTACCTGCGCAAGATCGCCAAGAACACCTGGGAGCTCGGCCCGCAGGTGGTCTCCGCCGGCTTCAGCTACCTGGCCAGCCGCGACCTGGTCGATATCGCCCTGCCGCACCTCAACGCCCTGCGCGACCGCACCTCGCTGTCCTGCCACCTGACCATCCGCGAACACACCGACAGCCTGTACCTGTACCGCGCCTTCGCCGCCCAGCGCCTGTCGGTCAACATCCCCATCGGCACGCGCATCCCCTGCCACTGCACCGCCATGGGCCGCATCCTGCTGACCGGCCTGACCCCGCCGGTACTCGACGCCCTGTACCAGCACGTGCGCCTCGACGACTACCCGCCGCCGGCGCCCAAGACCCTGCCCGAACTGCAGCAGTTGATCGGCGAAGACCGCCAGCGCGGCTGGGTTCTGCACCGCTCCGACTACTCCACCGCCATCGCCACCGGCATCCGCAACCACCTCGGCGAAGTGGTCGCCGCGATCAACCTGTCCGGCCCGGAAGCAGTCATGGACAGCGAGGAATCGCAGGCGCGCTTTCGCGAGGCGCTGCTGCTGACGGCAGAGCGGATTTCGGCGGAGTTGGGTGGCTGAAACTGCGGGGATCGACCGGGCGACGCCCAATGGCCTGGCCCACGGCTGGTCGGCCGCGCCTCCGCCATTTAGGCTGGGCGCCCCTCTACTGTCGAGCGAGCGCATGTTCGAACTCAAGACCCTGGCGCTGTACCTGGTCACCGCCGTCGCCGAGATTCTCGGCTGCTACCTGCCCTACCTCTGGCTCAAGCAGGACAAGAGCGCCTGGCTGCTGGTGCCGGCCGCGGCGAGCCTGGCGCTGTTCGCCTGGCTGCTGTCGCTGCATCCCGCTGCGTCGGGGCGCGTGTATGCCGCCTATGGCGGCGTGTACATCTTCGTCGCCATTCTCTGGCTGTGGGGTGTCGACGGCATCCGGCCGACCGGCTGGGATCTGCTGGGCGCCACGGTGGCGCTGAGCGGCATGGCCATCATCATGTTCGCCCCACGCGCGGGCTGATGTCGCCCACCCGATTCGCGTGCCGCGCCTATAGTGGCTAAGGCAACCTCGCGCGGAACGCCCCATGCAAATCACCCTCGCCCGCCACGGCAAGCCGGACCTGCAGCTCGACTCCTGGGTCGTGCCGATGGCGATGCCGGACTGGCTGCACCATTACGACCAGGCGGGGATAGTCGCAGGCGAGGTTCCGGCCACGACCCTCGCGCAGGCGGCCGCCGCCGGGGTGCTGGCGAGCAGCACCCTGCCGCGCTGCGTACAGTCGGCGCAGCGGCTGGCAAAGGGCCGGGAGTTTCTCCGCGAGGCGGTGTTCTGCGAGGCCGAGCTGCCCTACCCGCACTGGCTGTACCCCAAGCTGCCGCCACTGGCCTGGGAAACGCTGTTCCGCCTGGCCTGGTTCTACGGCCTCACCGCCTTCGCCAGACCGCGCCTGGCCACCGAGCTGCGCGCCCACGAGGCAGCGCAGCGGCTGATCCAGCTGGCCCGCGAGCACGACTCGGTGTTTCTCGTCGGCCACGGCCTGATGATCCTGCTGATTGCCCGCGAGCTGCTGGCCCTTGGCTGGCGCGGCCCTAAGAGGCCGGTCAGCGGCTACTGGCAGTGCAGTGCCTACCGCATCGCGGACTGAACCAGGACCGCTCGCCTTGCCAGATCCGCGATCCGCTGCTGCTATGAAAGGCAGACGGGATCATGGCGCGTACCGCACTCGACGCCAGCATGGCTGTGTCCCGGCCCGGTGCCACATAAGGAGCGGATATGCAGAACAATCGTTTGCCGTCATTGCTGCTGGCCAGCGCGCTGCCGCTGGTCGCGTCGCTGGGCATGGCCGCGCCAGAGGTGACCGCCGAGCAGGCCGTGGCCGCCATCGAGGGCGTGTTCGGTGTCACCCCGGGCGAGCGGCGCAATCACACCAAGGGCACCTGCGCGACCGGCGAGTTCGTCGGCCGGCCCGCGGCTGCCGCCTATTCGCGCTCGGCGCTGTTTTCCGGGGCGCCCGTGCCGGTGGTCGCGCGCTTCTCGCTGGCCGGCGGCAACCCGAAGGCCCCCGACACGGCGAAATCCCCGCGCGGCATGGCCCTGGAGTTCAAGCTCGGCGACGGCCAGCTGCAGCACATGACCATGCTCAACACGCCGGTATTCGGTGCCGCGCAGCCCCAGACCTTTGTCGACCAGATGCTGGCGATGAAGCCCGACCCCGCCACCGGCAAGCCCGATCCCGAGAGGCTCAAGGCGTTCAAAGCGAGCCACCCGGACCATCTGGCGCACGCCAAATTCCTCGAAGAGAACAACCCGCCGCCCAGCTACGCCAACAGCAGCTATTTCGGCATCCACACGTTCAAGTTCATCGACAACAACAACCGGACCACGCTGGTGCGCTGGCGCTTCGTGCCGCAGGACGGCGAGCGACGCCTGTCCGCCGAGGAGCTCGCCAGCCTGCCGGCGGACTTCCTCGAACAACGCCTGATCGAACGGACTCGGCAGGGGCCGGTGCGCTGGGACATGGTGCTGAGCATCGGCGAGCCCGGCGATCCGGAGGACAACCCGACCCTGGCCTGGCCGGAGAATCGCCAGCAGGTGACCGTCGGCACCCTGACCCTCAGCGCGGCGATGCCGCAGAAGGGCGCGGCCTGCGAACCGATCAACTTCGACCCGCTAGTGATGAGCGACGGTATCGCACCGAGCGACGATCCGGTGCTGCGCTTTCGCTCCCAGGCGTATGCGACCTCCTTCGCCCGGCGGCTGGGCGAGCGCTAACCTCAGCCCTGGCGCTTTTCCGCAATCCAGATGGTGTGGCGGGTGCCCTTGTTGCCGTGGGCGAACACCTTGACCTCTTCGGCCCTGAACCCGGCCTGGTTCAGCCGGGCGGAAAACGCGCGGTCGGCACTGGCCGACCACACGGCGAGGATGCCGCGGGGGCGCAACGCTTGGGCGCAGGCATTCAGGCCGTCCAGCGAATACAGCCAGTTGTTGGCTTCCTGGGTCAGCCCTTCGGGGCCGTTGTCGACGTCCAGCATGATCGCATCGAAGCCGTGCGGCTCGGCCTGCAGCACCTTGGCGACGTCGGCGTTGACCACCTCGGCGCGCGGATCGCGCAGCGGGTTGCCGGACTTCTCGCCCAGCGGGCCGCGGTTCCACTCGATCACCCCGGGCACCAGCTCGGCCACCACCACTGTGCCGTTGTCGCCCAGATGCTTCAGCGCGGATGCAAGGGTGAAGCCCATGCCCAGGCCGCCGATCAGCACCCGCGGGTTGGGCCGGGCGGCGACCTTCTTGCAGGGGATCTCGGCCAGCGCGTCTTCCGAGCCGTGCATGCGCGTGTTCATCAGCTGGCCGCCGTGGCCGCCCTGGATCTTGATCACGAAGTCGTCACCGTACTCGAACAGGCACAGCGCGCCGCCGTTGTCGGGAATCACGGCGGTGTCGAGCAGGACAAAACGTTTCATGGGCAGTCTCGCGAAGGGGGGCAACGACGGCAGCGCTCGCTGCCGGAGCCGCCCATTCTAGTGACCTGTGCACTCAGTTGCTTGACTCAAGCTTGGCGGGCCATGGTTCCGAGACCAGGCGCCTGCGGTCGGCGCTAACCGAGCGCTAAATGCTGCCGCCGTTTGGCGATCCGGAGTGTTTTGCGGTAATACCCTGAAGACTCCGATCCCCATCCGTGCAAGGAAGCCCCATGCTCACCTACCAGCTCAACACGCCCCTCCCCGCCAGCGCCGTGGCCGCGGTGTTCGACGCCTCCGGCATCCGCCGCCCCAGCCACGACCTGGCGCGGATCGAGCGGATGTTCGCCAATGCCGACCTGGTGCTGTCGGCCTGGGATGGCGAGCGGCTGGTCGGGGTGTGCCGGGCGCTGACGGATTTCAGCTATTGCTGCTACCTGTCCGACCTGGCGGTGGACCGCGCCTACCAGCGCCACGGCATCGGCCGCGAGCTGGTCGAGCGGGTGCGCGCGGCGCTTGGCGAGGAGGTGGCGCTGATCCTGCTGTCGGCGCCGGAGGCGATGGACTACTACCCCCGACTGGGCTTCGACAGGATCGACAACGGCTTCATCATCCGCCGTAGCCGTTAGCGATATACCCGCACCCCGGCGCTCAGCCCGCCGCCCGGCGCAGCAGTTCGCGGGCCGCAGGACTGCCCGGCTTGGCGTCGACGCGCTCGGCAGCGAGGCCGCGGGCCAGGGCTTTCTGGCCGTCGCGCAGGGCCGCCTCGAGCAGGGTCAGGTCGATGAGGTCGCGCTGCGCGTGGCTGCCGCCGAAACGGTGGGCAATGCCGCGCAGCGGGCGCAGCAGTTCCACAGTGCGCCCCGGGTCGCCTTCCACCAGGGCGAGGATCGCCTTGCACAGCGGCGCGCCGACATCGCGGGTGAACATGGCGTTGTCGCCGCCCTCCTGCATCACACGAGCCTGGGCGTCCAGCACGACCTGGATCGCCTCCCCGCGCTGGGCGCAGGCGAAGGCCATCATCGCGTGGGCGTCGTTGAAGGCGTAGTGGCCGGTGGCGGCGAACGGCAGCCAGCGCTCCGCCACCGCACTCCAGCGCTCGCCGACATCGACGCCGCGCAGGTACAGGCGCCAGAGCAGCGCCGAGGCATCCACCAGGTCGAGCGCCAGCGGCGACTGGCTGCCGACGATGGCGCTGTCGAACAGCTCG
Organism: Geopseudomonas aromaticivorans; assembly: GCF_019097855.1. Taxonomy (GTDB): domain Bacteria; phylum Pseudomonadota; class Gammaproteobacteria; order Pseudomonadales; family Pseudomonadaceae; genus Geopseudomonas; species Geopseudomonas aromaticivorans. The sequence continues at coordinate 67,068 of NZ_JAHRGL010000057.1, forward strand.
AGTACCGCGTCGAGCTCGCCCAGGTCCAGATGGAACAGCGTCAAGTGCCACCAGTTGTGGATGGCGAAGAAGTTGTCCTCGGCCCACTGCGCCTGGCGGTCGCGCATCCAGGCGATGCCTTCGTGCTGGCGGCCCTGCATTTCCAGCACATGGGTCACCGCGTGGTGTGCCCAGGCATCGCGCGGCTCCAGCAGCAGGGCGGCATGACCACTGGCGGCCGCGCGGGCATAGGCACCGGTTTCCTCCAGGCCGAAGGCGTGCATGCCGAGCAGGGCATGGAAGCCCGGCATCGCCGGCGACCAGGCGGGAAAGGCACGCGCGATGCGGTCGCGCAGCATGCGCGCATCACCGACATAGAAGTCGAGCACGTGGCCGGCCAGCAGGCCGAGGCCGTCGAGCGGATAGGCCAGGGTCAGGTCCTCCAGCACCCGCCGCGCCGCATGCCAGTGCCCGTCGACCAGCTGGGCGATGGCGGCCAGATGTGCCTGCTCGCGGTCGTTGGCCGGCCATTGGCGCGCCAGTTCGAGGTCGGCACGCGCGACCGGCCAGCCGCTCGGTTCGGTACCGAGCAGATGCAGCCAGGCATGCAGCACCCTGGCCATGACGAAATCGGGACGCTCGGCACAGGCCACCTCGATGGTCGCCAGCGGATCGCCGCAATAGCACTGGAACTGGTGCAGCGCCCGTTCGTAGTGCTGCACGCTGCTCGGCTGCGCACCGCTGAGCGGGTTGCCGAGACTGTCTTTAGTGGTGTTCATGACGGCCTCCCATCGCCGCCAGCCGCTCGCTGGCAGCGACCGCGCTGCTTGCCGGCGAGCGCGGCGCTGGGTTCGCCGCGCGCAGGCAGGACCTTTTCAAGAGCAATGGAAAGAACAGTAAAGTCCCGGGGTGCCCGCCGTGCAAGGCGCGCCTAAGCTGGCGCGCTACTTGCAAACGTGGGACATCCCCACCCGACCGGAGGTCCCATGCACATCCGCCCCGCCATCCCCGCCGACATCCCCGCCGACATCCCGGCCCTCTGCCAACTGCTCGACCAGCTGCTCGCCCAGGAAGCCGAATTCACTCCAGACCGCGCCGCGCAGCAGCGTGGACTGGCGGCGATCATCGCCGACCCCGCGGTCGGCGAAATCCTCGTCGCGGTCGAAGACGCGCGCATCGTCGCCATGGTCAACCTGCTCTACACCATCTCCACCGCGCTGGGCGCTCGGGTGGCGCTGCTCGAGGACATGGTGGTGGACGCCGCCACCCGCGGCGCAGGCGTGGGTTCGGCGCTGCTCGAGCGGGCCATCGCCCATGCGCGGGAGATCGGCTGCCGACGCCTCACCCTACTCACCGATGCCGACAATCTCGCCGCGCAGCGCTTCTATGGTCGGCAGGGCTTCACCCACTCGGCGATGCGCCCTCTGCGTCGGGTTCTCTGATCGTCGGCTAGGCTGACAAGGGCGCCGGGGCAGCCCGTGACCTGCCGCGCCGCAGCCGACGCTCGTCCCCAGCGCTTGCGGGCCGGGCCCCACGAGGTGAGCTGGAGACACGCAGCGATGAACAGAACGGCTTGGCTGGCATTGATGGTCGCGGCGGCGGCAAGCCAGGGATGCGGACTGTCGACGGGGAGCCCGCAGGATCGCCAGATCGTCAGCGTTCCCCTGACGGCGACACACGTCAACGCGGGCAAGATCGCCGAGGCCACCCTGGTGGACGAAGGCAAGGCGACGGGGCTCACCCTGGTCATTGGCGGCGTGCCGGACAACGTGAGCCGCCCGGTGCACCTCTACACCTTCATCTACCCCGGCACCTGCAGCCGGCTCGGCACCGAGCCGGCCTATGAGCTGAATCGCATCGTGCTGGCCGATCGCATCGGCCGCTATGCCGGCTGGCGGCTGGCGAAGTCGGTCCCGGCTGGCCTGGAGCACCTGCGCAGCGGCGGCTACAGCATCGTCGTGCGGACCAGCCCGGCCGACGGCAACCAGGACATCTTCTGCGGCAAAATCCCGTAAACCAACGCCGGCGCCAGGCGCGCCGCGAACAGCGCCGGGCAGCCGGCCGAATCACAACTCGTTGATTCAAAAGAAATCCACATCAAGACCCAGTCCCTCTGTCGGGAATTTGCCCCCCTACGGAGCGCCTCGTCGCAACGGGTCTAATCTGCACTGTGCCGCCGCAGAGCACATCCCACTCTGCTTCGCGGCCGACGCCCGTCCCCGCAGGTCAGGGCGCGGGCACCACGACGTTTTCCGAGGAGGAAACGAGCAATGAAAACGAAGGCTTGGCTGGCTGTGATCTTCGCGGCGGCTGCGAGCCAGGGATTCGCAATGCCGACCGAGAGTGATCAACCGCAGATCGTCGGCGTGCGTCTGAATGCTGCACCAATCAACGGGGGCGCGATTGCCCACGCCACCTTGGCGGCAGTAGACCGTTCAACAGGAATCAACTTCTTCGTCAGCGGCGTACCGGACTGGGTAAGCCTTCCGGTGCATGTCTACAGCTACATCTACCCCGGCACCTGCGGCCAACTCGCCAGCGAGCCGGCCTACGCCATGAACCAGACCGTGATATCCGAGCAGATCGGCGGCGAACATGGCGCCTGGAACACGTCGAAGTCAGTGCCGGTGGCCTTGGCGCAATTGCGCACGAGCGAACACAGCATCGTCTTGCGTACCAGCCCTGCCGACGGCAATCGGGATATCTTCTGCGGCGAAATCCACTGATCGGAGAGAGGATTGCCCGCGCCGCTGGCGCGGGCAGCCTCTAATCCACCTTCAGCAGCGGCCCCAGCAGCGCGCACATGTTGCGCCAGTGCGAACCCTCCCAGTAGATGCGCTGGCAATCGTCGCAGACCAGAAAGCGCGAGTAGAGCCAGGCGGCGCGCGGTGGCACCCGTTCCCTGGCCAGCGCGGTGTCGAGCTCGTGCAGCGGCAGGTTGCAGTGCACGCACAAGGTGAACGGCCGCGCGCTACGCGCCAGTTCGAGGCGCTCGAACAGCTCGCGCAACTGCAGCGCCGGCTTGAGCGCATGTACGTAGCAACCCCGGCTGACGATGCGCCGCTTGAGCAGCTCGCGGTCGCGGGTCAGCACGATGCGCTGCTGCGCGGCGGCCAGTGCGGCGATCTGGCCGTCCTCGAAGTCGTTGTCGTAGAGGGTGTCGAAGCCGCTCATGCGCAGCAACCGGGCCAGACCGCCGAGGTGGGCGTCGGCAACGAAGCGCAGGACGCGCATCGGCTGGGCGCGGACCTTGAGCAGCGGGCCGATGTCCAGCGTCTCGAACCGCGGGTAGACCGCCACGCGGTCGCCGTCGAGGATGCTCCGCTCGAAGCCCACCGACTCGCCATTGACCAGAATCAGCTCGACCTCGGTGTGCGGCACGCCGAGCGCCTCGATCATGTGCTTGACCGTGGCCGCCCGCGCGCAGGCGCAGGTGAACGACTGCCGCCGCCGCGCGGCCGGCAGGAAGTCGTTGAGCTCCGCGTAGAAGCGGAAAGTGGCGCTGACCATGACGGACAGTATGGCAGGCCGCTGCCCATCGCCACGCGCGGCCACCGACCTGGTGACTGCCGGCGCCCCCGCTGGCGAGAGCCCGCGGGGACGCTCTAGTCCAGCCCGCCGACCTGGCCATCCTTGGGATACGCGATGGTGTAGTCGACGGCGAACCTGGCGCTTTCCCCGGCGGCCAGCGTCTTCTCCCAGGCGACCACGCCGCGGCGCTGCTGCCAGGCCTGCAGCGTCGGCGCCGGGTCGAAGGCAGCGCGCACGGTGATCTCCTCGGAGCCGCTGACCGGCGACGACTCGAGCAGCAGCACATCCACCGGCTGCTTGTGGCTGTTGCTGAGGGTGAACACCTCGGCGACCCGGCGTTCCTGGCGCTTTTCGAACACACCGGTGGTGCCCGACTGGCCCTCGACCTGATCGACCGCCACGCGCAGCTGCTCGTCGCGGCCGAATGAAAACACGAAGCGCTCGGCACTGGCCGGATTCCAGTAGGCGGAGCCCACGTAGCTGCCATCGCGGAACAGCTGCGTATCGCCGGGCAGCCAGACGCCCTCGGGACGCTCGGCCTCGGCGGTCACCACCGCGGCCCGCTCCAGGCGGGGCGCGATGCGCAGATGGTGCTTGGCCGGCAACGTCTGCTGCGCCAGGCTGACCGACACTTCGCGGCCATCGGCCGGCAGGCTGACCGGCGTCGGCACGACGAACTCGCTGGCAAACGCGCCATGGTTGGCAAAGGTCGGCGGCTGGTAGTTCGCTTCGTCACTGGCGACGCGTTCCAAGGGTGCAATCGAGGCCGGCGCCGCGCCCGCCAACGCGCCGTTCGCGCGGGCCTTGGACTCCATCGCCGCCAGCGGCGCCGGCATCGGCGGCTGCCAGGTGAGTACCCAGGGCTGCGGCTCGGGGCCGGCGGGCGACAGCCGCGGCTGGGTGGTGGAGAGCGTCAGCTTGACGTTGTTCCAGTCTTCGCCGGTCCTTTGCGCCACGCTGGCCAGGCGCTCCAGGTCCAACTGCGCGGCCTGGGTATCCAGCGCCGCGCGATAGGCGGGCTTCCAGCCGGCATTGGGCACCTGATAGCTGAGCTTCAGCTCGCCGGCCTGGGCCGCGCTCAGCATCACGGTGACGCTGCGCGAATCCTTGATGCCGCTGCGCAACTGGCCCAGATCGCGCTGCAGCACGTCGATCTGCCTGGCGATCTCGCGCTTCTGTACCGTCAGCCCCTGGATCTTGGCCAGGGCATCGCTGGCGCCCTTGCCGATAGCGTCGAGCATGCCGGACAGCGCCTTGGCATCGGTGGGCAGGGCCTGCTGGTCGGCCGGCGCAGCGCCTTCGCTGCTGAAGCGCTCAAGGTAGCGCTTGACCATCTCCGCCGCGGCCACCTCGGCATCCAGCGCCGCCTGCTGGTCCTGCAGGGCGAGGATCTTCGCCTCCAGCGCTGCCTCGGCGGGATTGAGCGCGCTAGCTCCGGCGGCGTCCTGGGTCACGATCTGCCCGATGCGCACGTGCGGCCCGGCCTCGGCGCGCAGGGTTCGCGCATCGAAACGCGCCGGCAATCCGGAGAACACCACCTGGCTCATGCCGGGTGCCACCTGGGCCGTGCGCACCACCTTGGCGCTGCCGGGATACAGCACGACGGCGGCAATCGGCGTGGCGACATCGGCCAGAACGCCGGTGCTCAAGGTGGCGGGGAACAACAGGACGAGTGTCGCGGGCAGACGCATGCCGGGCTTCCTTCCATGAATGACGAGACGGGGACTTGCGTGAAAAGGGTGCGCCGCCGGGTTCAGCGGCGCTTGCCGAGCAGTGAGCCCATCAAGCCGCGGACCAGTTCGCGACCGATCTGGTTGGCCGCCTGGCGCATGGCGCTCTTCATCGCCTGACCGACCGCGCCACCGAGCAGTTCGCCGGCCATGTCGCCAAGCGACTGCTCCTGCCCCGCTGCCTTGCCCTTGGCGAGCGGCGGCGGCGCTTCGTCCTGCGCCGCGCGGGCGGTGAGTCGCTCGTAGGCCGACTCGTGATCGACCGGGCGGTCGTAGCGTCCGGCCAGCGGCGACTGGCGGATCAGCGCGGCACGCTCGCCCTCGCTCAGCGGACCGAGGCGCGACTGCGGCGGGGCGATGGCCACCCGCCGCACCATCGCCGGTGTGCCCTTGTCCTCCAGGGTGCCGACCAGTGCCTCACCGATTCCCAGCTCGGTGAGCACGTCCAGCGTGTTGAACTGCGGATTGGGCCGGAAGCCGTCGGCCACCGCGCGCAGGGACTTCTGTTCCTTGGCGGTGAAGGCGCGCAGGCCGTGCTGGATGCGCAGGCCGAGCTGGGCGAGGATGTCATCCGGCAGGTCGCTGGGCGACTGGGTCACGAAGTAGACGCCGACGCCCTTGGAGCGGATCAGCCGCACCACCTGCTCCAGGCGTTCCTGCAGGGCCTTCGGCGTGTCGGCGAACAGCAGGTGCGCCTCGTCGAAGAACAGCGCCAGCAATGGCTTGTCGGCGTCGCCGCGCTCGGGCAGTTGCTCGAACAGCTCGGCCAGCAGCCAGAGCAGGAAGGTGGCGTAGACCTTGGGCGCCTCGTGGACCAGGCGGCTGGCGTCGAGCAGGTGGATGCGCCCGCGGCCGTCCGCCGCCGGCTGCAGGATGTCCTCCAGCTGCAGCGCCGGCTCGCCGAACAGCGCCTCGGCGCCCTGCTGCTCGAGGGTCGCCAGCTTGCGCAGCAGCGCCTGTGAAGATTGCGGGGTAAACAGCGCGCGGTCCTCGCCGAGCACCTCGGGGTGGGCCTGCAGGTGGTTGAGCAGGGCCTTGAGGTCCTTGAGGTCGAGCAGCAGCAGGCCTTCGCGGTCGGCCACCTGGAAGGCGGCGTACAGCGCGGCCTGCTGGCTGTCGGTGAGTTCCAGCAGCGCGCCGAGCAGCAGCGGCCCCATTTCGCTGAGGGTGGTGCGCAGCGGATGGCCGCTCTGCCCGGCCACGTCCCACAGGGTCACCGGGTAGGCCTGCGACCGATGGCCGAGCCAGGGCATGCTGGCGATGCGCTCGGCGATCTTGCCGGTCGGCTCGCCGGCCGCGCCGAGGCCGCACAGGTCACCCTTGATGTCGGCGGCGAACACCGCCACGCCGGCGTCGCTGAATGCCTCGGCGAGGCGCTGCAGGGTAACGGTCTTGCCGGTACCGGTGGCGCCGGCAATCAGGCCGTGGCGGTTGGCCAGGCGCAGCAGGCTGGCGACCGGCTGGCCCGCGGGATCGGCGCCAAGCAGAAGTTGACTGGATTCGGGCATGGAGCATTCCCCTGGCAGCTCGATACGGAGAGGGAAGCACCCCGCCGCTGTAGCGCGGTGCTCGGCAGCATGGGTGATAACACGACCACGACCGTGCAAACCAGCGCTGCGGTCACGGACCTGGCGTCAGACCGGACGGCCCTGATCGTGCTGGGCGAACTCCTTGACGGCGCGCAGGACGTCGGCCCGGCTGAGCAGACCGACCAGCCGGCCGTCCTCGAGTACCGGCAGGCGCCGGCGCTGGCCGCGCAGGAAGCATTCGGCGGCCTCGATGATGTCAGCATCGGCGTCGATGGTATCCGGTGTGCTGGCCATGTAGTTGCCGACCGTGCCGTGGGCCTCCTCGAAGTAGGCGCCGGAGAGGATCGCGCGCAGGCAGTCGCCCTCGGACAGCACGCCAATCAGGTGGCCCTCCGAGTCGACCACTGGCGCGGCGGCCAGGCCATGCTCGAGCAGGCGGTTGATGGCGGTGAACAGGTCCATCTCCGGCTTGAAGGTCAGCAGCCGGCGGGTCATGTAGCTACGTACCTTGATTGACTTGAGCATGGCCGCTCTCCTCTGTCATCTGTCGTCTGTCCTGGTCCGCGGGGCAAGCGTCGCAATCACGCGATTGCGGCCCGCCCGCGGCGAATCACTCGAATACCACCGTCTTGTTGTCGTGCACCAGCACCCGGTCTTCCAGATGGTAGCGTAGCCCACGGGCCAGCACCCTCCGCTCCACGTCCTTGCCGATGCGCACCATGTCCTCGGCCTGCTGGCGGTGGGTGACGCGCGCCACGTCCTGCTCGATGATCGGACCGGCGTCCAGCTCCTCGGTGACGTAGTGGCAGGTGGCGCCGATCAGCTTGACCCCGCGCTTGGCCGCCTGGTGGTAGGGCTTGGCCCCGGCGAACGACGGCAGGAAGCTGTGGTGGATGTTGATCACCCGGCCGGCGTAGTCCTGGCACAGGGTCGGCGGCAGGATCTGCATGTAGCGCGCCAGCACCACGCAGTCGGCCCGGTACTCGGCGATCAGGCGGCTGACCTCGGCGAAGGCGGGAGTCTTGTCCTGCGGGTCGACCGGTACGTGGTGGAAGGGAATGCCATGCCACTCGACCATGCTGCGCAGGTCGTCGTGATTGGAGATCACACAGGGAATCTCGCAGTGCAGCTCGCCACTGTGCCAGCGGTGCAGCAGGTCGGCCAGGCAGTGCGATTCGCGGCTGGCCATCAGCACCACGCGCTTCTTCACCGCCGAGTCGTAGACCTGCCAGTGCATGCCGAACTCGCGGGCAATCGGCGCGAAGGCATGACGGAAACCTTCGAGATCGAAGGGCAGCGAGTCGGCGCGGACCTCGTGGCGCATGAAGAACCAGCCGTTATCCAGATCCGAATGGTGATTCGCCTCGGTGATCCAGCCGTTGTAGGTCGCCAGCAGGTTGCTGACCTTGGCCACGATACCGACGCGGTCGGGGCAGGCGATGACCAGGCGGAAAGTGCGCATGGGGTAACTCCGCAAACATCGAAAGCGCCATTCTAGCCAGCCGGACGAAAAACTACAGCAGCGCCGTCACAGGAAACAGCCGGTAAACCGCCAACATACTGCGCAGCAGGCCGGGAAAAACACCGACCGACAATGCCGAATTATTTTGCCAAATATTCCATAAAGCGTTTCCAGCTATTTACTCGGCATTATCGTGTGCCTATTATTCGTTCACGCCAGTATTTCCTGCAGACCGTTTTACCAAGGTAAAGAAAATGTCTCTGATCAACGAATTCCGCTCGACCGAAGCCGCCATCAAGCAACTGCAGGAACGCCTGCAGGCCCTTAAGCAGGACGGCAACCTCCAGAAGGAACTGGACTTCGAAGCCAAACTCCGCGAACTGATGGCCGAGTACGGCAAGTCCCTGCCGGACATCCTCGCCCTGCTGGATGCCGAAGGCAAAGTATCCAAGGCTGGCCGTCCGGCACGCGCCGCCAAAGTTGAAGCTCCGGCCAAGCGCACCCGCAAGGTCAAGCAGTACAAGAACCCGCACACCGGTGAAGTGATCGAAACCAAGGGCGGCAATCACAAGACCCTGAAAGAGTGGAAAGCCACTTGGGGTGGCGATACCGTCGAAAGCTGGGTCACCCTGCTCGGCTAAGTTCGTCGCAATCATTTTTGCGCCGCAATAAAAAACGCCAGCCCTGCTGGCGTTTTTTATTTGCCTACGGGTCAAGTGTCCGGCAAGTACCGGCGAAGCCCCATACCGCAGCGCAAAAAACCAATTACCCGCAGCCGGCGCCCTGCGCGCAAGCCCGCGAGCTCATGGCCCCGTCAGCCCAGCCCGTAGTGCTGGCGCAGGCGCTGCGCATGGGCTTGCCACTGGCCGAGCAGCGCCTGCTGGCGGCTGTCGCAGCCCGGCAACAGTTCGGCCAGTGCGCTATCGAACTCGGCCAGGGTATTCGGCGCACCGGCACGACTATCGCTCAGGCGCAGGCGGCAGAACTCCTGCCAGCGCTGCTGTTCGGCAGGCGCCAAAGTCTGCGGAAAGTTGCGCGCCCGATAACGGAACAGCAACTCCTCGAGGCGCTCGTCGCCAAACAGTCCGTGCCGCCCGGCCAGTTGCAGCGGATCAGTCTCACGCACCTGCACACACAGGCCGCGGTCGCGGTCGCCAATAAAACCGTCATAAAGGCGCTGTTCCGGATCTTCGCTGACGGCAAAACCGTTGTCCGCATAAACTCGCGACAGCTTGTCCTTCCACAACGCCTGCTGCTGTTCCAGCAACAGCGCCTGCTGCTGGCAGGCCGCCATATCCACGCCGAGACGCTGGCGATCCTCCTCGCGCAATACCGAGAGCGGCGCCAGCACCGGACAGCGATTGATCTGCACCAGTTTCAGCGGCACCGGCAGTTCGCCTTCACCCAGCTCTTCGCGACGGGTATACAGGCGCTGCGCCAGCGTTTCCGCCGGCAACTCCAGCAGCGGTGCAATATCGGCCTGCAGATCGCAGACAATCAGGGCATTGCGATTGCGCGGATGCCAGGCCAGCGGCAATACCACGGCGAGAAAGTGCCGCTGCGCGGAAAAGCGCCCGGATATATGCACCAGCGGCTGCAACAAGCGGATCTGTTCCTGCACCCGCTGTTTGCTGCGCAATTGATAACACCAGTCGTACAACCGCGGCTGGCGCTCGCGGACCAGCCGCGCCAGCGCGATGGTGGCGCGCACGTCGGCCAGCGCATCGTGGGCCTGGCCGTGGTCGATGCCGTTGGCGGCGGTCAGGCGTTCCAGCTTGAGCGTCACCCGCCCGTCTTCCTGCGGCCACTCGATGCCTTGCGGGCGCAGGGCGTAGGCGGTGCGCAGCAAATCGATCAGGTCCCAGCGGCTGTTGCCGCCCTGCCACTCGCGGGCGTAGGGGTCGAAGAAGTTGCGGTACAGGCTGTAGCGGGTCACCTCGTCGTCGAAGCGCAGACTGTTGTAGCCGGCCGTGCAGGTGCCGGGACGCACCAGCTCGGCATGCAGGCGGGTCATGAACTCGGCCTCGCCCAGCCCCTGCTGCTCCAGACGCTGCGGCGCGATGCCGGTGATCAGGCAGGACATCGGGTGCGGCAGGATGTCGTCGCTCGGCCGGCAATACAGGTTGAGCGGCTCGCCGATCTCGTTGAGCGCCTCGTCGGTACGGATGCCCGCCACCTGCAGCGGCCGGTCGCGGCGCGGATCGATGCCAGTGGTTTCGTAGTCGTACCAGAAGATGCTCGCGGTCACGGAAAAGGCTCCAGGGTCGGGACCGCGGCAGTCTAACAGGCCGCCGATGGTTGCCGCGCCCGCCCCGCCCTCGCTAGCATCGGGCTTTTCCGCCAAGCAGCCATCGCCATGTCGCCAACCTCACTCGCCAGCCCGCCGCTGGACACCCGCCTGCGCGAGGAAACCCCGGAAGGGGTCGACCTGCTGCTGTCCCCGGCCGGTCCGCTGGTGCGCTCGCGGGCCTTTGCCGTGGACCTCGCCCTGCGCGGCGCGCTGGCCCTGGCGGCGCTCGGCCTGCTCGGCCGCCTGGGCGGACTGGGCCTGGGACTCGGCCTGATCCTGCTGTTCCTGCTCAACTGGTGGTACATGGTGCTGTTCGAGGTGCTCAACCAGGGCTGCACGCCCGGCAAGCAGCTGCTCGGCCTGCGCGTGGTGCACGAGGACGGCACGCCGGTGGGCTGGGGCGCCTCGCTGCTGCGCAACCTGCTGCGCGCCGTCGACATGCTGCCGCTGGGCTACGGCTGCGGCCTGCTCGCTAGCCTGGCCAGCCCGCGCTTTCAGCGCCTCGGCGACCTCGCCGCCGGCACCCTGGTGATCCATCAGCAGCGTCAGCCGGCGGTGCCGCCGGCCACCCCGCTGGCCGCGCTGGCGGCGCCCTTCGCCCTCACCGCCGACGAGCAGCGCGCCCTGCTCGCCTTCGACGAGCGCCAGCACAAGCTGTCGCCAGCGCGCCGCGAGGAACTCGCCGGGCTGCTCGCCCCGCTGCTCGGCGTGCCGGCCAGCGAAGCGCCGCTGCGCCTGCAACGGATCGCCGCCGGCCTGCGGGGTAGCGCATGAAGCAGGCCCAGTTCGAAGCCCTGCACCGGGCCGAGTGGCAGGCCCTGGAGGGCCAGCTCCAGCTCATGGAGCAGGGCAAGTCGCTCGGTACCCAGGCCGGCGAATTCGCCGCCGCCTATCGGCGCCTGTGCCAGCAGCTGGCCCTGGCGGAAAGCCGCGCCTACGCCACCAGCCTGGTCGAGCGCCTGCAGTTGCTCAATCTGCGTGCCCACCAGCAGCTGTACCGGCCGCGGCAGAGTTTCGGGCCGCGCCTGCTCGGTTTCCTGCTCGCCGGCTTCCCGCAGCAGGTGCGCAGCGCCTGGCGCAGCATCCTGCTGGCCAGCTTGCTGTTCTATGGCAGCCTACTGGGCATGGGGCTGCTGGTCTACCTGTTTCCCGACCTGATCTACAGCCTGCTGTCGCCGCAGCAGGTGGCGAAGATGGAACTGATGTACGACCCCGATGCCAGCCGCCTCGGCCCGCTCGGCGAACGCGGCAGCAGCGGCGACTGGCTGATGTTCGGCTACTACATCATGAACAACATCGGCATCGCCTTTCAGACCTTCGCCGGCGGCCTGCTGCTGGGCGTCGGCTCGCTGTTCTTCCTGCTGTTCAACGGCCTCAACATCGGCGCCATCGCCGGCCACCTGCTGCGCATCGGTTACGATGAAACCTTCCTCAGTTTCGTCGTCGGCCATGGCGCTTTCGAGCTGACTGCCATAACCTTCGCCGGCGCCGCCGGCCTGCAACTCGGCGGCGCCCTGCTGATGCCCGGAGCGCGCAGCCGGCGGGCCGCCCTGCGCGCGGCGGCCCAGGGCTGCATCGGCCTGGTCTGCGGCGTGATCGTCCTGCTGCTGATCGCCGCCTTCGTCGAGGCCTACTGGTCGTCGGTCACGCAGTTTTCCACCGGCGTGAAGTACGCCGTCGGCGCCGCGCTCTGGCTGCTGCTCGGCCTCTATTTCCTGCTCGGCGGACGCCGGCACCAGGCTGGCTAGGAACAGTCGCCACGTGCCGGCCGTCGCGGTCGGGAAGCGGGCCGTGCAGGACAGATACACAACACAGGGAGTCGTCGTGACCGCCGTTTTTTTCCGCCGCCAGTTTGCCGGCCGCCGCCGGAGCCGCGCATGCCGCTGAGCGCCGCCGAAGCGGCCCTGCGCCCGCGCAGCCCGTGGGAGGCCGTCGACCTCGGCGTGCGCCTGGTGCAGCACCACGCCGGCCTGCTACTGGGCAGCTGGGCGCTGCTCACCCTGCCGCTGCTGGCCGTACTCAGCCTGCTGCTGTGGCGCTACCCGAGCGTCGTCCTGCTGCTGTTCTGGTGGCTGAAGCCGGCCTTCGAGCGCCTGCCGCTGCACATCCTCTCGCGCGCCCTGTTCGGCGCCACGCCGACCCTCAGCCAGGCCCTGCGCGCCTGGCCCGCGCTGCTGCGCGGCGAGCTGCTGGCCTGCCTGACCTGGCGGCGCTTCAGCCTGAGCCGCAGCTTCACCCTGCCGCTGCTGCAGCTGGAAAACCTGCGCGGCCCGGCCCGCCGCCAGCGCCTCGAGGCGCTGGGCCGGCGCAGCGGGGTCGCGCGCTGGCTGACCCTGCTCGGCATGCACATCGAAATGGTCCTGTGGTCCGGCCTGCTGGTGCTGATCTATCTGCTGCTACCAACCCACTTCGGCGAGCCGCGCAACTGGCTGGCCGTTCTGCTGCGCCCGCCGGAGGACTGGCTGTGGCTGGAGCACCTGAGCAACGCCTGCTACGCCCTGGTGTTGGTGCTATGGGAGCCGGTGTATGTCGCCTGCGGCTTCAGTCTGTATCTCAACCGGCGCAGCGAGCTGGAAGCCTGGGATCTGGAACTGGCCTTTCGCCGCCTGCTCGAGCGCCTCGGCCAAGCCAGCCTGGTCCTGCTGCTGGGCGTCGGCCTGCTGATGCCGAACGCGGCGGCGCTGGCCGCTGATACCGAGCCGAGCCCCCCGACTGCCGCCGCCATCCGCGTTTGTCCGCTGCCCAGCGAGGAGAACCCCGGCCCCGAGGCTGCGCGCCTGACCCGCCAGCCGCTCGACAGCACACGGGCGCAACAGGAAATCCGCAGCCTGCTGGCGGCGCCGCCGTTCCACCGGGTGGAAGAACGCCTCGACTGGGGCTGGTCGGCGGCCGAGCGCCCCGTCTCAGCGCAGCCGGAGGCACCGCCGGTCTGGACGCAGACCCTCGCCGGCCTGCTCGAGACGCTGCTGTGGACCCTGCTGCTCGGCGCCGTCGGCCTGCTCGCCTGGCGCTACCGCGACTGGCTGCGCTTGTTCGCCCAGCGCGGCCAGACCGCCGCCGTCAGCGACGTCGTGCCGCCGAGCCACCTGTTCGGCCTGGCCGTCGACCCGCGCAGCCTGCCGGACGACCTGCCCGCCAGCGTCGAACAGCTGTGGCCGGCCGATCCGCGCGCTGCCCTCGCCCTGCTCTATCGCGGCCTGCTCAGCCACCTGCTGCACCAGCGCCGCCTGCCGCTCAAGGCGGCCCACACCGAGGGCGAGGTGCTGGTGCTGCTACAGGAGCTGGATGATCCGGCGCTCAGTGCCTTCGCCCGCCAGCTGCTCGACGCCTGGCAGGCGCTGGCCTATGGCAGTCGCCCGCCGCCGACCGAGCTTGGCCCCGCGTTGTGCGCCGCCTGGCGCCAACTGGGCCTGAACAGCCGCACGCACACCGAGGTGGCCGCATGAACGCCCGCCAACGCCTGTGGCTGAGCCTGGCCGCGCTGGCGCTGCTGGCGGCGCTGGCCGCCCTGCTGCTCGGCCGGCTCGACCCGCAGCGGCGCAGCGTCGATCTCGGTCCGGCGCCGGAGGCCAGGTCCAACCCCTGGCTGGCCGCCGAACACTTCCTGCGCCAGCGGCAGATCGCGGTCGACCGCGCCGACGGCCTGAGCCGCTTCCTCGACGACACCCCGGCCGTCGGTCACAGCCTGGTGCTGCTCGGCTCGCGCAAGCAGCTCAGCGCCGCGCAGAGCCAGCGCCTGCTCGACTGGGCCGCTGCCGGCGGCCAGCTGGTGGTGGTGGCGCAGGCCAACTGGAGCGAGCAGCGCCAGCGCAGCGACGACCTGCTGCTCGATCTGCTGCAGATCCGCCGCCTGCCCAGCAGCAGCCTGGCCGACGAGGAGGAGCCCGCCGACCTCCCCGCCGATCCCTGGCCGCAGCTGACCAAGCTGTACCTGGAGAACGAGGAAGCCCCGGCCTACTTTGCCTTCGATACCCGCTACCACCTCGAGGACGTCGGCGACCGCGCCCACGCCTGGGCCAACAGCGCCAAGGCCACCCACCTGCTGCAGCTGGCCCACGGCGACGGCCTGGTCACCGTGCTCAGCGACGGCGGCCTGTGGCGTAACGAGCGCATCGGTGAACATGACCATGCCTGGTTGCTCTGGTACCTGACCCAGGACAGTCAGGTCACCCTGCTGCAGCGCCTCGACGGCGAAGCGCTGCCCCGCCTGCTGCTGCGCCACTTCCCCGAGGCGCTGCTGGCCCTCGGCGTGCTGCTGGCCCTGCTGCTCTGGCACTTCGGCCTGCGCCACGGCCCGCGGCAGGACGATGCCGCCCCGCCACGCCGCCAGCTCGGCGAGCACCTGCGCGCCTGCGCCGAGTTCCTCTGCCGCCAGCAGGGCCACGCCGCCCTGCTCACCCGCCTGCAGGCCGAGGTGCGCCAGCGCGCCCGCCAGCGCCATCCCGGTTTCGAGCGCCTACCGGTCACCGAACAGTGGCAGCTGCTCAGCCGCTTCAGCCGCCTGTCGCCCTCGCATATCAGCCAGGCCATGCGCCCGCTCGCCGAGCAGCGTCTCGGGCCAGCCCCGTTCACCCGCCAGGTCGCCCACCTGCAACGACTCAGGAATGCCCTTTGATGAGCGAAGAATCCAGCCTGCCCCTGGCAGGCGAACAACCCGCCGAAAGCACCCCAGCCACTACCGAGCAGGCAGCCAGCCAGCTGCAACGCGCCACCCAGCTGCTGCAAGCCGTGCGCGAGGAGCTGGGCCGCGCGCTGATCGGCCAGCAGGCGGTGATCGACGACGTGCTCTGCGCCCTGCTCGCCGGCGGCCACGTGCTGATCGAGGGCGTGCCCGGCCTCGGCAAGACCCTGCTGGTGCGCGCCCTGGCGCGCTGCTTCGGCGGCCAGTTCGCGCGCATCCAGTTCACCCCCGACCTGATGCCCAGCGACGTCACCGGGCATGCCGTCTACGATCTGGCCAGCGAGCAGTTCAAGCTGCGCCGCGGCCCGGTGTTCACCAACCTGCTGCTGGCCGACGAGATCAACCGCGCCCCGGCCAAGACCCAGGCGGCGCTGCTCGAGGTGATGCAGGAACGCCAGGTCACCCTCGAGGGCAACGCCCTGGCGGTGCCGCGGCCGTTCATGGTGCTGGCCACGCAGAACCCGATCGAGCAGGAAGGCACCTACCCGCTGCCGGAGGCCGAGCTGGACCGCTTCATGCTCAAGCTGCGCATGGACTATCCGCAGCACGACGAAGAGCTGGAGCTGGTCCGCCAGGTGACCCGCTCGGCGCGCAGCGACATGCTCGAAGTCGCCGCCCTGCGCCCGCTGCTGCGCGAGCGCGACGTGCCGGTGCTGCAGAAGATCTGCGCCGAGCTGCCGATCGACGCCCAGGTGCTCGACTACGCGGTGCGCCTGGTGCGCAGCACCCGCGACTGGCCGGGCCTGCTGTTCGGTGCCGGGCCGCGCGCCTCCATCGCCCTGGTGCGCGGCGCCCGCGCGCGCGCCCTGCTGCGCGGCGGCGAGTTCGTCACCCCCGACGACATCAAGGCCTGCGCCCCGGCGGTGCTGCGCCACCGCGTGCGCCTGGCCCCCGAGCTGGAGATCGAAGGCCGCGACGTCGACCAGGTGCTCGCCCAGTTGCTCGGCCAGGTGGCCGCACCGCGCGCATGAAGCCCTCGCCGCGCCTGCTCGGCCTGAGCGCTGCCCTGCTGCTGGCGGCCATCCTGCTCGGCGCCCTACCGCTGCTCGGCCTCGCCCTGCCGGCCTGGAGCCACGGTCTGTGGTGGGGCGCGCTGCTGGCCCTGGCCGGCGTGGCGCTGTTCGATGCGCTGTGGCTGCGCCGCCTGCCCTCGCCGCAACTTGAGCGCCAGCTGCCCGGCCACCTGGCGCTGGACCACGGCAGCGAGGTGCTGCTGCGCATCACCCCCGGCGCGCAGCCGCCGCGCTGGCTGGAGGTGTTCGACCATGTGCCGGTCGAGCTGGAGTTCCACGGCCTGCCGCAGCGCGTTGCGCTGAGTGCCGGGCAGGGCGTCGAGCTGCGCTACCGCATCCGCCCGCGCGTGCGCGGCGACAGCCTGTTCACGCGCTGCGAGATCGGCCTGCCCAGCCGCTTCGGCCTGTGGCAGGCGCGCCGCTACCTGGAACTGCCGGGCCGCGCGCGCATCTACCCCGACTTCGCCCGCCTGCACGGGGCGCGGCTAATGGCAGTGGACAGCTGGCTCGGCCGCCTCGGCGTACGCCAGCAGCCGCGCCGCGGCAGCGGCCAGGAATTCCATCAGCTGCGCGAGTTTCGCAGCGGCGACAGCCTGCGCCAGATCGACTGGAAGGCCACCGCGCGCAAGCACCAGCCGATCGCCCGCGAATACCAGGACGAGCGCGACCAGCAGATCATCTTCCTGCTCGACAGCGGCCGGCGCATGCGCAGCCAGGACAGTGACCTCAGCCACTTCGACCACGCCCTCAATGCCTGCCTGCTGCTTGCCCATGTCGCCCTGCGCCAGGGCGATGCGGTCGGTCTGTTGAGCTTTGCCGGCGCGACGCCGCGCTATCTGCCGCCGGCCAAGGGCCAGCCGCAGCTCAACGCCCTGCTCAACACCGTCTACGACCTGCAACCCGGCCAGCTGCCGGGCGACTACCAGAGCGCCGCCAGCGAGCTGCTCGCCCGCCAGCCGCGCCGCGCGCTGGTGGTGCTGCTCAGCAACCTGCGCGACGAGGACGACCAGCAGCTGCCCGCCGCTGCCGCGCGTATCGCCCAGCGTCACCGCCTGCTGATCGCCAGCCTGCGCGAGGAGGTGCTCGACCGCCAGCGCCAGCACCCGGTGCAGAGCTACGCCGACGCCCTGAACTACTGCGGCACCGTCGACTACGCCGGCGCCCGCGTCGCCCTGCACGAGCGCCTGGCCGCCCAGGGCCTGCCGGTGCTCGACGTGCGCCCCGGCGAACTCGGCCCGCAGCTGATCAGCCGCTATCTGCAGTGGAAGGCCGCCGGCACCCTCTGAGTGGGGCCGACAACCCCCTTGCACCGTTGCGCTGCCGGCTCTGCCGGGGGCGCTGCGGCAGAGACGATCAGCCGCTCTACACCGCCTGTCACGCCACTGTCACCGGTTTGCATGTGTAGTGGCACAGGCGCTAGGCTGAGTGAATTCAAGCCGCCCTTCCCCGCGCCTGCGCGCCAATGGGAAGCCAACTGACCGGCCAAGGAATCCGACATGCAACTCAAGCAGCTGCTGGTGGTCATCGACCCCACCCAACCTTCGCAACCGTCGCTCGAGCGCGCGGCCTGGATCGCCCGCCACAGCGGGGCGGCCCTGGAGTTGCTGCTGTGCGAATTCAACACCGCCCTGGATGCCGGCGTGCTGTTCGACAGCGCCAAGGTGGACAAGGCGCGCCAGTCCCTGCTCGCCCACCGCCGCGAGTGGCTGGAACAGCTGGCCGCACCGCTGCGCGAGGAGGGCCTGACGGTCACCTGCGAGGCGCGCTGGGGCAAGCCGCTGCACAAGATGATCATCAGCCGCGTCCTGGAGCTCAAGCCCGACCTGGTGCTGAAGACCGCCCACAGCCACGGCCTGCTGCGCCGCTTGCTGCTGAGCAACAGCTGCTGGCAGCTGATCCGCTACTGCCCGGCACCGCTGTGGCTGGTCAAGCCCGAGGGCAAATGGCTGGGCAAGCGCATCGCCGTGGCGCTCGACCCGACCCACAGCGCCGACAAGCCGGCCGCCCTCGACCACCTGCTGATCGAGGCCACGCAGACGCTGGGCCAGGCCCTCGGCCTGGAAGACCATTACCTGCACAGCTACGCGCCGCTGCCGCGCACCTTGGTGTTCGATGCCGAGCTGGTGGCCGATTACGAGTACTATGTGGAGCACACCGGCGAACGCCATCGCGAGGCCTTCGAGCAGTTGCTCGGCCAGCACGCCATCGCCAAGCCTCGCACCCACCTGCTGCAGGGCTTCGCCGAGGAAACCCTGCCGCGCTTCGTCGAGGACAATGCCGTCGACCTGCTGGTGATGGGCGCCATCGCCCGCGGCCACCTCGATACCGCGCTGATCGGCCATACCGCCGAGCGGGTGCTCGAGGGCGTGGACTGCGACCTGCTGGTGCTCAAGCCGCAGGGCGTACCTGCCCACTGAGCCGACTTCCGGCCACGAACGACCCCGGCCTGCCCAGGCAAGCCGACTACCCCTGGCGTGCGCCGCCACAAGCGGGAGCGCCAGCGCTTCACCACCTTACCCAGGAGTACCCTGATGCCGTTTCGCCGTACCAAGATCGTCGCCACCCTCGGCCCGTCCAGCAGCTCGCCGCAGGTGCTCGAGCAGCTGATCCTCGCCGGGATGAACGTCGCCCGCCTGAACTTCTCCCACGGCAGCCCGGACGAGCACAAGGCGCGCGCCAAGCTGGTCCGCGAGCTGGCGGCCAAGCACGATCGCCACGTCGCCCTGCTCGGCGACCTGCAAGGCCCGAAAATCCGCATCGCCAAGTTCGCCAACAAGCGCATCGAGCTGCAACAGGGCGATGCCTTCCGCTTCTCGATCAGCCACCCGCGCGATGCCGGCAACCAGGAAGTGGTCGGCATCGACTACCCGGATCTGGTCAAGGACTGCAAGGTCGGCGACGAGCTGCTGCTCGACGACGGCCGGGTGATCATGGTCGTCGACCAGGTCACCGCCAGCGAACTGCTCTGCTCGGTGACCGTCGGCGGCCCGCTGTCCGACCACAAGGGCATCAACCGTCGCGGCGGCGGCCTCACCGCCCCGGCGCTGACCGAGAAGGACAAGGCCGACATCAAGCTGGCCGCCGAGATGGACCTGGACTACCTCGCGGTGTCCTTCCCGCGCGACGCCGCCGACATGGAATACGCCCGCCGCCTGCGCGACGAGGCCGGCAGCGATGCCTGGCTGATCGCCAAGATCGAGCGTGCCGAGGCGGTGGCCAACGACGAGGCGCTGGACGGCCTGATCCGCGCCAGCGACGGCGTGATGGTCGCTCGCGGCGACCTCGGCGTGGAGATCGGCGATGCCGAGCTGGTCGGCATCCAGAAGAAGATCATTGCCCACGCGCGCACCCTCAACAAGGTGGTGATCACCGCCACCCAGATGATGGAGTCGATGATCCACAGCCCGATGCCGACCCGCGCGGAAGTCTCCGACGTGGCCAACGCCGCGCTGGACTACACCGATGCGGTGATGCTGTCGGCGGAAAGCGCCGCCGGCGACTACCCGGTGGAAGCGGTCAAGGCCATGGCGCGCGTCTGCGTCGGCGCCGAGAAGCATCCGACCAGCCAGAAGTCCCGCCACCGCATGGGCGAGACCTTCGAGCGCTGCGACGAGAGCATCGCCCTCGCCGCCATGTACACCGCCAACCACTTCCCCAAGGTCACGGCGATCATCGCCCTCACTGAGAGCGGCTACACCCCGCTGATCATGTCGCGCATCCGCTCCGCGGTGCCAATCTTCGCCTACTCGCCGCATCGCGCCACCCAGGCGCGCGTGGCGATGTTCCGCGGCGTGCAGACCATCCCCTTCGATGCCGCCGCCCTGGCGCCGGAGAAGGTCAGCCAGGCGGCGGTCGACGAACTGCTCAAGCGTGGCGTGGTGCAGCCGGGCGACTGGGTGATCATGACCAAGGGCGACAGCTTCGACACCATCGGCGGCACCAACACCCTGAAGATCCTCCACGTCGGCGAACCGCTGGCCTGACCGCCACCCCACTAGCAGAGTGGCCGCCCGCAGGCGGCCTTGTGACTGCAGAAGCGCAACCACCACACACCGTCGCTCCCGCGCAGGCGGGAGCCCAGGCGCCACGTGCCTTCTGGATTCCCGCCTGCGCGGGAATGACGACTTTTTCGGCGCTCTTCTCCCTTGGCGCATTGAGTCCGGCTGTTCGCCCATCGACCAAGGTCGACGGCAGGCAGGTGTCCGCACCGCCGCCCGCGCGCTATACTGCGGCGCCGTTTTTTTGCGCCGCCTGCGGTGGCGCGCCGTGAAGTTCCGCCTGTTTAGAGGACCGCGTTCCATGGCCGTGATCAAGCAAGACGACCTGATCCAGAGCGTCGCCGACGCCCTGCAGTTCATCTCCTACTACCACCCCGTCGACTTCATCCAGGCGATGCACGAGGCCTACCTGCGCGAGGAATCGCCGGCCGCGCGCGACTCCATCGCCCAGATCCTGATCAACTCGCGCATGTGCGCCACCGGCCACCGCCCGATCTGCCAGGACACCGGCATCGTCACCGTGTTCGTCCGCGTCGGCATGGACGTGCAGTGGACCGGCGCGACCATGAGCCTCGACGACATGATCAACGAGGGCGTACGCCGCGCCTACAACAACCCGGACAACGTCCTGCGCGCCTCGATCCTGGCCGACCCGGCCGGTGCCCGCAAGAACACCAAGGACAACACCCCGGCGGTCATCCACTACTCCATCGTTCCCGGCGACAAGGTGGAAGTGGACGTCGCGGCCAAGGGCGGCGGCTCCGAGAACAAGTCGAAGATGGCCATGCTCAACCCGTCCGACTCGATCGTCGACTGGGTGCTGAAGACCGTCCCGGAAATGGGCGCTGGCTGGTGCCCGCCGGGCATGCTCGGCATCGGCATCGGCGGTACCGCCGAGAAGGCCGCGCTGATGGCCAAGGAAGTGTTGATGGAATCCATCGACATCCATGAGCTGAAGGCCCGCGGTCCGCAGAACAAGATCGAGGAACTGCGTCTCGAGCTGTTCGACAAGGTCAACCAGCTGGGCATCGGCGCCCAGGGCCTCGGTGGCCTGACCACCGTGCTCGACGTCAAGATCATGGACTACCCGACCCACGCCGCCTCGCTGCCGGTGTGCATGATCCCCAACTGCGCCGCCACCCGTCACGCCCACTTCGTGCTCGACGGCTCCGGCCCGGCCGAGCTGGAAGCGCCGAGCCTGGACGCCTACCCGGAAATCGTCTGGGAAGCCGGCCCGAGCGCCCGTCGCGTGAACCTGGACACCATCACTGCGGAAGAAGTGCAGAGCTGGCAGCCGGGCGAGACCATCCTGCTCAACGGCAAGATGCTCACCGGCCGCGACGCCGCGCACAAGCGCATGGTCGACATGCTCAACGCCGGCGAAGAGCTGCCGGTGGACCTCAAGGGCCGCTTCATCTACTACGTCGGCCCGGTCGATCCGGTGCGTGACGAGGTAGTTGGCCCGGCCGGCCCGACCACCGCAACCCGCATGGACAAGTTCACCCGCCAGATCCTGGAAAGCACCGGTCTGCTGGGCATGATCGGCAAGTCCGAGCGCGGCCCGATCGCCATCGACGCGATCCGCGACAACAAGGCCGTCTACCTGATGGCCGTCGGCGGCGCCGCCTACCTGGTCGCCCAGGCGATCAAAAAGTCCAAGGTGCTGGCCTTCCCCGAACTGGGCATGGAAGCGATCTACGAGTTCGAGGTCAAGGACATGCCGGTCACCGTGGCCGTCGACACCAAGGGCGAGTCGGTGCACATCACCGGCCCGGCGATCTGGAAGCAGAAGATCGCCGACAGCCTGGCAGTGGAAGTGAAGTAAGCTTCCCAAGCCACAGGAAAACCCCGGACCGGCCCCGCCGCTCCGGGGTTTGCTTTTTTAGCGCCAGCGATCCAGCAGGTTGACCACTAGCCGATCCAGCCAGCCCCACAGGCGCTGCGACAGGCGCATCCCCAGCGGCCTCGCCAGCCAGTCGTCGTGGGTGATCTCGCGGCTGGCGGCGAAATCGCTCTCGAAGCTGCTCGCCAGCGCCGCGGTCAGGCCGGGGTCGAGGGCCTCGAGATTGGCCTCCAGGTTGAAGCGCAGGGTCCAGTGGTCGAAGTTGCACGAGCCGATGCTGACCCAGTCATCCACCAGCACGGCCTTGAGATGCAGGAAGCGCGGCTGGTACTCGAAGATGCGCACGCCGCTCTTGAGCAGCCGCGGATAATAGCGCTGGCCGGCGAAGCGCACCGGGCCGTGGTCGGTGAGCCGGCCGCTGAGCAGCAGGCGCACATCCACGCCACGCCGGGCCGCCTTGCGCAGCGCCTTGCGCACCCGCCAGCTGGGCAGGAAATACGGCGTGGCCAGCCAGATTCGGCCACGGGCATGCCCCAGGGTGCGCAGCAGCGAACGCAGGATGTCGCGGTGCTGGCGTGAATCGGCATAGGCCACCCGGCCCAGTCCTGCGCCCGGCAGTGGCCGCGGCGGCAGGTGTTCCAGCGGGCGGATGTACGGGCGCCAGTCATGCGCCTCGACGCAGGCCTGCCACTGGCGCTCGAAGAGGGTCTGCCAGTCGGCTACCGCGGGGCCGGCCAGTTCCACCATCAGCTCGTGCCAGCGACTGGCGGCCTGCTCCGGCAACCAGAAGTCATCGGTGGCGCCGGCGCCGCCGACCCAGGCCAGCGCCTGATCGACCAGCAGCAGCTTGCGATGGTCGCGGTACAGGTTGCGCACCCCGTGACGCCAGTCGATCAGGTTGTACAGGCGCAACTGCACGCCGGCGCGGCGCAGTTGCCCGCTCAGCCGCGCGCCGAAGCGCTGGCTGCCGAAGGCGTCGAACAGGCAGCGCACCTCGACCCCGCGCTGCGCGGCACGACAGAGGCAATCGACCAGACGGTTGGCGCAGCTGCCAGCCTCGACCAGATACAGCTCCAGCTCGACCTGCCGGTGTGCGGCGTCGATGGCGGCGATCATCCGCGGAAAGAACTGTTCGCCATCGATCAGCAACTGGAAACGGTTGCCTGCGCGCCAGGGAAAGACCGCCTGGGTCATGGCGCAGACGCCATGCATGGGAGGGAAGTGGCCGGGCTGGGCATCGAGTCCTCGTGCGGCAATGAACTCCGTGCACCATAGCCGGCCGTCGGTCGGGGCTCAAGGACGCAGCCGGCACAAAGCAAAACGCCGGCGCCCCCGAAGGTGGCGCCGGCGTTGCGCAGCAGGCCGGTGGGCTTAGCGCGGCAGGGTGTAGTCCGCCGGCCCCATCAGGTCCATGCCGCATTCCAGCTGGCTGATCCAGTCGAGGAAGGCGGTGATCATCGCCTTGCCGACGAAGGGACGACCATGCTGCGGCACGATCATCTCGACGTCCATCTTGCGCACCATGTCGGCCCACAGGCGGCAGACCTTGTTGCTGGCCATGTAGCGGCGGTGGAAGCCTTCCATGCTCTGCAGGTGGGCGGCGAAATCGCTGACCGGCTGGGCATCGTCAACCATCGAGGCGCCCATGTCGCCGGAGAACAGGATCTTGCTGATCGGATCGTAGAGCTGGAAGTTGCCGACCGAGTGCAGGAAGTGCGCCGGCACCGCCTTGAGCTGGCAGTTGCCCAGCGGCAGGCTCTGGCCACGGTCAGGCAGCGCGATGATGCGGTCGTAGGTGGAGATGCCGTGGCTGACGGCCAGGTAGTTGGCGGTCAGGTGCGGCAGGAAGCGGGCCCACAGGCGCGAGCAGATGACCTTGGCCTTGGTGTGCAGCAGCCACTTGTCCAGTGCGGCGATGATGTCCGGGTCCTGGTGCGAAGCGAAGATGTAGGTCAGGTCCTGCACCGGGATGTGCTTGGACAGCTCCAGCGACAGGGGGGTGTAAGTCAGGTCGCCGCCCGGATCGAGCAGCATGTATTGCTCGTTGTCGGTAATCAGGAACTGGTTGGTCTGCACACCTTCACCGGTGACCAGATCATCGAAACACAGGCACTGGTGGGTGCCGTTATCAAACAGGACTATCGGCTCGCGACGCATGGCTACCTCATATTCTACGTTTGCACCAGCTTAACGAGGCCGGGTTACAAGTTCACTGACCTGCATCAAGCGCGCCAGAGCCACGCCGGCCTCATCGCCAGTACGGCACTGTACGCCGAGCGCTCGCCTCGACGTTGCGCCCGCAGTCACAGAAGCATCACCGCCACGTCACCAGCCAGACATCCCGGCTTGCCAGCATGGCCATGCACACAACAAGGAAGCGGCCCCAGTGGCTGCCCGGAGGTTATGCATGTCCGCCATTGCACTATCCTGCGAGTCCAGCCCCAGCCGCCGCCTGCAGGCCGAACGCCTGCAGGGCACCGAAGCCCTGCTCGAAGCCCAGGCCCTGCGCTACCGCGTGTTCGGCGAGGAGTTCGGCGCCCGTCTGCAAGGCGCCGAGCAAGGCCTCGACTGCGACGGTTTCGACGCCCACTGCAGCCATCTTGGCGTGCGCGATCTGGCCAGCGGCGAACTGGTCGCCACCACCCGCCTGCTCGACCACCACACCGCCCGCCAGCTGGGCCGCTTCTACAGCGAAGACGAGTTCCGCCTGCATGGCCTGAGCAAGCTGCAGGGGCCGATCCTGGAGATTGGCCGCACCTGCGTCGCTGCCGCGTACCGCAACGGCGCCACCATTGCCGTGCTGTGGGGCGCGCTGGCGGAAGCCCTCAACGAGGGCAACTATCGCTACCTGATGGGCTGCGCCAGCATTCCCATGCAGGACGGCGGCATCCAGGCTCGCGCGGTGATGCAACGCCTGCGCGCCCGCCACCTCTGCCACGACCACCTGCGCGCCGAACCGCGCCAGCCGCTGCCGCTCCTCGACGTGCCGGACAACCTGACCGCCGAACTGCCACCGCTGCTCAAGGCCTACATGCGCCTGGGGGCGAAGATCTGCGGCGAGCCGTGCTGGGATCCGGACTTCCAGGTCGCCGACGTATTCATCCTGCTCAAGCGCGACGAGCTCTGCCCGCGCTACGCCCGGCACTTCAAGGCGGTCGGCTGATGCGCCGACTGCGCCTGTATGCGCGCCTGCTGCGGCTGTTCGTGGTGCTCGGCGAAGGCGCCCTGTTCGCCGCCTGGGTCGCGCTGCGCGAGCGCCTCGGCGGCGTGCCGATGGCGCTGCGCCAGCGCCTGACCTGGCGCTTCATGCGCCACCTGCGCGCTGCCCTGCCCTTCGCGGTGCGGATCCACGGCCGGCTGCCGGACACCCCGGTGCTGTGGCTGGCCAACCACGTTTCCTGGGTCGACATCGCCGTGCTCGGCGCCCTGCGCCCGCTGTCGTTCCTCGCCAAGGCCGAGGTCGGCGACTGGCCGCTGGCTGGCTGGCTGGCCCGCCAGGCCGGCACCCTGTTCATCCGCCGCGGTGCCGGCGACAGCCTGCAGCTGGGCCGCCAGCTGGCCGAACAGTTGGCCGAGCAGCGCCACCTGGCGATCTTCCCCGAGGGCACCAGCTCCGACGGCAGTGCGGTACTGCGCTTCCATCCGCGCCTGCTGGCGGCGGCGGTGGACAGCGGCGCGGCACTGCAGCCGGTGGCGATTCGCTACCGGCGCGCCGGCCAGCGCGATCCGCTGGCCCCCTTCATCGGCGATGACGAGCTGCCGACGCACCTGCTGCGCCTGTTCGCCGCCGAGCGCGCCACGGTGGAGATCACCCTGCTGGAACCGATTGCCAGCGTCGGCCTGTCGCGCAGCGAGCTGGCGCGTCGCGCCCATGCCGCGATTGCCGGGGTGGTCTGCGCCGATGAGCAGGTCGCCGCCGACGAGGCGCAAGCCGCCTGAGCACCAGCCAGGCGGACGGCGTCAGTCCGTCCGCCCCTCCCGGGCGAAGGTCATTAGCTGCGGATAGAAGGCGCGGAAGTCCTCCCGCAGCGCGGGGTACAGGCGCTCCAGCTCGGGCAGCGCGCCGTCCAGCCCCTCGGGCCGCGACAGGCGTCGCTGCATGTTCAACAGCACCCGCTCCAGCACGGCGAACTCGCGGTAGCTGCCCAGCCAGTCCTGCGCGGCCATGCGCGGCGCGATCAGCGCCAGGCGGCCGGGCAGCTGCGCCTCCGCTGCCAGCGCTTGGTACACCCGGGCGGTGAACTGCGGCAGCGGCTCGCTGGCGTAGTCGTCCCAGCAACAGGCCAGACAGTGGTCGAAGAACAGGTCGAGGAGGATACCGGCATAGCGCCGCCGCGCGGCGGGAAAGCGCGCCACGGCCGTCCGCACCAGCGGGTGCCTGTCGGTGTAGGCATCGATGCGCCGGTGCAGGCGGATGGCCGCCTCGACGTCGGGCGGATAGCACCCGGCCAGTGGCCCCTTGACGAAGTCGCCGTACAGGCTGCCGAGCAGTTGCCCCGGCTGCGGGCCGCCGAGGTGCAGGTGGGCTAGATAGTTCATGGGCTCAGCTTAACGCCGCGGCCATCCCCGTCGAAAGCCGCAGAAGGAATGAGCCGCCCATCGCTGGGGACGAATCAATATTTGTTAATCGCGAAATTACGATATACATTTCGTTCCATCGCGATAAACCATTACAGCAACCGCCATGTCATTCGATACCGACGAAATCATCAAGGCCCTCGCCCACCCCGTGCGTCGCCAGATCCTCCACTGGCTGAAGGCCCCGGAGCAGTACTTTGCCGATCAGGAGCACTCGCTGGAGATCGGCGTGTGCGCCGGGATGATCGACCGCCGCACCGGCCTGTCGCAGTCCACCGTGTCGGCGCACCTGGCCACCCTGCAGCGCGCCGGCCTGGTGAGCAGTCGCAAGGTCGGCCAGTGGAACTTCTTCAAGCGCAACGAGGAAACCATCCAGGCCTTCCTGCGCCGGCTCGATGACGAACTCTGACTTCTCTCAGCAAGGAAACCGAACATGCCGACACTTTTCGACCCCATCCAGGTAGGCGATCTCGAGCTGCCCAACCGCATCATCATGGCCCCGCTGACCCGCTGCCGCGCCGAGCCCGGCCGCGTGCCCGGCGCGCTGATGGCCGAGTACTACGTGCAGCGCGCCAGCGCCGGCCTGATCATCAGCGAAGCCACCTCGGTCACGCCGATGGGCGTCGGCTATCCCGACACCCCCGGCATCTGGTCCGCCGAGCAGGTGCAGGGCTGGAAGAACGTCACCCAGGCCGTGCACGCCGCCGGCGGGCGCATCGTCCTGCAGCTGTGGCACGTCGGCCGCATCTCCGACCCGAGCTACCTGGACGGCCAGCTGCCGGTGGCGCCCAGCGCGGTCCAGCCCAAGGGCCACGTCAGCCTGATCCGTCCGCAGCGCGAGTTCGCCACCCCGCGCGCCCTGGACACCGCGGAGATCGCCGGCATCGTCGAGGCCTACCGCCAGGGCGCCGAGAACGCCAAGGCCGCCGGCTTCGACGGCGTGGAGATCCACGGCGCCAACGGCTACCTGCTCGACCAGTTCCTCCAGGACAGCACCAACCAGCGCAGCGACCAGTACGGCGGCTCGCTGGAAAACCGCGCGCGGCTGATGCTGGAAGTCACCGACGCGGTGGTGTCGGTGTGGGGCGCCGGCCGCGTCGGCATGCACCTGGCGCCGCGCGCCGACACCCACGACATGGGCGACTCCGACCGCGCCGCGACCTTCGGCTACGTCGCCCGCGAACTGGGCCAGCGCGGCATCGCCTTCATCTGCGCCCGCGAGAAGGAAGGCGAGGACAGCCTCGGCCCGCAGCTCAAGCAGCTATTCGGCGGCGTGTACATCGCCAACGAGCGCTTCACCAAGGAGCAGGCCAACCGCTGGCTGGCCGATGGCAAGGCCGACGCGGTGGCCTTCGGCATCCCGTTCATCGCCAACCCCGACCTGCCGGCTCGCCTGGCCGCCGATGCGCCGCTGAACGAGCCGGACAGCAGCACCTTCTATGGCTCGGGTCCGGTCGGCTATCTGGACTACCCGACCCGGTAATACTCGCAGCGATGAAAAAGCCCCGGTTGCCATTGGCAGCCGGGGCTTTGCCTTGCCGCGCCGGAACTCAGCGGGCGTCGAGCTGCTGCTGCAGGTTCTGCACCTGCGCCTGCAGGGTGGTGATGTTGCGGGTCATCTGCGCGCGGAAGGCATCCAGCTCGGCACTGCCGGCCGCGGCCGCCGGGCGGTTGTCCAGCTGGCTGCGCAGCACCAGCATGTCGGATTCGAGACGGCCGATGGCCTGCGCCGGATTGCCCTGCTTCTTCAGCGCGACGACCTCGCTGCCCAGGCTCTCCAGCCGGCTTTCCAGCTTGCCCAGCGCGCCTTGCGCGGTCTTCAGCGCTGCCTGTTCGTCGCCCAGGTCCTTCAGGCGCCCCTCCACGACCGCGACGCCGGCCTGCTGCTCCTTCAGCGCCGCCGCCAGCTGGAGGGTGCCCGCCTGCTGGGTCTTCAGTTCGGCGCGCAGCTGCGCGAGCTGCTGGACCTGGGTTTCCTGCTGGGCGGCGGCGGCCTGCTGCTGCTTGCCGAGCTGGGCCAGCTTGGTCTCCAGCTGCTTGATGCGCAACTTGAGCGCCTCGCTCTCGCTGGTGACGCTGGACTCGGTGGCCACCACCTTGCCGGAAATGTCCTTAAGCCGGCCCGCCGCATCCTCGCTGATGCGCGCGAAGCTTTCTTGGGTCGCCACCAACTGCTGCGCCATCTGTTCAAGGCGCTGCTGACTCCACCAGCCCAGACCGGCCAGGGCCAGCAGCAGCACGCCGACCAGCGCCCACAGCGGCCGGGCCGAAGCCGTGCGCGCGGCGGCGGGAGCTGGCATGGCGCGGCTGCGCGGCGGCGGTGCGTCGGCCGAAAACGCCGGCTCGCGGTCATCGGTCTTCAGGCTGGGCAGATCGTCCAGTTCGTCCAGGGAATCGTTACGCATGCCAACCCAACCTGTGAGTGCAACGGGAATGGCGGTCAGTATACCGCCTGGCCAGCGCGACTTCAGGCTGCCTCGCCGCGGTGCAACAACGCACCGTAACGACGCCGGCGCGAGGCGCCGCGCAGCGCCGACCGGGCACAAACCGCACGGCGCCAGCCGGCAAAGCTGGTACGAAGATTGCTCCCCTTCCTTCACTACTGCGAGGCTGCTCAAGGGAGAGACCCCATGGAACTGAACAAGGCCGTGCTCGATTGCATGCAGACACTGCGCCGCCGCCTGCGCGATGAATTGGGCGCGGACATCCACCTCAACCAGAGCGATGCCGTCAGCGCCCTGCTCAGCGCCTGCGAGCGCAGCGACTCGGTGCGCACCCGCGAACTCGGCGAAGAACTGGCGCGCCTGTGCGCGCCGCAACCCGCGCCGGCAGCCGCGGAGGAACGGGCGCAGCCGCTGTATCGCGGCCAACTGCCCGCCGCCGCGGAGCCCGCCGCCCCGCCAGCCGCCCCCGAAGAGCGGCAGGTGCGCATCTACCGCGGCCAGCGCGTCTACAGCTGATCCGCCGGTGCAGCGGCCAGCGCTGATCCGCCCCCTGGCCGCGGGCACCGCACACATCTGGCGAGCAGGCGCAGCGGCCGCCGCGACCGTGCTGCACAGCCGCCTTGCCCCCACAGATGGCGCGTGGATAAGCCCTGGGGCCAGTGCTATGATCCGGAGTTCACAGCGCCCCACGGGCCTGGACAGGGCCGTTGCAACGACCCCGTCACACCGGTCGCGTGAACCGGCTTCGCGCACCTTGCATGCTCACATCTGTTGACGATACGGAGAATCACCATGGCTTTCGAACTGCCGCCGCTGCCTTACGAGAAGAACGCCCTCGAGCCGCACATTTCCGCCGAGACTCTGGAGTACCACCACGGCAAGCACCACAACGCCTACGTGGTCAACCTGAACAACCTGGTCCCGGGCACCGAGTTCGAAGGCAAGACCCTGGAAGAGATCGTTCTGGCCTCCTCCGGCGGCATCTTCAACAACGCCGCCCAGGTGTGGAACCACACCTTCTACTGGAACTGCATGAAGCCCAACGGCGGCGGCCAGCCGACCGGTGCCCTGGCTGACGCCATCAACGCCGCCTTCGGTTCCTTCGACAAGTTCAAGGAAGAGTTCACCAAGGTTTCCATCGGCACCTTCGGCTCCGGCTGGGGCTGGCTGGTGAAGAAGGCCGACGGCTCCCTGGCCCTGGCCAGCACCATCGGCGCCGGCAACCCGCTGACCAGCGGCGACACTCCGCTGCTGACCTGCGACGTATGGGAACACGCCTACTACATCGACTACCGCAACCTGCGTCCGAAGTACGTCGAGGCGTTCTGGAACCTGGTCAACTGGGACTTCGTGGCTGCCAACTACGCCGCCTGAGTCGCCTGCACGACCTGAAGAAGCCCGGCCCTTGCCGGGCTTCTTCGTTTGCACGCCATTGCCCCAGCTCGCGTCCCGCCCGCGGCGCCATTTCGCACCCTGACCATTCGCCTTTGACGCCTCCTGAACAATTCCCCAATACTTCGCGCGGCTTCTCCGAGCAGAAAGCGCCCTACAAGGAAATGTCCACTTGTCGTCTGACGCCAGGCAAACTCTTTCGCACCGCCTACTCGGCCTGGCTCTGCTGGTCGCCATCGCGCTCGACCTGCTGTTCAGCGGCGCGCAGATCGCCTACGACCTGCGGCAAACACGCCAGGCCATCGATCGCGACGCTGCGCAGCTGCTCGACATGTTCCGCGACGCCTCGATCAAGGCGGCCTACCGTCGCGATCAGTCCCTGGCCCTGCGGGTGGTGCAAGGCCTGCTCGACCATCCTGGGGTCCACCAGGCGCGCATCGACGACGACAACGACGCCCCGCTGGCGCTCCGCGAGCGCGTGGCAGGCGCAGCGGCGCAGACCTGGCTGAGCGACCAGCTGTTCGGCCGCGAGCAGCGCTTCGGCCTGCGCCTGATCGGCCCGGCGCCACGCCACGAGCACTACGGCGAGCTGGCGCTCACCCTCGACAGCAGCGAGCGGCGCGACGAATTCTTCGCCAACAGCCGCTTCATTCTCGTCACCGCGATGACCCGCGTGCTGCTGCTGGGCCTGGCGCTGCTCCTGCTTTACCGCTGGCAGCTGAGCCGCCCGCTGGCTCGCCTGCTCGAGCACCTCGCCCACATCGACCCGGAGCGCCCCGACCACAATCCACTGGCACCGCCCAAGGGCCACGAGCACGACGAACTGGGCCGCTGGGCCGACAGCATCAATCGACTGCTCGCCACCATCGCCGGTCACAACCGCCAGCGCCGCGAGACGGAGAGCAACCTGCTGCGCATGACCCAGTTCGACCTGCTCACCGGACTGCCCAATCGGCAGCTGCTGCAGCAACAGCTGGAGCAGCTCCTGCGTGATGCCAGCCACACGCAGAGCCGGGTAGCGGTGTTCTGCCTGGGCCTCGATGATTTCAACACGGTCAACGAGAAGTACGGCTATCAGACCGGCGACCGTCTGCTGGTGGCGGTGGCCGAGCGCCTGCGCGCCCTCGACCGTCGCCTCGGCAGTCTGGCGCGACTGGGCGGCGACCAGTTCGCCCTGATCCAGATCGCCTTCGAGCAGACCTACGAGGTCGCCGAACTGGCCCAGCAGATACTCGACGATCTGGCCCGGCCGCTGCACATCGACCGGCACGCGATCAGCCTGCAGGCCACCCTCGGCATCACCCTGTACCCCGAGGATGGCGAAAGCACCGAGCGCCTGCTGCTGCGTGCCGAGCAGACCATGACCCTGGCCAAGCAGGGTGCAAGCAACCACTACCAGTTCTACATCGCCAGCCTCGACCGCGAAATTCGCCGCCAACGCGCGCTGGAGCACGACCTGCGCCAGGCGCTGCACAACGGCCAGCTGGAGCTGTACTACCAGCCGCAGGTGAGCAATCCCGGCCAGCAGGCAGTGGCGGTCGAGGCCCTGCTGCGCTGGCGTCATCCGCAACAGGGCTTCATTCCACCCGACCAGTTCATCCCGCTGGCCGAGCAGAACGGCCTGATCCTGGAGATCGGCGACTGGGTGCTGGAGCGCGCCTGCCGCCAGCTGCACGACTGGCACGCGCAGGGTCTTGCCGGGCTGCGCATGGCGGTCAACCTGTCCACCGCGCAACTGCGCAACGAGAAGCTGCCGCGCCAGATCGCCAATCTGACCCAACGCTACAGGCTGCCGCCCTACAGTCTCGAACTGGAGGTGACCGAGACCGGGCTGATGGCGGATGTCGCCAGCGCCGCGCAACGACTGCTCAGCCTGCGTCTGGCCAAGGTGCTCCTGGCGATCGACGACTTCGGCACCGGCTATTCGTCGCTGAGCTACCTGAAAACCCTGCCGCTGGACAAGATCAAGATCGACAAGAGCTTCGTGCGCGACCTCACTCGTGACGAGGACGACGCCACCCTCGTGCGCAGCATCATCCAGCTGGCCCACAACCTGAACATGAAGGTGATCGCCGAAGGCGTGGAAACCGCCGAGCAGGAGGCCTACCTGCTCGCCCACGGCTGCAGCGAAGGCCAGGGCTACCTGTACTGCCGTCCGCTGCCCGCCCTGGAAGTGACCCAGTACCTGTTCAACGCCACGCGGCGCAGTAGCGCGGCGGCCCGCCAGCCGTAGCGGCCGCGGCACGCGGCGACTGAAGCCCTACCAGCCCTGGGTCAACAGCCAGGTCCCGGCCAGCGCCCCGCCCAGACAGAGCAGCGCCCCGCCCGCCGCCTGCCAGCGGAAGGCCCGCGCCAGCTCGTCCTCGCCCTTGCAGGACAGCAGAAACGGCAGCGCTTCCTGCGGCTGGCGCAGGTGGTTGAGCTCTGGCGCGCCGCTCGCCGCCCGGTGCCGGTCCTCGGCCTCCAGCTGCGCGGCCAGGCGGACCAGGCGCCACTCCTGGTCATTGAGATCGCCGCTGCCGTCGCGGTCGAAGCGCGCCAGCAGGCCGCGGAAGTCCTGCTTCCACTCGCGGACCACCGCGGCCTGCGCCGCCGCCAGATCCAGTCCCTGGCGGCCGCCGCCGCTGGTGCGGAACTCGCCCAAGGCATACAACGGCTCGCCGGCGTGCAGGCGCTCCTCGACGTAGCGGTAGCGCTTGCCCATGCCCAGCAGCTGCCCGAGCAGGCCGTGATGGTCCTCGCGCTGCGGATGACGCCGTTCGCCGTGCCAGACTTCGCGCCTGGCCGGACGCACCTCGGCGCCGACCGGATTGATCAGGCACTGCCCGGAACCGTCCTCGAAGCCCAGCCAGCCCTCGCTGCTGGCCGACTCCAGCACCCGCCAGGACTTGCTCTTGCCGCTCTCGCGGTACTCCTCGATGCGGTAGCGCCACCACAGGCACGGCTTGCCGGTCAGCGGCGCAGTCAACGGCTCGCCCGGCCCGGCCAGCAGCACGCCGTACAACTCGACATAGCCCTGCGCCGCCGAGCGGACCCTGGAGGTCGGCATGTCTTCCAGCAGGCGAGCCTGCGCCAGGCGCTGCAGGCACCACCAGCCGCCGCCGAGGCAGGCCGCCGCGGCCATGCCGAGGCCGACCAGCAGGCCCGGTTCCAGCGCGGCCATCAGCCGAACAGCGGCTTGAGGTCGACGTCGGCCTTCTCCGCCTCGCTGAACTGCAGCAGGTCGGCGGCCTGGAAGGCGAACATCCGGGCAATCAGCACATCGGGGAACTGCTCGATGCGCACGTTGTTGAGGTTGACCGACTCGTTGTACAGCTCGCGGCGGTCGGCAATGCCGTTCTCCAGCCCGGTGATGCGCTGCTGCAGGTGCTGGAAGCTCTCGTTGGCCTTGAGCTGCGGGTAGTTCTCCGCCACCGCGAACAGCTGGCCGAGGCCGGCGCGCAAGCCACTCTCGGCGCGACCGAGGGCACCGACGTCGCCCTGCTCGCGGGCGCTGGCCACCGCACTGCGCGCGGCGATCACCGCCTCGAGGGTGGTGCGCTCGTGCTGCATGTACTGCTTGCAGGTTTCCACCAGCTTGGGCAGCTCCTCATGGCGCTGGCGCAGCAGCACGTCGATGTTCGACCACGCCTTGCCCACCCCGTGCTTGAGGCGCACCAGGGCGTTGTAGATCAGCACGGCATAGCCGGCCAGCAGGACGATGACCACCAGAATGGCGACAGTACTCAGACTCATGCGCAGAACTCCCTGTGAAATGGCCACCATTGTAGCGACGGCATGGCGGCAGCGCCGAGCCATGCTGCACAGGTCATCGTGCACAAGCCGCTCGGCCCGACCGATAGTGCGCGACAGCCCTTCCCATTGATGCGAATATTTCGCATTATGTTCTGACAGCGCTTCCCAGCTACCCTCCATCGACTCCACAAGGATTGCCTCATGCCCCGTCTGCCCCTGGCTGCCGCCAGCCTTCTGGCTCTCTCCATCGCGCTCGCCGGATGCGGCGAGGACAAGCAGCCCGCCGCCCCTGCGCAGAGCGCCACGCCAGCGGCCCAGACCAGCGCGCCGGCGGTTGCTGCGGCGGCCCACCTCGATCCGGCGGCCGCCAAGGCCGTGGTCGGCCACTACGCCGAGCTGGCTGGCGCGGTGTTCGCCGACGCCCTGAGCAGCGGACAGCATCTGCAGCAGGCGGTCGACGCCCTGCTCGCCGCACCCAGCGCGACCACCCTCCAGGCGGCGCGCGAAGCCTGGCTGGCGGCACGCGTGCCCTACATGCAGAGCGAGGTGTTCCGCTTCGGCAACCCGGTGGTCGACGAATGGGAAGGACAGCTCAATGCCTGGCCGCTGGACGAGGGGCTGATCGACTACGTCGCCGCCGACTACCAGGCGGCCCTCGGCAACCCCGGCGCCACCGCCAACATCATCGCCAACCCATCGATCCAGATCGGCGAGGACAAGGTCGACGTCAGCCAGATTACCGGCGAGCTGCTGGCCAGCCTGAACGAGCTGGGCGGCTCGGAAGCCAACGTCGCCACCGGCTACCACACCATCGAATTCCTGCTCTGGGGCCAGGACCTCAATGGCAGCAATCCCGGTGCCGGCAACCGCCCGGCCAGCGATTACCTGATCGGTGACGGCGCCACCGGCGGCCACAACGAGCGGCGCCGCGAATACCTCAAGGCCGTCACCGCCCTGCTGGTCCACGACCTCGAATACATGGCCGGGCAGTGGCAGGCCGGGGTCGCCGGCAACTACCGCGCCAGCCTGGAAGCCGAGCCGGCCGAGAACGGCCTGCGCAAGATGCTGTTCGGCATGGGCAGCCTGTCGCTCGGCGAGCTGGCCGGCGAGCGCATGAAGGTGGCGCTGGAAGCCAACTCCACCGAGGACGAGCAGGACTGCTTCAGCGACAACACCCACCACTCGCACTTCTACGACGCACTGGGCATCCGCAACGTCTTCCTCGGCGAATACCGCCGCGCCGATGGCAGCGTGCTGGGCGGTCCGAGCCTGGCGGACCTGCTGGCCAAGGCCGACGCGCAGACCGCCGGCACCCTGCGCGCCGACCTGGACGCCAGCCAGGCGGCCCTGCAGAAGCTGGTCGACAGCGCCGAGAAGGATGGGGTGCACTTCGACCAGTTGATCGCTGCCGACAACCCTGCCGGCCAGCAACTGGTGCGCGACGCCATCGCCGCGCTGGTCAAGCAGACCGGCGCCATCGAGCAGGCCGCCAGCAAGCTGGGCCTCGGCGACCTCAACCCGGATACCGCCAACCACCAGTTCTGAGTACCCGGCCGGCGGCAGCGCAGCGCTGCCGCCGGGCCAGTCTTCACGCCCCTGGGCAGCAGTGCCAACCCGCCCGCGTGACACTCAGCCGTCCCTGGCCGCCATGGAGTCCATTGCGATGCCCGTCCTGCCTGCGCTGCGCCTGCTTGCACCGCTCACCCTCGGCCTGCTGCTGGGAGCCTGCGACCAGGCACCGCGCTTCACCGGCGCCGAACCCGGCGAGCAGCTCTCCGGCGGGGCCACCACGGTCAGCCAGAGCGACCGCAATGCCTTCTCGCTGCCGTCGGCCAACCTCTCGCCCACGCGCCGCCTGGACTTCAGCGTCGGCAACAGCTTCTTCCGCAATCCCTGGGTGATCGCTCCGTCGACCACCACCGCACGCGACGGCCTCGGCCCGCTGTTCAACACCAACGCCTGCCAGAACTGCCACATCAAGGACGGCCGCGGCCATCCGCCGGGCAACGCGGCGGACAACGCGGTGTCCAGCTTGGTACGCCTGTCGATCCCCGCCCGGCCCGGCCAGGAAGCCATCCTCGAAAGCCAGGGCCTGATTCCCGAGCCGGCCTACGGCGGCCAGCTGCAGGACATGGCGATTCCCGGCGCAGCCCCGGAAGGCAAGGTGCGGGTCACCTATACCAGCGAAGTGGTCACCCTCAGGGACGGCACACGGGTCGAGCTGCAGAAGCCCGAGCTGCAGATCAGCCAGCTCGGCTACGGCGAAATGCACCCGGACACCCTGTTCTCCCTGCGCGTGGCGCCGCCGATGATCGGCCTCGGCCTGCTCGAGGCGATTCCCGAGGCTGCCATCCTCGCCCACGCCGACCCGGACGATCGCGATGGCGACGGCATCTCCGGACGGCCCAACCAGGTCTGGGATCGCGCCAGCCAGAGCACCCGTCTCGGCCGCTTCGGCTGGAAGGCCGGCCAGCCGTCGCTGAACCAGCAGAACGCCGATGCCTTCTTCAATGACATGGGTCTGTCCACCCCAGTGATCGCCGGCAGCAGCTGCAGCCCGGCGCAAGGCGACTGCCGCCAGGCAGCGCACGGCGGCGTGCCGGAGGTCAGCGACCACCTGCTCGCCCAGGTGCTGTTCTACACCCGCAACCTCGCTGTGCCGGCCCGCCGCCAGGTGGACGAGCCGCAGGTGCTGCGTGGCAAGGGCCTGTTCCACCAGGCCGGCTGTGCGGGCTGTCACACGCCGCGCTTCAGCACGGCGGCCGACGCCGCCGAGCCGGAACTGGCCAGCCAGACCATCCGTCCCTACAGCGACCTGCTGCTGCATGACATGGGCGCCGGACTGGCGGACAATCGCCCCGAATTCCAGGCCAGCGGCCGCGAATGGCGCACGCCACCGCTGTGGGGCATCGGCCTGACGGAGACCGTCAACGGCCATACTCGCTTTCTCCACGACGGCCGCGCGCGCAATCTGCTGGAGGCCATCCTCTGGCATGGCGGCGAGGCCGAAGCCGCGCGCCAGGCGGTGATGGCCTTCGACGCCGACCAACGCACCGCCCTGCTGGCCTTCCTCGATTCCCTGTAAAGGAGCTATTCATGCTGCGCCCCGCCCTGCTGTCCCTGGCCCTGCTGACCGCCCTCGCCGGCTGCTCGAAGAGCGAGCCGCCGCAGCCGAAGAAAGAGCCTTTCGCCGCCGCCAGCGCCGCACTGACCGACGCCGTGCTGCTGCCGGCCTATACCCGCTGGACCGACAGCGACCGCCAGCTGGCCGACAGCGCCCGCGCCTTCTGCAGCGGCGAGCAGGCGCTGCCCCAGGCGCGCCAGGCCTACCTGAACGCCTTCGGCGCCTGGGCCGCGCTGCAGCCGCTGGCCATCGGCCCGCTGGGTGAAGGCAACCTGTCCTGGCAGGTGCAGTTCTGGCCGGACAAGAAGAACCTGGTGGCACGCCAGGTCGACGCCCTACTCGCCAGCAAGCCGCAGCTCAAGCAGGCCGACCTGGAAAGCGCCAGCGTGGTGGTGCAGGGCCTGACCGCCTACGAATACCTGCTGTTCGACCAGGGCATCGATCTCGCCGATCTCAAACAGAAACGCCGCTACTGTCCGCTGCTG
Organism: Geopseudomonas aromaticivorans; assembly: GCF_019097855.1. GTDB lineage: Bacteria > Pseudomonadota > Gammaproteobacteria > Pseudomonadales > Pseudomonadaceae > Geopseudomonas > Geopseudomonas aromaticivorans. Next base: position 104,882 of record NZ_JAHRGL010000057.1, read on the forward strand.
CTGGCCATCGGCACCCACCAGCAGGCCCTGTCGGCCAAGGTGCTGGGCGCGTGGCTGGGTGAGCAGGGCCTGGCCAACCAGCTGAAGAACATCCCCAACTCGCGCTACGCCGAAGGCCGCGAGGCGCTGGGCGAGCTGCTGCGCGCCCAGGTCAATGCCCTCGAAGGGCTGAAGAAAAAGCTCGGCACCCCGCTGGCCCGTGGCACCAAGGCGATCCCGCAACCCTACCAGGCCGAGGCCTGGCGCAGCGGCGCTTCGCTGGCCAGTCTCGACGCCAGCCTGGCCACTGCCGAGACGCTGTGGCGCGGCCAGGCCAATGGCGACGGTGCCGGCGTGCGCAGCCTGCTGGGCAAGGATCAGGCCGACCTCGCCACGCGCATCGATGCCGCCTATGCGGAAAGCCGTCAGCGCATTGCCGCCCTAGGCCAGCCGCTGACCGCCTTGCTCGCCGACGAAGCCGGGCGTACCAGCCTGAACCAGTTGTACGACAGCCTCGACACCCTGCATCGCCTGCACGGCAACGATCTGGCCAAGGCGCTGGGCATCCAGCTGGGCTTCAACGCCCACGACGGCGACTGAGTCCTCCTGCCGAGCGCCGCAGCCCGACCGGCTGCGGCCTCGCCTTCCCGTGACGGAGCCCCCATGCAACGACGCTTCTTCCTCGGCCTCGGCGGCGCCCTGCTCGCCGCCTCCGCCCTTGGCGGCTGGACCCTCGGCCGCAGCGCCGGCCAGGCGCCGCTGCTGCTGTCCGCCCGCAACGACGCCGACGGCCGTCACTACGCGGTCGGCTATGGCCTCGACGGCCGGCTGCGGTTCGCCACCGCCGTCGCCGAACGCTGCCACGACGTGGTGCCGCACCCGACGCGGCCGCTGGCGCTGTTCGTCGGCCGCCGCCCCAGTCGCGAAAGCTACCTGATCGACACCCGCGACGGCCGCCTGCTGCAGACTCTCGCCAGCCCCGCGGAACGCCATTTCCAGGGTCACGCCGTCTTCCACCATGGCGGCGAATGGCTGTACAGCACCGAGAACGACACCCGCGAGCCCGGCCGCGGGGTGCTCGGCGTCTGGCGTCTGGACGGCAGCCGCCTGCTACGCAGCGACGAGCTGGCCAGCCACGGCGTCGGCCCGCACCAACTGCTGTGGCTGCCCGATGGCGAGACCTTGGTGGTAGCCAACGGCGGCATCCGCACCGAGGCCGATAGCCGCGAGAAGATGAACCTCGACGCCATGGAACCGAGCCTGGTGCTGCTGCGCCGCGACGGCACGCTGATCAGCAAGGAGCAGCTGCCGGAGCGGATGAACAGCGTGCGTCATCTGGCGGTAGCCCGCGACGGCACCGTGGTCAGCGGCCAGCAGTACGAGGGCGATCCCGCCGACGCGGCGCCGCTGGTGGCGATCAAGCGCCCCGGCCAGCCGTTCCAAGCCTTCCCGCTGGGCGAGGCACAGCGCCAGGCGATGCACCAGTACACTGCCAGCGTGGCGATCCACAGCGAGCTGCGCTTGCTGGCGATCACCGCCCCGCGCGGCAACCGGGTATTCATCTGGGACCTGGACAGCGCCGCACTGCGCCTCGATGCCCCGCTACCCGACTGCGCCGGCGTCGCCGCCTGCGCCGAGGGCTTCGTGGTCAGCTCCGGGCAGGGCCGCTGCCGCCTGTTCGACTGCCGCCAGGGCGAGATCCGCCTGCAGGCGCTGCAGCTGCCGGCCGGGCTGTGGGACAACCACCTGCGTCTGGCCTGACGGCCGACGCGCCCACGGCATCGCGCCGAACCCCGTCAGCGGAAAACACAACGGCCGCCCGGCAATGACTGCGGGGCGGCCGTTGTGCTGTTCAGGGTCCGCGTCGACTCAGCTGCTCATGCCTTGCACCAGGCCAAACAGCATCAGCAAGCCCTGCGGGTCGGACTGGCCCGACGACTGCGCCGTCGCCCCAATGGGGCTCTGGGCCAGCGGCTGCTCGGTCAGGCCGCTGCTGCGGATGACCGTCAGCCCGGGCTGCCACCAACTGACGGCGGCCTGCGCGGCCACCCCGAAAGCCGCGGCCAGGAACAGGCCGCGGATGAGATACGGTGCCATGTCGATTACTCCTCGATACCGTGGCCGGAGACCTCGAGGTAACCGTAGTTGAGGGCACTCCACTCCTGCTCGCCCCATGACGAGTGGCGCCGCAGCTGGCGCACGTCATGGCGCGCCGCGCCGCGGACGCTGAACCGGCGGCGGCTCTTTTCCAGATCGAGCAGGGCCAGTTCGACCTGCTCCCCGGCACCGATGCGCAGGAAGATGTGCTTGGGATACAGGCAGCCATGCTGCCAGCGAGCCTGGTGCAGACGCGCCAGGAGGTTGCCCAGCTGCTGGAAGATGCGCTGGCGCAGCGACTCGCTCCAAGCCAGCGGTTCACCGCGGGCATAGATCGCTTCCAGGCTGTCGAAGCCGTCCAGCGCCGCCGTCACCAGCAACGCCTGCCAGCGCCCCTGCCGGCGCCGGGTCGCGCAGAACATCACCTGCGGCACCCCCACGCCGAGCGCGGCAAAAGCCTCCAGGGCACGCTGCTCGCGCAGCACGGTCGGCTCGCCGAGCGGGTGTTGCCAGTCGCGGTAGCAGTGATCGATCTGTTGCTTGCGGTACAGCAGGCGACCATCGCTGGTGCGCATGCGCTGCACGCCGCTCATGCCGCCACGTCGCTCGTTGGGCTCCTCGACCCACTCACCCGGCTCCGCCAGCCAACGGTCGAAAGCCTCGGCCGACGGCAGTTCCAGCAGGCTAGCCAATGCACTGCTCATGGCTCAGGCCTTGCGCAGCACGTAGACCCGCCACATGGCGTAACCCGGAACGAAGTCGTAATGGGTGTCGATGCGGAAACCGGCGGCCTTGAACTCGCGCTCGATCTGCTCGCGCTCGGCAACGAAGCGGTTCTGGTAGGTGCCAACCTTGCCACGGGCCAGACGACGCTGCTCCAGACGGCGGCGACGCCAGGACTTGAAGTTGCCATCCACCCACAGCGAGAGGATCACGCTATCGCGGGTCACCCGATGGAATTCGCGCAGCAGGACCGCGCGGTCCTTGGCTTCGCCGATGTGGTGCAGCAGGCGCATGGAGAAGATGCTGTCGACGGCATTGTCCGGCAGATCGATGGCGAATGCGGAAGTCTGCAGCGGCTTGACCCGCTTGACCACATCGGCAGGCTGCGAGCCAAGGGCGATGTTGAGCATGTGCTCGGAGTTGTCGGCGCCGATGATCACCCGGTTGGCCTTTTCCGCCAGCAGCGGCCAGAAGCGCCCGGCACCGCAGGGCAGGTCGAGCACCAGCCCCGGATCACCGGCGCGCTGCAGGGCCCGACGCGCCAGCTGCACGTCGCGCCAGTGCGACGCACGCCGCGACAGGCCATCCTGATGCTTCTCGAAATACTGCTGGGCGTGCTCGGCATCGTATTTGCGGGAAAACTCGAGCTCGACAGGCTTGGTCATTGAAGGACTTCCAACGGTTGTTGATTGGCCAGACTAGCTGCGCGGACGTGATATTCGAGTCAACCAAATGTGAAAATTTCGTCAAACGGACGTCAGGCGCACCTCGAAACGACAGCCATGGGGCTGTGCCGACTGCAGGCGGATCTGCCAGCCCTCGTGCTCGCAGATCCGCTTGACCAGCGACAGCCCGAGCCCCAGACCGTCGCCGCGTTCGCGGTTGACGCGCACGAATGGCTCGAATACCGACTCGCGCAGGGCTTCGGGAATACCCTCGCCGCTGTCCTCGACGACGAAGCCATCGGCGCCCAAGCTCAGACGGATATGGCCGCTGTCGGTGTAGTGCCAGGCGTTGCGCAACAGGTTGCCGAGTACCGCACGCAGGAACGGCGCGTTGAACAGCGTCGACAACGAATGATCGGACAGGTAGTCGAGACGCAGCCCCTTGGTCTCGATCGGCGCGCGCCACTGCGCCACCAGCTCGTCGGCGACCTGCGCCAGCGTGGCCTGCTGCGCCAGACTGGCCTGGCCGGACTGGGCACGCGCCAGCAACAGAAAGGTCTGCACCAGTTCGCGCATGTCGCTGCTGGCGCGGGCAATACGCTGCACCTGGCGGCGTGCGCGCTCGTCCAGCGCCGGATTCTCCAGCAGCAGCTCGCAGGAGCTGGCCAGCACCATCAGCGGCGTGCGCAGCTCATGGCTGACGTCGCTGGTGAACATCTGTTCGCGATTGAGCACCTCGCGCAGCTGGTTGAGGGTCTCGTCGAAGGCCCCGGCCAGTTGGCCCACCTCGTCGGGGGCGTAATCCGGGGCCAACGGCGGCGCCAGGGCCAGCAGCTGGTCGCGGTGACGAACCTGGTGCGCCAAGCGCGTCACCGGCGCCATCACCTGGCGCGCCAGCAGCCAGCCGAGCGCGGCGGCCAGCAGCAGGCTGAAGATGAAGCCCACCGCCACCACGACATACATCAGATCCTCGCGCGCCTCGAAATCGCTCTGATCCTGCAGCAGCACATAGTGGCGTCCGCTCACCTCGCGCACCATGGCGTGGAAGGACTGCGGCCCGCGGAACACCTCGTGAAACCCCTCGTCCAGCCCGGCCACATCCTCGGTCATGGCCAACTCGACGGGGCCGTCGCTGACATAGAACAGCTGATCCGGCTGCGGCTGCAGGCGCCACTCATCCATGTTCTCCATCCGCAGCAGGCGGTCGAGATCGCGGCCGAGCTCGGCGGACAGCAAGCGCTTCTCGACCACGTGCACCGTCACCACCGTGCCCACGGCGAAGGCGCCGGCCACCAGCAGGCTCATCAGCACGAAAGCGGTGACGATCCGCTGCGACAGGCTCTGCCTAAACGCCATCGTCGCTCTCCGCCAGGCGGTAGCCCAGGCCATGCACGGTGTGTAGCAGCGGCCGCGGGAACGGTTTGTCGATCACCTGGCGCAGCTGGTGGATGTGGCTGCGCAGGCTGTCGCTGTCCGGGCAGTTGTCGCCCCACAGCGCCTCCTCGAGCGCCTCGCGGCGCAGCACGTGCGGGCTTTTCTGCATCAGCAGGGCCAGCAGCTTGAGCCCCAGCGGGTTGAGCTTGAGGCGGCGACCGCCGCGGCTGACTTCCAGGGTGTCGAGATCGTAGGCGAGGTCGGCCACCTGCAGCAGCCGCCGGCCGCCGCCCTGGGTGCGGCGCAGCACCGCCTCGATGCGCGCCGCCAGTTCGGACAGCGCAAACGGCTTGACCAGATAGTCGTCGGCGCCGGCCCGGAACCCTTGCAGGCGGTCGTCGAGCTGGTCGCGGGCGGTGAGCATGATCACCGGGATCTCGCTGCGCGCCTCGTCGCGCAGGCGCTGGCACAGGCTGTAGCCGTCCAGGCCGGGCAACATCACGTCGAGCACCAGCAGGTCGTAGTGGCCACTGGTCGCCAGGTGCAGGCCGGACAGGCCGTCCTGCGCACAGTCGACCGTGTAGCCCTTGAGCGTCAGGTAATCGGCCAGGTTGGCCAGGATGTCACGATTGTCTTCGACCAGCAGAATACGCATGCAAGTACCTCCTGCCGTCATCTTGCTGCGGCAGGTTTAGGGGATTCTTAAGTACTGCCAAGGTACTCAACCGCGTCGAGGTTTGACACATTTTTCACCCTAGGCTCACAAAGCCGCGACAGTGCCGGGAGCAAGCTGCGCGCATCGAACTGCCCGGATCCTTCGCCATGCCCCTGTTGCGCTCCGCTCCACTGCGTTACCTGTTACTCGTCCTGACCTGTTGGCTCGCCCTGTTCGCCCTGACCCGCAGCGTCCTGCTGATCGGCCACTGGTCGGAGGCCGCACTGGCCCTGAGCGACCTGCCCGCGCTGTTCCTGACCGGACTGGCCTACGACCTCGGCTTCCTCGCCTACGCTGCCATGCCGCTGGGCCTGTACCTGTTGCTCTGCCCGGCCGGCCTGTGGCGCCGTCGTGGCCACCGGGTGTGGCTGCACGCTCTGCTCGCCGTCAGCCTGTTCGCCATGCTGTTCAGCGCCCTCTCCGAATGGCTGTTCTGGGACGAGTTCGGCGTGCGCTTCAACTTCATCGCCGTCGACTACCTGGTCTACTCGGAGGAGGTGATCCACAACATCCTCGAGTCCTACCCGGTGTTCCGCCTGCTCGGCGCCATCGCCGTGCTCGCCATCGGCCTGACTCTCGCCCTGCGCCCGCTGGTGCGCCGCGCCCTGGACGCCGAGCTGCCGCCCCTGCGCCAGCGCCTGGCCGGTTTCGCCCTGCTCGCCGCCGGCTGCGGTCTCGGCTTCGCCCTGCTCGACCAGCAGCATCCGCGCGGCCTCGGCGGCAACGCCTACCAGCACGAACTGGCCAGCAACGGCCCCTACCAGTTCTTCGCCGCCTTCCGCAACAACGAACTGGACTACCAGCAGTTCTACCCGACCCTGGAGATGAGCAAGGTTGCCGGCATCCTGCGCCAGGAGTTGCAGGAGCCCAATGCCCGCTTCAACGACGGCGAGCCGCTGAATATCCGCCGGCAGATCGACAACCCCGGCCCGCCGGCCAAGCTCAACGTGGTGCTGGTCACCATCGAGAGCCTGTCGGCCAAGTACCTCGGCAGCTTCGGCGACAGCCGCGGTTTGACCCCCAACCTCGACCGCCTGCGCCAGGAAAGCCTGTTCTTCAACAACGTCTACGCCACCGGCACCCGTACCGACCGCGGCCTGGAAGCCATCACCCTGTCCGTGCCGCCGACTCCGGGGCGCTCCATCGTCAAGCGCATCGGCCGCGAGAGCGGCTACGCCAGCCTCGGCCAGCAGCTCGCGGTGCAGGGTTACGACAGCGTGTTCGTCTACGGCGGGCGCGGCTACTTCGACAACATGAACGCCTTCTTCGGCGGCAACGGCTACCGCATCGTCGACCAGAGCAGCGTACCGGAGCAGGACATTCACTTCGCCAATGCCTGGGGCATGGCCGACGAGGACCTCTATGCCCAGGCGATGAAGGTGGCCGACGCCGACCATGCCGCCGGCAAGCCGTTCCTGCTGCAGCTGATGACCACCTCCAACCACCGCCCCTACACCTACCCGGACGGGCGCATCGACATCGCTTCCGGCGACGGGCGCGAAGGCGCAGTGAAGTACACCGACTGGGCGATCGGCGACTTCCTCGCCAAGGCGCGCCAGAAGCCCTGGTTCGACGACACCGTGTTCGTCTTCGTCGCCGACCACTGCGCCGGCAGCGCCGGGATGGAGGACCTGCCAGTGGACAACTACCACATCCCGCTGTTCGTCTATGCGCCGAAGTGGATCCAGGCCCGCGAGGACGGCCAACTGGCCAGCCAGATCGACCTGGCGCCGACCCTGCTCGGCCTGCTCGGGGCGGACTACGAATCGACCTTCTTCGGTCGCGACCTGTTGCAGCCGCACAGCAATCCGCCGCGGGTACTGATCGGCAACTACCAGCACCTGGGACTGTTCGACGGACAGAACCTGGCGATCCTCAGCCCGAACCGGCTGATGCGTCGGCATGACGACGCCCTCGGCGCCAGCCGCGAACACACCGCCAACCGCGACGATGCGCTGATCGACCGCGACATCGCCTACTACCAGAGCGCCAGCTACGCCTTCAGCCACGGCCTGCTGACCTGGCGCGGCAAGCTGCCGGCTGGAACGACCCTCGGCCTGGCTGCGGAGACGACAAACTGATGCCCCCCTCGATTCCGGGCGCCTCGCGCCCGCTGCGCACCTGGCTGGCGCTGGGACTGCCACTGGCACTGATCGTGTTGCTGCTGGTGTTCGAGCCCACTCGCCTCGACTTCGCTCTGAGCGACCTGTTCTACCAGCCGGGAGTGGGCTTCAGCGGCGGGCACAGCGCGTTTCTCGAAGACTTCCTGCATGACCGCGCTAAGCAGGGCGTGATCGTCATCGGCGTGCTGGCCATCGCCGGCCTGCTGGCGAGCTGGCTGTACCGCCCGTGGGCGGCGCTGCGCCGGCCATTCGGTTACCTGGTGCTGGCCATGGCGCTGTCCACCGCCATCGTCAATCCGGTGAAGACCCTGACCGGGGTGCACTGTCCGTGGAGCCTGACCCAGTACGGCGGGGAAGAAACCTACAGCCCGCTGCTCGGCGAGCGGGCGCCGGTCGTGGACAAGGCCGGGCGCTGCTGGCCCGGCGGCCACGCCAGCAGCGGCTTCACCCTGTTCGCCCTGTACTTCGTCCTGCGCGACCGCAAACCGCGCCTGGCACGCGCCGCACTGCTGTTCGCGCTGACCCTAGGTACGGTGTTCTCCGTGGGCCGAGTCATGCAGGGCGCGCACTTTCTCTCGCACAACGTCTGGACGGCGCTGTTCGACTGGCTGATCTGTCTCGGCTTTTATCGCCTGATCCTTTATCGCCAGGCCCAGACCACGGCGCCCGCCCTGGCCACGCTGCCGCTGGAAAGCCGCAGCTGAGGTCTCTCGACACCCCAGCTTTGCGCCCCGGAGCGAAAAGCTGGGGCATAAAAAAACCCGCGCTAAGCGCGGGTTTTTTTATGCTTGGAGGCAGAAGCCGGGAGGCTTACATCATGCCGCCCATGCCGCCCATGCCACCCATGTCCGGCATGGCCGGAGCAGCCTTGTCGTCGACGATGTCGGCAACCATGGCTTCGGTGGTGATCATCAGGCTGCCGATGGAGGCTGCGGCCTGCAGGGCAGTACGGGTGACCTTGGCCGGATCGAGGATACCCATCTCGATCATGTCGCCATAGACATCGGTAGCGGCGTTGAAGCCGAAGTTGCCGTTGCCTTGCTTGACCTTGTCGACCACCACGCTCGGCTCGCCGCCGGCGTTGGCGACGATCTGGCGCAGCGGCGCTTCAACGGCGCGACGCAGCAGGGCGATACCGACGTTCTGGTCTTCGTTGTCGCCCTTCAGGGCTTCGATGGCCTGCAGGGCACGCACCAGGGCAACGCCGCCGCCAGGCACCACGCCTTCTTCCACGGCAGCGCGGGTGGCGTGCAGGGCGTCTTCGACGCGGGCCTTCTTCTCTTTCATCTCGACTTCGGTGCCGGCACCGACCTTGATCACGGCAACACCGCCGGCCAGCTTGGCCAGACGCTCTTGCAGCTTCTCTTTGTCGTAGTCGGACGAAGTTTCTTCGACCTGCTTGCGGATCTGCGCCACACGGGCTTCGATGTCGGCCTGAGCGCCGGCACCGTCGATGATGGTGGTGTTTTCCTTGTTCAGCACGACGCGCTTGGCGTTGCCGAGGTGCTCCAGACCGGCGCCTTCCAGCGACAGGCCGACTTCCTCGGAAATCACGGTGCCGCCGGTGAGGATGGCGATGTCCTGCAGCATGGCCTTGCGGCGATCGCCGAAGCCCGGCGCCTTGACCGCAGCGACCTTGACGATGCCGCGCATGTTGTTGACCACCAGGGTGGCCAGCGCTTCGCCTTCGACGTCTTCGGCGACGATCAGCAGCGGACGACCGGCCTTGGCAACGGCTTCCAGCACCGGCAGCATTTCGCGGATGTTGGAGATCTTCTTGTCGACCAGCAGCAGCAGCGGGCTGTCCAGCTCGGCCACCATGGTGTCCGGCTTGTTGATGAAGTACGGGGACAGGTAGCCGCGGTCGAACTGCATGCCTTCGACGACCGACAGTTCGTTTTCCAGGCCCGAGCCTTCTTCAACGGTGATCACGCCTTCCTTGCCGACCTTTTCCATGGCTTCGGCAATGATGTCGCCGATGGAGTTGTCGGAGTTGGCGGAGATGGTGCCGACCTGGGCGATGGCCTTGGTGTCGGTGCACGGCTTGGACAGGTTCTTCAGCTCGGCGACGATGGCGATGGTCGCCTTGTCGATGCCGCGCTTCAGGTCCATCGGGTTCATGCCGGCAGCAACGGCCTTCAGGCCTTCGTTGACGATGGCCTGGGCCAGTACGGTCGCGGTGGTGGTGCCGTCACCGGCCTGGTCGTTGGCCTTGGACGCCACGTCCTTGACCAGCTGGGCGCCCATGTTCTCGAAGCGATCCTTCAGCTCGATTTCCTTGGCGACGGAAACGCCGTCCTTGGTGATCAGCGGCGCGCCGAAGCTCTTTTCCAGCACCACGTTGCGGCCTTTCGGGCCGAGGGTGGCCTTGACGGCATCAGCCAGGACGTTTACGCCGACCAGCATCTTCTTGCGAGCGGAATCGCCGAACTTAACTTCTTTAGCAGCCATGTTCTTTCTACCTTAAATGGAATTCAGTGGACGCAGAAAAGGAAGCGGTTGATCAGGCTTCCAGCACGGCGAGGATTTCGCTCTCGGCCATCACCAGCAGGTCTTCACCGTCGACCTTGATGGTGTTGCTGCCGGAGTACGGGCCGAACACCACCTTGTCACCCACTTTCACTGCCAGCGGACGCACTTCGCCGTTGTCCAGCACGCGGCCGGCGCCGACGGCGAGCACTTCGCCTTGGTTCGGCTTCTCGGCAGCGGAACCCGGCAGCACGATGCCGCCTGCGGTCTTGGTTTCTTCTTCGCTGCGACGAATCACGACGCGGTCATGCAGAGGACGAAGCTTCATTGTCGATCTCTCCTAACAGGTTGTTTCCAGCGACCGGTGATATTCACCGGCGGGTTGGCGGATTCCGGCGTTGCCGGAGGCAATGTGACGGGCACATCGCGAAAGTCTGGGCGGCGATTGCAACAGCAATCTTGCGCTCCCCGCTTTATCGGGGCTGGCCTCGGTATTTCAAGGGGGGGAGGAGTAAAAAAGTTTCAGTCGTCGTGGCGTTTCCATTCGCCTTCGATGATCTGCGGACGCGACGGCGACGGCCCCTGCTGGCCGGCCTGCGCGGCGCGAGCCGAGTGCTGCGCGGCGCGGCGACCCAGACGGCGCTTGAGCAGGTGGCGGGTGAACGGCAGCAGGCAGAACAGGCCAAGCAGGTCGCTGATGAAGCCCGGCAGCAGCAGCAGGAAACCGCCCAAGGCCATCAGCAGGCCGTCGAGCATTTCCTGCTCCGGCATCTCGCCGCCGAGCAGCCGGGCACGCGCACGCCACGCGGTAGCCGGACCGGCGATACGCAGCAGGAAGCCGCCGACCAAGGCGCCGGCGATGATCAGCAGCAGGGTCGCCAGGACGCCGATGCTGCTGCCGACCTGGATCAGCAGGGCCAACTCAAGCAACGGGAAGAGGATGAAGACCAACAGCAGAAGGCGCATCGAATCGATTTTCCTGAACGGGCATGACACCCCAATGTGACATTAGATGGCGCTCGCGTCAGGGAAATTCAAGCCGGCCTGCCGCCACCCGTCGCCCGCCCCGCACGTCGCCGGACACAGCACGCCGATAAACCGCTTGACGACCACCCCCCTAAATGCTGCACTGCACAACGAAGCACCAACAGTGACGCTTCGCACAGAATCCAGCGCTGCCAATCGGCGCAACGGGCTGCTGCCGCACCCGCAGCACGGCCAGAAAACAACCACGGCACGGGGCTCCCTGCATGGAACTGAAAGACAAAGTCATCATCGTCACCGGCGGGGGCCAGGGCCTCGGCCGCGCCATGGCCGAACACCTCTCCCGCCGCGGTGCAAAACTGGCGCTGGTCGACCTCAACCCGGAAAAACTGGAGCAAGCGGTGAGTGCCTGCCGGGACAACGACGTCGAGGCACGCGCCTACGTGTGCAACGTCGCCGACGAGGTCCAGGTCGAGCGGATGGTACAGCAGGTGGCCGGCGACTTCGGCGCCATCCACGGCCTGATCAACAATGCCGGCATCCTGCGCGACGGCCTGCTGCTCAAGGTCAAGGACGGCGAAATCCAGAAACTCAGCCTGGCGCAGTGGCAGGCGGTGATCGACGTCAACCTGACCGGGGTATTCCTCTGTACCCGCGAAGTGGCAGCGAAGATGATCGAGCTGCAGTGCCAGGGCGCGCTCGTCAACATCTCGTCGGTCTCCCGCGCCGGCAACATGGGGCAGAGCAACTACAGCGCGGCCAAGGCCGCGGTGGCTTCGCTCACCGTGGTCTGGGCCAAGGAGCTGGCGCGCTACGGCATCCGTGTCGGCGCCATCGCCCCCGGCTTCATCGCCACCGACATGGTGGCCAGCATGAAGCCCGAGGCCCTGGAGAAACTGGCGGCGGGCATCCCGACCAAGCGCCTGGGCCATCCGGAGGAGATCGCCAGCGCCGCGGCGTTCATCTTCGAGAACGACTACTTCACCGGTCGCGTGCTGGAAGTGGACGGCGGCATCCGCCTGTAACCGCGCCGCAGCGCTATGCTGGGGCGTCCGTTTCCGCCGCGAGCCCCAGCATGCCCCCTTCATCGTCCTCAACCAGCCGTGCGGCGGACGATCGCCGCAGCGCCCTGTATGCCGTACTGGCCCAGGTGCCCAGCGGCAAGGTCGTCAGCTACGGCCAGCTCGGCGAGCTGGCCGGCCTCGCTCGCGCGGCGCGCTGGGTCGGCCGCTGCCTGAGCCAGCTGCCGGACGATACCGCCCTGCCCTGGCATCGCGTGCTTGCCGCTGGCGGCCGCCTGAGCCTGCCCGTCGACTCGGCTGCCGGCGCCGAGCAGCGCCGCCGCCTCGCCGCCGAGGGCGTGGCGCTGACGGGCAACCGGGTGGACATCCGTCGTCACGGCTGGCATCCCGGGCATCAGAGCAGTTAGAGTGCATACTTTGTCACGGATCCTGCCGCACTCCATGCCCCGTCGAACCTGGCGCGAAGCGTTCGCCACCTATGCCAGCCCCTCAGCCCTCGCCCTCCTGCTGCTCGGCTTTGCCGCCGGCCTGCCGATGGTGCTGGTGTTCTCCACCCTGTCGGTGTGGCTGCGCGAAGCCGGCGTGGCGCGCGAGACCATTGGTTACGCCAGCCTGATCGGCCTGGCCTACGCCTTCAAGTGGGTGTGGTCGCCGCTACTCGACCAGTGGCGACTGCCGCTGCTCGGCCGCCTCGGCCGACGCCGCTCCTGGCTGGTTCTGGCGCAGTTGCTGGTGGCCGCAGGTCTGGCCGGCATGGCGCTGTTCGACCCGCAGACCCACCTCGCCTGGCTGATCGCCGTGGCGGTGTTGGTGGCCTTCGCCTCGGCCACCCAGGACATCGCCCTCGACGCCTACCGCCTGGAGATCGCCGAGGACACCCAGCAGGCTGCCCTGGCCGCCTGCTATACCACCGGCTACCGGGTGGCCATGCTGCTGGCCACCGCCGGCGCGCTGTTCGTCGCCGAGGGCTTCGGCTCGACCGGCAGTGACTACCTGTATCCGGCCTGGGCCAGCACCTACCTGCTGTTCGCCCTGCTGATGCTGCCCGGCCTACTGACCACCCTGTGGATGGGTGAACCGCCGGTACCGCAACCGATCCAGCAGGCTGCCTCCCGCTACGGCCTGACTCACCAGCTGATTTCGGTCCTGGTGCTGATCGTCCTGCTGGTGTCGGTGCCGGCGATGTTCACCCAGCTCTACTACAGCGACGTGCAGGGCATGCTGGCCAGCCGCACGACCCTGCTCGATCTGTTCCGCGACGACCGCGCCTTCCTGCGCTTCACCCTCTACGTCATCCTCACCCTGCTGTGCCTGTCGTCCTTCGGCCGCCGCGGCCTGGCACCGGTGCTGACGCCGATCAGCGACTTCATCCAGCGCTATCGCTGGCAGGCCCTGGTGCTGCTCGGCCTGATCGCCACCTACCGCATGTCGGACACAGTGATGGGCGTGATGGCCAACGTGTTCTACGTCGACCTCGGCTTCAGCAAGGACCAGATCGCCAGCGTCAGCAAGCTGTTCGGCCTGGTCATGACCCTGCTCGGCGCCGGCGTGGGCGGCCTGCTGATCGTGCGCTTCGGCATCCTGCCGATCCTGTTCCTCGGTGGCCTGGCCTCGGCGGCGACCAATCTGCTGTTCGCCATGCTCTCCGGCATGGGGCCGAACCTCGAGATGCTGGTGATCACCATCTCGGCGGACAACTTCAGCGGTGGCCTGGCCACCGCCGCCTTCGTCGCCTATCTGTCGAGCCTGACCAACCTGCAGTTCTCCGCCACCCAGTACGCCCTGCTCAGCTCGATCATGCTGCTGCTGCCGCGCCTGATGGGCGGCTACTCAGGGGTGATGGTGGAGAGCCTCGGCTATGCCGACTTTTTCCTGGTCACCGCGCTGATCGGCATTCCGACCCTGCTGCTGATCGGCCTGCAGTGGGGCCGCGAGCGCCAACAGCCCAACGGCAGCGAGCTGAGCAAACCGCCGCAGTCGTCCTGACTGAGCAGACTGCAGAACGGCAAAGGCCAGCCTCGAGGGGCTGGCCTTTGTCTATTCGAGTGAGCGGCCCGCGGGCGCGGAGGACGATCAGTCGCGGAAGTTGTTGTACTGCAGCGGCATGCCCAGATCCTGGGTACGCAGCAGGGCAATGGCTTCCTGCAGGTCGTCACGCTTCTTGCCGGTGACGCGGACCTGCTCGCCCTGGATCGCGGCCTGGACCTTGAGCTTGTTATCCTTGATCAGGGCGACGATCTTCTTCGCCAACTCCTTGTCGATGCCTTCGCGCAGCGTCACCTCCTGCTTGACCACCTTGCCGGACGCATAGGGGTCCTTGTACTCCAGGCACTGGACATCGATCTTGCGTTTGACCAGTGACAGCTTGAGGATCTCGATCATCTGCTCGAGCATGAAGTCGGCCTCGGCCGTCAGGGTGACGGTCTTCTCCTTGAACTCGAAACTGCCCTTGCCGCGCAGGTCATAGCGGCGATCCAGTTCCTTGATGGCGTTGTCGACAGCGTTGGTCAGTTCGTGTTTGTCCAGTTCGGACACCACGTCGAACGAGGGCATGGGGACTCTCCAGATGGACGGCGCGACCCGGTTCACGGATGCATCGCGCCTGGCTTGCGGTAAAAATGAGCCCTCATTATAACTGAGCGCCTCAATGGTGCCGCCCCCGCCACCTCCTTCCCCTTCGCCGAGCCCATGCCCATGCCCGATCCCAACCTCAGCATCATGGTGGTGGACGACGCCCGGTTTTCCAGCGCGCTGATCGGCCGCGCCCTGCAGCAGGCCGGCTACCGCGACATCCGCTACGCCGGCAGCGCCAGCGAGGCGCTCGCCGAACTCGACCGGCGCCCGGCCAGCGTGCTGCTGGCCGACTGGATGATGCCGGAAATGGACGGGCTGGAACTGACCACGCAGGTCCGCCTGCTTGAGGAATTCGGCGAGCACTACACCTACATCATCCTGCTCACCGGCGGTGATGGCGACAACCTGCTGAGCGAGGCCTTCGACCGCGGCGTCGACGACTTCGTCAACAAGGCCACGGTCAACGAGCAGCTGGTGCCGCGGGTACTGGCCGCCGACCGCCTGTGCGGCACCATGCAACGTCTGCTGCAGGAAAAACGCCTGCTGGCGCACAACATCGCCAACCTCGAGCAGCGCAACGTCGTCGATGCGCTGACCGGCCTGGGCAACCTGCGCTACCTGCGCCAGCGCCTCGGCGATGCCCTGCGCCAACTCGAGTCGCGCGGCGGCGCTCTGTGCTATCTGCTGATCAGCCTGGAGGATCTGCGCAGCCGGCACGGCGAGGGCTTCCAGCGCGAGTTGCTGTACAACATCGCGCGCCGCCTGCGCAACATGGTGCGCCCGCTGGATGTGCTGGTGCGCCTGGACGACCGTCAATTCGCCGTGGTCGCCATGGTCAACGACCTCCGCGAGTGCAGCCCCAGCAGTTTCCGCCGCCTGCACGATGGCCTCAACCTCAAGGCGCTGAAGACCAGCGAGGGCTTTCTGCAGGTCAACGCCGCCGTGGCCATGGTCTGTGTCGACGCCAGCGACGCTCCGCTGCGCATCGACGACCTGCTCCGCCAGGCTGCCGAGCAGCTCGACGAGGCACGCAGCAGCGGGCGCATCGCCAGCCACCGGGTCAAACGCACCCAAGCCTCCGCGCCATGACCTGGCACGTGCTCGGCGCCGGCAGTCTCGGCGGAATCTGGGCCGCCCGCCTGGCCCTGGCCGGCCTGCCGCTATCTCTGCTGCTGCGCGACGAGCGTCGTCTCGCCCAGTTTCAAGCCGCCGGTGGCCTGACCTTCGAGCAGGACGGCCGCTGCCAGACCCTGCCGATAGCCGCCGAAACCCTCGCCGCAACCACGCCCATCCGCCGCCTGCTGCTGGCCAGCAAGGCCTACGATGCCGCCGCGGTCGCCCGCGCCCTGCGCCCGCGCCTGGCCGCGGACGCCGAGGTGATCCTGCTGCAGAACGGCCTGGGCAGCCAGGACGAGGTCGCCGCCCTGCTGCCGCAGGCGCGCTGCCTGTTTGCCTCCAGCACCGAAGGCGCGTTCCGGCGCGCCGACTTCCACGTGGTGTTCGCCGGTACCGGGCACACCTGGCTCGGCAGCGTACCGGCAACGCCGGCTCCGGACTGGCTGGACGAGCTGGCGCAGGCCCAGATCCCCGTCAGCTGGACTGCGGACATCCTGGCCCGCCTGTGGCGCAAGCTGGCCCTGAACTGCGCGATCAACCCGCTGACCGTGCTCTATGGCTGTCGCAACGGCGGCCTGCAGGCGCATGCCGATGAAGTGGCGGCGCTGTGCCGCGAGCTGGCCGAACTGCTGGTCGCCTGCGGCCAGGCGAGTGCCGCCAGCGGCCTGCAGGCGGAAGTGGCGCAGGTCATCGCCGCCACGGCCGCCAACTACTCCTCCATGTATCAAGACGTCGCCGCCGGCCGCCGTACCGAGATCGCCTACCTGCTCGGCCACGCCTGCCGCGAGGCCGCGCGCAGGCAGCTCGCACTACCGCATCTGCAAACCCTCGAAGGGCGCCTGCGCAGCCATCTGGCCAGCCGCGGATTGCCGCAGGACTGACCAGCCGCTACCCTGCCGCTTCCCGCGCCACAGGAGCTGCACATGGGTTACCGCCTGTCGAAGATCTATACCCGCACCGGCGATGCCGGCGAAACCGGCCTGGCCGATGGCCGCCGGGTCACCAAGGACCACCCGCGCATCGAGGCGATGGGCGAGGTCGATACGCTGAACAGCCAGCTCGGCCTGCTGCTCGCCGAACTGGCCGAACAGGAGGCCCAGTGGCCCGGCCTGACGGCTGTCATCGAAGTCCTGGCGCCTTGCCAGCACCGCCTGTTCGATCTCGGCGGCGAACTGGCGATGCCCGTCTACCAGGCCCTGCAGCAGCCGGAAGTCGCGCGTCTGGAGCAGGCCATCGATGCCTGGAACGAGGAAGTCGGCCCGCTGAAGAACTTCATCCTGCCCGGCGGCTCGCATCTGGTGGCCCAGGCGCACGTCTGCCGCAGCTTCGCCCGCAGCGCCGAGCGCCGCTGCCAGCACCTCAACGCGGTGGAGCCGCTGCGCGGCGAATGCCTGGCCTATCTCAACCGCCTGTCCGACCTGCTGTTCGTCGGCGCTCGGCTGATCGCCCGCCGCCAGCAGATCAACGAGGTGCTGTGGCAGGCGGCAGCGGAGCCGGGACAGCCCGCGTGAAGCCCGAGGATCTGCTGCTCCTGGTCAGACGGGAGATGCCGTTCGGCAAGTACCAGGGGCGGCTGATCAGCGACCTGCCCGGCCACTACCTGGCCTGGTTCGCCCGCAGCGGCTTTCCGCCGGGCGAGATCGGTCGGTTGCTGGCACTGATGCACGAGATCGACCACAACGGCCTGCGCGCCCTGCTCGAGCCGCTGCGCCGGCGTTGAGCCGGCGCGGGCACGCGCTTCAGGCCGGCCAGAACGCTCGAATCCCGGCCACGCCCTGGGCGCCGACCTGCCAGGCCTGCGCCTGCTCGGCCGGCCCCACGCCGCCCAGCAGGTACACCGGCTGATTGAAGCCGCGGATCAGCTCGGCGGCCGCGTCCCAGCCCAGCGGCGCTGCCTCGGCATGGGTCTGGGTGGCCTGCAGCGGTGACAGGGTGACGAAGTCCACGCCCATCTGCGCCGCCAGCGCCAGCTCCTCGGCGCTGTGGCAGGAAGCCGCCAGCCAGCGCTCGGCCGGGAACGGTCGGCCGTTGGCCGCGTACTTGCGCAGTTGCGCGGCGGTCAGATGCCAGCCGGCGGCAGGAAAGTCGCCCAGCCACTCCAGCGGCCCCTTGAGCATCAGCTGCGCCTTGCCGGCGCACAGGCCCTGGATGTCCACCGCCAGGTCGCGGTATTCGGCGCTGTACATGTTCGGCGCACGCAGCTGCAGCAGACGGGCGCCATCGGCCAGCGCCTGGCGGATGCCGCGCAACAGCTCGGCAGGCTCGAGGTTGTCGGGGGTGATCAGGTACTGCGCCGGCAACCGCGCCGCGGCGACGATCGGCCGGTTGGCCTCAGGAAACTCGTAGTGCGGCAGCTCGCGCGGCGCCACCCAAGCCAGCGGCTGGCCTTCGGCGCCATGGGGCTCGCCACTGAAGGCGCTCACCTCGTGGACGTCAAGCAGCACGGCGAGGTCGGCATAGTCGTGGCGCACCTGAATCAGCGGCCGGGAGGCCGTCACGCGAATGCCCAACTCCTCATGCAGCTCACGCGCCAGCGCGCTTTCCACCGCCTCGCCGGCCTCGACCTTGCCGCCGGGAAACTCCCACAGCCCGCCCTGGTGCTTGTGCTCGGGACGCCGGGCGATCAGCACCCGGCCATCGGCGCCGCGGATCACCGCCGCGGCTACGTGCAGTCGTTTCATCGATTCGGACTCCACAGAGCGGCCCGCGGCAGGCAAGGCTCAGCCTGCCTGCCGCAGACCGTCATTACGTCAGGAACGGTACTCGGCGTTGATGCGCACGTACTCGTGGGACAGGTCGGTGGTCCAGATGGTCTCGCTGAACGCACCACGGCCCAGCTCGATGCGAATACCGATCTCGGCCTGGGCCATGACTGCCGCGCCCTGCTCCTCGGTGTAGCTGGCGGCACGCCCGCCCTGGCTGGCGATGCACACGTCGCCGAGGAACACGTCGATCAGGCTGACGTCCAGCTGCGGCACGCCGGCATAGCCGACTGCGGCGAGGATGCGCCCCCAGTTGGGGTCGGAGGCGAACAGCGCGGTCTTGATCAACGGCGAGTGGGCCACGGCGTAGGCCACGTCCAGGCACTCCTGGGCATTGCCGCCGCCGTTGACCTGCACGGTGACGAACTTGGTCGCACCCTCGCCGTCGCGGACGATGGCCTGGGCCACCTCCATGAACACCTCGAACACCGCCTGCTTGAGCTTGGCGTACAGCTCGCCGGCCTTCTCGGTGATCTCCGGCAGGGCGGCCTGGCCGGTGGCGATCAGCATGCAGCAGTCGTTGGTCGAGGTGTCGCCGTCGATGGTGATGCGGTTGAACGACTTGTTGGCGGCGTCGCGAACCAGATCCTGCAGTACGTCGCGGGCAACCTTGGCGTCGGTGGCGATGTAGCCGAGCATGGTCGCCATGTTCGGGCGGATCATCCCGGCACCCTTGCTGATGCCAGTGACGGTGACGGTCACGCCGTCGTGCTGGAACTGCCGGCTGGCACCCTTGGGCAGGGTGTCGGTGGTCATGATGCCCTCGGCAGCCAGCGCCCAGTTGTCGACCTTGAGGTCGGTCAGCGCGGCCTGCAGGGCGCCCTCGATCTTCTCCACCGGCAGCGGTTCGCCGATCACCCCGGTGGAGAACGGCAGCACGGCGCTCTCGGCCACGCCGGCCAGCTCGGCGAGCCTGGCACAGGCGCGGCGAGCGCGGACCAGACCGTCCGGGCCGGTACCGGCGTTGGCGTTGCCGGTGTTGGTCAGCAGATAGCGAACCTCGCCCGCCAGGCGCTCGCGGGTGATCAGCACCGGCGCGGCGCAGAAGGCGTTGGTGGTGGTCACGCCGGCGATGGTCGAACCCTCGGCGCAGCGCATCACCACCACGTCCTTGCGCCCGACACGCTTGATGCCGGCCGAAGCGATGCCAAGTTCGAAGCCGGGGACCGGATGCAGGGTGGGCAGGGGGCCAAGACCGACAGCCATGGGAAACTCCTTGAGGTGCGCAAGACGCGAAAATGATGGGGTCAATATGGAAAACGCCGCGAGCGGCTGGGCCGGTCGCGGCGCGTTCAAGCTAGCCGACGATCAGCTTACCTGACCGTGGCAGTGCTTGTACTTCTTGCCGGAACCGCACGGGCAGGGCTCGTTGCGACCGACCTTCGGCTCCTGGCGCAGCGCGGTGACGGTCGCCGCCTGGCCGGGCTCGGCCTCGAACTCTTCAGCCTCCAGCGGCTGGTCCAACGCCGGCGCGGCATCGTGCTGGAACTGCATGCGCGAAGCCAGCGCCTCGGCCTCGCGGCGCAGGCGCTCCTCTTCTTCCGCCGGATCTTCCTGGCGGACCTGCACGTAGGACAGCACGCGGATGGCGTCGCGCTTGATGTTGTCCAGAAGCTCGCGGAACAGCGCGAACGACTCGCGCTTGTACTCCTGCTTCGGATTCTTCTGCGCGTAACCGCGCAGGTGAATGCCGTGGCGCAGGTGGTCCATGGTCGACAGGTGATCCTTCCACAGGTCGTCGAGCACGCGCAGGAGGATCTGCTTCTCGAAGGTGCGCAGCGCCTCGGCACCGGCCAGCTCTTCCTTCTCGGCATAGGCTTTGACCAGCTCGGCGAGGATGCGCTCGCGCAGGGTTTCCTCGTAGAGCTTGTCGTCCTCGTCGAGCCACTGCTGCACCGGCAGCTTGATACCGAAGTCGCTCTGCAACGCGGCCTCCAGCCCGGCGACGTCCCACTGCTCGGGCAGCGACTGCGGCGGGATGTGCGCATCGATGGCCCGCGCCAGCACTTCGGCGCGGAATTCGGCGATGGTCTCGCCCAGATCGTCGGCGGCCAGCAGGCTGTTGCGCATGTGGTAGATCACCTTGCGCTGCTCGTTGGCCACGTCGTCGAACTCGAGCAGCTGCTTGCGGATGTCGAAGTTGCGACCCTCGACCTTGCGCTGCGCCTTCTCGATGGCGTTGGTCACCATGCGGTGCTCGATAGCCTCGCCGGCCTGCATGCCGAGGGCCTTCATGAAGTTCTTCACCCGGTCGGAGGCGAAGATGCGCATTAGGTTGTCTTCCAGCGACAGGTAGAAGCGGCTCGAACCCGGATCGCCCTGGCGACCGGCACGGCCGCGCAGCTGGTTGTCGATGCGCCGCGACTCGTGGCGCTCGGAAGCGATCACGTGCAGGCCGCCGGCCTCGATCACCTGCTGGTGGCGCTTCTGCCACTCGGCCTTGATCTGGGCGATCTGCTCGTCGGTAGGATTCTCCAGCGCCGCGACTTCCACTTCCCAGTTGCCGCCGAGCAGGATGTCGGTGCCGCGACCGGCCATGTTGGTAGCGATGGTCACCGCGCCGGGACGGCCGGCCTGGGCGATGATCTCGGCTTCCTTGTCGTGGTACTTGGCATTGAGCACCTTGTGCTCGATACCGGCCTGCACCAGCAGCTGCGACAGGTATTCGGAACCCTCGACCGAGGCGGTACCGACCAGCGCTGGGCGGCCCTGGGCCTGGCAGGCCTTGACGTCCTCGATGATCGCCGCGTACTTCTCCGCCTGGGTCAGATAGACCAGGTCGTTGAAGTCCTTGCGCGCAATCGGCCGGTGGGTCGGGATCACCACCACGTCGAGGCCGTAGATCTGGCGGAACTCGAAGGCCTCGGTATCGGCGGTGCCGGTCATGCCGGCCAGCTTGTTGTACAGGCGGAAGTAGTTCTGGAAGGTGGTCGAAGCCAGGGTCTGGCTCTCGGCCTGGATCTGTACGCCCTCCTTCGCCTCGATGGCCTGGTGCAGACCCTCGGACAGACGACGGCCCTGCATGGTGCGGCCGGTGTGCTCGTCGATCAGCACCACCTGGTTGTTCTGCACGATGTATTCGACGTCGCGGTGGAACAGGGTATGCGCGCGCAGTGCCGCATACACATGGGTCAGCAGGCTGATGTTGTGCGGCGCATAGAGGCTCTCGCCCTCACCGAGCAAACCACTCTGGGTCAGCATGTCCTCGATGAACTGGTGGCCCTGCTCGTTTATTTCGACCTGGCGGGCCTTCTCGTCGATGCTGTAGTGGCCCTCCTGCTCGACCACACCCTCTTCCGTCTCGACATGACGCTTGAGTTGGGGAATCAGCTGGTTCATCTGGGTGTACAGGCGCGAGCTGTCCTCGGCCGGCCCGGAGATGATCAGCGGAGTACGCGCCTCGTCGATGAGGATCGAGTCCACCTCGTCGACCACGGCGAAGTTCAGCTCGCGCTGGAACTTGTCCTCCAGGCTGAAGGCCATGTTGTCACGCAGGTAGTCGAAGCCGAATTCGTTGTTGGTGCCGTAGGTGATGTCGGCGGCGTAGGCCGCGCGCTTCTCGTCCGGATCCTGGAACGGGCTGACGATGCCCACCGTCAGACCGAGGAATTCGTACAGCGGGCGCATCCAGTTACCGTCGCGGCGAGCGAGGTAATCGTTGACCGTGACCACGTGCACGCCCTTGCCTTCGAGGGCGTTGAGGTACACCGCCAGGGTGCCCACCAGGGTTTTGCCTTCGCCGGTACGCATCTCGGCGATCTTGCCCTCGTGCAGGGTCATGCCGCCGATCAGCTGCACGTCGAAGTGACGCATGCCCATCACCCGCTTGCCGGCCTCGCGAGCCACGGCGAAGGCTTCCGGCAGCAGTTTGTCGAGGGTCTCGCCCCGAGTCAGACGCGCCTTGAACTCTTCAGTCTTGGCTTTGAGCTGCTCGTCGGACAGCGCGACCATCTGCTCTTCCAGGACGTTGACCGCCTGGACAGCCTTGGCCATGCGCTTGACTTCACGCTCGTTCTTGCTTCCAAAGAGTTTTCTCAACAAAGGCGCAAACATATCGGGAGGGTCTTCCATCTGTGGAAATGGAGGGCACTCCCGGGGAGTGCCCAGTGCCGTCACTACGGCAGCGAAGGGGGCATTCTACTCGGAAACGGCGGCGAGAAAAGACGCCTCACTCATCACTGGCAGCACGCGCGATATAAGTGGCGGGATCGATCTGCAGGCCGTCTTTTTGCACCTCGAAATGCACGTGCGGGCCGGTGGATCGTCCGCTGCTGCCGACCAGGGCAATGGTCTGGCCGCGCTGCACCAGCTCGCCGACCTGCACCAGGTTGCGCTGGTTGTGCCCGTACAGGGTGACATAGCCGTCGGCATGACTGACTTCGACGACCCAGCCGTAGCCGGACTTGCGCCCGGCCCAGGTGACCACGCCGGCAGCCACTGCGACAATCTCGGTGCCGCGCCGGGCGGCGAAGTCCACGCCTTTGTGCATGCGCGCACCGCCGTGGAACGGATCGCGGCGGCGGCCGAACTCCGAGGACTGGTAACCGCTGGCCACCGGCCGTCCGGCAATCAGCCGCGAGTCATCCAGCCGGCGCCCGGCGAGCACCTGCTCCATCACCTCCAGCTGCTGCTCACGATTGTCGAGGCGCGCCGCCAGGGCATCGAGACTGCCGAGCACCTCGTTGCCGCTGAAGGGCTCGGCATCCAGCAACTCGTCCGGACCGCCCTGCCCGACCGGCTGGGAGAAATCGAACTCACCGCCGCCCAGCTCGCTCAGCTCGGCCAGGCGCTCACCCAAGGCGTCGAGGCGGGTCATGCGCGCCTGCAGCTCGGCCAGATGCACGCCCAGGGCGTCCAGCTGCCGCTGGGCCGCGGCGCGGGCCTCCGCCAGTTCCTGTGGGAGGATCCCGCTCGCGGCGCCGACCGACTCGGCGGGAACCATCGGCAAGGGCTGGGGTCTCACCCAGGAACCCAGTGCGACACCGGCGGCCAGCGTGCAGCCGAGCAGTAGTGCGGCCAGCGCCAGCCCCTGACGGGGGGCGAGAGTCAGCGAACGTGCCGCGCCGTGGCGGCGACTCATGAAGATGATATGCATGGCGCATCCCGCTCAAGGAATCAGCGCAGCCGTTTGCTAAGATGGCCGCTCGGTTTTTTCTCTAGGCGTCCTGCCATGACTTTTCGTCCCCTGCCGGCCCGCGCGCCCGCCACCCTGCTGCGCGGAACGAAAACACTCAAGCATCTGTTTGGCGAAGCGCTGCGCCTCGGCCATCTGCAGCAACTGCTGGAAAGCCAGCTGCAACCGGCCGCACGACCGCACTGCCGGGTCGCCGCCTTCCGCGACGACAGCCTGCTGCTGATCGTCACCGACGGCCAGTGGGCCACCCACCTGCGCTATCAGCAGAAACGTCTGCTACGCCAGCTACGGAACTTCAAGGAGTTCGCGAACTTAGCGAACATCCTGTTCAAGGTTCAACCGACAACCGCCGAAAGGCATGCCACCGGTCGAAATCCGACCCTCTCCGCCAGCGCCGCCGACACCCTGCGCACGGCCGCCAGCGGCATCGACGACCCGCGCCTGCGCGCTGCCCTCGAGCGCCTGGCCAGTCACACTCGCCCCTCCGACTGACCCGCGCAAAAACCGCGGACAAAAAAAAGGCCACCCCAGGGGTGGCCTCAAGAGAAAGGGAGAGTCTTGCTTCAGACCGCCGCGGCCGGGCGCATGTAGGAAATGGGCGCGGTGCTGGCGTCTGCGAAAGTCACCACTTCCCAGGCATCCTTCTCGGCGATCAGGGTGCGCAGGAGGCGGTTGTTCAGGGCGTGACCGGACTTGTTGCCGCGGAATTCGCCGATCAGGCTGGTGCCGAGCAGGTACAGGTCGCCGATGGCGTCCAGGATCTTGTGCTTGACGAACTCGTCCTCGTAGCGCAGGCCGTCTTCGTTGAGCACGCGGAACTCGTCGACCACGATGGCGTTGTCGACGCTGCCGCCGAGCGCCAGGTTCTGCGCGCGCAGGAACTCGATGTCGCGCATGAAACCGAAGGTGCGCGCGCGGCTGACTTCCTTGACGAACGAGGTGCTGGAGAAATCGACGCAGGCATGCTGGGTGCGACCGCGGAACACCGGATGATCGAAGTCGATCTCGAAGCTCACCTTGAAGCCGTCGAACGGCAGGAAAGTGGCGCTCTTCTCGCCCTCATGCACGGTCACTTCGCGCTTGATGCGGATGAACTTCTTCGCAGCTTCCTGCTCCTGCAGACCCGCGGACTGGATCAGGAACACGAAGGGACCCGCGCTGCCATCCATGATCGGCACTTCCGGTGCCGACAGCTCGATGAAGGCGTTATCGATACCCAGGCCAGCCATGGCCGACAGCAGGTGCTCAACGGTATCCACCTTGACATCACCCTTGACCAGCGTGGTCGACAGGGTGGTATCACCGACGTTCTCGGCCCGGGCCGGAATTTCCACCACCGGATCGAGATCGGTGCGGCAGAACACGATCCCGGTATCCACAGGAGCCGGCTTCAGGGTGAGGTAGACCTTCTCCCCCGAATGCAAACCGACGCCAGTGGCCCGGATGATGTTCTTCAAAGTGCGTTGTTTGATCATGGCTTTGGCCGTATCTGCACAAGTTGTGAACTGTTCTCAGTAGGCGGGGATAATAGCAGAGCCCGCCTTTGCTGAAAACCAATCACGTCAATACCCCTGATATAGCGAGTCAATCAGCCTGGCGCCGCAGGAAGGCCGGGATATCCAGATAGTCCAGATCCTCCTGGGTATTGAGCTTGACCGCCGGGGCGGCGCCACCGGCGCTCGGGTTGCTGCGCATCACGGTCGGACGATCGAGGTCCCGATAGTTGACCGCCGCACTTTGCTGCGGCATCGACGGGGCGACGGACGGAGCAGCCTGCACGCCGTTGTCGACCACCTTGGCCGGCTTCTCCATGCGCGCACCGAGACCGGTGGCGACCACGGTGACATGCAGCTCATCGCGCATTTCCGGATCGATGACCGCACCGATCTTGACGGTGGCATGGTCGGAAGTGAACTGCTCGATGATGCTGCCGACTTCGGTGTACTCACCCAGCGACAGGTCGAGACCGGCGGTGATGTTGACCAGGATACCGCGGGCCCCCTGCAGGTTGATGTCCTCCAGCAGCGGGTTGCGGATCGCCGCCTCGGTGGCCTCGCGGGCGCGGTTCGGGCCGCTGGCGTGGCCGGTGCCCATCATCGCCATGCCCATCTCGCTCATTACGGTACGCACGTCGGCAAAGTCGACGTTCATCAGGCCGGGACGCTGCATGATGTCGGAGATGCCGCGCACGGCGCCGGCCAGCACGTCGTCGGCCTTGGCGAAGGCGGACAGCAGGCTGGCATCCTTGCCGAGGATGGTCAGCAGCTTCTCGTTGGGAATGGTGATCAGCGAGTCGACATGCTCGGACAGGGCGCGGATACCCTCGTCGGCGATCTGCATGCGGCGACGGCCCTCGAAGGGGAACGGTCGGGTGACCACGGCCACGGTGAGGATGCCCATTTCCTTGGCCACCTCGGCGATGATCGGCGCGGCGCCGGTACCGGTGCCGCCACCCATGCCGGTGGTGATGAACACCATGTTGGCGCCCTGGAGGATCTCGGCGATGCGCTCGCGATCCTCCAGCGCAGCCTGACGACCGACTTCCGGATTGGTCCCGGCACCCAAGCCCTTGGTGATGCCCTGGCCGAGCTGGAGGACCGTCTTGGCCTCGACCTTCTTCAAGGCCTGGGCGTCGGTGTTGGCACAGATGAAATCGATGTCTTCGATGTTGCTGCGCAGCATGTGGTTGACCGCGTTGCCGCCGCCACCGCCGACACCGATGACCTTGATGACTGCGCTCGATTGGACGTTATCCGCTAATTCGAACATATTCCCTCTCCTTTCCCCTGTTCTTTACAGCTTTGCCGCCAGCGGCGCTTTTTAACTCAAAAACTGCCCTGTACCCAGCGCTTGAAGCGCTCGAACATGGGCGGCTTGCTATCTTCGACAACACCGCTGGCGAAGGTTGCCGAGCCCTGCTTGCGCAGGCCATACAGCAACAATCCGACCCCCGTCGCGTAGGCGGGGTTGCGCACGACATCGTCCAGACCCCTGACGCCCTGCGGCAGGCCCAGACGTACCGGCATGTGAAAAATTTCCTCGGCCAGCTCGACCGCACCTTCCATCTTCGCGGTGCCACCGGTGAGCACGATCCCGGCCGGGATCAGGTCCTCGAAACCACTGCGGCGCAGCTCGCCCTGCACCAGGCAGAACAGCTCCTCGTAGCGCGGCTCGACCACCTCCGCCAGCGCCTGGCGCGACAGCTCGCGCGGCGGGCGGTCGCCGACACTCGGCACCTTGATGGTCTGCCCGGCGCCGGCCAGCTTGGCCAGGGCGCAGGCATAGCGAATCTTGATTTCCTCAGCATACTGAGTCGGCGTGCGCAGGGCCATGGCGATGTCGTTGGTGACCTGGTCGCCGGCGATCGGGATGACTGCACTGTGACGAATCGCACCTTCGGTGAAGATGGCGATATCGGTAGTGCCGCCGCCGATATCCACCAGGCACACGCCCAGCTCCTTCTCGTCATCGGTCAGCACCGAGCTGGAAGACGCCAGCTGCTCAAGGATGATGTCGTCCACCTCGAGGCCGCAGCGGCGCACGCACTTCTCGATGTTCTGCGCCGCGTTCACTGCGCAGGTGACCACGTGCACCTTGGCTTCCAGGCGCACGCCGGACATCCCCAGCGGCTCGCGCACGCCTTCCTGGTTGTCGATCACGTAATCCTGGGCCAGGGTGTGCAGCACCCGCTGATCGGCCGGAATGGCCACCGCCTGGGCGGCGTCCAGCACCCGCTCGATATCGGCCTGACTGACCTCGCGGTCCCGGATGGCCACGATGCCGTGCGAGTTCAGGCTGCGGATATGACTGCCGGCCACGCCGACGAACGCCGAGTGGATCCGGCAGCCGGCCATCTGCTGTGCCTCGTCGATGGCGTGCTGGATGGCCTGCACGGTGGACTCGATATTGACCACCACGCCCTTCTTCAGGCCCCGCGAGGGATGGGTACCGATGCCAACGATTTCCAGTTGGCCATCGCTCGCCACTTCGCCGACCAGCGCCACCACCTTGGAGGTGCCGACATCCAGGCCAACGATCATCTTGCCGCTTTGCGCGTTTGCCATGATCCCAGTTATCTCCTCAAGTCACTGCGGGTTCCCGGTTGCACCGGGAGCCGGCGCGGGCGGTGGCTCGCGCCACGCCACGGCCAGGCCGTTGGGGTAGCGCAGGTCGACGCGCGCGATGTTCGTATTGTGTTCTTTCAAGGCCTTTTCGTAGACGCTGACGAAACGGCGTAATTTTTCCACTACATGATCCCGCCCGAGCAGCAGCTCCAGCCCCTGCCCGGTGGTGAGAAACCAGCTGCCACGGTCGCGCAGCTCCAGCCGCGCCACGGTGAACTCCAGGGGGCGCAGCAGCTGGCTGAGCATCTGGTACTGCTGCATGATCTGCTGCTGCGCGCGCTGCGGGCCCCACAGCTGCGGCAAATGAGCGTAGCCGCCAGCCTCGCCGGCCGCGAAGGCCTGCCCCTGATTGTTCAGCAGCGCCTCGTCGCCCCAGCGCGCCACCGGCAGCTGCTCCTCCAGACGGATCAGCACCTGATCCGGCCAGACCCGGCGCACCTCGGCCTCGGCGATCCACGGCATCTGCTCCAGCTCGCTGCGCATCGACGCCAGATCGACATTGAAGAAGCTGGCGTGGATGAACGGCGCCACCTTGGCCGCCACTGCCGCGCGGCTGACATACTGCAGGTCGCCCTGCACGTTGACGTGGGCGATCGGCTGGTCGGCGTAGGGCAACAGACGCTGCCCCAGTTCGTAGGCGCCGAAGCCCAGGCCGAGCAACAGCAGCGGCGCGGCGAGACGCTTGAGACCACTCAGCGATGGCCGCGGCAGGCGCTTGCGCAGAGGTTCGCGCACCACCAGACGGCTGGCCCCGCGGGGAACCGGCTTGCGCAGCGGCCCCACGGGGGCCGGACGCTGGTGACGCAGCAGCGCGATCATGGGATCAGCTCCTTGCCTCGAGACTGTCGGCCAGCACTTCCAGCACCAGTTGCTGGAAGTCCCGGCCGGCAGCACGCGCGGCCATCGGTACGAGGCTGTGGTCGGTCATCCCGGGGACGGTGTTGATCTCCAACAGCCAGAATTGCCCACCGGCATCCTGCATCACGTCGGCCCGGGCCCAGCCGCGGACCCCGACCGCTTCGCAGGCGCGTGCGGTGAGCGCCTTGAGTTCGCCTTCCTTGTCCGCGTCCAGACCGCAGGGGATCTGGTAGCGGGTATCGTTGGCCAGGTACTTGGCCTCGTAGTCGTAGAAGCTGTGGGTGGTGCCCAGGCGGATCGGCGGCAGCACCTCGCCGCGCAGCATGGCGACGGTGAATTCCGGTCCGCTGATCCACTGCTCGACCAGCACCTGCGGGTCGTAGCGCCGCGCGTCCTGCCAGGCAGCAAGCAGCTGCTCGAGGCTCTCCACCCGCGCCATACCGATGCTCGACCCCTCGTGGGCCGGCTTGACGATCAGCGGGAAGCCCAGCTCGGCGGCGGCCTGCTCGCAGTCGGCGGCCGAGGCCAGCACCGCATGGCGCGGGGTCGGCAAGCCGAGGCTCTGCCACACCTGCTTGGTGCGCAGCTTGTCCATCGCCAGTGCCGAGGCCAGCACGCCGCTGCCGGTGTAGGGAATACCCAGGCACTCGAGCAGGCCCTGCATGCTGCCGTCTTCACCGCCGCGGCCATGCAGGACGATGAACGCACGATCGATCTTCTCGCCGGCCAGACGCTGCAGCAGGTCGTCGCCGACCTCGATGCCGAAGGCATCCACACCGGCGCCCTGCAGCGCCGCCAGCACGGCCTGCCCGGACTTCAGCGACACCTCACGCTCGGCGCTCTTGCCGCCGAACAGCACAGCGACGCGGCCGAAGATCGCGGGATCCAGGTTGGCTTGCAGACTCATTTCGACTCACCTTGCAGCTCGAACAACGGGTGTTTGATCAATTGCGGCGCGACGCTGCCGATGTCGCCGGCCCCCTGGCAGAGCAGGATGTCGCCGGCACGCAGCAGCGGCTTGAGCAGCGGCGCCAGATCGGTGCCACGCTCGACATAGATGGGATCGAGCACGCCGCGCTGGCGGATGCTGTGGCAAAGCTGGCGGCTGTCGGCGCCGGGAACCGGCTCCTCGCCGGCCGGGTAGACCTCCAGCAGCAACAACACGTTGGCCTCGCCAAGCACTTGCACGAAATCGTCATACAGGTCGCGGGTGCGGCTGTAGCGGTGTGGCTGATAGACCATCACCAGACGCCGCTCCGGCCAGCCACCGCGCACCGCCTTGATCACCGCGGCCACTTCGCGCGGATGGTGGCCGTAGTCGTCGACCAGCATCACGCTGCCACCCTCGACCGGCAGTTCGCCGTAGACCTGGAAGCGCCGGCCGACCCCCTGGAAGCCGGACAGGCCGGCGACGATGGCCGCATCGTCGATGCCCTCGTCGGTGGCGATGGCGATGGTGGCCAGCGCATTGAGCACGTTGTGGTTGCCCGGCATGTTCACCGACACCTCGAGCGGCTCACGGTCCTTGCGCAGCACGGTGAAGAAGGTGCGCATGCCTTCCTGGCGCACGTCGATCGCGCGCAGGTCGGCACCCTCGTCGAAGCCGTAGGTCAGGATCGGCCGAGCCACCTGCGGGAGCACTTCACGCACCACCGGATCGTCGACGCAGAGCACCGCCAGGCCGTAGAACGGCAGGTTGTGCAGGAACTCGACGAAGGTCTTCTTCAGCTTGTTGAAGTCGCCGCCGTAGGTGCTCATGTGGTCGGCGTCGATGTTGGTGACCACCGAGACCATCGGCTGCAGGTGCAGGAAGCTGGCGTCGCTCTCGTCGGCCTCGGCGATCAGGTAGCGACTGGCGCCAAGCTGGGCGTTGGTGCCGGCGGCATTCAGCCGACCGCCAATGACGAAGGTCGGATCCAGACCGGCGGCGGCGAACACCGAGGCGAGCAGGCTGGTGGTGGTGGTCTTGCCATGGGTGCCGGCCACCGCGATGCCGTGGCGGTAGCGCATCAGCTCGGCGAGCATCTCGGCGCGCGGCACCACCGGGATGCGCCGGTCGAGCGCGTTGGCGACCTCAGGGTTGGCCGGATTGATCGCGCTGGACACCACCAGCACGTCGGCCTGCTCGGCGTTCTCGGCACGGTGACCGATGAAGATCTGCGCGCCGAAGCTGGCCAGGCGCTCGGTCACCGGCGAAGCCTTGAGATCGGAACCGGACACCTGGTAGCCGAGATTGAGCAGCACCTCGGCGATGCCGCACATGCCCACCCCGCCGATGCCGACGAAATGGATGCGGCGGATGCGGCGCATGCGGCGCATTTCCGCCGAAGTGTTGAGGGGCGCTTCAGCCATGGGCCACCTCCAGGCAAATGTCCACCACCACGCGGGTGGCGTCGGGCTTGGCCAGGCGGCGGGCGGTGGCACCCATGGCCACGAGTTTTTCACTGTGCATCAGGACCTCGGTCAGCTGCGCGGCCAGACCAGCCGCATCAGTCGCATGTTGCGGCAGAAGCACGGCAGCGCCGGCCTTCGCCAGATATTCGGCATTGCGGGTCTGGTGGTCGTCGATCGCATGGGGCAGCGGCACCAGCAGCGACGGCAGGCCGGCGGCAGCCAGTTCGCTGACGGTCAGCGCGCCAGCGCGACAGATCACCAGATCGGCCCAGGCGTAGGCGCGGGCCATGTCCTTGATGAACGGCACCACCTCGGCATCGACCGCGGCCGCGCGATAGCGCTCGGCGGTCACCTCGGCGTGCTGCTTGCCAGCCTGGTGGTAGACCTGCGGACGCAGCTCGCCGGACACCTGCGCCAGCGCCGCCGGCAACAGCTTGTTCAGCGGCTCGGCGCCCAGACTGCCGCCCAGCACCAGCAGGCGGGCCTGACGGCGGGCCAGGGTTTGACGCGGCGTGGCGAGAAACAGTTCCTCACGCACCGGATTGCCGGTGGTGCGCCGCTTGGCGCTGGCCGCGAAGGTCTCCGGGAAGGCCTCGCAGACCCGGCTGGCGAACGGGGCCAGGCCACGGTTGGCGGTGCCGGCCACGGCGTTCTGCTCGTGGATGATCAGCGGCACGCCAGCCAGGCGCGCGGCGATGCCGCCGGGGCCGGTGACGAAGCCGCCCATGCCGAGCACGCACACCGGCTGCAGCTCGCGCAGCACCTTGCGTGCCTGCCACAGGGCCTTGGCGATCTGCAGCGGCGCCTTGAACAGCGACAGCAAACCCTTGCCGCGCAGGCCGCTGATCTCGATACGGTGCAGCGGCAGTCCGGCCTGCGGCACCAGCTCGTTCTCGATGCCACGCGGCGTACCCAGCCAGTGCACGCTATAACCACGGGACTGGAACTCGCGGGCACAGGCCAGCGCCGGGAACACATGGCCACCGGTGCCGCCAGCCATGATCAATACGTTACCGGGCATGGCGCGGCTCCTCCTCGGCAAAATCCTCTTCGGTAAACTCCATCTCGGCATTTCCCAGCAGGTTGCGCCGCTCCCAGTCGATGCGCAGCAGCAGGGCCAGGCTGACGCAGCAGAGCACCAGCGAACTGCCGCCATAACTGAGGAATGGCAGGGTCAGGCCCTTGGTCGGCAACAGGCCGACGTTCACGCCGATGTTGATCAGGAACTGGCCGATCCACTGAATCGCCACGCCATAGGCCACATAGGCGGAGAAATACTGCTGCTCCCTCTCGGCGCACAGACCGATATGCAGCGAGCGCAGGGTCACCACCACGAACAGCAGCACCGTCAGCAGCGCGCCGACCATGCCCAGCTCCTCGGCCAGCACGGCGAACACGAAGTCGGTGTGCGCCTCGGGCAGGTAGAACTGCTTCTGCACGCTGTTGCCCAGCCCCACCCCCAGCCACTCGCCGCGGCCGAAGGCGATCAGTGCCTGGCTCAGCTGGTAGCCGGCACCGAACTGGTCGGCCCAGGGGTCGATGAAGTTGGTCAGGCGCTTGAGGCGGTAGGCCTGGCTGGTCATCACCACGCCGCCGATGATCAGCACCCCGACCACCATCGGCAGGAAGCGCCACAGGCTGACGCCGCCGAGGAACAGCATGACGATGCCCGCGCCGACCAGCACCACGGTGGCGCCGAAGTCCGGCTCGGAGAGCAGCAGGCCGGCCATCAGGCCGAGCACGATCAGCGGCATGAACAAGCCTTTCCAGGACGAACGCACGTCGGCCTGCCGACGGACCAGATAGCCGCCCAGATAGATCGCGGTGAACAGCTTGGCCAGCTCCGACGGCTGGATGTTGAAGATGCCGAACCCGATCCAGCGCCGCGCACCGTTGACCTCGCGACCAATGCCCGGCACCAGCACCAGCACCAGCAGGATGAAGGCGGCGATCAGCAGCTTGCCGCCGTTCTTCTGCCAGCTGGCTACCGGCACCAGCAGGATCAGGCCACCGGCAGCAAAGCCGATGGCCAGATAGATCAGGTGGCGGATCATGTAGTACAGCGAATTGCCCGACTGCGCTGCGGCCACCTCGGACGAGGCCGAGGACACCATCACGAAACCGAGACCGAGCAGCGCCAGACAACCCGCCAGCAACGGGAAGTCCAGATCGACGCCGCGGCGGCTCAATAGCGGTGAGGGCGACAGGCGCAGCAGCGAGAACATCAGGGCAGCTCCTCTACGGCCTGGGCGAACAGGCGGCCACGCTCTTCGAAGTTCTTGAACATGTCGAGGCTGGCGCAGGCCGGCGACAGCAGCACGGCATCGCCCGCCTCGGCCAGCTCGGCGCAGCGCTGCACGGCCTCGTCGAGGGTCGCCACGCGCAGCAGTGGCACCACGTCCCGCCCAGCCGAGTCCTTGAGCGCGGCAGCGATCAGCTCGGCATCGCGCCCCAGCAGCACCACGGTGCGGCAGTGCCTGGCCACGCTGGCGCGCAGCGGTGCGAAGTCGGCGCCCTTGCCGTCGCCGCCGGCGATCAGCAGCAGCTTGCCGGCGATTTCCGCCCCCAGGCCGTCGATGGCCGCCAGCGCGGCGCCGACGTTGGTCGCCTTGGAGTCGTCGTAGTAGGTCACACCGCCCCGCTCGCGCACCCACTGGCAACGGTGCGCCAGGCCGGTGAAGCGGCGCAGGGTGTCCAGCATCGGTGCCAGCGGCAAGCCGACGGCATGGCCGAGCGCCAGCGCCGCCAGGGCGTTGGTCTGGTTGTGCGCACCGCGGATCTTCAGCTCGCGCACCGGCATCAGCTTGGCGAACTGGAAGGCCAGGTACTTCTCGCCGCCGTCCTCGAGGATGCCGAACGACTTGAAGTCCGGCTTGTCCAGACCAAAGCTCCAGCACGGCACCTGATCGGCGATCAGCGGCCGCGACAGCGGGTCCTGGCGATTTACCACCACCTGGCGCGCGCCGCGGAAGATGCGGTGCTTGGCCAGGTGATAGGTCTGCAGGCCGCTGTAGCGGTCCATGTGGTCGTCGCTGACATTCAGGCAGGTGGCCACTTCGGCGTTGACCCGCTCGGTGCTTTCCAGCTGGAAGCTGGACAGCTCGAGTACGTACAGCTCGACGTCGTCGGCCAGCAGATCCAGCGCCGGCGTGCCGAGGTTGCCACCGACCGCCACCTTCTTGCCGGCCGCCGCGGCCATCTCGCCGACCAGGGTAGTCACGGTACTCTTGGCGTTGGAGCCGGTGATGGCGACCAGCGGCGCCTTGGCATGGCGCACGAACAGGTCGATGTCGCCGGACAGCTTGACCCCGCGCGCGGCCGCCGCCTGCAGCGCCTGCGTGGCCAACGGCAGGCCGGGACTGACGTACAGTTCGCTGGCGCGGCAGAGGAACTCCACGTCCAGGGCGCCGCAGCGCACCTCCACCTGGGGATACTCGGCCTGCAGGGTAGCCAGCTCCGGCGGACTCATGCGCGTGTCGGCGACGGCAAAGGGCACGCCCTGCCGGGCGAGGAAGCGCACCAGCGACATCCCGCTCTTGCCGAGGCCGACAACGATGCGGAACTGGTCGGAAGCGATCAGCGTCATCCGGGTTACCTCAGCTTCAGGGTGGACAGGCCGATCAGCACCAGGATCACGGTGATGATCCAGAAGCGCACGATCACTCGCGGCTCGGGCCAGCCCTTGAGTTCGAAATGGTGGTGGATCGGCGCCATGCGGAACACGCGCCGGCCGGTGAGCTTGAACGAGGCGACCTGGATCACCACCGACAGGGTTTCCATGACGAACACCCCGCCCATGATGAACAGCACCACTTCCTGGCGCACGATCACCGCGATGGTGCCCAGCGCCGCGCCGAGGGCCAGCGCACCGACGTCGCCCATGAACACCTGGGCCGGGTAGGTGTTGAACCACAGGAAGCCCAGCCCGGCGCCGATCAGCGCGCCGCAGAACACGATCAGCTCGCCGGAGCCCGGCACGTAGGGAATCAGCAGGTATTCGGCGAACTTGGCGTTGCCCGACAGGTAGCAGAAGATGCCCAGGGCGCCGCCAACCAGTACCGTCGGCATGATCGCCAGACCGTCGAGGCCGTCGGTGAGGTTCACCGCGTTGCTCGAGCCGACGATGACGAAGTAGGTCAGCACCACGAAGAAGATCCCCAGAGGGATCTCGATGGTCTTCAGCAGCGGCAGGATCAGGGTGGTTTCCACCGGCGTGGTGGCGGTCGCGTAGAGGAACACCGCCGCGCCGAGACCGAACACCGACTGCCAGAAGTATTTCCAGCGGCTCGGCAGGCCGCGCGAGTTCTTCTCGATCACCTTGCGGTAGTCATCGACCCAGCCGACGGCGCCGAACAGCAGGGTCACCGCCAGCACCACCCAGACATAGCGGTTGCTCAGGTCGGCCCACAGCAGGGTACTGATGCCGATGGCGGAAAGGATCAGCGCGCCGCCCATGGTCGGCGTGCCCTTCTTCGACAGGTGCGATTGCGGGCCGTCGTCGCGCACCGACTGGCCGATCTGACGGCTGCGCAGGGTGCGGATCATCCACGGCCCCAGCCACAGGGACAGGGTCAGAGCAGTGAGCACGCCGAGGATTCCACGCAGGGTCAGGTACTGAAAGACCGCGAAGCCCTTGTAGAACTGTTGCAGATACTCGGCCAACAGCAGCAGCATTTAATGTCCTCCAGCACAGGCACAGAACGCAGCGACGACGTTTTCCATCGCTGCGCTGCGCGAGCCTTTGATCAACAGGGTGGTTTCCGGAGACTGTTCGGCAGTCAGCGCGGCAATCAGTTCAGCCTGATCGGCAAAATGCCGTGCCCCGGCACCGAAGGCATGGACGGCATGGGCCATCTGCGCGCCGACGGCATACAGGGCCGCGACCTTGCCGCGGGCATAGGCGCCCACCTCGCGGTGGCCCGCCTCGGCCCACGCACCCAGTTCGCCCATGTCGCCGAGCACCAGGACGGTGCGTCCGGAAAAGCCGGCCAGTATATCAATCGCCGCCTTGATTGACGCGGGATTGGCGTTGTAACTGTCGTCGATAACCCGCATTCCAGAGGGCGCCAGCTGCGCCACGGTACGGCCCTTGACCGGCTGCAGGCTTTCCAGCCCGGCACGGATGGCCCCCAGTCCCACGCCGAGGGCATGGGCCGCGGCGGCGGCGGCCAGGGCGTTGCTCACGTTGTGCTCGCCCAACAGGTTGAGCTGGATACGCTGCTCGCCAGCGGGGCCGGCCAGGGTGAAGGCCGGGCAGCCGCGGGCATCGCGCACCAGCTCGCGGGCGGTGAAGTCGGCAGCGGCGTGCAGGGCGAAGCTCAGCACCCGCCGACCGGCGGCGCGCTGTTGCCAGGTGGCGAAGGCCGGATCGTCGCGGTTGAGCACCGCCACGCCGTCGGCCGCCAGGCCCTCGAGAATCTCGCCCTTGGCCTCGACGATCTTCTCCGGGCCGCCGAACTCACCGACATGGGCGGTGCCGGCGTTGGTGATCACCGCCACCTGTGGCTGGGTCAGGCCGACGGTGTAGGCGATCTCGCCCAGGTGCGAGGCGCCCAGCTCGATCACCGCGCTGCGGTGCTGCGGCGCCAGCTCGAGCAGGGTCAGCGGCGCACCCAGATCGTTGTTGAGATTGCCGCGGGTGGCCAGCACGGCCGCGGCATCGCCGCCATGGTCGGCGCGCAGGATGCTGGCGAGCATCTCCTTGACCGTGGTCTTGCCGCTGGAGCCGGTGACCGCCGCGACCCGGCCGCGGAAGGCGGCGCGGTTGAGCGCACCCAGCTGACCCAGCGCCAGGCGGGTATCGGCCACCACCAATTGCGGCAGCTCGACCTCCTCGACCTCATGCTCCACCAGCGCGGCGGCGGCACTCTTGCTGGCCACCTGCTCGAGATAGTCGTGGCCGTCGAAGCGCTCGCCGCTGAGGGCGACGAACAGCTGTCCGGGCTCGATCGAGCGGCTGTCGATGCTCACCCCATTGAAGAAGGCATCGGCCCCGACCAGCTTTCCCTTCAGTGCTCCCAGCACACTGCTCAGCATCCAGGCTTCAAGCATCCTGCACCTCGCGCTCAGCCAGCGCACTGGCGGCCTGTTCGATATCGGAGAAGGGCTGACGCACCCCGGCGATTTCCTGGTAGTCCTCATGGCCCTTGCCGGCCAGCAGGATCACGTCCTCCGGGGCGGCACTGGCGATCAACTGCCGGATCGCCGCGCCGCGCCCGGCGACGAAGGTCACCCGCGCGGGCTCGCGGAAACCGGCGCGAATGTCGGCGACGATCTGCTCGGCCGGTTCGTTGCGCGGGTTGTCGTCGGTCACCCACACGCCATCGGCCAGGCCCTCGACGGCGGCCGCCATCAACGGACGCTTGCCGCGATCGCGATCGCCACCGCAGCCGAACAGGCACAGCAGGCGGCCACGGGTATGCGGGCGCAGGGCCTCGAGGACCTTTTCCAGGGCAT
Source organism: Geopseudomonas aromaticivorans (assembly GCF_019097855.1). Classification (GTDB taxonomy): domain Bacteria; phylum Pseudomonadota; class Gammaproteobacteria; order Pseudomonadales; family Pseudomonadaceae; genus Geopseudomonas; species Geopseudomonas aromaticivorans. The sequence goes on from NZ_JAHRGL010000057.1 coordinate 142,451, forward strand.
CGGGGGTGTGGGCGTAGTCCACCACCACCAGCGGCTGGTTGCCGCCGCCGAGGCGCTGCATGCGCCCGACCGGCCCCTGCAACTGCGGCAACACGCGGAGGATCTCGTCCAGCGGATGGTTGAGGCCCATCAGCGCACCGACCACGGCCAGCAGGTTGCTCAGGTTGAAGCGGCCGAGCAGCGGACTGGCCAGCAGGCCGTCGCCCTGGGCGGTGATCAGGCGGGCACGCACGCCCTCCTCGCTGAATTCGGCTTCGGTGCAGTACAGGGTCGCCGCAGGATCGATCTGGCTGTAGCTGATCAGCCGCGATGGCGCCTCGCGGGCGGCCAGCTCGCGACCGAACAGGTCGTCGAGGTTGATCACCCGGGTGCACAGGCCCGGCCAGGCGAACAGGCGCGCCTTGGCCGCGCCATAGGTCTGCATGTCGCCGTGGTAGTCGAGGTGATCGCGCGACAGATTGGTGAACACCGCCACGTCGAAGTCCAGCGCCTCGACCCGGCCCTGGTCCAGACCGTGGGAGGACACTTCCATCGCCACCGCCTTGGCGCCAGCCTGCTTCAGCAGCGCCAGTTGCGCCTGCACCGCCAGCGGATCGGGAGTGGTGTGACGACCGCACTGCAGGTTGTCGTGAAAACCGACGCCGAGGGTGCCGATCAGGCCGCAGCGCTGGCCGAGCAGATCGAGCGCCTGGGCCAGCAGCTGGCTGACGCTGGTCTTGCCGTTGGTGCCGGTGACGCCGACCAGCTCGAGATTGTGGCTGGGATCGCCATAGAAACGCCCGGCGATCGCCGACAGCTGCGCTGCCAGGCCCTTGACCGGAACCATCACCACCGCGCCCGACTGCGGCACATCCTCCGCGCCTTCGACCTCGTAGGCGATCGCCGACGCACCGCGGGCGATGGCATCGCCGATATAGGCCCGGCCATCGCTGTGGTGGCCAGGAACAGCGAGAAACAGGTCACCCGGACGCAAAGTCCGGCTGTCCAGGCTCAACTCGCGAATCAGCGCGTCACGGCGCGCCTCGGGAAACATCTTGAGCAGACTCATCGGCATCAGCCGCGTCCTCCATTGCCGGATAGCGTGGCGGCCGGCTGCGCTTCTGGCAGCGGCGGCAGGTTGTCCGGAGCTATGTTCATCAGGCGCAGGGCGCCGCCCATCACCTTGCTGAATACCGGGGCAGAAACCAGGCCACCGTAGTAACCCTCGCCCCCCGGCTCGTCGATCACCACGACGGCGGCGAGGCGCGGGTTGTTGGTCGGCGCGAAACCGGCGAACAGCGAGCGGTAGGCATTCTGCTGGTAACCCTTGCTGCCCGCGCTGGTCTTGCGTGCGGTACCGCTCTTGCCGGCGACGTGATAGCCGGGCACCTGGGCCCGGTAGACCCCGCCCGGGGCCTCGGTGACCTGCTGCAGCATGCCCTGCACCGTCCTGGCCACCTCATCGGGAACCACCTGGGTGGAGTTCGCCGGCTGATCGAGCCGTGCCAGACTCAGCGGCACGAGGCGGCCATTGTTGGCGATCGTGGCGTAGGCATGCGCCAGCTGGATCGCCGTCACCGACAGGCCGTAGCCGTAAGAGAGGGTCGCGGTTTCCGCCTGCGGCCACTTGCGGTGGTTGGGCAGATTGCCGACCTGCTCGCCCGGGAAGCCCAGGCCGGTGTCCTGACCGAGGCCGACCTGCTGCATGACGCGATAGATCGACTCGCCACCGATGTCGAAGGCAATCTTGCTGATGCCCACGTTGCTGGAGCGGATCAGGATACCGGCCAGGTCGAGCACCGGGCCGCCGCCGCGGGACACGTCGCGAATGGTGAAGCGACCGATGCGCAGGCTGTGTGGGTAGACCTCGACGGTATCGCTAGGCTTCCAGCGGCCACTTTCCAGCGCCGCCAACATCGAGATCGGTTTCACCGTCGAGCCTGGCTCGAAAACGTCGATCATGGCGCGATTGCGCATCGCGGCCGGCTGCAGGTTGCGGCGATTGTTCGGGTTGTAGGTAGGCTGATTGGCTATGGCCAGCACTTCGCCGGTCTGCACGTCGAGGATCACCAGGCTGCCAGCCTTGGCCTTGTTCTCCACCAGGGCGTTGCGCAGCTCGCGGCTGGCCAGATATTGCAGGCGCAGGTCGATGGACAGCGCCAGCGCCTTGCCAGGCTTGGCATTGCGTGCCACGCCGACGTCCTTGATCAGGTGACCGCGGCGGTCCTTGAGCACCTGGCGACTGCCGGGTACGCCGGCCAACCACTGGTCGAAGGCCAGCTCGACGCCTTCGCGGCCGCGATCGTCGACGTCGGTGAAACCGATCAGATGCGCGGTGACCTCGCCGGCCGGATAGAAGCGCCGGAACTCCTCGAGGCTGTAGACCCCCGGAATCTTCAGCGCCAGCACGGCCTCGCCCTGTTCGGGAGTGAGCCCGCGGGCCAGATAGAGGAACTCGCGCTCGGCATTCTGGCCGAGCTTCTGGCTCAGCACCTGCGGGTCCTGCCCCAAGGCGACAGCCAGGGCCGGCCAGTGCTGGCGCGCCGCCGCCAGCTCTTTGGGGTTGGCCCACACGGTAGTGACCGGGGTACTGACCGCCAGTGGCTCACCATTGCGGTCAGTGATCAGGCCGCGATGCGCGGGAATCGGAATGTGCCGCACGCTGCGGGCATCGCCATGGGCCTTGAGGAAGTCATGATCGAACACGTGCAGGTCGACGATGCGCCAGCTGATCACCGCGACCATTCCCAGCAGCAGCACAATCACCAGGCGGAAGCGCCAGGGGTAGAGGGCACCGTCGAGCTTGATCATGGCGCCACCATCCGCACTTCACCCGGCTCGGGGATGCGCATCTGTAGCTGCTCGCTGGCCAGCGTCTCGATCCGGCTGTGCGCGGTCCAGGTGCTCTGTTCGAGGATCAGCCGCCCCCACTCGGCCTGCGCCTTGTCGCGCACGCTCAGCTCGGCGTACTGCTGGTTGAGCAGCTTGCGATTCCAGTGGGCGCTCCACGACACCGCCACGGACGAGCCCAGCACCAGGCCGAACAGCACCAGCATCAGCAGACTGCCGCTGGGCATGCCGTCGCGGGCGCGGCGGATCATCGCAGCTTCTCCGCCACGCGCATCACCGCGCTGCGCGCGCGCGGGTTGGCCTTGAGTTCAGCGCTCGAGGCGTATTGCGGCTTGCCCAGCAGCCGCAGGCGAGGATCGAACTTCGCCACCTGAACCGGCAGGCCGCGTGGCAGGTTGTCGGCCTCGCCCTTGACCTGACGACGCATGAACTGCTTGACGATGCGGTCTTCCAGGGAGTGGAAGCTGATCACCACCAGTCGGCCGCCGACGGCGAGGCCTTCCAGCGCCGCCTCGAGGCCACGCTCGAGATCGCCCAGCTCGTTGTTGATATGGATGCGCAGCCCCTGGAAGGCACGGGTGGCGGGATTCTTGCCCTTCTCCCAGGCCGGGTTGGCGACGGTGATCACCTCGGCCAGATCGGCGGTGCGGGTGAACGGCCGCTCGGCCCGACGCTGCACGATGGCCCGCGCCATGCGCCGGGAGAAACGCTCTTCGCCATATTCGTAGAACACCCGGGCGATTTCCTCTTCGGCGGCCGAGGCGATCCATTCGGCCGCGCTGACGCCGGCATCCGGGTTCATGCGCATATCCAGCGGGCCGTCGTTCATGAAGCTGAAGCCGCGCTCGGGATCGTCCAGCTGCGGCGAAGACACGCCCAGATCGAGGAGAACGCCGTCGACCTTGCCCTGCAGGCCACGGGCGGCCAGTTCCTCGCCGAGCTCGGCGAAGCTGCGCTGGACGATCTGGAAGCGACTGTCCGCGGCGGCCAGTTCGAGACCGGTGGCGATGGCCAGCGGATCCTTGTCGAAGCCCAGCAGGCGCCCTTCCGCCCCCAGCTCGCCCAGTATCTCGCGGCTGTGGCCGCCACGGCCGAAGGTGCCATCCAGATAGCAGCCGCCCGCCCGCACGGCGAGGGCCTCGACGGCTTCGCGGAGCAGAACGGTCACGTGGTTGAAAGTGGCTGCATTCATGTCAGAGCGTCAGGTTCCGTAATTCGTCCGGCAGGCCGCCGGGTTCTTTGATGGCTTGGAGGTCTGCCGCGCAGCGCGCATCCCAGCCGCTTTCGTCCCACAACTGGAACTTGTTGAGTTGGCCGACCAGCACCGCGCGTCTGTCCAGCCCGGCATGGTCACGCAGGCGCGGCGGCACCAGAAAACGCCCGGCCGCATCCAGCTCCAGATCCACCGCATTGCCGATCAGCAGACGCTGCAGGCGACGGTTCTCTTCACGCAGGGACGGCAGCTCGCGCAGCTTGGCCTCGATCAGTTCCCATTCGGGCAGGGGATAAACACTCAGGCAGGAATCAACCGCATCGATGGTCACAATGAGCTGGCCGGCACAGCGCGCCATAAGCTCGTCGCGATACCGACTCGGCATCGTCAGACGGCCCTTGGCGTCAAGAGTTATGGCACTGGCTCCGCGAAACACGGCTGCACTTCCCCGTAGTGGTTAGTCTTCTGTGACTGGAATATCCACTTTTACCCACTTTTACCCACTGTAGAACACTATAGAAACGCCACATCGACCCAGTCAAGGCGCTCCCGACGGGAAAACCCTTACAGGACCGCAACTTAGGAAAAAGACAGGCGGACGAGGAACACACAGAGGGCAATGCGAAAAACAAATTCGAGACGAGACAAGGCGCAGCGCATCGAACTTAAAGCTCTTTATTAAGAGCGATAACTTTTCGACATTAAAATCGGAGGGAACTAACTATACAAAGAAGGGAGGGGAAGCGGAGAGCCGGCCTGTAAGCCGGGTTTTGTCGAGGACAGTCATTCCTCTAGGACCGCCATCACTGACGGCCTCAAGCAACCTACCCGGATCCAGCGCGGGCCACGCCAATGGATCCCTATTTGGTCTTGCTCCGAGTGGGGTTTACCTAGCCACGAACTGTTGCCAGTCGTGCGGTGCGCTCTTACCGCACCTTTTCACCCTTACCGGCGCTTGCGCGCTTAGGCGGTTATTTTCTGTGGCACTTTCCGTAGGCTCGCGCCTCCCAGGCGTTACCTGGCACTCTGCCCTATGGAGCCCGGACTTTCCTCCCCCCTGCAAGCAGGGCGGCGACTGTCCAGCCGACTCTCCGGCGCGCAGGGTACTCACTGCGGCAGCGGATAACAAGCTCAATCCTCGGCGTTTTGTCGCAACAGCGCCTGCTGATAGAGCAGATTCTTGCGCACTCCGGTGATTTCCGCCGCCACGGCCGCCGCCCGCTTGAGCGGCAGCTCCGCCAGCAGCAAGTCGAGCACGCGCAGCGCCTCGGCACTCAGCGCCTCCTCGCCCACCGGCTCCTGCCAACCCTCGACCAGCAGCACGCACTCGCCGCGCTGCTGGTTGCTGTCGGCCGCCACCCAGTCGTGCAGCTCGCCGAGCGGCGCGCCCTTGATGGTTTCGAAAGTCTTGCTCAACTCGCGCGCCAGGACTGCCGGACGCTCGGCACCGAACAGCTCGCGCAGGTCGGCCAGACATTCGAGCACGCGGTGCGGCGCCTCGTAGAAGATCAACGTCCGCGGCTCCTGCGCCACCGCCTGCAACCGCTGTCGGCGTGCCGTGCTGCGCGCAGGCAGAAAGCCCTCGAAGACGAAGCGGTCGGACGGCAACCCGGAGGCCGACAGGCCGGCGATCAACGCGCAGGCACCGGGCACCGGCACCACGCGAATGCCGGCCGCGCGCGCGTTGCGCACCAAGTGATAGCCGGGGTCGGAAATCAACGGTGTGCCGGCATCCGACACCAGCGCCAGATCGTCGCCGCCCAGCAGGCGCTGGACCAGGCGCGAGCCCTGCTCGCGCTCGTTGTGCTCGTGACAGGCGACCAGCGGCGTACCGATGCCGAAGTGCTGCAGCAGACGAGCACTGTGACGGGTGTCCTCGGCAGCGATCAGCTTCACCTCGCGCAGCACGCGCAACGCCCGTGCACTGATGTCGTCCAGATTGCCGATCGGCGTGGCCACCACATAAAGAGTACCCGGAGTGTTCACGTCGCCATCCCGTCGTCAGTCAAAGTGCGTCATTGTACCGGGTTTGGCCGCAGCAAGATCGCACCCATACCGGGGCTTGGGTACAATTGCGCCTTTCAAGCCTGCGAATCGGAATCCCTGACATGATTGCCAGACTGCGCCCTCTTTCCGTCCTCTGCCTGGCAGGCCTGCTGAGCGCCTGTGCCGGCCAGCAAACCTCCGGCCTCGGCGAACTGCCGGGCAAGCCTCAGGCCAGCGCCGAGCAACTGCTGCAGCAGGCGCAGCAGGTCAAGCCGGAACAGGCCGCCCTGCTGCGCCTGAGCGCCGCCGACCAGGCGCTCGGCCAGCGCAACCTGGCCCAGGCCCAGCAGATCCTCGACCAGCTGAAGCTGGACGAGCTGCTACCGGCCCAGCAGATCTTCGCCAGCACCCTCACGGCAGAACTGGCCCTGGCGCGCAACAAGCCCAAGGCCGCGTTGCAGGCCCTGCAGCATCCGAGCCTCCAGCGCCTCGGCGAACTGCCGGTCGGCCAGCAGGTGCGCAGCCAGCTGGCTCGCGCCAACGCCCTGCAAGCCGACCAGCAGCCGCTGGCGGCGGCCCGCGAACGGGTGTTCATCGCCCCGCTGCTGGAAGGCCAGCCATCCGCCAACAACCATGAAGCCATCTGGACCCTGGTCGCCGGACTGCCCAGCAGCCAGCTGGGCAGCGCCGCCGTCCCCGGCGACGACCTGAGCGGCTGGCTGGAACTGAGCCGGCTGGCACGCGGCAGCGCCACCCCGGCGCAGCAGGTCGCCAGCATCGCCGAATGGCAGGCACGCAACCCCCAACACCCGGCAGCCCGCCAGCTGCCGCAGTCACTGGTCAAGCTGCAGGAAATCGCCACCCGTCCGCTGACCCGCATCGCCCTGCTGCTGCCCGAGCAGGGCCAGCTCGCCAGCGTCGGCAAGGCCCTGCGCGACGGCTTTGTCGCCGCCCACTACCAGAGCGGCGACAGCGCCCTGAACATCAGCCTGCACGACAGCAGCAGCCTGACCGACCTCGACGCCTTCTACCGCCAGGCCCAGGCCGATGGCGTCCAGCTGGTGGTTGGCCCGCTGGAGAAGCCGCTGGTCAACCAGCTCAGCCAGCGCCAGCAGCTGCCGATCCCCACCTTGGCCCTCAACTACAGCGAAGGCAGCGCCGAAGCGCCAGCCCAACTGTTCCAGTTCGGCCTGGCCGCCGAGGACGAAGCGCGCGAGGTAGCCCAGCGCGCCTGGGAAGACGGCATGCGCCGCGCCGTGGCCCTGGTACCGACCGGCGAATGGGGCAACCGCGTGCTGGCCGCCTTCCGCAAGGACTGGGAAGCCCGCGGCGGCAGCCTGATCGCCACCGAGCATGTTGACCAGCCGGTACGCCTGGCCCAGCAGATCGCCGACCTGCTCAAGCTGCGCGACAGTGAAGCACGCGCCAAGCGCTTGCAGACCGCGCTTGGCAGCACCGTCGAGGCACAGCCCGCCCGCCGCCAGGACGTCGACTTCGTGTTCCTCGCCGCCACCCCGGCACAGGCCCGCCAGATCAAGCCCACCCTGGCCTTTCAGTACGCCGGCGACCTGCCGATCTATGCCACCTCGCACCTGTTCACCGGCAGCAGCGATCCCAGCCAGGACCTCGACCTGGACGGTATCCGCTTCTGCGAAACGCCCTGGCTGCTGGACAGCAGCGACCCGCTGCGCAATCAGGTGATCGGCGAATGGCCGAGCGCCGGCGGCAGCCTCGGCCGCCTGTACGCCATGGGCGTCGACGCCTATCGCCTGGCGCCGCGCCTGAGCCAATTGCAGGCCCTGCCGAGTACCCGCCTGGACGGCCTGTCCGGCAGCCTGAGCCTGGCCCCCGGTCAGCGCATCGTGCGCCGCCTGCCATGGGCGGAATACCGCAACGGCCAGATCCAGCGCCTGGAGTCTGCCGCACGGTGAGCGCACCCACTCGCCAGGCTATTGGCCAGGCCGCCGAAGGCTGGGCACAAACCCATCTCGAGGAGCACGGCCTGCGCCTGCTGACCCGCAACTGGCGCTGCCGTCTCGGCGAGCTGGATCTGGTCATGCTCGACGGCGATACCGTAGTATTTGTGGAGGTGCGCTACCGGCGCCATAGCGCCTGGGGCGGCGCCGAAGCCAGTGTCGACGCGCGCAAGCGTGCCCGAGTCAGTGCCGCCGCTCAGGTTTTCCTGCAACAGCAATCGCGTTGGGCGCGCCACCCCTGCCGCTTCGACGTGGTTGCGGTCTCCCCCGCCGACAACAGCTCGCCTGCGCGGCTGAACTGGATCCGCGGCGCGTTCGACGCCTGAACCGCCGCCCAACCGAAGGTCACCCATGGACATGCAATCCCGTATCCGCCAGCTTTTCCAGGACAGCATCGAAACCAAGCGCCAGGCCATGGAAGTGCTCATCCCGCACATCGAGCAGGCCAGTCAGGTGATGGTCAATGCCTTGCTCAGCGAAGGCAAGATTCTCTCCTGCGGAAACGGCGGCTCCGCCGGCGACGCCCAGCACTTTTCTTCCGAGCTGCTCAACCGCTTCGAGCGCGAGCGCCCCAGCCTGCCGGCCGTGGCCCTCACCACCGACAGCTCGACCATCACCTCGATCGCCAACGACTACAGCTACAACGAGATCTTTTCCAAGCAGATCCGTGCCCTCGGCCAACCCGGCGACGTGCTGCTGGCGATCTCCACCAGCGGCAACTCCGGCAACGTGATCCAGGCCATCCAGGCCGCCCACGACCGCGAGATGACCGTGGTCGCCCTCACCGGCCGCGACGGCGGCGGCATGGCCTCGCTACTGCTGCCGGAGGATGTCGAGATCCGCGTACCGGCGCGCGTCACCGCGCGCATCCAGGAAGTGCACCTGCTGGCCATCCACTGCCTGTGCGACCTGATCGACCGCCAACTGTTCGGGAGTGAAGAATGAAACGACCCACCCTGCTCCTTGCCACCCTCGGCCTGAGCCTGCTGCTGGCCGGCTGCGGCGCCCGCAGCATCGGCAACAAGATCGACGACCAGTTCATCCCTGGCCGGGTCGCCAGCGAGATCCACAGCAGCCATGCCGATCTCAACGACACCACCTCGCACATCGTGGTGACCAGCTACAACGGCGTGGTCCTGCTCGCTGGCCAGACCCCGCGCGCCGACCTGAAAGCCCTCGCCGAACAGGCTGCCCGGCGCGCCCAAGGGGTGAAGCTCGTGCATAACCACCTGCAGGTCCTGCAACCCTCGTCGCCACTGGCACGCAGCACCGACGCCGCGCTGACCACCCAGATCAAGACCGCCATGCTCGCCGACAACACCGTGCCCGGCTCGAAGATCAAGGTGGTCACCGAGAACGGCATCGTCTACCTGCTGGGCGTGGTCACCCGCGCCGAAGCCAATCGCGCCACCGCGGTGGTCCAGGGCGTCGGCGGCGTGCAAGGTATCGTGCGCCTGTTCGAGTACGTCGACTGACCCTGCGCCAGGCCGCAACAAAAAAGGCGATCCCTAGGGACCGCCTTTTTTGTTGCTTCTGACCGAGCAGCCCTACTTGACCACCTTCAAGCTGGGGCGACCACTGGGGCGCGGCGGCTCGTCGTCGCCCGACGGGCCTTCACCCGACTCCCCCTCTTCCGGCTCGTCCAGCTCGAAGGCCATGCCCTCGCCATTCTCACGGGCATAGATGGCCAGCACGGCAGCGACAGGCACATAGAGGCTCTGCGCCACCCCGCCAAAACGCCCCTCGAAGGTCAGTGCCTCGTTACCCATCTCCAGGTAGCGCACCGCGCTCGGCGATACGTTGAGCACGACCTGCCCATCCTTGGCATAGCCGGCCGGCACCCGTGCACCGGGATACTCCGCCGCCACCAGGATGTGGGGCGTGCAGTTGTTGTCGACGATCCACTCGTAGAGGGCTCGCAGCAGATAAGGACGACTCGAATTCATCATCGGATTCCTCAGCGCATCGCGCGCTCGGTGGCGCTCAGACTGGCCTGGAAGCTGTCGCGAGCGAACAGCCGCTCCATGTAGTCCAGCAACGGTTTGGCCTGGCGCGGCAGATCGATGCCCAGCTGTGGCAGGCGCCAGAGAATCGGCAGCAGGCAGCAGTCGACCATGCTGAACTCCTCGCTGAGAAAGAACGGCTTGTCGGCGAACAGTGCCGCCACCCCAGTCAGGCTCTCACGCAACTCCTTGCGCGCCTGGACCCGAGCGCTCTCCGGAGTGCGTGCATCCAGTACGCGATCAACCAGCGAGCACCAGTCGCGCTGGATGCGATGCATCAGCAGGCGGCTGTTGCCGCGCGCCACCGGGTAGGCCGGCAACAAGGCTGGATGCGGATAACGCTCGTCCAGATACTCCATCACCACAGCCGGCTCGTACAGCGCCAGATCGCGATCCACTAGGGTCGGCAGGCTGCCGTAGGGGTTGACCTCGGCCAGTTGCGGCGGGCACTGCCCGGACGCCACCTCGATGATCTGGGCACTCACCGCCTTCTCGGCCAGCACGATGCGCACCCGGTGCGAATAATGATCGGCGGGATCGGAATAACAGGCCAGGCGATTGATCGCAGCCATGGGCTCTCCCTCCAGTCAGGATATTTTCGGACCGCAGAAACACATGCGCGCCCCGGAGGGCGCGCATGTATGAGGACTAGGAGGACGGATTAGTGTACGTCTTTCCAGTACTCACGCTTCAGCAGGTAGGCGAACACGAAGAAGAACGCCAGGAACAGCAGCACATAGGTACCGACACGCTGGCTTTCCAGCTTGACCGGGTTGGCCGAGTAGCTCAGGAAGCTGACGAGGTTCTTGATCTTCTCGTCGAACTCCGCCTCGCTCAGCTTGCCGGTCTTCGGCACGATGGTCAGCTGATCGCAGCCTTCCTTGGTCACCGGGGTGCCGGTCAGCGGATCGAACACCTTCTTGCCGTGCTCGACCACCTGGACCTGCTTGCAGCCGATAACCTGGCGACCCTGCAGACTGGCCAGCACGTTGGGCATGCCGACGTTCGGGAACACCTTGTTGTTCACACCCCACGGACGTGCCGGATCTTCATAGAAGGTGCGCAGGTAGGTGTAAACCCAGTCCTCGCCACGCACGCGGGCCACCAGAGTCAGATCAGGCGGCGGAGCACCGAACCAGACCTTGGCGTCCTGCGGCTGCATGCCGGTCTTCATGTGCTCGCCGATCTTGGCACCGGTGAACACCAGGTTTTCCATCATTACTTTTTCCGGGATGCCAAGATCCTTGGCCACCCGCTCGTAACGCTGGAACTGCGCGCCGTGGCAACCCATGCAGTAGTTGGCGAAGGTACGCGCGCCATCCTGCAGGGCTGCCTTGTCGGTCAGGTCGACATTGGCCTTGTCCAGCGGATACTCAAGTACTGCTTGGGCCGAAGCAAAGGCTGGCAGAACAGCGAGAATCAGTGCAGCAAAATGCTTTTTCATCAGCCAGTCACCCTTTCCGGAACCGGTTTGGTTTTCTCCATCCGGGTGTAGAACGGCATCAGGATGAAGAAGGCGAAGTACAGAATGGTGCAGACCTGGGACAGCAGGGTACGGCCCGGAGTCGGCGCCAGCACACCCAGCACGCCGAGAATCACGAAGGACACGCAGAACACCAGCAGCCAGATCTTGCTCAGCCAGCCCTTGTAGCGCATCGAACGTACCGGGCTGCGGTCCAGCCACGGCAGGACGAACAGTACGGCAATCGCACCACCCATGGCGATGACGCCGAGCAGCTTGTCCGGAACGGCGCGCAGGATCGCGTAGAACGGGGTGAAGTACCACACCGGAGCGATGTGTGCCGGAGTCTTGAACGGGTTGGCCGTTTCAAAGTTCGGCTTCTCGAGGAAGTAGCCGCCCATTTCCGGGAAGAAGAAGATCACGGTGCAGAACACGAACAGGAACACCACCACGCCGACGATGTCTTTCACGGTGTAGTAGGGGTGGAACGGGATGCCATCCAGCGGGATGCCGTTGGCGTCCTTCTTCTTCTTGATGTCCACGCCATCCGGGTTGTTGGAGCCGACTTCGTGCAGCGCCAGGATGTGCAGGACCACCAGACCCAGAATCACGATCGGCAGGGCGATCACGTGCAGGGCGAAGAAGCGGTTCAGAGTGATGCCGGAGATCAGGTAGTCACCACGGATCCACTGGGTCAGATCGGCCCCGATTACCGGGATCGCGCCGAACAGCGAGATGATCACCTGGGCACCCCAGTAGGACATCTGGCCCCACGGCAGCAGGTAGCCCATGAAGGCTTCGGCCATCAGCGCCAGGTAGATCAGCATGCCGAAGATCCACACCAGCTCGCGCGGCTTCTGGTAGGAGCCGTACATCAGGCCGCGGAACATGTGCAGGTACACCACCACGAAGAACGCCGAAGCGCCGGTGGAGTGCATGTAGCGCAGGATCCAGCCGTACTCCACATCACGCATGATGTACTCGACCGAGGCGAAGGCGCCCTCGGCGGACGGCTCGAAGCTCATGGTCAGCCAGATACCGGTGAGGATCTGGTTGACCAGCACCAACAGCGCCAGCGAGCCGAAGAAGTACCAGAAGTTGAAGTTCTTCGGAGCGTAGTACTTGCTCAGATGATCTTCCCACATCTTGGTGGCGGGGAAGCGGGCGTCAACCCATTCCATGAATTTGCTCATCAGGCTTTCTCCGGGTCCACACCAATGATGATCACATCATCGGACTCATAGGAGTGCGGCGGGACCGGCAGGTTCAGCGGCGCAGGCTGCGCCTTGTAGACTCGGCCGGCCAGGTCGTAACGGGAGCCGTGGCAGGGGCAGAAGTAGCCACCCACCCACTCGGCCCCGAGGTCGGCCGGAGCGACTTCCGGACGGAAGGACGGCGAGCAACCCAGATGGGTGCACAGCCCCTCGAGGACCAGCAGGCCGGGCTTGATCGAGCGGACCTTCGGATCGACATAGGTCGGTTGATCGGAAACCTTGGACTCCGGATCCGCGACGGCACCCTCGATCTTGGCCAGGTTGGCCAGGATTTCGTCGGTGCGGTGCATGATGAACACCGGCTTGCCGCGCCACTCAGCAACAATCTGCTGACCCGGCTCGATCTTGCCCACGTTCACCTTCACCGGAGCACCGGCCGCCTTGGCCTTGGCACTGGGGAACCATGACCCCACGAACGGGACCGCAGCACCGACAGCTCCAGCCGCCCCCACCACCGAAGTGGCGGCGACGAGGAACCGACGTCGGCCCACATTCACGCCGTCATTACTCATTCAGTCGTCTCCCATCAGCTTTCTGCAACCCGCACAGGCGGGCACATGAGTTAAAACCAGCTGCGCAAAAAATCCGCCAGATGGTAATGAAAAGCCCCTTTTCTGACAAGGCAATAACTGGAAACAAACTCCGGCAACCCCTGCAGCGCAAGCCTTTCACGACTGCGACAGTCTGTCGCAGACAAACCCGACGCATAAAAAAACGCCCAGATCGCGAAGATACTGGGCGTTCTGTTGAAGCGTAGTCGATTAACGCTTCGAGTACTGCGGACGCTTACGAGCTTTGCGCAGACCGATCTTCTTACGCTCGACCTCACGGGCGTCACGAGTGACGTAACCGGCTTTACGCAGCGGGCTGCGCAGGGTTTCGTCGTACTCGATCAGAGCGCGGGTGATACCGTGACGGATCGCACCAGCTTGACCGCTGACACCACCACCGGCAACGGTGACGAAAATGTCGAACTTCTCGACATTCGCGGTCAGCTCGAGCGGCTGACGCACCACCATGCGGGCGGTTTCGCGGCCGAAGAACTGATCCAGGCTGCGATTATTGATGGAGATCTTGCCAGTACCCGGACGCAGGAAGACACGCGCGGTAGCGGTCTTGCGACGGCCGGTGCCGTAGTTTTGAGTCGCCGACATATTGAGCCTATTCCGTTAAATCTTCAGTTCTTGGGGCTGCTGAGCGGTATGCGGGTGGTTGGCACCAGCGTACACCTTCAGCTTGCGATACATGTCGCGACCCAGCGGGTTCTTCGGCAGCATGCCTTTGACCGCGGTCTCGAGCACGCGCTCGGGCGCCTTGGCGATCAGCTTCTCGAAGTTGATCGACTTGATGCCACCCGGGAAACCGGAGTGATGGTAGTACATCTTGTCGGAGCTCTTGGCACCGGTCACACGTACCTGCTCGGCGTTGATCACGACGATGTAGTCGCCGGTATCAACGTGCGGGGTGTACTCGGGCTTGTGCTTACCGCGCAGACGGCTGGCGATTTCAGTGGCAAGACGACCCAGGGTCTTGCCAGCAGCGTCGACGACGTACCAGTCGCGCTTAACGGTTTCCGGTTTCGCAGAGAAAGTTTTCATTCGTTATAGCCTCAGGGGCCACCTGAAATATCAAGCAGCAAATCATACTGGACAGTACTTGCCTTTACAACAAGGCAACCGCGGCCGTCTGCAGACACTAAATCGGGGGGGGCTCGGGTCAGTGCGTCTGCATTCGGCAAAATCGGCAGGTTAGGCATTCCCACCGAGCAGGACGGGCTAGGCATCCCCCGTCACGAAAGCTGGCGAATTTTACCGATCTGCCCAGAAAAAACAAGCCGCAATCGCTGCCCCCGCGCTGACCGAGCGGATTCAACGCCGCCCGCGCGCCTGCTCGTACAGCGGCATCACCCGCGGAATCGCCGCCTTGAGGTTGGCCATGCGCGTGGAAGACGACGGGTGGGTGCTCAGGAACTCCGGCGGCGCGCCATTGGCGGCACGAGCCATCTTGTTCCACAGGGTGATGGTCGCATTGGGGTCATAGCCGGCGCGCGCAGCCAGCTCGAGACCGATGAGATCGGCCTCGTTCTCGTTGCCGCGACTGTTCGGCAGGGTCATGCCGTACTGCACCGCGGCATCGGCCAGCTGGCCGCCGGCCTGACCGAGGCCGAGCAGCGCCACCGCAGTCTGCTTGGCCAGCTCGGCGCCGTAGGCCTTGGACATGGCCTCGCGACTGTGCTCGCGCAGGGCGTGAGAGATCTCGTGGCCAAGCACCGCGGCCAGTTCGTCGTCGGTCAGGCTCAGCTTCTCGATCAGGCCGCTGTAGACGATGATCTTGCCGCCTGGACCGACGTTGGCATTCAGCTCGTCGCTGGCGATCAGGTTGGTTTCCCAGTTCCAGCCGGCGGCATCCGGACGGAACACCGGGGTCTGCGCGATCAGCCGGCGCGTGATGCCGTTCACCCGCTGCGCCAGGGCGCTGTTCTTCTCCAGCTTGCCGGCACTGGCGGCCTTGTTCAGGGTCTGCTGGTAGGACTGCGCATACATCTGATTCAGCTGCTGGCTGGACAGGCCAGAGAACATGTACTGCTGGCGATTGACCCCCACGGCACCGCCGCTGGTGGTATTGACCGCCTGGCAGCCGGCCAGCAGCAGAACGCCCGCCAGACCGACAAGACGAAGGGCACGACTCATGAACAACACTCCCGAATACGCATGGATTGCATCGTAGACAGCGATGCACCTTCAGACAATCGACGGCAGGCCGAGTTCAGGCCGGCGTCAGGCACTGCGGCCCCTCCTCCTGCGGCTTGTTGCCGAGTCCGGCCAGCAGGCGTTCGCGCAGGGGCAGCGGCGCCGCCGCCAGGAGCGCCTGCAGAGCCTCGGCCGAAGCCGCCGGATCCAGCCACAACGCCTCGCCGGCAGCATCCAACAGCAATGGTCGGCGCTGGCTGCCGGCCGCCACCGTGACCACCGCGGCGCTCAGGTACACCCGCTCGCCTACCGGGTAGGCCTCCCACAGCGCCGCCATGGACAGCAGCGGCAATTCCGCCGAACTCATCCAGAAGGGTCGCCGGCGCGGCCCGCGCCACTCGTAGAAGCCGTTGGCTGGCAGCAGGCCGCGCCGGGCGCGGAAGGCCTCGCGAAACAAGGGTTGCTCGGCCAGGGTTTCCGCGCGCGCCTGCGCTGGTGCGCGCGACAGGTCACTGAGCCAAGCCGGGGTCAGCCCCCAGTGCACCAGCGCCGCCTCGCGCTCAGCGGCGCCGCCACGCAGCAGCAGCACCTGCTGGCCGGGAGCGATATTCCAGCGCGGCTCGAGCCGCGGCGGGAATCCAGGCAGCGCGGCCAGCGCCGGCGGCCAGCGAAACAGGGCAAATCGTCCGCACATGAAAGGGGGGTTACCTGCAGCAGAAGGGGCTCAGCACAACAGCACACCCGCGCCCGGAGGGCCGCCGGGCTCATCATCGGCCGGAGGCTCCTCCGGCAGGGGCTGTGCAGCATTGTACGCAGCAATCAGCGCCCCGGCCCGCAGGACATCCTCGTCTTCCACCTGGATGGCCAGCAGGCCACTCGCCGGCAGCTCGCCCAACCCACCCAGCAGGTGCTGACCAAGCAGGTGCGCACGCACGCCCTCGCTGGCCAGCATGGCGACCAGCAGCTCACCCTCGCCCAGGCTCAGCGGCTCATGGATACGCTGCATCATTCACCCTCGCGCTGCAATTCGAGCGTCCAGTCGACGCCATCGGTGCGCAGATCGAAAACGATCGGCCGACAGCACACCGGGCAATCTTCGACGTAGCACTGATCGCCAGCCGAGAGGTCGAGCACCGCCTCGATCGGCTCGCCGCACCAGGGACAGCAGCAGGACTCGACTTCCAGCATCCGCGCCTCCCACGCCTCTTCGTTTATAATCACCGCCCCGCCGCACACCGACTCCAGGCGTGCCGCCACCTATTACCCGGCCAAGAGACAACAATGGGCGAGTTCGAAGCCATCCGACCCTATGCCGACGCAGAAGTGCGTCCCGTCCTCGAGCGCCTGCTCGACGACGACGCGTTTATCTCCACCCTCACCCGCTATCGCTTCCCGCGCCTGGCCGGCCCGCTGGGCTGGCTGCTCAAGCCGGTCATCGCGCACTACCTGCGCAAGGAAATCCACGGTGTCGACAGCGTTGCGGCTCTGCAGGAACGGATCGAGCCCTATGTAGACCGCAGCATCGAGCGCGCTAGCGACGGCATCAGCTACTCGGGACTGGAGCACCTGCAACAGGGTCGCGCCTACCTGTTCCTCAGCAATCACCGCGACATCGTGATGGACCCGGCGTTCGTCAACTATGCGCTATACCACGCCAAGCTGCCCACCCCGCGCCTGGCCATCGGCGACAACCTGCTGCAGAAACCCTTCGTCAGCGATCTGATGCGCCTGAACAAGTGCTTCATCGTGCACCGTTCGCTGACCGGCCGGCGCGAGAAGCTGGCGGCATTCCAGACCCTTTCCGCCTACATCAACCACTCGATCCGCAGCGAAGGCACTTCGATCTGGATCGCCCAGGCCGAAGGTCGCGCCAAGGACGGTGACGATCGCACCGACTCGGCGATCCTCAAGATGTTCCACATGAGCCGCAAGGACGAGGCCTTCGCCGACACCATGCGCGATCTGCACCTGGTGCCGATCTCGATCAGCTACGAATACGACCCCTGCGACCTGGCCAAGGCGCGCGAGCTGTACATCCGCGCCAGCACCGGCAGCTACAGCAAGGCGCCGGGCGAGGACGACGCCAGCATCGCGCAGGGCATCACCGGCTTCAAGGGCCGCGTACACATCAGTTTCGGCCCGGAAGTGGCGGCGCCAGACGCCGACGCGAAGCAGCTGGCCCAGCGCATCGACCAGGAAATTCTCGGCAACTACCGGCTGTTCCCGGTGAACTATCTGGCTTATGCCATGTGGGATGAGCGCGACCCGCAACTGCAGGTCCCGGCGGCGACCGAGCTGTTCGACGCCGCGGAACTGGCCCGCGCGGAAGCCGAGTGGCAGCGCCGCTTGACGGCCTGCCCGCTTGAGCAGCGCCCGTACCTGATCATGCAGTATGCCAACCCGGTGCGGAATCAGTTCCGCTGCCGCGCCGGCCTGCTGTAGGGCGGGAAGGAAAAGGCAGCGGCGGGCACCGCCCGCCGCTGCCCGGCGCTCAGAACCAGATGCCCGGCTGCAGCCGCGTACTGAGCCAGGACAGCAGCAGGCCGGCGCCCAGTCCCAGGCCGCCAAAGCCGTAGAAGAAACGATTCAAGCGCTCGACCTGGGCGTAGCTGGCCAGCCCTTCGACATCCAGCGCCCCACCCTCGCCAGCGGCCAGCACCCGGGCCACGGCCCGCTGCTCGCGCCACCGCGTGGCCAGCAGCAGCCAGCCTCCGCTCAGCGCCAGAAACAGCGCCAGACCATTGATCGCCTGGGACGGATAAGCCAGGCACAGCGACCACACCACCTGCAACGACATCGACGCCCTCCAGAAAACAGCACCGCGGACACATCCGCCCGGCACACCACCCACGCGGACGGCAGCCAGGCAAAACCGGTTAATTTTAACGCTCGCCCACCAGCCCTTCACCGCGTTTCCGACCAGCGCAACAACCGCCAGGCAGAAAAAAGGCGGTGGGAGCACCACCGCCTTTGGCGAACCGCGACGCGCTTACTGATTGCTCAGCAACTGGCCGATGGTCGGATCCTTGAACACCCGGGTCAGCGCATCGCTGAGCACATCGCTGACCAGCTTGCTGTTGGTCTGCTGGTTGGGTGCCATGCCGAAGCGCTGGTTCAGCGAGGAGCCGTAGCGACCGCTGTAGCGGCGCACGCTGTTCTGCACGTCGGCACGGATGCTGGCGCTGATGTTCGCCTCGGTGACATAGGAGCCGTCCTTGGGCGACACGTACTTCATGTCGGTCACCGTCAAGGTCAGTTGCGGCGCATTGTAGGCATTCGGCGTCGGCGTGAAGCCGAGCAGGCGTACGGCCGCCTCGGCCTGGCCTTGCAGGCGGGGCACCAGGCTCTGACTGCTCACGCTGATGGCGCTGGTTTCCGGATAGAGGCCGCCGCGCGTGCCGAGTACCGGCGAGGGCCGGCCGTCGACCACCCGCACCACCACCGGCTGCCCCTGGCCGACCGGCGCGAGCTGTGCGGTAACCATGGGTTGCACGGTGAGTTGTTGCGGGCTGTGGGCGCAACCCACCAGGGTCAGACTGGCGGCAGCGATCAGGCCAAACAGCAGACGGGGCAGCATGTTCATCTCTCCGGGGGACTGGATGGGGAAAACAGGAAACGGCCGGCAGTATACCCAGCCGCACCCAGCGCCGCGACAAGCGGCGGCATGCCTTTGCGACTGCCGGCAGCGCCCACAGTTCCCCACAAACGACAAGGGCGCCCGATCGGGCGCCCTTGCAGGATTACGGCTTGTGCGGCCGGCTGAGGAATTCGTGGGACTGCATCTCCAGCAGGCGGCTGAGGGTGCGCTGGAACTCGAACTCCAGGCGCCCGCCGGTGTACAGGTCCTTGAGCTCCACCTCGGCGGAGAGGATCAGCTTGACGTTGCGGTCGTAGAACTCGTCCACCAGGTTGATGAAGCGCCGCGCCATGTCGTCCTTGCTCCCCCCCATCTGCTCGACGTTGGAGATCAGCACGGCCTCGAAGATCTTGCCCAGCTCGATGTAGTCGTTCTGGCTGCGCGGGCCGTCGCACAGCGCGCGGAACTCGAACCAGGCCACGTCGTTGGCCACCTTGCGGGCGCGGATCTCGCGATTCTCGATCAGCAGCGCCTCGTTGTCCTGCACCACGCAGTTTTCCGTGAGCAGGCTGCGGAAGCTCTTGTCCAAGCTCAGCTCGGCCTCGGCATCCAGCGGGAAGTGGTACAGCTCGGCCTGCTCCAGCGCACGCAGGCGGTAGTCGATACCGCTGTCGACGTTGACGATCTCGGTGTGCTGCTTGAGGAGGGCGATCGCCGGCAGGAAGCGCGCGCGCTGCAGGCCGTCCTTGTACAGGCCGTCCGGCACGATATTGGACGTCGCCACCAGGCTGACGCCGTTCTTGAACAGCTCCTCGAGCAGGGTGGCGAGGATCATCGCGTCGGTGATGTCGGAGACGAAGAACTCGTCGAAGCAGATCACCCGCGCCTCGTCGGCGAAGCGCTTGCCGATGATGGTCAGCGGGTTCTTTTCGCCCTTGAGAGTCTTCATTTCCTCGTGCACGCGCTTCATGAAGCGGTGGAAGTGGGTGCGCATCTTCTGCTTGAACGGCAGCGCATCGAAGAAGGTATCGACCAGATAGGTCTTGCCGCGGCCCACGCCACCCCAGAAGTAGATGCCCTTGATCGGCCCCTGAGGCTTCTTGCGGCCGAACAGCTTGCCCAGCAGGCCTGGATCCTGCTGCCCGGCGACCAGGTCGTCGTAGAGACGCTGCAGATGCCGCACGGCATTTTCCTGCGCGGCATCGTGGAAGAAATCGGGGCGTTTCAGATCGGCCTGGTAGCGCTGGAGCGGAGTCATGGCGGCGTCGGGGTTGGAAAACGGGGCCGTCACTTTAACGGCGCCCTCGCCTGTTGGCAATTTACGCAGATCGTTCAACGTCTGCCGCCCTCGTCACGGGGCGCCAGGCTCGGAACTGCCGTCCGGCAATCGACAGGTACCCGGCGAGCGCAATGCCACCCGCCGGGCGACCCTCAGGCTTCCTGTGGCGCCAGCGCCTCGGCCAGCCGCGCCATGGCCGCCTCGCGCTCGCCGGCGTCGCTGTAGTCCGGGCTCTGCGCCACGAGCTGGTCGTCCAGCCACAGCGCGAAACCCTCACCCTCCGCTCGCAGGTCCAGCTCGCCAGCCTGCAGGCGCTTGCTCGCCGCACCAGCGCTCTTGCCGTCGGCAAAGCTCACCGACAGCAGCAGCTGGCTGCCGTCGACATCCAGCAGGCGGAAGCGGAAGCTGCCGTCGTCGTCGCGGAAGCTGACGAAGCGCGCACCCTTGCTCGCCTTCTTCTTGCTGCCAGCGGCCACCTGCACCTCGTTGCGGAATGAGCGCAGCCCCACCGCCTCGCGCAGCTCGCCGAGGAAAGGCGTGGCGATCCTGCGCGCCTTGGCCGCGCCGGCCAGGAGGATGTCCTCGAGGTCGGCCGGCCGGGCGATCAGCGCGTTGTAGCGCTCGCGCGCCTCGCCCAGCTCGCCCTCCAGCAACTCGTACAGGCGCTGCTTGGCTTCGCCCCAGGCCAGGCCACCCTCCAGCGCCGCGCGGAACTCGGCCGTCTGCCCGGCATCGGCAAAGGCCTGGTAGAGGGTGAACAGGTGCGCGTTGTCGGCATCCTTCGGCTCGCCCGGCAGCTTCGAGTCGGTGACGATGCGCGCCACCGCGTCCTTGAGCTGCTTGCTGGTGCCAAACAGCGGAATGGTGTTGTCGTAGCTCTTCGACATCTTGCGCCCGTCGAGGCCCGGCAGGGTCGCCACGCTCTCCTCGATCAGCGCTTCGGGCAGGGCGAAGAATTCGCGGCCCCGGCCGAACAGATGGTTGAAGCGCTGACCGATGTCGCGCGCCATCTCCACGTGCTGGATCTGGTCGCGACCAACCGGCACCTGGTGGGCGT
Source organism: Geopseudomonas aromaticivorans (assembly GCF_019097855.1). GTDB lineage: Bacteria > Pseudomonadota > Gammaproteobacteria > Pseudomonadales > Pseudomonadaceae > Geopseudomonas > Geopseudomonas aromaticivorans. The sequence continues at coordinate 163,797 of NZ_JAHRGL010000057.1, forward strand.
TGAACATCAGGATGTCGGCGGCCATCAGCACCGGATAGCTGAACAGGCCCATGGTCACCCCGGCATCCGGGTCCTCGCCCTTGGCCACGTTCTGGTCGACCGAGGCCTTGTAGGCATGCGCGCGGTTGAGCAGGCCCTTGGCCGCCACGCAGGTGAGCAGCCAGGTCAGCTCGGGGATCTCGGGGATATCCGACTGGCGATAGAAGGTCACCCGCTCGGGGTCGAGACCGCAGGCCAGCCAGGTCGCGGCGATTTCCAGGCGCGAGCGCTGGATGCGCAGCGGGTCGTCGCACTTGATCAGCGCGTGATAGTCGGCGAGGAAGTAGAAGGAGTCCACGTTGTCCGCGCGACTGGCGACGATCGCCGGACGGATGGCGCCGGCATAGTTGCCCAGGTGCGGCGTGCCGGTGGTGGTGATGCCGGTGAGAATACGGGTGGTCATGATCTATCGCTTGTCGGACTGCATCAGGATTGGAGACGCGGCAGCACCAGCGCTTTCAGCTCGGTCAGCTTGCCGTGAAAGAAGTGGCCGCATTCTGCCACTTTGAGCAGCTCATGGGCACGCTGCAGTGTCGCCGACCAGGCATACACCGCCGCCGGCGTGACCACCTCGTCGTCTTCCGGCTGGATCACCGTCAACGGGCAGCGCTGCGGCAGGCGGCCGTCCACGCTGAAACGCTCCACCGGCGGGGCCAGCATGAACAGACGCTCGACCTCGACGCCCTGGTCTTCCAGACGCCTCCCCAGGCAAGCGGCCACGCAGGAGCCGAAGGAGAAGCCGAGCAGGGACAGCGGCAGGCCGGGGTGTTGCGCCAGCAGCCAGCGCGCGGCGGCTTCGCCGTCGTCGATCTCGCCTTCGCCATGGGCGTGCTCGCCGACGCTGTGGCCAACGCCGCGAAAGTTGAAGCGCAGGGTGGCGTAGCCGGCATCGCGCGCCGCACGCTGCAGGGTGGCGACCACCTTGTTGTGCATGCTGCCGGCGAACAGCGGATGGGGATGGCAGATCAGCGCCAGGCCACGGGCGTCGGCGCGATCCAGATACAACGCCTCAAGCGCGCCGCTGGGGCCGTCGAGCAGCAAGGGGGTTTCAGTCAATGACACAGGAACTCCGTGACCCCGGCAAGGGGCAACTCGTCTAGCACACTGCCGGAGCTATACAGCGCCGGCCTGACCCGTTAACGTAATGCAAATCCCGTGTATAGAGGAAGGATTCGTGGAACAGTCATTCACTGCCTGGCTGCTGCCAGCCCTGGCCCTGATTGCCGGCGTCGGCATCGGCTTCCTGCTGGCCCGCCTGCTGCCAGGCACCGCCCCGACCCAAGTCCAGCACCAGCTGGACGAGATGCAGGAGCGCTTCGAGGCCTACCAGAGCGAAGTGGTCAGCCACTTCAATACCTCCGCCAGCCTGATGCAGAAGGTGGCGCAGAACTATCAGGACATCCAGGATCACCTTGCCGAAGGTGCCAACCGTCTGGCGCTGGACGAACTGTCCCGCCAGCGCCTGCTCGCCGCCCTGAGCGACAGCGCCCAACCGGCTCGCGAGCGCATCAGCAGCCCGGCCAGCACCGAGCCGCCGAAGGACTACGCCCCGGGCAGCTCGGGCGCCCTGAGCGACGAGGAAGTCCTGAAGAAGGCCTGATGCGTCAGCCAGCCAAGAAGCCCCGCCCCGGCGGGGCTTCTTTTTGTCCGCAGGAAAGTCCCGGTCCCGGTGACGTTGTGCTACCCCACAAACGACAAGGCCCCGGCAGCGCTGCCGGGGCCTTGTCTTCTCAGCCAGGGATCAGATCGCGCCGCGCGAACGCAGCAGCGCCAGCACCTGCTTGACACCCTCCTCCACCGCGGTGGACTGGGTATCGATCACCAGATCGGCATCCAGCGGTACATCGTAGGCGAAGGACTCGCCAGGGATGTTGTCCTCGCCGGCGGCGTACAGACCCTGCGGATCGCGCTCGCGGCAGGCCTGCGGCGAAGCCTGCACGTAAACGGTGATCAGTCGCTCGCTGCCGATGACCGCCTTGGCCTGCGCGCGGCCCTCGGCATCCGGGGCAACGAAGGCGGCCAGGGTCAGCAGGCCGGCCTCGTTGAACTGGCGGGCGACATGCGCCGCCCGGCGCCAGTTCTCGGCACGCCCGGCGCGATCCAGCGGCAGGCCCTTGTTCAGGTCTTGGCGCAGGTTCTGCCCGTCCAGCACGTAGACCGCGCGACCGCTGTCGAACAGCTTGCGCTCCACGGCGTAGGCCAGGGTGCTCTTGCCGGCGCCGGACAGGCCGCTGAACAGCACGGTGGCCGGTTGCTGGCCGAAGCGCGCGGCGCGCTCCTCGGCGGCCACGTGGGCCAGCTGGCCGTGGTGACCGATGGTGTTCCGGCCGGCCAGCAGGTCGGCGATGATCATGCCGGCACCGACGGTGCCGTTGGTCAGGCGGTCGATGACGATGAAGGCGCCGGTGGTGCGATTGTGCGCGTAGCCGTCGAGGGCGATGGGCGCATCCAGGCTGACGCGCACCTTGCCGATCTCGTTGAGCTTGAGCTCGCTGGCAGCCAGCTGCTCGAGGCTGTTGACGTCGACGCGGTGCGCGATGCCGACGATGTTGCCCGGCACGTAGCTGGTGGCGCGCTTGATGTCGTACTTCTTGCCCGGCAGCATCGGCTCCTCGGCCATCCACACCAGCATGGCGTCGAAGCTGTCGGTGACCTGCGGACGGTTGTCGGCGTGCACCAGCATGTCGCCGCGCGACACGTCGATCTCGTCTTCCAGGGTCAGGGTCACGGCCTGGCCGGGAATCGCCTGCTCCAGCTCGCCGTCGAAGGTGACGATGGAGCGCACCTTGCTGGTCTTGCCCGACGGCAGCACGGCGATCTCGTCGCCCTTGTGCACGATGCCGCTGGCCAGGGTGCCGGCGAAGCCGCGGAAGTTCAGGTTCGGCCGGTTGACGTACTGCACCGGGAAGCGCATGTCGGTCAGGTTGCGGTCGGCGGCGATCTCGACGGTCTCGAGGATCTCCATCAGCGTCGGCCCCTGGTACCAGGGCGCACGCTCGCACTTGTTGACCACATTGTCGCCCTTCAGCGCCGACATCGGTACGAAGTGCAGCGAGCTGGGCTTGAGGCCGATGCGCTCGGCGAACTGCAGGTAGTCGGCGCTGATGCTGTCGAACACGCCCTGGTCGAAGTCCATCAGGTCCATCTTGTTGATGGCGACCACGATGTGCTTGATGCCCAGCAGCGAGGCGATGAAGCTGTGCCGGCGGGTCTGGGTCTGCACGCCGTAGCGGGCGTCGATCAGGATGATCGCCAGGTCGCAGGTCGAGGCGCCGGTGGCCATATTGCGGGTGTACTGCTCATGGCCGGGGGTGTCGGCGATGATGAACTTGCGCTTGGCGGTCGAGAAGTAGCGATAGGCCACGTCGATGGTGATGCCCTGCTCGCGCTCGGCCTGCAGGCCGTCGACCAGCAGCGCCAGATCGACTTCCTCGCCGGTGGTGCCGACCTTCTTCGAGTCGCGGGTGATCGCTTCGAGGTGGTCCTCGTAGATCATCTTGGAGTCGTGCAGCAGGCGCCCGATCAGGGTGCTCTTGCCGTCGTCGACGTTGCCGCAGGTGAGGAAGCGCAGCAGTTCCTTGCGTTCGTGCTGGGCCAGGTAGGCGAGGATGTCCTCGCTGATCAGTTCGGATTGGTGCGACATGATGCGGAAACCTTAGAAGTAGCCCTGACGTTTCTTTTCTTCCATGGAACCGGCGCCATCGTGGTCGATGACGCGGCCCTGGCGCTCGGAAGTGCGGGTCAGGAGCATTTCCTGGATGATCTCGGGCAGGCTGGCGGCAGTGGACTCCACCGCGCCGGTCAGCGGGTAGCAGCCGAGGGTACGGAAGCGCACCATCTTCTTCTGGATGCGCGCCTTCTCGTCATCGGTGAGATGGTCGAGGATGCGCTGGTCGTCGATCATGATCAGGGTGCCGTTCTTCTCGATCACTTCGCGCTCGGCGGCGAAGTACAGCGGCACGATCGGAATGCCTTCCAGGTAGATGTACTGCCAGATGTCCAGTTCGGTCCAGTTGGACAGCGGGAACACGCGAATCGATTCGCCCTTCTTCACCTTGCCGTTGTAGACGTTCCACAGCTCGGGACGCTGGTTCTTCGGGTCCCAGCGGTGCTTGCTGTCGCGGAACGAGTAGACGCGCTCCTTGGCCCGCGACTTCTCCTCGTCGCGGCGCGCACCGCCGAAGGCGGCGTCGAAGCCGTACTTGTCCAGGGCCTGCTTGAGACCCTCGGTCTTCATGATGTCGGTGTGCTTGGCGCTGCCGTGGGTGAAGGGGTTGATGCCCTGCGCCACGCCTTCCGGATTGACGTAGGTGATCAGGTCCAGGCCCAGCTCGGTGACCATCTGGTCGCGGAAGCGGTACATTTCCTGGAACTTCCACTGGGTATCGACGTGCATCACCGGGAACGGCAGCTTGCCGGGGAAGAAGGCCTTGCGGGCCAGATGCAGCATGACGGCAGAGTCCTTGCCGATGGAGTACAGCATCACCGGGTTATCGAACTCGGCGGCCACCTCGCGGATGATGTGGATGCTTTCCGCCTCCAGCTGCTTCAGATGCGTCAGTTTGTCGACCATGGCTACTCACAAGAGAACAAAGGCGGCCTGCGGGCCGCGGACGTTGGCGCACGATACCATGCTGACCTTCTTCTAATAAGGCGCCAACATAGACTCAATCATTCTATTAATATACCGAAGCGCAGCAGCTCAAACCGGGTTGGAGCAATCGATGAAGCGATGCTCCACCGCAAAGCGACGAGCGATCCACTCGCCCAGCGCCTGTACCCCGTAGCGCTCGGTGGCGTGATGGCCGGCAGCGACAAAACTGATGCCGTTCTCGCGCGCGCTATGCACGGTGGACTCGGACACCTCGCCGCTCAGATAGGCATCGGCGCCCGCTGCGATCGCCTGCTCGATATAGCCCTGTGCCGCACCGGTGCACCAGGCCACCCGGCGAATCGGCCCGCACCCCGGCACCAGCAGCGGCTCGCGACCGAGTACCCGCGCCACCTGGGCCGCAAACTCCGCCGGACTGAGCGCCTGCGCCAGGCTGCCGAGCAGGCCGACCGAGCGCGGATTACCCGGCTCCAGCGGCCCCTCCACCTGCAGGCCGAGGCGCTGTGCCAGTTGCACGTTGTTACCGACCTCGGGGTGCAGGTCCAGCGGCAGGTGGTAGGCCAGCAGGCTGATGTCATGGCCCAGCAGGGTCTTCAGCCGGCGCCGCTTCATCCCGGTGATGCAGGCATTCTCGTTTTTCCAGAAATAGCCGTGGTGCACCAGCACCAGATCGGCCTGCGCTTCGACCGCGGCATCCAGCAGCGCCTGGCTGGCGGTCACGCCGCTGACGATGCGGCGTACCTCGGCACGCCCCTCGACCTGCAGGCCGTTGGGGCAATAGTCGACAATGCGCGCGGCATCCAGATAACGATCTACTTCAGTAACCAGGGTGTGCAGGGCGACAGCCATGAGACTCTCCGTAACAGTCGGCGACTGCTTTCGCAGGCGCCGAACTCGTATAATGCGGCCACCTTAATTGGCCCTACCCCGCCCCGCAAGCCCAAGGACCCCTGATGCACAAGGCACTGCGCTACCTCGGCTGGCCGGTTGTCGCCGGCATCCTGCTGGCCCTGCTGGCGATCCAGTTTTTCCCGCAATGGGTCGGCCGCGGCCAGCCGGATCTGCAACTGCGCCAGGCGCCGGCCCTCGGCCTGCCCAGCCTCGGGCCGGTGTCCTACGGCGACGCAGTCGAGCTGGCCGCGCCGGCGGTGGCCAACCTGTACACCACCAAGGTGGTGGACAAGCCGAACCACCCGCTGTTCGGCGACCCGCAGTTTCGCCGCTTCTTCGGCGACAACCTGCCGCGCCAGCGACGCATGGAATCCAGCCTCGGCTCGGCGGTGATCATGAGCCCGAAGGGCTACCTGCTGACCAACAACCACGTCACCGCCGGCGCCGACCAGATCATCGTGGCGCTCAAGGATGGCCGCGAGACCCTGGCGCGGGTCGTCGGCAGCGACCCGGAAACCGACCTGGCGGTGCTCAAGATCGACCTGCCCGACCTGCCGGCGATCACCCTCGGCCGCTCCGACAACATCCGCATCGGCGACGTCGCCCTGGCCATTGGCAACCCGTTCGGCGTCGGCCAGACCGTGACCATGGGCATTATCAGCGCCACCGGGCGCAACCAGCTCGGCCTCAACACCTACGAGGACTTCATCCAGACCGACGCGGCGATCAACCCGGGCAACTCCGGCGGCGCGCTGATCGACGCCCACGGCAACCTGATCGGCATCAACACCGCCATCTTCTCCCGCTCCGGCGGCTCGCAGGGCATCGGCTTCGCCATCCCCACCAAGCTGGCCCAGGAGGTGATGGAGGCGATCATCGCCCACGGCCAGGTGATCCGCGGCTGGCTGGGACTGGAGGTGCAGCCACTGACCACGGAGCTGGCCGAATCCATCGGCCTGCAAGGGCAGGCCGGCATCATCGTCGCCGGCATCTACCGCGACAGTCCGGCCTTGCATGCCGGCCTGCAACCCGGCGACGTGATCCTGGCCATCGACGGCGAGCCGGCCAGCGACGGCCGCCGGGCGATGAACCAGGTGGCGCGCAAGCGTCCCGGCGACATACTGCTCATCGACGTTCTGCGCGCCGGCGAAAAGCTCGCGCTCAAGGCCGAAGTCGGTCTGCGCCCGCCAGTCGCCAGCGAGTGAGTGAGTGAGGCGACGGCCGGGCAGAACAAAAACGGCGCCCCGCGGGGCGCCGTTTTTGTTCTGCGATGTCACGACCTCACTGTACCAGGCCGGTCAGCGCCTCCTGCAGAGCCATGTTCTGTTCGGCGGTACCGATGGTGATGCGCAGGAACTGATTGATCCGCTCCTGCTTGAAGTGGCGCACGATCACCCCCTGCTCACGCAGGGCGGCTGCCAGCTGCGCCGCGTCATGCCGTGGATGGCGGGCGAAGATGAAGTTGGCCGCCGACGGCAGCACCTCGAAGCCCAGATCCTGCAGCTCGCTGACCAGCTGCTCGCGGCTGGCGATCACCGCCTGGCAGGTCTGCTCGAAGTAGTCCTGATCCTCGAATGCCGCTACCGCGCCGACCAGCGCCAGACGATCCAGCGGATAGGAGTTGAAGCTGTTCTTGATCCGCTCCAGCGCCTCGATCAACTCGGCGTTGCCGACCGCCAGGCCGACGCGCAGACCGGCCAGGGAACGCGACTTGGACAGGGTCTGGGTCACCAGCAGGTTCGGATACTGGTCGACCAGGCTGATCGCGCTCTCGCCGCCGAAGTCGACGTAGGCTTCATCCACCACCACCACCGACTCGGTGTTGGCCTCCAGCAGCCGGCGGATCGCCGCCAGCGGCAGCAGGCAGCCGGTCGGCGCATTCGGGTTGGGGAAGATGATGCCGCCGTTGGGCCGGTCGTAGTCCGCCACATTGATGCGGAACTGCGCGTCCAGCGCCACGGTCTCGAACGGGATGCCGTACAGGCCACAGTACACCGGGTAGAAGCTGTAGCTGATGTCGGGGAACAGCAGCGGCCGGCCGTGCTGGAACAGGCCGTGGAACACGTGGGCCAGCACCTCGTCGGAGCCGTTGCCGAGAAACACCTGGCCGGCCTGCACACCATAGTAGTCGGCGATGGCCTGCTTCAGGCGCTCGCCGTTGGGGTCTGGATACAGGCGCAGGCTGTCGTCCAGCTCGGCGCGGATTGCCTCGAGCACCTTGGGCGACGGGCCGTAGGGGTTCTCGTTGGTGTTGAGCTTGACCAGTCGGGCCAGCTTGGGCTGCTCACCCGGCACGTAGGGCACCAGGTCCTTGACGAAGGGGCTCCAGAATTTGCTCACGCCCTTCTCTCCTCGAATGCGTAGGGTGCGCCGTGCGCACCGAATCGTTGAGGGTGCGCATGGCCTATGCGGCCCCGCGCACCCTACGGCTTACTTGATGCGGAACTCGGCGCTGCGCGCATGGGCGGTCAGCGACTCGCCGCGCGCCAGTACCGAGGCGGTCTTGCCCAGCTCGGAGGCGCCGGCGGCCGAACAGAAGATGATCGACGAGCGCTTCTGGAAGTCGTAGACCCCCAGCGGCGAGGAGAAGCGCGCGGTGCCGGAGGTCGGCAGCACGTGGTTCGGCCCGGCGCAGTAGTCGCCCAGTGCTTCCGCGGTATACCTGCCCATGAAGATCGCGCCGGCATGGCGGATCTGCGACAGCCACTGCTGCGGATCTGCCACCGACAGCTCCAGGTGCTCCGGGGCAATACGGTTGGCCACGGCGATGGCCTGCGCCATGTCGGCGACCTGGATCAGCGCACCGCGGGCCTCCAGCGAGGTGCGGATGATCTCGGCGCGCTCCATGGTCGGCAGCAGACGGGCGATGCTCTCGGCGACCCGGTCGAGGAAGGCGGCGTCCGGACTGACCAGGATCGACTGGGCGTCCTCGTCGTGCTCGGCCTGGGAAAACAGGTCCATGGCGATCCAGTCCGGATCGGTCTGGCCGTCGCAGACCACCAGGATCTCCGAGGGGCCGGCGATCATGTCGATGCCGACCTGGCCGAATACGTGGCGCTTGGCGGTGGCCACATAGATGTTGCCCGGACCGACCACCTTGTCCACCTGTGGCACGCTTTCGGTACCGTAGGCCAGCGCGGCCACGGCCTGGGCGCCGCCAATAGTGAATACGCGGTCGACACCGGCCACGCAGGCGGCGGCCAGCACCAGCTCGTTGAGTTCGCCGCGCGGCGTCGGCACCACCATGACCACCTCGGCGACACCGGCGACCTTGGCCGGGATGGCGTTCATCAGCACCGACGACGGATAGGCGGCCTTGCCGCCCGGCACATACAGGCCGGCGCGATCCAGCGGGGTGACTTGCTGACCGAGCACGGTGCCGTCAGCCTCGGTGTAGGTCCAGGAGTCCTGCTTCTGCCGCTCGTGGTACAGGCGCACGCGCTCGGCGGCCTTTTCCAGCGCCTCGCGCTGCTCGACACTGATGCGGGTCAGGGCCAGTTCCAGACGCTCGCGCGGCAGGATCAGCTCGGCCATCGAGGTCGCCTCGACGCCATCGAAGCGCCGGGTGAACTCGACCAGCGCGGCATCGCCGCGCTCGCGCACGCCCTTGATGATATCCAGCACGCGCTGGTTGACCGCATCGTCGGACACGCTTTCCCAGCTCAGCAGATGATCCAGATGGCTGGCAAACTGCGGATCGGCGGCGTCGAGTCGGCGGATGGCGATTGGTGCGGTCATGGCAAAGCCTCTCTGGCGTAAGCGGGATCGGGCGCCGCTAGACTAGCAGGCCTTCCGTGCGGGCACCCGGCAATTGTGGCTATGACACGGATAGGCGATCGCGACCGGTGGTCGCAGGACAATACGGGATATTCGGCATCTGCCGGCGAGCGCTGACCGATGCGGGCGCCATCCGTGGCGCCGCAGAGGACACTCAGTGCCGGCGTGACTCCACGGCCTGGCGCAGGGTATCGATCAGCGCCTGGATGCGCGCGTGCTGCATCTTCATCGAGGCCTTGTTGACGACCAGCCGCGAGCTGACGTGGCAGATCAGCTCCTGCGGCTCCAGACCGTTGGCGCGCAGGGTGTTGCCGGTGTCGACCACGTCGATGATCTTGTCGGCCAGGCCCACCAGCGGCGCCAGCTCCATGGAGCCGTACAGCTTGATGATGTCCACCTGACGGCCCTGCTCGGCATAGTAGCGCTTGGCCACGTTGACGAACTTGGTGGCCACCCGCAGACGACCCGTGGGTTCCGCTGCGCCGACCTTGCCGGCGGTCATCAGCTTGCACTGGGCGATCTGCAGATCCAGCGGCTCGTAGAGCCCCTGGCCGCCGTACTCCAGCAGCACATCCTTGCCGGCCACGCCGAGATCGGCCGCGCCGTGCTCGACGTAGGTCGGCACGTCGGTGGCGCGCACGATCAGCAGGCGCACATCGGCCTGGGTGGTCGGAATGATCAGCTTGCGGCTCTTGTCCGGATTCTCGGTCGGCACGATGCCGGCTTCAGCCAGCAGCGGCAGGGTATCGTCGAGAATGCGGCCCTTGGACAGCGCGATGGTCAGCATGACTGGTTCCTAGCCCGGCACGCGGCGAATCTTGGCGCCGAGGAGCTGCAGCTTTTCCTCGATGCACTCGTAGCCACGATCGATGTGGTAGATGCGGTCGATGAGCGTGTCGCCATCGGCGACCAGCGCCGCAATCACCAGGCTGGCCGACGCACGCAGGTCGGTGGCCATCACCGGGGCGGCCTTGAGGCGCGGCACGCCGCTGACGATGGCGGTGTTGCCCTCGATCTGGATCTGCGCGCCCATGCGCTGCATCTCCAGCACGTGCATGAAGCGGTTCTCGAAGATGGTCTCGATCACCGTGCCGGTGCCTTCGGCCACCGCATTCATGGCGATGAACTGCGCCTGCATGTCGGTGGGGAACGCCGGATAGGGGGCGGTGCGCACGTTGACCGCCTTCGGCCGCTTGCCCTTCATGTCCAGCTCGATCCAGTCGCGGCCGGTGGTGATCTCGGCGCCCGCTTCCTGCAGCTTGAGCAGCACGGCCTCGAGAATGGTCGGATCGGTGTCCTTGAGCTTGACCCGGCCGCGGCTGGCGGCGGCCGCCACCAGGTAGGTGCCGGTCTCGATGCGGTCGGGCATCACCGCGTAGCTGGCGCCACCCAGGCGCTTGACGCCGTCGACGGTGATGGTCGAGGTGCCGGCGCCCTGGATCTGCGCGCCCATGGCGATCAGCATGTTGGCCAGGTCGACCACTTCCGGCTCGCGCGCGGCGTTCTCGAGCACGCTGCGGCCGTTGGCCAGGGTGGCCGCCATCAGGATGTTCTCGGTGCCGGTCACGCTGACGGTATCGAAGCAGAAGTGCGCGCCACGCAGGCCGCCTTCCGGAGCGCGGGCCTTGATGTAGCCGCCATCGACATCGATGATCGCGCCCATAGCCTCGAGGCCGCGGATGTGCAGGTCGACCGGACGGGTGCCGATGGCACAGCCGCCGGGCAGCGCCACTTCGGCCTGACCGAAGCGGGCGACCATCGGGCCGAGCACCAGGATCGAGGCACGCATGGTCCTGACCAGCTCGTAGGGCGCCACCAGGGTCTTGATGGTGGTGGCATCAACCTCAACGTCAAGCTTCTCGTTGATCACCGGCTCTACGCCCATGCGACCGAACAGCTCGATCATGGTGGTGATGTCGTGCAGGTGCGGCAGGTTGCGCACGGTGACCGGCTCGGAAGCCAGCAGGGTGGCAGCGAGGATCGGCAGCGCCGAGTTCTTCGCACCGGAAATACGGATTTCCCCGTCGAGCGGGGCGCCGCCGGTAATGATCAATTTGTCCATTGGGAGTCTCGGTCGCCGGCGCTCAGGCGCGCTCGGCCCAGGCGGTGCTGGTGAAGAATTTCATGGTCACGGCGTGGATGCTGCCATTGGCGATCCACTCGTTGAGATGAGCGTATACCTGCTGCTGACGCTTGACCGGGCTGAGGGCAGCCAGCTCGTCGCTGATCAGGTTCAGCTGGAAGTCGCAACCCTGCCCCTCGACCTCCACGCGGGTGCCGGGCAGCTGCGCTTCCAGATGCTGTTTGACGTCTTCCGCCTGCATAACTCAACCTCAATGGGGAACCAGCATGATTTGGCCGGTCATCATACAAAAAAGCCCCCGACCTGCGAACCCCGCGCGCGCCACGGCGCCCGGCAGCTGCCTCAGTCGGCGAGAGGCAACAGCTCCAGCAGCCCGTAAACCTCGGCGATCTGGTGCATGTCCTCCGGCAGGTTGCGGATCTGCAGGCGCTTGCCGGTCGCCTGTGCATCCCGCAGCAGGCACAGCAGCAGCGACAGGCCGACACTGCTGCTCTGGGTGATGGCTGCACAGTCGATCCACACGTCCTGCGTGCGGCTGCCGGCCAGCAGACGGCGGCCGGCGGCGCGCAATTCGGCGCCGACATGCATGTCGATCACCCCTTGCAGCGCCAGTCCGCCCGACTGCACCTCGCGCAGCGTGCCTCGACTCATTGCTGGCTGCCGCCCTGCTGGGCATTGGCGGTTTCCTGGGCACGCGCCACGGCGTCACCCCAGGTGGCAATCACCTTGTCCAGATCGTTGCCGTTGCTGCGCATCGACTCGGCGAACTGGTCGCGGAACAGCTTGCCGACATTGATGCCGTTGATGATCACGTTACGCACCTTCCAGCCGCCGTCCTTCTGCTCCAGGGTGTAGGTCAGCGGGTAGATGGCGCCGGTACGGCCGACCACTTCCATGTTCACCGAAGCCCGCCCCGGCTCGCGGGCGGCCGGGGCCGGCAGCATGCGGATCTCCTGGTTGTCGTACTCGAGCAGGGCGCTGCCGTAGAACTTCACCAGACTGCGCTTGAAGCTTTCCTGGAAGGTCTGCATCTGCTCCGCCGAGGCCTGGCGGCTGTAGCGCACGGTCATCACGCCGCGAGCGAAACCATCGAAATCGATCACCGGAGTGAGGATGCTGTTGAGCGCCAGGTAGAAGGCCTCGGGATCCTGTTTGAACTGCTCGCGCTTGCTGTTCAGTTCGCCCAGCACTTGATCGGTGGCGCCTTGCACCACTTGCTGCGGAGTGGCCGCAGCGTGAGCCATGAAGGGTAGGCAGGCCAGCAGCACGAGCAGGCCACGACGCAGGAACTTGTACATGGTGGTTTCCTAGGTTGCGTGTTTATTTGGCGGAGGCGGGTTCTTTGTTGACGGAGTTGAGCAGGAACTTGCCGATCAGGTCTTCCAGCACCAGTGCCGACTGGGTATCGCGGATCACCCCGCCATCCTTCAGCACCGCCTCTTCGCCACCGATGCTGATGCCGATGTACTTTTCGCCGAGCAGGCCGGCCGTGAGGATCGACGCGGTCGAATCAAGCGGTAGATTGTCGACGCGCTGATCGAGCTCCATGGTCACCCGCCCCATGAAGCTGTCGCGATCCAGGTCCACCGCCACCACCTTGCCGATGGTCACCCCGGCCATGGTGACCTTGGCGCGCGGACTGATGCCGGCCGTGTTGTCGAAATAGGCATAGAGCCGGTAGGTGGTTTCCGCCGCACCGACAGTCAGGCCGCTGACGCGCAGGGCCAGCAGCAGCAGGGCCAGCAGTCCGGCCAGCAGGAACAGGCCAACACCGATTTCCAGAGAACGCGATTGCATCAAAAATCTCCAAACATCAGAGCGGTAAGAATGAAGTCAAGACCGAGCACGGCCAGCGAGGCATACACCACGGTGCGGGTAGTGGCACGACTGATACCCTCGGAGGTCGGTTCGCAGTCGTAACCCTGGAACACCGCGATCCAGGTCACCACCACGGCGAACACCATGCTTTTGATCACGCCGTTGAGCACATCGCCCTGAAACTCCACGCTGCGCTGCATGTTGCCCCAGTAGGAGCCCTCGTAAACGCCGAGCCAGTCGACGGCGACCATCGCCCCGCCCCAGATACCGACCACGGTGAAGATCGCCGAGAGCAGCGGCATGGAAATGAAGCCGGCCCACAGGCGTGGCGCGATGATGTACTTCAGCGGGTCGACGCCGATCATCTCCAGGCTGGACAACTGCTCGGTGGACTTCATGTTGCCGATCTCGGCGGCCAGCGCCGAACCGGCGCGGCCGGCGAACAGCAGCGCGGTCACCACCGGCCCCAGCTCGCGCAGCAGGGTCAGCGCCACCATCTGCCCGACCGCCTCCTCGGAGGCGAAGTCGACCAGGATGTTGTAGCCCTGCAGGGCCAGCACCATGCCGATGAAGATGCCGGAAACGATGATGATCGCCAGCGACAGCACGCCGACCGCATACAGCTGCTTGAGCAGCAACTGCAGGAAGCTGCCGGCGCCGTTGCGTCCGAACAGGGCATGCACGAGGAACAGGGTCGAGCGACCGAGGGCCTCGAGCACATCGAGACCGGAACGCCCCAGCAGGCGCACCCGCTCGAGTGGCGGAGTCTTGCGCATCAGGCGTCTCCCAGCAGGTCGCGGCGATAGTCGGCCGCAGGATAGTGGAAAGGCACCGGACCGTCGGCGATGCCCTTCATGAACTGGCGGATGCGCGGATTGTCGGAGGCCATCAACTCATCCGGCGTGCCCTGCCCCAGCACCTGGCCGTCGCCGACCACGTACAGGTAGTCGGCGATGCTGGCGGTTTCCGCCAGGTCGTGGGAGACCACGATGCTGGTCAGGCCGAGCGCATCGTTGAGCAGGCGGATCAGCCGCACCAGCACGCCCATGGCGATGGGGTCCTGGCCAACGAACGGCTCGTCGTACATGAGAATCTGCGGATCGAGGGCGATGGCGCGCGCCAGGGCCACGCGGCGCTTCATGCCGCCGGACAGCTCGTCGGGCATCAGCTCGAAGGCGCCACGCAGGCCGACCGCCTGCAGCTTCATCAGCACGATGTCGCGGACCATCTCCTCCGGCAGCTGGGTATGCACCCGCAGCGGGAAGGCGACGTTCTCGAACACGTTGAGGTCGGTGAACAGGGCGCCACTCTGGAACAGCACGCCCATCTGCTTGCGCATGTCGAACAGCTCGCTGCGCGACAGGGACGGGAGGTTCTGGCCGTTGACCACCACCGCCCCGCTGGACGGACGCAATTGCGCGCCGATCAGGCGCAGCAGGGTGGTCTTGCCGCAACCGGAAGGCCCCATGATGCCGGTCACCTTGCCGCGGGGGAAAACCAGATCTACATTGTCGAAGATGGTGCGCGCGCCGCGCTTGAAGGTTACACCTTTCAGTTCGACGGCAAACGCATTGTCGCTACTCATCGATACTCCTTGCGTGTCGGCCTGCGGGATGGACGTCTCGCGCCACGCTGGAGACACTCGCCGGGCATAAGCCGAATTGCCGCGCACTATAGCACCGCCGCCCGAACGCACCCAAGCGCCAGCCGCCCTGCCCAGCGCAGATGATGAGTGATCGGCACTTTGTCGCTATAATGGCCGCCCACTCAGCCGACCATGCCTGCCTCCATGCCCCAGTCGCCCTCCTTTATCCAATCGGCCCAGCACACCATCCGCCTGGAGATCGAGGCCGTGAACGATCTGCTGGTCCGGATCAACGGCGACTTCATCCGCGCCTGCGAGCTGCTGCTGGCCTGCAAGGGCCGCGTGGTAGTGGTCGGCATGGGCAAGTCCGGCCACATCGGCCGCAAGATCGCCGCCACCCTGGCCAGCACCGGCACCACGGCGTTTTTCGTCCATCCGGCCGAGGCCAGCCACGGCGACATGGGCATGATCACCCGCGACGACGTGGTGCTGGCGCTGTCCAACTCCGGCAGCACCGCCGAGATCGTCACCCTGCTGCCACTGATCAAGCGCATGGGCATCACCCTGATCAGCATGACCGGCAATCCCGACTCGCCGCTGGCCCAGGCCGCCGCAGTCAATCTGGATGCCAGCGTCAGGCAGGAAGCCTGCCCGCTGAACCTTGCACCGACCTCCTCCACCACCGTCTCGCTGGTGCTCGGCGATGCCCTGGCCATTGCCCTGCTGGAGGCCCGCGGCTTCACGGCGGAAGACTTCGCCTTCTCCCACCCGGGCGGAGCGCTGGGGCGACGCCTGCTGCTCAAGGTGGAGAACATCATGCATGGCGGCGCCGACCTGCCGCAGGTGCAGCATGGCACCCCGCTGCGCGAGGCTCTGCTGGAAATGACCCGCAAGGGTCTGGGCATGACCGTGGTCACCGACGCCAATGGCCACCTGGCCGGCATCTTCACCGACGGCGACCTGCGCCGCGCCCTCGACCGCGGCGTCGACGTGCGCGAGGCGCGCATCGACGAGCTGATGACCGTCGGCGGCAAGACCGCCCGCCCCGACATGCTCGCGGCCGAAGCCCTGAAGATCATGGAGGACCACAAGATCAGCGCACTGGTGGTGATCGGTGCTGACAACCGCGCCATCGGCGCGCTGAACATGCACGACCTGCTGCGTGCCGGGGTAATGTGAATGAATAGCGACCTGCAGCAACGTGCCCGCCTGATCCGTCTGGCAATCTTCGACGTCGACGGCGTGCTGACCGACGGCAAGCTGTATTTCCTGCCTGAAGGCGGCGAATTCAAGACTTTCAACACCCTCGACGGCCACGGCATCAAGATGCTGATCAACTCCGGCGTGCGCACCGCGATCATCAGTGGGCGCAAGACCCCGGTGGTGGAGCGCCGGGCGCAGAACCTCGGCATCCAGCACCTCTACCAGGGCCGCGAGGACAAGTTGGTGGTGCTCGATGAACTGCTGGCCGAACTGGGACTCTCATATGCACAGGTCGCCTATCTGGGCGACGATCTGCCGGACCTGCCGGTGATCCGCCGGGTCGGCCTAGGCATGGCAGTAGCCAGCGCCGACACCTTCGTCCGCCAGCATGCCGCCGGCGTGACCCAGGCCCGCGGCGGCGAGGGCGCCGCCCGCGAGTTCTGCGAGCTGATCATGCGCGCCCAGGGCACGCTGGAGGCGGCCCAGGCCGCCTACCTGTAACGGGATATCCATGAATCGCACGCTGCGCACCTATTTGCTGTTCGCCATCACGGCCACCACGCTGGTAGCCATCGGCTACTGGGGCATCCGCCCGGAGGGCTTCATGCAGTCTCCGGCAACCTCGGGAGCCGACAGCGCCATCGACTTCTACGTCGAAAACGCCCGCAGCGTGCAGTTCCAGGCCGATGGCAAGCTGCGTTACCGAATGACCGCCGAGCACCTCGAGCACATCCAGCGCAGCGACGTCACCCTGGTCACCCACCCGGACCTGCTGCTGCATCGCGGCAGCGACTATCCTTGGCATGTGCAGAGCGCACGCGGCGAGGTGTCCCCCGGCGGCACCCAGGTCGAACTGATCGACGACGTGCGTGTGGCACGCACCGACGCCAAGGGCCGCCCGACCATCCTGACCAGCAGCCGGCTGACCGTATTCCCGGAGCGGGATTATGCCGAGACCAGCCAGCCCGTGCGCATCGAGGCTGCCAATGGCGTCACCACGGCTGTCGGTATGCAGGCCTATCTCAACGACGGCAGGATGCTCCTGCAGTCCAACGTACGAGGACAGCATGAGGTTCGTTAACCCCCTTCCCCTTCTGTTTGGTCTGAGCACCCTGCTGGCCGCCATCCCGGCCTGGGCCCTGCCCACCGACCGCGAGCAACCGATCCGCGTGCAGGCCGACAGCGCCGAACTGGACGATGCCAAGGGCGTGGCCGTGTATCGCGGCGGCGTGGTCATCACCCAGGGCACGCTGAAGATCACCGGCGACACCGTGACCATCACCCAAGACAAGAATGGCGATATCGAGGTATTCACCTCGGTCGGCAAGCCAGCCTACTACGAGCAGAAACCCGCCGAGGACAAGCCGGTGGTCAAGGCCTACGGCCTGACCATCCAGTACTTCGCCGTCAACGAGCGCATCGTGCTGATCGACCAGGCCAAGGTGGTCCAGGAAGGCAACACCTTCGAGGGCGAGAAGATCGTCTATGACACCCAGCGGCAGATCGTCAACGCCGGGCGCGCCACGGGCAGCAACGTGAGCACGCCGCGGCCGCGTATCGACATGATGATCCAGCCGCGCAGCAAGAAGGGTCAGGCGGAGCAAGGCGCGCAATGAGCACCCTGATTGCCCAGCACCTGGCCAAGAGCTACAAGGGTCGCGAAGTCGTGCGCGACGTCAGCCTGTCGATCGACAGCGGCCAGATCGTCGGCCTGCTCGGCCCCAACGGCGCCGGCAAGACCACCTGTTTCTACATGATCGTCGGCCTGGTCCGCGCCGACCAGGGACGGGTGCTGATCGACGAGCAGGACGTCACCCACCTGCCGATGCACGGCCGCGCCCGCGCCGGCATCGGCTACCTGCCGCAGGAAGCTTCGATCTTCCGCAAGCTGACGGTAGCCGACAACATCATGGCAATCCTCGAGACCCGCAAGGATCTCGACCGCGGTGCGCGCCGCGAGGCCCTGGAAGGCCTGCTGCAGGAGTTCCATATCAGCCACATCCGCGACAACCTCGGCATGAGCTTGTCCGGCGGCGAACGGCGACGGGTGGAAATCGCCCGCGCCCTGGCCAGCGATCCGAAGTTCATCCTGCTCGACGAACCCTTTGCCGGCGTCGACCCGATCTCGGTCGGCGACATCAAGCAGATCATCCACCACCTCAAGAACCGCGGCATCGGTGTGCTGATCACCGACCACAACGTACGCGAGACCCTGGATATCTGCGAGACGGCCTATATCGTCAACGCGGGCCAGCTGATCGCCGAAGGCGATGCCCAGAGCATCCTCGCCAACGAGCTGGTCAAGGAAGTCTACCTCGGCCAGGAGTTCCGGCTTTAAGAGACTAGGCAAAACCGCGCGCCTCGGGCATATAATTTGCTAAACGAGGCGCTCCGGCGCCCAGCAGTGGACAGCGCGCAGGCGCTGGCAGACCCCAAGGTGCCAACTCCCCAGCCATGAAACACTCGCTAGTCCTAAAAATGGGCCAGCAGCTGACGATGACTCCTCAGCTGCAGCAAGCCATTCGTCTGCTCCAACTGTCGACCCTCGATCTGCAGCAGGAAATCCAGGAAGCCCTCGACTCCAACCCGATGCTCGAGCGCCAGGAAGAGGGCGACGACTTCGACAACAGCGACCCGCTGGCGGAAAGCGAGCCATCCCACTCGGCGACCAGTCACGACAGCACCGTCAGCACCAGCAGCGAACGCAACCCCGACAGCCTGGACGAGGCCGACCAGTGGGGCGAGCGCATCCCCAGCGAACTGCCGGTGGATACCGCCTGGGAAGACATCTACCAGACCAGCGCCAGCAGCCTGCCGGTCAGCGACGATGACGAGTGGGACTTCACCACCCGCACCTCCGCCGGCGAAAGCCTGCACAGCCACCTGCTCTGGCAGCTCAACCTGGCGCCGATGAGCGACCACGACCGGCTGATCGCCATGTCGATCATCGATGCCATCAACAACGACGGCTACCTCGACGAAAGCCTCGAGGAAATTCTCGCCTCCCTCGATCCCGAGTTGGACATCGAGCTGGACGAAGTGGAAATGGTCCTGCATCGCGTGCAGCAGTTCGAGCCGCTGGGCATCGGCGCGCGCGACCTCAGCGAGTGCCTGCTGCTGCAGCTCAACCAGCTGCCGGCCAGCACGCCCTGGCTGGATGAAGCCCGCCGCGTGGCGCGCGACCACCTCGACCTGCTTGGCAGCCGCGACTACAGCCAGCTGATGCGGCGCCTGCGCGTCAAGGAAGATGACCTGCGCCAGATCGTCGAGCTGATCCAGCGCCTCAACCCGCGCCCCGGCTCGCAGATCGAGACCAGCGAAGCGGAATACGTTGTCCCCGACGTGATCGTGCGCAAGGACAACGAGCGCTGGCTGGTCGAGCTCAACCCCGACGCCATGCCGCGCCTGCGGGTCAACCCGCACTACGCCGGCCTGGTGCGGCGTGCCGACACCAGCGCCGACAACACCTATATGCGCAACCAGTTGCAGGAGGCGCGCTGGTTCATCAAGAGCCTGCTCAGCCGCAACGAGACGCTGATGAAGGTCGCCACGCAGATCGTCGAACTGCAGCGCGGCTTCCTCGAGTACGGCGAAGAGGCAATGAAGCCGCTGGTGCTGCACGACATCGCCGAGGCGGTGGGCATGCACGAGTCGACCATCTCGCGGGTGACCACGCAGAAATACATGCACACCCCGCGCGGCATCTTCGAGCTCAAGTACTTTTTCTCCAGCCACGTCAGCACGTCTGAAGGCGGCGAGTGCTCGTCCACGGCGATCCGCGCCATCATCAAGAAACTGGTCGCGGCGGAAAACCCGAAAAAGCCATTGAGCGACAGCAAGATCGCTGGTTTACTGGAGGCACAAGGGATTCAGGTGGCCCGCAGGACCATCGCCAAGTATCGGGAATCCTTGGGCATTGCCCCCTCGAGCGAACGCAAGCGACTGGTGTGACGCTCGATCAAAACAACATAGCATTCCAACTGACCGGGTACGTCCCTGTCGGTATTCGCAGGTAACAAGGAGAAGCAGCATGCAAGTCAACATCAGTGGCCAACACCTGGAAGTGACTGACACTCTGCGCGACTACATCAACGAGAAACTGGAGCGCCTGGCGCGCCACTTCGACAAGATCACCAACGTCCAGGTGATCATGCAGGTGGAAAAACTGCAGCAGAAAATCGAGGCGACCCTGCACGTAGCCGGTGGCGAAGTAGTCGCCAACGCCGAACATACCGACATGTACGCCGCCATCGACCTGCTGGCCGACAAGCTGGACCGCCAACTGATCAAGCACAAGGAAAAGCTGGTCGAACGCGGACAGGGCACTGCCACCCGCTGATCCCTTCCCAATGATCCGACTAGAGCACATCCTGACCCCCGGCCGTTCCCAGGTGAACGTGCCGGGAGGCAGCAAGAAGCGCGTTCTCGAACAGATCGCCAACCTCGTAGCCCGGGATCTTCCCGGGCTCGACGCACATGACATCTTCGAAAATCTGGTAGCCCGGGAAAAGCTCGGCTCCACCGGCTTCGGCAACGGCATCGCCATTCCCCACTGCCGGCTGGCTGGCTGTTCGGTGCCGGTATGCGCCCTGCTGCGCCTGGATGTTCCGGTGGACTTCGACGCCCTCGACGGCGCGCCGGTGGACCTGCTGTTCGTCCTGCTGGTGCCGGCAACCGCCACCGAGGAGCACCTCGAGCTGCTGCGCCAGATCGCCGGCCTGCTCGACCGCGCCGACGTGCGCGAGCGCCTGCGCCAGGCCAAGGATGGCTTCGACCTCTACCAGGTGGTGCTCGATACCGTGGACGGGCGCTGAGCCATGCGCCTGATCATTGTCAGCGGACGCTCGGGGTCGGGGAAAAGCACCGCCCTGGCCGTCCTCGAGGACAACGGCTTCTACTGCATCGACAACCTGCCGGCCAGCCTGCTGCCGGATCTGGCCGAGCGCGCCCTGCTGCATACCGAGCTGTCGCAACCGCAGGTCGCCGTGTCGGTCGACGCGCGCAACCTGCCCAGCCAGCTCAAGCGGTTTCCCGAGCTGCTGGAACAGCTGCGCCAGCACAACATCCAGTGCGACGTGCTGTACCTCGATGCCGACAATGCCACCCTGCTCAAGCGCTTCTCGGAAACCCGCCGCCGCCACCCGCTGAGCAGCCCCAGCCGCTCGCTGAGCGAGGCGATCGACGACGAAACCATCCTGCTCGGCCCGATTGCCGACCTTGCCGACCTGAAGATCGATACCGCCAACCTCAACCTGTACCAGCTGCGCGACACCATCAAGCTGCGCCTGCTGGACAAGCCTGAGGCCGGCACCGCCTTCCTGCTCGAATCCTTCGGTTTCAAGCGTGGCATGCCCGTAGACGCCGACCTGGTGTTCGACGTGCGCTGCCTGCCCAACCCCTACTGGAAACCGGATCTGCGCGAGCACAGCGGCCTGGAACAACCGGTCCGCGACTATCTGGATGCCCTGGACGACGTCGAGGAGATGTACCAGGACATCTTCACCTACCTGAACAAGTGGCTGCCGCGCTTTGCCGCCAGCAACCGTGCCTATGTCACCGTGGCCATCGGCTGCACCGGTGGCCATCACCGCTCGGTGTATCTGGCCGAGCGCCTTGGTGCTGCTCTGCGCGCCAACCTCGGCAACGTACAGATCCGCCACCGCGACCTCCCCTGACAGGACAGTCCCCACCGCGATGCCAGCCTGCGACATCACCATCATCAACAAGCTCGGCCTGCATGCCCGCGCCGCCGCCAAGTTCGTCGGCGTGGCCGGCCGCTTCCCCTGCCGGGTCCGCGTCGGCCGCTCGGCGGATAGCCTGGTGGACGGCAAGAGCATCATGGCGGTGATGATGCTCGCCGCCGGCAAGGGCACCTCGATCCACCTGCATACCGAAGGCGAGCAGGAGCAGGAGGCCCTGCAGGCTCTGGTCGAACTGATCGGCAACTACTTCGACGAAGGCGAATAAGCTCACCGACGCGCCAAGGGTTGTCGCAGGGATGTAAAACCCGAACCGCGGCCTTCCACCCAGCCCGTAACGGCGGCAAAGGGCCTGCGGCCGCTTTCCGCCGTCCTGCCCCTCAGCTGCCGCCCAGCATCATCCTGTCGATCAGCACCGAGCCGCTGCGGACGTTGCCACGCGTCTCCACATCGCTGCCCACCGCGACTATGCCCTTGAACATGTCGCGCAGGTTGCCGGCGATGGTGACTTCCTGCACCGGGAACTGGATCACCCCGTTCTCCACCCAGAAGCCCGCCGCACCGCGCGAGTAGTCGCCAGTGACCAGATTCAGTCCCTGCCCCATCAGCTCGGTCACCAGCAGGCCACGGTCCATGCGGCGGATCAGCGCGGCCTGGTCCTCGCTGCCGTGGCTGACGAACAGGTTGTGCACGCCGCCGGCGTTGGCCGTGCTGGGCAGGCCCAGTTTGCGCCCGGAATAGGTCCCCAGCGCGTAGGACACCAGCCTGCCGCTCTCGACGAAGGGCTTGGCGTAGGTGGCCAGGCCGTCGCCGTCGAAGCTGGCACTACCCATGCCGCGCGGCAGGTGCGGTCGCTCGTCGAGGCTCAGCCAGGCGGGGAACAGCTGCTCGCCCAGCGCGCCCTCGAGAAAGGAGGACTTGCGGTACAGGTTGCCGCCGGAGATCGCCGCCAGCAGATGGCCGAACAGGCCGGTGGCCAGCTCGGCGGCGAACAGCACCGGCACCTCGCAGGTCGGCACCGGGCGCGCGCCCAGCCGACCGACCGCACGTTCGGCGGCGCGCCGGCCGATCGACTCGGCGCTGGCCAGCTCGCTGCCGATACGGCTGACGTCGTACCAGTAGTCGCGCTGCATCTGCCCCTCCCCCTCGGCGATCATCACGCAGCTCAGACTGTGCCGGCTGGAGGCATAGCCGCCGACGAAGCCGTGACTGTTGCCGTACACCCGGCAGCCCAGATGGGTATTGAGGGTGGTGCCATCGGCCTTGGTGATGCGCGCATCACGGGCGAAGGCCGCTGCCTCGCAGGCCAGCGCCTGCTCGATAGCCTGCTCCGGGGTGATCGCCCAGGGATGGTAGAGATCCAGATCCGGCAGCTCGCGCGCCATCAGCGCGGCATCGGCCAGCCCGGCGCAGTCGTCCGCGGAGGCATGCTGGGCGATCGCCAGCGCGGCCGCCACGGTTTCGCGGATGGCCTCCTCGCCCTGCGCCGAGGTGCTCGCCGAGCCCTTGCACTGGCCGAGATAGAGAGTGATGCCGAAGCCGCGGTCGCGGTTGAACTCCACCGTCTCCACCTCGCCCTGACGCACGCTGGTGGACAGTCCCTGCTCCAACGACACCGCCACCTCGCAGTCGCTCGCGCCCTGGCGCCGCGCCTCGGCGAGAATCGCCTCGACCTGCTCCTGCAACCCCGCCAGGGCCTGCGGCCCCACGCTTTCCACGGCTGATTTCATGTCCTGCTCCTGTTTTCCCGCCGGCTCGCCGGCCGGGCCGGACAAGCGGCCCCTGACTGGTTATCATGGCGGCGTTTCCCAGCGGACCCGCCCCATGTCTGAACAATTCGAAGACGACTTCTCCGGAGAGAAGAGCAAATCCCAGGTCAAGCGCGAACTGCATGCGCTGCAGGATCTGGGTGAACGCCTGACCACGCTCAAGCAGGACATGCTCAACCGCCTGCCGCTGAGCGATGCGCTGCTCAAGGCGCTGATCGAGGCGCCGAAACACAAGGCGCACGCCGCGCGCAAGCGCCACCTCCAGTACATCGGCAAGCTGATGCGCGACCAGGACATCGACGCCATTGTCGCCCTGCTCGACCAGATGGACTCCTCCACCCGGCAGTACAACGAACGCTTCCACGCCCTCGAGCGCTGGCGCGACCGCCTGGTCAACGGCAGCGACGCCGACCTCGAAGCGCTGCTCGGCGAATACCCCGAGGCCGACGTCCAGCACCTGCGCCAGCTGATCCGCCACGCCCAGTTCGAAGCCGCCCGCGACAAGCCGCCAGCCGCCTCGCGCAAGGTATTCAAGTACCTGCGCGAGATGGACGAACTGCGCCGCGGCCTGCGCTGACCGCCAACCTCTCGTCGGGTGGATCGCCACCCCGTAACAAACTCGTGCAGCGACTTGCTACCCATCCCTCGTGCCGCAGCCTGGCCGGCCGCGCGTCGTCACTCAGCCGCCGGTCCCGCCGACGGTGATCGCCTCGATCTTCAGGGTCGGCTGGCCGACGCCCACCGGCACCGACTGGCCATCCTTGCCGCAGGTGCCGACTCCGCTGTCCAGCGCCAGATCGTTGCCGACCATCGACACCCGGCTCATCGCCTCCGGCCCGTTGCCGATCAGCGTGGCGCCCTTGACCGGCGCGGTGATCCGGCCGTCCTCGATCAGGTAGGCCTCGCTGGTGGAGAACACGAACTTGCCGCTGGTGATGTCCACCTGGCCGCCGCCGAGGCTGGCGCAGTACAGGCCGCGCTTCACCGAACGGATGATCTCCTCCGGCTCGCTCTGCCCGGCCAGCATGTAGGTATTGGTCATGCGCGGCATCGGCAGGTGTGCATAGGACTCGCGCCGGCCGTTGCCGGTCGGGCGCACGCCCATCAGGCGGGCGTTGAGCTTGTCCTGCATGTAGCCCTTGAGCACGCCGTTCTCGATCAGCGTGGTGCACTGGGTCGGCGTGCCCTCGTCGTCCAGGCTCAGCGAGCCACGGCGCCCCGGCAGGGTGCCGTCGTCGACGATGGTGCACAGGCTCGAGGCCACCGACTGACCGACCCGGCCGCTGTAGGCCGAGCTGCCCTTGCGGTTGAAGTCGCTCTCCAGGCCGTGGCCGACTGCCTCGTGCAGCAGCACGCCGCTCCAGCCGTTGCCGAGCACTACCGGCATGCTGCCGGCCGGCGCCGGAATGGCTTCGAGGTTGAGCAGCGCCTGGCGCACCGCCTCGCGGGCGTAGTCCATGGCGCGGTCGTGCTCGAGGAAGTAGCGGTAGTCGGTACGCCCGCCGCCGCCGTGGGCACCGCGCTCGCGGCGACCGTTATGCTCGACGATCACGCTGACGTTGAAGCGCACCAGCGGGCGCACGTCGGCGCCCAGGCTGCCGTCGGTGGCTGCCACCAGCACCTGCTCCCAGACCCCAGCGAGGCTCACGGTGACCCGCGAGATGCGCGGGTCCAGCGCGCGGGTGGCCTGGTCGATGCGCTTGAGCAGCTCGACCTTCTCCGCCCGGCTGAGCACCTCCAGCGGATTGTCGGCGCCGTACAAGCGCAGCGGCACCTGCACCGCGGGGGTGTGTACGCGGCCCTGCTGGCCGGCGCGAGCGATCGAGCGCGCCGCGCCGATGGCCTGGCGCAGGGCGTGCTCCTCGATGCTGTTGCTGTAGGCAAAGCCGGTCTTCTCGCCGGACTGCGCACGCACGCCGACGCCCTGGTCGAGATGGAAGCTGCCCTCCTTGACGATGCCGTCCTCGAGCATCCACGACTCGGACACCTGGCTCTGGAAATACAGGTCGGCGGCATCGATGCCGGGCCCGGCCAGCTCGCCGAGCAGCGCCGGCAGGCGCTCCAGGCCGAGGCCGCCGGGGGTCAGCAACTGCTCGCTGACGGATGACAGGGTGTTCATGAAGACTCCTTGGTCAAGGGTTGCGGCGCGCCCGGGCGCAGACGGCGATGGGCGTTGACCGGCATGCGCTGACGAATCGCCGCCTGCGCCGGACGGTCGATCTGTGCCAGTAGCACGGCTTCGCCACGCGCCTCGCGGGCCAGCGGCTGGCCCCAGGGATCGACGATCAGCGAATGGCCGAAGGTTTCCCGCGGCCCGGGATGCTGGCCGCCCTGGTTGGCGGCCAGCAGGTAGCACTGGGTTTCAATGGCCCGCGCACGCACCAGCACCTCCCAGTGCGCCGCGCCGGTCACCGCAGTGAACGCCGAAGGCGCGCTGATCAGCTCGGCGCCGGCTTCGCGCAGGGCGCTGTACAGCTCGGCAAAACGCAGATCGTAGCAGACCGTCAGACCCAGGCGTCCGACCGGCGTATCGGCCAGCACCAGGTGCTCGCCGTGGGCGAAATCATCGGACTCGCGGTAGCTGCCGCGGCTGTCGGCCACCTCGACATCGAACAGGTGCAGCTTGTCGTAGCGCGCCGCCACCTGACCTGCGCTGTCAAACAGCAGCGAGCAGGCGCAGGGCTTGCCGTCGCGTTGCCCGCGCGGCGGCAGCGGCAGGGTGCCGGCGACGATCCACAGGCCCAGCTCGCGCGCCGCGGCCTCCAGCCAAGGCAGCAGCGGCCCCTCGCCGGCAGCCTCGGCCATGCCGAGGACGGCCAGGTCGCGCCGCCCCATGGCCGCGAAGTTTTCCGGCAGGACGGCCAGTTGCGCCCCGCCCGCGGCGGCCTGCTCGAGCAGCACCCGCGCCCGCGCCAGATTGGCGAGGACGTCGGACTGACTGACCATCTGGATGACTGCCACCGTGCCCATTGCTATCTCCTGCAGCGCAACAATCTCATCCTAACCCGGATGGGCTTAGCGTGCGCCCCCCGACGGCCTGCCGAACAGGCTGATCTTAGGATCCTGCCAGGGCCCGTCGACGCGATACTCGACGCTGGCTACCCGCGACAGGTGCTTGCCCACCAACTGATCGACGATCAACAGCGCCCCCGCCACCGGCGCCGCGCCGGCCAGCAAGGCAGCCAGCGGCAGGTTGTTGGATAGCGGCAGGGTCACCCGCAGCTTGGCGGCGATGCGGTCATGAGCCATGTCCAGCTGGCCATCCAGCTCCAGGCGGGTGGATGGACCATCCAGCACCAGCGGCCCCCGGGTCAGCAGCACGCCGTCGGTGCCCACCAGCAGCCCCTCGATGCTGTCATAGCCCAGCCCCCTGCCGAACAGATCGGAAAAATCCAGGCGCAGGCGGCGACTGAGGGCATTGAAGTTGAGCAGGCCGAACACCCGCAGCGCCGTGGCACTGCCCTCCACCTCGACCAGCTGGCCCTGGCGTACCCGGGTGTCGAGGGTGCCACTGAAGTGCCGGAGCCCGGCCATGGCCGGCGAGCCGACCCAGCTGCCATCGACGTCGACGCGGAAGTCCTCGCTGGTCACGCTCGGGGCGTACCCCCAGGCGAGCAGCACCTCAGCCAGGTCGTTGCCGTACAGGCGCCCGCGATAGCGGGTCTGCGCGCTGGCGCCGCTACCCTGCCAGTCCAGCGCGCCGTTCAGGCGCAGCCCCTTGAGATCCAGATCGAGCTGATCGAAACGCGCGCCCAGCGTGCTCGGCCGACTGCGGAAACTCCAGCGGCCGAGACGCTCCTCGCCCAGATAGAGCGCGCGGATGCTGACATCCATGGCCGGCAAGGTGCGCGGATCGACCTGTGCCAGCGGATCCTCCGCCTGGCCGCCAGCGGCTGCGCGCTGCTCGCGGACGGCAGCCGACTCGCGCGCCGGCAGGCGCAGGTGTTCCAGCTCGATGTGCAGCGGCGCCGCCTTGTCCTGCGGCAGCACGGCGAAGCCCTTGAGCTGCGGGTTGTCCAGCTGCAGCCGCCAGTTCGATCCAGCCCGCTGCAGCCCTACCTGTAGCTGCTCCAGGGCCAGACCGCCCGAGCTGAAGCGCCCGACACCCAGCTCGAGCGACTGCAACAGGCCGCCCAGCCCCGCCCGCTGGCTGCCGTCGGCATAACGTGCCTGCGCGGCCTGCCAAGCCCCCCAGTCGAACTCGCTCAGTGCGCCGCGAATGCGCAGGCCCGGCTCGCGCGGCAGCACGGCCGCCGCGCCACCCAGGCGCAGCTCGCCGCGGCCGGCGGCCAGCGCCCCCGGCGCGGCGGCGAAGCTCAGACTGGCCAGGCCGGCATAGTTCAGCCCGTAACGTCGTTCGGCTCCGCCGAGCGTCATGCGCCAGCTGGCGCTGCGCACCTCCTCCGCCGCCTTGCCCAGCGGCGCCGGCAGGTCGATGCGCGTCCCCTGCAGGTCGGAGCGGACGCGCAGCCGGCTGGCCGCGCCGTCCAGATCCAGCCACAAGCGGTAAGGCAGCTCGCCGCTGGCCGGAATCTGCGCCGGATTCGCTCCCAGCCAGCCGATCAGCCGCGCCACCGCGATGCTGCCGCGCACATCCAGCCGGGTCTTGGCCTGGCCGCCCTGCCCCTCGGCGCTGGCCACCGCGCGCAGCGGCCGCTCGAAGGCGCGGGCGCGGATATCGCTGGCACTCAGGCCGCGGGCGCTGTCGTAGCGGAAGGCGCCCGTGAGCGCCTGCAACTCCAGTGCCGGCTGCGGCAGCTGCAGGCGGGCATTCTCGGTGGCGAAATCGACCACCGCCTTGACCTCGCCACCCTTGCGCGCCAGCGGGATATCCAGTTGCAGGCGGCCGTCCAGCGGCCCCTCGCCCCGCCAGCCGGCGAAGGTCTTGCTGCGCCCCAGCGGGGTGTCCTGGAGAATCTTCAGGCCGTCGCCGACGCTGCTGCGCACCTCGCCATCGACCTTGAGGCGCGGCAGCTGCCCCGTCCGATTCAACGCCACCTCGGCGCGCACCTCGTGCAGCCGGCTCTCCAGCACCTGCGCCTCCGGCGCATGGACACGCACGCCGCTGTGCTCGACGAACACCTCGCCGCGCAACTGGCGCAGCGGCGGCCAATCCGGCTGGTAGGCCAGCTCGGCATCGTGCACCTTGAAATACAGCCCCAGCGCCCGCGACTCGGGCGGCGCGCCCTTGTTCAGCGAGCCCTGGTAGAGGAACAGGCCCTGGTCGATCTCGCCGCCCTGGATCGCCGTCTTCAGCCAGTCGGCCAGTTGCGGACTGAGGCCCGGCGACAGGGTCGGCAGGTAGCGCGCGGTGTAGCGCGCCTGGCCCTTGTGCAGGCCGACCTGCAGGTCCATGTAGTCCTCGGCAGCCGGATCGCGGCGCAGGCGGATCAGCATGTTGCCGGCCAGCTCGCCCTCCTCGCCGGACAGACGCATCAGCGGGCTGGACAGGGTGAACGCCTCGCCATCCAGGCGCCAGTTCAGTCGCGCCCGCGCCGTGCGGTAGCGCCACGGCTCGGGGAACAGGGTGGTCAGGTGCAGCATGAAGTCATTGGCATCCAGACGCAGCTCGCCGCCCTCGAGGCTGCCGCTGAGACTGCCGCTGATGTTGTCCAACGCCGGCACCGCATGCCAGGCGCTGACGCCGACCCGGTCCAGACGCAGGTCGTACTCGACCTCCGGCAGTCCCTCGCCGCGCGGGCGGATCTCGGCGCTCAGGTCGCGCAGCCGGCCATGGGGCGCCAGGCTGGCGAGAATTTCCGCCGCCGCCGGCGGCAGTGGCGCCAGGGCGCGGGTCAGCGCGCTCAACGGCGCCAGGTTGAGACGCTCGGCCTGCAGGCTCCACCAGGCCTGCTCACCGGCGTGGTAGCGCAGCTGCAGCTGGCCGGGATTGAGGCGATCGCTGCCGAAGTTGCCGGCCACCTCCTCCACCAGCAGGCGCCAGCCTTGTGGTTCGCGATCGAAATAGGTGGTCAGTGCCAGGTCGGCGAACGCGGCCCGCGCGCTCGCCCCGCGGGCCAGCGCCAGCTGCGGCGCATGCAGGCGCGCCACGGCGCGCTGCACGCGGCCCGCCGCCCAGTCCAGCCAGACCTCGCCGCCGGCCTGCAGGCGTTCGACCTGCCAGCTCCCCGGCAGCAGCTGACCCAGCCAGCTCCCCCACTCGCTCTGCGGCAGGCTGAGATAGAGCTGCGCCCGTGCCTCCCGCCAGGTCTCGGCGTGCAGCTCGCCCTGCAGCTGCCAGCTCAGCGGCTGGCCGTCCGGCAGCAGCAGGCGGCCATCCAGGCGCTGGCCGCCGCGCCGATTGTCGAGGGTCAGACCGACATAGTTGAAGCCGAGCAATTCGCCCGTGCGCGTCTCGATGCTCAGCCGGCTGTCGAGCAGCACCAGCTGACCCGGGGCCAGCAGCAGCGCGAGGATGCGCGCCGGATCGAGCGGTGCGCGCGGTTGCGCGGGACGCACCAGTCCCTTGGCGCGCCAGCTGCCATCCGCCTCCTGGCGCAGGCCCAGCTGCAGCCCCTGCACCTCCAGGCTGGCGATGCGCAGGCTGCGTGTGCGCAGGCTGTCGAAAACGTCCGGCACCAGGCGCAGCCGGTCCACATGCAGCACCTCACCGTCCGCCTCCAGCTGCAGGTCGCGCAGCTCCAGCTGTGGCGCGAAGCCTCGCCAGCGCCCTTCCAGCGCACCGACGTGCAGCGGCTGGCCGAGCAACGCACTGGCGCGGCCCTGCAGCTCGGCGCGATATTCGGCCACCAGCGGCACCAGCAGCCGCCCGAGGCTGACGTACAGGGCGGTCAGCAGCAGCAACAGGGCCGCCAGTCCGTACAGCCCATCCAGGACGCGGGCAAACAGGCGGCCGGGGACGGCCATGTCAGCCTCCGACCTCAGAGCGGCACCACATCATAGAGTTCCTGGGAGTACTTGGCCTCCACCTGGAAGCGCAGCGAACGGCCGATGAAGGCCTCCAGATCGGCGACGTTGCCCGACTCCTCGTCCAGCAGACGCTCGATCACCACCTGGTTGGCCAGCACCAGATAGGAGCTGGCCTGGTAGGCGCGCGCCTCGCGGAGGATCTCGCGGAAGATCTCGTAGCAGATGGTTTCCGCGGTCTTCAGCTGGCCACGCCCCTGGCAGCTCGCGCACGGCTCGCAGAGCACCTGCTGCAGGCTCTCGCGGGTACGCTTGCGGGTCATCTGCACCAGTCCCAGTTCGGTGATGCCGATGATGTTGGTCTTGGCGTGGTCGCGCTCGAGCATCTTCTCCAGGGTACGCAGCACCTGGCGCTGGTGCTCCTCGTCTTCCATGTCGATGAAGTCGATGATGATGATCCCGCCCAGGTTGCGCAGGCGCAGCTGGCGGGCGATCGAGGTGGCCGCCTCGAGGTTGGTCTTGAAGATGGTTTCCTCGAGGTTGCGATGACCGACGAAGGCGCCGGTGTTGACGTCGATGGTGGTCATCGCCTCGGCCGGATCGACGATCAGGTAGCCGCCGGACTTCAGCAGCACCTTGCGCTCCAGGGCCTTCTGGATCTCGTCCTCGACCCCGTACAGGTCGAAGATCGGCCGCTCGCCGGGGTAGTGCTCGAGGCGGTCGGAGACTTCCGGCATCAGCTCGCCGACGAACAGCCCGACCTTCTGGAAGGTTTCCCGCGAATCGATGCGGATCTTCTCGGTGCGCGGGCTGACCAGATCGCGCAGGGTGCGCAGGGCCAGCGACAGGTCCTCGTAGATCACCGAGGGCGCCGGGGCGCTCTGCATCTGCGCGCCGATCTGCTCCCACAGGCGGCGCAGGTAGCGGATGTCGGCGAGGATTTCGTCGGCGCCGGCCCCTTCGGCCGCGGTGCGCAGGATGAAGCCGCCCTGGTTCTCGATGCCCTCGGCGGCCACGCACTCGGCCACCACCTGCTTGAGCCGCTCGCGCTCGCCCTCGCCCTCGATCTTCAGCGAGATGCCGACGTGGCGGGTGCGCGGCATGTACACCAGATAGCGCGAGGGGATCGACAGCTGGGTGGTCAGCCGCGCGCCCTTGCTGCCGATCGGATCTTTGGTCACTTGCACCACCAGGCTCTGCCCCTCGTGGACCAGCGCGCTGATGTTCTCCACGGCACTGCCTTCGCGGGTGGAGATTTCCGAGGCATGGATGAAGGCTGCACGCTCCAGGCCGATGTCGATGAAGGCCGCCTGCATGCCGGGCAGCACCCGCACCACCTTGCCCTTGTAGATGTTGCCGACGATGCCGCGCTTCTGCGTGCGCTCGACATGCACCTCCTGCAGCACGCCGTTTTCCACCACCGCCACGCGCGACTCCATGGGGGTGATGTTGATCAGGATTTCTTCGCTCATCTCGTCATTCTCGTCGCGGGGGATCGTCCATGCGTCGCCCGTCAGGGGCGCGCCTCAGGCTGCCAGCAGGCCATGCCGAATTCGGCCAGCAGCGCGGCGGTTTCGGCCAGCGGCAGACCGACCACGGCAGAATAGCTGCCCTCCAGGCGGTCGACGAAAATCGCCGCCAGGCCCTGGATGGCATAGCCGCCAGCCTTGTCCAGCGGTTCGCCGGTGTCCCAGTATGCCTGTTGTTCGGCCTCGGCAAGCGCGCGGAAGTGCACACGACTGCTCACGACCCGGGCCGCGCAGCGCGAGCCGTCGCTCACCGCCACCGCGGTAAGCACCTCGTGACTGCGCCCGGACAGGGCGGCGAGCATGGCCAGGCCATCGGCACGATCCTGCGGCTTGCCGAGAATCCGCCCATCGAGCACCACCGCGGTATCGGCGCCCAGTACGCAGGCCCCGCCCGAGCCGCAGGGTGCGCCATGCGCACCGGCCGCAGCGCTGCCGCCCAGCGCCGCCAACCCGGCGGCCGCCTTGGCCCGTGCCAGGCGCTCGACATAGGCAGCCGGGCTTTCGCCGGGCAGAGCACTCTCGTCAATGGGCGCGTCGACGCGCCGGTGTGGCACGCCGATCTGCAGCAGCAGTTCGCGTCGACGCGGCGAGGCAGAAGCAAGGTAGAGCAGGCTCACGGGCGAGATCCCTCCTGGAATGTGATGGGCGCCGGGCCTCGCCGGACGTCAGTAGACGTTCAGCCGGCGGCTGAACAAGCGCATGACGGTGAATACCCACGGCCACAGCAGGGCGCTGACCAGGGCGGGGAAGAGGAACAGCAGGGTCGGCGGACGGCTGCCGGCCAGGGTATTGAGCCACAGCTGGACCAGCTGGGTCAGGCCGAACACCACCAGCAACACCAGGCTCTGCTGCCAGACCGGGAACATGCGCAGGCGCTGGTGCAGCGACATCAGCATGAACACCAGCAGCGCCAGCACCAGCGCATTCTGGCCCAGCGGGGTGCCGTAGAGCACATCGGCGGCCAGGCCGAGCAGCCAGACGCGGGTCATGCCAACCCGCTGCGGCGCCGCCAGCGACCAGTAGCCCAGCATCAGCGCCAGCCACAGCGGTCGGCCGACCTGCATGAATTCGGGCATCGGCGCCACACTCAGCAGCAGGGCGACGATCAGGCTGAACCAGACGAACCAGCCATTGCGGGGACGAGGAGCCACCACCATCAGCGAGCCTCCCTGCCGGCAGCCGGCGCCGGCGCCGGGGCCGGGGCGGGCGCGACTCTCGGGGCCGCGGGAGGCACCTTGGCGGCAGCCGGAGCGGCCGGCGCTGCGGGCGTGGCGCCGGGAGCCGCCGCCCCGCCTGCCGAGCCGGTCGCCTCGCGATCGACCGCTTCCTGGGCCAGCGCCGCATCGACGGCGCGCTGCTCCGGGGTACGCTGATCGCTGAACACCAGCAGCAGGTAACGACTTCGGTTGAGCCGGGCGGTGGGCACGGCACGCACCACGGCAAACGGCTGACCGCTGTCGTGGATCACTTCCTTCACCGTCGCCACCGGGTAGCCGGCCGGGAAGCGCTGGCCGAGACCGGAGCTGACCAGCAGGTCGCCCTCCTTGATGTCAGCGGTGTCGGCGACATGGCGCAGCTCGAGGCGTTCCGGGTTGCCGGTGCCGATGGCAATGGCGCGCAGGCCGTTGCGGTTGACCTGCACGGGGATGCTGTGGGTACTGTCGGTGAGCAGCAGCACCCGCGCGGCATACGGCATCACCTCCACCACCTGGCCCATCAGGCCCAAGGCGTCGAGTACCGGCTGACCGAGGTACACGCCGTCCTTCTCGCCCTTGTCGATGAGAATGCGGTGGGTGAAGGGATTGGGAT
Source organism: Geopseudomonas aromaticivorans (assembly GCF_019097855.1). Lineage (GTDB taxonomy): Bacteria > Pseudomonadota > Gammaproteobacteria > Pseudomonadales > Pseudomonadaceae > Geopseudomonas > Geopseudomonas aromaticivorans. The sequence goes on from NZ_JAHRGL010000057.1 coordinate 197,478, forward strand.
CGATGCCGATCAGCTCGCTGACCAGCACCTTGTCGTCAACCAGCGCCGCCGAGTTGAGCAGCTCGCGCAGGCGCACGTTCTGCTCGGTGAGAGTGGCCAGCTTCTGCAGGCGCCGCTGCAGCAGCAGCGCCTCGGCCTTGAGCTTCTCGTTCTCGGCCAGCAGTTCGTCACGACTGCTGAACTGCTGACTGACGCTCTCCCACAGATGCACCGGCCGCTCGGCCAGCCAGTAGAAGGGGGAGAGCACCTGAGCCAGATGGCTGCGCAACGGCTTGAGGACCTCGAAGCGGGCGTCGACCACCATCAGCGCGACCGAGAACACGGTCAGCACCAGCAGACGAACACCCAGCGAGGGTCCCTTGGCAAAAAGCGGTTTGATGGCTCACCCCGAGTCAGGTGCCGCTCCAGCCTTATTCGGTGGAGAGCAGGTCCATGGCGTGACGATCGATCATTTCCAGGGCGCGACCGCCGCCACGGGCGACGCAGGTCAGCGGATCCTCGGCGACGATCACCGGCAGGCCGGTTTCCTGGGCCAGCAGCTTGTCCAGATCGCGCAGCAGCGCACCGCCGCCGGTCAGCACCAGGCCGCGCTCGGCGATGTCCGAGGCCAGCTCCGGCGGCGACTGCTCCAGCGCGCTCTTCACCGCCTGGACGATGGTGGCCAGCGACTCCTGCAGCGCTTCCAGCACCTCGTTGGAATTGAGGGTGAAGCTGCGCGGCACGCCTTCGGCCAGGTTGCGGCCGCGCACGTCGATCTCGCGTACTTCGCTGCCCGGGAAGGCCGAACCGATTTCCTGCTTCACCCGTTCGGCAGTGGCTTCACCGATCAGGCTGCCGTAGTTGCGGCGCACGTAGGTAACGATGGCCTCGTCGAAGCGGTCGCCACCGACGCGCACCGACTCGGCATAGACCACGCCGTTGAGGGAGATCAGGGCGATCTCGGTGGTGCCGCCGCCGATGTCGACCACCATCGAACCGCGCGCCTCTTCCACCGGCAGGCCGGCACCGATGGCCGCCGCCATCGGCTCCTCGATCAGGAACACCTCGCGGGCGCCGGCGCCGAGGGCCGACTCGCGAATGGCGCGACGCTCGACCTGGGTCGACTTGCACGGCACGCAGATCAGCACACGCGGGCTGGGCTGCAGGAAGCTGCTCTCGTGCACCTTGTTGATGAAGTACTGCAGCATCTTCTCGCAGACGCTGAAGTCGGCGATCACGCCGTCCTTCATCGGGCGGATCGCAGAAATGTTGCCCGGGGTACGTCCCAGCATGCGCTTGGCTTCGGTACCGACGGCGACCACGCTTTTCTGGTTGTTGGCGCTGGTGCGAATCGCGACGACGGAGGGCTCGTTCAGCACAATCCCGCGCTCACGCACATAAATAAGGGTGTTGGCAGTACCCAGGTCGATCGACAGATCGCTGGAAAACATGCCGCGCAGTTTTTTCAACATGGGATAGAAAACCCTAGGGGAACGCGTGGCTAAAAGTGCGGCGAACTCTAACAACGGCAGGGATTTTGGGCAAGGCGCACATATGTTAGATTGGTCGCTTTTCCGGGCCGCAAAGGCCCTTCATCGCGGCCTTTGACCGCCGTCTGGCGGCCTTCGTTCCCCTGCCATCACCTGCCGGTCATTCGTCGCTTTTTCCGCTGGAGACACCCGATGGCGCTCGAACGCTCCGACGTGGAAAAGATCGCCCACCTGGCCCGCCTGGGTCTGGACGAGGCGGAAATTCCGCGTACCACCGAGACCCTCAACAATATTCTTGGCCTGATCGACCAGATGCAGGCGGTCGATACCGACGGCATCGAGCCGCTGGCCCATCCCCTGGAAGCCACCCAGCGCCTGCGCGCCGACGTGGTGAGCGAAACCAATCAGCGCGACGCCTACCAGGCCATCGCCCCGGCTGTGGAAAACGGCCTGTATCTGGTTCCCAAGGTGATCGAGTGATGCATCGACTGACTCTGGCGCAAATCGCCCGCGGCCTGGCCGCCAAGGACTTCTCCTCCACGGAGCTGACCGACACCCTGCTGGCGCGCATCGCCCAGCTCGACCCGCAACTGAACAGCTTCATCACCGTCACCGCCGAGCCGGCCCGCGCCCAGGCGGCGGCCGCCGATGCCCGCCGCGCAAGCGGCGAGAACGGCGCCCTGCTCGGCGCGCCGATCGCGCACAAGGACCTGTTCTGCACGAAGGATGTGCTGACCACCTGCGCCTCGAAGATCCTGCACAACTTCAAGGCGCCCTACGACGCCACCGTGGTCGCCAAGCTGGCGAGCGCCGGCGCGGTCAGCCTCGGCAAGCTGAACATGGACGAGTTCGCCATGGGCTCGGCCAACGAGTCCAGCCACTTCGGCGCGGTGAAGAACCCCTGGGACCTGTCCCGCGTACCGGGCGGTTCCTCCGGCGGTTCCGCCGCCGCCGTGGCGGCCGGGCTGATCCCGGCCGCCACCGGCACCGACACCGGCGGCTCGATCCGCCAGCCGGCGGCGCTGACCAACCTCACCGGCCTCAAGCCCACCTACGGTCGCGTATCGCGATGGGGCATGATCGCCTACGCCTCCAGCCTCGACCAGGGCGGGCCGCTGGCGCGCACCGCCGAGGACTGCGCCCTGCTGCTCGGCGCCATGGCCGGTTTCGACGCCAAGGACTCCACCTGCGTCGACGCCCCGCTGGACGACTATCTGGCGGCGCTGAGCCAGCCGCTGGCCGGCCTGCGCATCGGCCTGCCCAGGGAATATTTCGGCGCCGGCCTCGACGCCCGCATCGCCGAGAAGGTGCTGGCGGTGGTCGAGGAGCTGAAGAAGCTCGGCGCCACGGTGAAAGAGATCAGCCTGCCGAACATACAGCACGCCATCCCGGCCTACTACGTGATCGCCCCGGCCGAGGCCAGCTCCAACCTGTCGCGCTTCGACGGCGTGCGCTTCGGCTATCGCTGCGAGAACCCGGTCAACCTCGAGGACCTGTACAAGCGCTCGCGCGGCGAGGGCTTCGGCGCGGAAGTGAAGCGCCGCATCATGGTCGGCACCTATGCACTGTCCGCCGGCTACTACGACGCCTACTACCTGAAGGCGCAGAAGATCCGCCGGCTGATCAAGAACGACTTCGTCGCCGCGTTCAACGAGGTCGACGTGATCCTCGGCCCGACCACGCCCAACCCGGCGTGGAAGCTCGGCGAAAAGAGCGGCGATCCGGTCTCCGCCTACCTGGAAGACATCTACACCATCACCGCCAACCTCGCCGGCATCCCCGGCCTGTCCATGCCGGCCGGCTTCGTCGACGGCCTGCCGGTGGGCGTGCAGCTGCTGGCGCCGTACTTCCAGGAAGCGCGCCTACTCAACGTGGCACACCAGTACCAGCAGGTGAGCGACTGGCACACCCGCACCCCGGCCGGATTCTGAGGACGACACACATGCAATGGGAAACCGTGATCGGGCTGGAAATCCACGCCCAGCTCAGCACCCAATCGAAGATCTTCTCCGGCAGCGCCACTACCTTCGGCGCCGAGCCGAACACCCAGGCCAGCCTGGTCGACCTCGGCATGCCCGGCACCCTGCCGGTGCTCAATGAAGAGGCGGTGCGCATGGCGGTGAAGTTCGGCCTGGCGATCGACGCCGAGCTGGGCCGCACCAACGTGTTCGCGCGCAAGAACTACTTCTACCCCGACCTGCCCAAGGGCTACCAGACCAGCCAGATGGACCACCCGGTGGTCGGCAAGGGCTTCCTCGACATCACCCTGGAAGACGGCACGGTCAAGCGCATCGGCATCACCCGCGCGCACCTGGAAGAGGACGCCGGCAAGAGCCTGCACGAAGACTTTCACGGCATGAGCGGCATCGACCTCAACCGCGCCGGCACCCCGCTGCTGGAGATCGTTTCCGAGCCGGACATCCGCTCGGCCAAGGAGGCGGTCGCCTACGTCAAGGCCATCCATGCGCTGGTGCGTTATCTGGGCATCTGTGACGGCAACATGGCTGAGGGCTCGCTGCGCTGCGACTGCAACGTGTCGGTGCGCCCCAAGGGCCAGACCGAGTTCGGTACCCGCGCCGAGATCAAGAACGTCAACTCGTTCCGCTTCATCGAGAAGGCGATCAACCACGAGGTGCAGCGGCAGATCGAGCTGATCGAGGATGGCGGCAAGGTGGTGCAGGAAACCCGCCTGTACGACCCGAACAAGGACGAAACGCGCTCGATGCGCAGCAAGGAAGAAGCCAACGACTATCGCTACTTCCCCTGCCCCGACCTGCTGCCGGTGGTGCTGGAGGACGACTTCATCGAGGCCGTGCGTGCCAGCCTGCCGGAACTGCCCAACGAGAAACGCGCGCGCTTCGAGAGCGAACATGGCCTGTCCGCCTACGACGCCAGCGTGCTGTCGGCCAGCCGCGAGCTGGCCGACTACTTCGAGCAGGTCCAGCAGGTCTGCGGCGACGCCAAGCTGGCGGCCAACTGGGTGATGGGCGAGCTGTCCAGCCTGCTCAACAAGGACAACCTGGAAATCGAGCAGTCGCCGGTCTCCGCCGCCCAGTTGGGCGGGATGATCCTGCGCATCAAGGACAACACCATCAGCGGCAAGATCGCCAAGATGGTGTTCGAGGCGCTGGCCGCCGGCGAAGGCGCCAGTGCCGACGAGGTGATCGAGAAGAAGGGCCTCAAGCAGGTTACCGACTCGGGCGCCATCGAGGCCATGCTGGATGAGGTGCTGGCCGCCAACGCCGGTCAGGTCGAGCAGTACCGCGCCAGCGACGAAGCCAAGCGCGCCAAGATGTTCGGCTTCTTCGTCGGCCAGGCGATGAAGGCCTCGAAGGGCAAGGCCAACCCCGGCCAGGTCAACGAGCTGCTGAAGAAGAAGCTCGAAGGCTGAGCCAACGGGCAACCTCCGGGTTGCCCTCGCAAGCGCCCGGCCAGGCATGGCCGGGCCGGAGCTGCCGACAGGTACGATGTCGCGGCACGGATGTCCGCTCCACCCCGAAACTCCCCCGCCGCCGGATTCACCCGGCGGCGGATTTTCCGGAGCCCCGACACATGCGCCGAGCACTGCCCACCCTCCTCCTCGTCCTGCTGGCCGGCTGTGCCAGCCGCGACCAGGCCCCCGCCCCCGGCGACTACCGCGCCGAAGGGCAGGCCTCGTACTACAGCAGCCGCCACCATGGCCGGCGCACCGCCAGCGGCGAACGCTTCAACATGCACGCACTGACCGCTGCCCATCGCAGCCTGCCGTTCGGCAGCCAGGTCAAGGTCACCAATCTGAACAACCAGCGCAGCGTGGTGGTGCGCATCAACGACCGCGGCCCCTACGCCCACGGGCGGATCATCGATGTCTCGCGCAAGGCGGCCGAACGCCTGGGCATGCTGGGCAGCGGCGTGACGCAGGTACGCCTGGAGCGCCTGCCCGACTGAACCGGCAACGCAGCACGCGGTAACAATCGGCGCTGACCCGGGGCTGGCAGCGCGGTGGCAAAACGCTAAGCTGGCGCAAAACTTGTCCAGAGCATCCCCGCCATGACCCTGATGACCTTCGTCCAGCTGCTCGCCGGCCTGATCCTGCTGGTCGCCGGCGCCGAAGTACTGGTACGCGGCGCCGCGCGCCTGGCCGCCCAGTTCGGCATTCCTCCGCTGATCATCGGCCTGACCGTGGTCGCCTTCGGCACCAGCGCCCCGGAAATGGCAGTCAGCGTGCAGTCGGCCTTCGCCGGCCAGGGCGACATCGCCGTCGGCAACGTGGTCGGCAGCAACATCTTCAACGTACTGTTCATCCTCGGCCTGTCGGCGCTGATCACGCCGATGCTGGTATCGCGCCAGCTGATCCGCTTCGACGTGCCGATCATGATCGGCGCCAGCCTGCTGGCCTGGTTCCTGGCCATGGACCAGCACTATGGACGTCTCGATGGCGTGCTGCTGTTCGGCGGCGTGCTGGCCTACACCGGCTTCCTGATCGTCGGCAGCCTGCGCGCGCGCAACCACGGCGCCAGCGAGGAGTTCGAGGATGAATACGGCCTCCAGGCGCCGGCCGGGCGCTTCGCCAGCCTCAGGCACTTGGCGTTCATCGCCGTCGGCCTGGCCCTGCTGGTGTACGGCTCCGGGCTGCTGGTGGACGGCGCGGTGAGCCTGGCCAAGGCGCTGGGCCTGTCGGAACTGGTGATCGGCCTGACCATCATCGCCGCCGGCACCTCGCTGCCGGAGGTGGCCACCTCGGTGATCGCTGCCCTCAAGGGCGAACGCGACATCGCCGTGGGCAACGTGGTTGGCAGCAACATCTTCAACCTGCTGGCCGTGCTCGGCCTGGCCTCGCTGGTGTCGCCGACGCCGCTCGGCGTGTCGGCCAACGCCATCGCCTTCGACTACCCGGTGATGATCGCCGTGGCCATGGCCTGCCTGCCGGTGTTCTTCGCCGGCTACTGCATCCGCCGCTGGGAAGGCGCGCTGTTCTTCGCCTACTACCTGATCTACACCGCCTGGCTGGTGATGCACAGCACCGATGCGCCGGGCCTGGCGATGTTCAGCCAAGCGATGGCCTGGTTCGTCTTGCCGCTGACGCTCGTCACCCTGCTGGTGATCGGCGGGAGGGCATGGCAACAGCAGCGCTAGCCAGCGCCCTCCCTGCCGGGTGCGTCATGCGCACCCCAGCGGCACCATCGTCCTCAGATCCAGCCCAGCGCGGCCAATACGAACAGGCCGAGGTTGATGCTCAACACCGCGCCCAGCGTGGTCAGCACGATGATCGACGCCGCCAGCTGGTGATTAGCGCCCACCGCACGGGCCATGACGAAGCTCGCCGCGGCTGTCGGGCTGGCGAAGTAGAGGAACAGGATGCCCAGCTCGCGTCCGCTGAAGCCGCACAGCCAGGCGCCGAGGGTACACAGCAGCGGCAGCCAGACCAGCTTGAACAGGCTGGAGCCCAGCGCCAGCGCGCTGCCCTCGCGAATCGAGGCCAACGACAGGGTGCCGCCGATGCAGATCAGTGCCAGCGGCAGGGTCATCTGCGCGAAGTAGCCGCCGGAGGTCAGCAGCCAGTGCGGCAGGGCTATCTCGAACCCGGCCAGCGGCAGCGCCGCCAGCACGCTGATGATCAGCGGATTGCTCAACACGCCCTTAAGCAAACTCCAGGGGTCGGACTTGACGCCCGGACTGTAGAGCGCCAGCACGATCACCGACAGCACGTTGTAGGAGAGGATCACCACCCCGGCCAGCACGCTGCCGAGCGACAGGCCGTAATCGCCGTAGAGGCTGGCGGCCAGGGCCAGGCCGACGATCCCGCAGTTGCCGCGAAAGCCCCCCTGAGTGAACACCCCGCGTTCGGCATACGGCACGCGCCACACCGCCCAGCCCCAGACCAGCAGGAAACTGCCCAAGGTCGCCAGGACGAAATAGCCGAGCAATACGGGCTGCAGGGCCGTGGACAGGTCGGCGCGGAGGATGCCGAGAAACAGCAGGGTCGGCATGGTGGCTTTGAACACCAGCGCCGAGGCGGTATTGATGAAGGCGTCGTCGATCCAGCCAAGGCGCTTGAGCAGCACACCGAGAAACAGCATGGCGAACACCGGCGCGGTGACGCCGAGGGTTGCGTGGAACTGGGCAAGCATGGGGGCATCCGGATGGCGCGAGAGGACGCCATCTTAACAGGCACTGCCGGACGATTTGCTTGGCCAGCGCCAGCAGGGCGCCGCTTCGGCTAGCGGCTAGCGGCTAGAGCGCCGCGCCGGCAGGAGGCCGTGCACTGGCGAGCCGGCACGGCGCCAAGGCATCACCCGCAGGCTGGGCGCGGCGGCTGGGTGCCGTCCGCCACCGCCCCCCATCAGCGCATCTGGCTCAGCGCCGCACCGGGCGCTTCTGCAGTTTGCGCTGCAGGGTGCGCCGGTGCATGCCCAGGGCGCGGGCGGTGGCGGAGATGTTGCCGTCGTGCTCGGTCAGCACGCGCTGGATGTGCTCCCACTGCAGGCGATCCACCGACATCGGATTGTCCGGCACCAGGCTGTCGAGGTCGGCATGCTCGGAGAGCAGCGCCGCCAGCACGTCGTCGGCGTCCGCCGGCTTGCACAGGTAGTTGCAGGCACCGCGCTTGATCGCCTCCACGGCGGTGGCGATGCTCGAGTAGCCGGTGAGGATCACCACGCGCATCTCGGCGTCCAGCTCCAGCAGCTTGGGCAGCAGGACCAGGCCGGAGTCGCCGTCCATCTTCAGGTCCAGCACTGCATAGTCGGGGATGTCGCGTTCGGCCAGCAGCAACCCCTCTTCCGCCGAGTTGGCCACCGACACGCGCAGGCCGCGCCGGCTCATGGCGCGCGCCAGCACGCGGGTGAAGGTCTCGTCGTCGTCCACCAGCAGCAGATGCGGCTGTTCTTCCGTATCGAACAGGGCTTCTTCGCTCATTTCATTCCTCGCAGGGCAGGATCGGCGTTCAGGCGACGCCGTAATTGCGCGGCAGTCGCAACTCGGTCAGCGTGCCGCCCTCTTCGTGGTTGTAGAGCTTCACTGTACCACCGACGCGGGTCACGCTGGCTTGGCTGAGGAACAGGCCGAGACCGAAGCCCTTGCCCTTGGTGGTGAAGAACGGCTTGCCGAGCTGCTCGGCGATCGCCAGCGGTACGCCGACGCCATGGTCGCGAATGCTCAGGCAGATCTCCCGCGCATCCCAGTCCAGGCGGATGTCGAGCTGGTCCGGACAGGCATCCGCGGCATTGTTCAGCAGGTTGAGCAGCGCCTGGCTGAGGTCGGTCGGCGGCATCAGCCGCGGCGGCGTGCCGACCCCCACGCACTGGTAGCGATAGGTCGCCTCCGGACGCATCAGGTGCCAGCGCTGCAGCACCGCCTCCAGCCATTCGCGGGCGGTCTGTTCGCTGACCGACTGGCGGCGCTCGGCCTCGGCCGCGCGCACCAGCTGCTGCAGCGTCTCCTTGCACAGCTTGACCTGCTCCTGCAGCAGGGCCAGGTCCTCCTGCAGCGCCGGCTGGTCGCGGTTTTCCTGGCGCAGCTCCTTGAGCAGCACGCTCATGGTCGACAGCGGCGTACCCAGCTCATGGGCCGCGCCGGCGGCCTGGGTGGCCACGGCCAGCAGCTGCTGATCGCGCATGCCCTCCTCGCGGCGCTGGGCGCGCAACTGCTCCTGGCGACGCAGCTCCTCGGCCATCTTGGCGACGAAGAAAGTCACCAGCGCCGCCGCCAGGGCAAAGCTCAGCCACATGCCATAGACCAGCAGGCTTTCCTGCGGCCCGGCCGGCAGATCCAGCGGATGCGACCAGACCAGCAGCAGGGTGTAGCTGGCCAGCGCCAGCCCCGCCAGGGTCAGGGTATGCAGCCAGGGCAGGGTCGCTGCGGCGATGGTCAGCGGCACCAGATAGTAGGAGACGAAGGGATTGCTCGAGCCGCCGGTGTAGTACAGCAGCACGCTGTGGATGACCAGGTCGCAGCCCAGCTGCACCGCATACTCCAGCTCGGTGACCGGCCAGGAGGCGCGCAGGCGCAACGCCGTGAAGATGCTGAGCAGCCCGGAGACGCCGAGGGTGATGCCCAGCTCGGTCCACGGCAGAGGCAGGCGGTCGGACCACCAGGCGAAGCCCACCGAACCGGCCTGGGCAGCCAGCACGAGCAGACGGATAAGGACCAGCCGGCCGAGGTTCTGCAGGCTGGCGGAGAGTAACTGGACGGGTGCTTGCATAAGTGATTCCGAGGACCGGGGAAAAGTATAACCAGTGCCCGGGGGTGGATGCTGCGGCAAATACGCGCGCTGCCCTGCGCCACGGAACCCAGGCCGCCGACTCCGGTCCACCGCTGCATGGCCGGCTATCCTTGTCGGCAATGCCTCAGCCCCCGACAGGAGTCCCCCATGCCCACCCTGCCCCGCGTCTCCGCCCTGCTCGCCTTGGGCGCCAGCCTGTGCATCCTTCCGGCCCTGGCCGATGAGCCACCCCGTTACAACCAGATCAGCCTGCGCGCCGAGGTCAACCGCGAGGTGGCCCACGACCGCATGCACGTCATCCTCTACCGCGAGGCACAGCACAGCGACCCGGCGAAGCTGGCGATGCAGATCACCGACACCCTCAACCGCGCCATGGCTCGCGCCCGCACGGTCAAGCCAGTCATGGTCAGCCTCGGCAGCCGCCAGAGCTTCCCGGTCTACGACGACCAGGGGCGCAAGGTCGTCGCCTGGCGCGAACGCGCTGAGCTACGCCTGGAAAGCGCAGACTTCGCCGCCCTGGCCCAGCTCAGCAGCGCACTGCTCGACGAGCTGCAAATGGCCGACATGCACTTCAGCCTGTCCAGCGACAGCCGCAAACAGCACGAGGACCAACTGATCAAGGAGGCCGTGGCCGCCTTCAAGGCCCGCGCCCAACTGGTCAGCCAGGCCATGGGCGCCAACAGCTACAAGCTGGTGCGCCTCGACCTCAACGCCAGCGGCGCACCGCGACCACCGCTGATGCGCGCGACCATGGCGATGAAGGACATGAGCATGGAGCGCGCGCCAGTGCCGCAGATCGAGGGCGGCAACAGCGAACTGGCGGTCAACGCCGACGGCGTTATCGAGCTGCAATTGCCCTGACCACGCACAAGCATCGGTAGAAAATCGCTGCACGAGTTTTCTACCCTACGGTGCAGTTGCGGCGGCGCGTGGGGTAGGCAACTCGCACCAGCGATTGCCTACCATCCAGCCACCGCGCAGGGAGTTGGTCGAAAATCGCTGTGCGCGTTTTCGACCCTACGCACCCTCAGCGCTACAGATGCGCCTCCGCATACTCCGCCAGCACCGAGCGCGGCACGCCCTGCAGGGTGATGTGCACCCCCTGCGGGAAGTCCTTGAAGCGCTCGGTCAGGTAGGTCAGCCCGGAGCTGGGGGCCGACAGGTAGGGCGTATCGATCTGCGCCAGGTTGCCCAGGCAGATCACCTTGGAACCGTTGCCCGCGCGGGTGATGATGGTCTTCATCTGGTGCGGTGTGAGGTTCTGGCACTCGTCGATGAGGATCAGGCTCTGCTGGAAGCTGCGCCCGCGGATGTAGTTGAGCGATTTGAACTGCAGCGGCACCCGCTGCAGGATGTAGTCGACGCTGCCATGGGCGCTCTCGTCGTCCATGTGCAGCGCCTCCAGGTTGTCGGTGATGGCGCCGAGCCACGGCTCCATCTTCTCCGTCTCGGTGCCGGGCAGGAAGCCGATGTCCTCGTCCAGCCCCTGCACGCTGCGGGTGACGATGATGCGCCGGTAGCGCTTGCTGACCATGGTCTGCTCGATGGCCGCGGCCAGCGCCAGGATGGTCTTGCCCGAACCGGCCGCCCCGGTCAGGTTGACCAGATGGATGTCCGGATCGAGCAGCGCATACAGCGCCAGCGCCTGGTAGATGTCGCGCGGTTTGAGGCCCCAGGCTTCCTGGTGCAGCAGCGGCTCCTGATGCAGGTCGAGCAGCAGCAGCTGGCGCTTGTCGACCTCCTTGACCCAGCCGACGAAGCCCTGCTCGTCGAGGATGAACTCGTTGACGTGCACGTTCGGCAGGCTGCCGTTGAGCTGCACGCGGTGCAGGGTACGACCGATCTCCTGGTAGGTCTCGACCTTGCCGACCTTCTGCCAGAACGAGCCGCTGACCTCGTGATAGCCGTGTGGCAGCAGCGCCACGTCATCCACCAGCTGGTCGGTGTGGTAGTCCTCGGCCGCCACGCCGCAGGCGCGCGCCTTCAGGCGCATGTTGATGTCCTTGCTGACCAGCACCACGCCCACGTCCGGGCGCCGGCCCTGCAGCTCCACCAGCTGGTTGATGATCTTGTTGTCGTTGAGGTGCTCCGGCAGGCCACTGAGAGCGGTATCCAGCCGGCTCATGAGGATCGACAGACTGCCGCGCGGCGCACTCTTGCCACGCTGGATCGGCACGCCCTGCTCGACCTGCTCGGGCGAAGCCTCGCCGAGCAGCTGATCGATCAGGCGGATGGCCTGGCGACACTCGGCCGCCACGCTGTGCTTGCCGGTCTTCAGATGATCGAGCTCCTCGAGCACGGTCATCGGGATGGCCACGTGATGCTCCTGGAAGTTCAGCAGGGCATTCGGATCGTGAATCAGGACATTGGTATCGAGCACATACAGCCGGGGATGCGTGGTCTTGCTGGCGCGTTTATCCATGGTCGGTCACCTCAATCCTGTCGGTCATGCGACGGAATGCCCGCAGGCGCTCCGCCATCAGGGGCCGCCGTCCCGTTGTGCTGCAACAACTCGCGGCGACCTGTCCCCCACATAGCGTCCCAACGATTACAACCAAGTTACCACCACCGAACTGCTGCTCCCCCCTCGTGAAGTGTTGCCGATTTGAGTCTAGTCGCCCGCCTGCCCTCTGAGTGCAGTGCCTGAACGGCCATGCACCTTGAGCCTACTGCTAGAATCGCGCGACAGCCAGAGGAGACCCGCAATGCTGATGGTGATTTCCCCCGCCAAGACGCTCGACTACACCACCGCGCCGGTGACCACACGGCACACCCTGCCCGAGCACCTCGCACACTCCGTCGAACTGATCGCCCAGCTGCGCGAACTGACCCCGGCGCAGATCGCCGAGCTGATGAGCCTCTCCGACAAGCTCGCCGGCCTCAATGCCGCGCGCTTTGCGCAGTGGTCGCCGGAATTCACTCCGGAGAACGCCAAGCAGGCCCTGCTCGCCTTCAAGGGCGACGTCTACACCGGGCTGGATGCCGAAAGCTTCGGTGAAGACGACTTCGACTTCGCCCAACAGCACCTGCGCATTCTCTCCGGCCTGTACGGCGTGCTGCGCCCGCTCGACCTGATGCAGCCCTACCGCCTGGAAATGGGCACCAAGCTGGCCAACGCCCGCGGCAAGGACCTCTACGCCTTCTGGGGCGAACGCATCAGCGGCTGGCTGAACCAGGCCCTGGCCGAGCAGGGCGACGACATCCTGCTAAACCTCGCCTCTACCGAGTACTTCGGCGCGGTCAAGCGCAAGGCGCTCAAGGCACGGATCATCGACACTGAGTTCAAGGACCTGAAGAACGGCCAGTACAAGATCATCAGCTTCTACGCAAAGAAGGCCCGCGGCCTGATGGCCCGCTACGTAATCCAGAACCGCCTGCGCGATCCCGAGGCGCTCAAGGACTTCGATCTGGCCGGCTACTCTTACGCCCAAGCCCAGTCGAGCCCGGACAAACTGGTGTTCCTGCGCGACGGTGCCGAAGACTGACACTGGCACGAGGAGCCCCCATGCTGATCGGCGCCCTGCTCACCTTCACCTGGCTGGTTCTGCTGGTCCGCTACCCGAGCCGTGCGCTGGCGATCTCGCTGGCTGCTCTAGTCGGCCTCGCTCTGCTGGCGCTCGCTGTGCTCTGGCAGGACAGCCGCGAGCAGCGCCGCCTCGAACATCTCGAACTGAGCTTGGCGCTGGACGCCAGCTGCCCCGCCGACCTACCGCTGCGCGCGAGGCTGCGCAACGGCAGCGATGCCGTGCTGCACGAGCTGCGCTGGCAGGTGGGCGCCTACCAGCCTGGCGACAGCATCAACCTCGCTGCCCTGCACTACGACAGCCCGCACTACCGCGTCCCGCAGGCACTCCTGCCCGGCAGCGGCTGGCAGGAGTGCCTGCCGCTGCCGCCGCTGCGCCCGGGCTATCGCGCCAGCTCGCTGGAGTTTCGTGCCGAGCAGCTGCGTGGGCGATTTGGCGAGTGAATCACTCGCCGGCTGCCACTCAGGACTGATCGCCCAAGCTCGCCGAATCGCCCACCTTGCTGCGCCCCGGCACATTCGCTGGCGGCGAGGGGAACTTGGTCGAGGCGTAGCGCACCACCAGGGTGGCAATCGCCAGCAACAGGATCGCCCCGCAGACCATGACGATGCCCATGTTCGGCTTGTGGTTGTGCTGGATATCGCCGATCAGCAACCGGGTCAGCGCGGTGATCGCCACGTAGATCAGGAAGCGCACCGGCATGTGGTTGGTCTTGAAGTAGATACCGACCATCGCACCCAGCTCGAGGTAGATGAACAGCAGCAGGATATCGTCGATGGTCGCCTGGCCGCGCTCGAACATGCCGAGAAAGGTATGCCCCGCCGCCCAGGCCACCGCCCCGCCGATAGCGAACAGCGCCAGATAGTGGAAGCCCTCCACCAGTAGGTTGCCCAAGGCATCGGCCTGGTGGTGCATGGCGTGGCGCAAGCGCTCGGCCCAGTGCGGTTTCATAGTGGTGACTCCCCCGGAAATTTGGATGAGAGAATCAGGCCACAGGCGGAAACGGCATGGCAAGCTCGCAGCAGTCGGGCTTGGCACTAAGCGGCTGCCGAAACCCAAATCCTCCCCCCGGCCTTGCGCCAGCGGCGGATCGGCCGCTCGATCAAGTGATGACTGAATACCGCAAGAATGAACGTCGCGCCCGTCCCCCCCAGCAGGACCACCCACCACGGCTGCTGAAGCTTCAGGTACTCCATGGCCGGGTAATGGAACAGATAAAGGCCATAGGACAGCTGGCCGACATACACCAGGGGCCGCCAGGCGAGCGTCCTGCCAAGCAATCCCTGCGGACGGCAGTGCAGCCAGAGCAGCGTGAACAGCACGGCCGCCTCGACCGGCGGCAGACCGAAACTCAACCGGCCCTTATCATTGGTCGGATACAGTACAACTGCAACCAGTGCCAGCCAAGCCAGCACCAACCAGCGGCGTCGCAGCAACCGCTCCGACACCGGCAGGCCACGACCGATCCAGATGCCCAGCCCGGCACCGAGCAACAGGCCGCTGATGCGCATGTCGAAGCGGTAGTAAGCTTCGCTGCTATCCATGCTCCACAGTTGCAGGGCAGCTAACCGCCACAGCCCAACCAGCAAGGCGCCGGCAAGCAACACCGTCAACGCCGCACACTGGCTCCTTAGCGCCAGCAAGCCGAGCAAAGCCAACGGCCAGAGTAGATAGAAGCGCTCCTCGATGCCCAGCGACCAAGCATGAATCATCTTTTCCGGCCCCATGCCGAATACCAGTGCCAGATCGGCCTGGTAAATCAGTACCGTGACCCAATCGCGAACATGGAAGTAGTAGTCCGGCCACAGCAGCGGTGCGAAAACCGCATAGAGAAGCAGCAAAATCAATAACGGTGGAGTCAGACGCAGCAACCGCTGGCGATAGAAACGTCGCAGATCAAGAGCCCCGCCGGTTTGGTGCTCAGCCAGCAAGATACGGGTAATCAGATAGCCGCTGAGGACGAAGAACACGTCCACCCCGACATTGGCCCCCGGGAAAATAGGCACCTGCGCATGGAACAACAGCACCAGCAGGATGGCGACGGCCCGCAGGCCGTCGAGTGCCGCGCAATAGGGCATAGCTATCGTTCCTTCCTGTCACGCCTTCAATGCTGGCAAACCTGGCACTCTTGCCAACGGCCCGACCAGTAACCCTACGCCATCAATCCATCAATCGACGACGACAGCGAGCCACGGAACCTGTCCATATTCAAACATGGCC
Source organism: Geopseudomonas aromaticivorans (assembly GCF_019097855.1). Taxonomy (GTDB): domain Bacteria; phylum Pseudomonadota; class Gammaproteobacteria; order Pseudomonadales; family Pseudomonadaceae; genus Geopseudomonas; species Geopseudomonas aromaticivorans. The sequence continues at coordinate 212,894 of NZ_JAHRGL010000057.1, forward strand.
TTATGATTCTGGCTTTCGATCATAAGCGGCCGGTGATCACCAACCAGCAGGACATGCACGCCACGCATCGAGTCATCACGTAGCAAACGCCCCAGCCCATCAAAGAACTGCGCCTGCAACTTGAGATGGCGGCAAGCCCGCGAATCGGCGGCAATGGAAAATTCCGCACAATCGAAGGCATCAACCCGGATATCCCTTGCGTCATACATGGAGTGCGAATTCAGGGTGAGCCAGTACAGGAAGCGCTTACCATCTGCGGAAAAGTAATCGGCAACCTCTGCCATCATGTCGAGGTCGCAGGCGCCCGGGAAGGAATGGCAACGAGTAGGCCAGTTCCGACTTTCGTAAAAGATGCTGTCCTCGAACCCTGCCCGCGGATACCAGTCGCGCCGATCGTACATCAGGCTCACCGCCCCATGCATCGCTAAGGTTCTATAATCCTGGGCCTTCAACCGGTTGGGCAGGCAGTTCTCGAATCCATGCAGCACGGGAGCTAGGTTGAAGTGATTCGGTGCAAGCTGGCAAAGCTCGCGCAACTCGCCGCCGACGGTGACGCCATCGAAGGGCAATACCCCCTGCCCGAAACGGGCGCCAGCCAGCGCCCGCAAGGGCTTGAGCAAGGCCGTCTGGATCTCCGGCTGGCGCGGCACTCCCCAGGACTCGACAACGACCAGGAGCAACCGATCGGCAGGACCCTGCTCCCCCTGCAAGGCACTCCAGGAAGATACGGCGCTAGCATCCGCGGGGATTGACGTGAAAGGTTCGCCATCCTGCTGGACATTCTCGAGAAACTTGCTGCTGCGATAGTCCAGAAAGTTCTGCAACTGGCTGGCAACAGGATAATCGCTGGAGAACTTCCAGATATCGTGCGGCTGATCAGAAGGCCCAGCTCGTACATCCATCAGGTAGAGCAACACCATCGCCCCAAAGATCATGGCCGCGAATCGTTCATTGACCTTGTCGCCGAATCTGTAGAGCGCCAGGCACTTCAACAGGACGAGCAGCACGACGAGCAGCGCAATCGCCTGATAATTACCGGAAGACAGCAGGAAAAACTTGCTCAAGTAGAGTATGTCGCCCAGCCGGACCACGGGAAAAATCTGTCCGGAGATCAACAGCAGATCGACCACCATGAGCAGCAGAAAACCCAGGACGCCGATCCTCCTGAGCCCGGCCAGCATCAGGAAAATCGGCAAGCAATAGTCGAGATTGACATAAGGGCGGCCCACGCCGGCAAAGAACGCCAGCATGCTGAAGAGCGCATTCGGAAGCAGCAGGAACAGCAGGGCTGCCCAGGCAATTCCCGAAAAATCGAAAACGCGAGCCTTGCCCGCCACTCCCTGTTCCGACACAACATCTCTCCCTCGGATCACTGGACCAGAGCCGGAATGACCTGGCCGTACTCACACCGCCTCGCTGGCGATACTGTCGAACAACTCCTCCAGGGAATTCTGCGGATGGGCATTGAGCAGGGTACCTCCCGCAGCGGCGATGGTCGCCAACACCGCCGGTACCTGGGAGCGCTCACAGGCGCCCTTCCAGATCATCCGAGCATCCTCAGCAAAGCCCGGCAACCCGGTGGCGCCGTAGTAGCGCACCACTAGGGTGTTCTGGCTGGCCAGCATGTCGGCAATGCTCTGCTGGGCGCGGAGGCGGCCCTTGTGGATCATCACGAAACGGTCGGCCAAGCGCTCCACGTCGTGCAGGATGTGCGTGCAGAAGAACAGCGTACCACCGCCCTGACGGTATTCCTGCATCAGGTCGGCGACCTGCCGGCGGCCGATGGGGTCGAGACCGGACATCGGCTCGTCCAGCACCAGCAGTTGCGGCTCGATGGCGAAGGCGTGGGCCAGCGCGGTGCGCTGGGTCATGCCCTTGGACAGATTGCGGATGCGCTTGTCTGCCGCATAGGCGATGTCCAGGCGCTCCAGCCAGTGCTCGGTGCGGCGATGGTTCTCCGGCCCCTTGATGCCATGCAGGCGCAGGCCGCTGCTGACCACTTCGCGCGGGGTCAGTTGCTCGTACAGGTAGGGGTTTTCCGGCACATAGCCGACGCCCCGCCGCGAGCGCGGATCTTCCGCGGCGCAGCCCATCAGCAGGGCCTGGCCGGCATCGGCGCGCAAGGCGCCGAACAGGATCTTGATGCTGGTGCTCTTGCCGGCACCGTTCTGGCCGATGAAACCTACCGACTGGCCGACCTCGACCGTAAAACTCACATCATCCAGGGCCTTGATGGACTTGCCCTTGCTCTTGAAGGACTTGTGCAGCCCTTGCACCTCGATCGGTTTCATTGCGAATCCTGCTTCTTCACGTGATCGGCCAGCTGCGGCTGGCCCTCGGCGGACAACAGATAGCCCAGTTGCAGAGGATCCTCGGGCAATGCCTCAAGCCCGGCATGACCGATCAGATCTTCCAGCCGCGACGGCACCCGGCCCTGGCGCTGGCGATATTCGCCGGCCGCCTCGCGCAACTTCTGCAAGCCCTGCAGACGCACGATGCGCGCAGCCAGCAGGGCGCGGAAGTTCTCGTCCTTGCTCTGCTCGAACATGGCAACCAGGATGTTCAGGGCGATCGCCGGATCGTCGCCGCGCTCGTACCATTTAGCTGCCATGTCGCGCAAGGCCGCGGCGTTGCGCGGATGGCGCTCTGCGGCAACCTCGGCCCAGTGGCCAGCCTTGTTCATGTCGTGCTCGAAGTACATGGCGTTGAAGGCATAGTAGAACGCTGGCCACATGTCCCACTCGCGGCTTTGCGCTGCCTTGAGCAATACGGTCTGAGCCGCTGCCACCTGGCCGTTCCACGGCAGGATGGCCGCAGCGACGTAATAGTTGTCCTCATGCCGCGGGTTGAAGAAGGCCGCATCGGCCTGCAGCTGGCCCTGCACCCGGTAGGTTTCCTGCTCGGTCACCCGCGCTTCCACCATCAGGCTGCGGAACACATTGAGGTTGGCGGCCAGGAAGGGATCGCCGGCCGAATAGGCCAGTTGCACCGGAATCGGCAGGCGCACCCGCAGCAGCTCAGCGCCGGCATCCGGCCTGGGATGATCGCGCAGCAGCAGGCCGGTCGCGGCGAAACCCGCCCAGGCCAGCAGCATCACCGTCAGAGCGAGCAGGGTTCTCATGTGAAGTTGCGCCGCTGGAAGATCACGATGGCCAGCGCCAGCAGGGCGCCGATATAGGCCAAGGCATTGAGTAGCGCCAGGCCCATCGCGGCTGGCTCAACCGGCAGGCCGTAGAGCGCCAGCACGCGCCAGTCCAGGCGGGACAGATCGGGCAGCCAGACGTAGGCATGCTCCAGTAACGGCCCGAACAGGCTCTGGTGCAGCGGGTCGGAACGTTCGCCGCGCAGGTAATCGATGGTCGGCCCCAGGCCGCGCGCCGCCAGCGCGAAGGCCAGGCCGAGCAGGAACGGCAGGAACGGCGTGGTCGACAGGGTCGCCAGCAGCAAGGCGAAGGCCGCCACTACCAGCACGTCAAGCCAGATGCCCAACAGAACCAGCCAGTAGGGCCAGCCCAGCGCCGGCGGGCGCAGCTGCGGGTATTCGGAGCCGAAGAAATACAACAGCCCCCAGAATACCGCGCCGATGAACAGCAGGCTGGCGCCGCCAAGCAGCGCCACAGCAAAGAAGCGCGACAGCAGGAACTGGCGCCGGGAAATCGGGTAGGCCAGCATGAAGTACACCGACTTGCGCTCGATGTCGCGGGCCAGCAGGTCCTGGACCCAGACCAGCACCATCAGCAGCAGGACGATGCGCATTCCACTGAAGGCCACGTCGAGGGTCACCGTCAGTTGCTGGCGCCCGGAAAAGTTGCCGGCCAGCAAGGCGGCGCCGAGCAGTGCCAGGGTCACCAGCAGCAGGATGCGGAAGCCCAGGCCGCGCAGCCCCATGCGCACCCCCAGGCGGGTCAGTTCGAACATGCCTTTCTCCACAAAAAACAAGCCCCCAAATGGGGGCCTGTCTGGACAGCAACTTTTTGGTAAATCAAGCACCAGAAACAGTACCGCAGCCGTTGGCTGCAGCCAAATTAATTACGCCAGCTTTAATCGCGGCAGCTGCCAGATTCGCGGTGGTCTTGGGAAGCGGATCACCACACTGGGCAACGCTGCCACCGACGGAAGATCCGGTGAACACGGTATAGCCCTTGTTGGAGCCGGCAGCCACGCCCATGCTATTAGTAGCAGCGCTGTCAATTACACCGGCAACCACGTTGGCCGACAGGGTGGCCTCGAAATCGTTCTTGACGAAACCGGCACGGCTGGCAATGGCCAAGATATTGATCTTGCGAGCCAAGTTGATATCGGTAGTCACACTACCGATCCCTTTGTAAGTTCCCGCAGCCAGCTGAACGTCGGTAGTAGTGGCGGAGCCGCTAGCATTGGCAACTGCAGAGACAAAAGCGCTGGCGAACAGGGTCGCGGCAATAATCTTTTTCATCGCATGAATTCCCTTCAATTAGTTGGAGTTGGCGATGCCGCCGGTCAGGATGTTACGGGCATCGGACTGGGCCGACTTGTCGTAGCCCTTGGCCTGGTAGTCTTGGAACTGTGGGATGGCCACGGCAGCCAGGATGCCGATGATGGCAACCACGATCATCAGTTCGATCAGGGTGAAGCCCTTCTGGGCCTTTTTCTGCAGGTCTTTCATGGGAGGCTCTCCTTGAAAAGTGGGTCGGTCTGTTGGACCTGAATGGATCAATGCAGGTGGCGTGCCAACTTTTGCAACCGCCCATTCCGCGGGCTGCAGCACGCCCACACCGGATCAACAGGTCGACACCGCGGCAGGATGTGCCGTTTTTTGTCACACCAAACGCAGGGATTTGGCAGCCAGGCGTCAGTACGCTATAAGGCAGCCACCGGATTAGCAGGTTGCCTCTCCATGAACGACTCCATCGCCCTCACCGGCCTGGCCCGCCAGCTGGTATTCGCCGAGCTGCTCGATGCCAAGACGGCGCAGCAGGCCCAGGCCGAAGCGCTGCGCAACAAGATCCCGCTGGTCAGCCATCTGGTGCAGAACAAGCTGGTCAAGCCGCGTGCGCTGGCCGAGATGGCCGCCGAGCAGTTCGGCCTGCCGCTGCTGGAACTGAAGGCGCTGGACAAGGAGCAGCAACCCAAGGAGCTGGTCAGCGAGAAGCTGATCCGCCAGCACCGGGTGCTGCCGCTGTTGCGCCGCGGCAACCTGCTGTTCGTCGGCGTCTCCGACCCCACCAACCAGCAGGCCATCCGCGACGTCCAGTTCAGCACCGGGCTGACGGTGGAAACCCTGCTGGTGGAAGACGACAAGCTCGGCGAAGCCATCGACAAGTTCTTCGATAGCGGCGCCAGCGGCATGGAAGAGCTCAGCGATGTCGATCTGGATGGCGTCGAAATGGAGCAGGGCGGCGAAAAGAAGGAGGAAGCGGCGGCCAACGAGGCCGACGACTCGCCGGTGGTCAAGTTCGTCCACAAGATGCTGCTGGACGCGATCCGCGGCGGCGCCTCCGACCTGCACTTCGAGCCCTACGAAAAAAGCTACCGAGTGCGCTTCCGTACCGACGGCATTCTCTTCGAGGTCGCCAAGCCTCCACTGCAGCTGGCCAGCCGCATCGCCGCGCGCCTTAAGGTGATGTCGGCCATGGATATTTCCGAGCGACGCAAGCCCCAGGACGGTCGGATCAAGCTGAAGGTTTCCGCCAACAAGGCCATCGACTTTCGGGTCAACACCTGCCCGACGCTGTGGGGCGAGAAGATCGTGATGCGGATTCTCGACCCGACCAGCGCGCAGATGGGCATCGACGCCCTGGGCTACGAGGAAGTGCAGAAAGAGCTGTATCTCAAGGCGCTGAGCCAGCCGCAGGGCATGATCCTGGTCACCGGGCCCACCGGCTCGGGCAAGACCGTGTCCCTGTACACCGGCCTAAACATCCTCAACACCCCGGACATCAACATCTCCACCGCCGAAGACCCGGTGGAAATCAACCTGGAAGGCATCAACCAAGTCAACGTCAACCCCAAACAGGGCATGGACTTCACGCAGGCGCTGCGCGCCTTCCTGCGCCAGGACCCGGACGTGATCATGGTTGGCGAAATCCGCGACCTGGAAACCGCCTCGATCGCCGTCAAGGCGGCGCAGACCGGCCACATGGTGATGTCCACCCTGCACACCAACAGCGCCGCGGAAACGCTGACGCGACTGCGCAACATGGGCGTGCCGTCGTTCAACATTGCCACCTCGGTCAACCTGATCATCGCCCAGCGCCTGGCCCGCCGCCTGTGTCCAGCGTGCAAAAAGGTCCACGACATTCCGCGCGAAGCGCTGCTCGAGGAAGGCTTCCCGGAAGAGCAGATCGGCAAGTTCAAGCTCTATCAGCCGGTCGGCTGCGACGCCTGCAAGGGCGGCTACAAGGGCCGTGTCGGTATTTATGAAGTGGTTAAAATCACGCCAGCATTGCAGCGGATTATCATGGAAGAAGGCAATTCCATAGAGATCGCGAGCAAAGCACGCGAGGAAGGCTTCAACGATCTGCGCACCTCGGGCCTGCTCAAAGCCATGCAAGGCATGACCAGCCTCGCGGAAGTCAACCGTGTGACCAAGGATTAACCATGGCGGCCAAACCGTTACAGAACAGCACCTTCGTCTGGGAAGGCACCGACCGCAAGGGAACAAAGGTCAAGGGCGAAATCAGCGGCCCGAACCCCAATTTGGTCAAGGCCCAGCTGCGCAAGCAGGGCATCAACCCGCTCAAGGTGAAGAAGAAGGCTGGCTCGCTGTTCGGCCAGGGCAAGAAGATCAAGCCCATGGATATCGCCATCTTCACCCGACAGATGGCGACCATGATGAAATCCGGCGTGCCGCTGCTGCAGTCGTTTGACATCATCGCCGACGGCGTGGAAAACCCCAACATGCGCACGCTGGTGCTGGAGATCAAGCAGGAGGTTGCCAGCGGCAACAGCCTGGCCAGCTCGCTGCGCAAGATGCCCAAGTACTTCGACGACCTGTATTGCAACCTGGTGGAGTCGGGCGAGCAGTCCGGTGCGCTGGAGACACTGCTAGACCGTATCGCCAGCTACAAGGAAAAGACCGAGGCGCTCAAGGCCAAGATCAAGAAGGCGATGACCTACCCCATCTCGGTGATCGTGGTGGCGGTGATCGTCACCGCCATCCTGCTGATCAAGGTGGTGCCGACCTTCCAGGGCGTATTCGCCGGCTTCGGCGCCGAACTGCCGGCCTTCACCTTGATGGTCATCCATATGTCCGAGTGGCTACAGGCCAATGGCTTCTTCGCACTCATCGGCCTGGTAGCCTTCGGCTTCTCCTTCAAGCAGGCCCACCTGCGCTCGGAGAAGTTCCGCGACGCAATGGATCGCAGCCTGCTCAAACTGCCGATCTTCGGCGACATTTTCTATAAGGGCGCAGTGGCCCGCTATGCACGCACCCTGGCTACCACCTTCGCGGCCGGTGTGCCATTGGTAGAAGCGCTGGACTCGGTGGCCGGCGCCGCCGGCAACGTGGTTTTTCGCACGGCGGTCAACCGCGTCAAGCAGGACGTGTCCACCGGCATGCAACTCAATTTCTCGATGCGCGCCACCGGGGTTTTCCCGGCCATGGCCGTGCAGATGACCTCCATCGGCGAAGAGTCCGGCTCGCTCGACTATATGCTGGACAAGGTCGCCGAGTACTACGAGGCCGAAGTTGACAACCTGGTTGACAACCTGACCACCCTGATGGAACCGATGATCATGGCCGTGCTCGGCGTGCTGGTCGGCGGCCTGATCATCGCCATGTACCTGCCGATCTTCAGCCTCGGCGGCGTGATCGGCTAAATGAGTATTTTCGAACTTCTGGCCAGGCACGCACTGGCCTTTGTTTTCTGCGCCACCATCCTCGGCCTGCTGGTCGGCAGCTTCCTCAACGTGGTGGTCTATCGTCTACCGATCATGATGCAGCGCGACTGGCAATCCCAAGCGCGTGAAGTGCTCGAACTGGAGCACGATGAGCCAAGCGAGCGCTTCAACCTGCTGCTGCCGGACTCCAGCTGCCCGCACTGCGGGCACCAGATCCGCGCCTGGGAGAACATCCCGATCATCAGCTGGCTGCTGCTGCGCGGGCGTTGTTCGGGCTGCAAGGCACCGATCAGCAAGCGCTATCCGCTGGTGGAGCTGGCCTGCGGAGTCCTTTCCGGCTACGTCGCCTGGCATTTCGGCTTCACCTGGCAGGCCGGCGCCGTGCTGCTGCTGAGCTGGGGACTGCTGGCGATGAGCCTGATCGACTCCGACCATCAGCTGCTGCCGGATGTGCTGGTGCTGCCGCTGCTGTGGCTGGGGCTGATCGTCAACCAGTCGGGGCTGTTCGCCTCGCCGGGCGATGCCTTCTGGGGTGCGGTGGCCGGCTATCTCAGCCTGTGGTCGGTGTACTGGCTGTTCAAGCTGGTGACCGGCAAGGAAGGCATGGGCTACGGCGACTTCAAGCTGCTGGCAATGCTCGGTGCCTGGGGCGGCTGGCAGATCCTGCCGCTGACCATCCTGCTGTCCTCGGTGGTCGGCGCGGTGCTCGGCCTGATCATCCTGCGCATGCGCAACGCCGAAAGCGGCACGCCGCTGCCCTTCGGCCCTTATCTGGCCATCGCCGGCTGGATTGCGCTGCTGTGGGGCGACGAGATAACCGGCCACTACCTGCAGTTTGCCGGGATGGGTTGAGCGTAGGGTGCGCCCTCCCTGTGGAGCCCTGCCGCCATCCGGGCGATAATGCGCCATCGCGGCAACGGATCATCCCCCCAATGAAACCCTGGATTCTCGGCCTCACCGGCGGCATAGGCAGCGGCAAGAGCGCGGCGGCCAGCCATTTCGCCAGCCTCGGCGTGCATCTGGTGGATGCCGATCAGGCAGCGCGCTGGGTGGTGGAGCCGGGGCGGCCGGCACTGGCACATATCGTCGACCGCTTCGGCGAGCAGATCCTCCTAGACGATGGCGCACTGAACCGCGCGGCGCTGCGCACAAGGATCTTCCAGGCGCCCGAAGAGCGCCAGTGGCTGGAGCAGCTGCTGCACCCACTGATCCGCACGGAAATCCGCAGCGTGCTGGACGAGGCGCGCTCGCCCTACGCAATCTTGGTATCACCGCTGCTGGTCGAGTCGACGGCGCAGCGCGAGATGGCTCGCCGCGTGCTGGTGGTGGATGTGCCGGAGCAGGTGCAGATCCACCGGACCATGCAGCGCGACCAGGTGCCCGAGGAGCAGGTGCGCGCCATCCTACAAGCCCAGGCCAGCCGCGAGGAGCGCCTGCGCCATGCCCACGACGTACTGGTCAACGACCGCGACCTGGCCTGGCTGCAGCGCGAGGTGGAACGCCTGCACGAATTCTATCTGACACTTGAAGGAGGCCAGCCTCAATGAAAAAACCGCTGACCGTAGCCTGCCCGACCTGTTCTACCCAGGTGGAGTGGAGTACCGACAACCCATACCGGCCGTTCTGCTGCGAGCGCTGCAAGCTGATCGACCTCGGCGCCTGGGCCGCCGAGGAGCACAAGATTCCGGGCGATTCGCTGGAGGACGAGCTGTTCAGCGGCGAGCTGGACGGGATGCGGCACTGATCGACCGGCGTTGCCCGCCCTAGCGCTCCTCGTCCTTCCATGGCGCCTGCAGGTAGCGGGTGCGGTTGAAGGTTTCCAGCCAGTCCGGATAGAACACCACCAGCGCGGTAACCACCATGCCGTTGATGAAGGCCTCGGGAAACATGATCAGCCACAAGTAGCCGGCGAAGTCGTCAAGCCAGGGCGGCATCTGGTAGATGCCATCGATCAGCAGCACACCGAGGCCGGCGAGCAGAACCAGCACCGCGGTCAGCGCCGCCGGGAAGAAACCGCTGAAGAAGATGTAGACGAACAGGTTGCGCGGCTGCAGGCGCTCGACCAGTCGCGCACAGACCTCGGCGATAAGCACCGGGATAAAGATCAACAGCACACCATTCACCCCCAGAGCCAGCCAGTCCTGGCGCCCAAGGGCAGCAACCCCCAACTGGGCAACGAAGGCAGCGAGCACCGCCAGCGGCCAGTCGAGCAGCAGGGTCACCGCGGTCATGCCGATGAAATGATAGGACAATCCGGAAGGGAAATCGCGCCGTACCAGCCAGAGCAGGAACAGCGCCAGCACGGTGCCAAACAGCAGGTGCTGGCGGCGGAAGTCGCTGAACAGCTCGACCCAGGGCGCATGCCAGAGCGCCGCCAATAGCAACGGCAGGAACAGCAGGGCTCCCAGCCACAAGCTGGACGCGGACAGCAGCGCCGCAGCGATCACGGCGCGACCTGCTCCAGCGCCGCGCGCAGCGCTGCCGCATCGGTGAACACCTTGCGCTCGCGCAGCACACCCTGATCCAGCTGCAACCAGAGCACACCCTCCTGCGGAGCGGCATATTGCGGCACCACCTGCGCCTCGCGATCCAGCAGCACGCGATAGCTGTAGTCGCGCATCGCCGGAATGGCGAACAGCTTGCCGATCAGGCCGGGCATGCGACTGATATCGGCCACGAACAGCGCCTGACGAGCCTCCAGATACCCCTTGGGCCGCCCCTCCAGCGCCGCGCCGAGCAGCTTGGCGCCATCCATGCTGCGCGCCACCAGCAGGACGTGCAGCTGGTCATCGAGGGTGTAGGGCTGGTCGAACTGGTCGCTAAGGGTCCAAGGCGCGAGACGCTCGCCCGTTTCCAGAGCTTGTACGGTAGCAGCCAGCAGGGCCAGGCCCAGCAACATCCAGCGTTTCATCGATTGCACTCCACAGTGGAAAAGACTCGAATATCCTCACGCTCGCTCCAGCCAGCACGGGCGCGCCAGAAGGCCAGCGCCTGCGGCGCGGCGTCGAGGACGAAGACATGGCTCTTGGCGATGCCCTGTGCCGCCAGACGGGCCAACACCGCCTCGATCAGCGCCGTGGCGATGCCGCGCTGCCGGCAACTTGGATCGACCAGCAGGTGCTGCAGGTAGCCGCGCCGCCCATCATGGCCGGCCAGTAGGCAGCCGACAATCGTCCCCTCCTCCTCGACCAGCAGGCTCAGCCCGGGATTGCGCGCCAGGTAGGCGCAGAACGGCACATAGGCATCCTCAGCGCGCAATTGAATACCTGGCGTGCGCATCCAGAGGACGTGAAGAGCGGCGTGATCGGACGGGGAAACTTCGCGCAGCTGCATGAGGATTTTCGCTGTTGGCTGTTGGGCACGGCGCCGAGCGCATGACGACGCGGGATACTCGAAACAGTCTACACCGCAGGAGGCATGCCAGATCGTCGCCATTGCCCAGCCATGCTCGATCGCAGCGCACGACCTAGAATGAGGGCAAGCCCCTTTGAGCGAGAGAACCATGAGCAGCCATCTGAATCCCGAAGACCAGCGCAGGGTCGCGCAGTATTTGAACACCCCACAGCACCGCACCGAGCGCCGCGCGTTCCGGCCGTGGCTGCTGATGCTCGCACTGCTGGGGGTGGTGGCCGGCCTCGGCCTGTTGAGCCGCCTGCTGGCCGCGCTGGTTATCTGAAAGCCGCACCGGTTAGACACGTACAGCCTCGGCCGGAAAGATTAGCGTAGCCAGCAAAAAACGGACAAACAAAAAAGCTGGAAGGCCTTACGGCACTTCCAGCTTTTTAGTCCTTCCTGAGAAGGCGATTTGGTGGGTCGTGTGGGATTCGAACCTACGACCAATTGGTTAAAAGCCAACTGCTCTACCACTGAGCTAACGACCCAAATCTGGTCGGGGTAGGGGGATTCGAACTCCCGACATCCTGCTCCCAAAGCAGGCGCGCTACCGGACTGCGCTATACCCCGTCTGGAAATTGGCTCCGCGACCTGGACTCGAACCAGGGACCCAATGATTAACAGTCATTTGCTCTACCGACTGAGCTATCGCGGAACTTATACACTTCCAACTTTTACAGGTTTCGGCGTTGCCGATTTCCCGTATCAGTGGCGCGGCATTCTACGGACTTCCAAGGCATTGTCAACCCTCAACAAAAGATTTTTCTGGCACTTGGCAGGATCACCCCGCGCTTGTTATATGTGCGCTCATTCTGAGAGCACAGAGCTCTGGCCCGCCAGACCATCATGAGTCATACGCCACCACCCGATCATCCCGCACCTCCTGCACTCGCCGGTCGCACCATCCAGCCGCGTTTCGGCCAGATCGAGCAAAGCTGTCGCCAATTGCTGCTGAACCATCTTGACCAGCACCTGGGCTGCACCTTCGAACAAGCCGATGATGCCCTGTTCGCCCAAGCCAACAAGGCGACCAACAACCGCGAGCAGGCACTGTTCTTCGATAGCATGCGCGAAGTACGCACCCAGCGGGCACACATCATCCGCCACTTCCACCAGCGGCTGGCGGGCGAGTTCGCTGCCTATTTCGAAGGTCGCCCCCTGCACGGCAAGGCGCCGACGCCCACTGCCCGCAACCCGCTGTCGCTCATCGCCCACGACGAGCATGAGGAGAGTCTGCTGTTGGGCAACATGGTCAAGCGCTGCCAGAGCCACTGTGCAACCCAACTCGATGCGCTGACACAACGTCTGGCACAGCTGTGCCGCGACCCAGCGACAGCCCTGAAGCAGGATGCTCCATGCACTCCGGAAGCCATCGCCACCGCCTTTCGCCTGGCGCTGCCCGACGAAGCACTGCCCCTGCGAATCCGCCGCGTCCTGTACGACCTGTTCGAACAACAGGTCATGAGCTCGCTCGCCCCGCTGTACAGCGCTCTCAACAAGCTCCTGATCGAGGCGAACGTTCTCCCGCAGCTCAGCGACAAGCTGTCTCGCCCTCGCACACCGGCGCGGCCGTCAGCCAATCCGCCCCCGCCCGAGGGGCAAGGGCGCAGGAGCCATGGTGATAGCTGGCCGAGCGAGCCCCGCAGCGAGGCGGAACAACTGTTCCAGGGCGTCACCCGCCTGCTAAGCCGGCGCCACGGCAACGGCAACGGCAACGGCAACGATGCCCATCCAGGCGCCTCACCCAGCCAGTCGGCAAGCGCGCCGCCATCCGCCCCGGCGGGTACCTACAGCGAAACCGAGCTGATGGCTGCACTGACCCGCCTGCAGCAGGTGAGCGCCCGCGAAATCGTCGGCAAACTTTACCAGCCGCAGGATGCCAAGCAGCTCAAGGCGCGACTGCATGCCGAACTGGAGGCCGCCTGCACCCTGCCCGACCAGCAGATGCTGACCGACGACGATGCCGACATCATCGACCTGGTCGGCATGTTGTTCGCCTTCATTCTCGACGACCCGGCCCTGCCGGACCGTTGCAAGACCGTGCTTTCGCACCTGCATACGCCCTACCTGAAGCTCGCCCTGCGCGACCGCCGACTGTTCACCCATGGCGATCATCCTGCTCGCCAACTGCTGGACTGCATGGCCAAGGCCGGCGCGCGCTTTGCCGAAGACAGCGATACATCGGGCCTGCAGACCAAGATGCAGCTGATCGTCGAGCGCATCATTCAGGACTTCAGCGGCGACGCCACCCTGTTCCCCAGCCTGCTGCAGGAGTTCGAGGAGTACCTGCGTCGCCTGCAGCAGCGCGTCGAGCTGCGCGAACGGCGCACGCTGGATGCCGCACGTGGCAACGACCGGATGCAGGCCGCCCGACAGCAGGCCGGCGAGCAGATCCGAAGGGTACTGATCGGCCGGACGCTGCCACGACTGATTCAAGAGCTGCTGGAGAGCGGCTGGCGCGACGTACTGGCCCTGACTCACCTGCGCCAGGGCGAACAGAGCGACGAATGGCGACGCGCCTGCCTGGCCGCCGAACAACTGGCGTGGAGCTGCACACCGCTGGACCACAGCGGCCGCGAGCGCCTGCAGCGCGAGCGCCTGGAGCTGCTGGAACAACTGCGTATGGGCCTGCAGCGACTGGGCAGCCTGCCCGAAGACCGCATCCGCCGTCTGCTACAGGACGTGGTCACTTGCCAGCATGCGGTGCAGGCACAGCAGCCGGAGCTGGCCGCCCGCCTGAGCGCGCAGCTACCGGACAACCCGCTTGGCGCCATGCTGCAAGGCCAGCCGGAAGCCGAGCAGCCCGCACACCCCGCCTCGTCCGCAGACGTGCCGGAGGAGCTGGAGGCCCGCCTGCAACAGCTGCAGTCACTGCCGTTCGGCACCCTGTTCGGCTTCCAGGAGGACGGCCAGCAGCGCCGCCTGCGCCTATCCTGGTTCAGCCCGGCGACCCGCCACTACCTGTTCATCGACCCCAGCGGCGAACACAGCCGCAGCTGGCCCGCCGCCCACCTGGCCCAGGCGTTGCTGGACGGCAACGTACGCCTGCTCGGCGAACCGACGGATACGCCCCTGATGGAGCGCGCCCTGCAGGCCATCTATCGAGTCCTGCAACGGATGGAAGACGGCAAACCATTGCCGGCCGATAGCTGAGAGCTCCACAAGCAACAAGGGCACGACGGCCAAAAGCCTCGTGCCCTTGTTGCTTGCATCCAAACCTTGCTGGACAGCGGTGCGACCGCCCCCATCGCCCCAGCCCGGCGCCCCTCGGGCGCCAAGCTGTTGTCGAGGTCAGGCGAACACGATCTCCTCGCCCTCGACCTTGGCATGAATGGTCGCGCCCGGCGCGAATTCGCCAGCGAGGATCTGCTGCGCCAGCGGGTTCTCGATCCAGCGCTGGATGGCACGCTTGAGCGGGCGCGCGCCGTACACCGGGTCGTAGCCGACGGCGATCAGCTTCTCCAGCGCCTCCGGGGTCAGCTCGAGATTCAGCTCGCGCTCGGCCAGGCGTGAACGCAGGCGGCCGAGCTGGATCTCGGCGATGCCACCGATCTGCTCCTTGCCCAGCGGATCGAACACCACCACCTCGTCGATGCGGTTGATGAACTCGGGCCGGAAGTGATGGCTCACCGCGTCCATCACCGCGGCGCGCTGCGCCTCCGGATCGCCGACCAGCTCCTGGATCTGCGCCGAGCCGAGGTTGGAGGTCATCACCACCACGGTGTTCTTGAAGTCCACGGTGCGGCCCTGGCTGTCGGTCAGGCGACCGTCCTCAAGCACCTGCAGCAGCACGTTGAACACATCCGGGTGGGCCTTCTCCACCTCGTCCATGAGGATCACCGAGTACGGCTTGCGGCGCACCGCCTCGGTCAGGTAACCGCCCTCCTCGTAGCCGACATAACCCGGCGGGGCGCCGATCAGGCGGGACACCGAATGCTTCTCCATGAACTCGGACATGTCGATGCGCACCATGGCCTCCTCGGTATCGAAGAGGAACTCGGCCAGCGCCTTGCACAGCTCGGTCTTGCCCACCCCGGTCGGGCCGAGGAACAGGAAGGAGCCGCTCGGCCGGTTCGGGTCGGCCAGCCCGGCGCGCGAACGACGCACCGCGTTGGACACCGCCACTACCGCCTCGTGCTGGCCGATCACCCGCTTGTGCAGCTCGGCCTCCATGCGCAGCAGCTTGTCGCGCTCGCCCTCCATCATCTTGGCCACCGGGATGCCGGTCCACTTGGACACCACCTCGGCGATCTCCTCGTCGGTGACGCGGTTGCGCAGCAGCTGGTGCTCACGCGGCTCGCGCTCGTCCACCGTGGCCAGCTTGCGCTCCAGCTCGGGGATGGTGCCGTACTGCAGCTCGGCCATGCGCTGCAGGTCGGCGCGGCGGCGCGCCGCCTCCATATCAGCCCTGGCCTGCTCGAGCTGCTGCTGGATCTGCGCCGAGCCCTGCACCTCGGCCTTCTCCGACTTCCAGATTTCCTCCAGATCGGCGTACTCGCGCTCGAGCTTGGCGATGTCCTCCTCCAGCTTGGCCAGGCGCTTTTTGGTGGCCTCGTCGGTTTCCTTCTTCAGCGCCTCGCGCTCGATCTTCAGCTGAATCAGGCGACGATCCAGGCGATCCAACTCCTCGGGCTTGGAGTCGATCTCCATGCGGATGCGGCTGGCCGCCTCGTCGATCAGGTCGATGGCCTTGTCCGGCAGCTGGCGGTCGGTGATGTAACGGTGACTCAATTTTGCTGCCGCGATGATCGCCCCGTCGGTGATGGTCACCCCATGGTGCACCTCGTAGCGCTCCTTGAGGCCGCGCAGGATGGCGATGGTGTCCTCCTCGCTCGGCTCGTCGACCAGCACCTTCTGGAAACGGCGCTCCAGCGCGGCGTCCTTCTCGATGTACTGGCGGTACTCGTCAAGGGTGGTGGCGCCGACGCAGTGCAGCTCGCCGCGGGCCAGCGCCGGCTTGAGCATGTTGCCGGCGTCCATCGAGCCCTCAGCCTTACCGGCGCCGACCATGGTGTGCAGCTCGTCGATGAACAGGATGACGCGCCCTTCCTGCTTGCCCAGCTCGTTGAGCACCGCCTTGAGGCGCTCCTCGAACTCGCCGCGGAACTTGGCGCCGGCGATCAGCGCGCCCATGTCCAGCGACAGCAGGCGCTTGTCCTTGAGGCCGTCGGGCACCTCGCCGTTGACGATGCGCTGGGCCAGGCCCTCGACGATGGCGGTCTTGCCCACGCCCGGCTCGCCGATCAGCACCGGGTTGTTCTTGGTGCGCCGCTGCAGGACCTGGATGGTGCGGCGGATCTCGTCGTCGCGACCGATCACCGGGTCGAGCTTTCCCTCCTCGGCGCGCTTGGTCATGTCGACGGTGTACTTGTCGAGCGCCTGGCGCGACTCCTCGGCGTTGGGATCGTTGACCGCCTCGCCGCCGCGCAGGTTGCTGATGGCGTTCTCCAGCGCCTGCTTGCTCACCCCCTGGGCCAGCAGCAGCTTGCCCAGCTTGGTGCCGCTTTCCAGCGCAGCGAGCAATACCAGCTCGCTGGAAATGAACTGGTCGCCCTTCTGCTGGGCCAGGCGGTCCGCCTGGTTGAGCAGCCGCGCCAGATCCTGCGACATGTTCACGTCACCGGTGGGGTTCTGGATCTTCGGCAGGTCGTCGAGCGCCTTGGCCAGCGCCTGGCGCAGGGAGGCGATGTCGAAACCGACCTGCATCAGCAGCGGGCGGATCGAGCCGCCCTGCTGCTCGAGCAGGGCGGACATCAGGTGCAGCGGCTCGATGGCGCTGTTATCGCGGCCTACGGCCAGCGACTGGGCATCGGAAAGCGCCAATTGCAGTTTGCTGGTCAAACGGTCGATACGCATGGGTTCGTCCTTCGCAAGCAACAGCGGACCGGGCAGCCGGTACCCGACAACACCAACAGTCCGCTTAGGGATTCGGTTGCAGCATAGATGAGGACGATTACAGGCGATTCAAGGGGCGGGAGCTTGACAGGGGTCAATGGCGCCGTAGGGTAGAAGACTCGCGCAGCGATCTTCTACCGATGGGGTGGGCGCAGCCTGGGTGGCAGGTAATCGCTTCGCGAGTTACCTACACGCCCATTCAGGCCCGTTCCGGCTCCAGCCAGATCAGGCTGGCCATGCGGCCGGTACGCGGCTCGCGTCGGTAGGAATAGAAGCGCTCGGCATCGCCGAAGGTGCACAGCCCGCCACCGTACACGGCGGTGACGCCGATGGCCGCCAGGCGAATGCGCGCCAGCCGGTACAGATCGGCCATGAAGCGCCCGGGATTGACGCTGGGCACGAAGGCCTCGGCCGCCTCGGCATGCTGCGCGACGAAGGCTTCGCGCACCTCGGCACCGACCTCGAAGGCCTGCGCACCGATGGCAGGACCGAGCCAGGCCAACACCTGATCGGCCGGACAGCCCAGCGCCGCGACGCTGGCCTCCAGCACCCCGGCAGCCAGCCCGCGCCAGCCGGCATGGGCGGCGGCCACGCGAGTGCCGGCGCGGTCGCAGAACAGCACCGGAAGGCAGTCGGCGGTCATGATGGCGCAGGCCACGCCGGGGGTGGCGCTCCAGCTGGCATCGGCCTCGGCGACCTGCGTCGGATCGGCCTCGACCACGCTCACGCCGTGGACCTGGCAGAGCCAGGCCGCCCGGCAGCCGAGCAACGCCTGCAGGCGGCGACGATTCTCCGCCACGGCGACGGGATCGTCGCCGACATGATCGCCGAGGTTGAGCGTAGCGAACGGTACCAGGCTGACGCCGCCCGCGCGGGTCGTCACGCAGGCACGTACGTTGGCCGGTGCCGGCCAATCGGGGATCAGCAGATCGCCCGGGACGAGGCTCATCCGATAAACGCCTCGCGATCACCACGCAGCAGGTTGAGCAGCTCGACGAAGTCGTCCGGCAGCGGCGACTCCCAGCCCATGCGCTCGCCGGTCACCGGGTGATCCAGCTCGAGGAAACGCGCATGCAGCGCCTGGCGCGGGTAGTCGCGCAGGGCCTGGACCAGCACCGGATTGGCCGCCGGCGGAATGCGGAAGCGCCCGCCGTAGACGGGATCCCCGACCAGCGGAAAATTGACGTGGGCCATGTGCACGCGGATCTGGTGGGTGCGCCCGGTTTCCAGCTTGACCCGCACATGGGTGTGCGCGCGGAAGCGCTCGAGCACCCGGTAGTGGCTTACCGCCGGCTTGCCGGTGGAGGTCACCGCCATTTTCTGACGCTGCTGCGAATGGCGACCGATGGGCGCATCGACCTTGCCACCGGCGGTAACCACGCCGAGGACGATGGCCTCGTAGATGCGGCTGACACTGCGCGCCTGCAACTGGGCGACCAGATTGGTGTGCGCCTCGAGCGTCTTGGCGACCACCATCAGGCCGGTGGTGTCCTTGTCGAGGCGGTGAACGATACCGCCGCGCGGCACGCTGGCCAGCGCAGGGGCATGGTGCAACAAGGCGTTGAGCAGGGTGCCGTCGGCATGCCCGGCAGCCGGATGCACGACCAGTCCCGCCGGCTTGTCCAGCACCAGGATGTGCTCGTCCTCGTAGACGATGTTCAGCTCGATATCCTGCGCCTGGTACTCGACCTGCGCGTCGCGCTCGGCCTCCAGCTGCAGCACGGCACCACCATAGACGGTGTCGCGCGGACGCAGCACGGCACCGTCGACGGTCAGCCGGCCATCCTTGATCCAGCCAGCCAGGCGCGAGCGCGAATGATCGGGAAAGACCTGGGCGGCGACCTGGTCCAGACGTTGCCCGCCCAGTTCGGACGGCACCTCGGCACGCAATTGAATGATTTCGGACATGACTGACATCGGGGAGGGCCGTGCGGCTTTGGTTTCAGCCACAGGCTTGTGGTTAAATACGACGAATTTCCCCCAGAGGATTCTGGGGCACCAATCATATCAGGCCGGCCCCTGTCACGCACCCGGCCCCAGGGAACCCAAGCGCCATGCAAGTGAAACACCTGCTGCTGATCGCCACCCTCGCTCTCACCGCAGCCTGTTCGTCCAAGCAGGTCATCGACGAGAATCTCAGCGAGACCGAGCTGTACACGCAGGCGCAGGAGCATCTGGACAACAAGAGCTACACCAGCGCCGTCGACACACTCAAGGCCCTGGAGTCGCGCTACCCGTTCGGCAGCTACGCCGAGCAGGCGCAGCTCGAACTGATCTACGCCTACTACCAGAACCAGGAGCCGGAGGCCGCACGTGCCGCCGCCGAGCGCTTCATTCGCCTGCATCCGCAGCATCCGAACGCCGACTACGCCTACTACCTCAAGGGGCTGGCCTCCTTCGACAAGGACCGCGGCCTGATGGCACGCTTCCTGCCGCTGGACATGACCAAGCGCGACCCGGGCGCAGCCCGTGACTCGTTCAACGAGTTCGCCCAACTGGTCAACCGCTATCCCAACAGCCGCTACGCTCCCGATGCCAAGGCGCGCATGATCTATCTGCGCAACCTGCTGGCCGCCTACGAGATCCACGTCGCGAACTACTACCTGAAGCGCCAGGCCTACGTCGCCGCCGCCAACCGCGGCCGATACGTGGTGGAAAACTTCCAGGAAACCCCGGCCGTGGGCGACGGCCTGGCGGTGATGACCGAAGCCTACCAGCGCCTCGGCCTGGACGATCTGTCCGCCAGCAGCCTGGCCACCCTCAAGCTCAATTACCCCGAGCATCCGACCCTGGAAAGCGGCGAGTTCGTGCCGCGCGAAGAAGAAGCCGACACCCGCTCCTGGCTGAGCAAGGCCACCCTCGGCCTGATCGACAACGAAGCGCCGCTGCCGCCTGGCCAGACCCGTACCAGCCAGGACATGCAGCGCCAGTATCAGGAAGCCTTGGACGCCATCCCCGAGGAACTGCAGCCGGAAAACGCGGAAGACACCGAGGCCGAAGCAGCCGAGCAAGACAGCAACGCGCCGAAGCGTTCCTGGTGGCACCGCATGACCTTCGGCCTGTTCGACTGAGGCACGACTGGCAACGAAAAAGGGAGGCTGCGGCCTCCCTTTTTCATGCCCGACTGACGCCCCCTCTCCCGCGGACTCGCCGAAAGAGGAGGTGGCGCTTCACTCGCCGATGCGCCAGCCCGAAGTGATCGGATAGCGGCGGTCGCGACCGAAGCCACGCTGGGTGATGCGCGGGCCGACCGCAGCCTGGCGGCGCTTGTATTCGTTGAGATCGACCAGGCGCAGCACCCGGCGCACGGTATCGGCGGCAAAGCCGCGGGCGATGATGGCATCGGCCGACTGGTCCTCCTCCACGTACAGGCGCAGGATCTCGTCCAGCTCCGCGTAGGGCGGCAGCGAATCCTCGTCCTTCTGGTCCGGCGCCAGCTCGGCGGACGGCGGACGGTCGATGACCCGCTGCGGAATCACCTCCCCGTCCAGGCTGTTGCGATACTCGCAAAGACGGAACACCAGGGTCTTGGGCACGTCCTTGAGCACGTCGAAGCCGCCGGCCATGTCGCCGTACAGCGTGCAGTAACCGACCGCCACCTCGCTCTTGTTGCCGGTGGTCAGCACCAGATAGCCTTTCTTGTTGGAGATCGCCATCAGCAGCGTGCCGCGGCAGCGTGCCTGCAGATTCTCCTCGGTGGTATCGCGCGCCAGTCCGGCGAAGACCGGCGCCAGGCTGCCCATGAACGCCTCGACCATCGGCTCGATCGGCAGCACGCTGTAGGCCACGTTCAGCGTGCGCGCCTCGGCCTCGGCATCCTCGAGGCTGATCTGCGCGGTATAACGGTACGGCATCATCACCGCCTCGACCTTGTCGGCCCCCAGTGCATCCACCGCGACCGCCAGGGTCAGCGCCGAGTCGATGCCACCGGACAGCCCGAGCACCACCCCCTTGAAGCCGTTCTTCTGCACGTAGTCGCGCACGCCGAGCACCAGCGCGTCGTACACGCTGGCCTCCTCATCGGCCAGCACCGCGCAGGCGCCGGGTTGCGGCTGCACCAGCTCGTCGTCCACCTGCAACTCGGCGAGGAACAACCCCTCTTCATAGGCCGGGGCACGCTGCAGCACATGGCCGCTGGCCGCCACCACGCAGGAGCCGCCGTCGAACACCAGCTCGTCCTGACCGCCAACCTGGTTGACGTAGACGATCGGCATGTCGCCCTCGCGCGCCCGCGCAGCCAGAGTTTCCTCGCGCTGCACCTGCTTGCCCTGGTGGAACGGCGAGGCGTTGAGATTCAGCATCAGCCGTGCGCCGGCGGCATGCGCGGCGGCCATCGGCTCGGCATGCCAGATGTCCTCGCAGATGCTCAGCGCCACCGGCACGCCGGCGATGTCCACCACGCATGCCTGATCGCCGGCATCGAAGTAGCGCTTCTCGTCGAACACCTGATAGTTGGGCAGCTTCTGCTTGTAGTAGCGGGCCACCAGCTGGCCGTCATCGAGCAGCGCACAGGCGTTGTAGCGCCGCTCGCCCTCCACCCACGGAAAGCCGAGCAGCAGGCGGATGCCGCGCACCTCGCGGCACAGCCGCTCGAGCGCCGCCTCGATGCGCAGCTGCATGCTGCCACGCAGCAGCAGGTCCTCCGGCGGATAACCGCACAGCGACAGCTCGGGAAACACGATCACATCCGCCTGCCACTGTGCGCGGGCGCGTCCGGCAGCCTCGATGATGCGCTCGACGTTGCCGTGGATATCGCCGACGCGAAGGTTGAGCTGGGCCATCGCGACCCGCAGGACTTGACTCATTCTGCTCTCCATCTGGAAGAAGCGGCTGCCGACAGCCACCGGAGCCGCCCGCATCGCCGATGCACGAGCCGCATTCTCCCGCAACGGCCACAGCCGACACAACGCACAGTCGTGGCCGACGGTGCTGGGCGCATGCCGCCGGCTTGGCTACACTGGCGCCTTTTCCGCGTAGCACGAGAGCATTATGGCGCGCCTGTTGACCCTCATCGCCCTGTTCGCCATCGGCTGGTGGCTGTGGCGACGCTTTGTCCGACCGCCACAGGAACCCCGCCCCCCCGCCGCGCCCAGGACCCAGCCGATGGTGCGCTGCGCCCACTGCGGTGTGCATGTGCCGCAGAACGAAGCTCTCGCCCACGACAACCGCTGGTATTGCAGCCGTGCCCACCTGGAACAAGACGACTCCCCTGAACAACGCTGACTTCTGGTCACCGGGCACCGCACAGGGGCAGCGCATCCTGCGCCTGTACCATCTCTATCGCCTCAGCGTCGGCCTGGCCCTGGTCCTGCTGATCACCAGCGACATGCACCGTGAACTGCTGGACATGGTCGATGCCCGCCTGTTCCGCCACGCCAGCTGGGCCTACCTGGCCACCAATGTGGTGCTCGGCGTACTGGTACAACAGGCCAACCGCCCCCTGACCCTGTTCGGCCTGGCGCTGTTCGACGTGACCCTGCTCAGCACCCTGTTCTACGCCGCCGGCGGCCTCAGCAGCGGGCTGGCGCCGCTGCTGGTGATTTCGGTGGCGATGTCCAACAGCATCCTGCGCGGACGCCTTGGCCTGCTGATCGCAGCGCTGGCCAGCAGCGGCCTGATCTACCTGACGTTCTACATCAGCCTCAGCCGATCAGCAGCCACCAGCTACTACGTCCAGGCCGGGGCTCTCGGCGCCCTGTGCTTCGTCGCCGCGCTGATCATCCAGGCGCTGAGCCGGCGTCTGCAGCAGAGCGAAACCCTGGCCCGCCGGCACGCCGCCGACGTGGCCGACCTGCAGGTCCTCAACGCCCTGATCCTGCAACGCATGCGCACCGGCATCCTGGCCCTCGACCCGCAGCATCGCGTGCTGCTGGCCAACGCCAGCAGCCAGTCCCTGCTCGGCCAGCACCCGCTGGAAAACCAGCCCCTAGAACAATGCTGTCCAGTGCTGCTCGAGCGCCTGCAGCAATGGCAGGAAAACCCGGCACTGCGCCCGCCAACCCTGCAGGCCTTCGCCGAAGGACCGGTGCTGCAGCCCAGCTTCGTGCAGCTGCGGCGCAAGGGCGAGCGCGACATCCTGATCTTTCTCGAGGACGTCTCGATACTCGCCCAGCAGGCGCAGCAGCTCAAGCTGGCCTCCCTGGGCCGCCTGACCGCCGGCATCGCCCACGAGATCCGCAACCCGCTGGGCGCCATCAGCCACGCCGCCCAACTGCTGCAGGAGGCCGAGGACCTCAGCGCACCGGACCGCCGCCTGACCCACATCATTCTCGATCATTCGCGACGGATGAATCTGGTGGTGGAGAACATCCTGCAGCTGTCGCGGCGGCGCCAGGCCGAGCCGCAATTGCTCGACCTGCGCTACTGGCTGCACCGCTTTACCGGCGAGCTGCGGGAAAGCCCGCGGGGTGACTCGACGATCCACCTGCAGACCGAAGCCGGCTCGATCCAGACCCGCATCGACCCCCAGCAACTGACCCAGGTGCTGACCAACCTGGTGCAGAATGGGCTGCGCTATAGCGCCCGCAAGCACGGCCGAGGCCAGGTCTGGCTGAACCTGTTCCGCGACAGCGACACCCAGCTGCCGGTGCTGGAAATCTGCGACGACGGCGACGGCATTCCCGCCGACCAGCAGGCCAACCTGTTCGAGCCGTTCTTCACCACCGAAAACAAGGGCACCGGCCTCGGCCTGTACATCTCCCGCGAACTGTGTGAAAGCAACCGTGCCCGCTTGGACTACGTGCCCCGCGAAGGCAGCGGTGCCTGCTTTCGCATCACCTTCGCCCATCCGAGAACCACGAGCTGACCATGGCGCAACGAGCCCTGATCGTCGACGACGAACCCGATATCCGCGAGCTGCTGGAAATCACCCTCGGCCGCATGAAGCTGGACACCCGCTGCGCGCGCAACGTCAAGGAAGCCCGCGAGTGGCTGGCGCGCGAACCGTTCGACCTGTGCCTGACCGACATGCGCCTGCCCGACGGTACCGGCTTGGAGCTGGTGCAACTGATCCAGCAGCGCTATCCGCAGACCCCGGTGGCGATGATCACGGCCTACAGCAGCCTGGACACCGCGATCAATGCCCTCAAGGCCGGCGCCTTCGACTTCCTCACCAAACCAGTGGACCTTGCCCGCCTGCGCGAGCTGGTCGCCACCGCCCTGCGCCTGCGCAGCCCCCAGGACGAAGGCGATGGCTCGGTGGACAGCCGCCTGCTCGGCGATTCGCCGCCGATGCGCGCCCTGCGCAAGCAGATCGCCAAGCTGTCGCGCAGCCAGGCGCCGGTGTACATCAGCGGCGAATCGGGCAGCGGCAAGGAGCTGGTGGCGCGTCTGATCCACGAGCTCGGCCCGCGCACCGAGCAGCCGTTCGTGCCGGTCAACTGCGGCGCCATCCCTTCTGAGCTGATGGAAAGCGAGTTCTTCGGCCACAAGAAAGGCAGTTTCACCGGCGCAGTAGAAGACAAGCCCGGCCTGTTCAAAGCCGCCGACGGCGGCACGCTGTTCCTCGACGAGGTGGCCGACCTGCCGCTGCCCATGCAGGTCAAGCTGCTGCGCGCCATCCAGGAGAAGGCCGTACGCGCGGTCGGCGGCCAGCAGGAGATCGCCGTCGACGTGCGCATCCTCAGCGCCACCCACAAGGACCTGGCCAGCGAGGTCACCGCCGGGCGTTTCCGCCAGGACCTCTACTACCGCCTCAACGTCATCGAACTGAACGTACCGCCGCTGCGCGAGCGCCGCGAAGACATCGCCCTGCTTGCCGAGCGCGCCTTGCAGCGCCTGGCCGTCGACTGCGGCATGCCGCCGGCACGCCTGAGCAGCGATGCGCTGGAAAAGCTGAAGAGCTACCGCTTCCCCGGCAACGTGCGCGAGCTGGAAAACATGCTCGAGCGCGCCTACACCCTGTGCGAGGACGACCAGATCGAGGCCGGCGACCTGCGCCTCGGCGATGCCCCGACGCAGGGCGGCGGTGACGGCGCCAGCGGCAACCTGGCACAGATCGACGACCTTGAAGACTTCCTCGAGAACATCGAGCGCCAGGCGATCATGCAGGCCCTCGAGGAAACCCGCTGGAACCGCACCGCGGCTGCCCAGCGCCTCGGCCTGTCGTTCCGCTCCATGCGCTACCGGCTGAAAAAGCTCGGTATCGACTGACATCCCCGGCCGCACTGCCGTCCGGGGCTTCCCGCACTCTCCGGCAACCGAATTCGCTCGGTGCCACCGACCGCGAAGGCGCCGACTTGCCCCAGGAAAATTCGCCGCCTCCGCGCGGGAGGCGAAAACCCGCGCGCACCAAGATAAGACAGCATGGCGCCGACATATAACCAAAACAGTGCATAAGTCATGCTAAAACAGCTTGAAAATGAAGCTTTTTTGTCCGCACTTACAAAAAAGGCACCAAAAAGATTCATAAAGGCGTCATTTCGCACTATGAAGAAGCACGCATGGCCTGCTAAATTTCACGCCCTGCCGAACACGGCCAGATTCATTCGCAGCCAACTTCCGAGGCCTCTCCATGTCCCAGTCTCTTGACGCCTTCCTAACGCAGCTCAAGCAGCGCGACCCCAACCAGCCCGAATTCCACCAAGCCGTGGAAGAGGTGGTCCGCAGCCTGTGGCCCTTCCTGCAAAGCGAGCCGCGCTACCTGAAGGCCGCCATCCTCGAGCGCATGGTCGAGCCGGAACGCGCCATCCTGTTCCGCGTACCGTGGGTCGACGATCAGGGCGTGGTCCGCGTCAACCGTGGCTACCGCGTGCAGATGAGCAGTGCCATCGGTCCATACAAGGGCGGCCTGCGCTTCCACCCGTCGGTCAACCTGGGCGTGCTGAAGTTCCTCGCCTTCGAGCAGGTGTTCAAGAACTCGCTGACCTCCCTGCCCATGGGCGGCGGCAAGGGCGGCTCCGACTTCGACCCGAAGGGCAAGAGCGACAACGAAGTGATGCGCTTCTGCCAGTCGTTCATGACCGAGCTGTACCGTCACGTCGGCGCCAACCTCGACGTACCGGCCGGTGACATTGGCGTCGGCGGTCGTGAAATCGGCTTCCTGTTCGGCCAGTACAAGCGCCTGGCCAACGAATTCACCTCGGTGCTGACCGGCAAGGGCATGAGCTACGGCGGCAGCCTGATCCGTCCGGAAGCGACCGGCTACGGCTGCGTGTACTTCGCCCAGGAAATGCTCAAGACCCGTCACGAAGGCTTCGACGGCAAGCGCGTGGCAATCTCCGGCTCGGGCAACGTGGCCCAGTACGCCGCGCAGAAGGTCATGGAACTGGGCGGCAAGGTCATCTCCCTGTCCGACTCCGGCGGCACCGTGCTGATCGAGGCGGGCCTGAACAAGGAACAGTTCGACTACCTGATGGACCTGAAGAACGTCCGTCGCGGTCGCATCGAAGAGATGGCGGCACACTTCGGCCTGCAGTATCTGGAAGGCCAGCGTCCGTGGAACCTGGTGTGCGACATCGCCCTGCCGTGCGCTACCCAGAACGAACTGGACGCCGACGACGCGCGCACCCTGCTGAAGAACGGCTGCTTCTGTGTGGCCGAAGGCGCCAACATGCCGTCCACCCTCGAGGCGGTCGACCTGTTCGTCGAAGCCGGCATCCTCTACGCGCCGGGCAAGGCCTCCAACGCCGGCGGCGTAGCCGTGTCGGGTCTGGAAATGAGCCAGAACTCCATGCGTCTGCTGTGGACCGACGGCGAAGTGGACGCCAAGCTGCACAGCATCATGCAGAACATCCACCACGCCTGCGTCAGCTATGGCGAGGAGAATGGCCGTATCAACTACGTCAAGGGCGCCAACATCGCCGGCTTCGTCAAGGTTGCCGACGCCATGCTGGCCCAGGGCGTGGTCTGAGGCTCCCGCCTCGCGACGCTGCCTGAGCAGTACAGAACAAGCCGGCCACTGTGCCGGCTTTTTCTTTGCCCGCACTTTTAATTCCAATAAACATCACTTAACCAACTTGCTTAGGAGGATTGGTTCTCTTCCGTCTGTCCAGGATGATCTTGAATTGATAGCAGAACCAAGTCAGCCGAGTAATCAGTGGAATGAGTGCCAAGGCCGCGAGCAAACCCCGCCTGTTGTGGTTCGATCTGACCAGCGCACAGAATGCCGAGCAGTGCATCGAGCAATTTGTCCCGCCATGTCAGGTCACCTTGGGCTATGGGCTCGGCAGCCTGCCCGCAGCGGACGAAAAGAACCTGCCGGATATGATCTGCGTGCAATTCGACCGCCCCGACAGCAGCGGCCTCAACCTGCTGCTGGAGATCAAGCGCCGCGCGCCCTCCATCCCGATCACCATGCTTACCGTGCAGCACTCCGAGGAACTGGCCGTCTGGGCGTTCCGCTCGGGCGTCTGGGAGTATCTGACGCTGCCGCTGTCCGGCGCCGAGCGGCAGCGCTACCTCAAGTCCCTGCGTGACCTCCACGAACTGCGCCGGCGCCCGCCGGGCAGTCAGCGCCTGCGCCCAGTGCGCACCGAGCAACTGCCCGACTGCGTGCGCCTGAACCGCGGACAGCACATCCACCAGCCGCTCTACGCCGCCCTGGCGCATATCGACAATCACTTCCGGGAACGGATCGAAGAGAAGGACATGGCCGAGCTCTGCGCCATGACCGTGGTGCGCTTCAGCCGCCTGTTCAAGCAGAACTGCGGGATCGGCTTTCAGGAGTACGTGATGCGCAAGCGCATGCAGGCCGCCGAAGAACTGCTGCTGAACAGCGAGATCCCGGTCTCCAGCGTGGCCTACATGGTCGGCTTCAAGGATCCGTCCTACTTTGCCCGTGCCTTCCGCCAGCATTTTGGCCACAGTCCCAGCGCCTGCCGGCAGGCTCAGCCTGCGGACACGACAACACCGCAAGTAGACCGACTGGATGGCTGGTCATCGGATAGCCTGCAGTAGCTGCAGAGTGCCGACCCTCGAAGGTGGCACCTGTAGGGTGGGTTAGCCGCGCAGCGGCGTAACCCGCCGACGATGCCGACAGATATCACCAGTGCCGACCTCGCGACCGGTTGGCGGGTTATGGCCTCCGACCCACCCCACCCTACGACTGGATCGACGCGAAACCGGCGGTGTACAGCTCAACAGCAAGAAGCCGCGTATCGACGCGGCTTCTTGCTGTTGCCCCCTTTCCGGTTACGGTGTACCCGTCTGCAACGGCGAAGGCAGGCTGACGGTCGACACCATCGGTGTGGACGCCGCCAACGGCACAGCGGACGGAATGGTCAAGGGGCCGGCGGCAGGAGCCACAGGGGTCGACATCCTGCTCACGTCGCTACCGCCACCGGCGTCATTGTTGCGGATGCGGCGAATCTGCTCGACGCGCTTGAGGTTCTGCGAAGCCACTTCATAGTGGGCAGGCGACTGATCGATGGCGCTGCGGAAGAACAGCTCCGCCTGCTCCAGGTTACCCTCGATCAGGCAGACATACCCCACATCGTTGCTCGCCTCGGCACGGGTCTCGACCTGCTCGAAGGCCGATAGCGCTTCCTCGTAATTGCCCATGCGGGCCAGCAGCATCCCGTAGTTGCGCCACGCAGGCTTGTAGCTGGCATCGAAGCCCAGCGCCTGCTGATAGGCCTGACGGGCGGCCGGCCATTCACCAGCCAAGTAGTGCGAGTAGCCCAGACTGTTGGCCGCCATGGCCGAGCGCGGGCTGATCTGCAGCGCCAGGCGGTAATACACGTGAGCCCGATCGAATTCGTTACGCAGGTCGGCCAGCACCCCCAAGCCGTTGTAGACCCGCAGAGGCGACTTGTCGTCCACCATCAGCACACCGGGGTCGGTCAGCTCCCCTGCCGGGACCACGCCACCGAAACGCTGCTGGTCCAGGCGCAGCGCGCCACCCAAGGTCTTCGCCGCCTCAGGATAACGACGCATGGCGATCTGCAGCGTACCCAGTTCGCTCAGGGCCTCGAGATTACCCGGCTCAACCTTGAGCACATCGTTCAGCGCCCGCTCGGCCAACGGATTGTTGCCCCGCTCGCGGTGGATACGTCCCACCCACACCAGCGCATCGTAACGCTTGGGGTCCAGCTCGCTGGCGCGCAGATACTGATACAACGCCTGATCAGTGTCCCCCGCGCTGTAAGCGGCGGCGGCCATTCGCATGGCCTGCTCCGGAGTGTCGGCGCCCTTCTGTACCTGATAGAGCACCGAACGGCCGCCGTCGTACAGATCATTGCGGCTCTTGCCGATGCTCTCCCCCGTGGTCTGGCAACCTGCCAGCGTGGCAGCAAGCGCTGCCAAAAGTGCAATCCTATGCATCTCACAATCTCCCGAAGGCCTTGAGAACGCCGACGATCACCGGTCCGATGACGACCAGGAAGAAGCTCGGCCACAAACAGAAGATTAGTGGAAAGATCAACTTGGTACCGAGTTTCGCTGCCTGCTCCTCGGCCGCTTGGGTACGCCGATCACGGAACTCCTCGGCATAGATACGCAGAGTGTCGGCCACACTGGTACCGAAGCGGATGCTCTGCGCAAGCAGACTGACCAGACCGTTGATATCCTCCAGACCGGTACGATCCGCCAGGTGGCGCAAGGCCTCGGTACTGGAGATGCCGGCCCTAATCTCGGCATTGACCAGCGCCAGCTCCTCGGCCAACTCGCCATGGCTGACCGACAGCTCCTCGGCCACCCGTTCGATGGATTGCGGCAACGCCAGGCCCGACTCGACACAAACCACCAACAGATCCAGTGCATCGGGAAAGCCTGCACGCAGCAAGCGCATGCGCGCCTGCTTGCGCTTGTCTACATAGATCGCCGGCACAATCCAGCCCACTCCAGCGGCGCCTAACAACAGCAGGGTTGACTGCAGGAAAGAAGCCCCCTTGATGAATGGCAACGCCAGTACAGCAATCCCGACCAGCACCAGCATCAGCAGCAGGCGCGCAGCCCAGTAGGCTTGGGCAGCCGAAGGCTGACGGTAACCCGCGTGAACCAGCAGGGTGCGGGTCGGCGAGTTGTGCCAGTCCTGATTGCCAGCAAACCGCTCACCCACCTGTTCCAGCATCAGTTGCAGGCTGCTCGGCGCGCGATGACTACCGCCAACGGCTACCTGGGCGCTTTTGAGCACCTTCAGTCGGCGCTGCACCGGATCCTGCAGTCCGATCATCAGCAGCGCCACCGTCACCACCGCCAGCACCGCGCTCAAGGTGATGGCACCGACAAACAGTAGTCGTGCCACCTCCTGATTCCCCACTGCACTATTGAGTAGACTCAGCAGATAGTCCATTTGCAGTCCCTCCCCACATTCCGTCCAGGCCTCAGACCTCAATACGGATGATTTTTTTGATCCAGAAAATCCCCAGCAGCATGGCCGTGAAGGACCCGGCGATCAGCTTGTGGCCGATTGGCTCCTTGAGCAGCATTGGCAGATAAGTTGGAGAACTCACCATCAGAGCAATGGTCAGCACGAAGGGAATGGCCACCAGCACCCAGGCCGACATGCGACCTTCCGCCGACAGTGTCTTGACCTTACGCTGGAAGCGAAAGCGACCACGGATCAGCGAGCTCAGGCGCTGGAGAATCTCGGTCAGGTTGCCGCCGGTTTCCCGGTGCAGCAGGATCGAGGTCACCAGCATCATCACGGTCATACTCGGCATGCGCTCAAGCAGCCCCAACATGGCCCGGCGCACATCGTTGCCATAGTTGATGTCGGCAAAGGTCAGGCCGAACTCGTGAGCCACCACGCCCTTCTGTTCGTCGGCCACCAGTCGCAGGGTCTCGTTGAACGGATGCCCGGCCTTTAGCGCACGCACCATGGAGTCCAGCGCATCCGGCAACTGCTCCTCGAACTCGGCGAAGCGTTTGCCGCGGTCGCTGGATATCTTCAGGATCGGTACCCAGAACAGCACAGCCCCGGCTGCCAGTGCTACCCACCACAGAGGGAACAACAGCCACACCAGCATTGCGCCACCTACGGCCAGCGCCAGGCCAAGCAGGATTACCCGGTAGGCCCGCACCTCATGGCCGCTCTGGTCGACCATCTCAGCCAGCTTTTCCATGCCCGGCAGCTGCTCCAGCGCCGCCTCCAGTGGCGACAAGCGCTTGAGGTATTTTTGCCGTAATACCGTCTGCATGTTTGGCAGATCGTTGGCCCGCTCGAGCAGGTGCAGCCGCTCGCGGATGCGCTTGCGCACTTTGCCGGCCTCACCGAAGACCGGCACCGCCACCCCCTGGCTGAGCAGGAATACGGCGAGAAATACCATGCCAAGGAAAAGAAAGATGAACTCCGAGGGGATCTGGTTCATGACTGCCCCTCCATCCACTCCGGCCGAAACAGATTGAGCGGCAGTTCGATGCCACGCTTGGCCAGCACATCGCGGAAGGCTGGCACCATTCCAGTAGGCTTGTAGTCGCCCAGCACTTCACCATGCTCGCTGATGCCACGGCGCTCGAAGGTGAAGATCTCAGTCATGGTGATGATCTCGCCCTCCATGCCGTTGATCTCCTGCACGCTCACCAGACGGCGTTTACCATCCTCCTGGCGCTCCAGTTGCACCACCACGTCGATGGCCGAGGCGATCTGCTGGCGCAGCGCCTTGATCGGAAAGGTCGCGCCGGTCATCGCCACCATGTTCTCGATACGCCCCAAGGCATCGCGCGGGGTGTTGGCGTGGATGGTAGTCAGCGAGCCGTCGTGGCCGGTGTTCATCGCCGCCAGCATGTCCAGCGCCTCGGAGCCACGCACCTCGCCGATGACGATGCGATCCGGGCGCATGCGCAGGCTGTTACGCACCAGCTCGCGTTGGTTCACCTCGCCGCGTCCCTCGATGTTCGCCGGCCGGGTTTCCAGGCGCACTACATGGGGCTGCTGCAATTGCAACTCGGCCGAGTCCTCGATGGTGACGATGCGCTCGTTGTGCGGAATGAAGCTGGACAGCACGTTGAGCATGGTGGTCTTGCCGGTGCCGGTACCGCCGGACACCAGCACATTCATCCGGCCGCGGACGATGGCCTTGAGCACCAGGGCAATCGCCGCCGTCAGGGTGCCGCGCTCGATCAGGCTCTCGGTATTGAGCAGGTCGACGGCAAAACGACGAATCGATATGCTCGGCCCGTCGATTGCCAGCGGAGGGATGATGGCGTTGACCCGCGAACCGTCCTTGAGGCGCGCATCCACCAGCGGCGAGGACTCGTCGATACGCCGCCCCAGAGCGGAAACGATGCGATCGATGATGTTCAACAGGTGAGCGTCGTCGCGAAAGCACACATCGGTTCTCTGCAGTTTGCCGAAGCGTTCTACGTAAACCGATTTCGCCCCATTGACCAGGATATCCGACACCGTACTGTCGGCCAGCAGCGGCTCCAGCGGGCCGAGGCCAAGCACCTCGTCGGTGATCTGCTTGATGATCAGCTGGCGACTGGCCACGCTGATCGGCGCCGAATGATCGTCGAGCAAGCGCAGGCAAATCTCGCGAATCTGCTTGGCAGCTTCGGCCGGCTCCAGACTGTCGAGCAGCGACAGATCCATGACCTTGAGCAGCTGCTCGTAGACCTTCTCGCGCCACTCAACTTCCAGAGGATTGAGCTGGGTACGAGTGCTGTAGTTGTTCAGCGGCACAGCCTCCTCCCACGCCAACTGCTCGCGTTCGTGGCTGGTGGTTTCGCTGGCGACTGCAGGAACAGCCGCCTTCTGCGGTGACTGGCGCAGGCGATTGCGCAATTCATTGAGCATGGCTGACTCCCCCGAACAGGCGACTCACCGCACGCTTGAACAGTCCGCCACGTTGGACTTCCGGGCTGCCCTGCAGCTCCTCGGCGATCGGCTTCAGCGCCAGGGTAATGGCGGCGCGCGGTGCATGGATAGCCAGCGGCACGCCGGCGTTCTGGCTCTCGCTGACCACAGTGAAATCGTTGGGCAACAGCAGCAGATCCGGGCAGTGCAAGGCCTCCTCGATATCCTTGAGACTGACCGTAGCGTTCTTGTTGTAACGGTTGATCAGCACCTGCAGACGGCTAGACTGGATGCCCATGTCGTCACGCAGGATACGCAGCAGGCGATCGGCATCCTTGAGGTGACTGACACTCTGCTGCAACACCACCAGCACCTTGTCGGCGTTCTCCAGCGTTGTTCCGGTGAGATGATCGATCTGCCGCGGCAGGTCCACCACGACCCAGTCGTAGGTGCTGCGCGCCAAGTGCAGCAAGGCCTCCAACTGCTCCGCATGGATATCCTGAGGCAGACACAGCTCAGTGCTGCGCCCACCCAACACATGCAAGTTGGCACTGAAATGGGTACAAAAGCCGCGCAACGCCAGACTGTCCATCTCGCCGACCTGCTTAAGCACATCGACGTGGCTGTGGGTGGGCTGCACATCGAGATAGTGCGTGACACTACCGAACTGCAGATCGAGGTCGATCAGCAGCACACTGGCATGCAGGCTCAATTGCTGGGCCAAGTTACAGGCCAGCAAGGTCGCACCGGAGCCCCCCTTGGCATTCATCACCGCCAGCAGCTTGCCACTATCACCGCTGCTGGCACGCTTCTCCTGCACCATGCGCTGCAACGCAGCGGCCAATTCATGCGAATTCAGCGGCTCGGGGAGAAAGTCCCGCGCCCCGGCCTGCATGGCCAGGCGCAAGCCCTCGGCCTGATCCAGCGCGCCACACACCAGCAGGGCCGGCCGCTCGGCCGCCGGACGCTGCATCAATGCGGCCAACTCCTCGCGCCACTGAGTGCTGACTTGCAACAGCAGCAGGTCGGGCATCTGCTCAATACCGTGCAGCGGGTCGCAATGGCCATTACTGACCAGGCGGGTGATGACCTGCAGACCTGCCACAGACTGGCAGATCACCTGCAGATCCTTGAGCGCCTGAGCATCGCGACTACTGATCAGCAGCCTCAGGCCATGGCGCGATTGGCTGTCCGTCACGGACGGTACTTCCCTGGACTTCAGCATGGCGTGATCTCCGGAGCGACGCCTTCCTCGGCATGCCTGCCGAGGCTTTCGCGGGGAATGGTCGACCTGAATGCCGGCAGGGTAAACACCCCGCGAAATCCAGGAATCAGCAGCTCGAAGGGGAAATTGTCCACCCGTAGCTGCACGTAACGGATGGCACGGAAACCGTTGGCGCTGGACAGGTCGTTCGGACTGCCAACGACAGCGCCGTTCTCGTCCAGATAGATCAGGTTCAGATCGGCGGTTTCCAGGCTGCCAATCAGCGGGCTAGCGCCGCTACTGTTGATGTCGTTGAAAATGGCCCGGCGCAGGATGCGTGCGTCGCGGATATCACAGACCGCCGCCAGCCGGGCACCCCGCCGTACTACTTCATCCAGACCATTGACGGTGAAGTACAGGCGGCCCATCTCCAACACCCCGAACAGCAGCACGAAGAGCAGTGAGCCAATGATGGCGAACTCCACTACGTACACACCGCGCATGCGTTTCGCGTTCATCACAACCCCCTCATCACTGTGGTGGCCACCAGCGGGAAGTTCAGTGGAATGGCATTGCCGATCAAGGCAGGCAATCCGTTGCCGATCACTGGCTGGAACAAATAGCTGATGCGCACCTGAACATGCTCGGTTCCTACCGTGCTGACCTGTACGTCGGCCGTAGTCAACCCCGGAACCACTGCTCTCGACTGCGGTGTGGGCACGCCGTAAACGGCGAGGTTCTTGGTCCTGGCCTCCAGTACAGCGGTGATTTCCACCCGCCCAAGGTTGCCGTTCCAGGCCTGGCCGGCGAGGTAGCGCACCGCATCGCGGTTGGCCTGTAGCAAATTGTTGTAGTGGTAAAGCATGCGTCCGAACTCGGCGATGCCCAGAAGCAGTAGCAGCAGCAGCGGCAGGGCAATGGCAAACTCGACCATCGCCACCCCTCGCTGGCTCTGGCTCTGTTTGTATGTGCGACCTTGCATAATCACCTTCCCTTGCCGGGACAAGCCCGGCAGGCTTGCTTTCAACAACCGATCAGGAGTCGGTACTCGGCGTACGACTGTTGTCCATATAGGACTTGTACAGCTGGATGATCACCGGCCCGACATCCTCTGTCGGCACCGGCCCAGCCACACCATCGCCCTCGCACTCCTTGACGAACTGGCCGAAGACCTGGGCCTCGACGCCCTGCTGTGCGACGGTCTGCAGCAGGAAGAAGCAGCCGAAATCCAGCACCGGCACTTCCACCTGGCCGCCGGACGCGCCATCGCAATTGCCAATCACGATATTGAGCATGCGCCGCTCATAAGCCCCTGCGCAGCTACCGGACACGGCACAGGCCGCGCTGTCGCCCTTCCAATCGTTGATGTCATACAACGGCGTGCTGCCAGCCGACAGATCCCCACCGCTGGAGGTCACCTGTTGCCCCTGATATTGCACCTGGGCCGGCGAAGTGCTGTCGTTGTAGGTCATCTTCGGATTGTTGAATTCGGTGACCCAATCCGGTGGGTAGTTGGTGGCATTCATGCCCGGGCCGTTGTACACCCCGAAGCGGGTATTCAGGCCCTGGGCCACGGGGCCTACCTGGTTGCCGGGCTCGGTGCCGACCTCATCGCCCACCACGTTGCACTTGTCGATACCGCCGGCCAGCGCCTTGCGCAGGTCGTTGGCGCCGGAAGATCCATCCAGACGCAGTAGCTGGAAGTTGCCCGGACCGATCGCCGGCGCATTGCCGGCGGCGCTCTTGAGCACTTCCAGCTCGCCATAACTGTACCCCCAGTAGGAGGACCCGCCATTCTCCGCGGGGTCATCGTCGGGGTCGCCACAGACCATAATCGGCTCGATCTTGCATGGGCTGGCCGTAGGGCTCGGCCCAGCGGTGGCAATGGCAGCCACCGCTTTGTCGCCCACGCCCCCAAAGAGCTGGGCGACACTCCAGAGAAATCCCGTCAGAGGGTAGTTCGGCACTGATACCCGGACATACTTGGCATCCGCCGGTCCTGCGGATGAAAAGGGCCCGTAGACGCTGTTGGAAAAGGTGACCTCGGTATGTCCCCCAACAGCCGCCACCGTCGTACCTATGGCCCGCCCCAGTTCACCGTTGCCTTCGGAGGCGGCATTGCGCGCCAGGGTGTCCAAGGATGCCTCGCGGGCCAGGGTGGAGGCAGTGGGGCTACCGAAGGACGCCTGCAATGTCTTGGCGCCGCTCAGGGCCGCTGCATCCACGGCATTCTGCAGGCGGGTCTTGTTCAGCAGCATATGACCGCCATCCAGAGCCAGGGCTCCCATCAGCAACATAGCCGCCAAGGCAATGACCACCAGCACTAGTACGGCCCCCTGCTGCCTGCCTGGCCAGTGCTGTTTGAGGTTTCGTTTAGTCAGGGGGCTCATACCGTTTCCTCACGAGTCGCTATGTCAACGTCAATTGCCCACATTGATCTGGATGGGTTGGGCAATTTGGCTGGCGTCGCCAGTGACGCCGCGGAAGTCATCCATGACCCTCTCGACCAGTGGACCATCCGTTCCGGTTGGCGAAACCTCCGTCCCAGGGTTGGCCGCCCCCTCCTTATCGGCGATCTGCTGGTAGGTGGTCAGGTACACCGTGTGGCCGAGATCACCCACACGCCCCTCTTCGTAGGTCATGCAACCGGCCAAGGTGGTCAGCAACATTAGCGGAACAAGTGCTTTCATGGTCTGTACTCCCTTCAGTCCAGATCGTGGCCAAAGCGGCCTTCGCTCACGCCAAGGCTGACCGGGATATTGCGTCCCGGGCCGTTGCCCTTGGTCTTGCCGAGCAGATAAAAATCGAGATCGCTCGGCTCCACGAAACGCTCGGTGGGCAGCCGCACCATCTTGGCATCCAGTGGTTTGGCCAAGTACGGTGTCACCATGATCACCAACTCGGTTTCGCCGCTTTGGTATTGCTGGCTGCGGAACAGATGTCCCAGTACCGGGACATCACCCAGACCGGGAAACTTGCTGACGAAGTCGCGCGTGGTTTCGTTGATCAGGCCGGCGATGGCGATGGTCTGGCCGTTGCCAAGCTCCACGGTAGATTGCGCGCTGCGCTTGGTGATCGACGGAATGACCTGGGCCACGCCCCCGCCCAACACGCTGTCCAGGCCGGTATCCAGGGCCAGGGCATTGGTGTTGGAAAGTTCGCTTACCGAGACATTCAGGTTGAGGTTGATCCGTCCGGAGTCCAGCACCACCGGCAGGAACTTGACCCCCACGCCGAACTCCTTGTACTCGATGGTGATGCCGTCATCCTCGGTGACCGGCACGGGGAACTCGCCGCCGGAGATGAACTCGGCTTGCTGTCCGGTCAGGGTGGTCAGGGTCGGCTCCGCCAGCACCTTGGCCGAGCCATTATCCTTGGCCGCTTCCAGCACCACGTTGAACAGGAAGTTCTCCGAGAGGAACTGGCCGAAGAGTGCCTTGCCATTGCCAATCATCGAAGCCGGGTCGAGGGGGGTACCGTCGGGCGCCACACCCAGCAACCGGCCATCGTTGAAACCACCTCCACTCCAGCGGCTGGAGGAACCGAAATCCAGCGCGTTGAAGCGCACACTAAGGTTCTTGAACAGGCTGCGCTGCATCTCGGCGACCTTGACCTCCAGCATCACCTGCTGGCTACCGCCGACGGTAAGCAAGTTGATGACGTCCAGCTTCTTGCTCGGCGCTGCCTCGGCGGTTTCGCCCTTGCCCTGCACGATGCTCTCGCTCTGCGCGGTATAGGTCTTGGCCACCTTGACTGCGGTGTCCATTACCGCCGCACTGGACACTTGGCCACGCAACACCAGCGCGCCCTGAGCGGTGAACACCGAGATTTTCTCGTTGGGCATCAGTTCGTGCAGCTTGGTCTTGAGCGCGCCCAGATCGTGTACCACTTCCAGGTCGAGACTTTCGATCAGCTTGCCGCTGGCGTCCCACAGCAGCACATTGGTGCTGCCCAGAGAACGCCCCAGCAGATACAGCTCACGGGAGTTGGTGACCAGCACGTCGGCGATTTCCGGATTACCGATGGAAACCTTGCGTACAGCTGCACGAGTGGTGAGCACCCGCGACTTGTAGATCGGCACTTCGATATTGGTTACGCCGCCGGTCGAAAAGCCGCCGGGGACGGGAACGGGCTCGGCGGCCTGCACTACGAACGCCAGCAACAACCAGGCGCCCAACGTGCACAGCGTGCATGACCCAAGTCTGCGGATGGTATCCATGTCTGCTCCTTAGTCTTTATAAAAGCTTGCCTGCTTGAAGCGGACGCCGCGCCCGGCGTGGCTCCGTTACCGCTGCACACTCACCTTTTCAATTTCCGTCCCGCGAATGATGGTCACCTGACCACCGCCCCCCCCACCGCTGCGACGTACCACCGGCTTCGGCGCTGGCTTAGGGGCTACAGCTACCACCGGTACCGGATCGGGTTTGGTTTCCACCGGCTTTTTCTCCTCCAGCGGATTGCGCAGAGCCAGTTGCAGCTTCCCTTCGCTCTGCGCCTTGACCAGCTTCTCGGTCTCCTCTGGAGTCATTTCCAGGGTTACCGCGCGCACCACCACCGGCTGGGTCTTGTCGGTACTGGCGGTCTGGTCCACAGCCAACACGCGCAGGTCGTAAAGGATGGTTTCGGATTTCGCCTCGCGGCCGCTGCCGCCCTCCTGCTTGGTCGCCAGCACATCGACCCGATTGCCCGGCAGCAGGAAGCCACCGACGCCCACTACGTCATCCACCCGTACCGAGATTGCCCGCTTGCTTGGTTCGATCAGCGAAGCCAGGGTGCTACCACCCAAGTGTTCGGCCAGCCGTGCACTCCGCAGGATGTCGCCCTCCAAGATGCTGAAGGTGGCAATCCGCCCACTGGCCTTCTCCACCGCATCGAAAGCATCGCTGGGTGCCGTGCCCCTAGGCATGGAGACCAACTTGACGTGTTGCGGCTCGACCATCTGGCCAAAAGGAATCTCCACTGCTGCCACCACCACGTTTTCCATATTGGAGTCGGCCGTGGTATCCAACCGCGCCGTCAGCCAGGTATTGGCCATCCAGGCGGCGCCAAGCCCGAACAGCACCGATAGCGCAATCAACATCAACGTACGAGAGCTCATGGTGTTTCTCCTTGCTCAGTCCCCTGCAGCCTGACGAAATAGTTGTGCCAGGCCCACTCCAGCTCCTGGGGCGTCAACGGCCCGGAGCTCCCCTGGTAACGCTGCCGGTCGCGTGCCATACCGAGCAAGTCGCGCGGGTGGCAGGGTGCCAACGGCACCTTTTCCGGTTGATGCAAGCCTTCGATCACGTAACGCAGCAGCAGCGGATCGTAGGGAATGCCCAGTTTTTCAACTTCCTGACGCCATATCTGCTCGTATTCGTTGCGGGTCAGGTAGTCGAAATGCAGCTTGTAGCCGATCCGGCGCAGGAAGGCCTCGTCCGCCAGTTGCAGCGGATTGAGGTTGGTGGAAAACACCAGAATCAGGTCGAACGGTAGTTCGCAGTGGCGACCGCCACCGAGGTTGAGAAAGTCTTTTTTCTCCTCCATCGGCACGATCCAGCGGTTGAGCAACTCGGCCGGCGCCATCCGTTGGCGACCCATGTCGTCGATGATGAACATGCCATTGCCGGCCTTGAGCTGCAGCGGGGCCTGGTACTGGCGGGTATAGGGGTCGTAGCGGATATCCAGCTGATCCATGGTCAGCTCGCCGCCGGTGATGACCACCGGGCGCTTGCAGCGCAGCAGACGACGGTCGTGGCCTTGGTCCAACCGAAGACTGGGTCGGGCCGTTTCATCCACTCGCTTGTGCACCTGCGGGTCGAAGATCTCGATGATTGCCTCACCGATCGCGATGGCATGGGGCACCCAAATCGCCTCGCCGAACAGGCGGATCAGCTTGCTGCTGATAAAGGTTTTGCCGGTACCCGCGGGG
Source organism: Geopseudomonas aromaticivorans (assembly GCF_019097855.1). Lineage (GTDB taxonomy): Bacteria > Pseudomonadota > Gammaproteobacteria > Pseudomonadales > Pseudomonadaceae > Geopseudomonas > Geopseudomonas aromaticivorans. Next base: position 252,794 of record NZ_JAHRGL010000057.1, read on the forward strand.
CCGTAGATCATGATCGCCCGGCCGGAGTTCAGCGCTGCACCCAGTTGGTCCAGCATGCCACCGTGCAATACCACCCCCGTGAAGGCGGTCTGCATTTCCTTGCCGGTGACGCCGCCATGGTGGATGGTCTGGGAATGCAGCAGTTCGCGGTAACGTTCGACCGGATAGGGCGCCGGGCCGATGTAGCCACCACGCGCCAAGGCATCGCGAGCACTGCCGCGACCCCGCTCGGTCAGACCGTAGCGCAGCCCCCCGCCACCACTGCTGGCTTGGCCAAGCACCTCGACCCGGCCATCCTTGCGCAGGAAGGCCAGCAGCTCGTCCAGCACTGGCCCGGCCAGCGCCATGCGCTCCATCAACCGCGAGGTATCCAGACTGCCGGCGTCATACAGATGTTTACAGAGCAAATCGATCAGCAGCGCTTCGGAAAGCCCTGTTTCCGTGAGCGTGCATGGTTGCGAAACATTGAAAGCATTGCTCGAACCGAAGTGATCCACCCCGGCATCCTCGACCCTGGCAAACCCCGGCGTACTCATGGCCTGCTCCCTGGTTTAGTTGTTTTACATGATCAAAAAGGTGTCCAGTACTGACTCAGCAATGTTCCAGCCGCAATGGCTATGGCGTAAGGAAAACGATGTCTGGCAGCATCATTTTCGTCTGCCGAAATAAGAGTTCGTGCCGTAGCACTTAGCCAATAGCGCACCACAAACTTACCAAGGTGACCCTTGCAGAGAAGATAAAGGATCCCCAATATTGACCCCACCATCAGACTGTAAGCCCCCGCCCACAATGTGCCGGTTACCCCCAGAAAACTGCCGACCACCGCCATCAACTTCACGTCGCCGGCAGCCATGCCACCCAATGCATAAAGTGGAAAAAAAAGTGCAAACCCCGTCAGAAGCCCTGCACCACCCGAGATTACTCCGCCCCATCCGGCCGTCCAAGCTTGCCAAGCGAAACCAACGATCAAACCCAGCAGCAGGTAATAATTAGGAAGTCGGTGACTTACGATATCGTAAATCACCGCCCCCAAGAGGAGCGCTGACACAACAAAAATCAGCATAAAACAGGCTCCACCTGAACTTCAGATATGATATTGGATTAACCCCCCGCACCCGGAGTAGCACCGATGATCCCCGCAAGGGCGTTAATAACAATACCGACGTTAGTACCCAAAAGCTGGAAGGCCGCAACTACAGCCAAGCTAATCAACCCCCCAGCCACCGCATACTCAACAACCGTCAAGCCTTCTTCATCCTTGATGAATTTGACCATTGCCTGCTTGATTGTTTGAAGTTCCATTTTTCCCTACCCCGCTAAAGGTAATCAATTTGGTCACGGCAGTTCGTTTGCCGTGATTTGAAGTTAGTCGGGGCAAGCGAGATGGGTTAGGAGTTTTTTGCCAATCGCAGGTACTTTTTTGCGACGCAGCGTGCCAGGCGGAGGAAATGCGGGGCGACGGGGTCAGACGCAGGCTCCGCCTTGCAGCGGCAAGCGATTGAATTGGGGCAGGAAAAATCGGCATGGCGCACTGCTGATGCCGATCTTGTGCTTGTGGAAGACCGCGCCCGCCCCAGGATAATTTGCGACAAGCGTCACATTTTTAGAGTGCACCGCCTTGGGCAACACAGACAGCCGGTCGCGGAGTTTGTCCGGCGCTTGACCCTTCCCCCATGGCAAGGTTGATCCTTGTCGTAACGGATTTCAGGAGATTCACGCCATGTCCAGTTCATCAGCCGCCCCCCCCCTCCTCGACCTGCCGATTGTCGGCATGACCTGCGCCAGCTGTGCCGGGCGGGTCGAGCGGGCGTTGGCCAAGGTCGAAGGGGTGCGCCAGGTCAGCGTCAACCTGGCGAGCGAGCAGGCCCGCGTGGAGGCTGCGGCCAGCGTGCTGCCGGCGCTGATCGCCGCCGTGAGCAAGGCCGGCTACAGCGTGCCGCAGCTGACGCTGGAAATGCAGATCGGCGGCATGACCTGCGCCAGCTGCGTCGGTCGGGTCGAGCGGGCGCTCGGCAAGGTGGTTGGGGTGCAGCAGGCCATCGTCAACCTGGCCAGCGAGCGGGCGCGGATCACGGCGCTGGCCAACGTCGACGTGCACACGCTGCTCGCCGCGGTGGAAAAGGCCGGCTATCACGCCAGTCTGATCGACGCTGCGCGCCCACCGAGCGACGACGCGGAAGCCCGGCTGCGTCGCGAGCGCTGGCAGGTGATCGTCGCCCTGTTGCTGGCGCTGCCGCTGGTGGTGCCGATGATCGCCGGCTGGCTGGGTCAGCACTGGATGCTGCCGGCCTGGCTACAGTGCCTGCTGGCCACGCCGGTGCAGTTCGTGCTCGGCGCGCGCTTCTACCGCGCCGGCTGGAAGGCGCTGAGGGCCGGCAGCGGCAATATGGATCTGCTGGTGGCGCTGGGCACCAGCGCCGGCTTTGGCCTGAGCCTGTACCTGTGGTGGCAGGCCGCGCCAGGGGCAATGCCGCACCTGTATTTCGAGGCCGCGGCGGTGGTGGTCGCCCTGGTGCTGCTCGGCAAGTATCTGGAAAGCCGGGCCAAGCGCCAGACGTCCACAGCAATCCGCGCTCTCGAGGCCTTGCGTCCGGACAGCGCGGTGCGCTGGATCGACGGCCGCGAGGAGGTGGTCGCCATCGGCGCCCTGCGCCCGGGCGACGTGCTGGTGATCAAGCCCGGCGAGCGCTTCCCGGCGGACGGAGAGGTACTCGACGGCGAGAGCCAGGCCGACGAGGCACTGATCACCGGCGAGAGCCTGCCGGTGGCCAAGCAGCCCGGTGACCGGGTGACCGGTGGCGCGATCAACGGCGAGGGGCGCCTGCTGGTGCGCGCCACCGCGCTGGGTGCGGAAAGCGTGCTCGCACGGATCATTCGTCTGGTGGAGGACGCCCAGGCGGCCAAGGCACCAATCCAGAAGTTGGTCGACAAGGTCAGCCAGGTGTTCGTGCCGAGCGTGCTGCTGATCGCCCTCATCACCTTGGCCGGCTGGCTGCTGGTCGGCGCACCACTGGAAATCGCGCTGATCAACGCGGTCACCGTGCTGGTGATCGCCTGTCCCTGCGCCCTGGGCCTGGCCACGCCGACGGCGATCATGGCCGGCACCGGGGTGGCGGCGCGCCATGGCATCCTGATCAAGGACGCCGAAGCGCTGGAGATCGCCCACGCGGTGACTTCGGTGGCCTTCGACAAGACCGGCACCCTGACCTCCGGCCAGCCGCGCATCGCCCATCTAGCTGCGCTGGACGGCGACGAAGCGCGCCTGCTGCAACAGGCCGCCGCGCTGCAGCGCGGCAGCGAGCACCCGCTGGCCAAGGCGGTATTGGACGCCTGCCGCGAACGCGATCTGCTCCTGGCCGAGGTCGGCGCCAGCCGGGCGCTGGCCGGGCGCGGTATCCAGGGCGAGATCGACGGCCGCCTGCTGGCGCTGGGCAACCGCCGGCTGCTGGATGAAGCGGGACTCTCGGCTGGCGTGCTGGCGGATAACGCCGCGGCCTGGGAAGCCGAAGGCCGCACCCTGTCCTGGCTGCTGGAGCTGACTCCGGCGCCGCGCCTGCTCGGCCTGTTCGCTTTCGGCGACACACTTAAGCCCGGGGCCATCGAGGCTGTTGCCGTGCTGCATGGGCGCGGCATCCGCACCCACCTGATCAGTGGCGACAACCGCGGCAGCGCCCATGCTGTAGCGGCGCAACTGGGCATCGACGACGTGCATGCCGAGGTACTGCCGGCGGACAAGGCTGCCGAGGTGGCGCGCCTGAAACACAACGGCGCGGTGGTGGCGATGGTCGGAGACGGCATCAACGACGCTCCGGCACTGGCCGCGGCGGATGTCGGCATCGCCATGGGCGGCGGCACCGACGTGGCCATGCACGCCGCCGGCATCACCCTGATGCGCGGCGATCCACGTCTGGTGCCGGCGGCGCTGGACATCAGCCGGCGCACCTATGCCAAGATTCGCCAGAACCTGTTCTGGGCCTTCATCTATAACGTCGTCGGCCTGCCGCTGGCCGCCTTCGGCCTGCTCAGCCCGGTGGTTGCCGGCGCCGCCATGGCCCTGTCCAGCGTCAGCGTGGTGAGCAATGCGCTGCTGCTGAAGACCTGGAAACCGGAGGACAAGTCATGAATATCGGCCAGGCGGCAAAACACAGCGGTCTGTCGGCAAAGATGATCCGCTATTACGAAAGCACCGGCCTGCTGCAGCCCGCCGGTCGCGGTGACAACGGCTATCGGCACTACAGCGCGCAGGATCTGCACCGTCTTGCTTTCATCAAGCGCGCCCGCGATCTGGGCTTCGCGCTGGAGGAAGTCGGCAAGCTGCTGCAGCTATGGCAGGACCGCCAGCGCGCCAGCGCCGACGTGAAGACGCTGGCGCTCGCCCATATCGACGAGCTCAACCGCAAGATCACCGAACTGGTCAGCCTGCGCGACACTTTGAGCGAACTGATCGCGCACTGCCAAGGCGACGAACGGCCGGACTGCCCGATTCTGAAGAGTCTGGAGAGCGGACCCGATCAACGGTGAATCAGTCTTTTCGCGACAGCTGCGCCGACCTTATATTCACAACCGCCACGAAAACCAGAATTTTTTACCACCAAGATCTAGCTGGCTTGCACGATGAGCAGCCTTAGACTGTACTCATCGTACAAATTATCGCACAGAGAAAAAAGTTGGAGATAATATGGCGCCCCCAGCCTACTCGACGCTATTTTTCCGAATCGCGGACCGGCTCGATCAAGCGATCATTATTATTATTTATACTTGGTTCTGCGTGCGACTTCTGCCAGACGGATTTCCCCCGAAACATGCGTATAGCACGATGCTGCTGATGTCTGAAGGAACGGTGCTGCTTTTTGCTCTGATCCGTCGACCCGCAGAGAAAATAACTCTCAATCTCAAAGAATGGGTTGTTGCACTCGGCGGCACGACGGCGGTATTGCTAGTAGAAAATAGCAGCGCGACTTTTTGGCCAGAAATTGGAGCAATTCTGATTCTTTTCGGCTTTTCGATCCATCTTGGAGCAAAGCTTTCCCTCAGGCGAAGCTTCGGACTCGTCCCTGCAGACCGGGGTATAAAATCCACAGGTCTTTATTCGATAGTCCGGCATCCTATGTATTTGGGATACATGATCTCCCATGTAGGTTTTTTACTCTCAGTGCCCTCTGCGTGGAACTTCGCAGTATATTTGATAGCGTGGCCTCTTTTCGTTCTCAGAATGTATTTCGAAGAGCACCTCCTGTTGCAAAACGTTGAATACAAGGCCTATGCAGATAAGGTCTGCTATCGGGTTATCCCTAGGGAAGGTCTGAAATAGCCCTCCCCATTCGCGACAGACCTGCTCGGCAGGCCAAAATCGGGCTACTTCATCCCCCTGGACTCAGTTTCCTGCCCCCGAAGAGCATTTGCCGGGGGCTTCCCCTGCATT
>NZ_JAHRGL010000058.1 GCF_019097855.1 Geopseudomonas aromaticivorans
GTCCAAACCTTTTCCAAAAATCATGGCTGCTTTCTTCTTTTCCCAGATAGCTGGCCTCATTTCAGAGTCATCCGTTTATTCCTTCCTAAATCTTTTGCCTCTGGAGGGAGCAGCTCCACCTAGCTAGAGTGCCGGGACGGCCATGTCCGACTTTAAATGGGGCTTCATGCAGCTTTGCCAGGTGGTCGGGAAGACCAAATATTCTCTGATAGATGAGCAAGACATACCAGTGTTGGAGAGCTACTCCTTTGAAGGTGGAATGGAAGTAATCTGATGGAAATGATGCGAAAATATTAGCATATGCCTTCATTAAAAAAAACCTGGGAAGGGTTCTGCCAGGCTTCTGAATAAGCTGCTGTGGGAACCACGAGGTGGGGGTTTCCCCGGTTTCATGTGGTACATCTCAATGAAGTGACTGTGGACAGTAGTAGCCTGGACAACCTGCAATTGGTAGTATAGGGCTGGTGACCCAACACTGAAGAGACATCCAGCAAACGGAGCATAATCTATACTGACTTTCTAGATATCCAGCTTTTTCCCCCAAATCCTATAAAGAACAATTCCCTGTCCTGGATGTGACAGGGAATGGCAACAACAAAAATACAAAACAGACAGAAAACCTAAAAGATTTCCAGATAGCTTTGGGAGCCAAAACTGAGTAGATTGAAATGATAGAATTGGAGTGCAAAATCATTGTCATCCACCTGATTAAATTGTGAACAGACTAGGCTACAAGATACACATTTGAAAAAAAAAAGCTGTCCTTCCTTTGCATCATCAAGATTTACATAAAGATGCAGAGCTGGGGCTGGGGTAGGATTCCATCTGCAATTCAAGCATAGGGGAAAAGGGTTTTTCCATCCCTAGTTAGCATGTTAGTTTATTGTGTTCCCTCTAGTTTGTCTCAATCTATTAACATACACCAGGCCAACTTTGTTCTTCCTAGGCAATTACGTTGTCTTGGCCCTGGAGACCCTCATGCTCCACTTAGTGATTAATAGGAACAAAGTCCTGACTGCCACACCCAGGTGCAGGAGGAGTGGTCTAATCTCATTCTCAAATCATTAGCATCAGTGATTGACTCTGAAGCCAGGCAGTATAAAAGGAAGTGAATTTGCAGAGAACCTCAATTGGAGCAGAGCAGAGCAGAGGAGAGACTTAGAGACTCATCCATTCTTATTGTTTCCTGGAATTACCTTGAAATTCATCCTAGAAAGAGGTAAGTTTGGACTATAGTAACATTCCCATTCTTGGTGGCTTCAGTAGGGTGTTTTTTTTTTTTTTTTGTCATTGTTAGTTGTGGGAAAATCTGCCCAAAATTACTACGAGGCCCCAAATATATAGTGTGGTCATTGGGTAACCATTCTTTTTTGTTTTTTAGTTTGTTATTTTATTTTTAACGTGTTTGGGTTTTGATGTTGGTAAACTGGCTTTTATTGTGAAGAGGTCTGGCGGTGCTGGAACATGGTCGTGAG
>NZ_JAHRGL010000059.1 GCF_019097855.1 Geopseudomonas aromaticivorans
CTCTTGGGAGGCAGATGTGCCCTGGAAACCCTTCCACTAAGAGGCATGCAGGCTCCTGCATCTTACCCTCCAGGCAGGAGGAATGCCAACGCATGCCTGCCCCAGGTGTCCTCAAGCCAGCCTTCAAGCAGGAAGGAAGAATGGCATTTTCTGAAGACCCAAGGAGGCAGAAGCTACCTTGTACTTCAGAACATCACCCCAGGGATGTGCCCAAAAGAAATGGACTTGGTCAAGTGTTCCACATGGAGTCCAAAGGCCAGGCACCCAGAACTGACCAAGCAAGGCTGCCCCTCAGAGTTGCCCTGGCCTCAGACAGAGCATGTACTGAGTCCCAGGAGACATCGTCTAACTGTGTTGTAGGCCAATCTCTGAGAATGATCTTTACCAGAATACAGGGTGATTGCTGGACTTCCAGGTTTGTGGATGGAGCCCCAGGACCTCCAATTGAGAAGCAAATACCTCTAAGAGCCCTGCCTGTCAAAAGAAGGTGGACAGAGCCCGCATCAGGTCCCATGGAGTGTCCTCTCTGAAGACCTTCTGGTTTCCTCCTCCTCCTCAGAAGACAGTGATGTGGAGTGAGCCTTCTCCTGGAAAGAAGATGCTGCCTCCCTGCGAGACTGCCCAGATCATGCAGGATTACAACAGGATAGACATTTCGGGAGGGAAAACAACCCAGTTGATGACAATGTTCCTCTCCAGAATGAACTGGGTGTATACTGTCAGGTTCACCTCCACAGAGCCACAACATTGGAAATTCCTCTCCAGGCTGGACTCACATATTTCTACAAGTAGCCTGAACTCTGGGGGTGGGAGGGTCTCTGGACTCTGAAGTGTGCTGCCGAGAAGCACCGGGAATGAAACTCAACTCGTTCCTCCCTATTCCTTACCATGGACCTGTAGTTGATTATCTAAATAATACCAAATGTTCATAACCATTTGCAGATGCCATATTGTGTGATGCTTTTAACTTTCAGCATTAAAATTGTTCTCGAAATTTTGCCTTTTGGGGTTTTGTTTTTCTTGCGGAGGACATGGGGATTTTCCTACGACATATGTTTCTTTAGCAATCCACAAACCCAAGTGGCATTAACCTACCTCATCAGCTGTGCCATACAGACACTCTGTCCACCCACACCCACACCCACTTTGTGATCTTTGTGGCATACAGAGTTATCTCATTCTGCAGTCTTCCCTTTCCACACTATCGATGTGGCACTGAAGGCCTTGACCTAACTTCCATCCAGGAATCCAGGTACACTCAATACATCACATGACACCTTGGGCCCTCAAGCTTTAGGCTTCCTGGGGATTGTGCCAGGGGATTCCCCTTACCAAGAATTGCCTTCTCTCCCTAAAATGAGAATGTTTAACACTGCAGTCAAACAACAGGGTTGTGATCCCACATACTCACTCATACACACACACTCCAACACACATA
>NZ_JAHRGL010000060.1 GCF_019097855.1 Geopseudomonas aromaticivorans
GACATCCCACTTTTCAGACTCTCTTTAACTGTGAGCCTCAGGGCACAACACAAGTGCTGGCACCAGTTTATCCATAACCCAGGAAATGTATCAGCACTGCCTAGATTCCTTAGGAATCTTGTGTTATCAGCTGGACATAGTTCTATAGATCCTCTTTCAAACACACCTCTCAGGGCCATTTGCAGGGCTTTTCACTGAAAATTAACTGAGCAGATCACAGGAAGATCTGCATGGACAATATAACAAACTGTGGGACTTGGGGTGGGAGGGTCATTTTCCTAGGTAAACAAAGCAAGGAGCATAGAAGAAATAAAATGAAAGAAAAAGGCCCACCCCAGGGTCTGCAGGTAGACTGAATCAGTCCCTGAGAACCCAGGGACCCTGACTCTGCTGAGATCGCTGGCCTACTCCAGCCCCCACAGAGTGCAGAGATGCAGAGGTGAGCTGCTTCAGCCCCTGCCTTGGGCCCACCTTCCATCTGCCCACCCTGGCAAACTCTGCCCAGGGATCTTTGACAGGACGACTCGACCCCTGAGGACCAAGCAACCCAGAGTCTGCTGACATCTCTGTGCCAGTACTGCTCTTGCCCATCTGGACAGTGAGTGCCTCAGACCTGTCTGCACCCACCTTGAGACCCATCAGAGTATTGGAGCCAATTACACCCACCTGAAGAGAACCCTAGACCCATACACACCAGGAAAGGAAGTGACATCACCTGCACCCACTGGAAGAAGAGATGGGAAGATGACAATATAAGAACACATCCAAAATCAGGAAAACCAATATGACACCACCAGAGTCTAGGGACTCTACACCAGCAAGACATGAACATCCCAACACAGAAGAAGCAGAAGAGAGCAACCTTAAAACAACTTCATGGATATGATAGAGAATCTAAGAGAGGAAATCAGAAAATCCTTCAGAGAAATGGAAGAAAAGACAAACCAAAAGATGCAAGAAATCAAGGAAAGCCAAGAAAATACAATTAAACAGCTGAAGGAAACAGTTCAGGACCTGAAAACTGAAATAGAGACAATAAAGAAAACACAAACTGAGGGAATGCTGGAAGTGGAAAAGCTGAGTAAACAATCAGGAACCACAGATGCAAGCATAACCGACAGAATACAAGAGATGGAAGACAGAATCTCAGGAGTTGAAGCCACACTAGGAGAAATAGATGCATAAAACAAAGAAAATCTTAAGTACAACACATCCCTAAGACAAAGTATCCAGGAAATATGGGACACCATGAAAAGACTAAATCTAAGTATAATAGGTATAGATCAAGGTGAAGAAACCCAACTCAAAGGTTCAGAAAACATACTCGACAAAATCTTAGAACAAAACTTTCCCAACCTAAAGAAAGACATGCCAATGAAACTAAAAGAAAACTACAGAACACCAAATAGAGTAGATCGGA
>NZ_JAHRGL010000061.1 GCF_019097855.1 Geopseudomonas aromaticivorans
CCACGTAGAGTAGCTCACCCATTCTCCATCTTATAATAGTGTCTCCATCTGTTCCTCTATTAGGAGAAGCAAATGGAAACAGAAAATCAGTGCAAAATGAAGGCTCAGTAGATCACATCCTGATTAAAATGTCTTAGGCTAAAAAACCTATGTCCCACAAATCCCCAGCTCAGTCGTAATACCTGAGGAAATCATCACAAACAACACATTTCCTGAAAGGGACTTAAGCTTTACTCCAGGTACATCTGGGTCCCTAGACATTCCATCATCCTCACATCAAGCACAAGTACCTTTCATCTACACTGAAGACATCTTGCCAACTTCTACATGTGTTATATGAGGTCTAGATTGTCCCACACCTACATGCTGGATTGAGGACCACTTTTCCTATCCCTGATACTTTGGGGCCGTTCACGTTCACACAGGGATGTTTAAAACTGTCCACACTGGCATACTGTATCTTTCAACGTCTCCCTTCCTATGAAGATGTCACTTTCCAGTCTACTTCTAGAACTCTGGAGACAATACATTACAAACTAAGGAGAAGAGATGCAAACATGTAGAACCTCAGCAAGGCAGCATAACAATTTGTCCCTCAGAAAAATCAGACCTAACAGAACTAGAATGTTTCAGACCCAATCACATTCCCCAAATGGGCCAGATATGCCCCTTTTCAAGATGATAGCCAAACAGCATGCTCATGACTCAATAAGCTATGTGACATATATGTTTAGAACTAATGGCCTAAGAAATGCACAGATACATATTTCCATTTATATTTATTATATATTTATTATCCCTCATAAGGAGATACCTCAGGTCTTCAATCATAGCAAATGTTCTCATAAGTAAACGTAAGCAACTACCAGGACACAATCTAAACTTCTGATTACCACAGAAGTTTACTGAGAAATGCACACTGAGAACCAAGGGCTTCGGACTTCCTTATTAGATCAACAAGCAATGTAACATACATATCTTGATTCAGGTGATCTTAGACATTCCCTAGTCACCCAATTGGGTTTCAGACAAAATAATGTTGGGATTAGATGTTTGCATTATTCACAGGAGGCAAAAGTTTCCTAAACATTAATCAAGGGAATTTGAGATCTATCCAGTCAAGAAGCTAGGTGAGACAGTTAAATTTCATGTCAGAGGCCCCAGAATTTCATATTAAGTAGAACAAAGGTTTGCATATTCCCATCCAACAAGTATTCCAAGAATATGCATTTATTCTCAACTGAGACTAAGAAAATCCTGCTCTAATCGGAGGAGGTTAGAGGAACACCTGAGTGCATAACTGTAAAATCATGGCTCCTCACTCTTTGGAACAAGAAGAAATGAAGTACTACCCTCAAGGTTCTGAATCTTTCTCTTTCTGTGGTAGAAGGACAAAGGTAAGACCTAGACTTTAAC
>NZ_JAHRGL010000062.1 GCF_019097855.1 Geopseudomonas aromaticivorans
AATGCCACCCTAGCGTCGCTGCGCTCCGACTGCCCGGCCGGATGGCCGTGGAACAGGTGGCCGGATGTGCGTGGAATGCCCGGCCGGATAAGCGTGGACTGGGTGGCCGGATGGCGTGGAATCCGCACTATGCCAGCGTCAGCCCTGACCTGCAGATCAAGATCTCGGCGATCCAGCAGGCTCATCGCTATGTGGTGCCCTACATGTGGGGGTCGGTCGGGCTCTTCGTCAACACCCAATTGGTTGCCCCCTTGTACGGGGGCGAGCTGCCGAACAGCTGGAGCCTGCTGTTCGAGCCACAACAGACGGCGCGCCTGTCGCCATGCGGCGTCAGCCTGCTGAATGCCCAAGAGGAGGTGTTTTCCATCTGGTCCGCCTACAAGGGGCGCAGCCTCGGCAGCAGCGGACCGAGCCGGATCGCCGCCGCAGCGCCGCTGATCCGCAATCCCGGCGTCCACATCGGCCCGCCGGAATTCTCCGCCTACATCGAGCAGATGCGCACCGGCAAGGTCTGCGCGGGCATGGCCTGGAGCGGCTTGGTCAATGCCGCCAACGACGACGGCAAGCTGCGCTACAGCATTCCCGCAGAAGGCAGCCTGCTGTTCATCGACAGCCTGGCGATCCCGGCGAATGCGCCGAACCCGGCGCTGGCCCATCGGTTCATCGACTTCATGCTTGCGCCGGAAAACGCCGTGCGCAATGCCCGTGCTATCCACTTCACGCCGAGCCTCGACCTGAGCCGCGAGGAGTATCGCAGCCTGCTGCCGAAACTCAGCGTCCCCAGCAAGGAAGAACTGCGCCGCCTGCACTTCCTCGAACCGATCACGGAAAAGCAGAAAGCCGCCATCGACGAGGGCTGGCAGCAGTACATCGTCAAGCACCGAGCAGAGCCACAGCCGCTGGCACCAAAGGGAAGAGAAGGAGGCTAGCGAACAACCCGCCCAGGCGCGCGGCCCGGAGTCCAGAAAGCACAAGGGGGAGCCATAGGCTCCCCCTTCGAATGGGTCATGCTTTGTTATTGTTGTGCTGACGGGCTTGTTGTTGTTTTTGGCTGCCCGTCCGGACAAAGGTCCGGTGCTGGCCCCAAGCCGGGACCTCAAGAGCAAACGTATTCCTTTGGACGCTGATATTGCCACTACCCTTGCGGGTTCAACCGGTGCTGGAGCTGCCTCGGGGCAGTTTTGTTGTTCTCGGTCCGGTCGAGGGAGAACCCTGTCGGGCAACTCCTCTCCAAAAGAATCTGTTTCCTGCGCCTCCACCCTGTTGTTTTTGTTGTGTCGGAGCCGTTACGTCTTGTTTTTATTGTGTTGGTTCAGCGTTGTTGTTTTTGTTATGCCATAGATAAAGCATGCGCCATGCCAACTTTTTAAAATCCTTTAAAATCAACAGCTTACATATTTTTCCAGTGACGGCGCGGGCGAAAAAGCCGGAAATCCGTTACCCACAACCTCAGGCAGCGTTACGCCGGACCGGAGCGGTAACATCTGCGCCACCGGCCTGCGAGCCGCTCGAACCGACATCAGGGCGTCGATCATCACCGCGCTGGTGTAGGCCAGGCTGCCGTCTCTGTGGCGATGGCCGACCAGGTGGACTGGCCGCACTGGTTTTCCTTGCGCAGGTAGACGAGAGCGAGGAGCCGGGGCGATTCAGCGTACGCGCTGCGCAGCGTCAACGATGTCGTAGCTGTAGGTACCGCTGGGGGTGTCCACCACGACCTCAATCACCTTGTCGCACTTGCCCACCGAGAAAATCGCCGCGTTGCCGTACCTGACGCGGATCGGGAGTTTCGGAGCCAGGTGCGAATCGGGATACGCCCTGACCTCGCAGTTGCCGCGATTGAGCGTCACACCGTCGATGGTGAGCAAATCCGTCTTGGCGCGAATCACCACCTTGCGCAAAGTGAGGCCATAGGGAGCGTCGACAACAAACTCGACGCTCATAGGGTCACTCTCAGGGATTTCGCTCTCAGCCGTTTCGTCTTCGTCGGCGGCGCCGTCATCGGACCCGCCATTGCCTTCCTCGACCTCGCCCGACTCGACCGCCGCCATCCATGCCCGCTCCTCATCGGTGAAGCCGTCAGCCTGTGCATCCGCGCCAGCAGCCATTGCAGCTTCCATTGCACTTCGCTGCTCCTGGCTCATACCGCGAGTGTCGATGATCGAGTCTGCTTGAGCCACCCCGCCGCACATCGACAACGCCAGGGCTGCGGCGCTGAGAAATTTCTTGTCCATGTCCATCTTTTCGTCCGTTCAGAATCATCGCCGCCGGGAGCAATGGCCCCAAGCATAGCGGTCGCAGGGAGTGTTTCCTGCCGTAATGGGTCGTGGCCCAGGCTGCGCGGGGGCTCACGGCGTCCCGAACAGCGCCGTCCAGTAGATCCCCGCATCGCTCTTCGGATCGGTCGCGTAAGCCGCGCCCAGTTCGCGGAACTGCGGGTTCATCAGGTTGGCGCAGTGCCCGGGGCTGGCCAGCCAACCGTCGACCACCTTGCGCGCGCTGTCCTGCCCGGCGGCGATGTTCTCGCCGACCTGCCGGCCGGTGTAGCCGGCCAGTTCCGCGCGGTCGCTGGGGATGCGGCCGTCGCGGTCCTTGTGGGCAAAGAAGTTGCCGTTGGCCATGGCCCGGCTGTGCGTCTCGGCCACCGTGCCCAGCACGGCGCTCCAGGCCAGCGGCGCCGCCGCGGCGAAGGGCTGGCCGCCGCACTGGCGCGACTGCGCGCGGACGGCGTTGATCTGTTCGAGCAGTTTCTGCCCTTCCGCCTGCCAGTCGCCCATGCGCCCGGCCAGCAGCGGCCGCGCCAGCACGATGCGCCAGTCGCGCCCCGCGCGACTGACACCGATGTCGACGAACTGCGGGTCCAGCACGACCTGGCAGAAGCTCGCCTGCAACATGGCGATGGCTGCCTGCGCGTCGCGCGGCCCGGACAGGCTGATCGCCTGGGCAGTTTCCATTTGATAGGTCGCGCGGCTCAGCGCCTGCTGCAAGTCCCCGACACTGCCGGTCGGCAGGATCAGCCGCGGATCGGCCGCCAGCGGCGGCAACTCCTCGGATACCTGGCCGGCGCAACGCTGCACCTGGGCCCGGTAGGCGTTGATCGACTCCAGCAACTGCGCCTCTTCGCTCGCCCCGGCCGCAGTGGCGAACAGCAAACCCAGCGACAACGCGGCAAGCCGCGTCATGTATGAAGCAATGTGCATGGCAACCTCCTTGATCCGATGGCCGCCATGATGCGCGATTGCCAGGCTTTTGCGCACGCCTGGCGGCGAGGACGGGACACAGAGCGTCCCGTTGAGGGCTGCAGGCCGCGCCATCTGTGCGCCCCGCGACGGGCCGGCTATGATCGAGGCCATGAACAGCCCAGCGCCGCTCCGCCAGCCCTGCCCGCCCGGTGTCTGCATTTGCAGGCACCGCGAGCTGCTGGACGATCCGCACGGTGATCGGCGCATCCTGCGGCTGACCCGCCACGAGGAAAAGCGTCTGCTCGAACGCCTGGAAAACCTGCAGAGCCTGGACGATCTGGAGCATCTGCAGCGGCGCATGTACGAACAGCTGGGCATTCGCCTGAGAGTCGCCCCCAGCCACAACGAAGTGCGCAGCATGCGCGGCATCGCCATCCAGCTCGCCGACCAACCCGGCCTGTGCCGCAAGACCCGCCGCACGATCCCGGCAGCGATCCGCCGCGCCCTCGAGAGCCGCCCGGAAATCGCCTACCGCCTGCTCGATGCCAACGACCTGCTGCGCGACGCCTGAACGAATCAGCCCGCACACAAGGCGGCGCCGTAGCTCCTTCCGCGCTGAGGGCGGCGCAAGGCCAGGTCACCCGCACGTCACACGAATGATCAAAAACCTCCCAAGCCGCTACAATACGAGGTTTGCTTCATAGCGCTCATGAGCCTGTCCATGTCATCACCCAAGCACCATCTGGAACTGCTGAGCCCCGCGCGGGATGTGTCCATTGCCAAGGAAGCCATTCTGCATGGCGCCGATGCCGTGTATATCGGCGGCCCCAGCTTTGGTGCGCGGCACAATGCCGGCAACAGCGTGGCGGAAATTGCCGAACTGGTGGAGTTTGCCCATCTGTTCCATGCCAAGGTATTTGTCACCCTCAATACCATCCTGCATGACGACGAACTGGAACCGGCCCGCCAGCTGATCTGGCAACTCTACGACGCCGGCATCGATGTGCTGATCGTGCAGGACATGGGCATCCTCGAGATGGACCTGCCGCCCATCGAGCTGCATGCCAGTACGCAGACCGATATCCGCACCCTGGAAAAGGCCAAGTTCCTCTCCGACGCGGGCTTCTCCCAACTGGTGCTGGCGCGCGAGCTCAATCTGCAGGAAATCCGCGCGATCAGCCAGCAGGTCGACGCCACCATCGAGTTCTTCATCCATGGCGCCCTGTGCGTGGCGTTCTCGGGGCAGTGCAACATTTCCCACGCGCAGACCGGGCGCAGCGCCAACCGTGGCGACTGCTCGCAGGCCTGCCGCCTGCCGTACACCCTGAAGGACGATCAGGGCCGGGTGGTGGCCTACGACAAGCACCTGCTGTCGATGAAGGACAACAACCAGACGGACAACCTGCTGGATCTGGTCGATGCCGGCGTGCGCTCGTTCAAGATCGAGGGCCGCTACAAGGATGTGAGCTACGTGAAGAACATCACGGCGCACTACCGCCAGCAACTGGACCGGATCCTCGACGTGCGCCCCGAGCTGGCCCGCGCCTCCAGCGGCTTCACCGAGCACTTCTTCGTGCCCAACACGGAAAAGACCTTCCACCGTGGCAGCACGGATTACTTCGTCAGCGAGCGCAAGATCGATATCGGCGCCTTCGAGTCGCCGAAGTTCGTCGGCCTGCCGGTGGGCGAGATCGTCAAGGTCGGCAAGCATGACTTCACCGCCAACACCAGCGAACCACTGAGCAACGGCGATGGTCTGAACGTGCTGGTCAAGCGCGAAGTGGTGGGCTTCCGTGCCAACATCGTCGAGCCGCTCGGCCAGTTCGAGGAGGACGGCCAGCCCCGCTGGCAGTACCGCGTGGTGCCCAACGAGATGCCGGCGGAACTGAAGCAGCTGCGCCCGCAGCACGTGCTGAACCGCAACCTGGACCACAACTGGCAACAGGCGCTGCTGAAAACCTCGGCCGAGCGCCGCGTGGCGGTCAGCTGGCAGGCCCGGCTGAGCGAGGAACAGCTCACCCTGAGCGTGACCAGCGAGGAAGGCATCAGCGCCTCGGCCAGCCTGGCCGGGCCGTTCGGTCCGGCGAAGAACCCGCAGCAGGCGCACGAGCAGCTGCGCGACACGCTGAGCAAGCTGGGCACCACCATCTACCACGCACAGGACGTGCAGATCGACGCACCGCAGGCGTTGTTCGTGCCCAACTCGCAGCTCAAGGCCCTGCGTCGCGAAGCCATCGACGCGCTGACCACCGCGCGCGTTGCCGCCCATCCGCGCGGCAGCCGCAAGCCAGTCAGCGTGCCGCCGCCGGTGTATCCGGAGTCGCACCTGACCTTCCTGGCCAACGTGTACAACGAGAAGGCGCGCGCCTTCTATCACCGCTATGGCGTGCAGCTGATCGACGCGGCCTACGAGGCCCACGAGGAGGCCGGCGAAGTGCCGGTGATGATCACCAAGCACTGCCTGCGCTTCTCCTTCAACCTGTGTCCCAAACAGGCCAAGGGCGTCACCGGCGTGCGCACCAAGGTCGCACCGATGCAGCTGGTGCATCAGGACGAGGTGCTGACCCTGAAGTTCGACTGCAAGCCGTGCGAGATGCACATCATCGGAAAGATGAAGGGTCATATCCTCAACCTGCCGCAGCCCGGCAGCGCCGCCAGCATCGTCGGCCACATCAGCCCAGAGGATCTGCTCAAGACCATCAGGCACAAGCACTGATGGCCGCCTTGACGGCCTCTCCTTGCAGAAGGAGAGGCCGTATCCACCGTTGCCGGCACGAATCACGCGCACAAAAAAAGGCCACTCGATTGAGTGGCCTTTTTCGAAAACTGGTTGCGGGAGCAGGATTTGAACCTACGACCTTCGGGTTATGAGCCCGACGAGCTACCAGACTGCTCCATCCCGCGCCGATCATTCTACTGAAATAAACGAAGCAGTCAATCTATTTTTGATATTCAATAAATCCAGTCAATGAGCAAACCGAGGCACCGCAGCAGCCGAGCGCCGTTTCGTCCCACTGCAAGCAGACTTTTACGGGATTCTCAGGGGCCGACCCTGCCTTGCCCCCCATCATGAACAGCCGGGCAGGTTGCCACGAGGACAGCAGAATTCAGCGGTTTTTTGTCCGGCGCTGGTCGCCATGATTTTCCAGACGAAAAAAAGCCCCGCAATGCGGGGCTTTTTCTGGATCAGGCGTCTTAGTTGACTTGAACCTGATCGGCCTGCATCCCTTTCTGGCCTTTGGTAGGCACGAAGGAGACGGATTGGCCTTCGCTCAGGCTTTTGAAGCCTGTGCTTTCGATTGAGCGGTAGTGGACGAAAAGGTCAGCACTGCCGTCAGCCGGAGTGATGAAGCCGAAGCCTTTTTCATCGTTGAACCATTTTACGGTGCCATTTTGACGACCAGACATGATGTATCTCCAAGGTAAAATAAGACTGCGACACTGAAACATTCAGGCCGAGACTGAGAAGCGAAGAGCAAAACGAACCAAGGAGATGAGGCGTTGAAGCATCAAGCTGAGTATCGAAGTGACAATTGCGAAGCAGTGGAGCCAATGTACTCCGTTTATTGAAAATGTATAGATTTATTTTCAGACCCTGGAAAAACAATAATTACCCATCAAATATAAATTATTAAAACAATCACACAAGCCTTTGATTTCAAAAGGGCATTACTTGGGGTTTACGAAATAATCGGAGCTTTTTTGAAAAAGCGATTTCCGCAGGCCATGGCACCAAACGCCCGATGCAGGAGCCTTGGGCAGCATCCGGCGAGCGGCTTAAGAGAGCGCATCTCACCGACGTGAAGTCCCTTCCCAACGTGCGGCCAGCGCGCGATCTCGACAGCCCGCTGGCAGCGTGATGCGAAGCCTTCCCGGCTACACCCTTGCCGGAATGGAAGCCCCCAGCCTCCGCACAGGGCGCGCCAACACCGGCTCAGCCATGCCGCGGTCCTGCCAGCGCTTGAATCGCTCTCTGATTCCGGTAGGCTCAGTGGCTTCTTTGTAAGGAGTAATCCCCCATGGCCAAAAAAGCCACTGCTCGTCACATCCTGGTTGCCAGCGAAGCCAAGTGCCTCGAGCTGAAAGCCGCCATCGAAGCCGGCGCCGATTTTGCGCAGGTTGCCAAGGACAACTCGACCTGCCCGTCCAGCCGTCAGGGTGGCGACCTCGGCTCGTTCGGTCCGGGCCAGATGGTCAAGGAGTTCGACACCGTGGTGTTCAGCGCCCCGATCAATGTCGTACAAGGCCCGGTGAAAACCCAGTTTGGCTACCACCTGCTGGAAGTCACCAGCCGCCAGGACTGATACGGATCTACGCAAAAAGGGCTGCCCTACGGCAGCCCTTTTTCTTTGCCCATCAAAACCCGGCAGGGCTGGCGCTAGCCCTGCAACTGCCGGTTGATGCGCTCCACGCTGGCGGCCAGACGCTCCTGCACTTCGCGCAGTTGCTCATCCTGTCTGAGCAGCGGGACGCACAGGTTCAGCGCCGTCAGCACCAGCAGTTCGTGAATGCCGGCACCGGGAAAGCGCTGCTGGTTATCGTCGAGACGCTCGTTCAGCAAGGCGGCGGCTTGCTGCAAGACCCGCTCCTCGCTGGCGGGCGCCTTGATCGAGTAATCGCGCCCGAGGATGTTCAGGACACGGACGCCATTCTCCTTCATGCGGCGTTACTGGCACCGGCACGCTGTACCAGCGCCTGCAGACGGGCCAGCGTGGCGCCCTGCTGCTCTTCCTGCTCGAGCGCGGCCATTTGCAGGGCGTCGTTCTCTTCCCGGGCCTGCTGCAGCTGTTGCTCGAGCTGCTGGCAGTTGGCGGTCAGGGTCTGGTTCTGTTGCAGCAGTTCTGCCACAAGGCCTTCAAGTTGCGCGAGGGTTGCTTCAAGCATGGGAACTGTCCGGAGCTCGTGAAAGGGGGGCGAAGGATAGATAAAAGCACCAGCCCCGACAACCACGCACCGCCCAGCGTTGCCGCCTAGCCTCACGCCCAGGCTGAACTGCAAATCCTTGATCTATGCTCCCTGCGCCACCACCAAAACGGGAGGGCTCCCCATGGGTCTGTTCAGCAAGATTCTCGATGTCCTCGGTTTCGGCTCGGAAGCACAGGCTACCGAAGCAACGCCCCGGAACGCAGCCACGCGCAGCCCCAGGAGTCCATGGCCGGTCACCCGTCAGGGCGCCGCCTGATCGCGGCTTCACGCCGAACGGGAGAGTCCCATCCGCCCCGGCTTGATCCCCGACAGGTGCCGCCAGGCCGCCAAGTCGCTAGAATCGCCCTCTTCCCGTTCCCGGGCCCGCCCGGGACTCAACCGTCGCAGCGAGAGAACCGATATGGGCGCCCAGTGGAAAGCCAAACCGAAAGAAGCCGCCGCCAATGCCAGGGGCAAGATCTTCGGCAAGCTTGTGAAGGAAATCATGATTGCCGCGCGCAACGGCGCCGACCCGGACATGAACCCCAAGCTGCGTCTGGCGGTGCATCAGGCCAAGAAGGCGTCGATGCCCAAGGAGACCCTGGAGCGCGCGATCAAGAAGGGCGCGGGGCTGTCCGGCGAGGTTGTCCACTACGAGCGCACCCTGTATGAAGGCTTCGCCCCGCATCAGGTTCCGGTGATCGTCGAGTGCCTGACCGACAACGTGAACCGCACCGTGGCAGAAATCCGCGTGCTGTTCCGCAAGGGCCAGATGGGCACTTCCGGCTCGGTGAGCTGGGACTTCGACCACCTGGGCATGATCGAAGCGACTCCGGAAGGCGGCGCTGATCCGGAACTGGCGGCCATCGAGGCCGGCGCCCAGGACTTCGAGCCGTCCGAGGAAGGCGCCACCCTGTTCTATACCGACCCGACCGACCTGGACGCGGTGTGCAAGGCGCTGCCCGAGTTCGGCTTCACCGTGCAATCGGCCCAACTGGGCTACAAGGCGAAGAATCCGGTGAGTCTGTCGGGCGCCGAACTCGAGGAAGTCGAAGCCTTCCTCGACGCTCTCGACAACCACGACGACGTGCAGAACGTGTACGTCGGTCTGGCTGGCTGAGTCCAGCTCCGCCCGAACAGGGACTCGGGGCGTGTCGCCATGCGCAGACACGCCCTGCCCCGCCTCAGTATTTACCCATCTCGATGATCTGCTCGCCCAGCAGGCGTGATTGCTCGCCGGCGGCCTTGGCCTTGTAGACGGCCTTCACCGTGGCGTAGTAGCGGTGCCCACGCCCACCCGAGCAGGGCGGCAGGTAGGCGCCGCCATTGCCACGCAGCCAGCCCTGGTGTTCCTTTTCAACGAACATGCCCACTGGCAGTTCGAGGCTCTCGCCCGCCACCGACGGAATGGTGATGCTCGACGGCGCGCCAGACAGCCACAGCCCGATCTTGCCGTGGCCACCGTGGTCCATGAGGAAGTAACTGCGATCGCTGAACTCGACGACGAGGGCGTTGGCGCCGCTCGGGATGTTGCTCACCAGTAGCCGTGGCGTCGAACCATGGCCGCCAGCCCAGCGGCAGCGCTGCCCGGCGGGGACGGTCTGACCATCCCAGGCTGGGTCGGCAAAGGCCACCTGCAGCCGGGTTGGGCTTTCCACCGGCGCATAGTTCGATGACGCGCAACCACCAAGCAGGGCAGCGCCGGCCAGGGCCAGCGCGATCGACATCTTGTTCATTGACCTTCCTCAAGAGCTCGCCCCGAACGATCGGTGCAGGCGCTGCGCTGCGGGGCCGTCAGGCAGCACGACGGCGCATGCTGCCATGCCGGCCCGGGACAGCTCCAGAGCCGGACATGCACATTGCTCGCCCGCACCTGTCAGGCGCGCAGGCAGTCTCTCGAGGAACGCAGCAGCGATCAGACGAAGTCTTCGTCGTCGCCACCGAAGAAACCACCTTCATCACCACCGCCGAAGAAGCCGCTGTCGGCATAGTTCTCTTCCGGGGCGACCGGCTCTTCCATGGCCGCTGGCTGCTCTGCCGGTTCGGCCGGGGCCTGCTCGGCGACCTTTTCCGCCTCGTCGCCCTGGAACATGTCCATCAGCATGTTGCCCAGCACCATGCCGCCGGCCACGCCGGCCGCGGTCTGCAGCGCGCCAGAGAGGAAGCCGCCGGACTGCGGGGCATGCGCGCCGCGCTGGCCGAAACCGGGCTGCTGGCCGAAGCGCGCCGGCTGACCGAAGCCACTCTGGCTGCTGGCGGCCGGCTCATGCCAACCCGAGCGTGCCGGCTGCGCCGCCGCCGGGGTAGTGGCGGGTTGCTGCGGCTGGCTACGACCAGCACCGCCGAACAGCCCGGAGAGGAAGCCGCCGCTGCTCTGCTGCGGCGCGCTCTGCTGGCTGCGCTTGAGGGTTTCGATCTGCGCTTCCAGTTCCTTGACGCGACCATCCAGCTGCTGGATGGCCTGTTCCTGCACGACGATCGCCTGGGCCATGTAGTAGGGCGCCGCCGGCTGGCGGGCGATGTGCCCGTTGATCAGCGCCTCGGCCTCGGCCTCGCGCGGCGCGGACTGGCTTTCAGCGTCGCGCAGGCGGGAAAACAGGCCATCGATCAGGTTTTTCTCTTCAGCGTGCATGCTTGTCTCTTCAGTGGGTTGCCGCAAGGAAGCCCATCTTCGGAACCCGCTCGGGGGATGTCAAAATCCAGCTATTGCAAGAGTTGTCCTCGCCCCCCACGGAGCTGGCCAGGCGCACGGGCGCCCCGGCCGACCAGCGACCATACCCCCGCGGTCGACAGCCACATGACCGATCATCATGCGCAGGGAATGCCCGGCAGGCTGGAGAAACATCCGCCGCCCGCCCAAAACTCGCGTTTTCTGCCGCGCGGCGCTCCTCGAAGGACACAAAACCTTATATAATTCGCGGACTCTTACCGATCGAACATGAGGATCATTCATGAGCACGCTGCCACCCTGCCCCAAATGCGGTTCCGAATACACCTACGAGGACGGCGTGCAGCTGGTCTGCCCGGAGTGCGCCCATGAGTGGTCCGCCGATGCCGCCGCCGAAGCCCCGGCCGAAGGCGAAAAGGTGATCAAGGATTCGGTCGGCAACGTCCTGCAGGATGGCGACACCATCACCGTGATCAAGGACCTGAAGGTCAAGGGCTCGTCGCTGGTGGTCAAGGTCGGCACCAAGGTCAAGGGCATCCGCCTGTGCGACGGCGACCATGACATCGACTGCAAGATCGATGGCATCGGCGCGATGAAGCTCAAGTCGGAGTTCGTTCGCAAGGTCTGAGCCGCGGGGGTTGCCGCGCATCCGCTCGGCAACCCGCCTGTCACCCGGCACAGCATCCGTACGGTGCCGGGCTCTCCGCCCCCTCCGCTTCTTCGCCTTGCCGTCGCGCGCCAGTCGGCTGGGTACACGCTTGCCGGCAGGATCAGCACGATGAACGAACTCCACTTCGGCCTACTCGCCCCGGCGCTCCAGCCCCTGCTGGGCAAGTTCTACCGCGCCCACCGCTCGCCGATGCGCGCGCCCCCAGAGGCGCAGACCTGGGTGGTGCGGCAGACGGAAATCCTCGGCGCACTGAACCTGAGTCCGGTGGGCGGCGGTCACTGGCTGACCGGCCTGCTGGTGGCACCCGCGCAGCGTCGCCAGGGCCTGGCCAGCCGACTGATCGAGCACGCCCTGGCCCAGACGCCGGGACCGGTGTGGCTGTTCTGCCATCCGCAGCTTGCCGACTTCTATACAGGCCTGGGCTTCACGCTCGCGGCGGAGCTGCCTGCACCTCTGGCGGAGCGCCTGGCACGCTACCGACAGCACAAGACGCTGATCGCGCTGGCCCGCCACGCCACCCTGCACCAGAGCACGGTCGGCTGAGCCGGCATTGATTGGGAGGGAGCGGCACCCTGGTCGGGCGCATGGCGCAGCGGGATCGCGGCGCCGGGCAGGAGAACCTGCTGCCCGGGACCGGGCAGCAGGTCTGCAACGTCAGACTTCGAGCGAGTCGCCGACGTCGACCAGCTTGCGGCGGGCCAGGGCGAGGTTGGCCTTGGACTTGTCCAGCACGTAGTAGGCGAACAGATCCTTGGCCTTCGCCAGCGGGCGGATCAGGTGGTATTGCTTGCCCAGGGTGATCAGGATGTCGTCGATGCTGTCTTCCAGACCGAGCATCTGCATGGTCTTGACCTTGCTGCGCACCACCTCGGTGTTGCCGCCAGCCGCCAGTTCCAGATCGATGCCGCCGCCAGCCGAACCCAGCAGCATGCCGCTGCTGTAGTCGACCACGGCGCAGGCCAGGGCACCTTCAACGGTCATGAGTTGATCCAGGCTGTCTTTGATAGCTGTCATTGCTTTACTCACAGGTTGCTCGCCGGGCGATTGCCCAGCGCGTTCAGGGATTCGCTCAGTCGTTTGGCCGCATGTTTGACGGCCCACTGGGCATAGCCGTAGTTGGCTTCTTCGCCGGTCACCACCAACAGCACCATGGGCGTGATGACGTTGGGGACCTGCCGACACAGCACCAGCCCCTGCACGGACTCGATCACTGTGCCTTCCAGCGCCCCCAGGGCCAGCTCCTGGACGATGCGCTGACTCAAGGCCCCGAGCGCCGCGCCCATCGCGGTGATGCGCCGGCTTTCCTGTGCCTCCAGATTGAGGCTGGCCAGCGGGAAACCGTCACTCGAGGCGACGATGGCTACGCGCACCCCCTCGGTGGTGGCCGCCAAGTCGGTAAGCTGCTGCTGGCAGAGGGCCCTCAGCAGGGGCTGCTTGGCTTCGGGTGCGTCAACTGGGATGCTCATGTTCAGGTCCACGCGTTCACTTCGGCATTGGCAATCAGGGTTTCGATCAGCAACAGCACATCGGTCTTGCGCCGCACATCGGCGGCGAACACCGGCAGGGCCAGCTGCCGTGCACCCAGGGCTTCGCGGTACGGCTGCAGGGCCTGGCCTGGCGTCGCACCGGCACGACCGACCGCCACCACCAGCGCACCACGCGCGCTCAGCTCCGGGAAGGCATCGAGGTAGTCGAGCAGGTCCTGGCGCGCCTGCGGCCGCTCGTGGTTGAGCAGCAGAACGGCACCCAGCGCGCCCTCGGCGAGGATCGACCACATGAAGTCGAAGCGATCCTGGCCGGGGATGCCATACAGGGCAACCATGTCGTCCTCGAGCTGGATCTCGCCGTAGTCCATGGCCACCGTGGTGGTCGGCTTGTCGCACTGCGCGGTGTCGGTGTTGAGCACATCGGTGGCGATCGGCGCCACGTCGCTGACGGCGGCAATGGCGGTGGTTTTTCCGGCGCCCATGGGGCCGATGAAGATGATCTTGGCCGGCATTAGCGTTTCCTTCCGAAACCGATTCCCAGACGCTCGCGCAGGCGCTGCAACAGGCCGCCGGCGGGAGGTGTGACATGCTCGGGCGCTGCGGGCGGCGTCTTGTCGTAGTTCATGGTCACGCCGACCTGGCAGAGTTCGCAGCCCAGCAGGAAGCCCCTGACTGTCGCCTCGTCGGCTCCCGCCAGCCGGCAGCCACTGGCGATGCTGGCCGGCTGGCGCGTGTAGAACGCGGCCAGGCGAAGCAGCGGCGGAGAAACGGCCCATTCGTCGAAGTGCGGCCAGGCCGACAGGCGGAACAGCAGGCTCTGCGCATTCCAGTTGCGTCCAGCCTGCACACCACTGCGCAGGGCCAGCGCCCAGATCACGCTTTTCAGCGAGGCCTGGAAAGGCTCGGCATCACCGTTGCCCGGCGGCAGGTCGAGATGCAGCGCAGCCGCGAGGTCGAGCTGCGAGCTCTGGAGCAGATCGAGCAGTTCGTCGAGGCTGGCGACCGAGGCCTGCAGGCGATCCTGGCGCGGCTGCAGGACGATGCGCTGCCCGCCGATGTCGAGCCAGCCGTCCTGCTTCAGGTCGGCCAGCTGCTCAGCGGCACAGGCTTGACTGGCGCTGCGCACCTTGAGGCGCTTTTCAGCATCGAGCAGCAACTCGAGCAGCGCGAACATGCGCGGCGGCCATTCGAGGTGGAGATCTCCGCTCCGACTCGGGCGACTGCCGGCCTGGGCCCGCAGGCCACTGCCGGTGGCAAGGTCCAGCCCCGGCTCGCGCACGATCAACAGGTCCGCATCCGGGGCTTCCCCCAGGTACAACCACGGCGCAGCCGTCCGGCCGGCAAGGATTTTCAATTGTTGCGCAAGCAATCCCTGCTCGTGCGCGTTAAGGCCGATAGATGCGAGTCGCATGGTTATTGTTTTGACTTAAGTCAAGTTGATAGCGAATTGATGTAATCGTATCACGCAACAATTACATTTTGACGCAACGATCTGAAAAACCGCCAAACAAAAGTCAACCGGCAAATGGTCTTACCAAATTCATGCTTAAGGTCAATAAATAGTCGACCGAAATCCGTTTACGCAATCACATCCAGCCCGGCACATGCCATCCGGCCAAGCTTCAATGCCTGGGCGTCTATGCAGGTATAATGCGCAGCACGTGCGCCGATGCTTGGCGATCTAGAACCCCTCAACCGCTATTTCGGATACACCATGACGTCGAAACCCATTGCCCCCGAGGCCGACTGCGCCGAGCAGCCGCAACAGGACCAGGCCAGCGAAGCTCCCCAGGCCGCTGTTCCGGCTTTCCGCTTCCCCTTCTCGGCCAAAACCTATGCGCCCAAGAAGAACGACGGACAACCCTTGCACCCTGGCAACGGCAAGAGCAATCACGACAAGCGCCCGGGCGCGGCTCCCAGGGGCACCCGCAAGTCGATGGGCAAGCGCTGAAACCAGCGTCGCGCCCGCCGGGCGGAAGTCGACTTGCTGATCTGGATCAAGTCCCAGCCGTCGCACTCGGGCAGCATCAAGTCTTTTCGCAACACGACGGAGAGCCGCATGAACACTCCCTATCAACTGCTGGGCGGAGAGGATGGCGTTCGCCGTCTGTGCGACGCTTTCTACGACTGCATGGACAGCCTGCCCGAAGCCGCGGACATTCGCCGCATGCACGGCGAGGATCTCTCCGCAATCCGCCAGAAGCTGTTCGAGTACCTGTCCGGCTGGCTAGGCGGCCCTCACCTCTATGCGCAGAAGTACGGCTCGATCTGCATGACCGGCCCGCACCGCCCCTACGCCATCGGCCCGAAGGAGCGTGACCAGTGGCTGCTGTGCATGGATCGCGCCCTGGAGCAGGTCGGTGCTAGCGATGAAGTGAAAGCCATGCTCAAGGGACCGCTGCAGGGCATCGCCGACATGATCCGCAACCGCGACACCTCCGCACCGGCCTGAAACACCAGCCGACGGGCGAGGCCCGGCACGCCAGCCAGCCTCCCCCGCCCGCACTGTCACGATAAGTTCATGAAATTGCAGGCTTTTTGACGATCCAAGTCAATAAAAGCCTGCCTTGCGCCTCCTAAGCTGATCCCCAGTCGCAGCAATTCCGCCCGGCATGCCGGCAGCGGAGCGCCACGCAACTCGCATCGCTCAGCCATCACGTTGACCGCCTGCACTCCAACCAGGAAAGCGACGGCTCAACGTCATCGACAAGGAAGGCACGCCATGAATACGCTCAAGCTCACCACTCTCGGCATCCTGCTGGCCGCACTGGGCGGTTACGCCGGCACAGCCCTGGCCGGCAATGGCATCGAGGGCACCTTCGACATGACCACCGAGGCCATGGGCGTGAAGGTGCGGAGCACCACCGTCGAACTGACGCCGGAGTTCATCCGTGAGGGCGACAGCAAACTGGCCATCGCCACCTGGGAGCACAAGGACGGCTACGTCACTGCCCGCGACAAGAACGGCGGCACGCTGCTGCACGCCCGCATCGAGGATGGCGGCGACACCCTGATCCAGGAGATCGAGGGCATCGGCACCGCCACCTTCACCCGCATCGACTGAGGCCGCATCGGCCGCGCGGCCCGTTTGCAGGTCGCGGAACTGGCGCGGGATCGTGTTGCTCTCGATCCTGCGCCGCCGGGTGCACAGAACAACCGTATGTCGCCTGACGGCATAATCCGTCACCACCAGTAGCCACACCGGCAACACTTGACGGCGGGAACTGTCCAATCTTCGCATACCCCTTCTCGGGAGCCGGCGATGAACAGACGCATCCTGCTGCAGGCCCTGGCCTGCTTGCCTGCCGCAACACTGCTGGAGTTCGGCGCATATCCTGCGCAGGCAGCCGCGCCGGGCACCCCGACAGTGACCCCGCTCGACAAGCCGCCCGCCGCCTGGCGCGCCGTGCTGACGCCAGCGGCCTACCGAGTGCTGTTCGAGGGCGCCACCGAACCGTCCGGAAGCAGCCCGCTTGACGACGAACACCGCGACGGCACCTTCGTCTGCGCCGCCTGCTACCTGCCGCTGTTCGACAGTCGGCACAAGTACGACAGCGGCACCGGCTGGCCCAGCTTCACCCAGCCGATCGCCGGACACGTTGGGCGCAAGCGCGACTTCCGCCTGATCTGGCCGCGAACCGAATATCACTGCGCGCGCTGCGGCGGCCACCAGGGCCATCTGTTCGACGACGGCCCGCCGCCACGCGGCGAGCGCTGGTGCAACAATGGCGTGGCACTGCGCTTCGTGCCACGCGCCGACCCCTTGCCCGAACTGAGGAGTTAATGATGAGCCGCGCGATTGCGTATCCAGCGCTGCCGGATGGCCTGCGCCGCGGCTTGCTGGCGCTGCTGCTGGCCACCAGCGCCGTGACCGGCATGCCGCATGCCGACGCGGCGGAGAACAGCGCCACGACCGACGACCAGGCCGCCACGGCGATCTTCGCCGGCGGCTGCTTCTGGTGCATGGAGTCAGACTTCGACAAGGTGCCGGGCGTGCTGTCCACCACCTCCGGCTATACCGGCGGCACCCTGGCCAATCCGAGCTACGAGCAGGTATCGGCGGGGCACAGCCGCCATGTCGAGGCGCTGCTGGTGCGCTTCGATCCGACGCAGACCAGCTATGCCAAGCTGCTGGACGCCTACTGGCCGAATATCGACCCACTGACCGCCACCGGGCAGTTCTGCGACATTGGCTCGCAGTACCGCAGCGCGATCTTCTACCGCACGCCCGAGCAGCAACGCCTGGCCGAAGCGTCGAAAGTGGCGCTGCAGGCTTCCGGGCGCTTTGCCAAGCCGATCGTCACCGAGATCCTGCCCGCCGGCACCTTCTACCCCGCCGAGGAGTACCACCAGGACTACTACCGGAAGAACCCGCTGCGCTATTACTACTACCGCACCACCTGCGGACGCGATGCGCGCCTGCAGGAGCTCTGGGGCAAGCGCCCCTGACTTCGCACAGCGCGGGAGGACGCCGCCGGCACGCGGACATCGGCCGCGTGCCGGATCACCTTCGGCTCAGCGCAGCTCGATGCGCTCGTCGAGGATGACGATCAACCCCTGCTTGTACAGGGCGCCGATGGCCTTCTTGAAGTTGCCCTTGCTTACGCCGAACAGGCGGCTGATCACTTCCGGCGGGCTCTTGTCGCTCAGCGCCAGGCTGCCGCCCTCGGCGCGCAGCTTGGCGAGGATCTGCTCGCCGAGGCTGTCGGCCGCCACCTTGCCGATCGGCTGCAGGCTAAGGCTGATCTTGCCGTCCGCCCGCACCTCGCGGATGTAACCGCTTTCCTGCATGCCCGGACGGAGGAACTTGAACAGCTCGTTCTTGTGGATCAGGCCCCAGTGCTTGCCGTTGACGATCGCCTTGAAGCCGAGGTCGGTACGCTCGACCACCAGCAGCTCGACGGCCTGCCCCGGTTGGTAGTTGGGCGGGATCTTGTCCAGATAGCGGTCCAGCCGTGCGGTGGCGGTGATGCGCCGGGTGCGCGCATCGAGATAGACGTGCACCACGCAGTAGTCGCCGACCTGCAGCGGGCGTTTTTCCTCGGAGTGCGGCAGGAACAGGTCCTTGGGCAGCCCCCAATCGAGGAACAGGCCGACATGACTGATCTCAACTACCTTGAGGCTGGCGAAACCGCCGACCTGCACCTTGGGCGTCTGCGTGGTGGCGATGATGCGGTCTTCGCTGTCCAGGTAGACGAACACGTTGAGCCAGTCGCCGATCTCGCACGGCTCGCCCTTGGGCACATAGCGTTTGGGCAGGAGGATTTCGCCGTCCGGGCCGCCGTCCAGATAGAGGCCGAAGTCGGTGTGCTTGACCACCTGCAGAGAATTGAACCGCCCGATCAGTGCCATGTCGCTTACCTTGGATTGCCAGAGGCAGCATTCTAGCCGAGAACGGCCGGCGAATTGCGGGCACACGCGAGGCAAGCGGCGGCGTATTCGCATGGCTTCCCGACGGACGCAGCGGGCCGCGGCCAGGCCGTACCGAGATAGCTATCTTGTTGATTGAAAAGACGATTTACAGGCTGCCGCATTCCCCACAAGGACGCCCGACGCCACACGGGTACAAGGGGCCAAAAAGCCGGCCGTAGAAAGAATTTGCACCGGACGAAATTACCGTTTAGGTTATCGACCACTGTGCTGCAGCGTCATGGTTTAGATCTTGATTCATTCAAATTTCAGCTTTCCTGGCTCCTTGCACTCAGTTCCGACTCCGGGCAGTTCCGGTGTCGCAGTCAAAACTGTTGCTCAAGGAGACTTTTATGTCTAATCGCCAAACCGGTACCGTCAAGTGGTTCAACGATGAGAAAGGCTTCGGCTTCATCACCCCGCAGAGCGGTCCGGACGTGTTCGTTCACTTCCGCGCCATCAAGGCCGACGGCTTCAAGACCCTGAAGGAAGGCCAGGCTGTTTCCTTCCTGGTTGTCCAGGGCCAGAAAGGTCTGCAGGCTGACGAAGTCCAGATCGTCTGATCTGACTTTCCAGTCTGAACAAAAGCCCCGCTTCGTGCGGGGCTTTTGCATTTCCGGGGTTCAGCCGAATGCCCCCTCGGCTCCCCCCTGCGCGGTCCCGCCATGTCGCTGAAGCTCACCATCGTCGACCAGACGCCCGTCCACGGCGACCGCCCGGCCCGCGAGGCGCTCAACAGCTCGGTCGGGCCAGTGGCTAGCTGGGCTAGTACCGCGACAAACCGGGACGGGTCACCGTCACCCACAGCTTCGCAAGCCGCCTGAACAGCTATCGCCTGCTGGCCCGGAAGCGCTGAGGCGGCCGGGGAGAAATGGCCATTTCGCGATTTTCCCTGCCTATTTCCCGACAGATACTTTCCTGATTTCGTCAAGCTGCGCAAAAAATGACCGTCGATGCTGTACAATGGTGAGTCCTTTCATCTTCAGGCAGGAGAATCACCATGCAAAGCAAACCCAGCGCCTCCAAACAGAAGGTTGCCCCCGTTCCCTCCGCCGAAGCCCGTCTCGCGCTCGAAGAGCAGATGGCCGCCTTCCTCAAGTCCGGCGGTGAAGTTCAGCAGATCCCCCGTGGTGTCAGCGGCCAGGTCTACGGCAGCTCGCGTCAGATCACCATTGGCAAGAAGTGATTCCATGAGCGACCCGGTCCGTCTGTCCAAACGCCTCGCCGAACAGCTGCCCTGCTCGCGCCGCGAAGCCGAGCTGTATATCGAGGGCGGCTGGGTCACGGTGGATGGCCAGGTGGTCGAGGAGCCGCAGTTCAAGGTGCAGGCGCAGACCATCGCCCTGCGCGAAGGCGCCAAGGCGGAACCCCAGCCGCCGATCACCCTGATCCTGCACAAGCCGGCCGACCTGGACAGCGAGCATGCCTGCGAGTTGCTGAGCGCTGCCAGCCGCGCCGCGGACGATCCCTCGGGCGTGCATCTGCTGCAGCGTCACCTGCAGCGCCTGAGCGTGCCGCTGCCGCTGGAGCCCGAGGTTTCCGGCCTGCTGGTACTGACCCAGACCTGGGGCGTGATCCGCAAGCTGACCGACGACTTCAGCAAGATCGAGCAGGAATACATCGTCGACGTCGTCGGCACGCTGACGCCGGAGCAGCTCAAGCAGCTGCAGTTCGGCCTGAGCTACCGGGGCCGCCCGCTGACACCGTGCAAGGTCAGTTGGCAGAGCGAAACCCGCCTGCGCTTCGCCCTCAAGGCACCGCAGCCGGGGCAGATCGCCCACGTATGCCGTACCGTCGGCCTGCAGGTGCTCAGCATCCGCCGCATCCGCATCGGCCGTGTGGCCATGGCCAAGCTGCAACCCGGCCAGTGGCGCTACCTCGGCGGCAACGAGCGGTTCTGACCCCAGCGCCTGCAAGGTGGGACACTCGCCCGGCGAGTTCCCACCAGCAACGGAGGCCAGGACCGCCATTGACCCACCGCTGCATCACGGCGCCGCCAACCCCACCCGCAGCAGCTTGCCATCCCGCGCGTCGGTGAGCACATATACCCAGCCGTCCGGCCCCGCCCGCACGTCGCGGATGCGCGCATTCAGCGACTCCAGCAAACGCTCCTCGCCCACCACCCTGTCACCGTCAAGGCTCAGGCGGATCAGCGCCTGGCCAGCCAGCGCGCCTACGAACAGGCTGTGGCGCCATGCCGGAAAACGCGCGCTGTCATAGAAAGCCATGCCGCTGATCGCCGGCGACTTTTTCCAGACGTACCAGGGCGCTTCGGTGCCGGGCGCCCGCTCGCCCTGTGCCTCGGGAATCGGCAACAGGCTGTAGTTGATGCCATGGGTGGCCAGCGGCCAGCCATAGTTACGCCCCGGCCGGGGAAGGTTGATTTCATCGCCACCGCGCGGCCCATGCTCGTGGATCCATAGCTGCCCTGTCCACGGATTGAGCGCCGCGCCCTGCGGGTTACGATGGCCATAGGACCAGATTTCCGCCCGCGCACCAGCCTTGCCGATGAAGGGGTTGTCCGTGGGAATGCGCCCATCCGCATGCAGGCGCACCACCTTGCCCTGCAGCTTGCCGAGATCCTGGGCCGTGGCGCGCTGGTTGTTCTCGCCCAGGGTGACGAACAGATAGCCGGCCCGGTCGAACACCAACCGCGAACCGAAATGGGCGCCAGTGGAGAGCTTGGGCTGCTGGCGGAAGATCACCCAGAAATCCTCCAGCGCGCGCAGGTCGGCAGACAGCCGCCCCCGACCGACCGCCGTACCGGCGTAGCCGTCCTGCCCCGCCTCGGCATAGCTCAGGTAGACGAGGCGATCCTCGGCAAACTGCGGCGACAGGGCGACATCCAGCAGGCCGCCCTGCCCCTGGGCGTAGACCGGCGGCACTCCGGCCAGCGATGCCGACAGCACGCCCTCAGCAGACACCCGGCGCAGACGGCCGGGGCGCTCGGTCACCAGCATGCCCTGCCCGTCCGGCAGGAAGGCCAGCGCCCAGGGATGCTCCAGCCCGCCGACCAGCTCGTGCAGCTCCAGCGGGCCGTGCGCAGTGCCCAGCGCTGGCGCGGCCGGCGCCGCCTGCAGCAGGCAGGCGCACAGCAGGAGCGCACAGCCGCGCAGCCAGGCCAGCAGTCTCATCGGGACTCTTCCGCGGCGCAATCGCCAGGCGCCGGCAAGGCCAGTTGCTCGTCGAGGAACTCGGCCAGCACCCGGGCGTTGTTCAACTGCTCGTCGTGCGCGGCATACAGCAGGGTCAGCGTGCCGTGGCGAGCCCGCTCCAGCAGCGGCCGCCACTGCGTCGGCAGCGTCGCCAGCTCGTCACGGTAGGCGCAGCGGAACTCGGCGAAATGCTCGGGATCATGAGCGAAGGCCTGGCGCAGCGCATTCGACGGCGCCAGCTCGCGCAGCCAGGCATCCAACTGCAGGCCGGCCTTGCTACAACCGCGCGGCCACAAGCGGTCGACCAGCACGCGGAAACCGTCTTCCGGCATGGCCGGCAGATACACGCGCTTGCAGACAATCATCGTCCCCACCCTCGCGATCACCTCGTCCGGGCAAGGATAGACCGACGAACCTCACTCGGCCTGCGGCGTCTCCTCGCCCACGCAACGCACGGCGCGCTTCTGGCTGTCTACCAGCACCCCGGTCAGGCCCTTCTGGTTGACGTCGAACAGCACCAGCACGCCATCGATGCAGTGGGCGACCTGGTCGGCGGGCTTGAGGGAAACCTTGTAGTCCTCGCCGGGGACGGTCTTGAGCATGGTGTAGTCGCTCAGCAACAGCGCGTCCTCGGGCTTGGCGAAGTGCAGATAGCCGTAAAAACCGAGCAGCGCGACAGTCGCAGCGACGCTGCCGACGGCGGTGAGGATCAGCGGGATGGGGTTGCGTTCGCTCATGCGGGTATCCGGAAAGTCAGCAAAGGGGGATTCCAGAGACGAGCCCTGCGGCCCGTCAGAGGATGTTGGCGTAGTCGGCCTCGACGCGGTCCAGGCTCAGGTGGTTGAGGAAGTTGGAGAAGCACATCCACGCCGACAGCGCGTTGAGGTCGCTGAACTGCGGCGGCAAGTACTTGGGCGGCACCACCAGCCCCTCGTCAACCAGTTGGCGCAGGGTGCGCATGTCTTCCAGGGTGGCCTTGCCGCAGAACAGCAGCGGAATCTGCTCCAGCTTGCCCTTGCGCACCGCGAGCTGGATGTAGTTGTAGATCAGGATGAAGCCCTTGAGGTAGGACAGGTCCTTGGTGAACGGCAGGCCGTCCGGGGTCGAGCCGCGGAATACGCGGATGGTGTTGGAGTAGCCCTCCTCCGCCGTGTAGCCCTGATCGCGGTAGAACTGGAAGATCTGCAGGAAGTCCGCGCCTTCCTCGGCCATGTGGATGGCACGGGTGCGGTTGGTCAGTTTGCGCAGCCGGGTTGGATAGGAGGTGAAGGCGATCACCTCCATGAGAATGGCCAGGCCTTCCTGGGTGATGGTCGAGGACGGCGGCCCCTTGGCCAGGAAGGTACAGACCGGCTGATTGAGGCCGTTGAGGGTGGTGCCGACATGCACCAGCCCCTCGTGCACCGCCAGGGCGCGGATGTCGCGCTGGTTGAACAGCGCATCGGCGCGGATCTTGATGTAGTCGGCGCCGGCCGCGGCATCGGCGAGGATGCCGTCGGACTCGAACACCCGCACCACCGCCTCGTCGCCGAACACGCCATTGAGCTGGCCCTGCAGCAGCGCGACCGCCTCGCTGGCATTCAGCGTCTTCGGTTCGTCCTTCAGCTCGCTGCGGCCGGCGATGTTGTCCAGGTAGGTGGAGAACATCACGCCGAGATCAGCCAGGGTCGGGTCGCCGGCATGGAAGGCGTCGGAGGCCGAGCCGTACAGCTCCTGGGAGATCAGTCCGAAGTCCGCGGTACCGCGCGCCTCGAGCATGCGGATGACCATGCGGTATTCCTTGCACATGCGCCGCATGATCTGCCCGACCGGACTGAACTGGCCGAGCTGGCGAGTGATGTCGCGCTCGATCTGCTGGAACTGTTGCTTCTTCTGGTCGGCATCGAAGGACAGCGGCCGGTTCTGGTAGTAGGCCCGATCCACCGCCGGCAGCTTGCTGCCGCGGGACTTGAGAAAGTCCGCGCGAATGCCGTCGTCCCACTTGATCGCGTCGAGTACGCGGATCGGCGTCTGCGCCTCGACCAGGCGGTCGGAAAGCGCCCGGATGGTCTGCCGGTACTCGGTATTCGCCTTGCTGCGGCTCATCGCCCCGTCCTGTTACTCGGTGACCCGCACAAAGCGGGCGACCTCGCTGAACACATCGCTGTTGGCCTGATCGTCGAGGAACGCGTAGACCTTGGGCAGCGCACTGGCGATCAGCACGCCGTCACCCTCCTCGGTATCGACCGTCTTGCCCTCCAGCTCACCGCTGGCCAGGGCCTCCTGCAGTTGCTCGATATCCAGACTGTAGAGCACCAGCTCGTCGTCATCGGTCAGCTCGAAGCCGCCAAAGGCAAAGTTGCCACCCAGGCGCTCGGGAGCCGGCACCGACAGGTACCAGCGGCGGCCGTGATGGGCCACGGTGAAATCGTAGCTGCGCGCCTTGTCGCGATTGGCCATGCTCTCGCGCCAGGCCAGCGCCTGGTAGCCACCGTCGGGTTTGCGGGTGATCGCGAGGAAACGCTCCTCGCCCCACTCGTCCTCGCCGGACCAGGTGCCAAGCAGATGTTTCGGCGCCGTCTCGCCCGCCGGGATCGGCTCCTTGAAGGTGGCCAGACAGCCGCCCAGCAGCAGGAAGGACAGGACAACAAGCACACGCACGGCGTTCATGGAGCACTCCTTATTCCAACGGGCATTTTCCGCTGCCGGCAGGGGCAGCCACGGGGAGCACGCAGCGAGTGGTGCCCCTTGCCGCATTCGAGCACGGCAAGGGGCACCTGACTCAAGGTGATTTCACAGCAGCAGCTTATTGCTCCGCACGCATGTGCGGGAACAGGATCACGTCGCGGATCGACGGCGCATTGGTCAGCAGCATGACCAGGCGGTCGATGCCGATGCCTTCGCCGGCAGTCGGCGGCATGCCGTATTCGAGGGCGCGCACGAAGTCGGCGTCGAAGTGCATGGCCTCGTCGTCACCGGCATCCTTGTCGCGCACCTGGGCATGGAAGCGCTCGGCCTGGTCCTCGGCGTCGTTCAGCTCGGAGTAGGCGTTGGCGATCTCGCGGCCACCGATGAACAGCTCGAAGCGGTCGGTGACGCTCGGATCCGCGTCGTTGCGGCGCGCCAGCGGCGACACTTCGAACGGATACTTGGTGATGAAGGTCGGCTGCTCCAGCTTGTGCTCGACCAGCTCCTCGAAAATCATCACCTGCAGCTTGCCCAGCCCTTCGAAGCCGAGCACTTTGGCGCCGGCCTTCTTGGCGATGGCGCGGGCAGTGTCGATGTCCTGCAGGTCGGCCGCGGAGATATCCGGGTTGTACTTGAGGATCGAGTCGAACACCGACAGACGGGCGAACGGCTCGCCGAAGTGGAACAGCTTGTCGCCGTAGGGCACGTCGGTGCTGCCGAGCACGCTCTGGGCCAGCTCGCGGAACAGTTCCTCGGTGAGGTCCATGTTGTCTTCGTAGTCGGCGTAGGCGTGGTAGAACTCGAGCATGGTGAACTCGGGGTTGTGCCGGGTCGACACGCCCTCGTTGCGGAAGTTGCGGTTGATCTCGAAGACCTTCTCGAAGCCGCCAACCACCAGGCGCTTGAGGTACAGCTCCGGCGCGATGCGCAGGAACATCGGCATGTCCAGCGCGTTGTGGTGGGTCTCGAACGGCTTGGCCGCAGCGCCGCCGGGGATGGTCTGCAGCATCGGGGTTTCCACTTCGAGGAAACCGCGGTCGTTGAGGAAGCGGCGGATGTGGGCGATCACCTGGGAACGCACGCGGAAGGTGTCGCGCACCTCCTCGTTGACGATCAGGTCGACGTAGCGCTGCCGGTAGCGGGTCTCGGTGTCGGTCAGACCGTGGAACTTGTCCGGCAGCGGACGCAGCGACTTGGTCAGCAGGCGCACGTCCTGCATGTCGACGTACAGGTCGCCCTTGCCGGAGCGGGCCAGCACGCCGCTGACGCCGACGATGTCACCCAGGTCCCAGTGCTTGATCGCCTCGAGGGTCTCGGCCGCCAGGGTCTTGCGGTTGACGTACAGCTGGATGCGCCCGCTGGTGTCCTGGATGACCATGAACGCGCCGCGGTTGAGCATGATCCGCCCGGCCACGCTGACCTTGATCTGCTGCGCTTCCAGCTCTTCCTTGCCGGCCTCGGCGTACTGCTTCTGCAGGTCGCCCGCCTGGCTGTCGCGGCGGAAGTCGTTGGGGAAGGGAATCGCCTGGCTCTCGCGCAGGGCGGCAAGCTTTTCCTTGCGCTGGGCAATCAGCTTGTTCTCTTCCTCGTGGAGGGCGTGCTCGTTCAGCGGTTGTTCGCTCATGGTCGTCGTTCTTCCAAATTTGGCGTGGCTGTCGCCACATCCGGGATTTGCGCGGTAGATCGAAAGCCCCCGGGTTCAACGGGGGGCGCCGTGCATTACAGGCCCTGCTTCAGACTCGCCTCGATGAACTCGTCCAGGTCACCGTCCAGCACCGCATCGCAGTTGCTCTCTTCGATACCGGTGCGCAGGTCCTTGATCCGCGACTGGTCGAGCACGTAGGAGCGGATCTGGTGGCCCCAGCCGATGTCCGACTTGGTGTCTTCCAGCGCCTGGGCGGCTGCGTTGCGCTTCTGCACTTCCAGCTCGTACAGCTTGGCCCGCAGCATCTTCATGGCGGTGTCGCGGTTGGCGTGCTGGGAGCGCTCGTTCTGGCAGCTGACCACGGTATTGGTGGGGATGTGGGTGATCCGCACCGCCGAGTCGGTGGTGTTCACGTGCTGGCCACCGGCACCCGAGGAGCGGTAGGTGTCGGTACGCAGATCGGCCGGGTTGATGTCGATCTCGATGTTGTCGTCGATTTCCGGCGAGGCGAACACCGCGGTGAACGAGGTGTGCCGGCGGTTGCCGGAGTCGAACGGGCTCTTGCGCACCAGGCGGTGCACGCCGATCTCGGTACGCAGCCAGCCGAAGGCGTACTCGCCCTTGATATGCACGGTGGCGCCCTTGATGCCGGCGACTTCGCCAGCGGACAGCTCCATGATGGTGGCTTCGAAACCGTGTTTGTCGGCCCAGCGCAGGTACATGCGCAGCAGCATGTTGGCCCAGTCCTGGGCCTCGGTGCCGCCGGAACCGGCCTGGATGTCGAGATAGGCGTTGTTGGCGTCCATCTCGCCGCTGAACATGCGGCGGAACTCAAGTTTCTCGAGGATCTCGCGCAGGCGCTCGACTTCGCTGGCGACGTCGTTCACCGCGCCTTCGTCGTTTTCCTCGACGGCCATGCCCAGCAGGTCGCTGGAGTCGGCCAGGCCGCTGGCCAGTTCGTCGAGCGTATCGACGATCTGCGCCAGCTGGGCGCGCTCGCGGCCCAGATTCTGCGCGTATTCCGGATTGTTCCAGACGTTCGGGTCTTCCAGCTCGCGATTGACTTCGGTCAGACGGTCATGCTTCTGATCGTAGTCAAAGATACCCCCGAATAGTCTGGGTACGGTTGGTCAGGTCCTTGATGCTGTTAAGGATCGGATTGATTTCCATGGCTGGCGTCACTCGCGGGCGGAACTGGAGAAAAGCGCAAAAGTATACGCCAGTCGCGGCGCGCTGGCAGCACACGCGCGACAAAGCACGCTGGCCAGCGTGATAGCAACACCCTACGCCCAGCCGTAGGGTGCGCCGCGCGCACCACAACGCCACAGGTGCGCACAGCGTACCCTACGCACCCAGCTCGGCCAGCCGGGCTAGGAAGGCCTGCTCGTCGAGTACCGGCACGCCCAGCTCGCTGGCCTTGGTCAGCTTGGAGCCGGCGCCGGGGCCGGCGACCACGCAGTGGGTCTTGGCCGATACCGAGCCAGCGACCTTGGCGCCCAGCGCCTCCAGCCGCGCCTTGCCTTCATCACGACTCATGGCCTCGAGCGTGCCGGTGAGCACCCAGGTCTGCCCGGCCAGCGGCAGGCCGGCGAGCACCTTCTTCTCGCTCTGCCAGTGCATGCCGAACTCGCGCAGTTGCGCCTCGATGGCACGGGCATGCACCACATTGGCCGGCGCGGCGAAGTGCTCTCGCAGCGCCTGCCTGGCCTTCTCGCTGAGCCCCTTGGTCACGCTCAGACTCAGCCAGTCCTGGCTGAGGGCGATCACCCCCTCGAGACTGCCGGCCGCTTCGGCGAGGTTCTTCGCCCCGGTGGCGGCAATCCCGGCGATGTTCAGCTTGTTGAGCAGCTCGGCCAGGGTGGCGCAGGCAGCGAACTCGGCGTGCAGCGCCCCCTCCTCCTGCAACACCACGCCACGTTCGAGCAGCTGGGCGATCACCGTGCGGTTGTGGTCGTCCGCGAAGAAGCTGTGGATCTCGTGGGCCACTTCCAGGCCGACATCCGGCAGCCAGGTCAGCACCTCCGGCAGCGCCACCTCGATGCGCGCCAGCGCACCGAGGGCGCGGGCCAGCAGCTTGGCGGTCTCCTCACCGACATCGGGAATGCCGAGGGCGTAGATGAAGCGCGCCAGACTCGGCCGCTTGCTGGCATCGATGGCCGCCAGCAGGTTGCGGGTGGACAGCTCGGCAAAGCCATCCAGCACCACCACCTGCTCGAAGGTCAGCAGGTAGAGGTCGGCCGGCGAGCGGACCAGCCCGACGTCGACCAGCTGCTCGACGATCTTGTCGCCAAGGCCGTCGATGTCCATGGCGCGGCGCGAGACGAAGTGGATGATCGCCTGCTTGAGCTGCGCCTGGCAGCTCAAGCGGCCGACGCAGCGGTAGATCGAGCCCTCGCTGACCGAGGCCTTGCCCTTGCCGCGCTTGATCAGCTGGGTACGCTCGACATACGAGCCGCATACCGGGCAGCTGTGCGGAATCGCCACCGCCCGCGCCTCGGCCGGGCGGCGCTCGAGCACCACCTGCATGACCTGCGGAATGACGTCACCGGCGCGGCGGACGATCACCGTATCGCCGATCATCAGCCCCAGCCGCTGCACCTCGTCCATGTTGTGCAGGGTCGCGTTGGAGACCGTCACTCCGGCCACCTGCACCGGTTTCAGGCGTGCCACCGGGGTCACCGCGCCGGTGCGACCGACCTGGAATTCCACGTCGAGCAGTTCGGTCAGCTCCTCCTGGGCGGGGAACTTGTGGGCAATCGCCCAGTGCGGAGTGCGGGCACGAAAGCCCAGCTGCTGCTGGTCGTCGAGGTTGTTGACCTTGAACACCACGCCATCGATGTCGTAGGCCAGGCCCTGCCGGCGCGCGCCAATCTCGCGGTAGTAGTCCAGGCAGCCCTGCACCCCCTTGGCCAGCCTAAGCTCGCGACTGATCGGCAGCCCCCAGCTCTTCAGCGCCTGCAGCAGACGGTAGTGGGTGTCCGGCAGCGCACCCTCGACCCGGCCGATACCGTAGGCACAGAACTCCAGCGGGCGACTGGCGGTGATCTTCGGATCGAGCTGGCGCAGGCTGCCGGCAGCGGCGTTGCGCGGGTTGGCGAAGGTCTTGCCGCCACTCTCGATAGCCCGGGCATTCAGCGCCTCGAAGCCGTCCTTGGGCATGAACACCTCGCCACGCACTTCCAGCACCGCCGGCCAGCCCTCGCCCTGCAGGCGCAGCGGGATATTGCGCACGGTGCGCACGTTGGCGCTGATGTCCTCTCCGGTGCTGCCGTCGCCGCGGGTGGCGCCGCGCACCAGCACGCCGTCCTGGTACAGCAGGCTGACCGCCAGCCCGTCGAGCTTGGGCTCGCAGCTGTACTCCACCTCGGTACCGCCGCCAAACAGGTCAGCCGATGGCAAGCCGAGCCCGCTCTGCACGCCGCGATCGAAACTGAGCAGATCTTCGTCGCTGAAGGCGTTGCCGAGGCTGAGCATGGGGATTTCGTGGCGCACCTGGCCGAAGGCGGACAACGCCTCGGCGCCGACGCGCTGAGTCGGCGAATCGGCCGTCACCAGCTCGGGATGCTCGACTTCCAGCGCCCTGAGCTCGTTGAACAGGCGGTCATATTCGGCATCCGGGACACTCGGCTCGTCGAGCACGTAATAGCGGTAGTTGTGCTCGTTGATGGCGGTGCGCAATTGCTCGATGCGCCGGGCAGCGTTACTGGTCATAAGAGGCAATCCGTCAAACGAAAAGAGCAGCCGGGGCTGCTCTTTTTGCGCTGTCTGTTCACAAGACGGCACTGCGTCAGGTGCAGGGCCGCTTTATCACGTTGCAATACTCAGCGTTTGTTCATCAGCGCCCGGCGCTCGAACTCGACGATGCGCTGGCGGTAATGTTCGATAGTCTGCGCGGTCATCACGCTGCGCTGCTCGTCCTTGAGTTCGCCACCCAGCTCGTGAGCCAACTTGCGCGCGGCAGCGACCATCAGGTCGAAGGCCTGCTTGGGATGGCGCGGGCCGGGCAGGCCGAGGAAGAAGCTCACCGCACGGGTACTGAAGTGGTCGATGTCGTCCAGATCGAAGGTGCCGGGCTTGACCGCGTTGGCCATGGAGAACAACACCTCGCCGTTGCCAGCCATGCTTTCGTGGCGATGGAAAATGTCCATGTCGCCGAAGCGCAGGCCGCTTTCCAGAATGCTCTGCAACAGCGCCGGGCCCTTGAAGCCCTCAGGGTCGCGGGCGACCACGCTGATCACCAGCACCTCCTCCACCGGTGGCAGGTCGCGGGGCGGCGCGGAGGGAGCGGCCTTGTCGGCCTTCTCGCTCGCCTTGTCGGCCACCTTGTCGCGAGGCTTGTCCTTGCTGCGCGGCTCCTCGATCAGGTCGTCGGCCGCCGGCATGCGCAGCGGCGCGGCCACCGGCTCAGTCATGCCAAGCTCCAGATCGCCCGCCAGCGGCTCGCCGCGACGCTTGCTGCGCGGCTCCAGCGCAGGCTCCAGCAGATCGTCCTCGTCCAGCGAGGGCTCCTGATGCTTGTCGACCACGCGCGCCGGCCCCAGCAGCTCCGTATCGCCATCATCGTCAGGCAGATTGGCAGCGCTGCGGTCGAGCTTGAACTTCAGACGGCCCCTGCCGCCGCGCATGCGGCGCCAGCCATCAATCAGGATTCCGCCGATCACAATAATACCGATGACGATCAGCCATTCGCGCAAACCGATGTCCATGAAAGACACATTCCCCTATCCGAATCCGGGCAAATCAATTGCAAGTTGGCAAGCACAGCGGCCGGCTCGAACCGTTTATATACCGCAACGCCTTGTAATAGCCCATAAATTAACATGACGACACAAACTATACACCGTTCGTATTGTCAGGCTTCCGCCAAAGCCACCGCCTCCTCGACGTTGACCGCCACCAGACGCGAACAGCCCGGCTCGTGCATGGTCACACCCATCAACTGGTCCGCCATTTCCATGGCGATCTTGTTGTGGGTGATATAGATGAACTGCACCTTCTCCGACATTTCCTTGACGAGTCGTGCATAACGGCCAACGTTGGCATCGTCCAGCGGCGCATCCACTTCGTCGAGCATGCAGAACGGCGCCGGATTGAGTTGGAAGATGGAAAACACCAGGGCCAGCGCGGTCAGCGCCTTCTCGCCACCGGACAGCAGATGGATGGTGCTGTTCTTCTTGCCGGGCGGGCGCGCCATGATCGCCACCCCTGTATCGAGTAGATCTTCGCCGGTAAGTTCCAGATAGGCCTGACCGCCGCCGAACACTTTGGGAAACAGCGCCTGCAGACCGCCATTGATCTGCTCGAAGGTTTCCTTGAAGCGGTTGCGGGTTTCCTTGTCGATCTTGCGGATAACGCTTTCCAGGGTGTCCAGCGCCTCGACCAGATCGTCGTTCTGCGCATCCAGGTAGCGCTTGCGCTCGGACTGCTGCTGGTACTCGTCGATGGCGGCGAGGTTGATCGGCCCCAGACGCTGGATGCGTGCCGCCAGCTGCTCCAGCTGACTCTCCCACTCGCGCTCGGCAGCCGCCTCGGGCAGATTGGCCAGCACCGTGGGCAGATCATAGCCATCCTCGACCAGCTGATCCTCGAGGGTCTTGC
Source organism: Geopseudomonas aromaticivorans (assembly GCF_019097855.1). GTDB lineage: Bacteria > Pseudomonadota > Gammaproteobacteria > Pseudomonadales > Pseudomonadaceae > Geopseudomonas > Geopseudomonas aromaticivorans. The sequence continues at coordinate 31,384 of NZ_JAHRGL010000062.1, forward strand.
GCCGCACACTCAAGGTCTGCCAGTCGAGACGCTGCTGTTCGAGCTGACCACGCAGCAGCTGGGCCTGCTGCTCGGCGCTGCTGCGGCGCTTCTCGGCGTCGCGCAACTCGCGGTCGGCATCGTCCAGCGCCAGGCGCGCCAGGCGCATTTCCTCGTCGACCTGCATGCGCCGCTCGAGCAGCTCCTCGAGGCGCAAGCGCAGCTCCTGCAGCGGCTCGTCGCCTTCCTCGAGGTTGAGGCTGAGCTGCTCGCAGCGCTCGACCAGACGCGCCGCCTGCAGCTCGAGGCGCTCCAGCGCCTGGCGAGTGGAGTCGTGCTGGGCACGCAGCGAGCCGAGGCGCACGGCCAGCTGGTGGGCGTGATCCTTGTGCTGGCGGCTGTCCTGGCGCACCCGGTCGAGGCGCTCGCGCAAGGCATCGCGGGTGACCAGCAGCTGCTCGCGCTGCTCGGTGTCGCTGGCCATGGCATCCAGCGCATCCTGCAGGTACAGGCGCGACTCGCCCAGCTGCTCCACCTCCTGGGCGCGCTGCTCGGCCTGCTCGGCCAGCTCCTCTTCGAGGCGGCGGCGACGCAAGGCCAGCTGCTCATGGCGCGCCTGGCTGGCGGAGAGGCGCGCCTTGAGCTCGCCCTGGCGGCGGTTCTCTTCCTGCAGGCGCCGGCGCTGCTGCTCGCGGGCGTCCTCCTGCCGGGTCTGCTGCTCGCGCAGTTGCTGCAGGCGTTCTTCCAGTGCCGCCAGCGTCGCCTCCAGCACTTCGCGCTCGCCGGCCAAGCGCACCAGCTCCTGACCGCGCGCCAGCACACCGCTTTCCGCCTCGCTGGCGCGACGCACGCGCAGGAAATGCCGGCCGACCCAGTAGCCGTCGCGACTGATCAGGCTTTCGCCTTCGGCCAGGCTGGCGCGCACGGCCAGGGCCTCGTCCAGCGATTCCACCGCACGCACGCGGCCAAGCCAGGGACTCAGATCGACCGGCGCCTGCACCTTGTCCAGCAGGCTGCCGCCCGAGCGGGCCACGCCGCCAGCGCTGCAGGCCAGGCGCAGCTCGCCCTGGGCGAACGCGGTCAGGGCCAGGCCGACGAAATCGTCCAGCAGCACCGCCTGCAGGTCGGCGCCCAGCACGGTTTCCACCGCCAGCTCCCAACCGGCCTCGACACACAGGCCTTCGGCCAGGCGTGGCCGCGCAGTCAATTCATTGTCGCGCAGCCACTCGGCCGCGCCGGCGCCGGGGTCCAGCGCCGCCTGCTGCAGCGCTTCCAGCGAGGCGATACGGCCGTTAAGCCGTTGCAGCTCGCCCTGAGCCTGCTGCTGGTCGCGACCGGCCTGCTGCAACTCGTCGCGCAGTTGCTGCAGGCCCTCGGCCAGCTGTTCCTCGCCAGCCTGCAGGCCTTCCAGCTCCGACTCGCCCTCGGCCAGCTGCTCGGCGAGTTCCTCCATCTGCGCCGCGGCCGGATCGTCGGCCAGCTGGCGACGCTCGTCCTGCAGGCGCCGCTCGCGCTCGACCAGGCGCTCGAGGCTCTGCTCCAGCTGCTGGATGCGCGCCTGCTGCACCTCGGCCTGGCGCCGCGGCTCGGCGCTGCGCTGGTTGAAGCCGTCCCACTGCTCCTGCCAGGCCTGCATGGCGCCTTCCGCCTCCTCGAGACCGGCGGCGCCCTCCTCGGCCGCGGCCTGCGCCAGCGCCTGCTCGGGCTCGAGCATCGCCAGCTCCTCGGCCAGAGTGGTCAGCAGCTCGCGGTCATGGGCCAGATGGCTGGCGGTTTCCGCGCGGGCACGCTCGGCTTCGCGCAGGTCGTCCTGCAGCTGGCGCAGGCGCTGCTGGCCGTGCTGGATGCTCTGCTCGATGCGGGCAATGTCGCCGCCCACCGAATAGAAGCGTGCCTGCACCTGATTGAAGCCTTCCGACAGCTCGTGATGGCCGTCGCGCAGCCGCTCGATGCTGGCGTCGGCGTTGCGCTGCTCGGCGACCAGCGCCTCCATGGCCACTTCCTGGTCGCCGATCACCGACTGTCGCTGTCGCGCCAGCTCGTCGAGCGCCAGCCAGCGCAGGGCGGCCAGCTCGGCCTTGAGCTGGCGCTCCTCGGCCTTGTACTGCTGGTACTTCTCGGCGGCCTGGGCCTGGCGCTGCAGACGCTCGAGCTGGCGCTCCAGCTCCTGGCGCAGGTCGGCGAGACGCTCGAGGTTTTCCTGGGTGCGGCGGATGCGGCTCTCGGTCTCGCGGCGCCGCTCCTTGTACTTGGAGATGCCCGCGGCTTCCTCGATGAAGTTGCGCAGATCCTCGGGCCGCGCCTCGATCAGCTTGGAGATCATCCCCTGCTCGATGATCGAGTAGCTGCGCGGGCCGAGGCCGGTACCGAGGAAGATGTCGGTGATGTCGCGCCGCCGGCACTTGGTACCGTTGAGGAAGTAGGTGTTCTGGGCGTCGCGGGTGACCCGGCGGCGGATGGAGATCTCGCTGTAGGCGGCGTACTCGCCGAGCAGACTGCCGTCGCTGTTGTCGAACACCAGCTCGATGGAGGCCTGGCTGACCGGCTTGCGGGTGTTGGAGCCGTTGAAGATGACGTCGGTCATCGACTCGCCGCGGAGGTTCTTCGCCGAACTTTCGCCCATCACCCAGCGCACGGCGTCGATGATGTTGGACTTGCCGCAACCGTTGGGACCCACCACCGCCGCCATGTTGCTCGGGAAGCTCACCGTGGTCGGGTCGACGAACGACTTGAAGCCCGCCAGGCGGATGCACTTCAGACGCATGGCACGACACTCCGGGCACGACCCCACCGCAGCGCGAGCAGGCACGGCTGCAGACAGCGGGCATTCGGGGGGGCGCCGGTGGCGGACTGGAGGATCATGGGCAGGCGTCTGTCACGGGTTGCGCGGCGCGGCAGTCTACCACAGGGTCCTGCCGCTCCAAGCGGGGCGCCGCCGCGCTTTGCCTGCAGCGTCACAAGCACGCCTCGCCGGGGCGCGCACGCGGCGGCACAAAGCCCGCTAACATAGGCAAAATGAACCTGGACAGCCGCGCGGCCCGACCTGCGCCTGGATCGAGAAGCCCCATGACGCAACCGTCCCCCCCGCAGAGTTGGCGCGAACGCCTGTATATCATCATCTTCCACGCCGATACCCCGGCCGGGAAGCGCTTCGACGAAATCCTCCTGCTGGCCATCCTCGCCAGTCTGGTCGTGGTGATGCTCGACAGTGTCAACTCGATCCACCAGCACTACGCCCTGCCGCTGGCCGGGCTGGAGTGGGGCTTCACCGCGCTGTTCGCCGCCGAATACCTGCTGCGCCTGTACTGCTCGCCCAAGCCGCTGCGCTACGCCTTCAGCTTCTACGGGGTGGTCGACTTGCTCGCCGTGCTGCCGGCGCTGCTGGCGCTGGTCTACACCGGCGCCCAGTACCTGATGATTGTCCGCGTGCTGCGCATGTTGCGGGTGTTCCGGATCCTCAAGCTGACGCCCTACCTGAGCCAGGCCAACTTCCTGCTGGTGGCGCTGCGCGGCAGCCAGCAGAAGATCACCGTCTTCCTGCTGACCGTGAGCACCCTGGTCATCGTGTTCGGCACCCTGATGTACGTGGTCGAGGGACCGCACCACGGTTTCACCAGCATCCCCACCAGCATCTACTGGGCGGTGGTGACGCTGACCACCGTCGGCTTCGGCGACATCACGCCGAAGACCCCGCTCGGCCAGGGCCTGGCCACCCTGATCATGATCACCGGCTATTCGATCATCGCCGTACCCACCGGCATCTTCACCGCCGAACTGGCCAGCGCCATGCGTGGCGGTAGCGAAAGCCTGCAGCATGCCTGCCCGACCTGCGGCAAAGCGGAGCATGAGGCCAGCGCCGGCTTCTGCAGTCGCTGCGGCCATCCACTATTCCCAAAGTTATAAACAAATATCTACATGGTATTTATTGGAATAAAAAAGCAGCTGTTATAGTCCCGGGATAATTACACTGCCTTGAGGACATGCCCGTGAAACGACTGTTCAGTGCCTCCCTGCTGGCCGCCTCCCTGCTGGCGGCCGGTACCAGTCAGGCTGCCACCCTGCTCAACGTCTCCTACGACGTGATGCGCGACTTCTACAAGGACTACAACCCGGCGTTCCAGAAGCACTGGCAGGCCGAGGGTGGCAAGCCGCTGACCATCCAGATGTCCCACGGCGGCTCGAGCAAGCAGGCCCGCGCGGTGATCGATGGCCTGCCGGCCGACGTGATCACCATGAACATGGCCACCGACATCAACGCCCTGCACGACCACGGCCAACTGATCCCGCAGGACTGGGCGGCCCGCCTGCCGGACAACAGCGCGCCCTTCACCTCGGCCACCGTGTTCATCGTGCGCAAGGGCAACCCCAAGGGCCTCAAGGACTGGCCGGACCTGCTGAAGAGCGGCGTCGAGGTGGTGGTTCCCAACCCGAAAACCTCGGGCAACGGCCGCTACACCTACCTGTCGGCCTGGGGCTACGTGCTGAAGAACGGCGGTGACGAAAAGGCGGCCAAGGACTTCGTCGGCAAGCTGTTCAAGCAGGCACCGGTGCTGGACACCGGCGGTCGCGCCGCCACCACCACCTTCATGCAGAACCAGATCGGCGACGTGCTGATCACCTTCGAGAACGAAGCCGAGATGATCGCCCGCGAATTCGGCCGCGGCGGCTTCGAAGTGGTCTACCCGAGCGTGTCCGCCGAGGCGGAGCCGCCCGTGGCGGTGGTCGACAAGGTGGTCGACAAGAAAGGCACTCGCAAGGAGGCCGAGGCCTACCTGAAGTACCTGTGGTCGGACGAGGCCCAGCGCATCGCCGCCAACAACTACCTGCGCCCGCGCAACCCGGCGATCCTCGCCGAGTTCGCCGACCGCTTCCCGAAAGTGGATTTCCTGCCGGTGGTGAAGACCTTCGGCGAGTGGCCGCAGATCCAGAAGACTCACTTCAACGACGGCGGCGTGTTCGACCAGGTCTATACCGCGCAATAACACTGACGCGAACAAAAAAGGCGCTGCGGTTTATCCCCAGCGCCTTTTTGCATTTAGCCGGCCACGCCGCACGGCGCTACCACTGGCGCCCGCCCCGGTAGTCCTGGTGCTGCACGCCACCACGGGAGCCCTCAGCCTCCTGCCGATCGCGCGGATTCGACTGGATCAGCGCACGCCGGGTGCGCTGCTGATCCTGCTCGCGCCCCTGCGTACGCTGCTCGCTGTGCCGCTCGGAGCGCTGTTCACCCCGCTGGTCATTGCCACGCTGATCACGCTGCTGCCATTGCCCACCCTGACGCCCATCGTAACGCGGCGACTGGCGATTCTGTGGCGTGTCCTGGCGCTCCCAGCGGTTGTCGCCGCGATTGCGCTGCATGTCGTGCGGCTGGAGATCGCGGCGACTCGGGGCGTCGCGCAGATCGCGGTTGTCCCGCTGCTCCCAGCGGTTGTCGACCCGCTTGCGCTCCATCTCACGCTGCTGCAGGTCACGCCGATTCTGGTAATTGCGCAGGTCGCGGTTGTCCCGCTGCTCCCAGCGGTTGTCGTCCCGCTTGCGCTCCATCTCGCGCTGCTGCAGATCGCGCCGATGCTGGTAATTGCGCAGATCGCGGTTGTCCCGCTGCTCCCAGCGGTTGTCGTCGCGGCGGTCATAGCGGTCATAGCCGCGCCCGGGCGCGTCGTCGAAACGCCGCCCCGGGTAACCCGGGTAGTAACGCTGGCCCAGCCGCGGCGGTACGTAGCGATGCTCGATTATCCGCCACGGACCGTTGTAGCGCGGCCCCGAGCTCCAGTAATTGTCATGCCAGCGATAGTACGTATGGTCGTGGTAGTAGACGTACGGGTAACCGATGCTGACGTACACCCGCAGATCGTCATCCCAGCGCCACTGACCATAAGAGGGCGGCGGGTAAGGCCTGCCGTAGTATGGGCCGGGATCTCCCGCGGTAACGGTGCAGGCAGTCAGCGGCAGGAGCAGCGCGATCAGTATTCCTACAGCAAAACGCCTCATTTGCTAGCCTCCACAGCAGGAAAGAACCTGCTGAAAGCGTTGATTGGCGGCACCCGCACGCATCATCACGACTGCCATTGTTGCTCTCGGTGCGCCTGGCGCGCCCGAGCAGGAAGGTACGCATTACCCAGCCCCGAAACTACACGGCGGCGTCACAAAGTCAGACAACGCGCCGGGGGACTTGTTGCAACGACCGCCGGACAACCGCAACACTGTGGCAGAGATCACCAGGCAGCCCGCCCGCATGAGCGCTCCACTGCACGCCTACCGCACCGCCCTGCTGTACAGCCTGGACGACCCAGCCAGGGTCGGTGTCGATTCCAGCTATCGCTATCTGCCGGACGGCCTGTTGCTGGTCGAGGCGGGCCGCATCCGCGCCATCGACAGCGCGGCGAACCTGCTGCCGCAGCTGCCGGCCGGCACCCCGCTGCAGCACTGGTCCGACACGCTGATCGTCCCCGGCTTCGTCGACACCCACATCCACTACCCACAGACCGGCATCGTCGGCGCCGGCGGCGAGCAGCTGCTGGACTGGCTGGCGCGCCACACCTATCCGGCCGAACTACGCTTCGCCGACCGCGACTACGCCGAACAGGTGGCGCGCTTCTTCGTCGCCGAGCTGCTGCGCAACGGCACTACCAGCGCCCTGGTGTTTCCGACCGTGCACCCCGAGTCGGTGGATGCTTTCTTCACGGTCGCCGCCGAACTGGACCTGCGCATGCTGTGCGGCAAGGTGCTGATGGACCGCAACGCCCCGCCGGCGCTGTGCGACACCGCACAGCGCGGCTACGAGCAGAGCCAGGCGCTGATCGAGCGCTGGCACGGCAGGGGCCGCCTCGGCTATGCGGTGACGCCGCGCTTCGCCGGCAGCTGCAGCGACGCGCAGCTGGCGATAGCCGGGCGTCTGCTGCGCGAGTATCCCGGCGTGCACCTGCACACCCATCTGGCCGAGAACCGCAAGGAGGTCGCCTGGGTACGCTCGCTGTTCCCCGCGCGCAGCAGCTACCTGGACGTCTACGCCCACCACGACCTGGTCGGCCCGCGCTCGGTGTTCGCCCACGCCATCCACCTCGGCGACCGCGACTGCCGGCAGCTGGCCGCCAGCGGCGCCGCGGTGGCCTTCTGCCCCACCTCCAACCTGTTCCTCGGCAGTGGCCTGTTCGACCTCGGCCGTGCGGAACGGCTGGGCCTGAAGGTCGGCATCGGCAGCGACATCGGCGCCGGCACCAGCTTCTCGCTGCTGCAGACGCTGAACGAGGCGTACAAGGTGGAACAGTTGCAGGGCCGCACCCTCGATCCCTTCAAGGCGCTGTACCTGGCCACCCTCGGCGGCGCCCGCGCGCTCGGCCTGGACGACCGGATCGGCAGCCTCGCCCCCGGCCACGAGGCCGATTTCGTGGTGCTGGACTGGCAGGCCACGCCGCTGCTGCAGTTCCGCCTGCAGCAGGCGCAGAGCCTCGCCGAACGCCTGGCCGTGTTGCTGACCCTCGGTGACGACCGCGTGGTGCGGGAAACCTTCGTCGCCGGACAGTCGCGGCATCGGCGCGACGCGAACTGAGCCGTGGCTGCTTTCGCGACATTCGCGCTCCGCTATCATGGCCGCGCGCAGCACACCGGCTGCCCGTTCACCACAAACAGGACAATGCGATGAAGGAATACAAGGTCACCCTGTACCGGGAAGGCATGCTCGGCTCGCTGCTGCTCGGCGCCTCCAAGGTCGACCCGGAGAAGTTCAGCGACTTTCTCAACCGGAACGCCCGCGAGGGCTGGCGGGTGATCACCATGGAAAAGGACGTCCGCCGCATGCTGTTGCTGTGGAAGCGCGAAGCCTATCTGGTGATCATGGAGCGCGACCGGTGAGAACCGGCGCGATCGTCTGCCTGCTCGTCTTCGTCAGCTGGGTTGCGCTGGCGCTGGTGCAGCTGTGGTTCGCCCCGCTGAGCGGCGAGCTGTTCTTCAAGCTGACCGTCACCGCCGGGGCGCTGTTCGTCGTCGCCCTCGCCATCACCCTGGTGGTGAACGAGTACGGTCGCAACAAGAAGCTCAAAGACGGCGGCTATCTCGATTGATCCCCGCCGCCCCGCAGGGTGGGTCAGGCCGCAGGCCGTAACCCACCAACCGGTCGCAAGACCGGCCTGCAGCATGCCTGGCGGCATGATCGGCGGGTTACGCCGCAATGCGGCGAACCCACCCTGCATCACTACTTCTGATCGGCCCGATCAATCACCAGCTTCTGGTCGCCGACCTCGGCGGTCTTGAGGACCTCGCTCTGGCCGACCCATTCGCCGGCAGTCGGCGTGCCGGCCCGGGAAACCCGCGCCACCAGGCGGATCTCGGCGAAGTTGGACAGCTTCAACTGCGGCATCATGGCATCGCTGTCGGACAGGCTGACCTCCACCGGCAGGTCGGAGACCTTCAGGCGTTTGGCGGCCAGCGGCATCGGCGGGCCGGAGGCGGCGCGGGCGAAGATGAACAGGGTATCGTCCGGCTGCACCTTGGCGGCCAGTTCCGGCGCCAGGCTGACACTCACCTTGATGGCCAGCGGCGCCGCGGGCGGCGGCGCTTCGGGCATGCTTTCGCCACGCGCGGCGAGCTGCTCGCGAGCACGGGCGATGCCGCCCTGGATCGGCTCGCGCGACGGGTCGTTCGGTTGCAGCGTGGCGACCAGACGCTCCCAATAGCGCACCGCATCGACGAAACGCTGCTCCTCGAAAGCGGCGATGCCGAGCAGGCCGAGGGTGGTGGGCTCCTGCGGGTCGAGGCGCAGCGTTTCCTCGCCGAGACTGCGCACCTCGTCGGTGAACTTCTGTCCGCCGGCGAAGTACAGCGCCTGCGCCCACTGGCCGAGCAGCTCCGGCTGGCGGCCCGCCAGCTCGACGGCACGCCCGAAGGCCGGGGCGGCCTCCTTGGGACGCTGCTGGGCCATGTAGGTGCGGCCGAGGAAGTACCAGGCCTCGGCCTGATCCGGTTGCAGACGCACCGTCTCCTCGAGACGCGCGGTCATTTCCTCGATGTTCTTCGGCTCGGTGGCCAGCTGCTGGCTCAGCTTGAGCGCATCGCTGGCGCCCCAGTGCAGGTACAGGCCGAGGCCGAGCACCGGCATCAGCAGGGCCATCGCCAGCGGCAGCCAGCGGCCCAGTTTGCGCTGCGCGCCTTCGGCCTGTTCGGCGTCGGCCAGCAGCTCGCGAGCGGCCTCGCCACGGCCGGTTTCCAGCTGGGCGGCATCGAGGGCGCCGGCCGCATGCTGGGCGTCCAGTTCGGCGACGCGCTCCTGGTACAGGGCGACGTTGAGGGCGGTGCGGTCTTCCTCGGCCTGGGCGCGACGGCCGCGCAGCAGCGGAATCAGCAGGAAAGCGAACGCCACCAGCAGCAGCGCTGCGGCGGCAAGCCAGAAAGCGGTCATCGGTCAGCCTTGGTGTGGTCGGCGGAGCTCTGCTCGGCCGAGCTCGTGTGAACAGAATTCTTCAGCAGTTGCTCGAGGCGCGCACGCTCCTCGGCGGAGAGGTCGGCACCCTGGCCGGAGGCCGCGGGACGACGGCGGCGCAGGACGATCAGCGCCAGCACGCCGAGGCCGCCGCCGAGCAGCAGCCACGGGCCGTACCAGAGCAGCCAGGTGCGCGCGTTGACCGGCGGGTTGTAGCGTACGAAGTCGCCGTAGCGGGCCACCAGGAAGTCGACGATCTCGTCGTTGCTCTTGCCCTCGCCGAGCATGCGGTGGATCTCGCGGCGCAGGTCCATGGCGATCGGCGCATCGGAGTCGGCGATGTTCTGGTTCTGGCACTTCGGGCAGCGCAGCTCCTCGGTGAGGGTGCGGTAGCGGGCGCGGTCGCCCTCGTCCTTGAACTCGTAGGTGTCGATGGCCGCGTGGGCGCCCAGCGACAGGGTCAGGCCCAGCAGGCCCCCGGCCAGCCAACGGTTGCTCAGCAGTCGTTTCATCAGTGTGCGTCCACCAGTTCTTGGTACAGCGGCGCCAGCTGCTCGCGCCAGACCCGCTGGTCGATGGCGCCGACGTACTTGTGGCGGATGATGCCGTCCTTGTCGATCAGGAAGGTCTCCGGCGCCCCGTAGACGCCGAGGTTCAGGCCCAGGCTGCCGGCCTTGTCCTCGATATTGAGCTGGTAGGGATCGAGGTAGTCCTTGAGCCACTTGCGCGCCGCGGCGTTGTCGTCCTTGTAGTTGACGCCGATGATGTTCACGCCCTGTCCGGCCAGCTGGTTGAGCATCTGGTGCTCGGCCTTGCAGGTCGGGCACCAGGTCGCCCAGACGTTGACCAGCGCCGGCTTGCCCTTGAGGTCGGCGGCGCTGAGGGTGCGCGCCGAGTCGTGCACCGAAGGCAGCGCGAACTCGGGAAACGGCTTGCCGATCAGTGCCGAGGGCAATTCGGCCGGATCGAGGAACAGGCCGCGGTAGAGGAACACCGCGAGCCCCAGGAACAGCGCCAGCGGCAGCAACAGGATTGCGCGTTTCATGCTTGAGCTCCAGTCATGCCCAAGGCCTCGCGGGCCTTGGTGGTCACCTTGACCCGGTAGCGGCGGTCGAGGGCGGCGAGGAAGCCGCCGAGGCCCATCAGCAGGCCGCCCAGCCAGATCCAGCGCACGAACGGCTTGACGTGCAGGCGCACGGCCCAGGCGCCGTCTTCCAGCGGCTCGCCGAGCGCCACGTAGAGGTCGCGGGTGAAGCCCGGATCGATGCCGGCCTCGGTCATCGGCATGCGCTGCACGGTGTACAGGCGCTTCTCCGGGTGCAGCACGGTGATCTCGCGGCCGTCCTGCAGCACGTGCACGGTGGCGCGGTCAGAGGTGTAGTTCGGCCCCTGATGGTGCTTGGCGCCATCGAAGACGAACTGGTAACCGCCGACTTCGACCGACTCGCCCGGCGCCATGCGCAGGTCGCGCTCCAGCGCGTACTGGCTGGACAGCACCACGCCGAGGGCACACACGGCGATGCCGAAGTGGGCAATCTGCATACCCCAGTAGCTGCGCGACAGGCCGGCGATGCCCTTGAGCAGGCCCTTGTGGCGAGTCTTGTCGAGCAGGTCGCGCAGCCCGGCGAGCACCACCCAGGCGGCCAGCAGGCAGGTGGCCAGCACCGCCCAGTGGAAGTCGCCGAACAGCCAGGCACCGAGCAGGCCGAACGCACCGCTGACCACCAGCACCGGCAGCAGCATGCCACTCAGCCACTTCAGCGGGGTGTCCTTCCAGCGCACCAGCACGCCGACCCCGAGGGCCAGCATGAGGATGGCCATCAGCGGCAGGAACAGCGCATTGAAGTACGGCGGGCCGACCGACAGCTTGGCGCCGGTCAGCGCATCCAGCACCAGCGGGTACAGGGTGCCGAGCAGGACCATCGCACAGGCCACCACCAGCACCAGGTTGTTGGCCAGCAGCAGGGTCTCGCGCGACCACAGACCGAAACCGATGTTGCTCTTGACCACCGGCGCGCGCAGGGCGAACAAGGTCAGCGAGCTGCCGACCACGAACAGCAGGAAGATCAGGATGAAGGTGCCGCGCTCGGGGTCGGCGGCGAAGGCATGCACCGAGGTCAGCACGCCGGAGCGCACCAGGAAGGTGCCGAGCAGGCTCAGCGAGAAGGCGGCGATGGCCAGCAGCACCGTCCAGCTCTTGAACACGCCGCGTTTCTCGGTCACCGCCAGCGAGTGCAGCAGCGCCGTGCCGACCAGCCAGGGCATCAGCGAGGCGTTTTCCACCGGGTCCCAGAACCACCAGCCGCCCCAGCCCAGCTCGTAGTAGGCCCACCAGGAGCCGAGCACGATGCCGATGCCGAGGAAAGCCCAGGCGACGATGGTCCACGGCCGCGACCAGCGCGCCCAGGCGGCGTCGAGGCGACCGCCGAGCAGCGCGGCGATGGCGAAGGCGAACACCACCGAGAAGCCGACGTAGCCCATGTACAGCATCGGTGGGTGGGCGATCAGGCCGATATCCTGCAGCAGCGGGTTGAGGTCGCGGCCGTCGGTTGGCGCGTTGGGCAGCAGGCGCTCGAACGGGTTGGAGGTGACGATCAGGAACAGCAGGAAGCCGACGCTGATCATGCCCATCACCGACAGCACGCGGGCCAGCATCACTTCCGGCAACTGACGGGAGAACACCGACACGGCGAAGGTCCAGGCGCCGAGGATCAGCGCCCACAGCAGCAGCGAGCCCTCGTGGGCGCCCCACACCGCGCTGAACTTGTAGAACCACGGCAGCGCGCTGTTGGAGTTCTTCGCGACGTAGGCCACCGAGAAGTCGTCGACCAGGAAGGCCTGGGTCAGGCACAGGAACGAGAACAGGAGGAAGGCGAACTGGCCCCAGGCCGCCGGCCGGGCCAGGCCCATCCACTGGCGATCGCCGCGCCAGGCGCCGATCAGCGGCAGGCTCGCCTGCACCATAGCCAGGCACAGGGCGAGGATCATGGCCAGGTGGCCGAGTTCGGGGATCATTGCGCGCCTCCCATCTGACCGCCGGCGCTGGCCGGCATGCTGCCTTCCGGCAGCTTGCCGCTGTCCTTGAGCGCCTTGGTCACTTCCGGCGGCATGTACTTCTCGTCGTGCTTGGCCAGCACCTCGTCGGCCACCAGCACGCCCTCTTCGTTCAGGCGACCGAGCGCGACTATGCCCTGCCCTTCGCGGAACAGGTCGGGGAGGATGCCGCGGTAGCGGATGGTCACGTCCTTGGCGAAATCGGTGACCACGAACTGCACGTCCAGCGAGTCGGCCGAGCGGCTCACCGAGCCCGTGCGGACCATGCCACCGGCACGGATGCGGGTGTCCTGCGGCGCCTCGCCGGCGGCGATCTGCGTCGGCGTGTAGAACAGGTTGATGTTCTGCTGCAGGGCGCTGAGCGCCAGGCCCACCGCCACGCCGACCCCGGCGAGGATGCCGAGAATGATAAACAGGCGTTTCTTGCGTAGCGGATTCATTGCTTGTTCTCCCGGCGCAGACGGCGCGCCTCGTCTTGCAGGTAACGCCGGCGCGCCAGGATTGGCAGCGCCACGTTCAGGGCCAGGACCGCCAGGCTGATGCCGTAGGAGGTCCAGACGTACAGGCCATGCTTGCCCATGGCGAAGAAATCGGCGAAGGACTCGAAACTCACAGGCTGCGCTCCACTTCAGCTTTGACCCAGCTGGCCCGCGACTCGCGCTTGAGCACCTCGAGGCGCATGCGCAGCAGCAGGGCGACGGCGAAGAAGCAGTAGAAACCGATGACCATCACCAGCAGCGGCACCCACATCTCCGCCGGCATCGCCGGCTTTTCGGTGATCTTGAAGGTCGCCGGCTGGTGCAGGGTGTTCCACCACTCCACCGAGTACTTGATGATCGGGATGTTGATCACCCCGACGATGGCCAGCACGGCGCAGGCCTTGGCCGCGCTGTCGCGGTTGCTGATCGACTGGCCGAGGGCGATCACCCCGAAGTAGAGGAACAGCAGGATCAGCATCGCGGTCAGCCGCGCGTCCCAGACCCACCAGGCGCCCCAGGTCGGCTTGCCCCACACCGCGCCGGTGACCAGGGCAATGAAGGTCATCCAGGCACCGATGGGCGCGGCGCACTGCAGGGCGACGTCGGCCAGCTTCATCTTCCACACCAGGCCGACCACGCCGGCCACCGCCAGCATGATGTAACAGGACTGGGCGAGGATCGCCGCCGGCACGTGGATGTAGATGATCCGGAAGCTGTTGCCCTGCTGGTAATCCGGCGGCGCGAAGGCCAGGCCCCAGACCGTGCCGACAGCGATCAGCAGCGCCGCCGCCGCGCCCAGCCAGGGCAGCCAGCGGCCGCTGATGTCGTAGAACCACTTGGGCGAGCCGAGCTTGTGAAACCACGTCCAGTTCATAGAAACCGCCTCGAAACTGCTGAGCGTTTATTCATTCGCCGACACTGATGGTCAGGCCGGCGGCGATGGCGAAGGGGGTAAGGGTCACCGCCAGGGCGGTCAGGCTGGCCAGCCACAACAGGTGGCCGGCCACCGGCAAGCCCTGAAGGGCCGACTGCAGGGCGCCGCTGCCGAGGATCAGCACCGGGATGTACAGCGGCAGGATCAGCAGCGCCAGCAGCAGGCCGCCGCGCTTGAGACCCACGGTCAGCGCCGCGCCGACGGCGCCGAGCAGGCTGAGGATCGGCGTGCCGAGCAGCAGGGAGAGCAACAGTACCGGCACACAGCGCGCCGGCAGGCCGAGCATCAGCGCCAGCAGGGGCGCCAGCAGCACCAGCGCCAGACCGGAAAACAGCCAGTGGGCCAGCACCTTGGCCAGCACCAGCAACGGCAGCGGATGCGGCGACAGGACCCACTGCTCCAGCGAGCCATCCTCGAAGTCGCTGCGGAACAGGCCGTCCAGCGACAGCAGCACGGCGAGCAGCGCGGCGACCCACACCAGGCCCGGCGACAGGGTTTCCAGCAGCTTGCTCTCCGGCCCCACGGCCAGCGGGAACAGCGCCACCACGATGCCGAAGAACACCAGCGGATTGAGCAGATCGGCCGGGCGGCGGAACAGCAGGCGCGCCTCGCGGGTCAGCAGCTGGGTGAACACGTTACTCATCGGCGACGCTCCCGGCCTGGGCCAGATCCAGCTCGCGGTAGCCGGCCGGCTTGTGCGCCAGCATGTGGTGGGTGGTCAGCACCACCATGCCGCCCTGCTCGCAGTGGCGGGCCAGGTGCGCCTCGAGCTGGGCCACGCCGTGCTTGTCGAGGGCGGTGAAGGGTTCGTCGAGCACCCACAGCGGCGGCGGGTCGAGATACAGACGGGCCAGGGCGACACGGCGCTGCTGGCCGGCGGACAGGGTATGGCAGGGCACGTCCTCGAAGCCGCGCAGGCCGACCGCCTCCAGCGCGCGCCAGATCGCCTCGCGGGTTTCCGCGGTGTGCAGGGCGCACAGCCAGGCGAGGTTCTCCTCGGGGCTGAGCAGGCCCTTGATCCCGGCGGCATGGCCGACCCACAGCAGGTTGCGGGTCAGCTCGCCACGCTGCTCGGCCAGCGGCTTGCCGGCCAGACGGATCTCGCCGGCGGTCGGCTGCATCAGCCCGGCGAGCAGGCGCAGCAGGCTGGTCTTGCCGCTGCCGTTGGGCCCGGCGATCTGCAGCATCTCGCCAGCGTGCAGGGCGAAGTCGAGTCGCTCGAACAGCACGCGCAGATCCCGCTCGCAGGCGAGCGCAACGGCTTCGAGAAAGGGACTGGTCACTGCATGGCTACCCGGCGGTGGAGCAATCGAAAGCATCGCTCAAGACAGGGTCCGAGCGGAGTCGGGCGGCATTATACATGCGCCCCCAAACGCTCGGAGATCGTATTTTCGACAGCTTATGACTGACTTAAGGATGAGCTGCGACCCACTGTCGCAGCTCATCCCCGGCGACTCCCGCGCCTCAGCCGCGCGGGCCGGACTGCGCCGCGATCAGCCGCTCGACGAAGAACTCCAGATGGCCGCGCGGGTTGGCCGGCAGCGGCCAGCCATCGACCTTCTCGGCCACCGCGGCGTAGGCCTGCGCCGCGCGGCTGCGCGGAAACACCTCGAGCAGCGGGCGCTGGCGCTGCACCGCACGGCGCAGGGAGTCGTCGAAAGGAATCGCGCCGACATAATCCAGCGACAGCCCGGCCAGCGGCTCGGACAGGCGCAACAGCCGCTCGTGCAGGGCCTGCCCGGCCTGCTGGGCGAAGGTCATGCTGGCCAGCAGGCGGAAACGGGTCATGCCGTGCCGCTGGTTCAGGCAGCGCATCAGCGCCAGGGCATCGGACACCGACGCCGGCTCTTCGTTGACCACCAGCAGCACCTCGCTGGCCGCCTGCAGCAGGCTCAGCACCACGCTGCCGGCGCCCGGCGCGCAGTCGACCAGCAGCACATCCGGTGCCTGCGGCAGCTCGCCGAAGGCCTGGATCAGCCCGCCCAGCTGCTGCACGCTCGGCTCCAGCAGGGTACCCGCCGCCGAGGCGCCGGCGATCACCTGCACCCCGCCCGGCCCGCTCACCACCGCATCGGCCAGGCTGCAGCGCCCGGCCAGTACGTCGTGCAGCGTGCACGGCGGCGTCAGACCGAGGGCCACATCGATATTGGGCAGGGCGAAGCTGGCGTCCAGCAGCAGCACCCGCCGACCACGCGCGGCCAGCGCGCCGGCCAGGTTGATCGCCGTCTGCGTCTTGCCGACACCGCCCTTGCCGCTGGCGATGGCGATCACCTGGACCGGTCCCGGCGTATTCTGCGCGTCCGCCGCGCGCCTTCCCGAAAACTGCCGGCCCACTAGAGTTCACCCTCCTCGTCGTCGCGCCGGCTCATGCCGTACTTGCGCATCTTCTCCACCAGCGTGGTACGCCGCAGGCGCAGCCGCTCGGCAGCACGCGCCACGACCCCGCCCGCATCGTCCAGCGCCTGCTGGATCAGCGAGCGTTCGAGATTACCCAGGTAATCCTTGAGATCCAGGCCCCCGACCGGCAGCAGCGCCGGAGCATCCAGACCCGGCAAGGTGCCCACCGGCATCACCTGCGCCTCGAGTTCGCGGCGGACGCCGTCGACCTCCTGCGCCGACTCGCCGTCGAGATGGCGGAACTTCTTCGGCAGCTCGGCAACGCCAATCACCCCGTAGGGATGCATGATGGCCAGCCGCTCGACCAGGTTGGCGAGCTCGCGCACGTTGCCGCGCCAGTCGTGACGGCACAGCGACATCAGCGCCGCCGAGCTGAAACGGATCGAACCGCGCTTCTCGTGCTCCATCCGCGCGATCAGTTCGTTGAGCAGCAGCGGAATATCCTCGACCCGCTCGCGCAGCGGCGGCAGCTCGATGGAAAACTGGTTGAGCCGGTAGTACAGGTCGTCGCGGAAGCTACCGGTCGCCACGCGCTCCTCCAGGTCATGGCGGCTGGCGGCGATGATCCGCACGTCGACGGGCAGCTCCTGGTCGCCGCCGAAGCGCTTGAACGTGCCCCCCTGCAGCACCCGCAGCAGGCGCACCTGCAGCTCCGCCGGCAGGTCCGCCACCTCGTCGATGTACAGGGTGCCGCCGGCCGCCAGCTCGAGGCGCCCCTTGTGACTGCTGATGGCACCGACGAAGGCGCCCTTCTCGTAGCCGAACAGCTCGCTTTCCAGCAGCTCCGGGGCGATCGCCGAGCAACTGATCGGCACGAACGGGAATTCCCGGCGGCTGGAGTGATAGTGCAGGTTGCGCGCCACCACTTCCTTGCCGGTGCCGGACTCGCCAAGCAGCAGCACGCCGACCTCGGTGCCGGCCACCTGCTGGACCTGCTGGCGCACCTGGAGGATCGCCCGGCTGGTGCCGACCAGGCTGCGGAACAGGTTGGTCTCGCGCTGCAGGCCGCGCTCGCGGGCGACATCGAACACCTGCAGGTAGACCTGCGCGCGGTGCAGCGAGTCGAGCAGCTGGTTGTAGCTCGGCGGCATGTCCAGCCGCGCCAGCACGCGCCGACGCAGGTCGTCCGGCCACTCGCCGGTGCCCTGCTCGTCGATCAGCAGCAACGGCAGGTTGGCCGCCTGCGGCCCCAGCTGCTTGAGCAGGCGCGGAGCGCCGCCCTTGCCATCGATCCGGCCGAGCAGGACGCAGGACAGGCGTGCGACATCCTCACCGGCCAGCCGTTCGGCCCAGTCGGCGCTGGTGCAGCTGCTGCAGGGCTCGCCGAGGAAGTCGAGGATCACCGCCAGTTCATGGCGACGCTGTTGGTTGTCATCTATCAGCAGGATTAGGGATTCACGCCACATGATCGGTCGGTCGGGAGGGGGGCAGGAAAGGGCTCGGAGCCAAGGTCGGCGGCTGACGGAGACAGCCATACCGCTAAAGTGCCAGCAGTAAAGCCAAAAGAACGAGAACAGTCAAATTTATGACGTGATTTTCCGAGCATTTGCCCTTCTGCAAGCTTGAGCCATTGCCTGCCTCCCATCGGAGGCGAGGCAACGCCTCAGGGCGAGCACAATGTCATTTTCACGTCGTCAGACCTGCGCCAGCAGCCGCCGCTCCCAGGGGCTGATTTCCTCGAGAAAGCTGTCCAGCTCCAGCGTCTTGCTCGCCAGATAGCCATCGACGAACGCCTCGCCGAACAACTCGCGCGCCAGCACGCTGCGCTGCAGGCCGTGCAGCGCCTCGTTCATGCTGGTCGGCAGGCGCAGGGCCTCCGGCACCGCAAAGGCGCCGGCGACCGGCAGTGTCGGTTGCAGGCCTTCGACCAGCCCGAACAACCCGGCCCCCAGGCTGGCGGCCAGGGCCAGGTAGGGATTGGCGTCGGCGCCCGGCAGGCGGTTCTCCACCCGCCGGTCCGCCGCGCTGCTCGCCGGGATGCGCAGGCCGGCGGCGCGATTGTCGTAGGCCCAGCAGGCGTTGTTCGGCGAGGCATAGGGCTGGGCCAGGCGGTGGTAGGAATTGACGTTGGGCGCCATCAGCAGGGTCAGCTCGACCAGCGCCGCTTGCAGGCCGCCGATGAACTGGGCGAAGGCCGCCGTCGGCTCGCCGTCGGCGGCACTGAACACGTTGCGCCCCGCCTCGTCCACCAGGCTCTGGTGGAGATGCATGGAGCTGCCCGGCACGCCGCCCAGCGGCTTGGCCATGCACACCGCCAGCAGGCCGTGGCGCAGCGCCACCTCGCGCAGCAGGTGCTTGAACAGGAAGGTCTGGTCGGCCAGCTGCAGGGCATCGCCATGGGGGAAGTTGATCTCGAACTGGCTGGTGCCCATCTCGTGCATGAAGGTGTCGCGCGGCAGCCCCAGCGCCGCCATGCCCTGGTAGACCTCGGCGAAGAACGGCCGCAGTCCATGGCTGGACGCGACACTGAACGCCGAGGCGCCGATTTCCCGCCGGCCATCCAGGCCCAGCGGCGGCTGGAACGGCTCGCGTGGGTCGGGGTGGGCGGCGAAGACGTAGAACTCCAGCTCGGTGGCCACCACCGGGGTCAGGCCCAGCGTCGCATACTCGGCCAGCACCTGGCGCAGCAGCCCGCGGGTAGACAGCGCGCAGGGGCTGCCGTCGATTTCCAGCGCATCGCAGATCGCCAGCGCCCGCGGCGTCTCGCTCCACGGCAGGATGTGGATCTGCCGCGGATCGGCGCGCAGCGCCAGGTCGCTGTCGTCGCCGCCGTAGAAGCGGGTCGGCGGATAGCCGCCCATCAGGCACTGCAGCAGCACGCCGCGCGCCATCTGCAGGCGCCGCCCGGAGAGGAAGCCCTCGACGGTCATGGTCTTGCCGCGCGGGATGCCGTTGAGGTCCGGCGTCACGCACTCGATCTCCTCGACCGCCGTCAGCCGCTCGGCGACGCGCAGCAGTTCTTCCGGACTTTTCATGGTTTGGCTCTCTGCTTCATTGCTGATGATCGCAAGGTCAGCGCCCTCACGGGATGCACTCCCCGCTCTGCGCGCTCTGCGCCAGGTCCTGCAACTCGCGGTTGGCCACCGTGTACACGGTGTAGTCGCCAGCGCCGACGGCGCGCAGCTCCACCAGCAGCTGCCGCCAGCGCGCCACCAATGGCTGGTGATGCGCCAGCCACAGGGTCAGGCGGTTGTCGATTTCCAGCGGACCGTCGGCCATCTGCAGCACCGCCACGGTGATCGCCCGCTGCTGGCTGTCCAGCTCGTCGCGCAGCGACTCGCGGGCCAGCGCCTGCCAATTGCTCTCCACCGGCAGGGCGTTGAGCTGCTGCAGGTACCAGCCCAGTTCCAGCTCGGCACCCACCGCGAAGTGGCAGGCCGCCACCCGCAGCGGCGGCTGCCCGGTGGCGTCGGCAGCATCGACGATCGCCAGCAGGGTGTACAGCTGGTCGCAAGCGGCCAGCACCTGCGCCAGCTCGGCCGGCACCCCGGCGCCCTCCAGCTCCGCGCGGCGCACCTGCCAGGCCTCGCGGGGCGGTCCCTCCAGCAGCTCGCCGAGATTGGCCGCCAGTTCGCGCACGCCGGGGGCGAAGTGCTCGACGTCGACGGCCATGTCCAGCTCATGGCGGCGGCTGCGCAGCAGCCAGCGGGTGGCACGCCGCCCCAGGCGCATCAGCTCCTCCATCAGCGCCAGCTGCAGCTCGGCATCGATGTGCTGGTCGAGCGCCTCCAGCTGCTGCCACCAGCGCGGCAGGTCGAACAGGTCGCGCACCACCACCCAGCCGGCGGCGATGTGCGCCGCGCTCAGGCCGGTGGATTCGTGCAGGCGCTGGACGAAGGTCAGCCCCATGTGGTCGATCAGGTCGTTGGCCAGCCGCGTGCTGACGATCTCGCGGCGCAGGCGATGGTGCTCCAGCGCGCCGGCGAAGCGCTGTACCAGCGGCAGCGGGAAGGCCTGCTGCAGCTCGCCACGCAGGTAGGGCTCGTCCACCAGCGGCGAGTGCAGCAGCGCCTCCTTCAGGTCGAACTTGCTGTAGGCCAGCAGCAGCGCCAGCTCCGGGCGGGTCAGCGCCTGGCCCTGGGCGGCACGGGCGCTGAGTTCGTCGTCGCCGGGGAGGTATTCCAGCGCACGATCCAGGCGGCCGCGGCTCTCCAGGCCGACCATCAGCCGGCGGAACTCGCCGAGCCGGCCGCGGGCATAGCGCTGCGCCAGCGACAGCGCCTGGGTCTGCCGGTAGACCACCGCCAGCACGTGGGCCGTCACCGCCTCGCTCATCTCGTGCAGCAGCACGTCGCGCTGCTTGAGGGTGAGGTCGCCGGCGCGCACCACCTCGCCGAGGAGGATCTTGATGTTGACCTCCTGGTCCGAGCAGGTCACCCCGCCGGCGTTGTCGATGAAGTCGGTGTTGCAGGCGCCGCCGTGCAGGCAGTACTCGACCCGGCCGAGCGGCGTCATGCCGAGGTTGCCGCCCTCGCCCACCACCTGGCAGCGCAGCTCGCGGCCGTCCACCCGCACCGCGTCGTTGGCCTTGTCGCCGACCTCCAGATGGCTCTCGCGGCTGGCCTTGACGTAGGTGCCGATGCCACCGTTCCAAAGCAGGTCGACCGGCGCGCGCAGCAGCGCCGCGATCAGCTCAGCCGGGGTCAACTGCTCGGCGGTGATGGCCAGCCGCGCGCGCACCTGTGGGCTGAGGGCGATGTGCTTGGCGCTGCGCTCGAACACCCCGCCGCCCGCCGAGATCAGCGTGGCATCGTAGTCGGACCAGCTCGAGCGCGGCAGGGCGAACAGCCGCTGGCGCTCGGCAAAGCTCGCCGCCGGATCGGGATCGGGGTCGAGGAAGATGTGCTGGTGGTTGAAGGCGCCGACCAGTTGCAGGCAATCGGAGCGCAGCAGGCCGTTGCCGAACACGTCGCCGGCCATGTCGCCGATGCCGACCACGCTGATGCGGTCCCGCTGCACGTCGATGCCGAGCTCGCGGAAGTGCCGCTGCACCGCGACCCAGGCGCCGCGCGCGGTGATCGCCAGGCCCTTGTGGTCGTAGCCGGCCGAGCCGCCGGAAGCGAAGGCGTCGCCCAGCCAGTAGCCGTAGTCGGCGGCCAGGGCGTTGGCGATGTCGGAGAAGCTGGCGGTGCCCTTGTCCGCCGCCACCACCAGGTAGGGGTCGTCGTCGTCGTAGCGCACCACCTGCGCGGGCGGCACCACCAGGCCATCGACGAAGTTGTCGGTGAGGTCGAGCAGGCCGCTGACGAAGATGCGGTAGCAGGCGATGGCCTCGGCCTGGATCGCCTCGCGCGAGCCGCCGGGCGGCAGGTGCCGCGGCACGAAGCCGCCCTTGGCGCCGACCGGCACGATCACCGTGTTCTTCACCTGCTGCGCCTTGACCAGGCCGAGCACCTCGGTGCGGTAGTCCTCCTCGCGGTCCGACCAGCGCAGCCCGCCACGCGCCACCTTGCCACCGCGCAGATGCACGCCCTCGACCCGCGGCGAGTAGACGAAGATCTCGTAGCGCGGCACCGGCCGCGGCATCTCGGCGATCTGCTGCGGATCGAGCTTGAGGCTCAGGTAGTCGCGCGGCCTGCCGTCGGCGCCGGTGCGGTAGTAGTTGCTGCGCAGCGTGGCGCGGATCAGCTCCAGATAGCGGCGCAGGATGCGGTCCTCGTTGAGCACCTGCACCTGCTCCAGGGCGGCGAGGATGGCCTGCTCCAGGCGCTGCTGCTTGTCGGCCAGCTCGGCCACCGGCAGGCGCTGCGCCAGATGGAAGCGCACCTTGAACAGGCGCACCAGTTCGCCGGCGATGGCGGCATGGTTGCTCAGGGTGGCGGCGATGTAGCCGAGATCGAAGCCCAGGCGGATCTGCTTGAGGTAGCGGCCGTAGGCGCGCAGCAGCGTCACCTCGCGCCAGGCCAGACCGGCGCCGAGCACCAGGCGGTTGAAGCCGTCGTTTTCCGCGGCGCCCTGAGCGATGTGCACGAAGGCATCCTCCAGCAGTTCGCCCAGCGCCGCCGGGTCGGCGCCGGCGACCGGGCTGAAGCTGAGGTCGTGGATCCAGTACTCGCGGCCGTCCTGGCGGTGCAGGCAGAAGGAGAACTCGCCGAGCACACGCAGGCCGAGGTTCTCCAGCACCGGCAGCAGGTCCGACAGCGGCAGCGGCGTGGCGGCGTGGTAGATCTTGCCGTGCAGCTCGGCGCCGGCTGGCGACGGCGCCTGGAAACTCATGCGCAGCGGGCGCTCGGCACTCAGGTCGAGCAGGTGCTGCAGGTCGGTCAGCGCCTGGTGCGGCTCGAAACGCTCGCGGTAACCGGCCGGAAAGCCGCCGGCGAAGCTGGCCAGCAGATCGCTGCCGCGGGCCTCGCCGAAGCTTTCCAGCAGCAGGCCGGCGTAGTCGTCCTGCCAGCTGCGGCAGGCCTGGATCATCTCCTGCTCGATCTGGCGCACATCGACCTGCAGCGGCTGGCGCGGATCGACGCGCAGGATGAACTGTACCCGCGCCAGCACCGACTCGGAGAATTCGGTCCAGTACTCGCAGTCGCTGGCGCCCAGGCGCTGCACCAGCAGCTGCTGGATCTTGCGGCGGATCTCCGAGGAATAGATCTCCCGCGGCACGTAGGCCAGGCCGTAGCAGAAGTGGCCGAACGGATCGTGGCGCAGGAACAGACGCAGGCGGTTGCGTTCCTGGATCTGCACGATGGCCTCGGCGGTGGCGGTGAGTTCCGCCACCGGGGTCTGGAACAGGTCGTCGCGCGGCAGCCCCTCGAGCACCTGCAGCAGCCCCTTGCCCAGGTGGCTGCCGGGCGCAAAGCCGGAGCGGCGCAGCACCTCGGCCACCTTGCCACGCACGCAGGGAATGCGCTGCACGCTCTCGCCGTAGACCGGCGAGGTATACAGGCCCATGAAGCGGCACTCGCGCAGCACCCGCCCGCCCTCCCCCAGCTCGCGCAGGGAGACATAGTCCGGATATACCGCGCGGTGCACCAGCGCCGGCTGGTCGGCCTTGGCGAAGGCCAGCCGGCGCGGCGTGCCCAGCCACTCCACGGCCGTGCTCGACAGCTGGCGCTGCGCCGCCTCCAGCCCGCCGCGCAGGCGCCGCGCCACACCGAGCAGCGCGGCCTCGTCGTAGGCGATCAGCCCGCTGCCGTCGGCCTGCACCTCGACGCGAAACTCCTCGTAGCCGAGGAAGGTGAAGTGATCGTCCAGCAGCCAGTCGAGGAATTCGCCCACCTCGGCACAGTCGTCCGCGGCCAAGGCCGGCTGCAGCTGCGCCCGCAGGGCACGCAGGCGCTCCTGCATCGGCCGGTAGTCGCCCACCGCCAGGCGCACGTCGGCGAGCACCTCGTGCAGAGCCTTGGCCAGCAGGTGGCAGGCACCGGCGCTGGCGCAGCGGTCGATCTCCAGGCAGATCAGCGCCTCGCGACTGACATCGTTCCCCGTGGTCCCCGGCGCCAGCAGTTCGAGCCGCTCGCCCGCGGCGCCACGGCGCAGCTCGAGCACGCAGTTCTGCACACTGTGCACGGTATGCCCGCGGCGGCGCAGCTCCATGCGCAGCGAATCGACCAGGAACGGCATGTCGGCATGCAGGACCTGCAGCACGCTGTGCGGCGACTGCCAGCCGTGGTGTTCGTAGTCGGGGTTGAACAGCAGCACCTGCGGCGCCGCCGGATCGAAGCGGTCGAGCAGGCGCCAGGCCGACAGGCAGCAGCCGGCCAGATCGGCCAAGCGGCGCTCGCCCAGTTCGTCGAGGGCGACGCCGGCGAAGAAGCCGCGGGCGAACAGCGCCACCTGCGCCAGCTCCGCCGGATCGAGCTGGCGCGCCAGCACCTCGAGCAGCTGGCGGTGAAAATCGTCGCGTTGCGCCGCGCTGAAGAATCCCATTGCCCTTCTCCGCTGACTGGCTGCTGGCGGGTGCGCACGGTCGCTGGCGACGCACGCTCTCATCTCAAGTTAGTCGAGCCGGGGGCAGATGCATTAAAGTGGGTGATCCGTCCGGCCCCTGGAGCCGGTTATTCACAGCCGAGCCCGACCATGCCCCATCGCGACGCGCTGATTGCCCTGCGCCAGTACCTTTCCACCCAGATTCTCGGTCAGGAGAAGCTGGTCGAGCGCCTGCTGATCGCCCTGCTCGCCGATGGCCATCTGCTGGTCGAAGGCGCGCCCGGCCTGGCCAAGACCAAGGCGATCAAGGACCTGGCCGCCGGCCTGGAAGCCGACTTCCACCGCATCCAGTTCACCCCCGACCTGCTGCCGGCGGACATCACCGGCACCGAGATCTACCGCCCGGAAACCGCCAGCTTCGAGTTCCAGCAGGGGCCGATCTTCCACCACCTGGTGCTGGCCGACGAGATCAACCGCGCGCCGGCCAAGGTGCAGTCGGCGCTGCTCGAGGCGATGGCCGAGCGCCAGGTCAGCATCGGCCGCAGCACCTACGCGCTGCCGGCGCTGTTCCTGGTGATGGCCACGCAGAACCCGATCGAGCAGGAAGGCACCTACCCGCTGCCCGAGGCGCAGCTCGACCGCTTCCTCATGCACGTGAAGATCGGCTATCCGGACGCCAGCGTGGAGCGCAAGATCCTCCAGCAGGCGCGCGGCGAGGCGGTCAGCGGCGAGACGCAACCGGAGCCGGAACAGCGGGTCAGCCAGGAAGCGATCTTTGCCGCCCGCAAGGAAATCCTCGGCCTGTACATGGCCGACGCGGTGGAGGAGTACCTGATCCAGCTGATCATGGCCACCCGCACGCCGGCCCGCTTCGATGCCGAGCTGGCCGAGTGGATCTCCTGGGGCGCCAGCCCGCGCGGCTCGATCGCCCTCGACCGCTGCGCGCGGGCCCATGCCTGGCTGGCCGGGCGCGACTTCGTCAGCCCCGAGGACATCCAGGCGGTGCTGTTCGACGTGCTGCGCCACCGCGTCATCCTCTCCTTCGAGGCGGAAGCGGCCGGCGTCGACCAGGACCGCGTGATCCAGCGCATCCTCGACCTGGTCGCGGTGGCCTGAGGCCTGCCCATGTACGCCGACATGCTGCCCCCCGGGGTGATGATCAGCCTCGCCGAACTGCTGGAGATGCGCCATCGCCTGAGCGAGGTGCAGCTGTTCTCCAGCGGCCAGCGGCGCAGCCCGCTGATCGGCCTGCACCACTCGAAGCTGCGCGGGCGCGGTGTCGACTTCGACCAGGTGCGCGTGTACCAGGCCGGCGACGACGTGCGCAACATCGACTGGCGAGTCACCGCACGCAGCCAGGAGCCGCATACCAAGCTGTTCCACGAGGAGCGCGAGCGCCCGGTGTTCCTGCTCGTCGAGCAGAGCCCGCGGCTGTTCTTCGGCAGCGGCCTGTGCTTCAAGTCGGTGCTGGCCGCGCAGACCGCCGCGCTGTTCGGCTGGGCCGCGCTGGCGCACAACGACCGCATCGGCGGCCTGGTGTTCAACGACCAGCAGTGCAGCGAGATCCGCCCGCGGCGCAGCAAGCAAAGCCTGCTGCAGCTGCTCGGCCGCGTGGTCCGCGCCAACCAGGCGCTCGGCGCGCCGCTCGACGCGGCCGCCAGCAGCGACGGCTTCGGCCAGGCCCTGCGCCGCGCCCGCGAGGTGCTGCGTCCGGGCAGCCTGGTGCTGGTGATCTGCGACGAGCGCACCCTCAACGAGGTCGCCGAACAGCAGATCGGCCTGCTTTCCCGGCACTGCGACGTGATCCTGCTGACGCTGTCCGATCCGCTCGACCACGCCCTGCCGGCCGCCGGCCTGCTGCGCTTTTGCGACGCCCATGCGCGCCTCGAGCTGGATACCAGCGATGCCGAACTGCGCCAGGCCTGGCGGACCCGCGGCGAGGAACGCCAGCAACGTTGGCAGCGCCTGGCGCAGAAGCTCGGCGTGCTGCTGCTGCCGCTGTCCACCCAGCGCGACCTGATCGAACAGCTGCGTGAACAGGTCATGCCGCAGCAGCTGTCCCAGCAGCGCGCCACGCCGGGGGCCACCTCGCCATGAACCCGCTCGACCGGCTGGCCGCGCCGATCCTGCCGCCGCCGCCCGATTTCTGGCCACCGGCGCCCGGCTGGTGGCTGCTCGCCGCCCTGCTGCTGGCCGCCCTCGCCCTGCTCTGGCAACAGCGCCGACGCCTGCAGGCCTGGTGGCAGCGCCGCTACCCGGCCGCGGCGCCGGTCGTCACGCTCGACCCGCAGCGCCAGGCCGCGCTGGACGAACTGCAACGCCTGCCGCGCCCCTACGACGGCGCTCCCGCCGGCCCCTGGCTGCAGGCGCTCAACGCCCTGCTCAAGCGCCTGTGCCGCGCCCACTATCCGGACAGCCACAGCCATACCCTGAGCGGCCGCGCCTGGCTGGCGTTCCTCGACAACCGCTGTCCGGCCGCCGGCCTGACCCGCTGGATGATCCTGGTCGAGGGCACCTACCGCGCCGACTGCCGGCTCGACGACAAGGCGATCAGCGGGCTGCAGCAGTCCGTGGAAACCTGGATCCGCAAGCATGCTTGAGCTCGCCTGGCCGTGGACCTTCCTGCTCCTGCCGCTGCCCTGGCTGCTGCGCCTGCTGCTGCCGCCGGCCGACAGCGGCGAGGCGGCGCTGAAGGTCAGCTTTCTCGACGAGCTGGAAAGCCTCGCCGGCCGCCGCGCCCGGCCGCGCCTGCCGGGCTGGCGGCGGCAGGCGCCGTTCGCCCTGCTGTGGCTGCTGCTGGTGCTCGCCGCGGCCCGCCCGCAGTGGCTGGGCGAGCCACTGCCGCTGCCCAGCAGCGGCCGCGACCTGCTGCTGGCGGTGGATGTCTCCGGCTCCATGGACTACCGCGACATGCAATGGCAGGGCGAGACCATCAGCCGCCTGAGCCTGGTGCAGCACCTGCTCGGCGAGTTCATCGCCGGCCGCAACGGCGACCGCATCGGTCTGATCCTGTTCGGCAGTCAGGCCTATCTGCAGGCGCCGCTGACCTTCGACCGCCACAGCGTGCGCCGCTGGCTGGACGAGGCGGTGGTCGGCATCGCCGGCAAGAACACCGCCATCGGCGACGCCATCGGCCTGGCGGTCAAGCGCCTGCGCCAGCGGCCGGCCGACAGCCGGGTACTGATCCTGGTCACCGACGGCGCCAACACCGGCGGCGAGGTGGCGCCGCTGACCGCCGCACGCCTGGCTGCCGGTGAGGGCGTGACTCTCTACACCATCGGCATCGGTGCCGACGCCGAACAGGCCGGCGCGGTGGGCCTCTATGGCCTCAACCCGGGCCTCGACCTCGACGAGCCGCTGTTGCGCGATATCGCCGCCGCCACCGGTGGCGAATATTTCCGGGCCCGCTCCCAGGACGAACTGCGTGCCGTGGCCCGGGTGCTCGATCGCCTCGAGCCGGTGACCCAGGCGCCGACCACCGTGTACCAGGCCACGCCGCTGTATCCCTGGCCACTGGCGGCCGCCGTGCTGCTCAGCCTGCTGCTGGTGCTGCACGAACTGTGGCCGCAGTGGCCGCCGCGACTGCAGCGGAGACGCCGATGAACGATCTGCTGCCACACCTGGCCCGCCCCGCCTGGCTGTTGCTGCTGCCCCTGTGCGGCTGGCTGCTGTGGCGCCTGTGGCACCGCAAGCGCCGCCTCGGCCGCTGGCAGGCCCTGCTGCCGCCGGCCTTCCAGCCCTGGCTGCTCAGCGGCGGTCGCGGCCGGCAGAATCGCCGGCCGTGGCTGCTGCTCGGCCTGGCCTGGCTGCTGGCCCTGCTGGCCCTGCTCGGCCCCGGCTGGCAGCATCTCGAACAGCCGACCCACCAGCGCAGCGATCCGCTGGTGGCGATTGTCGAGCTGACCCCGTCGATGCTCGCCGCCGACCTCGTTCCCAATCGTCTGGAGCACGCCCGGCGCAAGATCCTCGACCTGCTCGCCGCGCGCGGCGAGGCGCAGACCGCGATCGTCGTCTACGCCGGCAGCGCCCACGTGCTGGTGCCGCTGTCCGACGACCTGGCCACCGCGCAGAACCTGCTGACCGCGCTGACGCCGGGACTGATGCCCGAACCCGGCCAGCGCGCCGACCTGGCCGTGCAGCGCGCCCTCGAGCTGCTCGACCAGGGCGCCAACGGCCATGGCCGCCTGCTGCTGCTCAGCGGTGAGCTGAGTCCGGCCGAGGAGGACGGCATCCGCGCCGCCCTGGCCGAGCGCGACAACCCGCTGCTGCTGCTCGGCGTCGGCACTCCGGCCGGCGCGCCGGTGCCCCTCGAGGATGGCGGCTTCCTCAAGGACGTCAGCGGCGGCATCCTCCTGCCACGCCTGGCCAGCGAGCAACTGGCCAGCTTCGCCGCCAGCCTCGGCGGCGGCTACGCCAGCCTGCGCCTGGACGACGGCGACCTGGCCAGCCTCGGCCTGCTGGCCAGCGCCGGCGAGCGCCGCGCCGCGGCGGAGCGCCTGCAACCCCTGGCGCGCTGGGCCGACCAGGGCCACTGGCTGCTGCTGCCGCTGCTCCTGCTGGCCGCCTGCGCCGGGCGCCGCGGCTGGCTGTTTGCCTTCGCGGCGCTGCTGATCAGCCCGCCACCAGCCTACGCCTTCGACTTCGCCGATCTCTGGTGGCGTGCCGACCAGCAGGGCCAGCGCCTGCTCGAGGCCGGCCGACCGGCCGAGGCCGCGCAGCGCTTCAGCGAACCGCAGTGGCGCGGCCAGGCGTATTACCAGGCCGGCGACTACGCCGCCGCCGCCGCCGCCTTCGCTCAGGGTCGGGATGCCGCCGCCGCTTACAACCGCGGCAACGCGCTGGCCAAGGGCGGCGAGCTGGAGGCCGCACTGGAAGCCTACGACCAGGCCCTGCGCCGCGATCCGCAACTGGCTGCGGCCCGCCACAATCGCGAGCTGGTCGCCGAGCTGCTGCAGCAACGCCAGCAGGCCGCCGCCGAGCAAGCCGCCAGCGCCGACCAGCAGGCAGCGACCGAATCGGCCTCCGCGAGCGGCGGCGAGACCGCCGCACAGTCCGCTCAGCGCAGCCCCGGCAGCAGCGAGACCGCGCCCCACCCGCAGGCGGAGTCGACCAGCAGCGCCACCACCTTCGGCAGCGAGGCCGCGCGCCACGAGCAGCTGGGCCAGTCGCCCAGCCCGCCGCAACCAACCACTCGCAACGCCGACGCCCGCCCCCTCGAACAGGGCGAGCAACGCCAGGCTCTGGAGCAATGGCTGCGGCAGATCCCCGACGATCCGGCCGAACTGCTGCGGCGCAAGTTCTGGTACGAGCAGCAGCGCCGTCAGGAAGCCCCGCGATGACCCTCTCCATGCCCACTCACCGGGCAGCCGCCCTGCTGGCCACCCTCGTCCTGCTGCTGGTCAGCCTCGCCAGCCAGGCCGCCGAGCTGCGTGCGCGGGTCGACCGCCAGCAGCTGACGATGGATGAAATCGTCGAGCTGACTCTGGAGAGCGACGATCCGACCCTGTTCGGCCGTCCCGACCTGGCGCCGCTGCAGGAGCAGTTCGAGGTGCTCGACACCCGCCTGCTGACCCGCCCGGCCGACAGCGGCGAGGCATCCGGCCTGTCCACCCGCCTGGTCATCGGCCTGCAACCACGCCAGGCCGGCACGCTGCGGATTCCGCCACTGCAGATCGGCGAGGCGCGCTCGCAGGCCATCGAGCTGGATGTCGCCGAGGCCACCCCAGCGCCCGCCGACGGCGCCGCGGCGCCGGTCTTCCTCGACGCGCGCCTCGACCAGGCGAGCGTCTACGTGCAGGCCCAGGCCATTCTCACCCTGCGCGTCTATCACTCGATCCCGCTGTACGACGACAGCCGCCTGGCGCCGCTGGAAATGACCGACGCGCGGGTCGAGCCGCTGGGCGCGCAGCACACCTACGAGACCCTGATCGACGGCGTGCGCCACGGCGTGATCGAAATGCGCTATGCACTGTTTCCCCTGCAGAGTGGCGAGCTGAAGATTCCCGCACTGCAGTTCAGTGCCACTGCCCCTGACGGCAACGGCGGCGCCCAACCCTTCGCCCCACGCAGCGGCCACGCCGTGCAGCTCAGTTCGCCGGAACTGACCCTGCAGGTCAGGCCGAAACCCGCCGCCTACCCGGCCGACGCCCCCTGGCTGCCGGCGCGGGTGCTGACGCTGAGCGAGCACTGGAGTCCGAAAACCGACAAGGTCCGCGTCGGCGACTCGCTGACCCGCAGCCTGCTGCTGCGCGCCGAAGGCCTGTCCAGCGCCCAGCTGCCGGTACTGGACATGCAGGTGCAGGAACAGTGGCTCAGGCGCTACCCGGAACAGCCGCGACTGAGCAACCGCGACGGTGCCCATGGCGTGATCGGCAGCCGCGAGGAAATCAGCGCCCTGGTGCCGATCACCGCGGGCCGCATCGAACTGCCGGCGCTGGAAGTGGTGTGGTGGAACACCGTCGAGGACCGCCTGATGCACAGCCGCCTGCCGGCACACCGCCTGGAGGTGGAGGGCAACCCGGTGCTGGCGGTGGATACCCCCACGGTGCTGCCGAGCACCGCACAGGAAGCCGAGCAGCTGCTGTGGCCCTGGCAGCTGGCCACCGCCGTGCTCGCTCTGACCACCCTGCTCGGCTTCAGCCTGTGGTGGCGGGCGCGGCGCCTGCCGGCGGTGATCCGCGCCGCGGCCAGCGGCCCCAGCCCGCGCACCCTGTTGGACGACCTGCGCCGCGCCTGCCAGAGCAACGACCCGCACACCACCCGCCAGGCCCTCGACGCCTGGGCCCGCCAGCAACCGGAAACCCTCGCCGACCTGGCCGCGCGCTACGTACCGCTGTCCGATGCCCTCGACGGCCTCAACGGCGCGCTGTACAGCGCCAGCGGCCACTCCTGGCAGGGCGACGAGCTGTGGCAGGCCGTCGGCAGCCTGCCAGTGGCCAACCGCAGCGACAGCACCCCGGCGCCAAGCGGCTCGCTGCCGCCGCTGTATCCGCGCTGAGACGCCCGCTTCGGCAAGCGACTGCAGGCACGAAATTACGTGCCAGGACAGTCGCTGCCGAGATCGCGCGGCGAGTTCAAGGCAGAGCTGAAGTGCGCCTAGGCACGGGGGATGCACGCGCCGAATAACCCGAGGCGTTTAGATCCCGACAAGATCCATCGCTGCAGCGGCCAACTGCTAGCCTCAGCCGTTACAGGGGGCTAGCCCCTGCCACGCCGAGATCGCCTGGAGCCCCGCCACTCACCCGAGCTTCGTCCAACCTGCTGCCAGTGGAGGTGACGAATGAACACCGCACGCCTGCTGACGCTGATGAGTTCGCGGGCAGTTGGCACGGCGAGTTAGGCATGGCTGCACGGCGCCCCGGCCTGCATGCCATCTCCAACGACAGGAAGACTCCCCATGTCGACCCACACCGTCCGACTGCACCGCGTGCTCCGTGCGCCGCCAGAGCGCATCTACCGCGCCTTCCTCGACCCCGACGCCCTGGTCAAGTGGCTGCCGCCGCACGGCTTCACTGCCAAGGTGCATCAGCTGGATGCCCGGGTCGGCGGAACCTACCGGATGTCATTTACCAACTTCAGCACCGGGACCATCACTACCTTCGGCGGCGAATACCTCGAGCTGGTAGCCAACGAACGCATCCGCAACAGCGACCGCTTCGACGATCAGAACCTGCCCGGCACCATGCAGACGACGGTCTCCCTGAGGGGCGTGTCCTGCGGGACCGAGCTGACCATTGTGCAGGAGGGTATCCCCGAGGCCATCCCGGTCGAGTCTTGCTACCTCGGCTGGCAGGAATCGCTCCTGCTGCTGGCGCAGCTGGTCGAGACGGAGATTCCCGACTAGAGGCCTGTGCGGCTAGTTGGTTAACTCAAGTTCGGATGGCCGAGGTTTCCTGCGACGAGCCATGGCAGGGCTATGGCTAGGAGTGGCAACGCAGTATCGGGACCTCGGGCGCAGAAATTGACCAACTGAACTAGCCAAACAGGCCACCAGTCGGTACCCGCCCACAACCATCGACATTCTCACCAACCTTGCGGTCGGGGTTATCCACTGCGTCCTGTCCGTGCGAGCGGCAAGAACCGCCAGATTTACGTCAAGTAAGGAAGGCATCTTCTGATTTGCAGGCAGCACGTGGCGTATTCCCGTCACCCCTCCTACAGTGTTTAAGAAGAGGAAACCCAGCAGCCTTGCTGCCGCGCTAGGGACAACGATCCAGGTCAAAGGCCACACAAAGATCCCGTGCTCGCGGATGCGAGCGCTGGCTCAGTTTGTTCGGAAGTTCCAGGCGCTGTTTGCGTCGTGGGCCATCTACAGAAGTAAGGGCGC
The DNA here is from genome assembly GCF_019097855.1 of Geopseudomonas aromaticivorans. Lineage (GTDB taxonomy): Bacteria > Pseudomonadota > Gammaproteobacteria > Pseudomonadales > Pseudomonadaceae > Geopseudomonas > Geopseudomonas aromaticivorans. The sequence goes on from NZ_JAHRGL010000062.1 coordinate 63,837, forward strand.
GTGTTTGTCTAGAACCTGAACATTGAGGGGCTTAGCCCACTTCGAACTCAATATTTAACAGTTCCATGCTGATACGGCACGGAAAGATGCACTTTCCGCGCGATACAACACCGCACCCAAAGTACGCGGCTTTTCGCGCATTTCGGTAACGCCACAATCCGGCTGCCTAACGGCAACCACTTTATCAGCGTTGAGCAATGGACTGCTGCAGTCGACCACAAGTCGAGGCAAGCGCATGGCAATCCATTTCACGGCGAAGAGCAGCAGGCTGTTGAAAACCAGCTGGTCGACAGACCAGCCCCAGGAAATCCTTGTCCGGATAGAGGCAGGACTTGCTGAGGCGCAGGTTGCGCAGACCATCCGAGACACTATCGCCAAAACTGATAGCAAAGTCGAGGAGATCATCCACCCAGCTGCAGACTCGCCCGGCAACTCCACACTTGTGCGCCTTTCCTTGCCGGTCTGGACGAGCGCCGATCGTGCGATCAGCGTGCTCTCGAAAAGCCCAGGCATCGAATCGGCCGAGATCAACGTACGCGTTCACGTCGACTTCGCCAGCAACGACACCTACTACAAGTCCGGCTACACATGGGGAGTCTATGGGGATGACACCCCCATCGCCAATCCTTACGGCAGCCAAGCCGGCGAGGCCTGGACCCAGGGGATCACCGGGTCAACCAAGGTGGTCACCGGGGTCATCGACACCGGGATCGACTACACCCACCCCGACCTCTACCTGAACGTGTGGATCAACCAGAACGAGATTTCCACGGAGCTGCGCTCCGGACTGGTTGATATGGACCAAGATGGGCTGTTCACCTTCTACGACCTCAACGATGCGCAGAACGCCGGCAGCGTCTCCGATCTCAATGGAAATGGACGGATAGACGCTGGCGATCTGCTCAACGATCAGCGCTGGGAAAACGGCATCGACGATGGCGGCAACGGTTTCGTCGATGACATCGTTGGGTGGGACTTCATCAACAACGACAACGACATCCTCGACGACAACGGGCATGGCACCCACGTCAGCGGCACGATTGGCGCCATTGGAGGAAACGCGGACGGAGTGGCGGGGGTCAACTGGTGCACCCAGATCATGGGACTGAAGTTCTTGGCCGCAGACGGCTCTGGCTCGCTGAGCGATGCGATCAAGGCGCTCGACTACTTCACCGCCGCCGCCAGAGACGCCCAAGCTGGCGAGAACTTCGTGGCTACCAACAACTCCTGGGGTGGTGAAGGTGGCTACTCGCTTTCGCTACATGAGGCCATCGTGCGCGCTGCAAGGCACGACATCCTGTTCGTGTCCGCTGCCGGCAATGGGGGAGCGGACATGCTAGGCGACAACAACGACTATTCCCTCCAATATCCCTCCAACTTCAATACCACCGCCAAAGTGCTGTCCAAGCAGATGGTCGCCAGTTATGACTCGGTGATCTCCGTGGCGGCCCTTACCGACCGCGGATCGCTGGCGGACTTCTCCAACTACGGCGCCAACTCGGTTGACCTGGCCGCGCCTGGCGACATGATCCTGTCGACCATGGCAGGTGGCGGCTATGCTTATGCGAGCGGAACATCCATGGCCACCCCGTTCGTCACCGGGGCCCTCGCGCTCTATGCGTCCCTCGATCCCACGGCCAACGCGGCGGAGCTGAAGGCCGTTCTCCTCTCCAGCGCTGTACAGACTGGCTCACTGTCCGGGAAGGCGCTCACAGGCGGCCGGCTGGATATCAGCGAGATGCTCAAGAACGTCCCCTTTCCCGATCAATTGCCATCCCTTGCGGTTGGCGAGCAGTTGTTTGGCACCCGGCGCAAAGACGACATCATCGGTGGGGACGGCGATGACTTCATCTCCGGAGTGCCGGCCAAGGGCGGGTATCGGGGCAACGGTTCTATAGACAAGCTGACCGGCATGAATGGCGCGGATACATTCGCTCTGGGCGACAGTCGCGGCCTCTATTACAGCAACTCCTCGAACAAGAAACCCGGCCTCAACGACTACGCAGAGATCACGGATTTCTCTCGCGCCGAGGGGGACAAGATCCAGCTCAAGCATGGAACCTACTTCCTCGATCCAATTGCCATCAAAGGCACGGAGGATATCGGCCTGTTTGCCGATACGAACCACAACAATGTCCTCGACAAGACCGATGAGCTAATTGCCATCGTCGGCAACCTCCACACAACGATTTCGAGCGACGACTTCCTCTTTGTCTGACCAAGAAGGATGCTTGCTCAGGCGGGGCAAGGCTGACCTGGCTTGAGCTTTCGGGTTGGAGTATCCAGGAGTTCGTCACCGTTGCTCTTCACTTTGTAGCGAATCCGCTGGATCAGTTGCGCCGGGGCTGTGTCGAGCCCCTCGGTTGGGACCGGCTTTCTGCTGGACATTCTTGCCTGGGTCTTCGACCGCGCCCTTCGTACCCGGTCATGTGATTGACCGTGAGATCCGCCATCTCGATCAGGGCGTTTTCTCTGGCCAGCCGGGCGCTGAGCTGGTGCTGGTGCTGGTGCCGGTGTTTTAGCTGCTGCCGCCCAGATAGGCGCTCCTAACCTCCGGGTTGTCCAGCAGTTCCGCGCCCGTGCCGCTCAGGCGGATCTCGCCGTTGACCAGCACGTAGCCGCGGTCGGAGAGTTTGAGGGCATGGCGGGCGTTCTGCTCGACCAGGAAGATCGTCATCCCGCTGGCCGCCAGTTCGCGCAGGATCTGGAAGATCTGCTTGACCACGATGGGCGCCAGTCCCAGCGACGGTTCGTCGAGCAGCAGCAGCTGCGGGCGGCTCATCAACGCGCGGGCGATGGCGAGCATCTGCTGCTCGCCGCCGGAGAGGGTCATCGCGCGCTGGTTGCGCCGCTCCAGCAGGCGCGGGAACAGCTCGAACATGCGCCGCAGGTCCTCGTCGGCGTGCCGATCACCAATGGCGATGGTGCCCATCAGCAGGTTCTCTTCCACGCTCATGTCGGGGAACACCCGCCGCCCCTCCGGCACCTGCGCCACGCCGCTGGCGGCGACGTGGTGGGCCGACTTGCGGGTGATATCCTCGCCGCGGTAGAGGATCTGCCCGCCACTGGCGCGCGGCTGACCGAAGATCGACATCAGCAAGCTCGACTTGCCCGCGCCGTTGGCACCGATCAGGCACACCGTCTCGCCCTCCTCCACCTGCAGGCTGACCCCGCGCAGGGCCTGGATCGCCCCGTAGCACAGGTCGACGGCGCGCAACTCCAGCAGCGGCACGCTCATGCCAGCTCCTCCTCGTCGACGCCGAGGTAGGCGGCAATCACCTTGGGATCGTGGCGGATCGCCGCCGGAGCGCCCGCGGCGATCACCTCGCCGTGGTCGAGCACCACGATATGGTCGGAAATGCCCATCACCATGCCCATGTCGTGCTCGATCAGCAGCACGCTGAGGTCGTGCGTCTCGCGCAGGGTACGAACGATGGCGCCGAGCGCGGCGGTCTCGGCCGGGTTGAGGCCGGCGGCCGGCTCGTCCAAACACAGCAGCTGCGGGCGGGTGCACATGGCGCGGGCGATCTCCAGGCGGCGTTGCTGGCCGTAGGACAGCTCGCCGGCCAGGCGGTTGGCGCAGTCGACCAGATCCACCACTTCCAGCCAGTAGAAGGCGTGGGCCAGCGCCTGCTCCTCGGCGCGACGAAAGCCGGGGGTGTTGAACACCCCGGCCAGCAGGCTGCGGTTCAGCCACAGGTGCTGGGCCACCAGCAGGTTCTCCAGCACCGACATCTCGCGGAACAGGCGGATGTTCTGGAAGGTGCGCGCCAGCCCCGCGCGGTTGACCCGGTGGGTGCCGCCGAACAGCTTGTACCAGAGGCGGCGAGCGAACTGCCGCGGCCTGACGAAGTCGCTCGGCTGGAACGGCTCGCCGAGCTCCTGCAGCACGTCGGTCGTCTTGCCGCGGGTATCCAGACGGATGCTGCCGCCGCTGGCGCGGTAGAAGCCGGTCAGACAGTTGAACAGCGTGGTCTTGCCGGCACCGTTGGGGCCGATCAGCGCGGTGATCGAGCCGCGGCGCACGCCCAGGCTGACGTCGTGCAGCGCGCGGATGCCGCCGAACTGCATGGCTAGGTGCTCGACGCGCAGGATCTCGTCGCTCATGGCGCCACCCCCGGGCGCACGGCGAAGCCGCGGCGGCTGATGCGGATCAGCCCGCGCGGGCGCCAGATCATCATCAGCACCATGAGCATGCCGAACAGCAGCACCCGGTAGTCGGCAAAGCTGCGCAGCAGCTCCGGCGCCACGGTCAGCACGAAAGCGGCCAGCACCACGCCGAGGGTCGAGCCCATGCCGCCGAGCACAACGATGGCGAGGATCAGCGCCGACTCGAAGAAGGTGAAGGAGCTGGGGTTGACGAAGCCCTGGTAGCTGGCGAAGAACACCCCGGCCAGCCCGGCGGTGGAGGCCCCGAGCATGAACGCCGAGAGCTTGACCAGCACGTGGTTGAGGCCCAGCGCCCGGCAGGCGATCTCGTCCTCGCGCAGCGCCTCCCAGGCGCGGCCGATCGGCATGCGCGTCAGCCGCGTCTTGACGTGCAGCACCAGCAGCACGGTGAGCAGCAGTACCGTGTAGATGAACACGAACTTGAGGTTGGGGTTGTAGGCGATGCCGAGGAATTCGTGGATAGGCACGCCTCCCTCCTTGGCCCGCCGACCGAACTCGAGGCCGAACAGGGTCGGCGCCGGCACCGGCATGCCGTTCGGCCCGCCGGTAAGGCTCAGCCAGTTGTTCAGCACCAGGCGGATGATCTCGCCGAAGCCGAGGGTGACGATGGCCAGGTAGTCGCCGTGCATGCGCAGCACCGGGAAGCCGAGCAGCGCCCCGGCCAGCGCCGCCAGCAGCGCGGCCAGCGGCAGCACGCTCCAGAAGCCGAGACCGAGGTACTCGTAGCCCAGCGCCAGGCCGTAGGCCCCGATGGCGTAGAAGGCCACGTAGCCGAGGTCGAGCAGGCCGGCGAGGCCGACCACGATGTTGAGGCCGAGGCCGAGCAGCACGTAGATCAGGCCGAGGATGACCACGGTGAGCAGGTACTTGCTGGCCAGGAAGGGGAAGACGACTGCCGCCAGCAGCACCAGCGGCACGATCCAGCGCAGCCGCGAGCGCTGCCCGGGCGCCAGCACCTGGACGCCCGCGCCGCTGCCCTCGAAACGCTGCATCCAGCGCCGCCCCGTCGCCGTCTGCAGGAACAGGCCGAGCAGCAGGCGACCGAGCATCACCGCGCCGACCAGCCAGGCGACCCGCGCCGGCTCGAGGTTGAAGCGGTAGCCGTCGAGTACCACACCGACGATGGGGCCGAACACCACCAAGGCGATCAGCCCGGCGAGAATGCTGTCCAGCAGGACATGTCGAATATCCAGCGCGGAAGAGGCCGGCATGCTCACACCTTCGCCACCTGGGGCCGGCCCAGGAGTCCTTGCGGGCGGAAGATCAGGATCAGCACCAGCAGGGCAAAGCTGAACACGTCCTTGTAGTCGGTGTTGACCAGGCCGGAGAACTGCGCCTCGGCGACGCCGAGCAGCAGGCCGCCGAGCATGGCCCCCGGCAGCGAGCCGATGCCGCCGAGCACCGCGGCGGTGAACGCCTTGATGCCGATGACGAAGCCGGCGTAGAAGTCGAAGGTGCCGTAGTTCAGAGTAATCAGCACGCCGGCCAGCGCGGCCATGGCGGCGCCGATGACGAACACCGCGCTGATCACCCGGTCGGTATCGATGCCGAGAATCTGCGCCATCTTGCGATCCTGCTGGGTGGCACGGCACATGCGGCCGAGGCGGGTGCAGTGAATCACCCAAGTCAGCGTGGCCATGCCGGCGAAGGCGGCAATCAGGATGAACACCTTGGTGTAGCTGATCTGCAGGAAACCCTCGCCGATGGGCAGGCGGAAGGCGCCATCGAGCAGGGTCGGCACGCCCTGCTGGCGCGCGCCCTGGCTGAGCTGCACGTAGTTCTGCAGGATCAGCGAGATGCCGATGGCGCTGATCAGCGGCGCCAGGCGCGTGGAGTTGCGCAGCGGCCGGTAGGCGATGCGCTCGATCACCCAGCCGTACAGGCCGGTGACGCAGACGGTGAACAGCAGGGTGATGAAGATCAGCAGCGGAAAGGACTCCAGGCCGAAGAAACTCAGCAGCGCCAGAGCGATGGCCGACAGGTAGGCGCTGATCATGTACACCTCGCCGTGGGCGAAGTTGATCATGCCGATGATGCCGTAGACCATGGTGTAGCCGATGGCAATCAGCCCGTAGACCGCGCCCAGGGTCAGGCCGTTGACCAGCTGTTGCAGGAAGATGCCGTCCATGCGTCGAACTCCGCGAGAGAGCACAGCGTAGGGTGGAAAACGACCGCAGGTCTTTTCCACCTTGCGGCGATTACGGTGGAAAACCGCTGCGCGGGTTTTCCACCCTACGAACCGGAGCCAGCAAACCTTGGCTCAGCCGCGCCTCACGGCAACTGGTGATACTTGCCCTGATCGTCCCACTGGTAGAGCACGTAGTCACTGACCTTGAGGTCGCCCTTGCGATCCCACGCCTTGCTGCCCATCACGGTCGGCACCGAATGGCTCTTCAGCCAGGCGCTGGCCTCCTCCGAGTCGCTCGAGCCGACGCCCTTGAAAGCCGCCGCCATGGTCTGCAGCGCGGCATAGGCGTACAGGGTGTAACCCTCCGGCTCGTAGCCGCCGGCGCGCAGTTTCTCGACTACTGCCTGGCCCTCGGGGATCTTGCGCGGGTCGGCGCCGAAGGTCATGTAGGCGCCCTTGACGTACTGCGGGCCGCCGGCGGTGGTGACCAGCTCGTCGGTGACGATGCCGTCGCCGGAAACGAACTGGGCGCTCAGGCCCTGCTCGCGCATCTGCCGCAGCAGCGGGCCGGCCTCCGGGTGCAGGCCGCCGAAGTAGACCACGTCGACGTTGGCGCCACGCAGCTTGGTGACCAGCGCGTTGAAGTCCTTCTCGCCGCGGGTCAGCCCCTCGTAGAGCACCTCGGTGACGCCGCGCTTGTTGAGCTGCGCCTTGGCGGCATTGGCGATGCCCTGACCGTAGGTGTCCTTGTCGTGGATGATCGCCACCCGCGCGCCCTTCAGGGTATCGACGATGAAGTCGGCGGCGACCTGGCCCTGCTGGTCGTCGCGGCCGCACATGCGGAACACCACGTTGAGGCGCCGGTCGGTGACCACCGGGTTGGTCGAGCCGGGGGTGATCATGAGCACGGCCGCCTCGTCGTATACCGCGGAGGCTGGGATGGTGGACGAGGAGCAGAAATGGCCGATCACCCCGGCCACCTTGTCCTGATCGACCAGGCGGTTGGCCACCGCCACCGCCTGCTTCGGCTCGCAGGCGTCGTCGCCCTTGACCAGCTTGATCGGCTCGCCGTTGATGCCGCCGGCGGCGTTGATGTCGGCCGCCGCCTGGCTCGCCCCGCGCCAGTACTGCTCGCCGATCGCCGCGCTGGGGCCGGTGTGCGGCCCGGCCACGCCGATCAGTATTTCGGCCTGAACCACGGAAGACAGGCCCAGCGCGGCGGACACTGCGAGGGCGAGAAGGCCTTTTCCTGCAATCTTCTGCGACATGGAGGTGCTCCTGGAGATGGGGATGGTCGCTCCCGGCGAGCGACGGGCGTCCGGCAAGGTATGCGCCATGCCGTCCTTCTGCGCAATCGGCATAACGCACTCCACCTCATATCTTTTTAGCCTATGGCGAGGCAGGTCGCCGCTGCCATGAGACGATTTCGCCAAGCTGTCACCATCGCGGAGCACGTACGCTTCCCGTCAGATCGCGACGGCTCAATCCTTGCCTGGCACCCCCAGAGCGACCGCCGGGCCCTTGCGCGGCAGCCAGCCCGACTTGTGCAGGACCAGGTAGGCCAGCGAGCCGAGCACCACGCCCCAGAATGCCGAGCCCAGGCCGAAGAAGCTCATGCCCGAGGCGGTGGCCAGGAAGGTGATCATCGACGCCTCGCGGTGCTCAGCCTCGTGTACCGCACCCATCACGTTGCTGGTGATCGCGCCGATCAGCGCCAGCCCGGCCAGTACGGCGACGAAGGCCTTGGGCATGGAGGTGAACAACAGGATGATGGTGCCGGCGAAGCAGCCGCCCAGCAGGTAGAACACGCCGTTGGCGATCCCCGCGACATAGCGCTTGTCGGGGTTGTCGTGGGCATCCTTGCCGGTGCACAGGGCCGCGGTGATCGCGGCGATGACGATGGTGATGCCGCCGAAGCAGGCGACTGCCAGCGAGGCCAGGCCGGTGACGGCGATCAGCGGCTTGGCCGGGGTGTGGTAGCCGGAGCTGCGCAGGATCGCCATGCCGGGCAGGAACTGCCCGGTCAGGCTGACCAGCACCAGCGGGATGGCCAGGCTCAGGGTGGCGCTCCAGGTCCACTCCGGCGCGATGAACACCGGCAGCGCCAGGCTCAGCTCGATGCCCTGCAGGTTGCTGCCTTCCAGGCCGACGGCCAGGGCCACGCCGACGATCAGCAGCAGCACCAGGCAATAGCGGGGAAACAGGCGTTTGAGCACCAGGTAGGCGCCGATCATGCCGAGCGCCAGGGCCGGCGTGCTCTCCACCGCCTTGAACGCGCCCACGCCGAACTGGAACAGGATGCCGGCCATCATCGCGCAGGCGATGCCCTTGGGGATGGCCTGCACGATCTTGTCGAAGTAGCCGGTCACGCCGATCAGGAAAATGATCACGGCCGCGGTGATATAGGCGCCCACCGCCTGATTGAGGCTGAGCTCGGGGAACAGGGTGACCAGCAGCGCCGTGCCGGGCGCCGACCAAGCGGTCACCACCGGCACCTTGAGCCACCAACTGAGCAGGATGCCGGACAGCGCCGCGCCGACCGAGATGGCCCAGACCCAGGAGGTCATCATCGCCGTGGAGACCTCGGCGCTCTGCGCGGCCTGGAAGAAGATGATCAACGGCCCTGAATAGGAGATCAGCACGGCGAGAAAGCCGGCCGTGACTGCCGAAATCGAAAAATCCTGCTGGATCGTGCTGCGCTTCATTCTGGGTGCTCCCGCCAAGCCTGCCGGCCGGCGCATGGGGCCGGCGATGCTGCAACCTTATTGTCAGCCATTGAATTGATAAAGCCGGTAAAACTGGCAACACTGTTCGAATTCAAAGAACAATAGGAGCATCCATGGACCGTTTGCAGGCCATGCAGCTGTTCGTGCGCATCGTCGAACTCGGCAGCTTCAGCAAGGCGGCCGAACAGCTGGCCATGTCGCGCGCCTCGGCGACCGCACTGGTCAAGCAGTTGGAAAGCCACCTGGGCGCGCGCCTGCTGCAGCGCACCACCCGCCAGGTCAGCGCCACCCTCGACGGGCGCTCCTACTACCAGCACTGCCTGAGCATCCTCGCCGAGATCGAGGAAGCGGAAAGGGTGTTCTCGCGCAGCGCGCAACACCCGCGCGGGCACCTGAAGATCGACCTGCCCGCCTCGCTCGGCCGGCTGGTGGTGATCCCGGCGCTGCCGGAGTTCTACGCACGCTACCCGGAGATCAGCCTGGAAATCGGCATCGGCGACCGGATGATCGACCTGGTCCGCGAAGGAGTCGATTGCGTGGTGCGCATCGGTGCGCTGGACGATTCCACCCTGGTCGCCCGCCCCCTGCCGCCGCTGCGCCAGCTGACCTGCGCCAACGCCGGCTATGTGGCCCGCCACGGCCTGCCGATGAGCCTCGACGAACTGCGCGGGCACCAATGCGTCGACTACCTGTCCGCAACCAGCGGCCGCCTGCAGCCGCTGGAGTTCAGCGTCGATGGCCAGGTCATCCCCTACACCCTGCCGGCCTGCCTGGCGGTCAACAACGGCGAGTCCTACGTGGCGGCCTGCGAGGCGGGCCTGGGTATCGTCCAGGTGCCGCACTACCATGTGCAACGTCAGCTGGCCGCCGGCAGCCTGGTCGAACTGCTGCCCCAGCACCGCCCGCCGCCGCTGCCGATGACCGTGCTCTACCCCCACCACCGCCACCTGACCCCGCGCCTGCGGGTGTTCATCGACTGGCTGGTGGAGCTGTTCGGCGGCTGAGCCCTACCCCGGAAACGCCAAGGCCGCGCCGACACAGCAGTGCCGACGCGGCCTTGGCATTTCTGGACCGATCAGGCCAGGCTCTTGCTCACCACCTCGAACACGTCGCTGGACAGCTCGCCGCTGGCGAGGATGCGCTCCAGCTCGCCGCGCATCAGCGCCTGGCGGGCGCTATCGAACTTGCGCCAGCGGGTCAGCGGGGTCAGCAGGCGGGAGGCGATCTGCGGGTTGAGCGCGTTGAGGGCGATCACCTGGTCGGCGAGGAAGCGATAGCCGGCGCCGTCCAGACGGTGGAAGTTGACGTGGTTCTGATTGGCGAAGGCGCCGATCAGCGCACGCACCTTGTTGGGGTTCTTCAGGGTGAAGGCCGGGTGGTGCATCAGCGCCTCGACGCGCTCCAGGCCGCCCGGCAGCGGGCTGCCGGCCTGCACGCTGAACCACTGGTCCATCACCAGGGCATCGTCCTTGAAGTAGTCGGCGAACTTGGCCAGGGCATTGGCCTTCTCCGCTTCGAACGGCGAGTTGACCAGCACGGCCAGCGCAGCCAGGCGCTCGGTCATGTTGTCGGCATGCTCGAACTGCTCCTCGCAGACGTCGACCACCTCGTCGCTGGCGGCCAGCGCCAGGTAGGACAGGGCGATGTTCTGCAGGCTGCGGCGGGCGATCTGCGCGGCATCGGCGGCGTAGGGGGTGGTGCGCGAGGCTTCACGGCAAGTCTGGTAGCGTGCCCACAGCAGGTCGAACAGTTCGCGGGAGATCTCCCGGCGGGCGAATTCGCGGGCGGCGTGGATGGCGTCGACGTCGGCCACCTCGCTCAGCTCGGCCAGATAGGCCTCGGCCGGCAGCGAGAGCATCTCGGCGACCATCGCCGCATCCAGGCTTTCATCGGCCAGCACGCTACGCAGCGCCGCGATCAGGCGCGGATCGAGGCTCAGCGCCTCGTCGCGCTGGTGCTGGTCGACCAGTTCCTGAAGCACCTGCACGCTGAGCTGCTGGCCGGCCTCCCAGCGGTTGAAGCCGTCGGAGTCGTGCTGCATGAGGAACATCAACTGGTCGCGGCTGTAGGGGAAGCTCAGCTTGACCGGCGCGCTGAAGCCGCGCAGCAGCGAGGGCAGCGGCTTGTGGGCGACATCGACGAAGGTGAAGCGCTGCTCGGCCGCGCTCACCGCCAGCACGCGGGAGGTACCGTCCGCCGCGTCCTCGCCGGCCAGGCGCAGCGGCAGTTCGTTGCCGTGGGCGTCGAGCAGGCCCATGGCCACCGGGATGACGAAGGGCTCTTTGTGCTCCTGCCCCGGGGTCGGCGGGCAGCTCTGGCGGAAGGTCAGGCTGTAGGTATGGGCGACCGGGTCGTAGGCCTCCTCCACCGCCAGGCGCGGGGTGCCGGACTGGGTGTACCAGCGCTTGAACTGGGCGAGGTCGACGCCGCTGGCGTCCTCCATGGCCTTGATGAAGTCGTCGCAGGTCACCGCCTGACCGTCGTGGCGGTCGAAGTACAGATCCGAGCCCTGGCGGAACGCCTCGGCACCGAGCAGGGTGTGGATCATGCGCAGCACTTCCGCGCCCTTCTCGTAGATAGTCAGGGTGTAGAAGTTGGAGATCTCCATGTAGGCGTCCGGGCGAACCGGGTGGGCCATCGGACCGCCGTCCTCGGCGAACTGCTGGGTGCGCAGGAAGGCGACGTCCTCGATGCGCTTGACCGTGCGCGAGTTCATGTCGGCCGAGAATTCGGCGTCGCGGAACACGGTGAAGCCTTCCTTCAGGGACAGCTGGAACCAGTCGCGGCAGGTGACGCGGTTGCCCGACCAGTTGTGGAAGTACTCGTGGGCGACCACCGCCTCGACGCGCTGGTGGGCGGCGTCGGTAGCGGTTTCCGGGTGGGCCAGTACGCAGCTGGAGTTGAAGATGTTGAGGCCCTTGTTCTCCATGGCGCCCATGTTGAAGTCATTGACCGCGACGATCATGAAGATGTCCAGGTCGTATTCGCGGCCGTAGACCTCCTCGTCCCACTTCATCGACTTCTTCAGGCTGTCCATGCCGTGCTGCAGCTTGCCGATGTTCTCCGGCTCGACGTAGATGCGCAGGGCGACGTCGCGGCCGCTCATGGTCCGGAAGCTGTCCTCGATGCACCACAGGTCGCCGGCGACCAGGGCGAACAGGTAGGCCGGCTTCATGAACGGGTCCTGCCAGGTGGCCCAGTGGCGGCCGTCCTCTTCCTGGCCGCTGGCGATCGGGTTGCCGTTGGACAGCAGCACCGGGTAGTCCTTCTGCACCGCGCTGAGCGTGGTGGTGAACTTGCTCATCACGTCCGGGCGGTCGAGGTAGAAGGTGATCTTGCGGAAACCCTCGGCCTCGCACTGGGTGCAGAACATGCCGCTGGACTTGTACAGGCCTTCCAGCGCGGTGTTGCTTTCCGGGTGGATGCGCACGCTGCTGTCGATGACGAACTCGTCGCGGGGCGGTTGCAGGGTCAGGTGGCTGTCGCCGAGCTGGTAGTCGCCCTCGCCCAGCGGCACGTCGTCCACCGCCAGCGACAGCAGCTCGAGCTGCTGGCCGTCCAGCACCAGCGGCGGCAGGCCGCTGCCGGCCGCCGGATTGCGGCGCATGACCAGTTGCGCATGGACCAGGGTGTGGTCCTCGAACAGCTCGAAGGTCAGGTGGGTCTCGTCGATCAGGTAGTCGGGGGCCCGATAATCCTTGAGATAGACAGTCTTCGGTTGTTCGCTGCGCATGTCTGGCTTCCTTAGAGTTGCTGCACGGCCAGCTGGTAGGCCGTGTACTTGCGAATGTTGATCACGCCGGTATCGAAGATCAGGTACTGGCCCTTGATGCCCTGCAGTGTGCCCTCGACCACCGGGCTCTTGTCCAGATCGAAGCTGGTGATCTTGGCCGGATAGGCCGCGACCGGATAGCGCATCTCCACCACTTCGGCAGCGGCGAGCGGCTGGATCGCCTGCAGGCCGAAGCGCTGCTGCAGGGCCTCGAGACCGGCCTGGCACGTATCGAACAGCTGCTCGCGCACCGCCGGCAGGTCGACCGGCTCGGCGTCGCCCTTGAGCAGCGCGCGCCAGTTGGTGCGGTCGGCCACCTGGCTGCGCAGCAGGTCTTCGACCAGGCCGGACTGCAGGCGGGTGGCCACGCGCAAGATCGGCAGCGCCTGGCTGGCGCCCTGATCGAGCCAGCGGGTCGGCAGCTGGGTGGCGCGGGTGATGCCGACCTTCACCCCGGAGGAGTTGGCCAGGTAGACCACGTGGTCGGCCATGCAGAACTGCTCGCCCCAGCTCGGCTCGCGGCAGGTGCCGGCGTCGTAGTGGCACTTTTCCGGGCTCATGATGCAGCTGTCGCACTGCGCCAGCTTGGTCATGCACGGATAGCAGTAGCCCTGGGCGTAGCTCTTCTTGGTCTTCCTGCCGCAGTGGCTGCAATGGATGGCGCCAAGGAACTCCAGGCGCAGGGCCTTGCCGATCAGCGGATTGACCGCCACCTCGGCGTCTCCCAGGCGCAGGCTGTACTGCACCGGGGCGTCCAGGCGCACCGCCATCTTGGTCAGCGCGCCACGTCCGAGTTCGCTCATCAGTGCAGGGTATCCGAGCTCTTGAACAGGATGTTCGGCACTTCGAAGGACTTGGAGGTGCACTCCTGCGGGCCCATGTAGCCGGTACGTTCTTCTTCCGGCAGGTTCTGCATCTCCCAGGCGATCATCGCCTGCAGGGTCAGCTCCTTCTGCTCCTGGGTGAGCTTGCGGCCGTCCGGCCACTTGCCGATCTCCACGGCGAGCTTGAGGCTCTGATAGATCTCGGGGGTGATGTTCTCGATCATTTCGGCAAAGGACGCCATGGCGAATCTCCCAGGAAGAAAGTTTGAGTTTAACGCTGTCGGCGCGCCAGCAGGCCGCCGAGCACGCCGGTGACGCAGCCGATCAGCAGACCGCCGACGTGGGCGGCGTTGGCAATCTGGCCAAAGCCCAGCGCGCCGATCAGGCCGCTCAGGCAGACCAGCAGCCAGATCAGCATCATGCCGACCACGCCGGGCGGCAGGCGGAAATGCGCATTGGGCGCCAGCCGCTGGAACAGCCAGCAGTGGCCGAGCAGACCGTAGAGCACGCCGGACAGGCCGCCGAAGATCGCCGGCCCGCCAAACACGTACTGCGCCAGGTTGGACACCAGGCTGTACAGCAGGGTCAGCGCCAGCAGCATCAGGCTGCCCTGACGCCCTTCAATGCGCCGTCCCAGCTCCCAGAACCACAGGCTGTTCATCGCCAGGTGCAGCACGCCGAAGTGCACCAGCATCGGGCTGAACGGCCGCCACCACTGGCCGGCAGCCAGACTGTCGGCCAGCGGCAGGAAATAGGCGTAGTCGCCCTGGATGCGAAAATCGGTGAAGGTCAGCCAGCTGACCAGCTGCAGGTTGTCGCCGAACCAGCTGGCCAGCGCCACGGCGAAGGTCGCCAGCAACACCAGCGCGGTCACCGGCAGGCTGCGCAGGCCGGCCAGCAGTTGTCCAGCCGAGGCCGCACGCGGTGCGGCAGGCGGCAACTCGCTGCCGCCGAGGCCGCCCGGGTATTGGGCATACAGCTCGCGCACGCGCTGGGCGAACTGCTCGTCCGGCACCCAGAGCACCTGCTCGCCGGACTCCTCGCTGACCCGGTGCGGCACGCCGAGGCGCTGCAGCAACGCGACGAAGGCCGCGAGGTCGTCGCTCAGCGGCAGGCGCAGCGCCGCCACCGGACTCACGAGTCGGCCTCCAGGCGCTTGACCTCGACCCAGAAGAACTTGTCGGGATCCAGGCGGGTTTCCTGGTCCAGGCGGTAGGCCACCAGCTTGCCGCGGCGCACCGCGCTGTAGTCGAGGCAGGCCAGGTTGGGGCGCAGCGGCGCCGGCGTGCCGTTGCACCAGTAGTGGCCGACGAACAGCATCGGCTCGTCCTCGCCGTAGCGCAGCAGCGCGGCCTTCTGCGCGTTGCTCAGCGGCAGGTTGGCCACCTCCTCGGGCAACGCATCGGGCTGGAAGACAATGTCGCCGTAGGTCTGCGGATCGCTCTCCCAGAACTTGGTACGGAACACCGAGCGGATGAAGCCGTCGTGGCTGGTCAGGGTCACGCCACGCGGCAGCGGCATGTCGAGGCCGCGCAGCAGGCGCTGCATGCAGTGGGCGGCGAAGCTGTCGGGATCGCCGGCCTGCTGCACGAAGGCGCGGTCGATGCGCCCGTCCGGGTGGTCGCGGCGCAGCTGCTGGATCGCCTCGGCATCCCAGCAGGCATGCACTAGGCGGAAACGTTCGGCGTCGACGAACAGCGGCAGCTTGTGGAACCAGGCAAGGAAGTCATGCCAGTCGCCCGGATATTGCTCGAACTGCGCCAGGGTTTCGCGAATCAGCCGCTCGTGCCGCGGGTTGTGCTCGCGGGCAAACTCGCGGCCGCTGCCCGGCAGTGCCGGCGTGGTCCAGCCGAGGGCATACCATTCGTGGTTGCCCATCAGGCACAGCGCCTCGCCGGCCTCGACCATATCGTGAACCAGATGCAACGCCTCGCGGATGTGCGGGCCTCGGTCGAGGATGTCGCCAAGGAACAGCGCCATGCGCTGCGGATGGCGCCAGACGCCCCCCTGACGACGATAGCCGAGTCCGGACAGCAGGCGCTCGAGGGCACGCGCACAGCCATGCACGTCGCCAATCAGGTCGTAGCTGCGCGCCGGGTCCAGCAGCACTAGTCGTGCCCTCCGAGGCGACTGCCCCAACCCAGCTTGGTACGGCAGACTTCGTAGTAGTTGTGTTCGAGCGGATGGATCAGCTTCAGCTTCTGCGCCTTCTTGCGAATGGTCAGGGTATCGCCGGGCGCGCAGGTGAAGTGGTTCTGCCCGTCGCAGGACACCAGCGGGTAGATTTGCATGTCCGAGGCCACCACCACCTTCAGCTCGCTGTTGCCGTCGACCACGATCGGCCGGCTGGACAGGGTGTGCGGGTACATCGGCACGATGACGATGGCGTCCAGCTTGGGATGCATGATCGGCCCGCCGGCCGACAGCGAATAGGCGGTGGAGCCGGTGGGCGTGGCGACAATCAGGCCATCGGCCTTCTGGCTGCAGACGAACTGGCCGTCGATGTACAGCTCGAACTCGATCATCCGCGTCGACTTGCCCGGGTGCAGCACCACGTCGTTGAGGGCATCGCTCTGGCCGATGGCTTCCTCGCCGCGGCGCACGTGCGCCTCGAGCAGGAAACGGCTCTCCAGCAGATAGCGGCCGGCGAGCACCTCGCTGACCCTGGCCTCCAGCTCGTCCGGACGGATGTCGGTGAGAAAGCCCAGGCTGCCTCGGTTGATGCCCAGCACCGGGGTGCCGTGGCGGGCCATGGCGCGGGCGGCGCCGAGCAGACTGCCGTCACCGCCGACCACGATCACCAGGTCACAGATCTCGCCGAGCAGCTTGCGCGTGCACGTCTGCATGCCGTGCCCTGGGAGCATCTCGGCGATGCTCTCGTCAAGAATCACATGGAGGTGGCGCTCGAGCAGGAAGCGCTTCAGACGACGAATGGTGTCCAGCACCTGCGAGCTGCCCAGGCGCCCGATGATGCCGATATTGCGGAATTGATCCATGGAGATTCTGCCGGCTGCAGTCTGCGGAAGGCTCGATTATGGGGGAAGCGCCGGCCGCCGGGCAAACCGCGACAATCGCGGCAGCCAGCGGCTATGCTCGCTGGCATGAACCTGTTCCCCGATCTCGCCTACCTGCCCGGCCAGCTGCATCATCCGACGGTACGCGACCTGGCCTGGACCTTGCTCAGCCCGCCGCTGCTGGCTGCGGTGGATGGCCTGCGCCCGCGGCATCCGCTGTGCGCCAGCGGCTGGGCGGCGCATCCGCAGCGCCTGGCGAACTGGCTGCACGACCTCGACCGCCAGCCGCAGGCACTGCTGCTGCAAACGCCGGCCGCCAACGGCAGCCGCCTGGGACGCTACTACGAGGAGCTGTGGCAGTTCGCCCTCCGCCAGGCACCGGGCATCCGCCTGCTGGCGGCCAACCTGGCGATCCGCGACCACGGTCACACCCTCGGCGAGATGGATCTGCTGCTGGAGGATGACGAAGGACTGCAGCACATCGAGTTGGCCGTGAAGTTCTATCTGGGGCCGCCGCAGGCGGATGGCCGGGCCTCCCGCGACTGGCTCGGTCCCGGCCGCCTCGACCGCCTCGACCTCAAGCTGGAGCACCTGCTGCAGCATCAGCTGCCACTCTCGGCCCGCCCCGAAGCCCACCTGCTGATCCAGACCCTCAGCTCACGTACGCCGCAGGCCAGCCTGTGGCTGGGTGGCTACCTGTTCTACCCCTGGCCGACGCCCTGCAGCTCGCCACGCAGTGCCGGATCACAGCATCTGCGTGGCCGCTGGGTGCAGCGCCGCGACTGGACGGCCTGCCTGGCGGCGACCCAGGCCGGTCGCTGGCAACCCCTAGCGCGCCTGCGCTGGCTGGCGCCGAGCGCCTGTAGCGCCGACGCGCTATGGAGCTGCGCGCAGCTGGACGCCTGGCTGGACGAACTGCCCGCCGACGCCGCACCGCGCATGCTGGTGCACCTGAGGGAGGATGTCGACGGACGCTGGCAGGAGCACGAGCGAGTCTTTCTGGTCAATGATCGCTGGCCGCTGCCGCCGCAGTGAGAATTCAGGACTGACTGGCCAGCTCGGCCAGCCGTGACGCCAGCGCCCGTCGCCCCTGCAGGCCGCCACTGTGCACGGCAACGACGCGGCTGCCGCGGGCAATCTCGCCACTCAGCACGGCCTCCTGCAGCGCCAGCAGCAGCTTGCCGGTATACAGCGGTTCGAGCGGCACACCGGTTGCCTGCTCGAAGTCGAGGATGAAGCGGGCCAGTTCGGCATCCAGACGGGCGAAACCGCCGCGACTGGCGTCCAGCAGCCGGTAACCCTCCTCCGCCGGTCGGCCGACCTCGCCGAGCAAGCGCAGCAGAGCCGGTGCCACGCCGTGATCGGCCGGCACCGCCAGGGCACCGACCAGCGGGTGGCGACCGCCCTCGCCCATCACCAGGCCGGCCAGGGTGGTGCCGCTGCCGGCCGCGGCCCACAGCTGGTCGTAACCGGTCCAGCCGAGTCCGGGCAGGGCACGCTCGATCTCGCCGACCAGGGTCGCGCAGGACTGCGCCGCCGCCAGGCTCAGGCCACCCTCGGCGACCGGCACAAACCCCGGATAAAGCGCTCGCCAGGGATTCCAGAAGTCGTCCCGATGACGGTCGCGATAGCCGGCGTAGCCCAACCAGTGCAACTGCATACCGAAGCGGTGCAGATCAGCAACGGTGGGGGTTTTCTGCTCGTGGCCACGCAGCAGGCCGACGGTGGCAAGCCCGAAGCGGGCGCCGGCAGCGGCCAAGGCATGCAGGTGATTGGAGTGGGCACCGCCCAGACTGATCAGCCCGGGCGCGCCGCGGCGACGGGCCTCGGCCAGATGGGGAGCGAGCTTGTACCACTTGTTGCCGCTGATCAGCGGATCGATCAGGTCCAGGCGCAGTAGCGCCAGCTCCACACCGGCGCGCTGCAGCCAGCCACAGCTCACCGCCTGCAGCCGCGCCGGCGGCGGCCAGTCAGCTACCGAGATTGCGCTGGCGAACACTGGCGCGGTGTCGGGCGCAGCAGTCGGACTCGCCACTGACGAAGCGGCTGGGCGACTCGACCCGGTCGATGGGCATGTTGCAGCGGTTGCCGCTGGGCAACTGGGCGAGGCAGCTCGGCTGCTGGTAATGCACCAGCCACTGGCTGTACTGCGCCTCGCTGACGAAGCACTTGGCCGCCACATAGGCCATGGGATTGCGCTGGTAGACGACGATGTCCTGCAGCGGAATAGTCAGGTGACCGGCGCCCGGATGGTAGGCAACGAACACCACGCCCTGCGCCGCCAGACGTTCGAGGGTCTGCTCGCCACCCTCGCGGCCCAGACGGTCGCGCTCTGCGGTCAGTTGCGCCAGCTCGGCGCGCAACTGCGCTTCCAGCAGGGACTGGCTGGCGAGCTGGGCATCCTGCCGGGCCAGACGCTCCTGGCTCTCGAGCAGCGCCGCATTGATCCGCGCCTGGGCCTCCTGCTCGAACTGTGCACGCAGGCCATCGATCTCGCTGCGGCCGTCATGCGCCAGGGAATGCAACTGGCGATCCATCTCTACGCGGACCTGCTGGAAGCTCTCCGCCTGGGCGGTGAGACGCGTCTTCAAGTCGTCGTTGCGGCGGGTCTGTTCGGCCAGCGCCTGCTCCAGCGTCGCCAGGCGCTCCTGCAGGGCTTGCTCGCGTTGCGCGGTCTGCAGGCGCAGACGAGCCAGCTCCTCCTCATGCTGCTGGGTCAGGCTGGTGATGCGCAGACGCTGCTGCTTGAGCAGCTGGGCCGCCTTGAGCCGCTGCTCCTGCTCGGCCCGCTCGGTCTTGCGCGCGTCCTCGCTCGAGCGGATCAGATCGAGATCGTCAGGCTGCATGTACCACTTGTGCTCGGACGCCATGTGCAGCTTGGCCGGCTGCACCGCCGCCTGTGCAGTCTCGTCCTCGGCCAGCACGCCGAGGTTGTTGCGCTTGGCGGCATCACGGATCAGCAGCAGATCATTGTGTCCCGGCGCCAGCTGCGGATCCCACAAATGCATCTGGTGCCACGACACCGGGCACTGGCTGCGACAGGCCAGGCGGATCGGCCCGACGCCCAGATCGGGTCCGCTCCCGCCCCGCTCGGCCAGGTGACGCAGGGGAATGTTCCAGCCACGGTCGGCCTCCCCCTTGGCACCAAAGTCCAGATAGAAACACACTACCGATTTCACCAGCAGGCGCGGATTGATCAGCACGAAGGCCGCACGCACTTGCTGGTCGCCGAACTCCGGCAGGTTGACCACGCCATCCAGCATGGCCTCGAACTCCGGATAGAGCATTTCCTTGCAGATGCCGCGCTCGTTGAAGAACATCACGGCTTCTACCATCTGCGGCTTTTTCTGCAGGCTCATCGACTTCCCTCATGCAGCCCTGATTGCCCAGCGCCTGGCGCTTGAACAAGCGGTCCATGATCTGGCGCATGAAAAATGCATGCCCCCAACCTTATATGGGCCGAGTCTAGGAGAAAAGCGCCGCCCAGCAATGTGAAGGGGTTGGCAGGCTACCGGCCAGTCTGAGCACAGGACCGTCTGTCGCGCACAAACTGTGACACGGTAGCACC
Organism: Geopseudomonas aromaticivorans; assembly: GCF_019097855.1. Taxonomy (GTDB): domain Bacteria; phylum Pseudomonadota; class Gammaproteobacteria; order Pseudomonadales; family Pseudomonadaceae; genus Geopseudomonas; species Geopseudomonas aromaticivorans. Next base: position 84,039 of record NZ_JAHRGL010000062.1, read on the forward strand.
TCAAGCCCGGCGCCAGATTGGCAAGCCCGCCCCCCTAGGCTGGCGGGCTGCTGAAGGAGTTTTGCATGCACAGACTGTTGCCCACCCTGGCGCTGGCCGGCCTGATCGCGGCCTATGGCGCGTGGAGCCAGCAACGCCCGGTTGGCCACTACCTGTCCGATCTGCGCGGCCAGATCATCAGTGCGCAACGGCCTGCCGCGACCCGCGGCAACCTGCTGGCCATCGAGCCGGCGCTCACCCCCCATGACTACCAGAGTATCGCGCGCCTGCACCTCAAGCTGGCGGCTCACCTGCAGCAGGCACGCCAGGTGGGCCTGCTTACGGCACACACACTGGCAGTTTTTCCCGAACACATCGGCAGCGGTCTGTTGCTGCTGGGCGAGAAACGCGAGGTCTACCAGGCACGTAGCCTGCCTCAGGCCATGCACTGGCTGGCAGCCAGCAATCCGCTGGATTTTGCCCTCGCCCTGCTGCAGGCCGAAGGCTCGCCACGCGCCGTCGACGCCTTGCTGCGCATGAAAGCGCAGGGCATGGCCGACGCCTACCAGCAGCTGTTCGCCGGGCTGGCCCGCGAATTCGGTATACCGCTGGTGGCCGGCTCGATCATCCTGCCGCAGCCGCAGATCTGCGCTGGCCGCCTGCTGGCCGGCAACGGCCCACTGCGCAACGTCAGTCTGGTGTTCGCCGCCGACGGTCACCTGCTCGGTCCCCCCCCAGTACAAGCAGCAGGCTGAAGCCTTCGAGGCAGAATTGCTGAACGGTTCCGCCCCGCCGCCGCCACAGGCCATCGCCACCCCGCTCGGCAGCCTCGGCGTGCTGCTCGGCGCCGACGCCGACAATCCGCAGCTGCTCGCCCGCCTGCAGGCGCAGCAGATCGAGCTGCTGGCGCTGCCACGTTTTCGTGGCGAAACGGCTGGCATGGGCCAGGCGGTGCAAGCCAACTGGCGTGGCCAGCTGTGGGATTTTCCGCCGCAAAGCACTCGAACGCAAAGCGGCGCGCAGGTGCACAACCATTGGCTGGACTGACGTCCGTGCGTGCACAGTTGCGCCAGCACTCGGCGACTGGGTCGCGAGCTGGCGGCAGGTGGGAGGGGTAAGGAAGTAGATCAGGCGTTCAAACGATTGCCTGCCTGGTTTTACCTAGCGCAAACCGTGTAGCGGGCCTTCAAACACGCTATCGTGCAAACGCCCGATAATTTTCGGCGCAAGCAGCGACGAGTGGGTCGATCACAACTCGGTGGCATCTTCCGCCGGCTCAGGCAGGTCGCGTTCGGCAGCCTGCAGATCCAGCAATTCTTCCTGATAGTCATCCATGGGTATTCCTCTTCTTGACTGATTTTTTCGATGTCTTGTGACTTCGAGTATCAGCCTAAAGAGCCTGGATGACGAAGAAATGAATGTTGCAGAAAGTAAAAAGCCCTCTGGCATGACTGCCAGAGGGCTTTTCGATATGGCGCAGCGGACGGGACTCGAACCCGCGACCCCCGGCGTGACAGGCCGGTATTCTAACCGACTGAACTACCGCTGCGCGTCGGTGGACTTGCGTCCGATACAACTGGGTAAAACGTTCGACTGCTTGGCTAGGCTTCGGCAATCTCGATCTTGCCCATGGACAAGATCGGAAAATATGGCGCAGCGGACGGGACTCGAACCCGCGACCCCCGGCGTGACAGGCCGGTATTCTAACCGACTGAACTACCGCTGCGCGTCGGCCGGACTTGCGTCCGATACATCGTTGCTTGCAAGGCTTGGTGGGTGATGACGGGATCGAACCGCCGACCCTCTGCTTGTAAGGCAGATGCTCTCCCAGCTGAGCTAATCACCCGTTTGTTTCGCCTTGCAACGGGGGCGAACTTTACGCATGCATCGATGCTAAGTCAATAGCCCACAAGGATTTTTTCTTTGCCCCAAGACTCAAGGCAAGCAGGCGCGACCCGCAACCCCGATAAATCACGCGCCAGGTCATGCCGCCTTCGACGCTGAACTCCTGGCCAGTGACCAAGCCGGCCTGCTTCGACAGCAGCCGGGCCACGATGCCCCGGCAGATGCCGCGTGCAGTACCGGCAAGCTGCACCACCGGGCACATCCCTGACCCGCGCGGCTCGATCAGAGCGCGGCCAGACCGCGCGCCAGATCGGCCTTGATGTCGTCGAGGTCTTCCAGACCCACCGCCACCCGGACCAGGCTGTCGCTGATCCCCGCCGACGCGCGCGCTTGTGGCGTCAGGCGCCCATGGGAAGTGCTCGCCGGATGGGCGATGGTGGTCTTGGTATCCCCCAGGTTGGTGGTGATGGAGATCATCCGAGTATTGTCGATGACCCGCCAGGCGGCCGCCTTGTCACCCTTGACCTCGAAGCTGACCACCGCACCGAAGCCGCTCTGCTGGCGTTTGGCCAGCTCGTGCTGCGGATGACTGGGCAGACCGGAGTAGTAGACCCTGGCCACCTGCGGCTGCTGCTCCAGCCACTCGGCCAGCGCTTGGGCACTGGCGCAGTGCGCCAGCATGCGCACCTTGAGGGTTTCCAGCCCCTTGAGGAACAGCCAGGCATTGAACGGGCTGAGGGTTGGCCCCGCGGTACGCAGGAAGCCGACCACTTCCTGCATCAGCTTGGCGCTGCCTGCCACCACACCGCCGAGACAACGCCCCTGGCCATCGATGTACTTGGTCGCCGAGTGAATGACGATATCGGCGCCGAGGGCCAGCGGCTTCTGCAGCACCGGAGTGCAGAAACAGTTGTCTACCGCCAGCAGCGCGCCCTTGGCGTGGGCGATCTCGGCCAGCGCGGCGATGTCGACCAGCTCGGCCAGCGGATTGGAGGGGGACTCGACGATGAACAGTTTGGTGTTGGGCTTGCAGGCCGCCGCCCAGGCATCCAGGTCGGCCAGCGGCGGGTAGTCCACCTCCAGGCCGAAGCGCTTGAAGTACTTGTCGAACAGGCTGATGGTCGAGCCGAACACGCTGCGCGACACCAGCACATGGTCGCCAGCGCTGCACAGGCTCATCACCATGGCAAGGATGGCGCCCATGCCGGAAGCCGCGGCAACTGCCTGTTCGGCGCCTTCCAGGGCGGCGATGCGCTCCTCGAAGGTGCGCACGGTGGGGTTGGTATAGCGGGAGTAGACGTTACCGGGCTGCTCGCCGGCAAAGCGCGCGGCAGCGTCGGCCGCACTGCGGAACACGTAGCTGGAGGTCATGAACAGGGCTTCGCCATGCTCGCCCTCGGGGCTGCGCCGCTGCCCGGCACGGACCGCCAGCGTATCGAAGCCGGCGCCGTCCAGATCACTGTCGAGCCTTCCGGCCTGCCATTCTTGGGTCATTTAAGCCATCTCCTCAGCGCGGCAGCGCAGCAGGATCGGCCCTGGACTCGGCAGCTGCCGCCGGTTAGCTGCCTGGCGACGCCGGCCAAGCCGGGCGCCGCCAGGCATCACTCAGTTGTTGTGCAGATCGATCACTTCGTTGCCAACGCCCGGCTTGTTCTTCGCCAGGTCGTTGCGGGCCTGCTCGATGCGATCCAGGTAGGCCGCATTGATGTCACCGGTGACGTATTCGCCATCGAACACCGCACTGTCGAAGTGCTCGATCTTGATCTTGCCGCCGCCGACCGCTTCCTTCAGATCGGCCAGGTCCTGGTAGACCAGCCAGTCCGCACCAATCAGCTCGGCCACCTCTTCGGTGGTACGGCCGTGGGCGATCAGCTCGTGGGCACTCGGCATGTCGATGCCGTAGACGTTGGGGTAACGCACCGCTGGGGCGGCGGAGCAGAAGTAGACCTTCTTGGCCCCGGCATCGCGGGCCATCTGGATGATCTGCTTGCAGGTGGTGCCACGCACGATGGAGTCGTCCACCAGCATCACGTTCTTGCCGCGGAACTCCAGCTCGATGGCGTTGAGCTTCTGGCGCACCGACTTCTTGCGGGCGGCCTGACCGGGCATGATGAAGGTGCGGCCGATATAGCGATTCTTGACGAAGCCCTCGCGGAACTTCACACCCAGCTTGTTGGCCAGCTCCAGTGCGGAGGTGCGGCTGGTGTCGGGAATCGGGATGACCACGTCGATATCGTGATCGGGACGCTCGCGGCGGATCTTGTCGGCCAGCTTCTCGCCCATGCGCAGACGCGCCTTGTACACCGACACGCCGTCCATGATCGAGTCCGGGCGGGCCAGGTAGACGTGCTCGAAGATGCACGGCGACAACTGCGGCGCTTCTGCGCACTGGCGGGTTTGCAGCTGGCCTTCGGGGGTGATGTACACCGCCTCGCCCGGCGCCAGGTCGCGGATCAGCGTGAAGCCGAGCACGTCCAGCGCCACGCTTTCCGAGGCGATCATGTACTCGACGCCCTCGTCGGTATGGCGCTGACCGAAGACGATCGGACGGATGCCGTGGGGATCGCGGAAACCGACGATGCCATGGCCGGTGATCATCGCCACCACCGCGTAGCCGCCGCGGCAGCGCTGGTGCACGCCGGAAACCGCGGCGAACACGTCATCGGCGGTCGGCTGCAGCTTGTTGCGCACGGCCAGCTCATGGGCGAACACGTTGAGCAGCACTTCCGAGTCGGAGTTGGTGTTGACGTGGCGCAGGTCGGACTCGAAAATCTCGCGCGAAAGCTGCTCGACGTTGGTCAGGTTGCCGTTGTGCGCCAGGGTGATGCCGTAGGGCGAGTTGACGTAGAACGGCTGCGCCTCGGCCGAGCTGGAGCTGCCGGCGGTCGGATAGCGCACATGGCCGATGCCGATGTTGCCGATCAGGCGCTGCATGTGCCGGGTGTGGAACACGTCGCGCACCAGGCCGTTGTCCTTGCGCAGGAACAGCCGCCCCTCGTGACTGGTTACAATGCCGGCAGCATCCTGGCCGCGATGTTGAAGGACGGTAAGCGCGTCGTACAGCGCCTGATTGACGTTCGACTTACCGACGATACCAACGATGCCACACATGCGACGCAACCCCTAAGAAGTCAGGCTAGAGCGGAAAAGCCGGCCGGCCCGACAGGCCACCGACTGTAGACGACTGCTGGAAGAACCCGAGTACCAGATTCTTCGACCAGTCGGCGATCATCAGAAAATCGGGCAGCAGTTTCGACTGCTGCCACCAGGGATCCTGCTGCACCGGGGCCAGACTGAGCAACCCGACAGTGATCACCACCAGCAACGCCCCACGGGCCAACCCGAAAATCATGCCGAGCAGACGGTCGGTACCGCTCAGGCCGGTAGCCTGCACCAGCATGCCAAGCAGATGGGTGAGCAAGGCACCGATCATCAGGGTCAGCACGAACAGGATCGCGCAACCCGCGATCACTCGCGCCGATGGCAACTCGATATAGGGCTCGAGGTGAGCGGCCAACGCCCCGCCATACAGCCAAGCCACTACGCCGGCCACGACCCACACCACCAGCGACAAGGCTTCCTTGACGAATCCGCGCGTCAGGCTGATCAGCCCGGAAACGGCAATCAGTGCAATGATGGACCAGTCGACCCAGGTGAATGCCACAATGCTGCTCACTGGCGGAAGGCAGGAAATAGAGCGCGAATTCTAGCAGAGCGCAGCCCTGCGAGTCAGCCGCGATTGCGTTCAGCGACGTTCGGGCTGGAAACGCACCACGATGGGACTGAGCTTGTGCTGGCGAGCGAGCTGCCCCCCTACCCGCTCGGCTTCGGCCCGTTCCAGCAGCGGCCCGACAAACACCCTGTGCATGCCATCCACCGAACGGATGTAGGCGGTAAAGCCCTGACTGCGCAGTTTCTGCTGCAGCGCCGCGGCACGCTCACGACTGGACAGGCTGGCCAGCTGTATCGCCCAGCTGATCGGCAGCCCATCGGCGTCCAGGCGACTCGGCTCATCGGCTGGCGTGTCGACGGCAGCGGCCGGCGTCTGCACTACAGGCCGGGCAGGCACGTCGACGGCAGGCGCCGCAGCTGCAGGCTCGGCCGCCGTAACGGGCGGCGGCGAGGCTATCCCGGCCGGAGGAGCAACCTCCGCCACTGGCGGCGCTTCGGGCTCGGCCTGCGGCTCGGGCACAACCACCGGCTCCGGCGTGGCCACCACCACCTGCGGGGGGGACGGCATCGGCGGCGCCTCGACGCGCACGCGGCGCTGCGCGTCCTCGCGATTGAACAGCATGGGCAGGAACACCACCACCAGCACTACCAGCACGGCAGCCCCGACAATCCGCTGCTTGAATCTTCGGTCCAGCAAGGCCATGGCGTCCTCTCCGTCTTATCCCTGATTGTCCTGGCGCTTGCTGCCAGACTGGCCATGCCGCGCCAGCCAGGACAGGGCATCAGCCACGCTGTAGAACGAGCCGAATACGAGAATCTCGTCATCCGCCGTCGCCAGCATGGCCTGAGCCTCGATGGCCGCCGCCACTGACGACCAGGCATCGGCACTGGCGCCGCGCGCCTGCAGGGCCGCCAGCAACTCCTCGGCACTGCGACTGCGCGGGGTCGGCAGCGGCGCCACGGCCCAGTGCGCGACCAGCCCCTGCAGCGGCTCGATGACGCCGGCCAGATCCTTGTCGCCCAGCAGGCCGAAGACCGCCAGCCGCCGGCCGCGCGGCGGCCGCTGGGCCAGGCGCTGGGCCAGATACTGCGCGGCATGCGGGTTGTGGCCGACATCCAGCAGCAGGTTCAGCGTGCGCCCCTGCCAGCATAGCGTGCGACAATCCAGACGACCGGCAATGTGCGTCTGCTGCAGCGCGGCAACCAGGGTCGGCGCCTGCCAAGGCAGCGCCAGCCGAGCAAAGGCCTGCAGCGCCAGGGCCGCGTTGTCCATCGGCAAATCGAGCAGCGGCAAATCCGTGAGCTCCAGCGGCTGACCGTCGGCATCCACACCGCGCCAGTGCCAACCCTGCTCGCCGTAGGCCAGATCGAAATCGCGCCCGCGCAGCAGCAGGGGGCAGCCCAGCTGGCGCGCCTGCTCCAGCAGCACCGACGGCGGATCGAGATCGCCGCACAGTACAGGCTTGCCGGCACGGAAGATCCCGGCCTTCTCCACCGCCACACTGCTGCGGCTGTCGCCCAGCCACTCGACGTGGTCGACGCCGATGCTGGTCACCACCGCCAGATCGGCATCCACCAGGTTGACGGCGTCGAGACGCCCGCCCAGACCGACCTCGAGCACCACGGCATCCAGCGCCGCGCGCTCGAACAGCCAGAGGGCCGCCAGGGTACCCATCTCGAAATAGGTCAGCGACGTCTCGCCCCGCGCTGCCTCGACGGCGGTGAAGGCCTCGCACAGCGCCGCATCACTGGCCTCGCCGTCCGGCAGTTGCACCCGCTCGTTGTAGCGCAGCAGGTGCGGCGAGCTGTACACCCCGACGCGTAGCCCGCTGGCACGCAGCAGGCTGGCGAGAAAGGCGCAGGTCGAGCCCTTGCCATTGGTGCCGGTGACCGTGATCACCCGCGGCGCCGGTCGACCGAGGCCGAGACGCTGCTGCACCAGGCGGGCGCGCGCCAACCCCATGTCGATGGACACGGGGTGCAACTGCTCGAGATAGCTCAGCCAGTCGGCGAGACTGCGGCTCATGCGCCGAGCAGTTCCGCTGCCGGAGCGGCGGCCGGGGTCGGCTGGTGGGTCAGCTGAGCCAGCAGGCGAGCCAGGCGCGGACGCAGTTCGGCCCGATGCACGATCATGTCGATGGCACCATGCTCGATCAGGAACTCGCTACGCTGGAAGCCTTCCGGCAGCTTCTCGCGCACGGTCTGCTCGATCACGCGCGGACCAGCGAAACCGATCAGCGCCTTGGGTTCGGCGACATTGACGTCACCGAGCATCGCCAGGCTGGCGGAGACGCCACCGTAGACCGGGTCGGTCAGCACGGAGACAAAGGGAATGCCTTCTTCACGCAGACGGGCGATCACCGCGGAGGTCTTGGCCATCTGCATCAGGGAAATCAGCGCTTCCTGCATGCGCGCGCCACCGGAGGCGGCGAAGCAGATCAGCGGGCAACGCTGCTCCAGGGCGACATTGGCTGCACGCACGAAGCGCTCGCCGACGACGGAACCCATGGAGCCACCCATGAAGGAGAACTCGAAGGCGCAGGCAACCACCGCCAGCCCCTGCAGGGTACCGCTCATGGCCACCAGCGCATCCTTCTCGCCGGTATCCTTCTGCGCGGCGGTCAGGCGATCCTTGTACTTCTTGCTGTCGCGAAACTTCAGGCGATCCACCGGCTCCAGCTCGGCAGCAATCTCCTCGCGACCCTCGGCGTCGAGAAAGAAGTTCAGACGGGCACGCGCATCGATGCGCATGTGGTGGTCGCACTTGGGGCAGACATCCAGGGTCTTTTCCAGTTCGGGACGGTACAGCACCGCGTCGCAGGACGGGCACTTGTGCCAGAGCCCCTCGGGCACCGAGCTTTTCTTCACCTCGGAACGCATGATCGAGGGGATCAGTTTGTCTACCAGCCAGTTGCTCATGCTGTGTTCTCCGTAGGCCCGGACTGGCGCGCACCGAGTGCGCCGCGCAGGTCCTCGAGCAGATTCACGATTGGGCCGCAGTCCGACGCGGCTCGCCCGGCAGGCCCTGCCGCCGGCACAAGGGGTTACGCATCGCTCGCGACCATGGTGCGCGCGGTCGCCGCAGCGCCGTCACGCGATAAACTCTCCGCCGACAAGGCAGCAAGCCCTGCAGCAACATCAGGGTAATGGACGGCAGCGCGGCGGCGGCCGTCACATGACCGTACTCAGCTGGCGCGTACCGCCTCGACAAAGGCACGCACCTTGCCCGCATCCTTGATGCCCTTGCTCGCCTCCACCCCGCCGCTGACATCCACCGCCCAGGGACGCACCTGACGGATCGCTGCACCGACATTTTCCGGAGTCAATCCGCCAGCGAGGATGATCGGGCAGCCCGAATCCTGCGGCACCAGCGACCAGTCGAAGGCCTCTCCGGTGCCCCCCGGCACGCCGGGGACAAAGGTATCCAGCAAAATCCCCGCGGCCTGCGGGAACTCGGCACAGCGAGCCCTGACGTCCTCGCCGGGACGCACGCGCAGGGCCTTGATGTACGGCCGGTGATAGCCGGCACAGTCGACCGCCGTCTCATCGCCATGGAACTGCAGCAGGTCCAGGGGCACGACTTCGAGGATCTCGTTCAGCTCGCAGCGCGAAGCATTGACGAACAGGCCAACACTGGTGACGAAGGGCGGCAATGCGGCAACGATCGCCCGCGCCTGACGCACATCGACTGCCCGCGGACTCTTGTCGTAGAACACCAGCCCGATGGCATCGGCACCGGCCTCGGCCGCGAGCAGGGCATCCTCAATGCGGGTAATCCCGCAGATCTTGCTGCGAACGACTGACAACGCACGCTCCCCTTGCGAACCACGTCGGGATGGAAAAGCCGCGATGGTAACAAATGCCCAGTCAGCCGTCAGCCTGCCTGCGCAGCGGCACGCAGCCGCCGCTCAGTCCTCCATCGCCGAGAGGAAATGCGGCCCCAGATAGCGCTGCGGCAACTGGAACTCCTCGGGGTACTCGACCTGGATCAGATACAGCCCGTAGGGATGGGCGGTGACCCCGCCGCTGCGCCGGTCGCGCGCGGCAAGAATCTCGCCCGCCCACGAGGGGTCGCGCTCACCGGCACCGATGGTCATCAGCACCCCGGCGATGTTGCGCACCATGTGATGCAGGAAGGCATTGGCTCGAATGTCCAGGACGATGAAGCGCCCCTGCTCGATCACCCGCAGGTGATGGAGGGTCTTGACCGGCGACTTGGCCTGGCACTTCAGGGCGCGGAACGAGGTGAAATCGTGGGTGCCGACCAGCGCCTGCGCCGCCTCGCGCATCCGCGCCACATCCAGCGGCCGGTGATTCCAGGTGATTTCCTCGGCCAGATGCGCCGGGCGCACGGGATCGTTGTAGATCACGTAGCGGTAGCGCCTCGCCACGGCCGAAAAGCGCGCATGGAAATGCGCTGGCATCGGCTGCGCCCAGGTCACGCTGATATCGCCCGGCAGATTGGCGTTGGTCCCCATGACCCAGGCGATGAGCGGACGCTCGACGCGGGTATCGAAATGCACCACCTGGCCACTGGCATGCACCGCGGCATCGGTACGTCCGGCACAGTGCAGGGAAACCGGTTCGGCAGCCACCCTGGACAGGGCCTTTTCAAGCACTTCCTGCACGGTCGGCACGCCAGTCTCCTGGCGCTGCCAGCCACGATAGCGGGCACCCTTGTACTCGACGCCGAGGGCGATTCTGGAAACGCCTGCGGCAGCCACTTCGGCTGCCGCAGGCACTACTGGCTGTTGCGTCATGATCAGGCGATACGACCCATCATCTCGCGCGCTTCCTGCTGCTGACTGGCGGTGCCTTCCTTGAGCACCTCATCGAGGATGTCGCGAGCGCCGTCGGCATCGCCCATGTCGATGTAGGCACGAGCCAGGTCCAGCTTGGTGGCGGTTTCGTCAGCATCGGCGAGGAAGTCGAAATCCTCGTTGCCGGTCAGCGCCGGAGCCGGGGTCGTTTCGAAGGCCAGATCATCCAGCTCCGGCAGCTCATCCAGCGTCTCGACTGCTGGCACCGGTGCAGGCGCACTGCTCAGCTCTGGCAACTCGGAGCGGGTCAGGAAGTCGTCGAAGGCGGCATCCAGATCCTGTTCGGCATCCGCGCCACTCAGGGTCTGCAACTCCAGCTCCAAGTCGTCCAGCTCCGGCAACGCAGCCAGCTCCGTTTCAGCCAGGGCAACTGGCGCAGCGGACGGCTGGCCAAGATCCAGATCGGCCAGGTCCAGCAGGAACTCGTCGGACTCGGCAGCCGCCGGCGCAGCGGGAGCATCCAGCGCCAGCTGGTCCAGCTCGGCCAGCAACTGGTCTTCTTCGGCCTGGTCCTGCGGGACCGCCAGCACTTGATCGACTGTCGGCAGCTGCACGTCGCCCAGCTCGAAGGCAAAATCGTCAACTTCGGAGGACGACTGCAGTGCTTCCCCGCCAGCCGGCACAGCAGCCAGATCCAGATCCAAGCCGAAATCGGCTTCGTCACCTTCCAGCAGCGGTGCGGCGGCAGGCGCCGAGTCGAGGCTGGCAAAATCATCACCCAGACCATCCAGGCTCAGCTCGTCGAGCTGCAGCGGAGCCTCGACAGCCGCCGCCGGATTGGCCGCCAGCTCGCGCTCGAGTTCGGCTTCCAGATCGTCGAGGCTCAGATCGAAACCGTCGTCCAGTGCAGCGACAGGCTCACCCGCCACAGACGACACAGCAGCCGGAGCGGCATCGAGAGACACATCATCGAGCGAGAAGTCATCGAAGGAAAACTCCTCGGCCGGCTCGGCCTGGGCAGCCGCCACGGACTCGGGCGCAGCCACTTCAGGTTCGCTATCGAAGGCGTCTGCCGCCAGGGCAGCACCGGCTGCGATAGCTGCACCGCTGGCGAGAATCTGCGGATAGCGGGCACGCAGCTGGTCGATCTGCGGCTGGGCACCACCGATCTCGCCCAACTCGGCCTCCTGGCGGACGAAACCGTCACGGTCGCCCATCTCGGCGTAGATTTCCATCAGCTTCAGCCGCAGGTCGGCACGCTGCGGCTCGTCGTTCACGGCATTACGCAGCAGCTCGGCGGCCTGATTGAAGCGGCCGTAGGTGCTGTACATCTCGGCCTCGCCCAGGGGATCGGCGCTTTTCAGGCCTGTCGTCTGGGCTGCAGGACTCTGCAGGTCACCCGCCTGCACCGACAGACCAGCAGCCGGAGTGACGTCGGCTTGCATAGCGGACAGGTCCGGCTGCTGGAACAGCTCGGCCTCTTCTGCCGACTTGCGCGACTTGCGGCGCGAGTTGATCGTCAGGCCCAGCCCGGCCAGCAGAGCCAGAGCGCCGCCGGCTGCCGCCAGCAACAGCGGATTGGCCAGCACTTCGTCGAGCAGGCCGGGCTCGTAGACTGACGCCGGAGTGGCAACCGGTTTGACGACGGCAGGTTTTACCACGGCAGGCTTGGCGGCTGCCGGCACAGCAGCCGGCTGGGCGGCCGGAGTTGCGGCAGGCGCAGGAGTCGGCTCGGCCGGCTTGCTCTCGGCAGCTGCCGGAACCGGCGCCGGACTGGCAGGTGCGGCAGCATCGGCTGCGGCAGGTGCGGCAGGTGCGGCGACCGGCGCAGGAGCGACCGCCGGGGCCGATGCCGGAGCGGCGACAGCCGACTGAGCACTTGCAGAAGCCGTATCGGCAGGCTTGGCCTGGGCATCGACGACCAGGCCACCCTGCAGCTTGGCCATTTGTTCGTTCTTCAGCTCGATCAGACGCTGCAGCTTGTCCAGCTGGCTTTGCAGGTCGGTGAGGCGCTCCTTGAGCTCCTGATTCTCGCGCTGCGAGGTAACCAGGCTTTCCTGACTGACGGCCAGCTTGTCGGCCAGCGCCTTGCTGTCACCGGCAGCAGCGTTATCGCTGCCGCTCGCGGACTTGCCGCTGGCCGCGCCCACCAGGCGCAGATTATCTTCGGCCGGCGCCTGCGCCGGTGCATTGCCCGCTTCGCTACGGCGAGTGGCATCAAGCTGGCGGGCAGCCACCGGCTGCACGGCGCGACCTTCGCGCCAGGCGCCGTTCTGCGCCTGAACCTGGGCCAGCGCATCGGCCTGGCTGCGGCTGCGGATCTGCTGTTCGGTCGGCAGGCGCAGCACCTGGCTGCTCTTCAGGCGATTGATGTTGCCATCAAGGAAGGCGTTCGGATTGAGATCCTGGATCGCCAGCATGGTCTGGTGCACCGAAACGGCGCTGCTCGGGCGTACGCGACTGGCGACTTCCCACAGCGTGTCGTCACGATCGGTACGGTACTGATCGCCGTCGATGCGGCTCGGTGCGGGGGCGGCAGGTGCGCCAGCCGGAGCGGCGGCCTGCGGACGACTGACCGGAGCACGCGGCGCTACGCTGACACGCGGCGCCACCGGTGCAGCCTGCGGCAGACGCGGGCTGGCGGCGACCACGGTCTGCGGCGAGTACAGCGGCGGATCGAGCAGCACGGTGTACTCGCGCAGCAGACGGCCATTGGGCCACAGCACCTCGACCAGGAAATTCAGATAGGGCTCGCGCACCGGCTTGCTCGAGGTGACACGAATCACGCTCTTGCCATTGGCCTTGAGTACCGGCGTGAACTTCAGATCGGTGAGGAAAAAAGGCCGGTCGACGCCAACCTTGCTGAACTCCTCGACGGCAGCCAGCGAGGGCAGTACCTCGTTGCTACCCAGGTCGCGCACCTCGAGCAGCTCGATTTCCGCATCCAGCGGCTGGTTCAGGGAAGACTTCAGCGATATTTCACCCAGCCCCAGCGCATGCGCCATGCCGGAAGTCAGCGCCGAAGCGGCGGCGATTGCTAGCACCAGTTTGCGAACCCGAACCATAGCCTGTATTCCCTGTTTTTTCTGCTGTGCTCGCCCAGCGAGTCAGTGGCATGGCTGGCATCTGCGCCCGCGATGAGGCGGCCCCCCCAGATGCACAGTCAAGATGAAAAAGCTTACAAATTTTGCGGCAAGTATCTTTTACAGGTGGGGTTTAAGCAATAACTCGCCCAGCTGCACGGCATTGAGTGCCGAACCTTTTCGCACGTTATCTGATGCAATCCACAAATTGAGTTCGCACGGGTCATGCAGCCCGCCGCGCACCCGTCCGACATACACCAGGTCCTGCCCGAGGGCGTCGCCGACGGCGGTGGGATAGTCGCCCTGCTCAACCAGCTCGAGGTCCGGCGCATCGTCCAGACAATGCAGCACCACCGGCAGATCGACCGACTCGGCACACAACAGGCTGACCGTCAGACTATCGCCGAAGAACACCGGTGCCTGCACGCAGGTGATGGCCACCGGCAGTTGTGGCTCGCCCAGCACCTCGAGCAACTCGCTGGCCAGGCGCCGCTCGTCACGGGCATGACCGTCGGGCATCTCGGCCGCCGCGCGCGCCAGCAGATTGAAGGCGATCTGCCGGTCGAACAGCTGCGGCTCCACCGGACGGGCATTGAGCAGCTGCGCGGTCTGCCGTGCCAGCTCCTCGACCCCCTCGCGGCCGTGGCTGGAAACCGCCAGACAGGCCGTGGCCGTCACCCGGCGCAACTGCAACACCGTGCGCAGCTTGCCGAGCACGCTGGCCAGCGCCACCGCGGCCGGCAGCGGGCTGCGCAACCAGCGCCCGACCGCGGCCGGCGCATTGACCCCGGCGACCACGCAAGGCGCCTGCCGCTCCGGCAGCGAGCCGCTCAGATCGACCAGCGCACAACCGGCAGCCTCGATACGCACCAGCTGTGCCGGTGCCAGCGGCTCGACCACAAACACCAGCGCCACAGTCGCGAAATCGAAGGAGTCCACTGCACGCACGCGCAGGTTGCGCTCGCGAAACGCCGCAATCTGCCCGATCGCGGCCTCGGCGGACAGGGGGAACAGATTGCCGACCGGAAACTCGCGCTCGTCAAGGACCATCAGCAGCGCCTCGCCGACCAGGCCGGTGGCACCGATGACGGCGATATCGAAAGTCTCGTTCATGAAGCGGCCTCCTGCGAAATAGGGCCGCACTTTAGCGAGCGCGCCGGCAATTGGGTAGCCAGCCCATGCGCAGGCGGACCAGCGGAACGCCCCGCAACTGATCGACAGCAAGCATTGCGCATAAATGACGAGACCCGCCGCAGCGGGTCTCGTCATGGTTCAGCAAGCCAAACGGCGCTACGCGCCAGCCACTCAGCGTTCCAGCAGGATGCGCAGCATGCGCCGCAGCGGCTCGGCGGCGCCCCACAGCAGCTGGTCACCGACGGTGAAGGCGCCGAGGTACTGCGAGCCCATGTTGAGCTTGCGCAGGCGGCCGACCGGCACGCTCAGGGTGCCGGTAACGGCGGTCGGGCTCAGCTCGCGCATGCTGATCTCGCGCTGGTTGGGCACCAGCTTGACCCACGGGTTGTGCTGGCTGATCAGGCCCTCGATATCGGCCAGCGGCACGTCCTTGTTCAGCTTGATGGTCAGCGCCTGGCTGTGGCAACGCATAGCGCCGATGCGCACGCACAGGCCGTCGACCGGGATCGGGCTCTTGTTGCGGCCGAGGATCTTGTTGGTCTCGGCCTGCGCCTTCCACTCCTCGCGGCTCTGGCCGTTGGGCAGTTCCTTGTCGATCCACGGGATCAGGCTACCGGCCAGCGGCACGCCGAAGTGGTCGACCGGGAAGTCGGCGCTGCGCTGGGTCTCGGCGACCTTGCGGTCGATGTCGAGGATCGCGCTGGCCGGGTTGACCAGGTCATCGGCCACCGCATGATGGATCGCGCCCATCTGCTTGATCAGCTCGCGCATGTTCTGCGCGCCGGCGCCACTGGCCGCCTGGTAGGTCATGGCGCTCATCCACTCGACCAGACCGGCCTCGTAGAGGCCGCCGAGGGCCATCAGCATCAGGCTGACGGTGCAGTTG
The DNA here is from genome assembly GCF_019097855.1 of Geopseudomonas aromaticivorans. Classification (GTDB taxonomy): domain Bacteria; phylum Pseudomonadota; class Gammaproteobacteria; order Pseudomonadales; family Pseudomonadaceae; genus Geopseudomonas; species Geopseudomonas aromaticivorans. The sequence continues at coordinate 99,398 of NZ_JAHRGL010000062.1, forward strand.
CCGCCGATGAAGTTCTTGCCACCGTTGTCCAGCGCCTGGTCGATGACCTTGCGGTTGACCGGATCGAGGACGATCACCGAGTCGTCATCCATGCGCAGGCTGGAGGCCGCGTCGATCCAGTAGCCCTGCCAGCCGGCTTCGCGCAGCTTGGGGAACACTTCGCTGGTGTAGTCGCCGCCCTGGCAGGTGAGAATCACGTCCAGGCTCTTCAGCTCGTCGATGCTGTAGGCATCCTTGAGCGGAGCAATGTCCTTGCCGATGGCCGGCCCCTGGCCGCCCACGTTGGAAGTGGTGAAGAACACCGGCTCGATCAGGTCGAAATCGCGCTCTTCCAGCATCCGCTGCATGAGCACGGAACCCACCATACCGCGCCAACCGACAAGACCAACACGCTTCATCGCAACTACACCTTTCTCGAAAAAGTGGGGCCGCCCGCGGCGGGGCGGCTCCCGGACAGCTTACAGATTCCGCAGCGCGGCGACTACTGCGTCGCCCATCGCGCGGGTACCGACCTTCTGGCAGCCTTCCGACCAGATGTCACCGGTGCGCAGGCCCTGGTCCAGCACGTTGCTGACCGCCTGCTCGATGGCGTTGGCCGCCTCGAGCTGGCCGAAGCTGTAGCGCAGCATCATCGACACCGAGAGGATGGTCGCCAGCGGGTTGGCGATGCCCTTACCGGCGATGTCCGGCGCCGAGCCGTGGCAGGGCTCGTACATGCCCTTGTTGTTGGCGTCCAGCGAGGCGGACGGCAGCATGCCGATCGAGCCGGTGAGCATCGAGGCCTCGTCGGAGAGGATGTCACCAAACATGTTGTCGGTGACCACCACGTCGAACTGCTTGGGCGCGCGCACCAGCTGCATGGCAGCGTTGTCGACGTACATGTGCGACAGCTCGACGTCCGGGTAGTCCTTGGCGACTTCCTCGACCACGGCGCGCCACAGGCGGCTGGACTCCAGCACGTTGGCCTTGTCCACCGAGCACAGCTTCTTGCCGCGCAGACGGGCCATGTCGAAGCCGACCTTGGCGATGCGGCGGATCTCGCTCTCGCTGTACGGCAGGGTGTCGAACGCCATGCGCTCGCCGTTCTCCAGCACGCGGCTCTCGCGCGGGCTACCGAAGTAGATGCCGCCGGTCAGCTCGCGGACGATGAGGATGTCCAGGCCGGCGACGATTTCGGGCTTGAGGCTGGAGGCGCCGGCCAGCTGCGGGTAGAGCAGCGCCGGGCGCAGGTTGCCGAACAGGCCCAGCTGCGAGCGGATCTTCAGCAGGCCCATTTCCGGACGCAGCGGACGGTCGAGGTTGTCCCACTGCGGGCCACCGACGGCGCCGAGCAGGATGGCGTCGGCGGCGCGGGCGCGCGCCAGGGTCTCGTCGGCCAGCGGGGTGCCGTACTTCTCGTAGGCGGCGCCGCCCAGCTCGTCGTAGCTCAGCTCGAAGCCCAGCTGGTACTTCTCGTTGGCCAGCTCCAGCACCTTGACCGCTTCGGCGACGATTTCCGGGCCGATACCATCACCCGGGAAAACCAGAATCTGCTTGCTCATTGCATGTCCTTGTAAAGGTCGAACCGCGGGAGCGAGCCCTGCCCGCTCCCGCCGAAAAAGAGGGTTACTTGATCGCGCCGAACAGCCAGGGGCTGCTCTGCTGATGCTTGGCTTCGAACGCCTTGATCGCCTCGGCATCCTGCAGGGTCAGGCCGATGTCGTCCAGACCGTTGAGCAGGCAGTGCTTGCGGAACGGATCGATGTCGAAGGACAGCACCTTGCCGTCCGGACGGGTCACGGTCTGCGCCGCCAGGTCGACGGTCAGCTGGTAGCCCTCGCTGGCCTCGCACTGCTGGAACAGCTCGTCCACTTCCGCTTCCGGCAGGATGATCGGCAGCAGGCCGTTCTTGAAGCTGTTGTTGAAGAAGATGTCGGCGTAGCTCGGCGCGATGATGGTGCGGAAGCCGTACTCTTCCAGCGCCCACGGCGCGTGTTCTCGGGAGGAGCCGCAGCCGAAGTTCTCGCGGGCCAGCAGCACGCTGGCGCCCTGGTAGCGCGGGAAGTTCAGCACGAAGTCCTTATTCACCGGACGGCTCGAGCAGTCCTGGTTCGGCTGGCCGACGTCCAGGTAGCGCCACTCGTCGAACAGGTTGGGGCCGAAGCCGGTGCGCTTGATGGATTTCAGGAACTGCTTGGGAATGATCTGGTCGGTGTCGACGTTGGCGCGATCCAGCGGGCAGACCAGGCCGGTGTGTTGGGTAAAGGCTTTCATTCAGGCATTCCTCAGTTCAGCAGCTCACGCACATCGACGAAGTGACCGGTCACCGCGGCGGCGGCGGCCATGGCCGGGCTGACCAGATGGGTACGCCCGCCGGCACCCTGACGGCCTTCGAAGTTGCGGTTGGAGGTGGAAGCGCAATGCTCGCCGCTCTCCAGGCGGTCCGGGTTCATCGCCAGGCACATGGAGCAGCCCGGCTCGCGCCATTCGAAGCCGGCCTCGATGAAGATCTTGTCCAGCCCCTCGGCCTCGGCCTGCGCCTTGACCAGGCCGGAGCCCGGCACCACCAGCGCCTGCTTGACGGTGGCGGCGACCTTGCGGCCCTTGGCCACCACGGCGGCGGCACGCAGGTCCTCGATGCGCGAGTTGGTGCAGGAGCCGATGAACACGCGATCCAGCTGGATCGAGGTGATCGGCTGGTCGGCGGTCAGACCCATGTACTTGAGGGCGCGAACGATGGAGTCGCGCTTGACCGGATCGGCCTCGTTGGCCGGGTTCGGCACCTTGGCGTCGACCGGCAGGACCATCTCCGGCGAGGTGCCCCAGCTGACCTGCGGCTTGATCTGTTCAGCCTGCAGTTCGACCACGGTGTCGAAGTGGGCGTCGGCGTCGGACACCAAGCCCTTCCACTGCGCCACGGCGGCATCCCAGTCGGCGCCCTTGGGCGCGAAGGTGCGGCCCTCGACGTAGGCGATGGTCTTGTCGTCCACGGCGACCAGACCGACGCGCGCGCCGGCCTCGATGGCCATGTTGCAGATGGTCATGCGGCCTTCCATCGACAGGTCGCGGATCGCGCTGCCGGCGAACTCCAGGGCATGGCCGTTGCCGCCGGCGGTGCCGATCTTGCCGATGATCGCCAGCACGATGTCCTTGGCGGTGACGCCGGCGGGCAACTGGCCCTCCACGCGCACCTGCATGTTCTTCATCTTCTTGGCCACCAGGCACTGGGTCGCCAGCACGTGCTCGACCTCGGAGGTACCGATGCCGTGGGCCAGCGCGCCGAAGGCGCCATGGGTGGAGGTGTGCGAGTCGCCGCAGACCACGGTCATCCCCGGCAGGGTGGCGCCCTGCTCCGGACCGACCACATGGACGATGCCCTGGCGGCGGTCGTTCATCTTGAACTCGAGGATGCCGAAGTCATCGCAGTTCTCGTCGAGGGTCTGCACCTGCAGGCGCGACACCTCGTCGTGGATCGACTCCAGGCCGCCCTGGCGCTCGGCCTTGGTGGTCGGCACGTTGTGGTCCGGGGTGGCGATATTGGCGTCGACGCGCCACGGCTTGCGCCCGGCCAGGCGCAGGCCCTCGAAGGCCTGCGGCGAGGTCACTTCATGGAGGATCTGGCGGTCGATGTAGATCAGCGCCGAGCCATCGTCGCGCTGCTTGACCAGGTGCATGTCCCAGAGCTTGTCGTAAAGCGTCTTGCCGGCCACGGGGGAACTCCTCATCGGTTGTTGCTGTATGCCCACAGGGCTTGTGCGGTCGATGCTAGGGGCTTGCCTTGGATAACACAAATTCATATTTTTCATGCTTTGGATAACCAATGGGAATCCGAGCATGGACCTGGCCAGCCTCGACACCTTCATCGCCATCGCCGAAACCGGCAGCTTTTCCGCTGCCGGCGAACGTCTGCACCTGTCGCAGCCGGCAGTCAGCAAGCGCATCGCCGCCCTCGAGCAGCAGCTCGATGCCCGCCTGTTCGACCGCATCGGCCGCGAGATCGGCCTGACCGAGGCCGGCCGCGCCCTGCTACCGCGCGCTCGCCAGGTGCTCAACGTGCTGGACGACACCCGGCGAGCCCTGAGCAACCTCAACGGCGACGTCGGCGGCCGACTGACCCTGGCCACCAGCCACCACATCGGCCTGCACCGTCTGCCGCCATTATTGCGCGCCTTCACCCGCGCCCATCCGCAGGTGGCGCTGGACATCCGCTTTCTCGACTCGGAAGTGGCCTACGAGGAGGTGCTGCACGGGCGCACCGAACTGGCGGTGATCACCCTCGCCCCGCACACCGCTGCACCGGTGCGCGCGGTGCCGGTGTGGGACGACCCACTGGACTTCGTCGCCGCCCCCGAACACCCGCTGGTTCACGGCGGAGCGGTGACGCTGGCCGAGGTGGCGCGCTATCCGGCGGTGTTCCCTGGCGAGAACACCTTCACCCACCATATCGTCCAGCGCCTTTTCGAGGAGGCCGGCCTGAAGCCCAACGTGAGCATGAGCACCAACTATCTGGAGACCATCAAGATGCTGGTGTCCATCGGTCTGGCCTGGAGCGTGCTGCCGCGCACCATGCTCGACGAGCAGGTGGCGCGCCTGGCGCTGGGCGAGATCCAGCTGAGCCGCCAGCTCGGCTACATCGTGCACACCGAGCGCACCCTGTCCAACGCCGCGCGGGCTTTCATGCAACTGCTGGACACGGCGGGCAAACCGTAGGGTGCGCCTGCGCACCAAGCCCCGGCACATTGACCGGTGCGCGCGGCGCACCCTACGCGGGAATGGCCGCGGGGTGAGACAGCTCCGCGTGGCGCAGCCCGAACAGCGCATCCAGCCGCGCGCAGTCGTTGTCGCGGCGGATGCTGTCGAACAGCGCCTGCGCCTCGGGATAGCTGCGCGTCAGCATCGCCAGCCACTGCTTGAGTCGCCCCGGCGCATAGCGCGGGGCGAGCTTCTGCCGGGCCTTGCGCCAGAACAGTTGCAGCAGCGGTTGCAGCTCGCCCCAGCTCAACGGCTCGGGCTCGCGGCCGGCGCTGGCGGCGGCGATCTGCCGGGCCAGGTCCGGACGCGACACCAGCCCGCGGCCGAGCATGATGTTGTCCGCCCCGCTGATTTCGCGACAGCGCCGCCAGTCGTCCACCGTCCAGATCTCGCCATTGGCATAGACCGGCACCTTGACCGCCTCCTGCACCCGCGCCACCCACTCCCAGTGCGCCGGCGGCTTGTAGCCGTCGAGCTTGGTGCGGGCGTGCACCACCAGCATGGACGCGCCACCGTCGACCAGCGCCCGCGCGCAGTCCAGCGCGCCGTCGGGGCTGTCGTAGCCCAGGCGCATCTTCGCCGTCAGCGGCACCCCGGCCGGCAGCGTGGCCCTGACTTCGTGGGCGATGGCATGCAGCAGCTCGGGCTCCTTGAGCAGCACCGCACCGCCCCGCGACTTGTTCACCGTCTTGGCCGGGCAGCCGAAGTTGAGATCGACCACCGACGCACCGAGGCTGGCGGCGAAAGCGGCGTTGTCGGCCAGGCAGGCGGGATCGGAGCCGAGCAGCTGCAGGCGCAGCGGCGTGCCGCTGGCGGTGCGCCAGCCGCTGTCCAGCTCGGGCGCCAGCTTGCGGAAGTTCGCCAGCGGCAGCAGACGGTCGCAGACGCGGACGAACTCGCTGACGCACCAGTCGACGCCGCCGACCTCGGTCAGCAGCTCGCGGAGGATTTCATCGACCAGCCCCTCCATGGGCGCCAGGGCAATCTGCACGGGGGAATTCTCGGGAAAAAACGAAGGGCGCGGATTCTAGCAAGCCAGGCCAGCGCGTAGGGTGCGCCATACGCACCATTGCGGATGCGGGGAAATCCGGCGGTGCGCGTGGCGCACCCTACAGGGCAGGCACCAGCGCACGACCATAGCGCTCGATGAACTCCGCCGGCATACGCCGCGGCTTGCCGCTGGACAGCTCGATGCAGGCGAAGCGGGTGCGCGCGCGCAGCAGGGTCGCGCCATCGGCCGGACGCCACAGCTGGAACTGGCGCTGCATGCTCAGTCGGCCGTCCGAGGCGACGACCCAGGTGCCCAGCTGCAGGCGCTCACCCTGACGGGCAGCGGCCAGGTAGTCGATCTCGTGGCGCACCACCGCCATGGCCCGGTCGAGCCGCCGGTAGTCATCGATGGAAAGGCCCAGGCTGCGCGAGTGCGCCCAGGCACACTGCTCCATCCAGCCGACGTAGACCGTGTTGTTGGCATGACCGAGGGCGTCGATATGTTCGGCGCCGACCTCGATCTCCAGCACGAACGGCGCCGGCAGCTCCCAGCTCATGCACCGCGCTCCAGACTGGCGGACAGCGCGCAGGCCTCCTGCGCCAGCTGGGTGATCTGGTCCCAGGCCCGTGCGCGCACCAGGCTGCTCGGCGCCACCCAGGTACCGCCGACGCAGGCGACGTTGGGCAGGCGCAGGAAGGTCGACAGGTTGTCCACCGTGATGCCGCCGGTCGGGCAGAAACGAATACCGTTGAACGGCTCCTTGAAGCTTTTCAGCATCTTCACGCTGGCGTCGCCGTTGGCCGGGAACAGCTTGAGCGAGCGGTAGCCCTTCTCGATGGCGAACAGCACCTCGGAGGGCGTCATCGCCCCCGGCAGGTAGGGCAGCCCGCACGTCTCCGCGGCCTCGGCCAGGCGCTCGGTGCAGCCGGGACTGACGATGAACTGCGCGCCGGCAGCGCGGGCCTCGGCGAACTGCGCAGCATGGATTACCGTGCCGGCGCCGACCAGCAGCTGCGGCAGTTCCTGACGGATCGCCGCCAGCGCCTCCAGCGCCCGCGGCGTGCGCAGGGTCACTTCCAGCACCTCGATGCCGCCGGCATACAGGGCGCGCGCCAGATCGACCGCCAGACCGGCATCCTCGATCACCAGCACCGGCAGGACCGGGCGCGCCCGCTTCAGCACGTCATCCATTGTCAGACTCATCTTCATTCCTCCCAGTCCACAATCGAACCGCCCCGGTCGGCCGGTCCCGCCAGCCGCCGTTGCAGATTGAACAATTCCAGGCCGTAACCGACCGCCTGCGGCTGGTTCGGTTTGCGCGGGGTACGCGCCGCCCATTCGGCGGCGTCGACGACGACCGCCAGCACCCCGCGCCGCGCATCCACCTCGAGCAGATCGCCGTCGCGCAACAGGGCCAGCGCGCCGCCAGCCGCCGCCTCAGGGGTGACGTGCAACGCTGCCGGTACCTGCCCGGACGCTCCGGACAGCCGGCCATCGGTAACCAGCGCGACCCGCTGGCCAGCCGCTTGCAGGTTGGCCAGCAACGGCATCAGCTTGTGCAGCTCGGGCATGCCGTTGGCGCGCGGCCCCTGGAAGCGCACCACCAGCACCAGATCGCCGCTCAGCTCGCCGGCCTGGTAGGCCACCTGTACCGCTTCCTGACAGTCGAAGACGCGCGCCGGCGCGCGCACCTGCCAGTGCGCCGGATCCACCGCCGAGGTCTTCAGCTGGGCGCGGCCCAGATTGCCCTCGAGCAGCACCAGCCCGCCTTCGGGCGCGAAGGGCTCGGCCAGCGGCCGCACGATGTCAGGCGCCGGGCTCTGCGCCGGCAGCTCGCGCCAGGCCAGCCGGTCGTTATCCAGCCAGGGCTCGCGGGAATAGTCGGCCAGGCTCTCGCCGGCGACGGTCGGCACCTCGCCGTGCATCAGACCGCCGCCGAGCAGTTCGCGGATGATCCACGCCGGGCCACCGGCGGCCTGGAACTGGTTCACGTCGGCCTTGCCGTTGGGATAGACGCGCGCCAGCAGCGGCACCACCTTGGACAGCGCGGCGAAATCCTCCCACAGCAGCTCGTAGCCAGCGGCGCGGGCGATGGCCGGCAGGTGCAGACCATGGTTGGTCGAGCCGCCGCTGGCCAGCAGCGCCGCCACGCCGTTGACCAGCACCCGCGCATCCACCTGGCGACCCAACGGCAGCCAGCGCTCGCCCTGCCGACTGTTGCGCGCCACCAAACGTGCCGCCTCGGCAGTCAGCAGCGGGCGCAACGCCGATTCCGGCGGCGCGAAGGCGCTGCCCGGCACGTGCAGGCCCATGGCCTCCATCAGCAGCTGGTTGGTATTGGCGGTGCCATAGAAGGTGCAGGTGCCCGGTGCATGGTAGGCACCCAGCTCGGCCTCGAGCAGCTCCTCGCGACTGGCCTCGCCGCGCGCATAGCGCTGGCGCACCGCCGCCTTCTCGCTGTTGGAGAGCCCCGAGGGCATCGGCCCGGCCGGCACGAACACCGCCGGCAGATGGCCGAAACGCAGCGCGCCGATCAGCAGGCCGGGGACGATCTTGTCGCACACGCCCAGATACAGGCCGCCGTCGAAGATCGCATGGGTCAGGCCGATGGCAGCGGCCTGGGCGATCAAGTCGCGGGAGAACAGCGACAGCTGCATGCCGGCCATGCCCTGGGTGATGCCGTCGCACATGGCCGGCACCCCGGCGGCGAACTGCGCGCTGGCGCCGACACGGGCCAGCGCGGCCTTGAGCTGCTCGGGGTAGTCGTGCAGCGGCTGGTGCGCGGAGAGCAGATCGTTGTAGCTGGAGACGATGGCGATATGCGGCGAGCCGCCCTGGCGCATGATCAGCTGTGCATCGTGTGGCTGTGCCGCCAGCGCATGGGCCAGGTTGGAGCAACCGATCTGCCGGCGCGGCTCGCGCTCCACGGCCTCGTCCAGGTGCGCCAGGTAGCGCGCACGGCGCTCGGCCGAGCGGGCGGCAATACGGGCGGTCACCGCCTCGACAACGGGATGCAGCATGGCGACTCCTCGACAGAAGGCGTGGGGACGCGAGCATGCCGCCGCGCAGCGAAACCCGTCCCGTGAGGCGTTCAGTTTACCAGCACCGCGAATACCCGAGTGCAGTCGTCGTGCACTGGCCGCTCAGGGCGCCCAGTGGATCTGCAGGCGACCACCGGCCTGCTGCACCAGCGCGTGCACCGGCAGCTGGCGGGTCTCCGGCTGATCGGCAAGCACCGCCTCGAGCACTTCGCGCTTGGCACCGCCGAATACCAGCAGGCCCAGCCAGTCGCTGCGCAGCAGCAGGGCAAGATTGCTGCTCAGGCGTACCTGCGGCGCGACCGGTGCCGCGCCGACCAACGCCGACGGCGATGCGCCATCGGCCAGTGCAGCCGTCAGTCCGGGCATCCCTGGAAACAGCGAGGCGATATGGCCATCTTCACCCATACCCAGCAGCACCGCGGTCAATGGCAACCAGCCAGCCAGCTGCTCGCCCCAGGCCTGCGCGGCCTGCTCCGGCGTCGGCCCCTGGCGCGGATCGAGGAGCCGGGCCTGCGGCAGGGCCGTGCGCAGCAGCTGCAGGTTGCTGGACGCAGCGTCCGCAGCCACCCAGCGCTCGTCGGTGGGACTGAGATCGACCCGCGACCAGTCCAGCGCCTCGCCAGCCAGACGGCCCAGCAGCGGCAGCGGGCTCTGTCCGCCGGCCAGCAGCAGGCGCGCCCGCCCGCCGGCCAACTGGTCGGCGCGCAGACGCGCGCCCAGTACCTGCGCCAGCTCGGCAGCGCAGGTGTCGCGGTCGGGATACAGACAAAGGACGGGAAAATTCATCCGGGACTTCCGCAGCAAGGAATGCCGAGCATGATGCGGCATTCAGCCTGGCGCGCAACAGCCGGACAGCTCAGCGCACGCCGTTATCGCGAAAGAAGGCGACGTAGGCCTTGTCGACCTTGAGGATATGGTGGACCAGCCAGTCGGCCAGCAAGTCGAGCGTCTCGTTGCCGGAGCGTTCGCCGGCATCGTGACGCTGCAGCAGATCCATGATCTGCGCGGTGAACTTGTCGTGCTGCGCCTTGTGCGCCGCGGTTTCCGGGTAGCCGAGGCGGTGGAAGATCTCTTCCTCGACGATGAAGTGATTCATGGTGTAGTCCACCAACCCCTCCAGCACCTCACCGATCGCCGCGCCATCCGCTTCGGCGCTGGCCAGGCTGTTGTACAGCTGGTTGGTCTTGTCCACCAGCCAGCGATGCTGCTCGTCGATCTGCGCAATTCCGACTTCGAGCTCGCTGCTCCACGGCATGAAAGTCATGTCCTTGTCCTTCCCCTGCTGGTTGTCTTGTTATGTGAATGGCTGCCAGACAATCGCGGCATCGCCAGCTTATCCCACACAAAAAATACGGACAACGATTGACAGGAGAATGCCGCGCCCCACCGCACAACCGGCAGCGTGACAGGCGAGACAAACAGGAGGCAGGGGATTTTTTTGCGGCAAAAACAAAAAGGGTCATTCCAAAATCGGAATGACCCTCTTGATCCCAGAGCGGGAAAATTGGCGTCCCCTAGGGGACTCGAACCCCTGTTACCGCCGTGAAAGGGCGGTGTCCTAGGCCACTAGACGAAGGGGACGTAAACCTTCGTACGATCCGCGTGCGAATCGCTGGAAATTGGTGGAGCTAGACGGGATCGAACCGTCGACCTCTTGCATGCCATGCAAGCGCTCTCCCAGCTGAGCTATAGCCCCGATACTGCTTCGGCTGCAGCCCTTGTTGGCGCTGCGCTGGAAATTGGCGTCCCCTAGGGGACTCGAACCCCTGTTACCGCCGTGAAAGGGCGGTGTCCTAGGCCACTAGACGAAGGGGACTTAAACCTTCGTACAACCCGCCAGACATTAGCGTGTTGCTGGATAATTTGGTGGAGCTAGACGGGATCGAACCGTCGACCTCTTGCATGCCATGCAAGCGCTCTCCCAGCTGAGCTATAGCCCCACTTTCGTGAGCTTCTTCACTTGCGAACCAGGTTCGTCGTGAAGACGGGGCGCATGTTAATGGCGACCTGAAAACCCGTCAACACTTTTTTCGTTTTTCCCTGAAAAAATTTCGCAGGCAGAACAAACACTTACCTCAAGCAAAGGGATGGCGGGACTGGCCCGCCATCCCTGCCGGCTCAGTCGATGGCGGCCAGCAGCTTCTCCCACTCCTTGGTTTCCTTCTTCGACACGCCGCCGAGCAGCTCGACGGCCTGGCGCAGGCGGAAGCGCGACAGGTCCGGACCGAGGATCTCCATGGCATCCAGCACCGACACCGAGCTGGCCTGACCACTGATGGCCGGGAAGATCAGCGGCATCAGGTCACGCAGCTTGAGGCCGAGGTGCTCGGCAACCTTCTGGATGATCGCGGTGATGTTGTCCTTGTTCCACTGGCGCAGCGCCTCCAGCTTCCAGAGGATCAGCTGCAGCACCTGGCGCACCTGCTCGGGCGACAACTTCTTGTGCTCGAACAGCTTGGCGTCCGGGCTCACCCCGCCCATGAAGAAGAAACCGGCCAGCGGTGCCAGCTGGCTGAAGGTTTCCACGCGGTTCTGCACATGCGGGGCGATCTGCATCAGGTACTGCGGGTTGAGCGCCCACTTCTGCACCTCGGCGGCGAAACGCTCGAGCGGCAGTTCGCGCAGCCACTGGCCGTTCAGCCAGGACAGCTTGTCGACGTCGAAGATCGGCCCGCCCAGCGACACGCGGCTGACGTCGAAGTGCTCGATCATCTCGGCCAGCGAGAACTTCTCGCGCTCGTCCGGCATCGACCAGCCCATGCGTCCCAGGTAGTTGAGCATGGCTTCCGGCAGGTAGCCCATGCGCTGGTAGAAGGTCACCGAAGTGGGGTTCTTGCGCTTGGACAGCTTGCTCTTGTCCGGGTTGCGCAGCAGCGGCATGTAGCAGAGCACCGGCTGTTCCCAGCCGAAGTACTCGTACAGCTTGATCAGCTTGGGTGCCGACGGCAGCCACTCCTCGCCACGCAGCACGTGGGTGATGCCCATCAGGTGGTCGTCGACCACGTTGGCGAGGAAGTAGGTGGGCAGGCCGTCGGTCTTCATCAGCACCTGCATGTCCATGCGATCCCACGGGATCTCCACCTCGCCGCGCAACATGTCCGGCACCACGCAGACGCCCTCGGTCGGCACCTTCATGCGCACCACATGGGCCTCGCCGGCGGCGACGCGCTGCTGCGCCTGCTGCGGGCCGATGTGCATGCAGTGGCCGTCGTAGCGCGGGGTTTCCTTGTTGGCCATCTGCTCGGCGCGCACCGCATCCAGGCGCTCGGCGCTGCAGAAGCAGGGGAAGGCATGGCCCTTGGCGACCAGCTCGTCCGAATACTGCTTGTAGATGTGGCCGCGCTCGCTCTGCCGGTACGGACCGTGCGGACCGCCGACGTCCGGACCCTCGTCCCACTCGATGCCCAGCCAGCGCAGGGCGTCGTAGATCTGCTGTTCGGACTCGCGGGTCGAGCGCAGCTGGTCGGTATCCTCGATGCGCAGGATGAACTGACCGCCGTGCTGGCGGGCGAAGCACAGGTTGAACAGGGCGATGTAGGCGGTGCCAACGTGCGGATCGCCGGTGGGCGACGGCGCGATGCGGGTACGGACGGTGGTCATGGCGACTCTCGAATTGAGCGTTGATGCAAAGGCGCGATGTTAGCAGCCACGCCGCCTGTGGCTCCAGCCACAGCCCCACACCAGCCAAAAACGACGAAGCCCGGACACGGCCGGGCTTCGTCGGACTCAGGGCCGCACTCAGAACGGCTTGATCGCCACCTTGAGCACGCCGTCGCGCTGATGGCCGAACAGGTCGTAGGCCTCCACGATCTGCTCCAGCTTGTACTCGTGGGTGACCAGTGCCCCCAGGTCGACCCGCCCGGAAGCCACCACGTTGAGCAGCCTGCGCATGCGCTCCTTGCCGCCCGGGCACAGCGAGGTGACGATCTTGTTGTCGCCGAGGCCGGCGTGGAAGGCGCCCAGCGGGATGGTCAGGTCGCTGGAGTAGACGCCCAGACTGGACAGGGTACCGCCCGGTTTGAGCACGCGCAGTGCGCTCTCGAAGGTCGTCTGCGTGCCGAGCGCCTCGATCGCCGCATCCACCCCACGGCCGCCGGTCAGCTTGAGGATCTCGTCGACCACGTCCACTTCGCGGAAGTTGAGGGTCACGTCGGCGCCCAGCTGGCGGGCGATTTGCAGACGCTCGTTGACCCCGTCCACGGCAATGATGGTGCTGGCGCCGCGCAGCTTGGCGCCCGCGGTGGCGCACAGGCCGATCGGCCCCTGGGCGAACACCGCGACGACGTCGCCGATCTTGATGTTGGCCGCCTCGGCGCCGGCAAAGCCGGTGGACATGATGTCCGGGCACATCAGCACCTGCTCGTCGCTCAGCCCGTCCGGCACCGGTGCCAGGTTGGCCTGGGCGTCCGGTACCAGCACGTATTCGGCCTGGGTGCCGTCGATGGTGTTGCCGAAACGCCAGCCGCCCATCGGCTTGTAGCCGTGGCAGGCGCAGCCGCCGTCCTGCGACGGATAACCATCCTGGCAGGCGTAGGAGGTGAAGCTCGGGCAGATCGCCCCGGCGATCACCCGCTGCCCCTCCTGATAGCCCTGCACGTTGCTGCCCAGCTTCTCGATGATGCCCACCGGTTCGTGACCGATGGTCAGCCCCGGCGCCACCGGGTACTCGCCCTTGAGGATGTGCACGTCGGTGCCGCAGATGGTGGTGGTGGTGATGCGCACCAGCGCGTCGTTGGGCCCCACCGGCGGGATCGGCTTGTCGACCAGCTCGATGCGGCCGGGGGCCACGAATACGGCAGCTTTCATCATCGTCATCGGAATACTCCTTATACCAATGGAGCCGGGCAGGCCGGCCTGGATAGTCATCCACTCTAGTCGAACGGCGGTTACCGCAACATGCCCGAGGTCATGGGCCTGGTCAGAACAGCTCCGCCAGCGGAATGAAGGTCACCGCATCGCCTTCCGCCAGCGTGGCGCCTTCGCGGATCTCGACCAAGCCGTCGGCCCAGGCCGCGCTGCGCAGCACGCCGGAACTCTGGTTCGCATGCAGCACCGCCCTGCCCTGTTCCAGCCGTGCGCGCAGGAACTCGCGACGGCCACCGGCCCTGGGCCAGGCGAAAGCCGCCGGGACCGCAAAGCGCAACGGTTCCAGACGGCTGACGCCGAGGCGTCGCAACAGATAGGGGCGCGCCAGCAGGGCGAAGGTCACCAGGGTGGAAGCCGGATTGCCGGGCAGGCCGATCAGCGGCGTACCGCGGAAATGGCCGCAGGTCAGCGGCTTGCCCGGCTTGAGCGCCAGCTTCCACAGGGTCAACTCGCCCTCTTCGCGCAGCACCTGGCCGAGGAAGTCCGCCTCGCCGACCGACACCCCACCAGTGGAAAGGATCAGGTCCGCCGCGCCCAGCGCCGCCAGGCGCGCACGGGTCTGCAGCAGATCGTCGGGCAGGATGCCGGCGTCCAGCACCGTGCAGCCCAGGCCGGCCAGCCAGGCTGCCAGCAGCGCCCGGTTGCTGTTGTAGATCTGTCCGGCACCCAGCGGCTGGCCCGGCTCGACCAGCTCGTCGCCGGTGGACAGCAGGGCCACCAGCGGCCGGCGGCGCACCTCGACCTGCGCCACGCCGACGGCGGCGATCAGGCCCAGCTCCACCGCCCCCAGGCGGGTACCGGCCTCCAGCAGCACTTCGCCGCAGCGGATCTCCTGCCCCTGGGGCCGCACGTTCTGGCCAGGCCGCAGTGCATCGAGAAAGCGCACCCGACCGTCGGCCTGCACCGCGACGTTCTCCTGCATCTCTACGGTGTCGGCACCCGCGGGCAGCGGCGCGCCGGTGAAGATGCGCGCACAGCTGCCCGGCTGCAGCGGTACGGGCGCCTGGCCGGCGAAGATCTGCTGGCTGACCGCCAGCGGCTCGCCCTGCCAGTCGGCCAGGCGCAGCGCATAGCCGTCCATCGCACTGTTCGGCCAGGGCGGCAGATCGAGCCTGGCGACCAGCGGCGTCGCCAGCACCCGCCCCGCCGCCTCCGCGGCGGGGATGCATTCGATCTCGACGATCGGCTCGGCCGCGGCCTGCGCCAGCAGGCGTGCCAGCGCCTCCTCCAGCGGCAGCAGCGCACTCATCCGCGCGTCCCGCAGGCCGGAGCCTGCTTCAGGTGGGTGACGAAGTTGCACGGCCGGTGCCGGGCATCCAGCTGGGTCGCAAGAATGCCGTCCCAACCGGTGCGGCAGGCGTTGGTCGAGCCGGGCAGGCAGCACACCAGGGTGCCGTTGGCGAGGCCAGCCAGGGCGCGCGACTGGATGGTCGAGGTGCCGATGTCCACTACCGAGATCTGCCGGAACAATTCGCCGAAGCCGTCCACCTGCTTGTCCAGCAGGCAGGCCACCGCTTCCGGCGTGCTGTCGCGCCCGGTGAAGCCGGTGCCGCCGGTGATCAGCACCACCTGCACCTCGTCCTCGGCGATCCACTGCGCCACCTGGGCGCGGATGCGGTACAGATCGTCCTTGAGCAGCACCCGCGCCGCCAGGTTATGCCCCGCCGCCTGCAGGCGCTCGACCAGCAAACCGCCGGAGGTGTCGGTATCCAGGGTACGGGTATCGCTGACCGTCAGGACGGCAATGTTCAGGGGGACGAAAACGCTTTCGGCGTGCTGGCTCATCAAGAGGCTCCGCGCAGGGGTTCGGGACAAAGAAAGACCTGATCGGTTTTATAGCACCAACCGGGCCAACCTGACTCACGCCACCGCGCGACATCCGCGGATGCGGGAGTTTTAATTTTTTTCACCTAACCCCTTGTGCACCATCATTTTTTCTGTAAAATGAGCCCCATCAAAACGGAGCGTAGCGCAGCTTGGTAGCGCGTCTCGTTCGGGACGAGAAGGTCGCTGGTTCGAATCCAGTCGCTCCGACCATATCCCGATCTGCCGATGAATTTCGGTGAATCACTCAACAAGGCCCGCCCAGTGCGGGCCTTGTTGTTTCTGCAATATTTCTCCCGCCTCCCCCGCACCGACCAGCGCGCCTCCCTCTGTGAATCTGCCGGATGACCTTCGCGCTGACGGGAGGCGCACAGCCTGCCGCGCCCCGAGCCCCTGAACGGCGCCGCACCGCCCATCCACGGTCACAGGGAGCGCCCGCACCTGCACACCGGCTTATGCCGCGCCCACCCGCTCACCAGTCACAGGCATTGCCGTCCAGCAGCGTCCCCTACAAGCACGCCCCTGCCAAGCGTGCCAGCCTTTGCGCGCGCGGGTCCATCAGCACATACGGCCCGAGGGTGTTGGTGACGAAGCCGAAGGCCAGCTCGCGCTCGGGGTCGGCGAAGCCGATGGAGCCGCCGGCGCCGGGGTGGCCGAAGGCATGGCGGCCGAGGCCGTAGGTGGCGTTGGCCATGTCGGGCTGCTCGAGCATCAGGCCTAGTCCTAAGCGGGTGCGGGTCAGCAGGGTGAGGTCGTCGCCCAGGCTGTGTTCACGGGTCATCTCGGCCAGCAGGGCGCTGTCGAGCAGGCTGCCGTCCAGCAAGCCGGCATAGAAGCCGGCCAGGCTGCGCGCGTTGCCGTGGCCGTTGGCGGCTGGCTGCTGCATGCGCCGCCACTCCGGCTTGTTGGTGCTGGTCATGATCGACGGCGGATTGGTGAAGGCGCGGGTGGTCATGGCCTGTGGCTCGCGCAGCATGGCGTTGAGCACGCGCTGGGCGGCGGCGTCGCCCAGGTTGCCCTTGCCGCGGGAGATATGGGCGACGCGGTGGAACTCGCTGTCGGCCAGTCCGATGTGGAAGTCGAGGCCCAGCGGCTTGGCGGTGCGCTCGACGATCACCTCGCCGGGGCGGCGCCCGCTGGCGCGGCGGATCAGTTCGCCGATCAGCCAGCCGTAGGTGATGGGCGCATAGCCATGCGCTTCGCCGGGCGTCCACCAGGGCGCTTCCCCGGCCAGCGCGGCGGTCATGGTGTCCCAGTCGTAGAGCGCTTCGGGCGCCAGCGGCTGGCGGATCGCCGGCAGACCGGCGCGGTGGCTGAGCAGCTGGCGCAGGGTGATGTGCTGCTTGCCGGCGGCGCCGAACTCGGGCCACAGGCGGGTGACCGGCGCGTCCAGCTCCAGCTTGCCCTCACCCACCAGCTGCAGCGCGGCAGCGGCGGTGAAGGCCTTGGTGCAGGAATACAGGTTGAGGATGGTGTCGGTATGCCAGGGCTCGAGGCCGTCCTTGTCGGCCATGCCGGCCCACAGGTCGACCACGGTTTCGCCGCCGACCTGGATGCACAGCGCGGCGCCGCGCTCCTGCGGGTTGTCGAACAATTCGGCGAAGGCATCCCTCACCGCTTCGAACTGCAGGTCGAAATAGCCCTGAATCTGCACTGCCCTACCCCCGGATCGAAATGGCCCGGGCATTGTTTCAGTCCGAGCGCGCCTTGGGAACCCCGCGGCGAGCTACGCGTTCGAGCGCTTCAGGCGGTCGAGCAGGCGATCCGGCAGCAGGCGGTTAAGCACGCGGAACAGCTTGGCCGGCAGCGTCACCGGGTAGCGGGTACGTGGCACGCCACTGCTCAGCGCCTGCAGCACCGCCGCGGCCACCGCTTCGGCCGGCAGGGTGAAGCGGACCGCCGCGTCCGCCTTGGCCAGGCGCTCGATCATGCGCCGATAGGCGGCGACATGCGGTCCGGCGTCGGTGTCCACATGCCGGCGCAGGGCCGCCAGGCTGTTGGCGCGAAAGCGGGAGGCAATCGGCCCCGGCTCGATCAGCACCGCCTCGATGCCGCTGCCCGCCAGCTCCAGACGCAGGGTGTCGACCAAGCCCTCGAGGGCGAACTTGGAGGCGTTATAGGCCGCGCGCAGAGGCAACGCCGTATAACCGAGTACCGAGCTATTGAACAGGATGCGGCCGTGGCCCTGGTGGCGCATCGCCGGCAGCACCGCGGCGATCAGCTCGGCCGGGCCGAACAGGTTGCTCTCGAACTGCTCGCGCCAGGCGGCGCGCGGCAGGTCCTCGACGGCACCCGGCTGGCCGTAGCCGCCATTGTTGAACAGCGCATCGAGACGCCCGCCGGTACTCGCCAGCACGCTGGCGACGGCCTCGCCGATGCTATCCGAGTCATCCAGATCGAGCGCCAGCGCCTCGAAGCCCTCGGCGGCCAGACGGGCGACGTCCTCGGCCCGGCGGGCGCTGGCGAACACCCGCCAGCCGGCGGCGCGACAGGCCCGCGCGGTGGCCAGGCCGATGCCGCTGGAGCAACCGGTGATCAGGATGGAGCGGGGAGACGGGTCCATGGCGTCGCCGGCCGACTCAGTCGATCTGCCGGCGGAACGGCGGCAGGGCGTTGAGGATGGCCTTGCCGTAGCGCTGGGTCACCACACGGCGATCCAGCAGGGTCACTGTACCGGTGTCCTGCTCGGTGCGCAGCAGGCGACCACAGGCCTGGATCAGGCGCAGCGAGGCGTCGGGCACGGCGATCTCCATGAACGGGTTGCCGCCACGCGCCTCGATCCACTCGGACAGCGCCGCTTCCACCGGGTCGTCCGGCACCGCGAAGGGGATCTTGGCGATCAGCACGTGCTCGCAGTAGGCGCCGGGCAGGTCGACGCCCTCGGCGAAGCTGGCCAGACCGAACAGCACGCTGGTCTCGCCGTCGTCGACCCGCGCCTTGTGCTTGTTGAGGGTTTCCTGCTTGGACAGGTTGCCCTGGATCAGCACGCGCTTGCGCCAGTCGCGCGCGAGGCCGTCGAACACGTCCTGCATCTGCTTGCGCGAAGAGAACAGCACCAGGCTGCCGCGCGCGCCTTCGACCAGGGTCGGCAGTTCGCGGATGATCGCCGCGGTATGCGCCGCAGCGTCGCGCGGGTCGGCCTTGAGGTCGGGCACGCGCAACAGGCCGGCCTCGGCGTAGCGGAACGGACTGGGCACCACGGCGGTGACGGCGCCCTTGGGCAAGCCGGCGCGCATGCGGTAGCGGTCGAAGGTGCCCAGCGCGGTGAGGGTGGCCGAGGTCACCAGGGCGCCGTAGGCGACGTTCCACAGGTTGCGGCGCAGGGTTTCGGCGGCGAGGATCGGACTGGCGTTGACCTCGATGTCGTGATAGCTGCCGCTCTCGGCCAGGGTCAGCCAGCGCGCCATCGGAGGGCTGTCCTCGGGGTCCTCGAGGGTGAAGGCGGTCCACAGCTCCCAGTTGCTCTGCGCCCGCGCCAGCAGGCTGCCGAACAGCGGGTACCACTCCTCGGCCTGGTAGCTGCTCACCCCGGCGCTACTGTCACCATCCATTGCCTCCTTGAGGATGTCGGCCAGACGGGTGAACACGTCGTTGAGGCGGTTGAAGCCCTTCTTCAGCTCGATACCCATCTCGCGCAGGTGCTCGGGCACCAGACCACCGACGAAGCGGTGGCGCGGGCGGTCGCGGCCTTCCATGTCCTCGCCGGGACGGAAGTCGCCGAGCTCCTCGCAGGCGGCGTAGACGAACTGCTGCTGGGTGCGGATTTCGCGGGCCAGCTCCGGCACGCCCTCGATCAGCCGGCCGAACTCGCCGGGCAGCGGGTTCTGCGCCAGCAGGCGGGTGAGGTTCTTGGCGATCTGCTCCAGCCACTCGGCAGTGGAGCGCAGACGGGTGAAGTGGGCGAAGTGGCCGATGGCCTTGTCCGGCAGGTGGTGGCCCTCGTCGAACACGTAGAGGGTCTCGCTCGGCGCCGGCAGGATGGCGCCGCCGCCGAGGGCCAGATCGGCCAGCACCAGGTCGTGGTTGGTGACGATCACGTCGACCTTGGTCATGCCCTCGCGCGCCTTGTAGAAAGCGCACTGCTGGAAGTTGGGGCAATGGCGGCCGGTGCACTGGGTGTGGTCGGTGGTCAGCCGCGACCACTGCACATCCTCGATGGCTTCCGGCCAGGCGTCGCGGTCGCCGTCCCAGCGACTGCCGGCCAGACGCTCGATCATCGTGTTGAACAGCTTCTGGCTGGCCTCGTCGACGTCGATCTTGAAGCCTTCCTCCTCGAACAGCTGGGCGGTGGCGCCCTGCGCCGCGCCCTCCTGCAGCAGCAGGTCGAGCTTGGACAGGCACAGGTAGCGGCCGCGGCCCTTGGCCAGGGCGAAGCTGAAGTTGAGGCCGCTGTTGCGTGCCAGGTCCGGCAGGTCCTTGAAGACGATCTGCTCCTGCAGGGCGACCGTGGCGGTGGCGATCACCAGACGCTTGCCGGCGGCCTTGGCCGCGGGAATCGCCGCCAGGGCATAGGCCACGGTCTTGCCGGTACCGGTGCCGGCTTCCACCGCCACCACCGCCGGGTCGCCGGTGCGCTTGCCTTCGTCGTCGGTGGCGATGGCGCCGAGACCCTTGGCCACTTCGGCGATCATCAGGCGCTGGCCGTAGCGCGGCTTGAGGCTCTTGGCCTCGAGAAAGCGGGTGTAGGCGCCCTGGATCTGGGACTTGAGTTCGTTGCTGAGCATGGCGGGCGCGCTGGATAAACGTTCAGTGATCGGACGGGTGGCCATGATAGCGCGCCGGCCGCCGGCCTGCAGAAAGGATCGACCGGCAGGCCCCGGCTGGGACTCAGGCGGCGCTGCGCTGATCCGCGGCGTCAGGCGCCGGCTCGGTCACTCCAGCGCCTTCCGCCACGCGGGTCGCCTGCAGCAGCTGCTCGACCACCGACGCGGGCGATGGCAGGGCCTGCAGATAAAACGAGCCGAACAGGAGCAGCAGCAGGCGGTCGCGGGTCGGCTGCGCACTGACCTTGAGCCGACCGTGGCACAGCGCCAGCTGCAGGACATGCAGCAGCAGCACCGCCGCAGCGGCCAGGTTGACCAGCAGGGCGAAGGGCGCCGCGAAGGGGGAAATCAGGTTGCCCAGCACCGCCAGCCAGAACAGCACGGCCAGCAGGCGGCCGAAGGTCGTCAGCTGTTTCATCGAGGTATCCGAGAGGAATCAGCGCGCACCTTAACGGCAGCCGCCAGGGCTGCCAAGTGTGTGCCGACGTGCAGACAGTCATGAGGGGCCGACCGGCCCCTCATGACAGCAAACGCCTGACCACCATCGGAGCGCTAGCGATCGACCATGATCTCCACCCGACGGTTCTCTGCCCGCCCTTCCTTGCTGGCGTTGTCGGCCACCGGCTTGCTCTCGCCAAAGCCTTCGGAAGTCAGCTTGTCCGGCGCCACGCCCTGGCTCACCAGATAGTCCACCACGCTGGCGGCGCGCCGCTCCGAGAGCCCTTGGTTATAGGCATCGGTGCCGGTGCTGTCGGTGTGGCCATTCACCTTGATGCCGACCACATCGCTGCCCTTGAGCTTCTCCACCACGGTGTCGAGGGTGGCCATGGCGGCGGGGGTCAGCTTGGCGGAATCGAAGGCGAACAGCACTTCGCCCAGATCGCTGAGGACGATGACCTCATCCTGCGGTGCCGGCGGTGCGGCTTTCTCGGGGTACTGCGGGAGCGGACAGCCGTTGTGCCCCACCGGCGTGTTGGCCGGCGTGCCCTGGCAGCGGTCGCGCCGGTCGAATACGCCGTCCTTGTCCTCGTCGCCATCCTGCGCATAGCACAGCAGGCCGCCGAGGATCGCGCCGGCCGCGGCGCCACCGCCGGCCCAGGCCGAGCTCTCCGTGGCCCCCAGGCCGCCACCAACCAGGCCGCCGAGCAGACTGCACCATGGCCAGTTCTTTTGGTTGAGCGGAGCATCACCGGTGCTGGTAGTGGAGGCGCAACCGGCCAGAACCCCGCTGACCAGAAGCAGCGGTAGTGCCGCTTTAGCGAATATATTTCCCATGCTGCAGTTCTCCGTGGCATCGGTCCCAAATTGCCGATGTTAGAAGTAAAGACGGGGCGTCACATATCTGCCAGCTGGCGCAGGCGGCTGCGTTGCGGCTAGGCTAGAGCCTCTTTTTTGACTGCACCGATAGTTCCCGATGCCCCTTTCTATCTGCCCCTGCGGCAGCACCCTGCCCTTGGCCGACTGCTGCGGCCGCTACCACGCTGGCGCGCTGCCGGCGACCGCCGAGGCGCTGATGCGCTCGCGCTACAGCGCCTACGTACTCGGCTTGATCGACTATCTGGTCGCCACCACCCTGCCCGCCCAGCAGACGGGACTGGAGCGCGAAGCCATGGCCGCGTGGAGCCGGCAAAGTCGCTGGCTGGGCCTGACCGTGGAAAAGCACCAGCCCCTCGGCGGCACCCCGGAACGGGCCCAAGTGACCTTCAGCGCCCGCTGGCAGGACGATGCCGGCGACCAGGCGCACCGCGAGTGCTCGGATTTCGTACGCCTGGACGGGCGCTGGTACTTCATCGACCCGACCGTGCAGCTCAAGGCCGGGCGCAACGATCCCTGCCCATGCGGCAGCGGGCAGAAGTTCAAGAAGTGCTGCGCGGTCCTGCTCGGACGCTGACCGCCCGCGCGTGAGTCAGTTCGCCAGCTGCAGGTGCGAGGTATCCGGCGGCGGGCCAGCCGGCGCGGCCTTGGCCTGGCCCATGTCGCTACCCACCGGAGCCACGCTCAGCTGGCTCAGATCCAGCGCCGGTGCCGCAGGAGCCGGGCGCTGCTCCTGCAGGTCGGCACCGACCGGCGCCAGGCCGAAGTCCGGCGCGGCCACGTCACTGAATGCCGCCATGTATTCGTCGCGCGGCGCCACCTTGAGCGCGGGCAACGCAACGTCCGGGGCCACGGCGGCGGTCGCGACCGGGGCGACCGGCACCGCGGGCGCAGGAGCCTGGCCAACCGGACTGACCTCCACCTGAGCACCGGCGCGCTCGAGGGTCAGGCGGTACTTTTCGGCGCTGGCCGCATCCAGATTGCTCTTGATCACCGTGCGCCGTCCGGAAAACAGCGCGGCAATCCGCTGCGGGTCGGCCTGGAACAAACGCGCCAGGTTGGCCCGCACCTGCTCCGCATCGGCTCCCACCACCAGCTCGCCCGCGAAGGCTACTTCATAAAGATTGCTCAACCGTCACACTCCTGTCCTTTTTCCTGCGCAGTATGGCGCTGGTTTTTTTACTGCAACATTCCCGCAACAACACGTTGCAGCCCTTGTTGCGATTGTTACACTCGGGCATCCAACGGAGTTTTGGCATGATATTTCCGGCGTCCATAACAAGAACCCTCGCCCTCTTGCTACTTCTGCTCGCCGGTCATGGTCTGAGCGGCTGCGCCAGCGCGCCGAGCGACACCCTATTCAAGAACCCCGACGTCCAACTGGTCAATGTCGAACTGGTTCGCGGGCGCCTGCTGGAGCAGGAGTTCCGCCTACGCTTTCGCATCGACAACCCCGACGACGTCGACCTGTCGGTTCGCAGCCTCAAATACACGGTTTTCCTCGAGAAGGTGAAGCTGGCAAGCGGCAAATACTCGACCTGGCTCACGGTTCCGGCCCACAGCTATCGGGAATTCGACGTCCCGGTGAACACCAACCTCTGGCGACAGATGAAAGACATCGCCAAACTATTGAGAAAGCCCGACAATCCGATCACCTATCGCCTCCAAGGCGAGCTGACGGTCGGGCTGATGTTCCGCCACCACGTCAATGTAAAACGTAGTGGCACCATTGTTCCCGGCGCCTTTATTCCGGAGTAAGTGATGACCCAGCAAGACCATGTGCATGGCCCCGACTGCAACCACGACCATGACCAC
The DNA here is from genome assembly GCF_019097855.1 of Geopseudomonas aromaticivorans. Classification (GTDB taxonomy): domain Bacteria; phylum Pseudomonadota; class Gammaproteobacteria; order Pseudomonadales; family Pseudomonadaceae; genus Geopseudomonas; species Geopseudomonas aromaticivorans. Next base: position 122,743 of record NZ_JAHRGL010000062.1, read on the forward strand.
CACCACGAGCCGCACGTCCACGGCCCGCACTGCAACCACGAGCACCAGGAGCCGGTGCGCAATCCGCTGAAGGATGTCGGCCGCAACGACCCCTGCCCGTGCGGCAGCAACAAGAAGTACAAGAAGTGCCACGGCGCCTGAACAGGGCATGAACGCACTGTCCATCGGCCTGCTGCTGGCCGGCCTGCTCGTCGTGCTGGTGCTGGGCGGCTACGCCCTGCACCTGTGGCGCCGGGTGTGGGCCCAGCAGAAGGCCTATGCGAGCGCCGAGAGCGCCCGCCAGCAGCGCCTCGGCGGCGATCTGCGCCTCCTGGCCGGCAGCCTGCTCGACGAGCAGCTGCCGTTGATCGAAGGCGCCATCCGCATCAAGATCCTGCTCGACAACTACAACATCCAGCTCAGCAACCACGAGCGTTGCCGGGTCTTCCACACCCTGTTCGACGAAACCTCCGGCATCCCCACCCATGCCGCCTGGAAGGCGCTGACGGCCGCCGAGCGCCGCCAGCACGACAAGCGCTTCAGCGAACTCGAACTGCAACACAAGGCTGCCGCCCGCAAGGCCGCCCGCTGGCTGCTCGACGAAGGCCTGCCGCAGCACCCCGCCCACGTCTGAAAGAGCCTGCCCCGACAGCTCTTGTCAGGCGCCTGCAGGCCCCCTAACGTAGCGCCCTTTTCCGGCATGGCCCCTGGCGCTGTGCTGAACTGGTCTTGCCTGCCCGCTCCTGGAGCCACGCCATGTCGCTGCGTTCGTTTCGTCCCCTCGCCCCGCTGGCGGGTGCCGCCGCCCTGACCACGCTAGTCAGCCTGAGTGGCTGCCAAACCTGGCTGGACAGCCGCTACCAGGACAGCCTGCCGCCCACCTCCGGCGTGCAGCCGCTCAAGGGCCTGGCCGACACGGTGTCGGTGCGCCGCAATGCGCTGGGCATGCCACTGATCGAGAGCCGCAGCTTCCACGACGCACTGTTCGCCCTCGGCTACGTGCACGCCAGCGACCGCCTGAGCCAGATGGTCGGCCTGCGCCTGATGGCCCAAGGCCGTTTGGCCGAGATGGCAGGTCCCGGCGTGCTGGAGATCGACCGCTTCATGCGTGCGGTGAACCTGCGCCAGAGCGCCGACATCGTCTACAAGAACGCCTCGCCGCGCCTGCACAAGTTCTTCGAGGTCTACGCCCGCGGCGTCAACGCCTACCTGTTCCGCCACCGCGACAAGTTGCCGATGGACCTGGCCGCTTCCGGCTACCGCCCGGAATACTGGAAGCCGGAAGACTCGGCGCTGATCTTCTGTCTGCTCAACTTCGGCCTGTCGGTCAACCTGCAGGAGGAAATCTCCAGCCTGGCGCTGGCACAGAAGGTCGGCGCCGCGCAGCTGGCCTGGCTGCTGCCGACCTACCCGGACGAGCCGCTGCCGGTCGACGAGGCGGACAAGCTCAAGGGCCTCGCCCTGAGCGGCAAGATCCCGGGGCTCGCCGCCCTGGATGGCGTCGCCGGGCAGTTGGCGGCGTTGAACATGCTCGGCGTTGCCGCCTCCAACAACTGGGCCATCGCCCCCCAGCGCAGCCGCAGCGGCAAGAGCCTGCTGGCCAACGACCCGCACCTGCCGCTGAGCCAGCCTTCGCTGTGGAGCTTCGTGCACCTGCGCGCGCCCAAGTACCAGGCCGCCGGCGTCTCGGTGGCCGGCATCCCCGCGGTGGTCGCTGGCTTCAACGGCAAGCTGGCCTGGGGCATGACCATGGTCATGGGCGACACCCAGGACCTGTTCCTCGAACAGCTGCGCCAGCAGGGCGGGCGCCTCGAGTACCTCGCCGACGGCAAGTGGCAGCCGGCGCGCGCGCACCAGGAAACCTTCTTCGTCAAGGGGCAGAGCCCGGTCCGCGAAACCTTCTACGAGACCCGCAACGGCCCGTTGCTGAACAGCGTGCTCGGCGAACGCAAGCACGCCATGCAACCCATCGCCCTGGCCAGCGGCTACGGCCTCGCCTTGAAGACCAACCAGTTCGAGGCCGACCAGACCCTCGACGCCATCTTCGACCTGTCGCGCGCCCAGTCGGTGGAGGATGCCCACGAGCCGGTGCGCAACATCCGCGCCCTCGGTCTGAACATGGTCTACGCCGACGCCCAGCACATCGCCTGGCAGGTCACCGGGCGCTACCCGAACCGCAAGGGCGGTCGCGGCCTCGTGCCCTCGCCCGGCTGGGACAGCCAGTACGGCTGGGACGGCTACGCCGACACCATGCTGCATCCCTACGATCAGGACCCGATGCAGGGCTGGCTGGGCACCGCCAACCAGCGCACCGTGCCGGCCGGCTACGGCGTGCAGCTGTCCAACTCGTGGTTCTATCCCGAGCGTGCCGAGCGCATCGCCGAACTGGCCGGCGCCAGCACCCGCCACGATGCCCGCAGCATGATCGCCATGCAGTACGACCAGCAGACGCCGTTCGCCGCCAAGCTCAAGGCCATGTTCGCCGATCCCCTCATGGCGCAGCCGCTGCAGCGGGTGATCGAGGCCCTGCCGGCCGGCGAGCGCGACCAGGCGCGCGAAGCCCTCAAGCGCCTGCAGGCCTTCGACGGCCAACTGGCGGCCGGTTCGGCGGACGCCGCGCTGTACGCGATGTTCCTGCAGGAAAGCGCGCGGCAGACCTTCCTCGACGAACTGGGGCCGGAGGACAGCGCCGCCTGGCAGGGCCTGGTGGAAATCGCCAAGCTCAGCTACTCGGCGCAGGCCGACCACCTGCTCGGCCGCGTCGACAGCCCGTTCTGGGACGACGTGCGCACGGCGCAGAAGGAGGACAAGCCGGCGATCCTCGCCCGCAGCCTGGCCGCCAGCGTGGCCCAGCTGGAAAGCCGGCTGGGCAGCAATCGCAGTGCCTGGCAGTGGGGCAAGCTGCACAGCTACCAGTGGGACAGCGACAGCACCCGTCTGGCGCCGTACATGAGTGCCGGCCAGCGCGCCAGCCTGGCGACCATCAAGGACTACCTGGATCGCGGCCCCTATCCGGCCGGTGGCGACCACAGCACCCTGAACGTCTCCGCCTGGCTGTGGGGCAAGGACTTCGACACCTGGCTGATTCCGTCCATGCGCATGGTGGTCGACTTCGGTCAGGACGAGCCACTGCAGGGGGTCAACAGCTCCGGCCAGTCCGGCAACCCGGCGAGCAAGCACTACGCCGACGGCATCGACGCCTGGCTCAAGGGCCGCTACCAGAGCTTCCCGTTCCAGAGCCACAACCTCGACCGCAGCTATGGCAGCCAGCGCCTGCTGCTGACGCCGGGGCGCTAGGCGAGCACGGACATGTGGTGCGCACGGCGCACCCTACTGGCGGCTCGCGCAGGGTGCACCGTGCGCACCTGGGCATTCACAACAGGGGCTAGTCTGTAGGGGTATTCCCGCATCGGAGGCCACCGCATGCCCACCGACCGCCAGGCCCACCTCGAACGCTACCGCCGCAACCTGCAGGGCGAGATCGACAGCGCCGCGCTGTACCGCGCCCTCGCCGAGTGCGAGAGCCGCCCGGAGCTGGCTGAGCTGTACCGCCGCCTGGCAGCCATCGAGGAGCGCCACGCGGAGTTCTGGCGGGCGCAGTTCCGCCAGGCCGGCACCGGTGCGCCCGAGCTGCGCCCCAGCTGGCGCACCCGCCTGCTGATCCGCATCGCCCGCCTGCTCGGCCCGGACTGGGTGGTGGGGGCCGCCGCCTCGCTGGAGCAGATCGACCGCTGTCAGTACGACGACCAGCCGGAAACCTGCGATACCGGCATGCCCGGCCAGGAACGCTCGCACGCCCGCCTGCTCGCCGAGCTGGCGGGCGGGCGGCGCAACGCCTGGAACGGCCACCAATTCGCCAGCCTCGAAGGTCGCCACCGCGCCGGCGGCGGCAACGCCCTGCGCGCCGCCGTGCTCGGCGCCAACGACGGCCTGATCTCCAACTTCAGCCTGGTGATGGGCGTGGCCGGCGCAGCCTTCTCAGCCGATGCCCTGCTGCTCACCGGCCTGGCCGGTCTGCTCGCCGGCGCCTGCTCGATGGCGCTGGGCGAGTGGCTGTCGGTGCAGAACGCCCGCGAGCTGTACCAGCAGCAGATCGCCACCGAGCGCGACGAGCTGGAGATGGTCCCCGACGAGGAAGCCGAGGAACTGGTGCTGATCTACCGCGCCAAGGGCCTCGACGAGCCCCGCGCGCGGGCCATGGCCCGCGACATCATGGCCGACAAGGACCACGCGCTGGACACGCTGGTGCGCGAGGAACTGGGCATCGACCCGGACGACCTCGGTGGCTCGGCCTGGCTGGCCGCCGTCACCTCCTTCGTGGTGTTCAGCCTCGGCGCGCTGCTGCCGGTGCTGCCGTTCCTGCTGCTCGACGGCCAGGCGGCGGTACTGGCCTGCGCGCTGTTCAGCGCCGGCGGGCTGTTCCTGATCGGTGCGCTGGTCACCCTGTTCACCGGCCGCGGCCTGCTCTACTCGGGGCTGCGCCAGGTCGCCTTCGGCCTCGGAGCCGCGGCGATCACCTACGGCTTGGGGCTCTGGCTGGGGGGGGCGGCGGCAGGCTGATCATTCAACGAACCGTGAACCACTTGGCAATACCGCGGCGGATGCTTATCTTCTGGCCTGACCGCGCAGGGAAGTGCCAAGGAGCCCGCTTCCTGCCGGCGCCGCCGAATTGTGGATAAAGGATCTATCAACATGCTCGCTCTCCGCCTTGCCCTGCTCCTCGCCGTCAGCTGCGCCCTGCCTGCCCAGGCGCAGATCTACAAATGGGTCGACGCCAATGGCCAGACCCATTTCGGCACCCAGCCGCCCAGCTCCGAGCCCGCCCCCCAAGCCCTGAAGCTGCACCAGACCAACCAGAGCGACAGCAAGCTGCCACCGCTGCAGAACCAGACCAGCGACAGCGCAAGCACAGCTCCCCCTGACGAAGAGGAGGCGACTCGCCAGGAAGGCAAGATGTGCCGGCAGGCCGTGCAATGGACCCATGAGGAGGACATACCCAACCTCATCGCCAGCGGCAAGGAACGCCTCAAGGCCGGGCAGATCGACCGTCAGCAGCATGAGCAGGCTCTGAAGGACCTCGAAGGGGTCAAGACCCTCATCACCCTGCCCAAGTGCCTGGTCAGCAAGGGCGAGGATCGCAAAAAGTTCGAATGCCTGGCGAAAGGCCTGGGCCTCGCCGTGTGCAGCGGCGCCGCAGGCGAGGCCATCGATGCCGGCATGCAGAATGCACAAAGCAAGCGCTGATCTCGCCCCGGCAGCCCTCTCGAAGCGCAAAATTGGCTAGGCTTTCCCTGACGCGCCCACGCCCCCGGCGCGTCGGGAGGCCCGATGAAAGACCACTCCGCCCCGCCCAGCGACCAGCAACGCCTCGCCCTACTGCGCCGCTGGGCGAAGCCGCTGCCGGCGCCGGACAGCGCAGAATTCGCCGCGCTGTTCGACCGCTACGCCGATGCCCGCGTGGTCCTGATCGGCGAGGCCAGCCACGGCACCGCCGAGTTCTACCAGACGCGGGCGGCGATCACCCGCCACCTCATCGCCAGGCACGGTTTCACCATCGTCGCCGTCGAGGCCGACTGGCCGGACGCGGCGCAGATCGACCGTCAGGTGCGCCAGCAGCAACCGCCGAGCTGGCAGCAACAGGCTTTCCAGCGCTTCCCCAGCTGGATGTGGCGCAACCGCGAGGTCGCCGGCTTCTGCGCCTGGCTGAGCGACTACAACGCGAGCCTGCCCGCCGAGCGGCGCGTGGAGTTCCGCGGTCTCGACGTCTACAGCCTGGGCGCCTCGATCAGCGCGGTACTGGACTATCTGGAGCGGACCGATGCGCAGGCCGCTCAGGCCGCACGGCAACGCTATGGCTGCCTGCTGCCCTGGCAGGACGCGCCCGCGCTGTACGGCCGCAACGTCCTGCATGGCCAGCAGTCCTGCGAGGATGCCGTGGTCGAGCAATTGCGCACCCTGCTCGAGCAGCGTCTGGAACGCCTGGGCCGCGACGGCGAAGCCTTCTTCGACGCCACCCGCAATGCCCACGTGGTGCAGGCCGCCGAGCAGTACTACCGGATCATGTACCACGGCTCGACGCCCTCGTGGAACCTGCGCGACCAGCACATGTTCGACACCCTGCACAGCCTGCTGGAACATCGCGGCCCGCAGGCCAGGGCGGTGGTCTGGGCGCACAACTCGCACATCGGCAATGCCAGCGCCACCGAGATGGGCTGGGCCGGCCAGTTCAACATCGGTGAGCTGTGCCGCAATGCCTGGGGCCGTGAGGCGGTGCTGATCGGCATGGGCACCGACCGCGGCGAGGTGGCGGCGGCCGACAACTGGGACGAGCCGATGCGCATCAAGCAGGTGCGCCCCTCGCGCCACGACAGCTGGGAGCAGGTGTTCCTGCAGACCGGCCTGCCCGCTTCCCTCACCGACTGGCGCGATGACGACCGTGAGGATTTGCGCGCGGCCCTGCGCGAGCCGCTGCTGGAACGCGCCATCGGCGTGATCTACCGACCGGAGAGCGAGCGCCAGAGCCACTACTTCGAGGCCGTGCTGGCCGAGCAGTTCGACGCCTGGATCTGGCTGGCAGAAACCCATGCCGTCACGCCCCTGGACTCATCTCAGCCGTGCGCCGGCGAGGAAGACACCTATCCTTTTGGAGAGTAGGAGAGCCGCACGGCAGCGCTTTCCCCCATCCGGCATGCCGAGCGCTGAGGACGATTCAGCGCCATCCGCGCATGACGCTAGCGGCAACCAAGAGAAAAGGTACGCCCATGTCGCCATCCCCTGTCCCACCTTGGTCCGGCCCCCTGCTCGATGTGCTGATGCGCGGCGCCCTGATCGTCGTCCTGACCCTGTTCTGCTACCGGGTCTTCCGGCCCTTCATCGATCTGCTGCTCTGGTCGCTGATTCTCGCCGTCACCCTCTACCCGCTGCATGGCTGGCTGCTTGCCCGTCTGGGCAACCGTAATGGCCAGGCGGCCACGCTCATCGTGCTGGTCTGCGTCGCGGCCCTGCTGATACCGGCCTACCTGCTGGGCGCCTCGCTGACCGAGTCGGTGCAAAACACCGTCGCGACCATCAAGAGCGGCGCCTTTGCCATACCGCCCCCCGCCGACTCGGTCGCCAACTGGCCGCTGATCGGCGAGCGCCTCCACGCCGTTTGGCAGCAGGCAGCTGTGAACCTGTCCGGAGCCCTGCAACAACTGGCGCCCAAGGTCAGGGAGCATGCACTCGGCATACTCGGCACGCTGGCCGGGATGGGGGCTGCCATGCTGATCTTCATCGGCGCCCTGATCACTGCCGGGATCATCATGGCCTTCGGCGTGGAGGGGCATCGGAGCGCCAGGCGCATCGCCGCCCGGATCGTCGGCACCCAGCAGGGCGAACGGGTCGTCGTCCTGTGCACCGCCACCATCCGCGCCGTGGCCCTGGGGGTGATCGGCATCGCCTTCATCCAGATGCTGCTGGTCGGCATCCCCTTCGTGATCATGGGCATTCCGGGGGCCGGCCTGCTGGCCCTGGCAATCCTGCTGCTGGGCATCATGCAGGTGCCGGTGACCATCATCACCGTGCCGGTCATCGCCTTCGTCATCGTCACCCAGGGCGCCAGCGTGGAGACAATCACCTTCGCCGTCTGGACCCTGATCGCCGGCCTGTCGGACAACGTGCTCAAGCCGCTGCTGCTCGGCCGCGGCCTGGAAGTGCCGATGCCGGTGGTGCTGATCGGTGCCATCGGCGGCATGGTGGACAGTGGCGTCATCGGCCTGTTCATCGGCCCGGTCGTCCTCGCCGTGGCCTACCGGCTGTTCTGGGAATGGGTGGGCAACGGCGCGGTCGTCAGCGAACGCAGCGCAGGGGACTGATCTTTCCAGACGGCAGGGGACATGCGGCCAGAGCATCGCAACCCGCGGCCGCCGAAACGAAAAAAGCCGGGCAACCAAGGCCCGGCTTTCATGCGCTGGTACGCCCGATCAGGCCTTGGGCAAGGTCACGCCGACCTGACCCTGGTACTTGCCGCCGCGGTCCTTGTAGGACACTTCGCAGGCTTCGTCGGACTGCAGGAACAGCATCTGCGCCACGCCCTCGTTGGCGTAAATCTTCGCCGGCAGGGTGGTGGTGTTGGAGAACTCCAGGGTCACGTGGCCCTCCCACTCCGGTTCCAGCGGGGTGACGTTGACGATGATGCCGCAGCGCGCGTAGGTGCTCTTGCCCAGGCAGATCGTCAGCACGTCGCGCGGGATGCGGAAGTACTCGACGGTGCGCGCCAGGGCGAAGGAGTTCGGCGGGATGATGCACACCGGGCCCTTGACGTCGACGAAGCTCTTCTCGTCGAAGTTCTTCGGATCGACGGTGGCCGAGTGGATGTTGGTGAACACCTTGAACTCGTCGGCGCAGCGCACGTCGTAGCCGTAGCTCGACACCCCGTAGGAGATCACCCGTTCGGACTCGGCACCGCGCACCTGGCGCTCGACAAAGGGCTCGATCATGCCGTGCTCGAGGGCCATGCGGCGAATCCACTTGTCCGATTTGATGCTCATGCGACTGTCCTGCCTAGGAGGTGAAACGGGGGAAGATGGGGCGAAACGGGCGCCCATCTTACCGGCACGCCGATCCCCGGCAAAGGCCCGGCCGGCGCGTGGGCGTGAGACCCGCGTAGGGTGCGCCGTGCGCACCATGGGTACGGCGGCTTTCCCGGTGCGCACGGCGCACCCTACGGCAAGCGGAAACGACTGGGGCCGAGCCGCAGGCCCCTCAATCCTCGCTGATGCTGATGCTCGGCATCGCCGTGGCGCTGGCGGCCTGGCGCACCAGCCGCGCGCCGACCTTGCGCGCCAGCTGCTGGTAGAGCATGGCCAGCGGGCCGTCCGGCTCGGCGACCACGGTCGGTTTGCCGCCGTCGGCCTGCTCGCGGATGGCCATCGCCAGCGGCAAGGAGGCCAGCACGTCGACGCCGTACTGCTCGGCCAGCTTGGCGCCGCCGCCCTCGCCGAACAGGTGCTCGGCATGCCCGCAGTTGGAGCAGATGTGCACGGCCATGTTCTCCACCACGCCGAGTACCGGGATGTTGACCTTGGTGAACATCTCCACGCCCTTGCGGGCATCCAGCAGGGCCAGGTCCTGCGGGGTGGTGACGATCAGCGCGCCGGCCACCGGCACCTTCTGTGCCAGGGTCAGCTGGATGTCGCCGGTGCCCGGCGGCATGTCCACGACCAGATAGTCGAGGTTGTCCCAGGCGCTCTGGGTGATCAGCTGCAGCAGCGCGCCCGAGGCCATCGGCCCGCGCCAAACCATCGGCGTGCGCTCGTCGGCGAGGAAGGCCATCGACATCACCTGCACGCCATGGGCCTGCAGCGGCACGAACCACTGCTGGTCCTTGATCTGCGGACGGGTGCCGTCCGGGATGCCGAGCATCAGGCCCTGGCTGGGGCCGTAGACGTCGGCGTCGAGGATGCCCACCCGTGCGCCCTCGCGGGCCAGCGCCAGCGCCAGGTTGGCGGCGGTGGTCGACTTGCCGACGCCGCCCTTGCCGGAGGCCACCGCAATGACGTTCTTCACCCCGGCCAGGGCCGGGGTCTGCGCCGGCACCGGATGAACCGGGATCACGCAATCCACCTGCACCGAGGCCTCGGTCACACCAGCGAGATTCTCCAGGCCGGACTTGAGCAGCGCGGCCCAGCCGGCCTTGAACAGCCCGGCGGCGTAGCCCAGCTCCAAGCGCACGCGCACGCGACCGCCGTCGATGCTAACGTCACGCAGACAGCCGGCGCTGACCGGGTCCTGATCGAGATGCGGATCGGTGTACTGACGCAGGACCGCCTCGACGGCGGCGCGGGTGACGACACTCATGGATGACTCCCGGAAAAGGTTGAGCGAAACAGGCGGCTATCCTACCCGTAGGGTGCGCCATGCGCACCAATCGGTCGTTCGCCAGTCGATGGTGCGCATGGCGCACCCTACGCGTCCCTCGCTGCATGGCCCCGGTGATGGTGCGCGCGGCGCACCCTGCCGCCGCCCCACGGATGAAAAAAACCGCCCGGAGCTATATAGTTGCCGACTTCCTTCGTTTTGCCAGTGCAGCCGATCATCATGTCCGAGCCCCGCCAGATTCTCGTTACCAGCGCCCTGCCCTACGCCAACGGCTCCATCCACCTGGGCCACATGCTCGAGTACATCCAGACCGACATCTGGGTGCGCTTCCAGAAGCAGCGCGGCAACCAGTGCATCTACGTCTGCGCCGACGACGCCCACGGCTCGGCGATCATGCTGCGCGCGGAAAAGGAAGGCATCACCCCGGAGGCGCTGATCGCCGGCGTGCAGGCCGAACACAGCGGCGACTTCGCCGACTTCCTGGTCAACTTCGACAACTTCCACTCGACCCACGCCGAGGAAAACCGCGAGCTGGCCACCGGCATCTACCTGAAGCTGCGCGACGCCGGGCACATCGCCACCCGCTCGGTGACCCAGTACTTCGACCCGGACAAGGGCATGTTCCTCGCCGACCGCTTCATCAAGGGCACCTGCCCGAAGTGCGCCGCCGAGGACCAGTACGGCGACAACTGCGAGAAGTGCGGCGCCACCTACGAGCCGACCGAACTGAAGGACCCGCGCTCGGCGATCTCCGGCGCCACCCCGGTGCTGCGCGACTCCAAGCACTTCTTCTTCAAGCTGCCGGACTTCGAGGCCATGCTCAAGCAGTGGACCCGCAGCGGCACCCTGCAGGACGCGGTGGCCAACAAGATCGCCGAGTGGCTGGACGGCGGCCTGCAGGAGTGGGACATCTCCCGCGACGCGCCCTACTTCGGCTTCGAGATCCCCGATGAGCCGGGCAAGTACTTCTACGTCTGGCTGGACGCGCCGGTCGGCTACATGGCCAGCTTCAAGAACCTCTGCAAGCGCCGCCCGGAGCTGGACTTCGACGCCTTCTGGAACAAGGACTCCACCGCCGAGCTGTACCACTTCATCGGCAAGGACATCGTCAACTTCCACACCCTGTTCTGGCCGGCGATGCTGGAAGGCGCCGGCTACCGCAAGCCGACCGCGGTCAACGTGCACGGCTACCTGACCGTCAACGGCCAGAAGATGTCCAAGTCGCGCGGCACCTTCATCAAGGCGCGCACCTACCTGGACCACCTGAACCCCGAGTACCTGCGCTACTACTACGCCAGCAAGCTGTCGCGCGGCGTGGATGACCTCGACCTCAACCTCGAGGACTTCGTGCAGAAGGTCAACTCCGACCTGGTCGGCAAGGTGGTCAACATCGCCAGCCGCTGCGCCGGCTTCATCCACAAGGGCAACGCCGGGGTGATGGTCGACGCCAACCCCGAACCGCTGCTGTGGGACACCTTCCAGGCCGCCGCCCCGGCCATCGCCGAGGCCTACGAGCACCGCGACTTCGGCCGCGCCATGCGCGAGATCATGGCCCTGGCCGACCTCGCCAACGCCTGGATCGCCGACAAGGCGCCCTGGGCGCTGAACAAGGTCGAGGGCAAGCAGGCCGAGGTGCAGGAGATCTGCGCCTTCGGCGTCAACCTGTTCCGCCAGCTGGTGATCTTCCTCAAGCCGGTGCTGCCGAACCTGAGCGCTGACGCGGAAAGCTTCCTCAACGTCGCCCCGCTGAGCTGGCAGGACCACGCCCTGCGCCTGGCCAACCACCAGCTGAACCCGTTCACCCCGCTGCTGACCCGTATCGAACCCGCGAAGATTGACGCCATGATCGAAGCCTCCAAGGAAGACCTCGCCGCCCAGTCCACCGAAGCCGCCGCCCCGCAGGGCAACGGCGAACTGGTCAAGGAGCCGCTGGCCGCGGAAATCAACTTCGACGCCTTCGCCGCGGTGGATCTGCGCATCGCGCTGATCGAGAAGTGCGAGTTCGTCGAGGGCGCCGACAAGCTGCTGCGCCTGACCCTAGACATCGGCGACGCCAAGCGCAACGTGTTCTCCGGCATCAAGTCCGCCTACCCGGACCCGAGCAAGCTGGAAGGCCGCCTGACCCTGTACGTGGCGAATCTCGCGCCGCGCAAGATGAAGTTCGGCATCAGCGAAGGCATGGTGCTGGCCGCCGGCCCGGGTGGCGAGGAAATCTTCCTGCTCAGCCCGGACGCCGGCGCCAAGCCGGGCCAGCGTGTGCACTGAGTCTCCGCCTGCATGCCCCAACCCCCGCCGCGCGCGGGGGTTGTTGTTTGCGGGCACGCATCAGCGACTTTTCCCGCCGCCGCGGTTAACCTTGGCGACCTTCGCTTTCTGAACCACGCACGGACGCATGAAGAAATCCAACGTCGTATTCACCAGTGTGCTCACCGGCGGCGTGCTGATGGCCATGCTGCACCACGGCACCATCTACCGGGACATCTACGCCAGCCGCGAGAACTGCCAGACCGACTGGAGCACCCACCCCTACCACTGCGAAACCAGCAGCAGTGGCGGCGGCAGCTCGATCTACTCGGCCAGCAGCGGACGCCACCGCGGCCCGACCTACGAATCCGGCTCGCGCCCGCGCACCGCCCGCCAGGACCTGGTGGTGGCGCGCGAGACGGTCAAGCGCAGCGGCTTCGGCAGCTCAGGCGCGCGCTTCTCGGGAGGCGGCTGATGCAGCGCCGCGCCTTCACCCCGCGCCCGCACTGGCGTGCCCAGTGCGAGCAGCTCGGCTTCACCTTCCACAGCATCGACGGCACCTACTGGGACGAGTCGGCCGCCTACGAGTTCTCGCTCGAGCAGATCGATACGCTGGAAAGCGCCAGCGAGGACCTGCACCAGCGCTGCCTGGAGGCGGTGGACTGGATCATCCGCCATGAGCACTTCGCGCCCTTCGCCCTGCCGCCGCGCGCCCGCGAGCTGATCGTCGACTCCTGGCAGCGGCAGGAGCCCAGCCTGTACGGACGCTTCGACTTCTCCTGGGACGGCTCGGGCGCGCCGAAGCTGCTCGAGTACAACGCCGACACGCCGACCGGCCTGCTGGAAGCCAGCGTGGTGCAGTGGTTCTGGCTGCAGGATGTGCTGCCGCAGGCCGACCAGTTCAACTCGCTGCACGAGCAGCTGATCGAGCGCTGGCGGGCGCTCGATCCCGGCGGCCCGGTGCACTTCGCCGCCCTCGCCGGCCACGAGGAGGACACCGGCAACGCCCTGTACCTGCTCGACACCGCCCACCAGGCCGGCCTGGCCACCGACTACCTGCCCATCGAGCGGATCGGCTTCGATGCCGCGCGGCGCTGCTTCGTCGACGACGGCGGCCAGCCGATCCGCCACTGCTTCAAGCTGTATCCATGGGAATGGCTGCTGGAGGACGAGTTCGCCGCCCACGTGGCCGCCAGCGGCGTCCGCTTCCTCGAGCCGGCCTGGAAGCTGCTGCTGTCGTGCAAGGCGCTGCTGCCGATCCTCTGGCAGCTGTTTCCCGACCACCCCAATCTGCTGCCGGCCAGCTTCAGCGACGACCTGCCGCTGCCCAAGGTGCGCAAGCCGCTGTACTCGCGCGAGGGCGAGAACATCCTCATCATCGGCGTCGAAGGCACTATCGCCAGCGACGGCCCGCACGAGCAGGCCCCGTGCATCTGGCAGGCCTGCGCGCCGCTGCCGAACTTCGCCGGCAACTACCCGGTGCTCGGCTGCTGGATGGTCGGCGAGCGCGCCGCCGGCCTGGGCATCCGCGAGGATGGCGGGCCGATCACCCGCGACAGCAGTCGCTTCGTGCCGCACTTCTTCCGCAACGCCTGAATCATCGACTTCTAGGAGATCCCGTCGTGGACCTGCTGCAAACCCTGCCCAGCTTCCTCGCCTACTTCGCCACCGCGCTGGCCCTGTTCGGCCTGTTCGCCAGCCTGTACATCCGCCTGACGCCCTACGCCGAGCTGGAACTGATCCGTGCCGGCAACCTCGCTGCCGCCGTCGCCCTGATCGGCGCGCTGCTCGGCTTCGCCCTGCCGCTGGCCAGCAGCATCGCCCACAGCACCAGCCTGCTCGACATGCTGGTGTGGGGCGCCATCGCCATGCTGGTGCAGGCGCTGGTCTACCTGGGCGTCGCCCGCCTGCTGCCCGAACTGCGCCAGGGCATCAGCGGCAACTGCCTGGCCCACGGCCTATTCCTTGCTGGCAGCGCCCTGTGCGCCGGCCTGCTCAACGCCGCCTGCATGGTCTACTGAACCGCGCCGCCAGCGGCCCCCGGCGGCCGGCGCGACTGCCCTGCACCTGCGACACGGGCGCTCGCGACAATGCGCCGCAGCCGGCTGTCACCGGACGGCAATCCGCGCAAATAGCCAGATTCGCAGTATTTATTCCAAAAAGAGCTTAAACACTCCAAACCCGCTCTGCTTGTACGCTATAACCGGCTCCACGATAATAGGCTCCCCTTATCCATCGACGGCGCGAGCCCCATCTGCCCATGACCGAATTCGCCCTCATCCTGGTCAGCGCCATTCTGGTCAACAACTTCGTGTTGGTGCAGTTCCTCGGCCTGTGCCCGTTCATGGGGGTTTCGAAGAAGATCGAGACCGCCATCGGCCTCGCCCTGGCCACCACCTTCGTGCTGACCCTGGCGGCCATGAGCTGCTACCTGGTCCAGCAGTACGTGCTCAAGCCGCTGGATCTCGAGTTCCTCAAGACCATCACCTTCATCCTGGTGATCGCCGTGGTGGTGCAGTTCACCGAGATGGTGGTGAACAAGACCAGCCCGGTGCTGTACCGCGTGCTCGGCATCTTCCTGCCGCTGATCACCACCAACTGCATCGTCCTCGGCGTGGCCCTGCTCAACGCCAACAAGACCGAGTTCACCTTCATCACCGCCACCACCAACGGCTTCGCCGCCGGCCTGGGCTTCTCCCTGGTGCTGGTGCTGTTCGCCGCCATGCGCGAGCGCATCGCCATCGCCGACGTGCCCGTGCCGTTCCGCGGCGCCGCCATCGGCCTGATCACCGCCGGGCTGATGTCGCTGGCGTTCATGGGCTTCACCGGATTGATCAAGCTATGAGCCTGGTTCTTGCCGCGGTCATCGCCCTGACCGCGATCTGCCTGCTCGCCGGCGCCATCCTCGGCTATGCCGCGGTGCGCTTCCGCGTCGAGGGCGATCCCATCGTCGAACAGATCAATGCCCTGCTGCCGCAGACCCAGTGCGGCCAGTGCGGCTACCCGGGCTGCAAGCCCTACGCCGAGGCGATCGCCAACGGTGACAAGATCAACAAGTGCCCGCCCGGCGGCCAGGCCACGGTGCAGGCGCTGGCTGGCCTGCTCGACGTCGACGCCGAGCCGCTGGATGCCGCCGGCGGCGAGAAGCCGCGCATGGTCGCCTTCATCCGCGAGGCCGAATGCATCGGTTGCACCAAGTGCATCCAGGCCTGCCCAGTGGACGCCATCGTCGGTGCCGCGCGGCAGATGCATACGGTGATCGTCGACGAGTGCACCGGCTGCGACCTGTGTGTCGAGCCCTGCCCGGTGGACTGCATCGACATGCTCGAGATCGGCAGCAACGTACAGAACTGGAAGTGGGACCGCCCGCTGGCGCCCGGCCAATTGATCGCCACCGACCGGGAGCAGGCCGCATGACTGCAGCAGCCAAGATCTGGGACATCCCCGGCGGCATCCATCCGCCGGAGCGCAAGACGCTGTCCAACCGCACGCCGATCCAGCCCGCCCCGCTGCCCAAGCGCCTGGTCCTGCCGCTGTCGCAGCATATGGGCGCACCCGCCGAGCCCTGCGTGGCGGTTGGCGAGCGGGTTCTCAAGGGTCAGAAGATCGCCGACGCCAGCGGTTTCGTCAGTGTCGCCCTGCATGCCCCGACCTCCGGCACCATCACCTTCATCGGCCCGCAGCCCTACCCGCACGCCTCCGGCATGCTCGCCCCGGCCATCGTCATCGAGGCCGACGGCCTGGATGAGTGGTGCGCGCTGGCGCCCTGCGCCGACTTCCGCGCCCTCGAGCCGGCCGCGCTGCTGGCGAAGATCCGCGACGCCGGGATCAACGGCCTGGGCGGCGCCGGCTTCCCCACCGCGGTCAAGCTCACCGCGCGGCCGCAGCAGAAGATCCACACCCTGGTGATCAACGGCACCGAGTGCGAGCCGTACATCACCGCCGACGATGTGCTGATGCGCGAGAAGGCCGCCGAGCTGGTCAGCGGCATCGACATCCTGGTCCAGCTGATCCAGCCGGACGAGGTGCTGATCGGCATCGAGGACAACAAGCCCGAAGCCATCGCTGCGGTGCGCGCCGCGCTGGGCGCGCGTGCCTATCAGCTGCGGGTGTTCCCCACCAAGTACCCGTCCGGCGGCGAGAAGCAGCTGATCCAGATCCTCACCGGCCGCGAAGTGCCCTCCGGTGGCCTGCCGGCGGACATTGGCATCCTCTGCCAGAACGTCGGCACCGCGGTGGCCGTGCACGACGCAGTGGTGCTCGGCCAGCCGCTGATCGCGCGGATCACCACCCTCACCGGCGAAGCGCTGGCGCGGCCGATGAACGTCGAGGCGCTGATCGGCACCCCGGTCGAGGAGCTGCTGGCCTTCGCCGGCCTCGACGAGGGCAAGCTGGATCGCCTGATCATGGGCGGGCCGATGATGGGCTTCACCCTGCCGGCGCTGGACGTGCCGCTGATCAAGACCACCAACTGCCTGCTGGCGCCGACCCGCCAGGAGCTGCCAGCGCCACCGCCGGCCATGCCGTGCATCCGCTGCGGCGAGTGCGCGCTGGCCTGCCCGGCCAGCCTGCTGCCGCAGCAGCTGCACTTCTTCGCCCTCGGCAGCGAACACGAGCAACTCAAGGCACACAACCTGTTCGACTGCATCGAGTGCGGCGCCTGCGCCTACGTCTGCCCGTCGAGCATTCCGCTGGTGCAGTACTACCGGGTGGCCAAGGCGGAGATCCGCGAGCTGGAGCAGAAGCAGCAGAAGGCCGAACACTCCAAGCAGCGCTTCGAGCTGCGTCAGGAGCGCCTGCGCCGCGAAGAGGAGCGCAAGGAAGAGGAACGCCGCGCCCGCGCCGAGAAGGCCGCCCGCGCCAAGGCCGCCCAGGCCGAAGCCGCGGCGGCAGCCCCAGTCGCCAGCGCAGCGCCGGCGGTCAACGAGGACCTCAAGCGCCTGAAAATCGAAGCCAGCATGGCCCAGGTGGCGCTGAAGAAGGCCGAGAAGCAACTGGCCCAGCACGACACCGCCGAGCTGCAGACCCAGGTCGCCGAACTGCGCGCCGCGCTGGAAGCCGCGCAGCAGGCGCTGGCCGATGCCCAGGCGGCCGCCCCGGCCAGCGCACCGACCCCGGCTGCCAAGCCGGCCGGCGACGAGGCCCTGAAGAAGGCCAAGATCGAAGCCGCCATGCTCAAGGCGCAGATCCGCAAGCTGGAGAAGCTCGAGGCACCGGACGAGGCCCAGCAGGCCGAGCTGGCCAGGCTGCGCGAGCAGCTGTCTGCAGCGGAACAGGCCCTGGCTGCCACCGAGAGCGCCGCCCCCACCCCGGTCGCCAAACCGGCCGGCGACGAGGCCCTGAAGAAGGCCAAGATCGAAGCCGCCATGCTCAAGGCGCAGATCCGCAAGCTGGAGAAGGTCGAGGCACCGGACGCCGACCAGCAGGCCGAACTGGCCAAGCTGCGCGAACAACTGAGCGCGGCGGAAAAAGCCCTGGCCGCCGCCGAGAGCAGCGCCCCCGCTCCCGCCATCAAGCCGACCGGCGACGAGGCCTTGAAGAGGGCCAAGGTCGAACTGGCGATGAAGCGCGCCGAACTGAAGAAAGCCGAGAAAGCCGGCGCCGACGAGGCCGAGCTGACCCGTCTGCGCGAAGCCCTGGCGGGCGCCGAGCAGGCCCTGCACGCCGCCGAGGACGCCTCCGGCAAGCCGGCACCGGAACTGGTGCGCACCGACAAGCGCCCGGTCGACGAGGCCAGCCGCGCGCTGAAGACCGAAGTGGCCTTCGCCCGCGCCGACCTGCGCAAGCTGGAGCGCGACGAGGCGGCCGATCCGGCAGCGCTGGAAGCCGCACGCACGCGGCTGGCCGAAGCCGAGGGCAAGCTGGCGGAGCAGCAATGAACGTTGGGTGGGTTAGCCGCTTGCGGCGTAACCCACCGATGCCGGCGACAGCCGGCACACGCTGGCCGGCCTTGTAGCCGGGTGGTGGGTTACGGCCTTAGGCCTGACCCACCCGACGACCCCCAAGATCATCGCCGGTCACCACCGGCGGGTGGAGGAAACCTTCCACCCCATGCACGCACACAACGGAGCACCAATGGCCCTGCCCCGCATCACCTCGCCCCACGCCACGGGCAGCAACCGCACCCAGAAGGTCATGCAGCTGGTGCTGCTGGCGACCCTGCCCGGCGTGCTGGTGCTGACCTGGTTGTACGGTTTCGGCACCCTGATCAACCTGTGCTGGGCGACCGTCGTCGCCCTCGGCTGCGAGGCAGCTGTGCTGCGCCTCCGCCAGCGCCCGGTCGGCTTCTTCCTGCGCGACTACAGCGCGGTGCTCACCGCCGTGCTGCTTGCTCTGGCGCTGCCACCCTACTCGCCCTGGTGGCTGACTCTGGTCGCCACCGGCTTCGCCATCGTGTTCGGCAAGCAGCTGTTCGGCGGCCTCGGCCAGAACCCGTTCAACCCGGCGATGCTCGGCTACGTGGTGGCGCTGATTTCCTTCCCGGTGGAAATGACCAGCTGGCCGGCGCCGCGCGGCTTCGAGGCGGTCAGCCCGACCCTCGGTCTGCTCGAGGGCCTGCAGCGCATCCTTGGCTTCACCGCCGACCTGCCGGACGCCTGGACACAGGCCACGGCACTGGACGCCCTGAAGACCAACAAGAGCCTGACCATCGCCGAGCTGTGGGCCGGCAATCCGGCCTTCGGCAGCCTGGGCGGCTACGGCAGCGAGGCGGTCAACCTGGCCTTCCTCGCCGGCGGCCTGTTCCTCCTCTACAAGCGCGTGTTCACCTGGCATGCGCCGGTGGGCATGCTCGCCGCCATGGCGCTGATGAGCCTGGTGTTCTGGAACGGCGCCGGCTCCGACTCCAACGGCTCGCCGCTGTTCCACCTGCTCACCGGCGCGAGCATGTTCGGCGCCTTCTTCATCGTCACCGACCCGGTGTCCGGCGCCACCAGCGTGCGCGGCCGGCTGATCTTCGGCGCCGGCGTCGGCGTGCTGGCCTACATCATCCGCGCCTGGGGCGGCTACCCGGACGGCGTGGCCTTCGCCGTGCTGCTGATGAACCTGACCGCCCCAACCATCGACTACTACACCCGTCCGCGCACCTACGGCCATCGTCAGCCGGAACGCGGCTTCAAGCTGGGGGACTGAGGCCATGCTGCCGGAAATGCCGCGCTCGATGCTGAGAAACGCCCTGATCCTCGGCCTGTTCGCCGTCGCCACCGTCGGCGTGGTGGCCATCACCCAGCAGGGCACCGCCACGCGCATCCAGGCCGCCGAGCGCGAGGCCCAGGTGCGCGCGCTGGCCGAGATCCTGCCGGCGGACAGCTACGACAACCACCTGCTGGACAACAGCCTGCAGCTCAGCGACCCGCTGCTCGGCAGCGCCAAGCCGTTGCCGGCCTACCTGGCGCTGAAGGGTGGCCAGCCCAGCGCCGTCATCCTCCAGGCCATCGCCCCGGACGGCTACAGCGGCAGCATCCGCCTGCTGATCGGCATCCACGCCGATGGCCGCCTGGCCGGCGTGCGCGTACTCGCCCACAAGGAAACCCCGGGCCTCGGCGACAAGATCGAACTGGCCAAGACCCGCTGGGTGCTCGGTTTCGACGGCAAGTCGCTGAGCGATCCGGAGGAAGGCGGCTGGGGCGTGAAGAAGGACCAGGGCGTCTTCGACCAGTTCGCCGGCGCCACCATCACCCCGCGCGCTGTGGTCAAGGCCGTGCACCACGCCCTGCAGTATTTCGATGGCCACCAGGCCGAGCTGTTCGCCCAGGCCGCCACCCCGCCGGCCGCTGCGGCGCAACCCGAGGAGCGCGCACAATGAGCCAGAGCTATCGCGAGATCGCCGTCAACGGCCTGTGGAAGAACAACCCCGGCCTGGTCCAGCTGCTCGGCCTGTGTCCGCTGCTCGGCACCAGCAACTCGACGGTCAACGCCCTCGGCCTCGGCCTGGCCACCGCGCTGGTGCTGACCTGCTCCAACGCCGCGGTGTCGATGATTCGCGGGGTAACCCAGACCGCCGTGCGCCTGCCGGCCTTCGTGATGATCATCGCCGCGCTGACCACCTGCATCGAGCTGCTGATGCAGGCGTTCACCTACGAGCTGTACCAGATCCTCGGCATCTTCATCCCGCTGATCACCACCAACTGCGTGATCCTCGGCCGCGCCGACGGCTTCGCGGCCAAGCACGGCATCGCCCGCTCGGCGTTCGACGGCCTGATGATGGGTCTGGGCTTCGCCCTGGTGCTGCTGGCGCTCGGCGCGGTGCGCGAGCTGCTCGGCACCGGCGTGCTGTTCGCCAACATGCAGCTGCTGTTCGGCCCTGTCGCCGCCGGCTGGCAGATCACCGTGTTCAGCGACTACCAGGGCTTCCTGCTGGCGATCCTGCCGCCGGGCGCCTTCCTGGTGCTGGGCCTGTTGATCGCCGGCAAGAATATCCTCGATGCACGTGCCGAAGCGCGCGCCAAGGCCCTACAGCCGGCCCCTGAGCCGGCAGCGAGCCGCCGCGTGCGCGTCACCGGGGTAGTGGAATGAATGCAGCCAAGCGCGCGGAAATCTTCCGCCGCCTGAAGGAAGACAATCCCGAGCCGACCACCGAGCTGGAATACCAGAGCGTGTTCGAGCTGCTGGTGGCGGTGATCCTCTCCGCCCAGGCCACCGACGTCGGGGTGAACAAGGCCACTGCCAGGCTGTTCCCCGCGGCCAACACCCCCGCCGCCATCCATGCGCTGGGCGTCGAGGGCCTCGAGGAGTACATCAAGACCATCGGCTTGTACCGCAGCAAGGCGAAGAACGTCATCGAGACCTGCCGCCTGCTGGTCGAGCGCCATGCCGGCGAGGTGCCGAGTACCCGCGAGGAGCTGGAAGCCCTGCCTGGCGTCGGCCGCAAGACTGCCAACGTGGTGCTCAACACCGCTTTCCGCCAGCCGGCCATGGCGGTGGATACCCACATCTTCCGGGTCAGCAACCGCACTGGCATCGCGCCGGGCAAGACCGTGCTGGAAGTGGAAAAGAAGCTGCTCAAGTTCGTGCCGAAGGAGTATCTGCTCGACGCTCACCACTGGCTGATCCTGCACGGCCGCTACGTGTGCAAGGCGCGCAAGCCGCAGTGCGGCAGCTGCCGGATCGAGGATCTGTGCGAGTACAAGCACAAGACTTCCGACGATTGAGCCAATAAAAATAATTCCTATCAACCGATAGAAAAAATCTCTTTTACCCACCCCAGCTTTGCCGCTATAAGGTGCGCGAAACGCCCTCTGTTCTAGTGGAGCAGCATGCCATGGCACAAGCTAAGACTGACCTCGAGCTGGAAGAAGACTTCGTCGTCGACGCCGAACCGGAAGACGCCGAAGCCAAGGATGCCCCGACCAGCAAGACCAACCTGGCCAAGCGCCGGGTGATCGACAACCTGCTGGAAGAAAAGCGCCTGAAGAAGCAGCTGGCCGAATACGACTTCGACCTGTAATCCCCCGCCGCAATGAACAAGCCCCGCAATCCTTCAGCGGGGCTCGTTGTTTTGCCGCCATTCCCTCCCCTCTTGCCCCGCCCGGCCCGGTGCGCCCTGCGTCCGGACGCTTACCAGGGCAGCCGCTCGCCGCTCCAGGCATGGAACTGCCCGCTGGCCTCCGGTCCCAGGTCGTCGATCACCGCCAGCATCTGCTGTGCCGCCACCGCCGGCGCGCGACCGATCTCGGCACCGCGAAACGGCTGCGACAGCCGCGAGTTCACCGTCCCCGGATGCAGGGCCAGCAGCACGGCGTTGGGATTGCTGCGGCGCACCTCGATCGCCGCGGTCTTCAGCAGCATGTTCAGCGCCGCCTTCGACGCCCGGTAGCTGTACCAGCCGCCCAGGCGGTTGTCCTCGATGCTGCCGACCTTGGCCGAGAGCAGCGCCAGCACGCTGCGCCGGCGATCAAGCAGACGACTGAAATGGCGCAGCACCAGCGCCGGGCCGAAGGTGTTGACCTGGAAGGTCGCCAGCAGCTGGGCGTAGTTGAGATCGGCCAGCTTCTTCTCCGGCATGAACGCCTCGCCATGCAGGATGCCGGCGGCATTGACGATCAGGTGGAACGGTCCCTGAACCGCCAGCGTCTCGGCCGCTGCCGCGATGCTCTGCTCAGCGGCGAAATCGATGGCCGGCTGCGAATGGCGGTCCAGGCCCACCACCAACGCACAACGCGGATCGCCCTGCAGCGCCGCGACCAGCGCGCCGCCGATGGCGCCGGAAGCCCCGATCACCAGGGCGCGAAAGCCGTCGGGGAAGGAGTCCATCATGGCGCTTCCTTGCGGAAGAACAGGGTCACCTGGCCCAGCTCGAAGCCGAACTTGGTCATGAACGAGCGGTTGGCCAGGGTGCGCTCGTCGAGCAGGTACATCCAGTCGTCGAAGTCGACCTGATAGACCTTGCCGTCCACCGGCAGGCTCAGCACGTAACGCCAGCGCAGCGCATTGCCGGCCACCTCGCCACGCGCTTCGCCGACCACGTCGTCGGCGGTGCCGCGCCAGCGACCGGGGCCGTCGGGATGCAGGGTCCACACCCGCTTCTGCTGACTGCCGTCGCTGTAGGTGAAGTCCTCGTCGAGGATCAGCTTGTCGCCCTGCGGATAACCGTTGATCACCACATGGAAGCGCTTGATCACCTCCCCCGAGCGTTTCTGGAACATGCCCCAGGCATCCACCCGGCCGTTGAAGTATTGGCGCAGGTCGAGTTGCGGCTGCTGGTCGCGATAGTGCTCCACCTCGATCTGCCCGCAACTGGCGAGCAGCAGGCACAGCGGCAGCAGGAGTTGCTTCAGCATGGCGATTTCCTCAGCGGGCGTCGACGCCCAGCAGTTGCGCGCGCAGCTCCGGATTGCGGGTGCGCGGGTCGAGCCAGATGGCGAAGAAGGCACGGGCGAAGTCCTGGTCGCGCACCTCGTGCTTGAGCTCGCGACCGACATAGAAGCGCGCGCCTTGCCCCGGCAGGTACACGCCGGTGATCCGCGAACCGGGTTCGACGTCGACGAACGCCCGCAGCATCTGCTCCCGCCAACCGGCCAGTTGCGCCGCACCCACCGCGTCACCATACAGGCGGCGGATCTCCCTGACGCTGGCGTCGACCAGCTGCTCGCGGCTGATCGCACGGTGGTAGGTCAGTTCCAGGGCGATGGGGCTATCGACGCCCAGGGGCTGCGCGGGGCTCCACAGCCGTGCGCTGTAGATGCGCAGGCCGAACAACCGCAGCTCACCGGCACCGACCACCCGGGCCTCGGGCAGGCTCTCTTGCCAGTTGGCCAGGGCGCCGGTACTGAGCAGGCAGAGCAGAACCAGCCAGGCTTTGCTGGTCCCCTGGCGGGACGTGGAATCATTCATCGCAGGCTCCTCGTCGCCTTGCCACGGCAGGGCGAGCCGTAAGGTCACCCCAAAAACCTATACGATAAATAAATACTTGTACAATTACTGTTTATGCTGCAGCCGTTCAGCGAGCGGAAAAAATCAGAATAAAGCGGGTGCCCTGCTCGCCGCTTTCGACCCGCACGCTGCCGCCATGCAGCTGCATGATCGAACGCACGATGGCCAGGCCGAGGCCACCGGTGTCGCCAGGCAGGGCGCGCGAGGGATCGCAGCGGTAGAAGCGCTCGAACAGGTGCGGCAGGTGCTCGGCGCCGATCGGCTCGCCCAGGTTGTGCACGCCGACTTCGAGCCGCCCGTCGCGCAGCTGGCTGGCAATACTCACGGGGCTGCCCGGCGCGGCATGGCGCAGGGCGTTAGCCAGCAGGTTGGCCAGGGCGCGGCGCAGCAGACCCTGGTCGGCCTGCAGGATGCCCTCGGCGCGGTTGACCAGCTGCAGCTCGCGCTCCTCGGCCATACCCTCGAAGTACTCGCAGAGCTGCTCGACCAGCCCGTGCAGGTCCACCGTCTCGCGCTTCACCGAGGCCTGCGGCTGCTCGGTGCGGGCGAGGAACAACATGCTGTCGATCATCCGCGCCAGCCGCTCGTATTCCTCCTGGTTGGAAGCCAGCAGGTTCTGGTAGTCCTCCACCGAGCGGGGGTGGCGCAGGGTCTGCTGGGTGTGGCCCATCAGGTTGCTCAGCGGCGTGCGCATCTCGTGGGCGAGATCCTCGGAAAAGCGCGACAGCTGGGCGAAGCCATCCTCCAGGCGGGCGAGCATCTGGTTCAGCGCCGCGCTCAGGCTGCGCAGCTCGCTGACCTGCTGGACCTCGTCGAGACGCAGGTGCAGGTGCTGCACGTCGATGGCCTGCGCCCGCGACGCCAGCTCGCGCACTGGCCGCAGGCCGCGCTGACTGACCAGCCAGCCGAGCAGGAAGGCCAGCAGCGCCCCGGCGGCCAGCGCCAGCCACAGCTTCAACCGGTAGGCGGCGAGCATCTGCTCGCGCTCGGCGAGCAGCTTGCCGGCGATCAGGGTCAGGCCGCGGCCCTCGTGCTCGACGTGCAGCCAGGCCAGCCGCGCCGGCTCGGTTTCAAGGGCGTCGCGCAGCTGCACCGCCGGCCCGCGCGGCAGTTGCGGCACGGCCTGGCCGGCGGGGTTGATCTCGATGAGCACCTCGCCGTGATCGTCGACGATCCACAGCAGGCTGTCGCGATTGCCTAGCATGTTGGCGTACAGCTGCGGCCGCTGGCGCAGCGCCTCGATGCTCGCGCTGTCGTCGAGCAGCGTGCGCATGCGCTCCAGGCGCCCGAGCAGGGCCTGGTCGTCGCGCCAGGCGATTTCCCGCTCCAGCGACTGGTACAGGTAGAAACCGATGGCGCCGAGCAACAGCACGCCGACCAGAGCGAACAGCAGCGCCAGGCGCAGGCTCAGCGCGCGCGGCCACAGGCTCACGGCTGCACTTCCAGCACGTAGCCCATGCCACGCACGGTGTGGATCAGCTTGAGCGGATAGGGATCGTCGATCTTGGCGCGCAGGCGGCGGATGGCCACGTCGACCACGTTGGTGTCGCTGTCGAAGTTCATCTGCCAGACCTGCGAGGCGATGTAGGCGCGCGACAGCACCTCGCCCTCGCGGCTGAGCAGCAGATGCAGCAGGGCAAACTCCTTGTTGGTCAGGTTGATGCGCTCGCCCGCACGGGTCACCCGGCGGCGCAGCAGGTCCAGCTCCAGGTCCGCCACCTGGAAGCGCTCGACCTCGCGCGGCGGGCCGCGGCGCAGCAGGGTGCGTACCCGCGCCAGCAGTTCGGCGTAGGAGAACGGCTTGACCAGGTAGTCGTCGGCGCCCAGCTCCAGGCCCTTGACCCGATCCTCCACGGCATCGCGAGCGGTCAGGAACAGTACCGGCGTCTGCAATTTGCGGCGGATCACCTGCAGCAGCTGCCAGCCATCCAGCCCCGGCAGCATGACGTCGAGGATGATCAGGTCGAACTCGCCTTCCTGGATCAGGTGCAGCCCGTCCAGGCCGTTCAGCGCGACCTCCACCAGATAGCCGGACTCGCCGAGCCCCTTGCGCAGGTAATCCGCGGTCTTCAGCTCGTCTTCCACCACCAGAATGCGCATCGCGGCCTCCCCCAAAGTCCCGCATAGGCTAGGCCGATCCCGGGCTTTCTCCCATTACAAATTGGTAATCCGCCGGCAATCGGTTTGACGGCCGGGCGCAGGCACCATGGCCGCCACTCGCTCCCCGGAGCCCTTGAAGGAGAAGCCCATGTCCATTCGTACCGCCCGGCTGTCGCTGCCTGCCCTGGCCTTGTGCGCCGCCAACGCCTTCGCCGCCCCGGCCCAGGTCGAGCAGCGCCAGGATGTTTCGCTGGCACTGGCCAAGCAGCTGCTCGACGCCACCCTCGCCGCCTGCCATGCCGACGGCCGCTCGGCGGTGGCCGCGGTGGTCGACCGCGGCGGCAACCTGGTGGCGCTACAGCGCGACGACAACGTCGGCCCGCACAACACCCTCGCCGCCCAGCGCAAGGCCTACACCGCGCTGTCGACCAAGACCGCCACCCGCCTGTTGGCCGAGCGGGCGCGCAGCAACCCGGAGGCGGAAAACCTCAACACCCTCGACGAACTGCTGCTGCTCGGCGGCGGCGTGCCGCTGCAGGTCGACGACGAGGTGATCGGCGCCATCGGCGTGGCCGGCGCCGGCGGCGCGGCCATCGACGAAGGCTGCGCCCTCAAGGCCATCGCCCAGCTTCTACCGCAAGCCCACTGAATCAGGAGAACCCATGAACACGCTCAAGACCCTCTTTGCCGGCGCGCTGCTCAGCGGCCTGTCGTCCGTGGCCCTGGCGGCTGGCAACCCGCTCAGCGTGCATGTGCTGAACCTGGAGAGCGGCCTGCCCTCGCCGGACGTGACCGTCACCCTGGAGAAGCAGGCAGGCCAGCAGTGGCAGGCACTCAACAGCGCCGTCACCAACCAGCAGGGCCGCATCACCGCGCTGTTCCCGGAAGGCCAGGCGCTGGAGAAAGGCACCTACCGGGTAACCTTCAAGACCGGCGAGTGGTTCGCCAAGCACGCCTCCAACACCTTCTTCCCCGAAGTGCCGGTGATCTTCAGCGCCGACGGCAGCGTGCCGCACTACCACATCCCGCTGCTGCTCAGCCCCTACGGCTACTCGACCTATCGCGGCAACTGATCTTCGGTACGGCGTCCGCCGCCGCCTCGCGAGGCGGACAGCCCGAAACGACGAAGCCCCGCACATCTGGCGGGGCTTCTGGCGTTGCGGGCCGATCAGTCCTTGCGATGCGGCGACAGCAGCTCGATCTTGTAACCGTCAGGGTCCTCGACGAAGGCGAGGATGCTGGAGCCGTGCTTCATCGGCCCCGGCTCGCGGGTGATCTTGCCGCCGCGGGCGCGGATGTCCTCGCAAGCCTTGTAGACATCCTCGACTTCCAGAGCGATGTGGCCGTAGCCGGTGCCCAGCTCGTAGCTGTCCACGCCCCAGTTGTAGGTCAGCTCGATCACGCTGTTGTCCGCCTCGTTACCGTAACCGACGAAGGCCAGGGTGAACTGGCCGTCCGGGTAGTCCTTGCGGCGCAGCAGGGTCATGCCCAGCACTTCGGTGTAGAAGGCGATCGACTTGTCCATATCGCCGACGCGCAGCATGGTGTGCAGCAGTCTCATCTGGGATCTCCTTGGCTTTTCAGGGTGCAGAAAGCATGACCCCGGCACGCGGCCGGGGTCATGGTCAGGCTCGGTGCAACCAGCTTATCAGAGCGGGCTGCGGCCCTTGCCCGCGGCGATGCGCATGCGCAGCGCGTTGAGCTTGATGAAGCCACCGGCGTCGGCCTGGTTGTAGGCGCCGGCATCGTCCTCGAAGGTGGCGATGTTGGCGTCGAACAGCGAGTCGTCGGACTTGCGGCCGGTGACGATGACGTTGCCCTTGTACAGCTTCAGGCGCACTACGCCGTTCACGTTGGCCTGGGAGGCGTCGATCATCTGCTGCAGCATCAGACGCTCCGGGCTCCACCAGTAGCCGTTGTAGATCAGGCTGGCGTATTTCGGCATCAGCTCGTCTTTCAGGTGGGCCACTTCGCGGTCGAGGGTGATCGACTCGATGGCGCGGTGGGCGCGCAGCATGATGGTGCCGCCGGGGGTCTCGTAGCAGCCGCGCGACTTCATGCCGACGTAGCGGTTTTCGACGATGTCCAGACGGCCGATGCCGTTCTCGCCGCCGATCTTGTTCAGGGTGGCCAGCACGGTCGCCGGGGTCATCTCGACGCCGTCGATGGCGACGATGTCTCCGTTGCGGTAGGTCAGCTCGAGGTAGGTCGGCACGTTCGGCGCGGCTTCCGGGGACTTGGTCCAGCGCCACATGTCTTCTTCGTGCTCGGTCCAGGTATCTTCCAGCACGCCGCCCTCATAGGAGATGTGCAGCAGGTTGGCGTCCATGGAGTACGGCGACTTCTTCTTGCCGTGGCGCTCGATCGGGATCTCGTGCTTGGCGGCGTAGTCCATCAGCTTCTCGCGCGACAGCAGGTCCCACTCGCGCCAGGGGGCGATCACCTTGACGCCCGGCTTCAGCGCGTAGGCGCCCAGCTCGAAACGTACCTGGTCGTTGCCCTTGCCGGTGGCGCCGTGGGAGATGGCGTCGGCGCCGGTCTCGTTGGCGATCTCGATCAGGCGCTTGGCGATCAGCGGACGAGCGATGGAGGTACCCAGCAGGTACTCGCCTTCGTACACGGTGTTGGCGCGGAACATCGGGAACACGAAGTCGCGGACGAATTCTTCGCGCAGGTCGTCGATGTAGATTTCCTTGACGCCCATCGCCTGTGCCTTGGCACGCGCCGGCTCGACTTCCTCGCCCTGACCCAGGTCAGCGGTGAAGGTCACCACTTCGCAGTTGTAGGTATCCTGCAGCCACTTGAGGATCACCGAGGTATCCAGGCCGCCGGAATAGGCCAGAACTACCTTTTTTACGTCCGCCATTCGTTACTCCACGGGGGGTTGCTACGAAAACGATCATTCTAGCCGTGCAAACCACGAAATTACAGGGGCGCGGCGCCCCGCACGGCGGCAGAACGGCGCCGCAGCGTGACCGTCCGACGGCTTTTCGGTAGCATCACGCCCCACGAGTCACCCCGCCTGGAATTCCCCCGCATGTCCGACCGCCTGACCCTGCTGCGTCCCGACGACTGGCACATCCACCTGCGCGACGGCGCCGCCCTGGCGCACACCGTGCCCGATGCCGCGCGCACCTTCGGCCGCGCCATCATCATGCCCAATCTGGTGCCGCCGGTACGCAACGCCGAACAGGCCGCGGCCTACCGCGAACGCATCATCAAAGCCCGCCCGGCCGGCAGCCGCTTCGAGCCGCTGATGGTGCTCTACCTCACCGACAAGACCAGCCCCGAGGAGATTCGCGCAGCCAAGGCCGGCGGTCTGGTGCATGCCGCCAAGCTGTACCCGGCCGGAGCCACCACCAACTCGGACTCGGGCGTCACCAGCGTCGACAACATCTTCCCGGTGCTCGAGGCGATGGCCGAGGTCGGCCTGCCGCTGCTGGTGCACGGCGAGGTGACCCACGCCGACATCGACGTGTTCGACCGCGAGAAGCGCTTCATCGACGAGAACCTGCGCCGCGTGGTCGAGCGCTTCCCGACGCTCAAGGTGGTGTTCGAGCACATCACCACCGGCGATGCCGCGCAGTTCGTGCTGGAGGCGCCGGCCAACGTCGCCGCCACCATCACCGCCCACCACCTGCTGTACAACCGCAACCACATGCTGGTCGGCGGCATCCGTCCGCACTTCTATTGCCTGCCGATCCTCAAGCGCAACACCCACCAGCAGGCCCTGCTGGATGCCGCCACCAGCGGCAACCCGAAGTTCTTCCTCGGCACCGACTCGGCGCCGCACGCCAGGCACGCCAAGGAAGCCGCCTGCGGCTGCGCCGGCTGCTACACCGCCTACGCCGCCATCGAGCTGTACGCCGAGGCCTTCGACCGCCGCGGCGCGCTGGACAAGCTGGAAGGCTTCGCCAGCTGCTTCGGCCCGGACTTCTACGGCCTGCCGCGCAACGGCGACACCATCACCCTGGTCCGCGAGGACTGGGTGGCGCCGACCGAGCTGCACTTCGGCGACCACCAGCTGGTGCCGCTGCGCGCCGGCGAGAAACTGCACTGGCGAGTGCTGGAGAACGAAGCATGAGCGAGCAGATCGATTACGAAGACTACGAACAGGAGCCCAGCAGCAGCGGCTTCAAGCCGCCGATGGCGCGGCGCTTCCGCGGCTTCCTGCCGGTGGTGGTGGACGTCGAGACCGGTGGCTTCAACTGCGCCACCGACGCCCTGCTGGAGATCGCCGCGACCACCATCGCCATGGACGACGACGGCCTGCTCTACCCCGAGCACACCTCGTTCTTCCGCATCGAGCCGTTCGAGGGCGCCAACATCGAACAGGCGGCGCTGGACTTCACCGGCATCAAGCTCGGCCATCCGCTGCGCATGGCGGTGAGCGAGGAACAGGCGCTCGGCGAGATCTTCAAGAGCGTGCGCAAGTCGCTGAAATCCAGTGGCTGCAAGCGCGCCGTGCTGGTCGGCCACAACTCGAGCTTCGACCTCGGCTTCCTGAATGCCGCGGTCAACCGCACCGGCATCAAGCGCAACCCGTTCCACCCGTTCTCCAGCTTCGACACCGCCACCCTCGCCGGCCTCGCCTACGGCCAGACCGTGCTGGCCAAGGCCTGCCAGGCGGCGGAAATCCCCTTCGACAACCGCGAGGCGCACAACGCCCGCTACGACACCGAGAAGACCGCCGAGCTGTTCTGCGGCATCGTCAACCGCTGGAAGGAAATGGGCGGCTGGATCGACTTCGACGAGTGATCCCGCGCGTCAGCGCCGCCCTCGAAGAACCCGGCTCCGGCCGGGTTTTTCATATCTGCGCGCGACGGCAGACGGCATCGGCAGCCGACAAATGGCCATCGCTCGCGTTTGACAATATTTCTCATTAAAAATAGGATCAATCCCATCAGCCAACTGTCTGCGGGTAGATCCATGTACGTCTGTCTTTGCCTGGGTGTCACCGACCATCAGATTCGCGATGCCATCTACGAGGGTTGCTGCAGCTATCGCCAGGTCCGCGAAAACACTGGTGTCGGCACCCAGTGCGGCAAGTGCGCCTGCGAAGCCAAGAAGCTAGTCCGCCACACCATCCACGACGTGCACCAGGCCCAGACCGCCCTCGCCCACCCGGCGACCTTCGCCGCCGCCTAAGTCCAGCCCCCGGCACCCTGGCGCTCCGTTTCGCGGAGCGCGCCAAGATTGCAGCCACCTGCATTTGACAGCCCCCCGTACCCGACCAAGACTCTTTGCCTATCCATCACCGGCGAGGCGGGCTACGGCATGAAAGGCGACAAGAAAGTCATCCAGCACCTGAACACCATCCTCGGCAACGAACTGGTAGCGATCAACCAGTACTTCCTGCACGCGCGGATGTATGAGGACTGGGGGCTGAAGCGGCTCGGCAAGCACGAGTACGACGAGTCGATCGACGAGATGAAGCATGCGGATAAACTGATCAAGCGCATCCTGTTTCTCGAAGGCCTGCCCAACCTGCAGGATCTGGGCAAGCTGCTGATCGGCGAGAACACCAAGGAAATGCTCGAGTGCGACCTGAAGATCGAGCAGAAGGCCGTTCCCGACCTCAAGGAAGCCATCGCCTACTGCGAGAGCATCGCCGACTACGGCACCCGCGACCTGCTGGAAGAAATCCTCGACTCCGAGGAAGAGCACATCGACTGGCTGGAAACCCAGCTCGACCTGATCGGCAAGGTAGGTCTGGAGAACTACCTGCAGTCGCAGATGCACGACTGAGCGGAAACGAAAAAGCCCCTGGGCAGGGGCTTTTCAACTCAACGCGGCGTGGGGTCGGTCACTCGCCCTTGTGCACGGCCGCCTTGATCAGCGGCTGCAGTTCGCCCTTCTCGTGCATCTCGAGAATGATGTCGCTGCCGCCGACCAGCTCGCCGTCGACCCACAGCTGCGGGAAGGTCGGCCAGTTGGCATATTGCGGCAGGCTGGCACGGATTTCCGGGTGCTGCAGGATGTCGACATAGGCGAACTTCTCGCCGCAAGCCATCACCGCCTGCGAAGCGCGCGCAGAGAAACCGCACTGCGGAGCGTTGGGCGAACCCTTCATGTACAACAGAACGGGGTTGCTGGCGATTTGTTCTTTAATGGTCTCGATGATGTCCATGGTCTACCTCGGCTGAAGGTTCCGGCACATGACCGGTGAAATTGAGCGATTGTAACGGAAAGCCGAGCACGACGCTCGGCCTTGCATCCCCCGCCGCGGGACTGTGCACTTCACGCCATCCGGCCAAAAACCGGCGGTTTGCGCAGTCACGTTATTTCCTTATAAGATCGGCTTCTTTTTTCGTT
Organism: Geopseudomonas aromaticivorans; assembly: GCF_019097855.1. Lineage (GTDB taxonomy): Bacteria > Pseudomonadota > Gammaproteobacteria > Pseudomonadales > Pseudomonadaceae > Geopseudomonas > Geopseudomonas aromaticivorans. Next base: position 154,609 of record NZ_JAHRGL010000062.1, read on the forward strand.
GAACACCGCACAGTGCGGTCCCGCCGCAGTTCTCGCCCGCTCACGCCCAAAGCCGGTCATTTCTGCGGCCTGTCCTACAGGTAGTGAATAATGAGCGTTCGGCACTTTCTCTCGTTGATGGATTGCACGCCCCTGGAGCTGGCCAGCCTGATCCACCGTGGCATCGAGCTGAAAGACCTGCGCAAGCGCCGCGTGCTCTACGAGCCGCTGAAGAACCGCGTGCTGGGGATGATCTTCGAGAAGGCCTCGACCCGCACCCGGGTATCGTTCGAAGCCGGCATGATCCAGCTCGGCGGCCAGGCCATCTTCCTGTCACCGCGCGACACCCAGCTCGGCCGCGGCGAGCCGATCAGCGACTCCGCCATCGTCATGTCGAGCATGCTCGACGCGATCATGATCCGTACCTTCGCCCACCAGAACGTCCTCGACTTCGCCGCCCACTCGCAGGTGCCGGTGATCAACGGCCTCTCCGATGACCTGCACCCCTGCCAGCTGCTGGCCGACATGCAGACCTTCCACGAACACCGCGGCTCGATCCAGGGCAAGACCGTGGCCTGGATCGGCGACGGCAACAACATGTGCAACACCTACGCCCAAGCCGCCGTGCAGTACGACTTCCAGCTCAGGGTCGCCTGCCCGGCAGGCTTCGACCCCAAGCCCGAGTTCATCGAGCAGGCCCAGGGCCGCGTCACGCTGGTGCGCGACCCGCGCGAGGCGGTAGCCGGCGCGCATTTGGTGAGCACCGACGTGTGGGCCTCGATGGGCCAGGAGGAAGAGCTCGCCGCGCGCATGAAGCTCTTCGCCCCCTACCAGGTCAGCCGCGAACTGCTCGACCTGGCCAGCAGCGACGTGCTGTTCATGCACTGCCTGCCCGCCCACCGTGGCGAGGAAATCAGCCTCGACCTGCTCGACGACCCGCGCTCGGTCGCCTGGGACCAGGCAGAGAATCGCCTGCACGCGCAGAAGGCGCTGCTCGAGTTCCTCGTCGAGCACGCCGGCAACGTCTAGTCAGGAAGCGCCCGATGCCCAACCACCTGCTGCTCAACCTGCGCAATCTGGTCTGCGGCTACCAGGCACAGCGGGTGGTGCAGAACATCAGTCTGCACCTGAATGCCGGCGACATCGGCTGCCTGCTCGGCCCCTCGGGCTGCGGCAAGACCACCACCCTGCGCGCCATCGCCGGCTTCGAACCCGTGCAAGAAGGCAGCATCGAGCTGGCCGGTGAAGTGATCTCCCGCCCCGGCTATACCCTCGCCCCGGAAAAGCGCCGCATCGGCATGGTGTTCCAGGACTACGCCCTGTTCCCGCACCTGACGGTGGCCGAGAACATCGCCTTCGGCATCCGCCAGCATCCGCAGCGCGAGCGCATCGCCGCCGAGATGCTCGAGCTGGTCAATCTCGGCGCCCTCGGCAAACGCTATCCCCATGAGCTGTCCGGCGGCCAGCAGCAGCGCGTAGCCCTGGCCCGCGCGCTGGCACCGGAGCCGCGCCTGCTGCTGCTTGACGAGCCGTTCTCCAACCTCGACGTCGAGTTGCGCCGCCGCCTCAGCCACGAGGTGCGCGAGATCCTCAAGTCGCGCGGCACCAGCGCCATCCTGGTCACCCACGACCAGGAGGAGGCCTTCGCCGTCAGCGACCAGGTCGGCGTGTTCAAGGACGGCCACCTGGAACAGTGGGATACGCCGTTCAACCTCTACCACGAGCCGCTGACCCCCTTCGTCGCCAGCTTCATCGGCCAGGGCTACTTCGTGCGCGGCCAGATGCTCAGCCACGACACGGTGCAGACCGAGCTCGGCGTGATCCGCGGCAACCGCGCCTACCAGTGGGCACCAGGCACCGCGGTGGACATGCTGCTGCGCCCGGACGACATCGTCCACGCGCCGGACAGCGCGCTGCAGGCGCGCATCGTTGGCAAAAGCTTCCTCGGCGCCGCCACCCTGTACCGCCTGCAGCTGGCCACCGGCACCCACCTTGAGGCCTTGTTCGCCAGCCATGCCGATCATCGGGTCGGCGAGGACATCGGCATCCGCGTCGCCGCCGACCATCTGGTCGCCTTCCCCGCCCAAGGCAGCGTGGCCACCCAGGCCCTGGCGGAAAGCCGCGTCGGCTGACGCTCCGGCGCCCCGCACCGCCGCAAGGCAGCCGCGCCTCAGAACGGGGCTGCCATCCTGCCAGCTACCACCGGCACCCACCGCAACAGCGTGCGCCCAGGCGTCACCCGTGCTGGCACACATCCTGCTTGACTGATCCCCGCCCGGCACAACGGCGTGCTGCGCACCGACAACGACGTCACCATCCGCCACCCTTCGCCGGGCGGCAGGATTGTGGCGTTTTTTTATGCCGGTCGTTTTATCGGACACCCAGGCCAGTGCGCTCAGGCGCCCCGATACCACGGACCACCAGAGCGGGACTGCGTACGGATGACGCAGACACCGCCACCGAGCAAAGGAGCATTGCCCATGCGTACCCTATCGATCTTCCTGCGCAGCGTCCTGCTGCTGGCCCTGCTGCCGCTCAGCCTGCCCGGCTGGGCGGCGATCAGCGATGCCGAAGCGACCAACCTGTCCGGCATGCAGCGCATGCTCAGCCAGCGCATCGCCAAGAGCTACCTGATGATCGGCACCGACGTGCGCAGCGATGTGGGCAACGAGCAGCTCGACCAGAGCATGGCCAGTTTCGAGCAGAACCATCTGGCCCTGATCGAGTACGCCCCCAGCGGCGATATCCGTCGCGAGCTGGATAAAACCGGCAGCCTCTGGCAGAGCTATCGCGAGCTGGCCCTGAAACGCCCGGACAAGACCAGCGCCGTCCAGCTGCTGGCCTTGAGCGACGAGCTGCTGGCACAGTGTGAGAAGGTGGTGCAGATGATCGAGCGGCATACCGGCAGCAGCAGCGCCTGGCTGGTCAACCGCAGCGGCCGCCAGCGCATGCTCAGCCAGCGCATCGCCAAGCTGTACCTGGCACGCAGCTGGCACCTGCCGATCGACAACCTGGACCAGCAGTTCAACCAGGCGGTAAGCGAGTTCGGCACCGCCCTCAGCGAGCTACAGAGCGCCAAGCAGAACACCCGCGAGATCAGTGCCGCCCTGAACAAGGCCGATGCGCAGTGGCAGTTTTCGCGGGTCGGCTTTCACCTCTCCGAAGATGGCCGCTACGTGCCTACGGTGATCACCATCACCACCGAAACCCTGCTCGGCCAGATGCAGGCGCTGACGGCCGCCTACACCATACACATGCAGAACGAGTCCTGATCCACCAGCCGAATGGGGCCGGCCGGCCCCTACTCGCGTCCGATGGCGGCGAAGCTGGCCTGGCAATGCTCTGCCAGCACGGCGGCCGCCAGCTCCACCTCCAGCCCGCGCCGACCGGCGCTGACGAACACGGTCGGGAACGCTTGCGCCGAGGCGTCGATGAAGGTGCGCAGGCGTTTCTTCTGGCCCAGCGGACTGATGCCGCCGAGCAGATAGCCGGTAGCACGCTGCGCCGCCGCCGGATCGGCCATGTCCGCCTTCTTCACCCCCGCCGCCTGGGCCAGCGCCTTGAGGTCCAGGGTGCCGGCCACCGGCACCACCGCCACCAGCAGCTCGCCCTTCTCGCTGGCGGCGAGCAGCGTCTTGAACACCCGCGCCGGTTCCAGCCCGAGCTTCTCCGCCGCCTCCAGGCCGTAGGACGGCGCCTTGGGGTCATGGCTGTAACTGTGCACGGTGTGAACGGCGCGAACTTTCTTCAACAGATCTATGGCGGGGGTCATGTTGGCTTCACGAAAACGGACCAGAATGGAAGGAAGGTAACGCAAAAGCCATCCGTGGGGCAGCAAGGACCGCGCAGCCCTCCCAGCCGGCCCGCTCCAATGGGCAAGACAACAAGACCAAAGGCTCAGCCATCATGACAGCATCCCAGCCTATCTCCGCACCGCTGGCCGAGGTCTACGACCTCGCCGTGATCGGTGGCGGCATCAACGGTTGCGGCATCGCCGCCGACGCCGCCGGACGTGGCCTGTCGGTGTTCCTCTGCGAGCAGCACGATCTCGCCGCCCACACCTCCTCGGCCAGCAGCAAGCTGGTCCATGGCGGTCTGCGTTATCTGGAGCACCATGAATTTCGCCTGGTGCGCGAAGCCCTCGGCGAGCGCGAGGTGCTGCTGAACATGGCGCCGCACCTGGTGCGCCCGCTGCGCTTCGTCCTCCCGCACCGCCCGCACCTGCGGCCAACCTGGATGATCCGCGCCGGGCTGTTCCTCTACGATCACCTCGGCGTGCGGCACAGCCTGCCGGGCTCGCGCCACCTGACCTTCGGCCCCGGCTGCCCGCTCAAGGCCGAGATCGCCGAAGGCTTCGAGTACTCCGACTGCTGGGTCGACGATGCCCGCCTGGTGGTGGCCAATGCCATCAGTGCCCGCGAGCATGGCGCGCACATCCACCCGCGCACTCGCTGCGTCGGCGCGCGGCGCAGCAAGGGCCTGTGGCATCTGCATCTGGAGCGCGAGGACGGCAGCCTGCTGTCGCTGCGCGCCCGCGCGCTGGTCAACGCCGCCGGTCCCTGGGTCGAGCAGTTCCTCCAGGAGACCCTGCACCAGTCGAGCACCCAGCATCTGCGCCTGATCCAGGGCAGCCACATCGTGGTGCCGCGCCTGCACGACGGCGAACAGGCCTACATCCTGCAGAACGAGGACGGGCGCATCGTCTTCGTGCTGCCCTACCAGCAACGCTTCAGTCTGATCGGCACCACCGACCGCGAATACCACGGCGATCCGGCGGCGGTACAGATCAGTGACGAAGAGATCGACTACCTGCTGGCGGTGGTCAACGCCCACTTCCGCCAGCAGATCAGCCGCAACAGCATCGTCAGCCACTTTTCCGGGGTGCGCCCGCTGTACGACGATGCGGCCGGCAACCCCTCGGCCATCACCCGCGACTATCACCTGGCACTGGCCAGCGAGCACGGCAGCGCCCCGCTGCTGTCGGTGTTCGGCGGCAAGCTGACTACCTATCGCAAGCTGGCCGAAGCCGCACTGGAGCAGCTGGCACCGTTCTTCCCGCACCTGCAGCCGGCCTGGACCGCGAGCAGCAAGCTACCCGGTGCCGAAGAGCTGGACTCGGTGAGCAAACTGGCCGAGGACCTGTGCGACAGCCACGGCTGGCTGTCGCCGGATCTGGCCCGGCGCTGGGCCGGCAGCTACGGCACCCGTGCCTGGCAGCTGCTGGAGGACGTGCATTGCCTGATGGACATGGGCGAGAACTTCGGCGCCGGCCTGTACGCCTGCGAAGTGGACTACCTGTGCCGCGAGGAATGGGCACGTAGCGCCGAGGACATCCTCTGGCGCCGCAGCAAGCTCGGCCTGTTCCTCGGCCCCATGCAACAGCAGCGGCTGGTGCGCTACCTGCAAACACAGCACGGCGAAGCGGCCGAACAGGTCAGAGCGATCGTCCACGAACGGCTGGCCCCGTCTTATGCCACGCCCCTGTTGCGTCTCGACGACAGCGCAACCAAGCGACCGGCGCGATGAGAGCGTCCGGGCCCCGACGGCCCGGACGCCAGTTGCGGCTTACCAGAGGGCCAGGGTGTAGTCGATGTTGATCCGGGTCTCGTCGATGTCGCGGAAGTAATCGTTGCGGTTGCTGGCGTAGCGCCAGCGCAGGCCGAGGTTCTTCAACGAACCAGACTGCACCACGTAGGCCAGCTCGACGCCACGCTCGATCTCGCTGGCGCGGTGATCGACGCCCGGCAGTTCGATGTTGTCGCCGTGGATGTAGCGCAGCATGCCGCGCAGCCCCGGGACTCCAAGCGCGACAAAGTCGTAGTCGTAGCGTACGCCCAATGTCCGCTCGTCAGGATTGACGAAGTCGGAGGTCATTGCCAGCTCGGAGTGCACGTGCACGTCAGTGCGATAGATAAAGGGTTGCGCGCTGTCGCCGCTTTGCTGCATGTAGCCGACCATCAGCGAGTGCGGCCCAGTCAGCCAGTTGAACCGCAGGCCGAGGCTCTGGTTGTCCACCTTGCCGGCGCGCGCCTCGCCATCCTCTCGGCTGTTGAAGTAGCGCAGGTCGGTTTTCAGCTTGCTGCCCTCAGACAGTGGCAGGGTGTGGACCAGGCCGAAGTAATGCTGCTGGTAGATTTCCTTCAGCTGGGCATAGTTGTAGCTGGTGACCAGGCTGTCCGACCAGCGATAGTCGAGGCCGGTGAAGTCGAACCTGTTCGACTCGGCCGCTTCATTGAAGCGCCCGTACGGGCCATTGACCCGCAGCGGCTCGTAGTTGCTCGAGTTGCGGACATTCATGCGGTCGATGTGACCGAGATGCAAGGTCAGGTTGTCGAGTTCATCCGAGCGCAAGTAGGCGCCACGGAAGGTCGGCGTGAACAGGCGGGTCGGTACCGACAGGAGCACCGGCAGGGTCGGGCTGAGGGTGCCAACCTGCAGCTCGGTGGCGGAAATCTTGGCCTTGGCGGTCAGGCCCAGCTCGGAGTAGTTGTCGCCCGGCTCATTGGTAACCGGATCAGACGGCAGCAGATCGTTACCGAGCAAGGTGCGGCCAGGGCCGCCGTCGAGCTTGAAACCGGCGGTGCCGAGCACGTTGAGGCCGAAGCCTACCGGGCCTTCGGTAAAGCCGGACTCCATGCGCAGAATGAGGCCCTGCGCCCAGGCCTGGCTCTGCGATACGTCGTTGATCCTGGCGGGGAGGTTCGGGTTGTTGGAGCGGAAGTCGCGGTCGAAATAGTAGTTGCGCAGGGTCAGGGTGGCCTTGCTGCCTTCGACGAAGCCGCCCGCTTGGGCCCGCGCCACTTTTCCTGACGGCCAACCCGCAGCCGCAGGTAGGGTCTCGACGTATCCGCCCGCTTGGGCCAGTCCCACCTGGCCACAGAGGATGGCGCTGGCGATGAGGGTGCGCTTGAAGTGCATGGGGTTGCTCCTTTTATTGTTGTGTCACTACAGCCTGCACCGGACGCAGGCTTTATCGACAGCCATTGCCCCTACACTCCGGTCACGGGAGTCCAGGGGAACAGCGCCATGGGTCAAGACGATGCGCAGAACGCCAGCACCCGCCGCTCGTGCGGGGGTGAGGTCAGTTGATTGCGCTCGATCCGGGGGCACGCTCACCGTGCAGCCAGGTTGTTGCGGGGGTGCGCCCCTGCGGCGGCCTGCAAGTCGGCGTGCCGGAACGGCTCCGGCATCGCCCGCGGGCGACGCCGGAGCTGGCTCAGACGGACTGCTTGCGCGAACGCACGAACAGGTAGAACACCGCGATGCCGGCCACCACCAGGCCCGGCGCCGAAGCGATCATCACCCCGGCGGTGCCGGTGCCCAGCGCCAGCATCTTGCCGGCCACCAGCGGGCCGCTCATGGCGCCCAGGCGACCGACCGCCACCGCCGTGCCGACGCCAGTGGCGCGCACTTCGGTGCGGTAGAACAGCGGTGCCAGCGCATACAGCACGCCCTGGCCGCCGGTGGCGAACACGCCGGCGGCAAAACCGGCGAACAGCATGCCGACGAAGCTCTCGACGATGCCGAGGGCCGCCAGCGCGGCGAGCAGGCCGCCGTAGATCAGCGCGGCGATCGCCAGCGGACGCAGGGTGTTCATCAGCACGCCGAGCATCAGGGTGCCGACGGTAGCGCCGATCTGCAGGGTGAACACCACCCAGCTGGCCTGCACGCCACTGAAGCCCTGGCCGACCAGCAGGCTCGGCAGCCAGCTGATCAGCATGTACACCACCATCAGGGTGAAGAAGTAGGCCAGCCACAGCAGCAGGGTCGGCAGCGCCGCGCCGTTGCGGAACAGACCGTCGACCACCGGTACCTGCGGCTCCTGGTTGGCCGCGGACTTGCGGGCCTTGAAGGCCGCCGACTCCGGCAGCCACAGGGCCAGCAGCGGTACCACCAGCAGCGGCAGCACGCCACCGACGTAGAACGGCACGGTCCAGTCGTCGAAGAAGCCGACGATGCCGATCATCGCCGCCAGCGCCGCGCCCAGCGGCACGCCGCAGTACATCAGGCTCACCGCGGTGCCGCGCAGGCGCGCGCCGGCAGCCTCCGAGCACAGGGCGATCAGGTTGGGCAGCGCGGCACCGAGGCCGATGCCGGTCAGCAGGCGCGCGCCCATCAGGCTGTACAGGTCCCAGGCATGGGCGGTGGCGATGGAGAAGATACCGAACAGCGCGACCGAGGCGATCAGCACGCCCTTGCGGCCGATGCGGTCGGCCAGCCAGCCGCCAACCAGGGCGCCGGGCAGCAGACCGAGGATGCCGGCACTGAACACCCAGCCCATCTGCAGTTTGTCGAGGCCGAAGGCAATGCCCATGCCCTTGGCGGCGATGCCCGGCGCCTGGAAGTCGATGCCTTCCAGTATGGCGACGGCAAAGCACAGGGCGATGGTCAGCCAGGTACGGCGGCTGTCGTGCGACGCCCCGGCGGCAGTTTGAGAAACAGCTTCCGCAGTGCAGGTTTTCATATCGGTCTACCTATTCTTTTCTTATTAGAGTGCACAAAAAACGACCAGTTACCCTCAGGTAGCTGGTCGCTGTTGATCAGGAACGGATCAGTGGCCCTTGCCCGCGGCCAGCAGATCCAGTGCGACGTCGACGATCATGTCTTCCTGGCCGCCCACCATGCGCCGGCGACCCAGCTCGACGAGGATGTCGAGGGTCTTCAGACCGTACTTGGCCGCGGCCACTTCGGCATGACGCAGGAAGCTGGAGTAGACCCCGGCATAGCCGAGACCGAGGGTCTCGCGGTCGACGCGCACCGGACGGTCCTGCAGCGGACGCACCAGGTCGTCGGCGGCGTCCATCAGGCGGTACAGGTCGGTGCCGTGGTTCCAGCCCATGCGCTCGGCGGCGGCGATGAACACCTCCAGCGGCGCATTGCCGGCGCCGGCGCCCATGCCGGCCAGGCTGGCGTCGATGCGATCGCAACCCTCCTCCACCGCGGCAATCGAGTTGGCCACGCCGAGGCTGAGGTTGTGGTGGGCGTGCATGCCGGTCTGGGTCTGCGGATCGAGCACCGCCTTGAACGCGCGCATGCGGTCGCGGATGTCCTGCATGTTCATCGCGCCACCGGAGTCGGCCATGTAGATGCACTGCGCGCCGTAGCTTTCCATCAGCTTGCCCTGCGCGGCCAACTGCTCGGCGGGGATCATGTGGCTCATCATCAGGAAGCCGACGGTGTCCATGCCCAGGCTGCGTGCGTATTCGATGTGCTGCTTCGACACATCGGCTTCGGTGCAGTGAGTGGCCACGCGCACCGAGCGGGCGCCGGCGTCATAGGCGGCTTTCAGATCGTGGACCGTGCCGATGCCGGGCAGCAGCAGCACGGTGATCTTCGCGTGCTTGATCACGTCGGCGGCGGCCTCGATCCACTCCAGATCGGTGTGCGCGCCGAAGCCGTAGTTGAACGAGGAGCCCTGCAGGCCGTCGCCGTGGGTCACCTCGATGGAGTCCACTTTCGCCTCGTCCAGGGCACGGGCGATGTCCTGCACGTTCTGGATCGAGTACTGGTGGCGCACGGCGTGGCTGCCGTCGCGCAGGGTCACGTCGGAGATGTACAGCTTCTTGCTCGGGTCGAAGGTCATGGCAGTGCTCCTCAGCCGTTGATCATGGAAAGAGCCATGCGCTCGGCGGTAGCCAGCGCGGCGGAGGTCATGATGTCGAGGTTGCCGGCGTAGGCCGGCAGGTAGTGGGCGGCGCCCTCCACCTCGAGGAACACGGAAGTCTTCAGACCGGAGAAGGTGCCGTGGCCCGGGATGGTCAGCGGCGCGTCCTCGGGGATCACGTCGAACTGCACCTTCTGCTTGAGACGGTAGCCCGGCACGTAGGCCTGCACGGCCTGGGCCATTTCCTCGACGGAAGCTTCCACTTTCGCCTGGTCGACCGCTTCGGACAGCACGAACACGGTGTCGCGCATGATCAGCGGCGGCTCGGCCGGGTTCATGACGATGATCGCCTTGCCCTTGGCGGCGCCGCCGATCACCTCGATGGCCTTGGAGGTGGTCTCGGTGAACTCGTCGATGTTGGCGCGGGTGCCCGGGCCGGCCGACTTCGAGGCGATGGAGGCGACGATCTCGGCGTAGTGCACCTTGGCCACGCGGGATACCGCAGCGACCATCGGGATGGTGGCCTGGCCGCCGCAGGTGACCATGTTGACGTTGGTCTCGGCGAGGTTCTCTTCCAGGTTGACCACCGGCACGCAGTACGGACCGATGGCCGCCGGGGTCAGGTCAATCAGACGGATACCGGGCTTGAGCGAGCGCAGGAAGGCGTCGTTCTTCACATGGGCGCCGGCGCTGGTGGCGTCGAAGACGAAGTCGATGTCCTTGAACACGTCCATGCGGGTCAGGCCTTCGACACCCTCGTGGGTGGTGGCCACGCCCATGCGCGCGGCGCGGGCCAGGCCGTCGGAGGCCGGGTCGATGCCGACCATGGCGCCCATTTCCAGGTTCTTGCCGTTACGCAGGATCTTGATCATCAGGTCGGTGCCGATGTTGCCGGAGCCGATGATGGCGACTTTGAGTTTTTTCATGTTTGGTCTCTCTGCTGCACCCGGGTGGGGCGAGGAAATCACGCGGCGCTGAAGCTGACGCCGACCTGGCCGATGCCTTCGATTTCGGCTTCGAAGCGGTCGCCGGCAGCCACGCCCACCATCGGGCCGAGGGCGCCGGTGAGGATGACGTCGCCAGCCTTGAGCGGCTCGCCCAGACGGGCCATGGTGCGCGCCAGCCACACGGCGGCGTTCAGCGGATGGCCGAGGCACTCGGCGCCGCTGCCGCTGGAGACTTCCTCGCCATTGCGGGTCATGCGCATGGCGGCCAGACGCAGATCGACGTCGGCGATGCGCCGCGCCGGGCCACCGAGCACATAGCAGCCGCTGGAGGCGTTGTCGGCCACGGTGTCGACGAAGCGGATGTTCCAGTTCTGCACGCGCGAACCGACGATCTCCAGCGCCGGCAGTACCCAGCCGGTGGCGTCGAGCAGCTCGGCGAAGGTGGTGTCGGCGCGCGGCAGGTCCTTGTCGAGGATCAGGGCAATCTCGGCCTCGATCTTCGGCTGCAGTACGCGGTTGAACGGCACCACCTCGTTGTCGCCGTAGCCCATGTCGGCGAACAGGGTGCCGAAGTCCGGCTGGTCGACGCCGAGCTGGGCCTGCACCTTGGGATTGGTCAGGCCGATCTTGCGACCGACCACGCGGCGGCCGTTGGCCACGCCGTGGGCGATGTTGAGGCGCTGGATGGCGTAGGCCGCCGCACCGTTGTCCACGCCGATCAGCTCGCGCAGCGGCTCGACGGCCACCCCGCTCGCCTCGGCCTCGCGCAGGGCGCTGGCCAGTTGTTCCAGGGTCTGTTGAGTAACGCTCATGGCTTACCTCGGGATGCGCGCAAGTCAGGCCGGAGCTGACGCTCCACTGCAAAATCGGCGGACAGTGGCTGTCGCCGGCCAGCCGGAAAGGGAGATCTTGAACCGGGTTCACGACCTCCCCTGCCGGCGGGCATAGTTGTGCGCGGAGTATAGGAACGGCTGAAAAACCCCGACAACGAAAACAACTCCACATGTGCACCTAGTGCACATCGTTGTTTTTAAAGAGTTTTCCAGACAAAAAAGCCCGTATCAGCCGCGTCCCCGATAAGGCGGGTGACGGACGGTACGGGCAAGGTAAGCCGGCCGCAGCTGGTGGCCGCGGCGACCGCAAAACGGGCCGGCGCCCCAGCGCGCCGGTGGATCAGCGGATCAGTGGGTCAGGAAGTCCAGCACCATGCGGTTGAACTTGTCGGCGTGTTCCCACTGCGCCCAATGGCCGCAACGGTTGAACACGTGCAGTTCGGCGTTGGGCAGGCCGGCGAGCAGGCGCAGGCCGGTGTCCATCGGCACGAAGCGATCGTTGCTGCCCCAGATGACCAGGGTCTGCGCCTTGATCTCGGCGAGGCGCGGGCTGAAGTCCGGGAACTGCTTGGGGTTGGCCGCCAGGCTCTTGACGAAGTTTTCCAGGTGGTCGCGACGGTTGAGCATGTTGTCGAGACGGGCCTGGAACAGCTCCTCGGTGAGGTCGCTGGTGTCGAAGACGAAGACGTTCATCATCTTCTTCAGGTTGTCGATGGTCGGTTCGCGGTACAGGCCCTGCAGCAGCTTGATGCCTTCGGTCGGCATCGGCGTGAACGGACTGGCTCCGCCGGTGCCACCACCCATCAGCACCAGCTTGCCGACACGCTCGGGGTTGGCCAGGGCGAAGGCGACGGCGCTGTGGCCGCCCATGGAGTTGCCGAGGATGTGCACGCGGTCCAGCTCCAGCGCATCGACCAGACCCTTGAGCACGCGGGCGTTGAGGTCGGAACGCGAGCCGGTGCAGACGATCGAGTCGCTCTTGCTCCAGCCCGGGCAGTCCATGAGGATCACCCGGTAGCCGGCGGCCACCAGCGGCTCGATGTTGCGGTTGAAGTTGGCCCAGCCGCTGGCGCCGGGACCGGAGCCGTGCAGCATGACCACGGTTTCCGCACCTTCGCCGCAGTCGTTGTAGTGGATGTTCAGGTCGAGCTCGCCGTCCTGGATACGCACGAACTTGCTGGTGGAGGCTTCGCTCAGGGTAGTGCCGGTCATTGGACTGGTTCCTCGAAATCAGGCTTGGGGGGCGAGGCGGCGGAAGGCGCCGTTCAGGTACAGGAGCGGCTCGCCGCCCGGCTGGCCGCGGGTGGCCAGGACCTCGCACAGGAAGGCGTGGTGGGTGCTTTCATCGAAGACCTTGACCACGCGGCAGTCGAAGTTGGCCACGGCGCCATCGAGTACCGGCACGCCGCTGGCCAGGTCGTGCCACTGGCCATGCTGGAAGCGGGCCTCGCCGTGCACGCCCTCGACCATGCCGGCGAACACCTTGGCTTCGTGCTCCTGCTCGCCGGACAGCACGTTGACGCACAGCGCGCCACTGTTGAGGATCGCCTCGCTGGCGGCGACCTTCTTGTTGACGAACACCACCAGGCGCGGCGGCTCGGCGGTCACCGAGCACACCGCGGTGGCGGTCAGGCCGAGATGGGTATCGCCATCGCGCGCGGTGATGATGGTGACGGCGGCGGCTAGGTTGCGCATACCGACACGGTGGTCGTCGGCGCTCACCACCGGCAGGGTGGCGAGGTCGGCGTTGGGGATCCAGTCCAGCAGTTGATTGATTTCTTTGCTCACGACAGTAGCTCTCACGCAGCGGGCAGATGTGGGCGGGCTCTTTGGCCCGCCCATCAGTTCCGACTCGGAATCAGGCCTTGACGCCGAACGGGTTGGCCGCCGGCATCGGGTTGCCGAGCAGCTGGCCGCCGAGCAGGTCGCCGATGTTGTCCTGGTTCTGGGTGATGTGGTTGGCACCGACCAGGATGTCGCGCATCTGCCGCTGCATCGGGCTGCTCAGCCACACGCCACGGGTGGCGGTCTTCTTGAAGATCATGTGCGCCGCATCGAAGCACTCGCCGCCGGTGAACTGGTTGGTGGCGAAGTGGCGCACGCGCACCTCCAGCGGCACCAGCTGGCCCTGGGAAGCGTAGCTCCAGGCTTCCTCGGTGTTATGCAGCACACGGGTGGTGGCGCCGAGGATCTTGGCGTAGGCCTCGCCCAGGCGGCTCTTGATGAACGGGTCGTTGACCGCGGCACCGACGGCCTGGTTGAGGTTCTGACGCGGCTTCATGTGGTCGACATAAAGGTCGACCATGCCGCGCGCCATGCCGATGATCACCGAGGACACGGCGGCGTAGAACACGTAGAAGAACGGCATCTTGAACAGGTTGTTGACGTGGCCGTGGGAGTGCTCGTCGTAGTCGCCGATCACGTGGCTGCGATAGGTCGGTACGAACACTTCCTTGATAATCAGCTTCTTGCTGCCGGTGCCAGCCAGGCCGACCACATGCCAGTCGTCGACGATCTCGAAATCGCTGGCCTGCACCCAGAACGAGCGGAACTCCATCTGACCGGCGTCGTTGACCACGCGGCCGCCGAGGAAGGCGCCGCCGGCAGCGTGATCGCAACCGCTGGAGGTCAGCCACTCGCCGTTAAGCTGGTAGCCGCCGTCGACGCGGGTGACGGTGCCGAAGGGCGCGTAGGAAGAGGACACCAGACGGGTGTTGTCCTCGCCCCACAGCTCGTCGCCGCAACGCGGGTCGAGCAGGCCGATCTCGAAGGGATGCACACCGAGCACCATCACGTTCCAGGCGCTGGACGGGCAACCGCGGGCCAGTTCCATCAGCACCTTGTTCAGTACGTTGGGGTGCATCTCGTAGCCGCCCCAGCGCTTGGGCTGCAGGATCTTGAAGAAGCCGGCTTCCTGGAAGGCCTGGATGGTTTCGCGGGAAACCATGCGCGCCTTCTCGCAGGACTCGGCCTTCTCGCGCAGCCAGGGGATCATCGCCTCGGCACGGGCGACGATTTCGGCTTCGCTGGGGATCTGGGTGTCGATGTTGCTCATGTTTCTAATCCTCTCTCTCCGCAGCACACGCGGCGGGTGACGCACTCTTGTTGTGGACAACTGCAGCCCGTACGGGGGCTCAGTTCTGCTCGGCGCTTACAACGCCATAGCCGGCAATCCATTCGTTGATCGCCCGGTAGTAGTCCTGGCGGGCGGAGTAGGCACCGGTGGCGGCCAGCGCCGCGAAGGCAGCGACCCAGGTGCGCACTTCGTGGGCCGAACGACCGGCGGCCTTGGAGATTTCCTCGATCTTGAACTCGTCGATCTCGTCGAGGCGGCCCTGCACCAGCAGGTCGATGAAGGCCAGGTCCCAGTCGGCATTGAGCGGGGTCTGCAGCGACTCGGCAGTGCCGTAGATCTTGCCGGCGGCGATGGTGCGCGCCTGGCGGGCGGCCCGCGCTTCCGGGGTCGGATTGCGCCCGGCGATGAGGAACTCGCTGATCGCTTCGGGAGCGTCGGCCAGCAGCGGCACGGGCGGCTCGTGGGACAGCCCACCGGTACCGAGGATCAGCACGCGCTTGTCGAGCTTGGCGATGAAGCGGCCCACCGCCTCGCCCAGCTTGCGCACCCGGCGATAGGGGGCGAACGGCGGCGCCACCGAGTTGATGATGATCGGGATCACCGGATAGCGGTCGATGCTGCCGGTCAGCTCTTCCAGGGTCTGGGTGCAGCCATGGTCCACCTGCAGGCGGTGCGACAGGGCGATATCGACGTCGCTGTCGAGCACATGGCGAGTCAGCTCGAGGGCCAGGTCTTTGGCCACCGACAACGGGCCGGGCTGGGTCAGGTAGTCGCCCACCGACTCGGCGGCGGTGGCGATCACGAACGGAGGCATCAGGTCGTAGAACAGGCCGTTATAATGGTCCGGCGCGAAGATCACGATCAGCTCGGGATCGAAGGCCTCGACCTCGGCACGGGCCTTGGCCAGCGCCGCATCGACTTCGGCGACGACTGCGGCGCCCGGATCATTGAGGCCACGCAGGGGAGTGTGCGACAGGCATTTAAGTTTTACAGTCATGAAACCTCCATGATCGTCGGAGACCACCCGCCTCCGCCGACCAACGTGCAACGTGTCAGGTAAGCTGCCGTGGCTGGCCGGTGTCGCCGCACTGGCGCTGCCGGAAACCACTCGCCCTCAGGCTGGCTCGTCACCTGGTTGTTTTTTGTTCAGAACCTACGGCGGCCATTCTAGGGGCGTGACTCGGGAAGGAAAAAAACTATCTATCCTTGCGTGCACTATGTGCACGATATTGTTTTTAAAGGTTTTTTTGCCGACCCTGGTGTGCTTGCCCGGCCCGATCCACCGCCTCGACCGCTCTGCACCGGGGGTCTGACAGCGATCCACCCCGGCGGATAGCGTCGCCAACCGGCTCGCCGGGCGCTGGCGCAACGGGCACCGGCCGGCCCTGCGCAGGGGCTGGCACAGCGCGGCTCCGGCATCCGGGCTGACAGACGGCAGGCATGCTTGAATACGGCGAAGGCGGATTTGATCAGGTGACAGACAGATGAGCGGCACGCGTGAAACCGAATACAAGACCGTACGCGGCCTGACTCGCGGCCTGCAGATCCTCAACGCCCTCAACCGGGTGGACGGCGGCGCCAGTCCGGCCAGGCTGGCCGAGCTGACCGGGCTGCACCGCACCACGGTGCGCCGGCTGCTGGAGACCCTGCAGGACGAGGGCTACGTGCGCCGCAGCGAGTCGGACGACAGCTTCCGCCTCAACCTCAAGGTGCGCGAACTGAGCGAGGGCTTTCGCGACGAGCAATGGATTTCCGAGCTGGGCGCGCCGCTGCTGGCCGAACTGCTGCAAGAGGTGCACTGGCCGACCGACCTGTGCACCCTGGACGTCGACGCCATGGTGGTACGCGAGACCACCCACCGCTTCAGCCGCCTGTCGTTCCACCGCTCGATGGTCGGTCGCCGCCTGCCGATGCTGATCACCGCCACCGGCCTGGCCTACCTGGCGTTCTGCCCGGAGGCCGAGCGCGAACGCATCATCGAGCTGCTGGCCAAGCGCGACGACGAGGAGAGCCGCCTGGCGCGCAACCCGGTAGCGCTGGACAACCTGCTGCGCCGCACCCGACGCCTGGGTTACGGCGAGAACTTCGGCAGCTGGAACACCGAGGAGCGTACCGCGTCCATCGCTGTGCCGATCTGCGGCGAACAGCGGGTCTACGGCTGCATCAACCTAGTCTACGTGCTCAAGGCGATGACCATCGAGCAGGCCGCCCAGCGCTACCTGCCGGCGCTGCAGCGGTTCGCCGCCACCATCGAGCAGGGCATCCGCGAGCGCGAGCAGGCGGGGCCGGTGCTGGCGTGATCCCCTGCGATCATGTCCTAGGCAGGGGGGGGCTGGTAGAAGATCGCTGCGCGAGTCTTCTACCCCTGCGCTTCCGCTCCGGCACCCAACCGTAGGGAGGTAACCGCGCAGCGTTACCTACCAGTAGCGCTCCCCGACCTAAGCCGCCGCCCTCACCTTGTCGCGCAGCTGGCGCGCCGCGGCGACCAGGTTGCCCAGCGCCGCCAGGGTTTCCGGCCAGCCGCGGGTCTTCAGGCCGCAGTCGGGATTGACCCACAGCCGCTCGGCGGGGATGCGCTCGGCGGCCCGCTCCAGCAGCGCGACCATCTCCGCCACCGTCGGCACCCGCGGCGAGTGGATGTCGTAGACGCCAGGACCAATCTCGTTGGGGTATTCGAACGCCTCGAAGGCCTCCAGCAGCTCCATCTGCGAGCGCGCGGTCTCGATGGTGATGACGTCGGCGTCCATCGCCGCGATGGCCTCGATCACGTCGTTGAACTCGCTGTAGCACATGTGGGTGTGGATCTGCGTGGCATCCGCCACGCCGCTGGAACACAGGCGGAAGGCGTCCACCGCCCAGTCCAGATAGTGGCGCCAGGCGGCGCGGCGCAGCGGCAGGCCCTCGCGGAACGCCGCCTCGTCGATCTGCACGATGGCGATGCCGGCCGCCTCCAGGTCCAGCACCTCGTCGCGGATGGCCAGCGCCAGCTGGCGCGCCTGCACCTCGCGGCTGACGTCCTCGCGCGGGAACGACCACATCAGCATGGTCACCGGCCCGGTGAGCATGCCCTTCATGGGCTTGGCGGTGAGGCTCTGCGCATAGCGGATCCACTCCACGGTCATCGCCTGTGGACGACTCAGATCGCCGACGATCACCGCCGGTTTGACGCAGCGCGAGCCGTAGCTCTGCACCCAGCCGAAGCGGGTGAAGGCGTAGCCGTCGAGCTGCTCGGCGAAGTACTCGACCATGTCGTTGCGCTCGGCCTCGCCGTGCACCAGCACGTCCAGGCCCAGTTGCTCCTGCACGCGCGCCGCATGGCGGATCTCCGCCTGCATGGCTTCCACATAGTCACTCTCGCTCAGCTTGCCCAGCCGGTATGCCTGGCGCGCCAGGCGGATCGCCCCGGTCTGCGGGAAGGAGCCGATGGTGGTGGTGGGGAACGCCGGCAGATTCAGGCGCGCGCGCTGCTGCTCGATGCGCGCTGCAAACGGCGAAGCGCGGCGGCTGTCGGCCGCCGTCACCGCCGCCAGACGCTGCTGCACCCGCGGATTGTGGATGCGCGGCGAGCGGGCGCGCGCCTGCTGCACGGCGCGGCTGGCGGCCAGCGCGGCCTGCACCTCGGGGGCGTCCGGCGCGTTCAGCGCGCGGGCGAGAGTCGCCACCTCCGCACACTTCTGCACGGCGAAGGCCAGCCAGCCCTGCAGTTCGGCGTCCAGCTGGTCTTCGCGCTCGAGATCCACCGGGCAGTGCAGCAGCGAGCAGCTCGGCGCCACCCACAGGCGGTCGCCGACCCGCGCCTGCGCCTCACGCAGTACCGCCAGGGCCTGCTCCAGGTCGCAGCGCCAGACGTTGCGCCCGTTGACCACGCCCAGCGACAGCACCTTGTAGGCCGGCAGGCGGTCGAGGATCGCCGGGAACTGCTCGGGGGCACGCACCAGGTCGATGTGCAGACCGGCCACCGGCAGGTTGGCGGCCAGACCGAGGTTGTCCTCCAGGCCGGCGAAGTAGGTGGTCAGCAGCTTCTGCGGCTTGGGGGCCTGCAGCAGGTTGTAGGCGCGCTCGAAGGCGGTCTTCCAGTCCTGCGGCAGGTCGAGGCCGAGGATCGGCTCGTCGATCTGCACCCACTCCACGCCCAGCGCCGCCAGACGGCCGAGCACCTCGCCGTACACCGGCAGCAGCCGTTCGAGCAGCTCCAGCTTGTCGAAGCCTTCGCTTTCGGCAGCCGCGCTCTTGGCCTTGCCCAGCCACAGGTAGGTCAGCGGGCCGATCAGCACCGGCTTGACCGCATGGCCCAGCGCCAGCGCCTCCGCGGTTTCCTCGAACAGCTGCTCCCAGCTCAGGCGGAACGACTGGTCGTGGCTGAACTCGGGGACCAGGTAGTGGTAGTTGCTGTCGAACCACTTGGTCATCTCTTGCGCCTGGGTGCCGCTGCCGCCGCAGCAGCCACCCCTCGCGCCGCGGGCCATGGCGAACAGGGTGTCGAGGGTGACGCGGCCCTCGCCATCGCGGAAGCGCTCCGGCACCACGCCCAGCAGCAAGGAGTGGTTGAGCACCTGGTCGTACCAGGCAAAGTCGCCCACCGGCAGCAGCTCGATGCCGGCGTCCTTCTGGATTTGCCAGTGGGCGGCGCGCAGCTGGCGGCCGACCGCGCGCAGGCCGGCTTCGTCCAACTCGCCCTGCCAGTAGGCTTCGAGGGCTTTCTTCAGCTCGCGGTCGCGGCCGATGCGCGGAAAGCCGAGGGTGTGCGCCAATGCCATTTGTCTGTCTCCATGTTGGTGAATGACCGGCATTGTCGACAGCCGGCACCGCATGAGACAAACTCAATATATTCTCAATGATCCGTATTTTTCTTCACGATCAATCTGTGGCCAGCTGGTGCGCATGGCGCACCCTGCCCCAACGCCACCATCCGTAGGATGCGCCGCGCGCACCTCTCCCTGCCGAGTCCATCATGATCGAACTGCGCCACCTGAAGACCCTGCATGCCCTGCGCGAATCCGACAGCCTGGTGGAAGCCGCCGAGCGCCTGCACCTGACCCAGTCCGCCCTCTCCCACCAGTTCAAGGAGCTCGAGGAGCGCCTCGGCCTGTCGCTGTTCGTGCGCAAGACCAAGCCGGTGCGCTTCACCAGCGCCGGTCTGCGCCTGCTGCAGCTGGCGGACGCGATCCTGCCGCAACTGCGCAGTGCCGAGCGCGATCTCGCGCGCCTCGCCGGGGGCACTGCGGGCCGCCTGCACATGGCCATCGAATGCCACAGCTGCTTCCAGTGGCTGATGCCGACCATCGACCAGTTCCGCGATGCCTGGCCGGAGGTCGAGCTGGACCTGGCTTCCGGCTTCTCCTTCGCCCCGCTGCCGGCGCTGGCGCGCGGCGATCTCGACCTGGTGGTCACCTCCGACCCGGTGGAGCTGGCCGGCATCACCTACGTGCCACTGTTCACCTACGAGGCGCAGCTGGCGGTGGCCAACCAGCATCCGCTGGCGAGCAAGGCCTACGTCACCGCGGAGGACCTGGCCGGCGAGACGCTGATCCACTACCCGGTGGAACGCGACCGCCTGGACATCTTCACCCGCTTCCTCGACCCCGCCGACGTCGAGCCGGCCGGCATACGCACCGCCGAGCTGACGGTGATGATGCTGCAGCTGGTGGCCAGTGGTCGCGGGGTGAGCTGCCTGCCCAACTGGGCGCTGCACGAGTACAGCTCGCGCGGCTACGTGACGGCGAAGAAACTCGGGGAAAAGGGCCTGTATGCGACCCTGTATGCGGGGATTCGCGCGGACATGCTGGATGCGCCCTTCATGCGCGACTTCCTGCTCACCGCCAAGGACACCTCGTTCGCCACCCTTGAGGGGGTGAGTGCGGCGCGGGGGTAACAGCGGGCGCTTCAGCAACCCAGCGGCAAACCCACCCGTTCGCCACCGAGCAACTCGCCTGCCAGCAGATCGAACGGCAACACCCACAGCCTCAACTGCTCGGAAAAGGCGAAAGGCTTCAGCGGTTCACGGAAACGCTCGGTCCGCGGATAGATCAGCGCCATCTCGCCCTGCCCCTGCAGGTGGGTCTGGCCGTAGGCATACAGCTGGTAGAAATCGGCCTGGCTCAGTCCGTAATTGCGCTCGCGGGCCGCGGCGTCGATCAGCTTCCACTTGCTGTCCAGCACCCAGGTTCGCCCCCGATGCTCCAGCAGCAGATCGGGCTTGAGGCGGAACATCGGCTCGTCACGGTGGGTGCACAGGGAATGCCTGGAGCGCTGGGGCAACAGCTTCGCGCCGCTCGGCAGCTGTTTGCCCAGCAGCACCTCGACATGCCGCTCGAACAGCCGCTCCATAGGGAAACAATCTCGGCGGCTATCTTGCTGCAGATCGATCAGGCAGCAGCATCGCCCGCTCAGCCACCCACCAGCATCCCCACCGCCATCAACAACGGCGTCGCCACGCTCACCGCCACGTTCAAGCCCATCGCCGGTAGCAGGCATTCCAGGTCGTCGGCATCGCGGCGCAGCAGCCACCAGGCGCGCAGCGCCGGCAGGGCGCCGAGCAGGCCGGCCGCGGCGCCGGCAGGCAGCCAACCGGCCAGCACGCAGACCAGCAGGCCAGCGAAGGCCAGCAGCCACTGCACGCCGAGCACCTGCACCGCACCAGCACGGCCGAGCAGCATGGGCAAGGTCAGACGGCCGACCGAGCGGTCGGCCTCGATGTCGGGGAACTGGTTGAGCAGCAGCAGGTTGTTGCACAGGAAGAACGGCACCAGCGACAGCAGTGCCGCGCTGAGGCTGATCTGCCCGGCGAGGACGACCTGGGTGCCGAGCACCATCAGCGGGCCGAAGCCGAGGCCCGGCGCCAGCAGGCACAGCCACGGGCGGCGGGTCAGCCAGGGGGTGTAGGCAAGCACCAGCGCCAGGCCCACGGCGCCGAGCGGGGCCAGGCTCCAGACCAGTGCCGGTTGACGGATCAGGAAGTACAGGCCGATGGCGGTTGTCAGCCCCACCGCGCCAAGGCCCAGCCACTGCGCGACATCGACGTATTGCGGCTGGGCCACCAGGGTACCGCTGCCGCCGCTGAACGGGGTGCGCCGGGTCTGCTGGTCGAGGCCGCTGCGATAGTCGCTGTATTCGTTGAGGGCATTGACCCCGGCGTGGGCGGCCAGGGCACCGAGCAGTACCAGCAAGGCGTCGGCCACGAAGCCGCCGTCCAGATCGCGCGTTTGCAGCGCCGCGGCGATGCCGAGCGCCACGCAGGTCAGCGCCAGCAGCAGAAAGCGCCCGCGAATCACTCCCAACCAGTGCAGTTTGCCCGCCATCCCTGTCCCTCCCGGTTTCAGATTGCCGCATAATCCGCTCCCGCGTCACAGACGGGGTCGTCAGTCATTTCCCTCGGTCGCAGCGCCTGCATGTGGTGCTCCGAACTCTGGGGCCGGCATGATATCGCTCTGTGTGACAGCTCGCAGGCGACCGCTGGTGAATACGGCTAAGCTGTTGTCAATAATCGATAAATGCCGTCATGGATACAGACATCATGGGCGCCCCCGAGCAGACCTCATCCGCCGCCGATCAACCCGTACGCTCGCAGGCCCTGCAGGCCTCGCTGAAAACCAGTCGGCGCCGGATATGGGCCGTGCGCGGGGGATTCACCGTGGTCCTGCTCGGCTGCGCCGCCGCCGGCGCCCTGTGGGCGGCGCGCGAAGCGCAGACCTCGGAGTGGCAGTCGCGCCTGCTGGGGGACTGGTCGGCCCGCCTGCAATACCGGGTCGAGCCGGGCCCCAGCGATGCCATCCGCTATCCGCAGCAGGGGCCGTTCGACCAGCGCCTCGGCTATGTCGGCCTGCCGGAGTTCATCCGCCGCCTGAACAACCAGGGTTACGTGGTCGCCAGCCAGGCACGCTTCTCCACACCGCTGCTCGAGTACACCGATCACGGCCTGTATCCGCCGTTTCGCGAGAAGACCCGCGCCGGCATCGACATCAGCGACTGCCGCGGCGAGCCGATGTTCGATTTCCGCCACCCGCAGCGCTACTACGAAAGCTTCAACGACATTCCGCCGCTGGCCGTGCAGAGCCTGCTGTTCATCGAGAACCGCAACCTCCTCGACACTGAGCGCCCGCATCTCAATCCCTCGGTCGATTGGCCGCGCTTCCTCAAGGCGGCCTGGAGTCAACTGGCCCGCCGGCTGGACGCCGATACCGACTCCGCTGGCGGCAGCACCCTGGCCACGCAGATCGAGAAGTTCCGCCACTCGCCGGACGGGCGCACGCCCAACGCGGCGGAAAAGCTGCGGCAGATGCTCTCGGCCAGTGTGCGCGCCTACCGCGAAGGGCGCGAAACCCTGCCGCTGCGCCGGGAGATCGTCCACGACTACATCAACAACGTGCCGCTCTCCGCGGCGGGCGGTTACGGCGAGGTGCATGGCATCGGCGACGGCCTGTGGGTGTGGTTCGGCGCCGACTTTGCCCGCAGCAACCGGGCCCTGCGCAGCAACTCCGATGCCAGCCTGGCCGAGCGCGGCCTGGCCCTGCGCCAGGTGCTGGCGCTGATGATCGCCCAGCGCCGGCCGTCCTGGTATCTGAACAACGGCCGCGTCGAACTGGCCGAACTGACCGACAGCCACCTGCGCGTACTGGCCGGCGCGGGGGTGATCAGCGCGGCCCTGCGCGATGCCGCGCTCGGCCAGCAGCTGACGTTCCGCAACATGGCCACCGATCCGGCGCTGCCACCGGTAGCCAGCGACAAGGGCATCAACGCCGTCCGCACCCGGCTGGTGCGCCAGCTCGGCACGCAGCTGTATGACCTCGACCGCCTCGACCTCGCGGTCGACGCCACCCTCAATCAGCCCCTGCAGCAGGAAGTCAGCAACTACCTGGGCAAGCTGACCGACCCGGTGTTCGCCGAGCAGGTCGGCCTGTTCGGCGAGCGCCTGCTGAGCCCCGCGTTGACCGCGGATGTGCGCTACAGCTTCACCCTGTTCGAGCGCGGCGCCAACGGCAACCGCGTGCGCGTGCAGACCGACACCACCGGCCAGCCGTTCGACATCAACGAGGGCAGCAAGCTGGAGCTGGGCTCCACCGCCAAGCTGCGGGTGATGGCCACCTATCTGGAAATGGTCAGCGAACTGCACGATCACTACGCCGGCAAGACGCCGGCCGAGCTGCGCAGCCTGGCCGAGCAGGTCAACCCCCGCGACAACCTCAGCGTGTGGGCGCTGGACTACCTGCGGGTCAATCCGCAGGCCAGTGTGGAAGAAATGATCGACGCCGCGCTGGAGCGCAAATACTCCGCCAGCCCCGGCGAAACCTTCTTCACCGGCGGCGGCGCGCACACCTTCAACAACTTCCGCAAGGAGGACAACGGCCGCCGACCGACCATGCGCGAAGCGCTGCGCGAGTCGATCAACCTGCCGTTCGTGCGGCTGTTGCGCGACGTGGTGCGCTACAGTACCTACAACATGGCCAACAACAGCGCGCAACTGCTGACCGATGACCAGGATCCACGCCGCCGCGAGTACCTGACCCGCTTCGCCGACAAGGAAGGTACGGTGTTCCTGCGGCGCTTCTGGAGCAAGTACCGCGACAAGCCCCCGCAGGAGATGTTCGAAACCCTGCTCGAGGGCCTGCGCCTGAGCCAGTCGCGCCTGGCCGCCATCCATCGTTACCTGTACCCGCAGGCCAGCCTCGAAGAGTTCGCCCAGGTCATGCAGGCCCACCTCGGCAAAAAGCTGATGCCGCCGCCGAAGAAACTCGAGGACTACTACTATCGCTACGGTCCCGGGGCCTTCAACCTGCCCGACCAGGGCTACATCGCCCGCGTGCACCCGCTGGAGCTGTGGCTGATCGGCTACCGCATGCAGAATCCGCAGGCCGACTTCAGCGCCGCCGCCGAGGCCAGCCGCGACGAGCGCCAGGAGGTTTACAGCTGGTTGTTCAAGACCCGTCACCGCAGCGCCCGCGACAGCCGCATCCGCACCATGGTCGAGGTCGAGGCATTCACCGACGTGCACCAGCGCTGGGCCCGCCTGGGCTTCCCGTTCGATCACATGGTGCCCTCGCTGGCCAGCGCGCTGGGCAGCTCCGGCGATCGCCCGGCGGCACTGGCCGAGCTGATGGGCATCATCCTCAACAACGGCGTGCGCCTGCCGACGGTACGCATCGACAACCTGCACTTCGCCGCCACCACGCCCTACGAAACCCGCCTGGAGCGCGAGCAGACCAGCGGCGAGCGGGTCATGCGTCCCGAAGTGGCCACGGCGCTGCGCAGCGTGCTCGCCGAGGTGGTGGAAAACGGCACCGCGCGCCGCCTCAAGGGCGTGCTGCTGCAAGCCGATGGCCAGCCGCTGATGGTCGGCGGCAAGACCGGCACGGGCGACAACCGCCTCGAGACCTTTACCCGCAGCGGCTGGGTGAGCAGTTCGACCGCGCGCAATCGCACCGCCACCTTCGTGTTCTTCCTCGGCCCGCGGCACTTCGGTACGCTGACCGCCTATGTTGCCGGCGAACAGTCGGAACGTTTCACCTTCACCTCGGCGCTGCCGGTGCAAACGCTCAAGGGCATGATGCCGCTACTGCAGCCCTACCTGCTGGCCGAAGCCACCGCCTGCCAGGCACCCAAGAAGGGCGCCGCTGCGGAGCAGATGCACGCCTCGCTGAGTCAGCCAAAGGAATAAGCCGTGATCCCGCGTCCCCCCAAGCGGCTGCGCTGCGTGCTCGGCCTGGGCGTCAGCCTGCTGCTCGCCGCCTGCGCCCGCCACCAGGCGCTCCCCCTGGAAATCCGCCCGATCCAGCCGGAGGCCGCCAGCGGCCACCAGGCCAAGCCCGGCTGGCAGCTGCAGCACTACGCCGTGGCCGCCGCCAATCCACTGGCCGCCGAGGCCGGCCGGCAGATCCTGCAAGCCGGCGGCAGTGCCGTGGACGCGGCGATCGCCGTGCAGATGGTGCTCGGCCTGGTGGAGCCGCAGTCCAGCGGCCTCGGTGGCGGCGCGTTCCTCCTGCACTGGGACGGCCAGCGCCTCGACGCCTGGGACGGCCGCGAAACCGCGCCGGCCGATGCTGACGAGCAGATGTTCCTGCAAAGCGACGGCAAGCCGATGGCCTTCATCGACGCCGTAGTCGGCGGCCGCGCGGTGGGCGTGCCCGGCGTGCTGAAGATGCTCGAGAGCGCCCATCGCGCCCATGGCAAGCTGCCCTGGGCGGTGCTGTTCGTCCCCGCCATCGAGCTGGCCGAACAGGGCTTCGCCATCAGCCCGCGCCTGCACCAGTTGCTCGCCGCCGACCAGTACCTGCGCCAGGATCCGAGCGCCGCCGCCTTCTACTACCGTGCCAATGGCGCGCCGCTACCGGTCGGCCAGGTCCTGCGCAACCCGGCGCTGGCCGAGATGCTCAGGCGCATCGCCCGTCACGGCAGCGCGGCCTTCTACGCGGGGCCGGTGGCCCAGGCCATGGTGGCCAAGGTCCGCCAGCACCCGAGCAACCCCGGGCGCCTGCAACTGGCCGACCTGCAGCACTACCAGCCGCTGCGGCGCGAGGCCCTGTGCCAGCTGTGGCTGGCGCAGTACCGCGTCTGTGGCTTCCCGCCACCCTCCTCCGGGCAGCTGACGCTGATGCAGATTCTCGGCCTGCTCGAACAGCTGCCACCCCAGCAAAACCCGCTGGTGGACGGCCGCCCCTCCGCGGCCTTCCTGCACCGCTACAGCGAAGCGGCCAAGCTGGCCTTTGCCGATCGTGCCCAGTACATCGCCGACCCGACCTTCGTCGCGCCGCCGGCCGGCGACTGGCGCAGCCTGCTCGCCCCGGCCTACCTGAAACAGCGCGCGACGTTGATCGGCGAGCGGAGCATGGGCACCGCCAGCCATGGCGTTCCCGGCGGCACACCGCTGGCCTGGGCGCCGCAGGCGGCGCAGGAGGAGTACGGCACCAGCCACGTCAGCATCGTCGATGCCGAAGGCCATGCGCTGGCGATGACCAGCAGCATCGAGCAGGCCTTCGGCGCGCGCCAGCTCAGCGACGGCGGCACCGGTCTGCCCGGCGGCTTCCTGCTCAACAATCAGCTCACCGACTTCGCCCTCGCCCCGCGCGATGCGCAAGGCCGGCCGGTCGCCAACCGCGTCGAGCCGGGCAAGCGCCCGCGCTCGAGCATGAGCCCGACCCTGGTGTTCGATGCGAAAAACGGTGAGCTGCTGGCCAGCCTCGGCTCGCCCGGCGGCGCGGCGATCATCCACTTCACCGCCAAGACCCTGCTCGGCCTGTACCCGTGGCAGCTCGATGCCCAGCGCGCCATCGACCTGCCCAACTTCAGCAACTTCAACGGCCCGACCGTGCTGGAGCAGGGGCGTTTCCCGCCCGCCACGCTCGAGGCGCTGCGCCGGCTGGGTCACGAAGTCGGCGAGAGCGAGCTGCCCAGTGGCCTGCAGGCCATCCAGCGCACGCCGGACGGCTGGTTCGGCGGCGCCGATCCGCGCCGCGAGGGGGTGGTGCTGGGCGAATGAGGCCTCAGCCTTGTTGCTGACGCAACTGCACGTACAAGGCTTCCACCTTCTCCCGCGCCCAGGGCGTGCGGCGCAGGAAGGTCAGGCTCGACTTGATGCTCGGGTCGCTCTTGAAGCAGCGGATATCGACGCGCTGCGCCAGTCCGTCCCAGCCATGCTGCGCCACCAGCTCGGTGAGCAGGGCCTCGAGGGTGATGCCATGCAACGGGTTCTTCTGCGGTTGGGTCATGATCGGCCTGGCCAAGTAGCTATCGGACAAAGAGGGCGCGCAGCATAACCCAGCCCCCGCAGTTGCGAGGAGTCGCCCCCGTCAGCGAACCAGCAACACGCCCGCCGCAGCCGCCGCCACCAGCAGGCCCCCCGCCAGCAACGCAAGCTTGAGCAGGTTGGCGTCGGCCTTCGCGGCCGGGGGCGCCGCCGCTTCGGCCTGCGCCGCGGCGCGCAGCGGATTGGCCGTCGGCGCACGGCCAGCCGTCTGAGGCTTGTCCGCTTTCGGCAGGTCGACGGCCTTCATGAACTGGGTGGCGTCCTCATCCTCCTCCGCCTCCTCGTGCGCTCGAGCCCCCACCTTGGGGCCGATCACCAGCAGGGTCACCGACCCCATGCGCACCTCGTCACCAGGTGTCAGCACCGCGGTGTCGACCTTCTGCCGGTTGACGTACACGCCATTGGCCGAGGCCAGGTCCTTGACCTCCAGCACATCGTCCTTGAGGAAGAATTCGCCGTGCCGGCGCGACAGTTCAGGATCGCCAAAGCACAGCTCGCACTTGCTCGAACGGCCGACGCCCAGGCTGCCCGGCTGGAGGTGGAACTTCTTGCCCACCTGCTCGCCCGAGTTCACCTGCAGATACCAGCGCACCGTGGCGTCGGGGCGCACCACGGCCTTGCCCGGATCAAGCAGCAGCAGCTCCACGGAGCCGATGCGCAGCTGGTCCTCGGGGCGCAACTGGTACTGGGTGGTGATGCGCTGACCGTTGACGAAGGTGCCGCCGGCGCTGTCGCAGTCACTGAGAAAGTAGTGGCCGTCACGCTGGATGATCTCGGCATGGAAGGCGCCGATCCCAGGCTCGGCGAGCACTAGCTGGTTGCGCCGGTCCTCGCCGATGCTGAAGCGCTCTTCGACCAGCCAGATGGGGGCCTGACGACCGTCCTTGAAATGCAGTTTGAGCATATGAAGCCTGTCCTGTTCACGTTCCGCCAATGATCATGGCGGCATGCCTGTCAGTTACCGAATAGATTGGTCCACACCCGCTTGATCGGATTGCTCTGTTCCTGCTGCTGCGCGGGCTGCGGCGACGTCGGCCGGCTGGCCTGGGATGCCTTGGCGGCACGCGCCGAACTCAGCAACGCCTGGTGTTCGTCGCGCATCCTGAGCAGCTGCGGATGCTGCGGCTCCACCTGCAGGCCGTTGTCGATCATCGCCAGGGCACCGGGAAAGTTGCCCTTGCGGTAGGCCGCATTGGCCAGGTCGCGATACAGCATGGCGACGCGCTGCAGACCGGCGACGGCCTGCTCGTGCCCCGGCACCCAGTCGAGAATCTGCCGGTAGTAATGCACCGCACTGTCGTCTTCGGGCTGCAGCAGACGCTGCTCGCCGATGCTCTGCTCGGCGCGGGCGAGGTTGGCGGCGATGCGCGCCTCCAGCACCCGGCGCAGACCGTCAAGAGCGCCGGCATTGCCGGCGTCCAGGAGCAGGGCCTGGTTGAAGTAATGGTCGGCGCTGTCCTGCACCGGCTCCAGCAGCAGGCCCTCGCCCAGGCGCTGTTCGCCCAGCGCGAGGAAGCCGGCGATGCGCGCGCCCTTGACCCGCTCGAGACCGCCCAGGGCGGCCTGGTTGCGCGCGTCGATCGCCAGCACCGCGCGGAAATAGTGCTCGGCGCTGCCCTCTGCCGGCTCCACCAGCTGTCCGGCGGCCAGACGCTGCTCGGCCTGGGCCAGCAGGTCGTTGATCTGGCGCTGCTGCTGCCAGTACAGGCCACCGGCGGTCAGGGTGACCAGCAGCGCCAGCACACTGAGCAGCATCGGCAGCACCGACTTGCGCGGTTTGGCGGCCTGCGCCGCCTTGACCTGGGGCGGAGCCAGCGGGGGCTCCGCGCGCGTGGCGGTCAGGCCGACCGCCGGGCCAATGCGGGTTTCGTCCGGATCGGTCAGTTCGACCTGGTCCAGCGCCGCCAGCAGCGCCCGGCAGTCTGCAAAGCGCTGCTCCGGGTCCTTGGCCAGCATGCGTTCCAGCAGCGCCTGGCAGCCCGCCAGGGCCGCCGGCAGGGCCGGTGCCGGCATCTGCACGTGGTTCATCACCGTCTGGGTGTAGTTGCCGCCGCGGAAGGGATTGCTGCCGGTGAGCATCTCCAGCAGGATCACCCCCAGGCTGTAGATGTCGCTGCGCGCGTCCAGCGGCAGGCACTGCGCCTGCTCCGGGCTGCTGTAGGCCGGGCTGCCGACGGCGATGCCGAACTGGGTCAGCTCGCTGTCGAGGTCGAGGTCCTTGGCCACACCGAAGTCGGTGAGCACCGCGGTGCCGTCGCCGCGGAACAGGATGTTGGCCGGCTTCACGTCGCGATGCACCAGGCCCTTGTCGTGCACCACAGCCAGGCCGCTGGCGATCTGGCGGACGATGGCCAGCGCGCGCTCCGGCGCGAACAGTTCACCCTTGTGGCGGGCCAGGTCGCCACCGGGCAGGAACTCCATGGCCAGGTAGTGGCGGCCATCGGCCAACTGGTCAATGTCGTAGATGGTGATGATCGAGGGGTGATGCAGAGAGGCGACCAGATGCCCCTCCTTGATGAAGCGCTGGATGAAGGCCTGGTCTTCGGACTTGCTGAGAATCTTGATCGCCACCTTGCGCTGCAGCGACTGCTGGGTGGCCAGGTGGACTTCGGCCATGCCGCCCTTGCCGAGCGGGCCGTGCAGGGTGTAGCCGGGAATTACGAGTGCGCTGTCGCTCATGGGAGGGGGACGCCGAATCAGGATTTTGCGGGTTTCAACAGTTTGTCGAGAAAGCTGCGCGGCCGCTCTTCGGCGGGCGCTGGCGCCACCAAGGCCAGCACGATGCAGGAGATGTTGTCCTTGCCACCCTTGCGGTTGGCCGACTCGACCAGATCGTCGACCAGGGCATCGAGGGTGGCGGCGCTGGCGCACAGCTGCTGGATCTCGGCATCGCTCAGTTCGCCGGTCAGGCCGTCGCTGCACAGCAGCAGCAGCTCGCCACTGCCCAAGCGTCCGTGCAGCTGATCGACCTGGAGTTCCTGGTCAGCCTGGCCGAGACACTGGGTGACGATATTGCGCCGGGGGTGGCAGCTCGCCTCCTCCGCCGTCATCCGCCCGGCATCGACCATCGCCTGTACCCAGCTGTGATCGCGACTCAACTGCTCGATGCCGCTGGCGCCCACCCGGTAGGCGCGGCTGTCGCCGACCCAGGCCAGCTGGAAATCGGCACCGGAAAAGCACACGGCAACCAGGGTGGTGCCCATGCCGCGCTGGCTGTCATCCTGGCTGGCCGCGGCGAGAATCGCGGCATTGGCGCCATGGATGGCACCCAGCAGATCCTCGCCACGACGCAGCTGGCTTTGCAGGGTCTTCAGCGCCAGGGCACTGGCCACCTCGCCGCGCTGGTGGCCGCCCATGCCATCGGCCACCGCCCACAGGTTGAACCGCGGGCAGCACAGGATGGCGTCTTCGTTGTGCTGACGCACCCGACCGACGGCCGTCAGCGCCGCGTATGCCGGGCCTGAAGCGGAATGCGTGATGGACATGCGCGAAGGGGCTCTCGACAGGGCGTTGACGGTAAGGAATGGGGCCGGGCAGCCGGCGGATGATGGCCGGCGCACAGGATAACCGGGCCCCGCCGGCCGGAGTGTGGACTGCTTGGCACAATGCAGGTGAGGCAAGCACAGCGAGCTGTGCTGGCGGCGTGCCACAGATCACGCCGTGCGGTGCCCGATCAGTCGTTGCCCAGCGCCAGCAGCGCGGCGTTGCCGCCCACCGCCGCGGTGTTGGTGGCGGTGCAGCGCTCGCTGACGAAGCGCAGCAGGTAGTTTGGCCCCCCGGCCTTGGGACCGGTACCCGACAGACCGAGACCGCCGAACGGCTGCACACCCACCACCGCACCGATCTGGTTGCGGTTGACGTAGAGATTGCCGACCCGCGCCAGCCGCTCGATACGCCGCACGGTGTCGTCGTTGCGGCTGTGCACGCCGAGGGTCAGGCCGTAGCCGGTGGCGTTGATCGCCGCGACCACCTGCTCCAGCTCGCCGGCGGCGTAACGCACCACGTGCAGCACCGGGCCGAAATGCTCCCGCTCCAGCGCATGGATGCCCTCGATCGCGAAGGCCACCGGGGCGACGAAGTGGCCGTCCAACCCGGAGGGCAACGGCGTCTCGGCAATCAGGCGGCCCTCGCCCTTGAGCCGGTCGATGTGCGCCAGCAGGGTCGCGCGCGCCTCGCCGTCGATCAGCGGACCGACATCGGTGGCGCGCCGATCGGGCGGACCGACCCGCAATTCGGCCATGGCGCCGGCGAGCAGCTCGAGCACCCGCGGGGCGATGTCCTCCTGCACGTAGAGCACGCGCAGTGCCGAACAACGCTGGCCGGCACTGGTGAAGGCGGACTGCACGGCATCCTTGACCACCTGCTCCGGCAGGGCGGTGGAGTCGACGATCATCGCGTTCTGCCCGCCGGTCTCGGCGATCAGCACAGCGAGGGGCCCTGGCTTGTCCGCCAGCTGGCGGTTGATCAGCCGCGCGGTTTCGGTGGAGCCGGTGAAGCACACCCCGGCGAGTCGCGCATCGCTACAGAATGCCGTCCCCAGCGTGGCGCCATCGCCAGGCAGCAGGGCCAGCACCGCGGGCGGCAGACCGGCCTCCAGCAGCAACTCGACGGCACGCATGGCGATCAGGCTGGCCTGCTCGGCCGGCTTGGCCAGCACCGTATTGCCGGCCACCAGGGCAGCGGCAATTTGGCCGAGGAAGATCGCCAGCGGGAAATTCCACGGGCTGATGCAGGCGAACACGCCGCGCCCTTCGTAGAACAGCTCGTTGCGCTCGCCGGTCGGCCCCGGCAGTTCGCCGCGCAGCAGACGCTCGCGAGCCAGCGCGGCGTAGTAGCGGCAGAAGTCCACCGCCTCGCGTACCTCATCGAGGCCATCCTGCAGGGTCTTGCCGGCCTCCAGGCAGCACAGCGCCAGCAGCTCGGCGCGGTGCGCCTCCAGCAGGTCAGCCAGGCGCTCGAGCAGCGCCGCGCGCTCGGCCACCGGGGTGGCGCTCCAGCGCGGGAAAGCGGCCGCCAGCCCGTCCATGACCGCCGGCACCTGAGCCGCGTCGGCCCACTGCAGCGTGCCGACCAGCCGCTGCCGATCCCACGGGCAGTGCACCGCCTGCCCGCTGCCGGCCAGGCGCTGACCGCCGAACAGCGGCGCGGCCTGCCATTGCCGCCCGAGCTGCGCCTGCAGGGCCTGCTGCAGCGGCTGCCATTCGCTGGCGATATTCAGGTTGATGCCTTGGGAGTTGCGCCGCGTCGCCCCGAACAGCTGCTCCGGCGCCACGATGCGCGGGTTGGCGCAGCGGGCGTGCTGGCGCAGGCGCTGCAGTGGATGCTCGATCAATGCCGCCACCGGCACCCGCGGGTCGACCAGCTGGTGCACGAACGAGGAGTTGGCACCGTTCTCCAGCAGGCGCCGCACCAGATACGGCAGCAGATCGCGATGCGCGCCGACCGGTGCGTAGATGCGCACGCTGCAGTGATGCTGCGCCAGCACCGCGTCGTACAGCGCATCGCCCATGCCGTGCAGGCGCTGGAACTCGAATTCGCGCGGCTCCTGTGCCTGCGCCGCCATGGCCAGGATGCAGCTCACCGTGTGCGCGTTGTGGCTGGCGAACTGCGGGTAGAGCACCCCGCGGGTGTGCTCGCTGAGCAGGAAGCGGGCGCAGGCCAGGTAGGCGGTGTCGGTGCCCTCCTTGCGGGTGAACACCGGATAGCCGCCCAGGCCGCGCTGCTGGCTGTGCTTGATCTCGCTGTCCCAGTAGGCGCCCTTGACCAGGCGCAGCGGGATGCGCACGCCCAGCTCGCGGCCGAGCAGGGTCAGCCACACCAGTACCGCCAGGCAGCGCTTGGAATAGGCCTGCACCACCAGGCCGAGTCCGTCCCAGCCACGCAGCTCCGGGTCGCGCAGCAGCTTGTCGAACAGTTCCAGCGACAACTCGAGGCGGTCGGCCTCCTCCGCATCGATGCTGATACCGACCTGCTGCGCGCGGGCCAGCAGCGCCAGCTCGCGCACGCTGGCGAACAGCTCGCTGAGCACGCGTTTGCGCTGCGCCGCTTCGTAGCGCGGATGCAGGGCGGACAGCTTGATCGAGATCGACGGCCGCGGCCCCGCACCGACCTGGGGCGCCTGCCCCACCGCCTCGATGGCCCGCCGGTAGTCGGCCTGGTATTTCCCGGCGTCGGCAGCGGTCAGCGCCGCCTCGCCGAGCATGTCGAAGGAATAGCTGTAGCCCCGCTCGCGCTGGGCGCGGCCGTTGTCCAGCGCCTCGTCGATGCTGCGGCCGAGGACGAACTGGTTGCCCATCAGCTTCATCGCCTGGCTCATCGCCGCGCGGATCACCGGCTCGCCGGAGCGCTGCAGCAGGTGGCGGATGACGCCGGACGGACGGCCGTCGCCCAGCGGCGGATTGACCAGCCTGCCGGTCAGCACCAGGCCCCAGGCGGCGAAGTTGACCAGCACGTTGTCGCTATGGCCCAGGTGCTGCTCCCACTGCGCGGCGCTCAGGCGGTCGCGGATCAGCGCGTCGGCGGTGGCGGCGTCCGGCACGCGCGGCAGGGCCTCGGCCAGGCACATCAGCATCAGGCCTTCGCGGGTGTCCAGGCTGTACTCGCGCAACAGGGCATCGAGGGTGTCGGTGGCGCTGTCGCGGCGGCGCACCACCTCGATCAGGCTGCGCGCCGCGTCGCGGATGGCCTCCATGCCGGCCGGCCCGGGATCGGCCAGCTGCATCAGCTCGCCGAGCCCGGCCTGTTCGTCCAGCGCGTAATGGGCACTGATGTGCGGAAAGAAGGCGGCGGCCGTCCCTTGCAGACAGGCACCATTGAGAATCTCAGCGGCCTTGAGCATCGCGTTCCCTCCCGCACCGGCAGCGGTTGTCCTGCTACCAGCCTACACCGGACAAACCGCTTGCGCTCGGCCCCCGCGGCGCGAGTCCACGCAGCACCGCGGCCGCCGGCAGGGCCACGGTTGAAATGCCCGCGCCCGTCCCCCATGTAGCTGCAATCCCCCGAATGTGCAGGAACTTCATTCATGAGCGAGCAGGACACCCCTCACGAGATCGTCGACGACGAGAGCGCGGCCAACACCGGCGTGGTGCTGCAGGGCCAGGTGCTGCCGAACCAGCTGTACATCATGCCGGTGCACAACCGCCCGTTCTTCCCGGCCCAGGTGCTGCCGATCATGGTCAACCCGGAGCACTGGGCGGAAACCCTCAAGCGGGTGGCCAAGACCGAGCACCACTGCGTGGCGCTGTTCTACATGGACAATCCGCCGGACAGCGCCGAAGACTTCGATCCGGACAGCCTGCCCACCCACGGCACCGTGGTGCGCGTGCACCACGCCAGCAAGCAGGACGACACCCTGCAGTTCGTCGCCCAGGGCCTGGCGCGGGTCCGCATCCGCAACTGGCTGAGCCGCACGCCGCCCTACCTGGTGGAGGTCGACTACCCGCGCACGCCGGCCGACCCCAGCGACGAGGTGAAGGCCTACGGCATGGCGCTGATCAACGCGATCAAGGAGCTGCTGCCGCTCAACCCGCTGTACAGCGAGGAGCTGAAGAACTACCTCAACCGCTTCAGCCCCAACGATCCCTCGCCGCTGACCGACTTCGCCGCGGCGCTGACCACCGCGCCGGGCAGCGACCTGCAGGCGGTGCTGGACACCGTGCCGGTGCTCAAGCGCATGGAGAAGGTGCTGCCGCTGCTGCGCCGCGAGGTCGAGGTTGCCAAGCTGCAGAACGAGATCAGCGCCGAGGTCAACAGCACCATCGGCAAGCGCCAGCGCGAGTTCTTCCTGCGCGAACAGCTCAAGGTGATCCAGAAGGAGCTGGGCATCACCAAGGACGACAAGAGCGCCGACAGCGAGGAATTCCGCAAGCGCCTGCACGGCAAGACGCTGCCGGCGGCGGCGCAGAAGCGCATCGACGAGGAGCTGAACAAGCTGTCGGTACTGGAGAGCGGCTCGCCGGAGTACGCGGTGACGCGCAACTATCTGGACTGGGCCACCAGCGTGCCCTGGGGCGTGCTGGGCAAGGACCAGCTGGATCTGGCGCGGGCGCGCAAGGTGCTGGACAAGCATCACGCCGGCATGGACGACATCAAGGAGCGGATCATCGAGTTCCTCGCTGTCGGCGCCTTCAAGGGCGAGATCGCCGGCTCCATCGTCCTGCTGGTCGGCCCGCCGGGGGTGGGCAAGACCAGCATCGGCAAGTCGATCGCCGAGTCGCTGGGCCGGCCGTTCTACCGCTTCAGTGTCGGCGGCATGCGCGACGAAGCCGAGATCAAGGGCCACCGCCGCACCTACATCGGCGCCCTGCCGGGCAAGCTGGTGCAGGCGTTGAAGGAGGTCGAGGTGATGAATCCGGTGATCATGCTCGACGAGATCGACAAGATGGGCACCAGCTACCAGGGCGACCCGGCCTCGGCGCTGCTGGAAACCCTCGATCCCGAGCAGAACGTCGAGTTCCTCGACCACTACCTCGACCTGCGTCTGGATCTATCCAAGGTGCTGTTCGTCTGCACTGCCAATACCCTCGACTCGATCCCAGGTCCCTTGCTCGATCGCATGGAGGTGATCCGCCTGTCCGGCTACATCGCCGAGGAGAAGCTGGCCATCGCCAAGAAGCACCTGTGGCCGCGCCAACTGGACAAGGCCGGCGTGCCCAAGGCGCGCCTGAGCATCAGCGATGCGGCACTGCGCATGGTGATCGAGGGCTACGCCCGCGAGGCCGGCGTGCGCCAGCTGGAGAAGCAGCTGGGCAAGATCGTGCGCAAGGCGGTGGTCAGGCTGCTGGAAGACCCGGCGGACACGATCAAGGTCGGACCGAAGGATCTCGAGGACTACCTGGGCATGGCGGTGTTCCGCAAGGAGACCCTGCTCGAGGGCGTCGGCATCATCACCGGGCTGGCCTGGACCAGCATGGGCGGCGCCACCCTGCCGATCGAGGCGACGCGCATCCACACCCTCAATCGCGGCTTCAAGCTGACCGGCAAGCTCGGCGAGGTGATGAAGGAGTCGGCGGAAATCGCCTACAGCTACATCAGCTCGCATCTGAAGAAGTACAAGGGCGACCCGACCTTCTTCGACCAGGCCTTCGTCCACCTGCACGTGCCGGAGGGCGCCACGCCCAAGGACGGCCCCAGCGCTGGCGTCACCATGGCCAGCGCCCTGCTGTCGCTGGCGCGCAACCAGGCGCCGAAGGCGGACGTGGCGATGACCGGCGAGCTGACCCTGACCGGCCAGGTGCTGGCCATCGGCGGGGTGCGCGAGAAGGTGATCGCGGCGCGGCGGCAGAAGATCTTCGAGCTGATCCTGCCGGAGGCCAACCGCGGCGACTTCGAGGAGCTGCCGGACTACCTGAAAGAAGGGCTGACCGTGCACTTCGCCCGGCGCTACGCCGACGTCGCCAAGGTGCTGTTCCCCGCGACCTGAGCAGCCGAGCCCGAGCGGCGGACGACACCACAGCTCGGGCTCGGAAAACCTCAGCGCAATCGGCTAGGCTGGGCCTTGTCATCAGTCATGTACGGGAGCCTGTCGATGCCCATCCTGCCTGCCCTGCGCCTGCTGCCGCTCGCCGGCCTGATCCTGCTCGGCGCCTGCGCGCAACAGGCGCCGAGCACCCTGACCCTGGACGAACAGCCACGCTATTGCGACCCGATGGAGTTGCACGAAGGCCAGGAGTTCAATCTGCGCCTGCCCAGCAACCCCACCACCGGCTTTCGCTGGGTCATGCGCGAAAACGCTGCGCCGCAGCTGAAACAGCTCGGTCCGGAGGTCTACACGACCCCGGAGGACGCCGGCGTGGTCGGCAGTGCCGGCGTCTCGACCTGGCGCTTCCGCGCCATCGCCCGCGGCGAAGCACGCCTGGAGTTGGACTATCGTCGCCCCTGGGAAAACGGCGTAGCGGCAGCCAAGCGCTTCGACTGTCGGATCTCGGTCAAGTAGTCCCGCGCCCCTGGCTCCCCCCAGCCCACCATTCGTCTCCACGCCGGGCAGGCCATCGCCAAATCGCCTATAGCAATAGTATCGGTTGTGGGTTTTTGGGGGATGGACATCATGAACAGGTATGGGCGGCAACTGTTGCTCAGTATGACCGCGCTGCTTTCCGCCTGCGGCAGTCTGCTCCCCAGCGAGCAGGCCACGGTGGGCTCGGTGTTCCGCGACTACGGGGATGCCGAAAGCCGCTACGCGCAGGCCGTCCCCGGCGTCACCAACCGTCCTGAACTGTTCTCCCTGGGCTTCGACCCCCTGGCCAACGGCAACGGTCGCCTGCTGTCGTTCCTCGACGTGCGCACCATGTTCATCCAGCCGAACATTCCCATCGACTATCTGCCGGACAGCCTGGTGACCTGCCTGCAAGCCAAGGAACGCTGCAGCGGCTATGCCTTCGAGTTCACCCAGACCGACACCCAGCGGGTCGGCAGTTTCTGGGCCGACGTGCTGAACTTCCGCAAGAACCGCGAGATGAAGGGCTGGACGTTCCGCGCGGTATTCGTGCTGGTGGACGACAAGCTGGTGCACAAGGTCAGCAACGGCGAGCCGCAGATCCGCCGCATGCAGGTCGAACGCAACCCACTGGGCCCGCTGCAGGGTGCCGGCGAGTACCTTTCCGACCAGCTGAAGTGAAGGTGCTGCGAGGCAGCCCGGCAGTCCGCTAGAATGCCGGGCTTTTCCATGCCGGAAGCGCGCGCCGTGAAGCAGATCCCCGACCGCATCTACGCCACTCCCCAAGAGCAGGTCGCCGACTTCGTGTTCAACGAGGCGGTGGTGCGGGTGTTCCCCGACATGATCAAGCGCTCGGTGCCGGGTTACCCGACCATCGTCGAGAACATCGGGGTGATCGCCAGCCAGTTCGCCCAGCCGCACAGCACGCTGTACGACCTCGGCTGCTCGCTGGGCGCGGTCAGCCAGGCGCTGCGCCGCCATGTGCAGGCCGAGGACTGCCGGGTGATCGCGGTGGACAACTCCAGCGCCATGGTCGAGCGCTGCCGCGAGTACCTGCATGCGCAGGACTCGATGTTCCAGGAACTGCTGCCGGTCGAGGTGCTTGAGGCCGACATCTGCCAGCTCGAGTTCCAGCCGGCGTCGGTGGTGGCGCTGAACTTCACCCTGCAGTTCATCCCGCGCGAGCAGCGTCGCGATCTGCTGGCGCACATCCGCCAGACGCTGCTGCCGGGGGGCGCGCTGATCCTCTCGGAGAAACTGCGCTTCGAGGATAGCGAGGAGCAGGAACTGCTCAGCGACCTGCACATCGCCTTCAAGCGCGCCAACGGCTACAGCGAACTGGAAATCGCCCAGAAACGCAGCGCCATCGAGAACGTGATGAAGCCGGACAGCCTCGCCGAACACCGCGAGCGCCTGCTCGCCGCCGGCTTCTCGAAAGTCATCCCCTGGTTCCAATGCCTGAACTTCGCCTCGCTGATCGCCCTGCCATGACCGACCTCGCCACCCGCGCCAACCTCACCGCCCTGATCGAAAAACTGCGCGGCACGCCGCTGGCTGCCTGGGCCGCCAGCCTGCCCGCCATGCTCGCCGGCAAGCTGGCCGACGGCCACGGCGACCTGCCGCGCTGGCAGGCTGCCGTCGATGCCCTGCCGCCGCTGACTGCAGAGCAGCGCGAGCTGGGCGAATGCTTTGCCCTCGCCGGAGCCTGCACCGCCGAGCAACGCACGGCGCTGGAGCAGGCGCTCAAGGGCCTGATCCCCTGGCGCAAGGGTCCCTTCGAACTGTTCGGAGTGCACGTCGACACCGAATGGCACTCGGACTGGAAGTGGGCGCGGGTCGCCCCCCATCTGGACCTGGCCGGCAAGCGCGTGCTGGATGTCGGCTGCGGCAACGGCTACTACCAGTGGCGGATGCTCGGCGCCGGCGCCGACTGCGTGGTCGGCGTCGATCCCAACTGGCTGTTCTTCTGCCAGTTCCTCGCCATGCGGAACTACCTGGCGGACCTGCCGGCCTGGCACTTGCCGCTGACTCTGGAAGAGCTGCCGGAAAAGCTCGAGGGCTTCGATACGGTGTTTTCCATGGGCGTGCTCTATCACCGCCGCTCGCCCATCGACCACCTGCTGGCACTGAAGGATTGCCTGGTCAGGGGCGGCGAACTGGTGCTGGAAACCCTGGTGGTGGAAGGCGATGTCAACACCGTGCTGGTCCCGGAAGACCGCTACGCGCAGATGCGCAACGTCTGGTTCCTGCCCTCGGTGGCGGCGCTGGAGCTGTGGCTGCGCCGCGCCGGCTTCGTCGACGTGCGCTGCGTGGACGTCAGCGTCACCAGCGTCGAGGAGCAGCGCTCGACCGAGTGGATGCGGTTCCAGTCGCTGCCGGAATTCCTCGATCCACAGGACCACAGCCGCACCCTGGAAGGCCTGCCGGCGCCGATGCGCGCCGTGGTGCTGGCGCGCAAGCCGTAATCAGGGTGCGCATGGCGCACCGCATCTCGAAGACCGCAGCCACGCAGGTAGACGACTCGTGCAGCGATCTTCTACCGACTCCTCGGCCGCAGCCTGCCCGGTAGGTAATCGCTATGCGAGCTACCTACCTGCACACCGGGCGACCGCAGCTTAGCGAGCTGCCGCAGCGACGATCAGCGCCTTCATCTCCGCCACCGCCTGCTTGAAGCCCACGAACAGCGCGTGGGCGACGATGGCGTGGCCGATGTTCAGCTCGTTGATGCCCTGGATGGCCGCAACCGCTTCCGCATTGTGGTAGTGCAAGCCATGACCGGCATTGACGATCAGACCGTGGCGCAGGCCGCACTCGACACCGTCGCGGATGCGCGCCAGCTCGCAGGCGGTTTCCGCCGGGGTGTGCGCGTCGGCATAACGACCGGTGTGCAGCTCGATGGCCGGCGCGCCGATGCGCGCGGCAGCCTCGATCTGCCGCGGATCGGCGTCGATGAACAGCGACACCTTACAGCCGATGGCCGCCAGTCGCTCGACCGCAGCCCGGATGCGCGCCTCCTGCCCAGCCACTTCGAGGCCACCTTCGGTGGTCAGCTCCTGGCGAGTCTCCGGGACGAAGCAGGCGTGCGCCGGGCGGATCTGCTCGGCGAAGGCGAGCATCTCCTCGGTGACGCCCATCTCGAAGTTCATCCGCGTCTGCAGCACTTCGGCCAGTACGCGCACGTCGCGGTCCTGGATGTGCCGGCGATCCTCGCGCAGGTGCACGGTGATGCCGTCGGCACCGGCTTCCTCGGCATCCAGCGCGGCTTTCACCGGATCGGGATAGCGGGTACCACGGGCCTGGCGCAGAGTGGCGATGTGGTCGATGTTGACACCCAGCAGGATGCGGTTGGCTTCAGTCACGACGGGACTCCTTGCGATTGTTGAACAGCTCGCGGCTGACCAGCGGCCGGCCGCCCAGATGCGGCGCCAGCGCCTGGCGCATCAGCCGCTTGGCCGCGCTCAGGGCGCCCGGCTGCCCCCAGTCGGCCTCGGCCAGCGCCAGCAGCTCGCCGCCGTGGAACAGCCCCGGTTGCTGCTGGGTGACCGGCTGAAAGCCCAGCTCAGGCTGCCACTGGTACAGCGCCTCGGGATCGACCGGCTGCCCCTGGCAGTCGCGGTCGAGAGCGAAACCATAGCCCAGATCATCCAGCAGTCGCCATTCGAAGGCACGCAGCAGCGGCTCCAGCGCGCGGCCGGCGGCCAGCGCGGCGAGGGTCGCGGCGTAGTGATCGAACAGCGCAGGATGGGGGTCTTGCGCCGGCAGCAGGCGCACCAGCAGCTCGTTGAGATACAGGCCGCTGAACAGCGCATGGCCAGAGAGCAGGTAGGGAATGCCGGCACTTTCCAGCCGGGCGACGTTCGGCAGCTCGCCGCGGCCGCGCAACTCCAGCTCCAGCGACACGAACGGCCGCGCCAGCGTGCCGGCCTTGCCCCGCGCACCGCGCAACACCGCGCGCAGACGCCCTTCCGGAGTCAGGAAATCCACCAGGGCGCTGGTTTCCTTGTACGCGCGGGAGTGCAGGACAAAGGCGGGACAGGGGGCAGCGATCATGTCAACCGTAGGGTGCGCCATGCGCACCGGCGAAAGCCTGGACAGCGCCACAGGTGCGCATGGCGCACCCTAGCGGAGCGGTTGGAGTCGCAGCTCAGATGTCGCCGTAGCCCAGCGAGCGCAGGGCGCGTTCGTCGTCGGACCAGCCGCTCTTCACCTTGACCCACAGGTTGAGCATGACCTTGCTGCCGAACAGCTCTTCCATGTCGCGGCGGGCGTCCTGGCCGATGCGCTTGATGCGCTCGCCCTTGTCGCCGATGATGATCTTCTTCTGCCCGTCGCGCTCGACCAGGATCAGCGCGTGGATGTGCAGCACGCGGCCCTGCTGCTGGAACTGCTCGATCTCCACGGTGACCTGGTAGGGCACCTCGGCGCCCAGCTGGCGCATGACCTTCTCGCGGACCAGCTCGGCAGCGAGGAAGCGCGAGCTGCGGTCGGTCAGCTGGTCTTCCTCGAAGAAGTGCTCGCCTTCGGGCAGGTGCTTGGCCACCAGCGCCTCGAGGGTGTCGAGGCTCTGCCCGTGCAGCGCGGAGATCGGCACGATCTCCGCGTTGGGCAGCTGCTCGGCCAGCCACTTGAGGTGCGGCAGCAGCTCGGCCTTGTCCTCGAGGCGGTCGATCTTGTTGACCACCAGCAGCAGCGGGCCCTCGACGAATTTGACCCGGTCGAGGACCATCTGATCCTCCTCGGTCCAGCGCGTACGGTCGACGACGAAGATCACCACGTCGACGTCCTTCAGCGCCGCGCTGGCGCTGCGGTTCATGTAGCGGTTGAGCGCCTTGTCGTTGTCCTTGTGCATGCCGGGGGTGTCGACGTAGATCGCCTGCACCGGCCCTTCGGTCTTGATACCGAGCAAGGTGTGCCGGGTGGTCTGCGGCTTGCGCGAGGTGATCGCCAGCTTCTGGCCGAGGATATGGTTGAGCAGGGTCGACTTGCCGACATTCGGCCGGCCGACGATGGCCACGTAGCCGCAACGGCTCGGCAGGGATTCAGTCATTGCCATTCTCCACGCCCAGGGCCACCAGTGCTGCAGCCGCCGCCACCTGTTCGGCGATACGACGGCTAGCACCCTGGCCACGGGTCTTTTGATTGAGCAGGGCAATCTCGCATTCGACGAAGAAGGTCCGGCAATGCGGCTCACCCTGGATATCCACCACATCGTAGCGCGGCAGTTCACAGCCACGCGATTGCAGGAACTCCTGCAGGCGGGTTTTCGGATCCTTGTTGGTATCGACCAGGGTCAGCTCGTCGAAATAGGGTGCCAGCCAGGCCAGCACGCGATCGCGCGCCGCCTCCATGCCGGTGTCCAGATAGATGGCGCCGATCAGCGCCTCGGTGGCGTCGGCGAGGATCGATTCGCGGCGGAAACCGCCGCTCTTCAGCTCGCCGGAGCCCAGACGCAGGTATTCGCCGAGATCGAAGACCAGCGCCAGACGCGCCAGGGTCTCGCCCTTCACCAGCCGCGCACGCAGGCGTGACAACTGACCTTCGCGCGCCTGGGGAAAGCGCTTGAACAGCGCCTCGCCGACCACGAAGTTGAGGATGGCATCGCCGAGGAACTCCAGCCGCTCGTTGTTGCGGCCGGCAAAGCTTCGGTGGGTCAGGGCCAGGACCATCAGTTCAGGGTCCTGGAATTTATAGCCGAGCCGACGCTCGAGTCGTTGCAGGGGATTACTCACGGGGCACGGACACGGTATTCGCGGTCAAAGTGGACAACCAGGTCGAGGTTTTCGATCAGCGGCTCGCGCTTCTCGTATTTGAGGTGGGCGTAGAACTCATTGTTTTCCATGCGCACTTCCAGCGCCTTGCGCAGGTCGAGATCGATGCTATTGACCTGGTTGGCGCGACGCACATGCTCGTAAAACTCTGCAGGGGAGCGAATGTCCAGAGCCTTTTCGGCTTCAACACCAGTAATGGTTTTCTGCAGCGCGAAGAAGTCGAAATAATGCGGCAGGACCTTGAAGGCCGTGCTGGCGAGGAAGCCCACCACGCACAATACAACCAGCCAGCTCAACATCGACAAGCCTTTCTGCGAACGTGCAAATTTCATGATCGACCTCGTATCCGGGAGGATTCAACGCTCAATGGATCAGCCCGACCCGCGCGAACGTCGGCAGGTGGCTGAGCTTGGGCTCCGGCCAGCTCATCCACACGGCGAACGCCTTGCCGACGATGTTGCGGTCCGGAACCATGCCATGCAGCGCAAGCGGAATTGCCGGA
Source organism: Geopseudomonas aromaticivorans (assembly GCF_019097855.1). Lineage (GTDB taxonomy): Bacteria > Pseudomonadota > Gammaproteobacteria > Pseudomonadales > Pseudomonadaceae > Geopseudomonas > Geopseudomonas aromaticivorans. The sequence continues at coordinate 197,988 of NZ_JAHRGL010000062.1, forward strand.
TCGTTCCAATAACGGCTGTCGTTGGAGTTGTCGCGGTTGTCGCCCATCATGAAGTAGTAGCCGGCCGGCACCACCCACTCACGGTCAGGTTCGATGCGGTAACGGCGCATTTCCTTGCGCACCTGATGCTCGACCTCGCCCAGCTTCTCGCTGAACAGGCGGGCACTGCCGAGGCTGCCGGGCTCGTCGCCGAGCAGCGTCTCGGCCACCGGCTGACCGTTGACGAACAGACGCTTGTCGCTGCTGTAGCGCACATGATCGCCCGGCAGGCCGACCACGCGCTTGATGTAGTTCACGGCTGGATCGCTCGGGTAGCGGAACACCATCACATCGCCGCGCTGCGGGTTGCCGACCTCGATCACCTTGCTGTCCAGCACCGGCAGACGGATGCCGTAGGAGAACTTGTTGACCAGGATGAAGTCGCCGACCTCGAGGGTCGGCTTCATCGAGCCCGACGGGATCTGGAACGGCTCGACCAGGAACGAGCGCAGCACCAGCACCAGCGCCAACACCGGGAAGAACGACTTGCCGTACTCCACCATCACCGGCTCGCGCGCCAGCTTCTGCAGCACCTGCGGATCGACCTGACTCACGCTGCCCTGGTAGGCGGCGATGGCTGTACGTCGCCGCGGGGCGAGGAGCAGCAGGTCGATCAGCGCCAGCACGCCGCATACGGCGACGGCGATCACCAACAACAACGGAAAGTTCAGAGTCATGGGCCTTAGCTATCCACCTTGAGCACGGCAAGGAAGGCTTCCTGCGGAATTTCCACACTGCCGACCTGCTTCATCCTTTTCTTACCAGCCTTCTGCTTCTCCAGCAGCTTGCGCTTGCGGCTGACGTCGCCGCCGTAGCACTTGGCCAGCACGTTCTTCCTGAGTGCCTTGACAGTCGAGCGAGCGACCACCTGGCCGCCGATGGCCGCCTGGATCGCCACGTCGAACATCTGCCGCGGGATCAGTTCCTTCATCTTCTCCACCAGCTGACGGCCCTTGTAGGCCGCGTTGTCGCGGTGGACGATCAGCGCCAGGGCATCGACCCGCTCGCCGTTGATCAGCACGTCCAGGCGTACCAGGTTGGCGGCCTGGAAGCGGTCGAAACCATAATCCAGCGAGGCATAGCCGCGACTGGCCGACTTCAGACGGTCGAAGAAGTCGAGCACCACCTCGTTCATCGGCAGATCATAACTGACCTGAACCTGGCTGCCGAGGAAGTGCATGTCGCGCTGCACGCCACGCTTCTCGATGCACAGGGTGATCACGCTGCCCAGGTGGGTCTGCGGCACCAGGATGTTGGCGCGGCAGATCGGCTCGCGCATCTCCTCGATCGACGACAGGTCGGGCAGCTTGGACGGGTTGTCGACATACACGGTGTCGCCGTTCTTCAGCACCACCTCGAACACCACGGTCGGCGCGGTGGTGATCAGGTCCAGGTCGTACTCGCGCTCGAGGCGCTCCTGGATGATCTCCATGTGCAGCATGCCGAGGAAACCGATGCGGAAGCCGAAGCCCAGCGCATCCGAGCTTTCCGGCTCGTACTGCAGCGCGGCGTCGTTGAGGGTGAGCTTCTCCAGGGCGTCGCGGAAGTTCTCGAAGTCGTCCGAGCTGACCGGGAACAGGCCGGCGTAGACCTGCGGCTTGACCCGCTTGAAACCGGGCAGCACGTCGACGTCCGGGGTATTGGACAGGGTCAGGGTGTCGCCGACCGGCGCGCCCTGGATCTCCTTGATGCCGGCGATGATGAAGCCCACTTCGCCAGCCTTGAGGTCGGCGGTGGTGGTGTGCTTGGGCGTGTAGACGCCGACGCTGTCGACCTGGTGGACCTTGCCGGTCGACTTGACGAGGATCTTGTCGCCCTTCTTGACCCGGCCGTGGCGCACGCGCACCAGCGAGACCACGCCCAGGTAGTTGTCGAACCAGGAGTCGATGATCAGCGCCTGCAGCGGCGCCTCGATCTCGCCGGTCGGCGGCGGAATGACCTCGACCAAACGCTCGAGCACGTCGATCACGCCCATGCCGCTCTTGGCACTGCAGGCCACGGCATCGGTGGCGTCGATGCCGATGATGTGCTCGATCTCTTCCTTGACCCGCTCCGGCTCGGCCTGGGGCAGGTCCATCTTGTTCAGCACCGGCATCACTTCGAGGCCCTGTTCGATGGCCGTGTAGCAGTTGGCTACCGACTGCGCCTCGACGCCCTGGCCGGCGTCCACCACCAGCAGCGCCCCCTCGCAGGCCGCCAGCGAGCGGCTGACTTCATAGGTGAAGTCGACGTGGCCGGGAGTGTCGATGAAGTTCAACTGGTAGGTTTTGCCGTCCTGCGCGTTGTAGTGCAGGGTCACGCTGTGCGCCTTGATGGTGATGCCGCGCTCGCGCTCGAGATCCATGGAGTCCAGCACCTGGGCCTCCATCTCGCGATCGGCCAGGCCGCCGCAGATCTGGATGAAGCGGTCGGCCAAGGTCGACTTGCCATGGTCGATGTGGGCAATGATGGAGAAATTGCGGATATGGCTCAGATCACTCACGGGCTCAACACTCAGGGAGCGCGGGCCGAGCCCGCCGAAAATAGCCAAGAAGTTTACCTGATCGCCCGAGCGGGGTCACCCACGCTTCGGTGGATGCCGACAGGAACACGCAGAAACGACAAAGGGGCGAATTCCTCGCCCCTTTGCCTACCCGCGGCCGCCCTTACTCGGACAGCTTGAAGGTGATGAAGCTGGCGCGGCCCTGACGCAGCACGCGCATCGACACGCTGCGATTCTTCGGCAACGCCTCGGCCACCTTGCCGAAGGTCTTGGCCGAATCGATCGACTGGTTGTTCAAGTGGGTAATGACATCCCCCGGACGCAGGCCGATCAGCGCCGCCGGGCCATTCTGCACTTCGCGGATCAGCGCCCCGCCCTGCAGCTCGAGGGCCTGCTTCTGCTCCGCGGTGAGGTCGACCACCGCCACCCCCAGACGATTGCTGCTGCGCGCCGGTCCCTCTTCGGCCCCGGCAGCGGCGACATCATCCCCTTCCTCCGGCAGCGCGCCCACCGCCATACTCAGCTGCTTGCGGGCGCCTGCGCGCACCACGTCCAGCGTCACCTGGGTTCCCGGCTTGAGGTTGCCGACCAGGTGCGGCAGATCGGCAGACACCACGATCGGCTTGCCGTCGAGCGACAGGATTACGTCCCCCACCTGCAGGCCACCCTTGGCACCCGGACTACCCTCCAGCACCTGGGCCACCAGCGCGCCGGCCGGCTTGTCCAGCCCGAAGGTTTCCGCCAGATCCTTGCTGACTTCCTGAATCACCACCCCCAGCCAGCCACGGCTGACCTTGCCTTGCGCCTTGAGCTGGTCGGCGACGTTCATCGCCACATCGATCGGGATGGCGAACGACAGCCCCATGAAGCCGCCGGAGCGAGTGAAGATCTGCGAGTTGATACCGACCACTTCGCCATCCAGGTTGAACAGCGGACCACCGGAGTTGCCGGGATTGATCGCCACGTCGGTCTGGATGAACGGCACATAGTTCTCGTCCGGCAGGCTGCGGCCCTTGGCGCTGACGATACCGGCGGTGACCGAGTGATCGAAGCCGAACGGCGAACCGATGGCTACCACCCACTCGCCCACTTTCAGCACCTCCGACTTGCCCAGCTTGACGGTCGGCAGGTTCTTGCCCTCGACCTTGAGCAGGGCCACGTCGGTGCGCGCGTCGGCGCCGATCAGCTTGGCCTGCAGTTCGCTGCGGTCGGACAGCCGCACGATGATCTCGTCGGCGTCGGCCACCACGTGATTGTTGGTCAGCACATAGCCGTCGGCCGAGATGATGAAGCCAGAGCCCAGTGATTGCGCCTCGCGCTTGCGCTGCTGCCCCGGCGGCATCTGCGGGATGCTGCGTTCGAAGAACTCGCGGAACATCGGCGGCAGACCTTCCAGGTCCGGCATCTGCTGCATGCCGGCGGCCTGGGTCGGGATGGCCTGCCGGGTACTGATGTTCACCACCGCAGGCGAAGCCTGCTCGACCAGCTCGGTGAACTCGGGCAGCTGGGCATTGGCAACCAGCATCTGAGCCATCGCCAGCACGGCGACCAGTGCAATCGTGGTGCGTTTCAGGATACGCATGAATCTTGGACTCCCTTTGAGATCGACAACGGAGATCAACGGTCTTCCACAGGCATGGCGCAGACGGCCAGCTGCGCACGCAGAACCACTGGCTGCATGGCGGGATCGTCCACGCCCCGCCGACTGCACCCGCGCACCCGCCACCACACCGCGAAAAACCCGCCGAGGGCTAGCAGAATGACAAAAGCTTCAGGCAACGCCAACCATTGTGCCAGCATGGCGCCGGCAAACAGGCCCAGCAATGGCAGCAGGTAGACCTGCAGGGAACTGCGCAGCAGCAGATCCTCGCGAATGCCGATGACCACGCCGTCGCCGACAGCCAGCTGCAGATCGGTCAACGCCCGCACGTAACCACGACGCTGACCTACCCCCAGCTTCTCCATCAACCCCTGCCCGCAGCCGGCATTCGCCGAGCAGGCGGAACAGGTACTGCGGCGCAGGGTTTCCACCCACACCGCGCCCTCCTCGATCGAGACAACCCGCCCCGACTCCTCGATCATGCTGGCAACACTCAGCGCGATCCAGGCTGATCGACGGGCGCGGCCTCGACCTTGCGCGGTACTTCGCGCAGGATCTGTGCCTCGTCGACGGCCGGCTGCTGCGCCTGCTCCTCGCCGGCAGGTGCCGGGAAACTGGCCAGCACGGCCGGACCTTGCGGCGCACTCACCACCGGCAGCAACGGCTGCACCGGCGCTGCCGGCTGAGCCTGCTGGGCCAGCTGCGGCGCCATGCCGGCAGCATCGTCCTGGCTGTTGTAGAAGCGCACGCCGGCCAGCACGGCCAGGGTCACCGAAGCGGCCACCGCCAGACGACCGACCTGCTGCCACAGACTCTTGGCCTGAACGACCGGCGCCGGAGCCGGAGCCGCTTCGGCCGCGATGGCCGCGGACACCGCGGCGGCCAGATCCAGCCCCGGCATCACGGTCTGCTTGTGCATCACCGAACGCGCCAGCTGGTAACGCCCCCAGCGCGCGCGCACCTCGGGATCCTCCCCGGTAGCCGCGAGCACGCGACGCAGCTCCAGCTCATCGGCTTCACCGTCCATCACGGCGGATACCGATTCCCCCAGGACTTCACGACTCATGGTATTCCTCTCTTGGCTTTCGCCGGGTTTTCAGCCCTCGTGCAGCAGCGGCTGCAAGGCCTTGTCGATCGCTTCACGCGCCCGGAAGATCCGCGAGCGCACCGTCCCCACCGGACACTGCATGGCAGTGGCAATTTCCTCGTAACTCAACCCCTCGAACTCGCGCAGGGTCAAGGCCGTGCGCAGATCCTCGGGCAACTGCTGAATCGTGCGGTGCACCGTGGCCTCGATCTCATCGCGCAGCAGCGCGCGCTCCGGTGTTTCGAGGTCCTTGAGGGCATGATCGCCTTCGAAGAACTCGGCATTCTCGGCGCTGACATCGCTGTCCGGCGGCCGCCGACCCCGCGCCACCAGATGGTTCTTCGCCGTGTTCACCGCAATGCGGTACAGCCAGGTGTAGAAAGCACTGTCACCACGGAAATTGCCCAGCGCCCGGTAAGCCTTGATGAAGGCTTCCTGCGCCACATCCTGGGCTTCCTGGGGATCGTGCACGAAGCGCACGATCAGCCCGAGTATCTTGTGCTGGTACTTGAGCACCAGCAGATCGAACGCACGCTTGTCACCGCGCTGGACCCGCTCGACCAGCTGCTGATCCGATTCCTGGGTTTGCATTCATGCTCCTCTGAACGTCCGCAGAGCCTTTGCGCGACCCAGTGAGCCCAACCTGCTTAATAGACTCGGGTCCTGCACAAAAGTTCGTGTCTGCGAACAGCTTTTCCCCGAGACCGCGGAGGCTGGGGTACGGAATTCGTGCCGGGTGCCGGTGCACCCTGCGGGGTTGAATCTGCACTGTAAAAAAGCGCATGGCAGGACGTGACACACCCGCTGATTGCCCTGCGGGCAACCTTGCTAAGAGCGCAGATATCCTTTCAAGTTCAGTTATATTGTGCCGCTTGCCCCTTCTATATACTAGGCACGACATTCAGCGGAACGGCGCCCATGAGCCAACACTATCAGCACGACGTCCTCGTCATTGGCAGCGGCGGCGCAGGCCTGTCCCTGGCCCTCAACCTGCCAGCACACCTGCGGGTGGCCGTGCTGAGCAAGGGCGACCTTGCCGGCGGCTCCACCTACTGGGCGCAGGGCGGCGTAGCGGCGGTGCTGGACGACAGCGACAACGTCGAGTCGCACGTGCAGGACACCCTGACCGCTGGCGCCGGCCTGTGCCGCGAGGACGCCGTGCGCTTCACCGTCGAGCACAGCCGCGAGGCGATCCAGTGGCTGATCGACCAGGGCGTGCCCTTCACCCCCGACGAGGAACACCACGAGGGCGACCGCGGCTTCGCCTTCCACCTGACCCGCGAGGGCGGCCACAGCCACCGGCGCATCATCCATGCTGCCGACGCTACCGGCACGGCGATCTTCAACACCCTGCTGGCGCGGGCGCGACAATGTCCGAACATCGAGCTGCTCGAACAGCGCGTTGCGGTCGACCTGATCACCGAGCGCAAGCTCGGCGGCAAGGGCCGGCGCTGCCTCGGCGCCTACGTGCTCAACCGCGCCAGCGGCGAGGTCGACACCTTCTGCGCCCGCTTCGTGATCCTCGCCACCGGCGGCGCGGCCAAGGTCTACCTGTACACCAGCAATCCGGACGGCACCTGCGGCGACGGCATCGCCATGGCCTGGCGCGCTGGCTGCCGGGTCGGCAACCTGGAGTTCAACCAGTTCCACCCGACCTGCCTGTACCACCCGCAGGCGAAGAACTTCCTGATCACCGAGGCGCTGCGCGGCGAAGGCGGCCTGCTCAAGCTGCCCAACGGCGAGCGCTTCATGGAACGCTTCGACCCGCGCGCCGAACTGGCGCCGCGCGACATCGTCGCCCGCGCCATCGACCACGAGATGAAACGCCTGGGCATCGACTGCGTGTACCTGGACATCAGCCACAAGCCGGCCGAGTTCATCAAGAACCACTTCCCCACCGTCTACGAGCGCTGCCTGCAATACGGCATCGACATCACCCGCCAGCCGATTCCGGTGGTGCCGGCCGCGCACTACACCTGCGGCGGCGTGGTGGTCGACAGCCGCGGCCACAGCGACGTGCCCGGCCTGTACGCCATCGGCGAGACCAGCTTCACCGGCCTGCACGGCGCCAACCGGCTGGCCAGCAACTCGCTGCTGGAGTGCTTCGTCTATGCCCGCTCGGCGGCCGCCGACATCGTCAGCCAACTGGAGCGGGTGGCCATGCCGCAGCAGCTGCCGACCTGGGACGCCAGCCAGGTCACCGACTCCGACGAGGACGTGATCATCGCGCACAACTGGGACGAGCTGCGGCGCTTCATGTGGGACTACGTCGGCATCGTGCGCACCAACAAGCGCCTGCAGCGCGCCCAGCACCGCGTACGCCTGCTGCTCAGTGAGATCGACGAGTTCTACAGCAACTACAAGGTCAGCCGCGACCTGATCGAGCTGAGAAACCTGGCCCAGGTCGCCGACCTGATGATCCAGTCGGCCATGCTGCGCAAAGAGAGCCGCGGCCTGCACTTCACGCTGGACTATCCGGGGCAGCTGGCCAAGCCCGGCGACACCATCCTGGTCCCGCCGGGCTATTTGCCCAGCTGATCGCCAGCACCCTCGTCGACCGCCGACCAGCGTCGGCGGCTGAACTTCAGGCGCACGCGCAGGCGACGGTGCCAGTCCCGCTCCAAGCTGTCGGCGGGAATGCACAGGCCGCGGGCGAACCACTGCCCCGGCCGGCGAAACTGCAGGATCACCGCCTGCGGCAAGGCCAGACTGCCCGGGAGCAACTGCACCGCCACCCAGCCCCCGGCAGCATTGCGCAGCTGCCAGCCCTGCCGATCATGGCGCAGGCCGGTGAATGCGGCAGGATGGGTCAGGAGCACGGCACGCGGCAAGGTCCACGCCGCATGCACCAGGCACAGCACAACGCCGGCGGCACGCACCCAGCCCGGCACGGCGGCGGTCGCCAGGGCCAGCAGGGCCAACCCCAGCGCCGCTAGATAGAGTGCCAGCAGGCGCCGCGACGGCCGCCAGTGGCACTCGAAGGGCTCACTTCGGCTGGACACGATCCAGGATCAGTCGAATCATGCGGGCGTGATCCGGGCTCTCGGGCACGCTGTAGCCCATGAACCAGCTGAACAGATCCGGATCCTCGCACTTGAGCAGCTGGCGAAAGCGCTCCTGATCCGCCGCATCCAGTTGCGGAAAGGCCTCGTCGAGGAACGGCTTGAACAGCACGTCCAGCTCCAGCATGCCGCGCCGGCATTCCCACTGCAGTCGCTTCAGTTCGATATTTTCTTCGGTCATCTCGGCCTCCTCGGCATCGACCGGCATTATAACGAGGCATCGACCGGCCGCCAGCCTTACCCCTGCGGCTGACAAGCGCCGGCAGGCAGCTCTATCATGGCCACCCCGACCCCGTTCCGGCGACCGACACGATGTCTGCATCCGCTTTTTTCTGCCTGCTCGACCACGAGGGCGTCCTCGCCGTTCACGGCCAGGACGCCGCCAAGTTCCTCCAGGGCCAGCTGACCTGCAACCTCCACTACCTCAACGCCGAGACCAGCAGCCTCGGCGCCCGCTGCACGCCCAAGGGGCGCATGGTTTCCAGTTTCCGCATCCTGCCGCTGGCCGACGGCTTCGCCCTGGCCATGGCCCGCGAGTTGGTGGAGGCGCAGCTGGCCGACCTGAAGAAGTACGCGGTGTTCTTCAAGGCCCAGCTGGCCGACGAGAGTGCAGCCTGGGTGCGCTTCGGCCTCAGCGAGGGCGACGGCGCCCTGCTCGCCCTCGGCCTCGACCTGCCGCAGGAGGCCGAGCGCGTGGCCCGCACCGGTGAGCTGCTGGCGGTCCGCCTGGGCGATGGTCGCGCCGAGCTGTGGGCACCGGCCAGCGAGGCGACCAGCCTGCGCCAGCGTCTCGCCGCGCAGCTGCGCGAGGCGCCCCTGAACGACTGGCTGCTGGCCCAGGTCCGCGCCGGCGTCGGCCAGGTGTTCGGCACCACCCGCGAACTGTTCATTCCACAGATGCTCAACCTGCAGGCCCTCGGCGGCGTCAGCTTCAAGAAGGGCTGCTACACCGGCCAGGAAATCGTTGCCCGCATGCAGTACCTCGGCCGCCTCAAGCGCCGCCTGTATCGCCTGCAGCTGGAGGGTGGCGAACTGCCGGCCGCCGGCAGCGAACTGTTCTCGCCGGTGCACGGCAGCTCGGTCGGCGAAGTGGCGCTGGCCGCCCGCGGCGCCAACGGCATCGAGCTGCTGGCTGTGCTGCAGGACAACGCGGTCGAGGACGGCCGCCTGCATCTGGGCAGTCTCGAAGGCCCGGCCCTGCAGCTGCTCGAGCTGCCCTACGTGCTCGACAGCGACCGCGAAATCCAGCGCTGAACCAGCGCCACGCCAGCCGGGCCGTCAGCTGCGGGCGGTCCGACCCACGGCCGCACTCACAGCGCGGGCAACGCCCAATCCACCGGCACCAGGCCGTGCTGCTCGAGGAACTTGTTGGTCCGACCGAAATGGCCGTTGCCGATGAAGCCGCGATGGGCCGACAGCGGCGAGGGATGCGGCGAACGCAGGATCAGGTGCTTGGTCGGGTCGATCAGGCGCTCCTTGCTCTGCGCATGCGCGCCCCACAGCAGGAACACCAGGTGCGGTCGCTCCCGACTGACCACCTCGATCACCTTGTCGGTGAACGGCTGCCAGCCGGCGCTGGCGTGGGAGCCCGCCTTGCCCTGCTCGACGGTCAGCGAGGTGTTGAGCAGCAGCACGCCCTGCTCGGCCCAGTGCTGCAGACAGCCGTGGTTCGGCGGGTCGATGTTCAGGTCGCGCTTGAGCTCCTTGAAGATGTTCTGCAGCGACGGCGGCACCGGCACCCCCGGCTGTACCGAGAAGCACAGGCCGTGGGCCTGACCGGGGCCGTGATAGGGGTCCTGGCCGATGATCACCACCTTCACCCGTTCCAGCGGCGTCGAGTTCAGCGCATTGAAGATCAGTCCGCCGGGCGGAAAGATTTCCTTGCCGGCGGCCTTCTCGGCGCGCAGGAACTCGCCCAGCGCCTGCATGTAGGGCTTGTCGAACTCCTCGCCCAGAACGGCTTTCCAGCCCGGTTCGAGTTTGATGCGATCCTGTGCGGCGCTCATGCCAAACCTCTGCGTGCAAACGAAAGCGGCACGCTAGAGAAGCCCTCCCGGCAAGTCAAGGCGCGACCTTCGGCGTGGGTCGCAGGCGCCGCGGACGACGACCGAAGTCGCAGCCCGGCCACCGTAAAAGCGCATGGGCCGCCCCTGCGCACCTGCGTACAACGATGCCCTCCCCCCTCACTAAGGAAAGGTGTCCATGCGCCGACTCGTCTGCCTCAGCCTGCTGCTGCTCGGCTTCAGCGTTCACGCGGCCCCCAGCGGCGATCCCCTGCGGATCGGCCTCAACTATCCACGCACCGGCAACGACAAGGCCGAGGGGCTCGAGCAGATCCGCGGCGCCCTGCTGGCCATCGAGCAGATCAACGCCCAGGGCGGCGTGCTCGGTCGCCCACTGCAGCTGGAAACCGCCAACAGCGCCTCGCGCGTGGATACCGCGCAACGCAACGTCGATCGCCTGCAGGCCCGCGGAGTCGCCATGCTGTTCGGCGGCGCCACCAGCGAGGAGGTCATCGCGGCGAGCCAGCACGCCCGCCAGTACGGCCTGCTGTACTTCGCCACCCAGGCCTACGCCAACGAGGTCACCGGCCAGTCCGGCCATCGCTACCTGTTTCGCGAATGCACCAGTGCACGGATGAGCGCCCGCGTACTCGGCGAATACCTCGCCATCCACCAGCCACGCCGACGCTACTTCCACATCACTCGCGACGACGCTTGGGGGCGCAGCATGGAAAGCGCCCTGCGCGAAAGCACCGGCACCCAGGACAAGGCGCGTCACGGCCACCGCAGCCTGGCGGCCAACGGCGCACGCCTGCAGGATCTGAACAACGTGCTGGAAGCGGCCAGCAAGAGCGACGCCGAGATGCTGGTGCTCAACCTGCTCGGCAGCGACCTGGTCCAGGCCATGCACGTGGTCAATCAGCTCGGCCTCAACCGCCGTATGCAGATCATCGTGCCGCACCTGACCAAGCCGCTGGTGCAGCAGGCCGGCCCGGCGCTGATGGAAGGCGTGATCGGTACGGAAACCTGGATCTGGAGGGCCGCCGAGCTAGAGAGCAGCGCGGCCGGTCAGGACTTCGTCAAGCAGTTCATCGCCCAGCACGGGGAATACCCCGACAGCAGCGCGGCCTCGACCTACGCCATCGTCCGCCAGTGGGCGGATGCCGTGGCACGCGCCGGCAGCAGCAGCAGCGAGGCGGTGATCCGCGCGCTCGAAGGCCACCGTTACCAGCTGCTCAAGGGGCCACAGGAGTGGCGCGCCTTCGACCATCAGAACGTGCAGGACATCTATGCGGTGCGCGTCCGTGCGCGCGGCGAAATCATGAAGGATGCGTTGAAACAGGACTATTTCGAGATCATCCACCGCATGAATGGCACGCAAGCGGCCATAGCCCAGGAGGACTGGCAGCAGGAGCGCGATAGCCTGACCCTCGAATAACCCTCGACTTCGTCACAAAAAGCCGCGAATCCACACCTTGCCGGCCTGCCGCACGCGCCATCGGCACGCCCGTTCGGCGCCGCGGCACAGCAGCCCCAGCGAAGGCGTGACGCACAGCACAAAAAAACATCCTACCGCGATAGACGAATAGCTAATCCCCGCCGCCTGCTCCGCCGCGTACAAGACGCTTGGGCAAACATAACAACTACCAGGAGGCCCCATGAAGCGCACTCTTACTGCACTGGCCCTGTGGGCCGGATTTTGCACGACTGCCAGTGCAGTGGATCCGATCACCCTCGGCCTGAACTATCCCCGGACCGGCAGCTACAAGGAAGAAGGGCTGGCGCAGATGCGCGGCGCCCTGCTCGCCATCGACGAACTGAATGCCAAGGGCGGCGTACTCGGCCGCCCAGTACGCATCATCAGCCGCGATACCGCCTCGCGGCCGGACAAGGCCGTGAACAACGTCGACCGCCTGGTCGAGGACGGTGCGGTGATGCTGTTCGGCGGCGCCTCCAGCGCCGTGGCCATCGCGGCCAGCAAGCGCGCCAAGGAGCGCGGCGTGCTGTACTTCGGCACCCTCACCTACTCCAACGACACCACCGGCAAGAACGGCCACCGCTACATGTTCCGCGAGTCCAACAACGCGTGGATGAGCGCCCGGGTCCTCGGCCAGTACCTGGCCAAGACCCTGCCGAACAAGAACTACTTCTACGTCACCGCCGACTACACCTGGGGCAACACCAGCGAAAGCTCGCTGCGCCAGAACACTGGCAGCACCGACACCAGCAAGCATCCGGGTCTCAAGGTGCCCTTCCCCGGCGCACGTCTGGAGGACTATCGCAACGCGCTGACCCAGGCGGCCAGCAGCAATGCCGATGTGCTCGCCCTGGTGCTGTTCGGCGACGACCTGGTGCGCGCCATGCGCATCGCCGAAGACCTCGGCCTGACCAAGCGCATGCAGATTGTCGCCCCCAACCTGACCCAGAGCATGGTCGAGCAGGGCGGTCCCGGCCTGATGCAGGGCGTGATCGGCACCGAACCCTGGACCTGGCGCGTACCGGAACTGGAGAAGTCCGAGCCCGGCATCGCCTTCGTCAAGAACTACGCGGAGCGCTACCAGCTCTACCCCTCCAGCTCGGCCGCCTCGGCCTACAGCATCGTGCACCAGTGGGCCGACGCCGCCACCCGTGCGCGCAGCCTGGAGAGCGAAAACCTGATCAAGGCCCTCGAAGGGCACAAGTATCAGCTGCTCAAGGGCCCGCAGGAATGGCGCGCCTTTGACCACCAGAACGTGCAAACCGTGTATGCCGTGAAGGTTCGCCAGCGCGACGACATCATGCATGACCGCACCAAGCAGGACTACTTCGAGATCGTCGGCCGCATGGACGGCGCCCAGGCAGCCCCGAGCCTGGACGAGTGGAAGCAGGAACGCACCGCCGCCGGCCAACCGCCGCAACTGCAGTAACGCCCTCGCCCGGCCATCACAGCCTCGCATGGCTGCGATGGCCGGCGCATTCCCGCGCCGGGACTGGACAACTCCCGATCAGCACAGCTAAAAGAAGCTCAGCCCTTGCAGTTGCAAGTCGGACTGAGTATCCGCCCGCAGGATGGCCCAGCGGCCGGAAGCCCCGGCCCCGCCTGGCAGCCCCTGCCTAAAGCCGAGGACCGTCATGAGCAACGCCGTCGAACCCTACAAATCTGCCCCCTTCGATCTGACCCACAAGCTGACCGTGGAAAAACACGGCCATACCGCGCTGGTCACCATCAACAACCCGCCCGCCAACACCTGGGACCGCGACTCGCTGATCGGCCTGCGCCAGCTCATCGAGCATCTCAACCGCGACGATGACATCTACGCCCTGGTGATCAGCGGCCAGGGCAGCAAGTTCTTCAGCGCCGGTGCCGACCTCAAGCTGTTCGCCGACGGCGACAAGGCCCGCGCCCGCAGCATGGCACGCCTGTTCGGCGAAGCCTTCGAGGCACTGCGCGACTTCCGTGGCGTGAGCATCGCCGCGATCAACGGCTACGCCATGGGCGGTGGCCTCGAGTGCGCCCTGGCCTGCGATATCCGCATCGCCGAACGCGAGGCGCAACTGGCCCTGCCGGAAGCCGGCGTCGGCCTGCTGCCCTGCGCTGGCGGCACCCAGCACCTGCCCTGGTTGATCGGCGAAGGCTGGGCCAAGCGCATGATCCTCTGCGGCGAACGGGTCGACGCGGAAACCGCACTGCGCATCGGCCTGGTCGAGCAGGTAGTGGACAGCGGCGAGGCGCGCGGCCATGCCCTGCTGCTGGCCGCCCGGGTCGGCCGGCAGAGTCCGGTGGCGGTGCGCGCGATCAAGCCGCTGATCCAGGGCGCGCGCCAGCGCGGCCCGAGCAGCTGGCTGGCCGAGGAGCGCGAGCGCTTCGTCGACCTGTTCGACGCCGACGACACCCGCGAAGGCGTCAGCGCCTTTCTGGAAAAGCGCGACCCGCACTGGCGCAACCGCTGACCCACGCGAAGGCGCAGGAGAAGACGCGATGAATGTGCTGTTCGAAGAACGCCCGAGCCGCCACGGCTACCGCATCGGCATCGCGACCCTCGATGCGGAACAGAGCCTCAATGCGGTGTCCCTGCCGATGATCGAGGCGCTGGACCACCGCCTGCATGCCTGGCAGGACGATCCCGAGATCGCCTGCGTGGTGCTGCGCGCCAGCGGCAGCAAGGCCTTCAGTGCCGGCGGCGACGTGCGCCAACTGGCCGAGGCGTGCCGCGCCCATCCCGGCGAAGTGCCGCCGCTGGCCCGGCGCTTCTTCGCCGACGAATACCGCCTGTACCAGCGCCTGCACCACTACCGCAAACCGCTGCTGTGCTGGGCCCATGGCTACGTCATGGGCGGCGGCCTGGGCCTGATGCAGAGCGCCAGCCTGCGCATCGTCACGCCCTCGAGCCGGCTGGCCATGCCGGAGATCGGCATCGGCCTGTACCCCGACGTCGGCGCCAGCTGGTTTCTCAACCGCCTGCCCGGCAAGCTCGGCCTGTTCGTCGGCCTCAGCGCCTGCCAGCTCAATGCCCGCGATGCCCTCGACCTCGACCTGGCCGACCGCTTCCTGCTCGACAGCCAGCAGGACGCCCTGCTGCACGGCCTGGTGCAGATCAACTGGACGGAACAGGCCGATAGCCAGCTGCACAGTCTGCTGCAGGCGCTGGAGGACGAAGCCCTGCCCCAGCGCCCCAGCGCCCAGCTGCTGCCCCGGCGCGAACGGATCGACCGCCTGCTGGACGTGGCCGACCTGCCGGCAGCCTGGCAGGCGCTCAGTACGCTCAAGGACGACAGCGATCCCCTGCTGGCCCGCGCCGCCGCCACCCTCGATACCGCCTGCCCGCTGACCGCCCACCTGATCTGGGAGCAGTTGCGCCGGGCGCCCTACCTCGCGCTGGCCGACGTATTCCGCATGGAGTACACGATGAGCCTGAACTGCTGCCGCCACCCCGAGTTCGCCGAAGGCGTGCGCGCCCGCCTGATCGACAAGGACAATCAGCCGCGCTGGCACTGGCCGGAGGTGACCCGCATTCCCGCCGCGGCGATCGCGGCCCACTTCAGCCCGACCTGGGAAGGGGAGCATCCGCTGGCGGATCTCAGCGACCGTTGAGCATCCCCGACGCCGAAAAGCACCACGGGGCGCCATAGCGCCCCGTGGTCGAAAGCCTGAGGCCCTGCGGCCCCGGCACAATCGCGATCAGTCATCATCGTCGTCATGATGGCGACGGCCATCGCGGCGGCCATCCCAGTCATCGCCGCGCCGGCCCTCCCACCGATCACTGCGATGGTCGCGATGGTCGCGCCCCTCCCAATGCCGGTGGTGGCGCTCGCCGTCATCCCAATGACCACGACCACTCCGGTACGCGGAGTCATAGTCATCGTCGTAGACCACACATCCCGACAGCCCGAGCACCACTCCCAACAGCAATACGGCAAGACCACGCATGATCGGCTCCTCGACCCTCATTCACCTGCTTAGTGAGATTCGCGAAGGCACCTGGAAGTTCAGCGGCCGAGCAACATGGACGCTATAAATGCGTGGTCATGGAAAAACGAACGGGGCGCCATGCGCCCCGTTGCTTGCTCAGCAGTTGCCTTTCTTGGCCTGGCCCGGCGGGCAGAAGTGACCACCTCCATGACCACCACCGTCGCCACCGATATCGACATGCACGTCGTCACCCACATCGGCACTCACCCCGGGCACACGCACGCTGCAACCGGCCAGCACGAACACCAGACCCAACATCAACACGGAGAATGCGCGCATATAAGCACCTGCAAATTCAGTGGTTGGTCAAACAATAAGACCGTTATTATCGGCAATAGGTTCATCGGGCTGTGGTGTGACGACAGAGCCACTTTGCCGAACGGATCGCCAAACCGAGAGGCTTGCCCCCCACTTTCCGCTTCTGCACACGAGCTCCCCTCATGCGCCTGGACCGCTTCCTCAGCAAACGTCCCGAATTCAGCCGCCAGGATGTCCGCCTCCTGCTGCTGGAGGGGCGTGTGCGGGTCGACGGCCAGGCCGTCAGCGATGGCCTCTGCGAAGTCAGCGCATTCAGCCGAATCGAACTGGACGGGCAGGTGCTGCAGCAGGGCTACCCGGCACGCTACTTGATGGTGCACAAGCCGACTGGCTGCGTCAGCGCCACCCACGATCCACAGCACGACACGGTGCTCGACCTGCTGCCGGCCGCCGAGCGCGAGGGCCTGCACATCGCCGGCCGCCTCGACGGCAACACCACCGGCCTGCTCCTGCTGACCAACGACGGCCAGTGGTCGCGGCGTCTTACCCTGCCGGGCAGCAAACTGCCCAAGATCTACCAGGTGGAAACCGCGGAGCCGATCGGGCCCGAATACGTCGAGACCTTCGCCCGCGGCATCTACTTCGCCTTCGAGGACCTCACCACCCTGCCCGCCCGGCTGGAGATTCTCGGCAGCCATAGCGCCCGCCTCACCTTGGTCGAGGGTCGCTACCATCAGGTCAAGCGCATGTTCGGCCACTTCCGTAACCGGGTCACTCGCCTGCATCGCGAAAGCATCGGCCCGATCCGCCTCGACCAGGCCCTGCAACCGGGGCAGTATCGTCCGCTGACCGCCGAAGAAATCGCCTGTTGCTGAGCCCATCCGCTGATTAATGCCCCTTAATGCCCCTTCGGCATAAAACGGGCTTCACCCCAGACGCATCTTCTGGTAAAAAGACGGCCTGCCAAGCGGGCGTCGTATAATGGTAATACCCTAGCTTCCCAAGCTAGAGCCGTGGGTTCGATTCCCATCGCCCGCTCCAGTCACCATCCCACATGCTCAGGCATGTAGCGGAAACCCAGAGAAACCGGCCCCTGCAGCCGGTTTTTTTGTGTCCGCACGTTCCCTCCTGCCCCCGTATATCCGCTGCCTAGCTACCCCCTCCCGGCAAGGCTGAGCCGCTTCAAGCGGTCCCGCCACTCCCTGCTCATGCCGTGGACGGCCAGCAGCGCCTGGCCACCCCGCGCAAGACAGGTAGCCGATTCTTGGCCTAGCCTTGTTCTTGACTCCCAGTAACCCGGCTTTCTGAGCCAGCCCCTGCCCTCGACGAGGACGCTCTGCCATGCAGCCCGAGCCACCAACGCCCGACAGCGCGCCCAGCTCGCGCGCCACCTCCGCCTGGCTGCGCTGGCTGCCGGGCCTGCTGATGCTCAGACAATATCGCTCCGAGTGGTTGCCCAAGGACCTGGCCGCCGGGCTGGTGCTGACCTCCATGCTGGTGCCGGTCGGCATCGCCTACGCCGAGGCGTCCGGGGTGCCAGGCATCTATGGCCTGTATGCCACCATCATTCCGCTGCTGGCCTACGCGCTGTTCGGCCCCAGCCGCATCCTGGTGCTCGGCCCCGACTCGTCGCTGGCCGCGCCGATCCTCGCCGTGGTGCTGCCGCTGTCCGGCGGCGACCCGATGCGCGCCATCACCCTGGCCAGCATGATGGCGGTGGTCTCCGGCGTGGTGTGCATCGTCATCGGCCTGCTGCGCCTGGGCTTCATCACCGAACTGCTGTCCAAGCCGATCCGCTACGGCTACATGAACGGCATCGCCCTGGTCGTGCTGATCGCCCAGGCTCCCAAGCTGTTCGGCATCTCCATCGACAGCGAAGGCCCCCTGCTCGACCTCTGGCACCTGGCCGAGGCCATCGCCGCCGGCCAGGCCAACTGGTACAGCTTTGCCGTCGGCGGCGGCAGCCTGGCGCTGATCCTGCTGCTCAAGCCGTTCAAGCAGCTGCCCGGCATCCTCATCGTGGTGATCCTCGCCACCGTCGCGGTCGGCCTCCTCGACCTCGACGGTTACGGCGTCAAGGTGCTGGGCGACCTGCCCCAGGGGCTGCCCAGCTTCGTCCTGCCCTGGCTCAGCGGCGTGGACATCGCCACCGTGGTGCTCGGCGGCTGCGCGGTGGCCATCGTCTCCTTCGCCGACACCAGCGTGCTGTCGCGCACCTACGCCGCGCGTACGCAGACCCAGGTCGACCCCAACCAGGAAATGGTCGGCTTGGGCGCCGCCAACCTCGCCGCCGGGCTGTTCCAGGGCTTCCCGATCAGTAGCAGCTCCTCGCGCACCCCGGTGGCCGAGGCGGCCGGCTCGCAGACCCAGCTGACCGGGGTGGTCGGCGCCCTCGCGGTGGCGGCGCTGCTGCTGGTCGCCCCGCAACTGATGCGCTACCTGCCCAACAGCGCGCTGGCCGCGGTGGTGATCGCCGCAGTGCTCGGCCTGTTCGAGTTCGCCGACCTCAAGCGCATCTTCCGCATCCAGCGCTGGGAGTTCTGGCTGTCGATGGCCTGCTTCGCTGGCGTCGCCGTGTTCGGCGCCATCCCCGGCATCTGCCTGGCCGTGGGGATCGCCGTGCTCGAGTACCTGTGGGACGGCTGGCGCCCACACTTCGCCATTCTCGGCCGGGTCAACGGCATCCGCGGCTATCACGACGTCAAGCGCTATCCGGACGCCCGCCGCGTGCCCGGTCTGGTGCTGTTCCGCTGGGATGCGCCGCTGTTCTTCGCCAATGCCGAGCTGTTCCGCGAGTGCCTGATGGAGGCCATCGAGGAGTCACCCACGACGGTAAGGCGGGTGGTGGTGACCGCCGAGCCGGTCACCAGCATCGACGTCACCTCCGCCGACATGCTCGCCGAGCTGTGTCAGACGCTGCGCGAGCGCGGCATCGAGCTGCATTTCGCGGAGATGAAGGACCCGGTCAAGGACAAGTTCAAGCGCTTCGGACTGCTGGAAGTGTTCGGCGCCAACATCTTCCAGCCCACCGTGGGCGCCGCGGTGGACGACTACCTTGCCGATCACGGGGTGGACTGGACGCCCTGAGCCCGACATTCGCCTGCGCTCAGCTGGAAAAAACGGTTTGTCACCGGCACCAAGGTCGCCGCCTGAGCTTTCTACACTGAATCAACAGCATCCACGCAAGGAGTTCCCGATGGCCAAGATCAAACTCGGCGTCCATTCCGAAGCCGGCAAGCTGCACAAGGTGATGGTCTGCTCGCCGGGCCTCGCGCACCTGCGCCTGACCCCGAACAACTGCGACGAACTGCTGTTCGACGACGTACTCTGGGTGTCCCAGGCCAAGCGCGACCACTTCGACTTCGCCACCAAGATGCAGGACCGTGGCGTCGAAGTGGTGGAGATGCACAACCTGCTGGCCGAAACCGTGCAGAACCCGGCAGCGCTGCAGTGGATCCTCGACCGCAAGCTGTCGGCCAACCAGGTCGGCGTCGGCTACGGCGAGGAAATGCGCAGCTGGCTGGAAGGGCTAGAAGCCCGTCAGCTGGCCGACTTCCTGATCGGCGGCGTAGCGGCTGCCGACCTGCTCAAGGGCCTCGGCGATAGCCGCGAGCTGAAGATGCTGGTCGACTTCCTCGGCCACACCAGCTTCATCCTGCCGCCGCTGCCGAACACCCAGTTCACTCGCGATACCACCTGCTGGATCTACGGCGGGGTGACCCTCAATCCGATGTACTGGCCCGCACGCCGCCAGGAAACCCTGCTGACCACGGCGATCTACAAATTCCACCCGGACTTCGCCAACGCCGAGTTCGACATCTGGTGGGGCAATCCGGACGAGGACCACGGCGCCGCCACGCTGGAAGGCGGCGACGTGATGCCGGTGGGCAACGGCGTGGTGCTGATCGGCATGGGCGAGCGTACCTCGCGCCAGGCCATCGGCCAGGTAGCCAAGGCCCTGTTCGCCAAGGGCGCCGCCCAGCGCGTGGTGGTCGCCGGCATGCCCAGGTCGCGTGCCGCCATGCACCTGGACACCGTGTTCACCTTCTGCGACCGCGACCTGGTCACCGTCTTTCCGGAAGTGGTCAACCAGATCGTGCCGTTCAGCCTCCGCCCCGACGACAGCAAGCCGGGCGGTCTGGACATCCGTCGCGAGGACCAGCACTTCATCCAGGTGGTGGCCGAGGCGCTCAACCTGAAGCAGCTGCGTGTGGTCGAGACCGGTGGCGACGCCTACGAGGTCGAGCGCGAGCAGTGGGACGACGGCAACAACGTGGTCTGCCTGTCCCCCGGAGTGGTGGTCGGTTACGACCGCAACACCTATACCAACACCCTGCTGCGCAAGGCCGGTGTGGAGGTGGTCACCATCAGCGCCAGCGAATTGGGCCGCGGCCGCGGCGGCGGCCACTGCATGACCTGCCCGATCATCCGCGACCCGCTCGACTACTGATTCGCCAGCGCGGCGGCCCCGCCCGGCCGCCGCGCTGGCCACAGCCCAGGCAGCCCCGATTCCCCGAGAGGTAGTCCGTCATGGCGTTCAACATGCACAACCGCAACCTGCTCAGCCTGATGCACCACAGCACCCGCGAACTGCGTTACCTCCTCGACCTGTCGCGCGACCTCAAGCGCGCCAAGTACACCGGCACCGAACAGCAGCACCTCGGCCGCAAGAACATCGCGCTGATCTTCGAGAAGACCTCCACCCGCACCCGCTGCGCCTTCGAGGTGGCCGCCTACGACCAGGGCGCCAGCGTCACCTACATCGATCCGGGCTCCTCGCAGATCGGCCACAAGGAAAGCATGAAGGACACCGCCCGGGTGCTCGGGCGCATGTACGACGCCATCGAGTATCGCGGCTTCAGTCAGGAGATCGTCGAGGATCTGGCCAAGTACGCCGGCGTGCCGGTGTTCAACGGCCTGACCGACGAATATCACCCGACCCAGATGCTCGCCGACGTGCTGACCATGCGCGAGCACAGCGACAAGCCGCTGCACGAGATCAGCTACGCCTACCTGGGCGACGCGCGCAACAACATGGGCAACTCGCTGCTGCTGATCGGCGCCAAGCTCGGCATGGACGTGCGCATCGCCGCGCCCAAGGCGCTGTGGCCGAGCGACGAGCACGTCGCCGCCTGCCGGAAGTTCGCCGAGGAGAGCGGCGCCCGCCTGCTGCTCACCGAGGACGCCCAGGCCGCGGTCAAGGGCGTGGACTTCGTCCACACCGACGTCTGGGTGTCGATGGGCGAGCCGGTGGAAGCCTGGGGCGAGCGCATCCAGCAGCTGCTGCCCTACCAGGTCAACACGGAACTGATGAAGGCCACCGGCAATCCGCGGGTCAAGTTCATGCACTGTCTGCCGGCCTTCCACAACAGCGAGACCAAGGTCGGCCAGCAGATCGCCGCGCAATATCCGCACCTGGCCAACGGCATCGAGGTGACCGAGGACGTCTTCGAGTCACCCTGGTGCATCGCCTTCGACCAGGCGGAAAACCGTATGCACACCATCAAGGCGATCCTGGTCGCAACCCTGGCGGACGTGTGAAAGGAGAACCCGCATGCGACTAGTCATCGCCTTGGGCGGCAACGCCCTGCTGCGCCGTGGCGAAGCCATGACCGCGGAGAACCAGCGCGACAACGTGCGCATCGCCTGCCAGCAGATCGCCAAGGTGGCCGCCGGCAACCAGCTGGTGATCGCCCACGGCAACGGCCCGCAGGTCGGCCTGCTGGCGCTGCAGGGCGCGGCCTACGATGCCGCCAACCCCTACCCGCTGGACGTGCTCGGCGCCGAAACCGAAGGCATGATCGGCTACATGATCGAACAGGAGCTGGGCAACCTGCTGCCGGTCGAGCTGCCCTTCGCCACCATCCTCACCCAGGTCGAGGTGGATGGCGCCGATCCGGCCTTCCACAAGCCGACCAAGCCGATCGGCCCGGTCTACCCGAAGGAAGAAGCCGAGCGCCTGGCCCGGGACAAAGGCTGGAGCATCGCCCCGGATGGCAACCAGTTCCGCCGCGTGGTGCCCAGCCCGCGACCGCAGCGCATCATCGAGATCCGCCCGATCCAGTGGCTACTGGAAAAGGGCGCGGTGGTGATCTGCGCCGGCGGCGGCGGCATCCCGACCCTGTACCGGGACGGCAAGCTGCTCGGTGTGGAAGCGGTGATCGACAAGGACCTCTGCTCGGCCCTGCTGGCCGAACAGCTGGCAAGCGACCTGCTGGTGATCGCCACCGACGTCGACGCAGCCTACCTCGACTGGGGCAAGCCGACGCAGCGAGCCATCGCCCAAGCGCACCCGGACGAGCTGGAGCGCTTGGGCTTCGCCGCCGGCTCCATGGGCCCGAAGGTGCAGGCCGCCTGCGAGTTCGCCCGCCACACCGGCAAGGTGGCGGTGATCGGCTCGCTGCGGGATATCGAGGCGATCGTCCAGGGCAGCGCCGGTACCCGCGTCAGCACGGAGCGAGCAGGCCTGACTCTCCGCTGAACATCACGCTTGACCGCCAAGGCCCGTCGGCATGGCCGCGGCCTTTGGAAACGCTGAAAGCCACTTCCCGTCGCTCCCGCGAAGGCGGGAGTCCAGGTGCTACGGGCCTTCTGGATGATTCCCCTTCGGGCCAGCGCAAGCGCTGTTCAGCGATGAAGCCGCTGTCCCGCTTACGCGGGAATGACGATTACTTCAGCGTTTCCCTTGGCCTGATCTGCCGGCCAACGCCTGTGCCGTGATGGCAGCGGAGCATCAAAAGCGCTCCTCGACCATCCTGAACGGATACGGCGCGGCCTTGTAGCTGCCAATCTTGGCGCGTTTGGGCAGCTTGACCTTCTCCTGCTTGGTGATGTCCTCGTAGGGTATGTGCTGCAGCAGGTGGCTGATGATATTCAGGCGCACCCGCCGCTTTTCCTCGGAGTTCGCCACGTACCAGGGAGCCCAGGGGGTGTCGCTGGCCGCGAACATTTCGTCGCGGGCACGGGTGTACTCGTCCCAGCGGGTGAAGGATTTCAGGTCCATGGGCGACAGCTTCCAGATCTTGCGGCCATCGTCGATGCGGTCCTCCAGGCGCCGCTGCTGCTCCTCGGCACTCACCTCGAGCCAGTACTTGATCAGGATGATCCCGGACTCGACCATCATCTTCTCGAACAGCGGCACTACGTTGAGGAAGCGCTTGGTCTGCTCCTCGGTGCAGAAACCCATCACCCGCTCGACACCGGCGCGGTTGTACCAGCTGCGGTCGAAGATCACCACTTCGCCGGCCGCCGGCATGTGGGCGAGGTAGCGCTGCCCATACATCTGGGTCTTTTCCCGGTCACTGGGCGCCGGCAGCGCCACCACGCGGAACACCCGCGGGCTGACCCGCTCGGTGATCGCCTTGATCGTGCCGCCCTTGCCCGCGCCATCGCGGCCCTCGAAGACCACGCACACCTTCAGGCCCTTGGCCACCACCCACTCCTGCAGCTTGACCAGCTCGACGTGCAGCTGCTTCAGCGCCTGTTCGTAGTCCTTGCGACCCAGCCGTTCCTTCTCGGCCGAAA
This sequence comes from Geopseudomonas aromaticivorans, assembly GCF_019097855.1. Taxonomy (GTDB): domain Bacteria; phylum Pseudomonadota; class Gammaproteobacteria; order Pseudomonadales; family Pseudomonadaceae; genus Geopseudomonas; species Geopseudomonas aromaticivorans. The sequence goes on from NZ_JAHRGL010000062.1 coordinate 221,492, forward strand.
GCTCAGCCGCCTGTTTCTTCTTCTGCTTGGCCATGCGCCAACCTCCATCGATTCATGAACACGCCAGCTACACTCAGACTGTCTGCAATTTCACCTATTGGGAGTGTAGTAATGTTCGAGCCCGGCCACGTGCACATGACCAATCCGGTGGGCAGCTTCGGCCTGCCGCCCTACAACATCGATGGCTATTACGAAGTGCGCACTGGCGGCAAGGACGGGCCGTTCGTGCACTTCCGGATGGTTGGCCAGATCGACGGCAAGCCTTTCGAGGAAGAGTTCGATATGTCCCACGACACCGTGTTCAACTTCGCCAGTGTGATGGGCAAGCTCGCGGTCAAGCATGGGATGCCGCCCAACAACAGCCCGGTCATGCGCAACCACAAGGATTACGACGCGGTGTTCGAGGACATCCGCGCCAAACTCAAGGTGGCCGTCGGCGGGCCGCTGAGCGCCCATGACCCCAACCGGGATGCCTGACCGCGCCGGGCCCTGAACCTGCGGCTGACAGATCCATCCCCGGCCCCTCGCTGCCGACCGGCGAGACGCAGAGCCATTTTCAGCGCAGCTCGTAGGCCTCGGCCACGCTGGGCGGGCCCAAGAGCCCGCCCGGTGCGGGCTCGTCCGTGGCGCCCCTAGACTTCGGCGACCATCGCCGCGGGCGCGAAACTGTCGGCCTGCGCCATCTGCCACATGCGCGCATAGAACTCGCTCTCGATCGGCGCGCGGAGCAGCGCGCCCGGCTCGAGGAACACGTGCAGCTGGGAAAACAGCTTGATTTCCGTGGTGGAGATCCGCCGCACCAGATGCCTGGGCTCCAGCTGGGCCGGATGTTCGAGGCCGGCGGCGGCGAGCATTTCGGCCAGCGCCTTGAGCGTGCTGCGGTGGAAGTTGTGCACCCGCTCGGCCTTGTCCGGCACCACCAGCGCGCGCTGGCGCAGCGGGTCCTGGGTCGCCACGCCCGTCGGGCACTTGTTGGTATGGCAGCTCTGCGACTGGATGCAGCCGATGGCGAACATGAAGCCGCGCGCCGAGTTGGCCCAGTCGGCGCCGATGGCCAGTACGCTGGCGATGTCGAAGGCGCTGACGATCTTGCCGCTGGCACCGAGGCGAATCTTGTCGCGCAGGTTCAGGCCGACCAGGGTGTTGTGCACGAACAGCAGGCCCTCGCGCATCGGCACGCCGATATGGTCGGTGAATTCGCGCGGCGCCGCACCGGTGCCGCCCTCCTTGCCGTCGACGACGATGAAGTCGGGCAGGATGCCCGTCTCCAGCATGGCCTTGGCGATGGCCATGAACTCCCACGGATGACCGAGGCAGAACTTGAAGCCGACCGGCTTGCCGGCGGACAGCTCGCGCAGGCGGGCGATGAACTGCAGCAGCTCGATCGGCGTGGCGAACTCGCGGTGGCGCGCCGGCGACACACAGTCCTCGCCCTGGGCGACGCCGCGGGTGGCGGCGATTTCCGGGGTGACCTTGTGCCGGGGCAGGATGCCGCCGTGGCCGGGCTTGGCGCCCTGGCTGAGCTTGATCTCGATCATCTTCACCTGCGGATCGCTGGCTTGCAGGGCGAAGCGCTGCGGATCGAAGCGGCCGTCCGCCGTGCGGCAGCCGAAGTAGCCGCTGCCCAGCTCCCAGATCAGGTCACCGCGGTGCTCGCGGTGATACGGGCTGATGCTGCCCTCGCCGGTGTCGTGGGCGAAGCCACCGAGCGCGGCGCCCTGGTTCAGTGCGCGGATGGCGTTGGCGCTCAGTGCGCCGAAGCTCATCGCCGAGATGTTGAAGATCGATGCCGAGTAGGGTTGCCGGCACTGCGGCCCGCCGACCGTGACGCGAAAGCCCGCCGGATCGACAGGCTCGGCCGGCAGCATGGAGTGGCCGATGAACTCGAAGCCGGGCTGGTAGACGTCGCTGAGCGTGCCGAAGGCCTTTTCCGCACTCTCGCTCTTCGCCCGCGCATAGACCAGCGAGCGCTGCGTGCGGGAGAACGGCAGCTGCTCGTCATCGCCTTCCAGCAGGTACTGGCGCACTTCCGGACGGATGAACTCCACCAGGTAGCGGATATTGCCGAGCACCGGATAGTTGCGCCGCACCGCATGCTGCGTCTGGCGCAGATCGTTGATCCCCACCAGGCTGAGCACGCCGCTGATCAGGGTCAGTGGCCACAACCCCGGCTCGCTGGTCAGAAACGGCAGGCTGCCTAGGGTGAACACCACGCAGCCGACGAAACAGGCATAACGACTCAGCAACGACACACTCATCCGCACTTCCTCTTCATTTGGCTTCTTTCGCGGTTATCGGCGCTTCCCGCAGATCATTGTCGAACAGCGTTTGCAGGTCGTCGTAGTAGGCATGGGCAGTCTTGAGGCTGGCATCCTTGTCGCTGGCGACCTCGTACAAGGCACTCAGCATCCGCTCGTCATGCCGGCGGAAGCGCTGGATGCGCAGCTCCGCCTGCTCCTCGCTCAACCCCAATCCCAACAGGACCCGCCGGCCCATCTCTAGGCTGGCGTGGAACGTCTCGCGCACCGGCCCGGCCTGGATATCGAGCAGCGCGTGCAGTTGCTGCCAGTCACGGGCGCGGGTGATGACCTTCATGTGCGGATAGCGATGGCGGATCAGCCGGGCGGTGTCAAGGTTGGCCTGCGCGTCATCCGTGGCGATGATGAAGAACTCCGCCTGCTCGGCCCTGGCCGCATGGAGGAGCTCCAGATGCAGGGGATTGCCGTAATAGATCGGCAGATTGCTGATATTGCGGGTCAGCTCGACGGCCTCGACCGAGGTATCGAAGGCCACGAAGGGCACGCGCTGCGCATGCAGGATGCGCGCGACGATACGTCCGACCCGCCCCATGCCCATGATCACCACGCGCGCCTCATGGGCGTCGACCGTCTCCGCCGGCGCCCTGGCGGCCTCCGGCGCAGCGGGCTTGATCAGCCGCGACAGCAGCAGGAGCACCAGCGGCGTCAGGGCCATCGACAGGGTGATGGTCAGCACCAGCAGGTCATGCACCCGCGCGCTGAACAGCTCATGGTCACCGGCGATCTTGAACACCACGAAAGCGAATTCGCCGCCGGAGGCGAGCATCACCCCCAGACGCAGGGCCTCCAGCGGCTTCAGGTGCCCGGGGAACAGGCCGACCAGACTGGCCAGCAGCAGCTTGACCAGCAGCAGCAGCACCGTCAGGCCCAGCACCACCCAGAACGACTCCAGCAGCAGCCCCAGGTTGGCGCTCATGCCCACGCTGAGGAAGAACAGCCCCAGCAACATGCCCTTGAACGGCTCGATCTTGGCTTCGATGGCGTGCCGGTATTCCGAGTCGGCCAGCAGCACGCCGGCGATGAATGCCCCCAGCGCCATGGACATGCCGACCCACTCCATCAGCAGGGCACTGCCCATCACCACCAGCAGCGCCAGCGCCGTGAAGATGTCCTGCAGCCCGGACTTGGCGACGAAGCGCAACACCGGGCGCAGCAGGTAGCGCCCGCCGACGATCAGACCCGCCACGCAGCCAACCACCTTGAGCAGTTCGACGACACTGTCGCCGTGACTCATCTCCGGCCGGCTGACGCCACTGAGCAGGGGCACCAGGGCCATCAGCGGAATGGCCGCGATGTCCTGGAACAGCAGGATGGAGAACGCCAGCCGGCCATGCGGGCTGTGCAGCTCATGGCGCTCGGCCAGCAACTGCAGCGCGAAGGCCGTCGAGGACAGCGCCAATCCCAGGCCCAGAATCACCGCGCTGTTCCAGCGCTGATCGAACAGATACATCGCTATCGCGCCGATGCCCGCCCCGCAAAGCAATACCTGGGCCAGCCCCGCGCCGAACACTGCGCGGCGCATCAGCCACAGCCGCTTGGGCGACAACTCCAGGCCGATGATGAACATCAGCATCACCACGCCCAGCTCGGAGATCTGGGCAACACTGGCGGGATGGGCGATCAGCCCCAGCACGCTGGGACCGATCAACACCCCGCCCACCAGATAGCCCAGGACGGCGCCCAGCTGCAGGCGCTTGGCCAGTGGGACCAGCACCACCATGGTGAGAAGACAGACAACACTGGCCTGCAACAGGCCCGCCCCATGTTCCACTACGCAACTCCTCATGCCCGCTTCGCCGCCCGACAGCGGCGAAGACCGAAACCTACGAAAGCCATCGTGACGCGCGGTTCGAGCTGGCGCACCGCGACATCCGCGTCATAGACCTGAAAATCCCCAAGGATATCCGATGCTTGCGTGACCAATACGACAAAGCATGCCGCGGCAGCGCGTGGGCGCTTGGGCCGGGCGCTGCTAAGATCAGGTTTTTCTTCCGCAAGAGGATTGCCGCCATGTTCCGCCTCACGACCCTGCTCGCCGGCCTAGTGCTGAGCCTCAATGCCTTCGCCCTGTCGATTGCCGACCTGAGCCAGAGCGACGCCAGCGGCGGCCTCAAGGACGCCCTCAGCCAGGGCGCGAAGATTGCCGTGCAGCAACTGGGCAAGCCCGGCGGTTTCAGCAACGATCCGGACCTGCGCATCGGCCTGCCGGGCAACCTCGGCAAGGTCGCCAGCACCATGAAGATGATGGGCATGGGCGCCCAGGTCGAACAGCTGGAAGCGACCATGAACCAGGCCGCCGAAGCCGCCGTGCCGCAGGCCCAGGCCCTGCTGCTGGACGCGGTGAAAAAGATGACCATCGCCGATGCCAAGGGCATCCTCAGCGGCCCGCAGGACGCCGCCACCCAGTACCTCAACCGCACCAGCCGTGAGCAGATCCGCGCCAAGTTCCTGCCCATCGTCAAGCAGGCCACCGACCAGGTCGGCCTGGCCCAGCAATACAACGCCTTCGCCGGCAAGGCCGCCAGCTTCGGCGTGATCGACGCCAAGAGCGCCAACCTCGAAGGCTATGTGGCCGAGCAGGCGCTCGACGGCCTGTTCGAGGTGATCGCCGAGCAGGAAGCCAGCATCCGCGAGAACCCGGCCGGTGCCGCCACCAGTCTGGCCAAGAAGGTGTTCGGCACGCTGTAACAAGCCCTGTCGCGGGGACCGACAGGCGGCGCCGCTCTTCACGTTTTATTCACACGCCGCCCTGCACTATCGACCCAGCTGAAGGATCAGCACCCCAGACAAGAAGCCCGCTCCGTGCGGGCTTCTTGCTATTCGGACGGTGCAAAAAACCACGAGGAAATAGTCCATGAGCCCCGCTGAAAAAGCGTCGCGCAAGAAGTCGGCAACCGGCTCTTTCTGCGCGTGGGATGGCGATACGCTGGTACTCAACATTCTCGGTACCCCCAACGCCAAACAGGATGCCATCGGCAAACCCAAAGGCCATCAGCTACGCATCAGTGCCGCCGCCGCACCCGTTGCGGGCCGGGCTACCGATCATATGGTTCGCTTTTTGGCGAAGGAATTTGGCGTCACCAGCAATGACATTGAAGTTGTATTCGGCAGATACGACATCAACAAACAGATGCGCATCAAATCGCCCAAGAGTCTGCCAGCGGTAATTAGCAAGCACCTATCCAAACAAGAATAAATAATTAAAAACCCGACCTAGCGAAAGCCGCCACAATGATCATGCCGCCCAAGCAATAACCACCAAAACCAAGCCATATTTTTCGAAATAGCGTGCAATCACAATTATTGCTATAATTAAAAAATATTTAATGCCAGCACAGCAAATCATGAATATTGCAGCAACCAAACTGGATGAGCCCAAGAAAACCTGTGCAACCTGCCAGGCCTGCTGTTGCCGCCTAGAGGTCATGCTGATCACGGACACCGGCGTCCCGGAACGCTATATCGATATCGATGCGTGGGGCGGCGAGGTCATGGCCCGCCTGGACGATGGCTGGTGTGCCGCGCTCGACCGCGAAACCTTGCTGTGCACCATCTATGAAAATCGCCCGCTTATTTGCCGGGAGTTTGAAGCCGGCGAATACGAGTGCCTTAGCGAACGAAAAAAATATTTGAACGAGTAACGTTTTACTTCTCGGACAAATACGGAAAACTTTCCGAGTTCGTCTGGATCAGCCACATACCCAAGTGGCTTGAGATGAAACAACGCGGCCCGCTCCCCCCATCGCCACTGTCTCCCGCCAACACCCGACATCGCGTCTTCGCTGTTCTTCGCTCTTGCTTCGCCCCTGCGAGATGAACCGTGTCCTGCGAGCGCCGCTAACGGCCCGCTACCCCGTCGCGTCCCAGCAGGTCGGCGCGCCGATATGCCCGGTCTTCACATAGAGCAAAGCGCCCCGCTCCGAATAGCGCCGGCAATGGCTGCCGCGAGGGTTGCGCAGCCAGCTGCCGGCCGGGTAGTTGCCGGCCTCGTCGGCCAGACTGCCTTCCAGCACGAAGACTTCCTCGCCGCCCGGAAAGTCCTGCTCTACGCAGCGGGTACCGGGCTGCAGGCGCAACAACGCGGTACGCACGCCGCCGTGCTCGTGCAGCGGCAGAATCGTCAGTCCTTCGACGTCGCCGGGCCGCCAGGTCATGCCGGTGCTATCCAGACGCAGGTCGCCGTGGTCATCCGGGGCGAACTGCCAGAGTTTGACCAGCAGGGTGCAGCCCGGTGCCGAGCTGGGCGTGTGCCGACTGCCCGGAGGATTGCGCAGGTAGCTGCCGGCCGGGTAGTCGCCGGTTTCGTCGCTGAACACGCCCTCCAGTACCAGAATCTCCTCGCCGCCACCGTGCACGTGCGCGGGAAAGCGGCTGCCGGCGGCGAAGCGCACCAGGCTGGTGGCACGCGCCACTTCCTCGCCGAGGCGGTCCAGCGGGATGCGCTGCACGCCCGCCTGCGGCGAGTCCTCCCACGGCTGGGTGGCGGTGTTGACCAGCACGCGCTGGTCGAAATCGGCATTCAGGTTCACGGTCGTCTCCCTCCTCGGCCCAGCAGCAACGCCAGCGCCACCACCGAGAACAGCGCGCCGGCATGGAAAGTGATGGCGGCATCATACGTCTGCCACAGCCAGCCGGCGATGCCGCTGGCCAGCAGCAGAGCAACGCCGCTGAGCAGGTTGAACAGGCCGAAAGCGGTGCCCTTGAGTTCGGCCGGGGTGGTGTCGGCCACCAGCGTGGCGAGGATGCCCTGGCTGAAGCCCATGTGCAGGCCCCACAGGGCGACGCCGATCAGCACCATGACGCTCGACTCGGCCCAGGCCAGCAGCAGGTCGGCGAGCACCAGCAGCACCAGCCCGCCGCCCAGCAAGCGCTCGCGGCCGATGCGATCCGACCACTTGCCCACCGGGTAAGCCGACAGCATGTAGAACGCCGCCATCACCACCATCACCAGCGGCACCCAGGCGACGGGGAAGCCCAGCTGCTGCGCGCGCAGCACCAGGAACGCCTCGCTGAAGCGCGCCAGGGTGAATACCGCGCCGACCGCCACCACCCACCAGTAGGCCGAGGAAAACTGGCGCAGGGCTTCCATATGGATCGGCGAGCGGAAGCGCCGCGCCGTCACCGCGGGTTCCGGCTCCGCCACTCCGAACACCAGCATGGCCACGCAGAGCAGCGCCGGCAGCACGGCGAACCACAGCACCAGCGCGATATCACCGCCGAACCAGAGCATCAGCAGGATCGCCAGCAACGGACCGACGAAGGCGCCCAGGGTGTCCATCGACTGGCGCAGGCCGAAACAGGCGCCACGAATCGCCGCCGGCGCGACATCGGCGATCAGCGCATCGCGCGGTGCGCCGCGGATGCCCTTGCCGATGCGGTCGAGCAGGCGCGCGCCGAACACCAGCTCGGCCGTATGCGCCAGCGGAAACAGCGGCTTGCTCAGCGCCGCCAGGCCGTAGCCGAACAGCAGCAGGAGCTTGCGCCGGCCGAGGTAGTCGCTGAGCGCCCCGGAGAACACCTTGACCATCAGAGCCGTCGCTTCGGCCACGCCCTCGATCAGGCCGAGGGTGAGCATGCCGATGCCCAGGGTGCCGACCATGAACGCCGGCAGCAGGCTGTGCACCAGCTCGGACGACACGTCCATGAACAGGCTGACGAAGCCCAGCGCCCAGACGGTGCGGGGGATGCGCGGGGCTGCGCGGGTGTCCGGCATGGCTCTGGCCTCCCGATCTGGCGCAGCAGTGGCACGGCCGCGCGGCGCTCGTGCCGATCAGCGTAGTCCCGTATACCGGAGGCAAGCCACCGCGGCGGCTCAATCAGCCCCCCAACGAATGGCGCCAAGCCGGAGGCTCTGCAAGACTGATGGGCAACTTCCCGTTCCCGCGAGATTGCCACCATGATCCAGCCGGCACGCATCCTCACCATCGGTATCGACCAGCCGCTGTCCCAGGTAGCGGCCTTCCTCGCCGAACCGCGCAACTTCCCGCGCTGGGCCAGCGGCCTGGCCGACGGCCTGGAACCCGCCGCGGACAGCCCTCTCCTGCCGCTGGCCGGCAGCGAGTGGCTGGCCGACACGCCCCACGGCCGACTGCGGATCCGCTTCAGCCCGGCCAATCTCTTCGGCGTGGCCGACCACTGGGTCCATCTGGAGGATGACCGCATCGTCTACGTGCCACTGCGCGTGGTGGCCAATGGCGATGGCTGCACCGTGTCACTGACCCTGTTCCGCCGGCCCGAAATAGACGAAGAGCATTTCGCGGCGGACTGCGACTGGGTGCGTCGCGACCTGCTGGAACTGCGCCGGGTGCTGGGCGGCTGAGCACGCCGGGCGCCAGCCAGGCGTTTTTACTGTTTTTTTACGCCGCCACGCGCCAGCGCCGGGAGAAAATCCCCCTGCACACTTCTTTGTTCTGCAGGCAGCGGACTTATCCATGGCATCCAGCGAGGGTTTTCAATGAGCAATGCCGGCATCCCGGCCCGTCGGGGCCGGCTCACGGTATTTCTCGGCGCGGCGCCGGGCGTGGGCAAGACCCGGGCCATGCTGCAGGCGGCCCAGGTGCAACTGCGCCTGGGCGTGGCCCTGCGCGTCGGCCTGGTCGCCGCGCCTGACGCTGACCCCGAGGCCGCGGCGCTGCTCGCCAGCCTGCCGCAGCAGCCGCCCAAGCGCGGCGCCGAGCAGGCCACGCGACCGCTCGAGCTGGACCTCGACGGCCTGCTGGCCGATCCACCGGCCCTGACCCTGATCGCCGAGCTGGCGCATGCCAATCCGCCGGGCAGCCGCCACGCCAAGCGCTGGCAGGACGTGCAGGAGCTGCTCGCCGCCGGCATCGACGTGTACACCACCGTCAACGTGCAGCACATGGAGAGCCTCAACAGCCAGTTGCTGGACCTCACCGGCCTGCGCGTGCACGAGACGGTGCCCGACTGGGTGGTGCAGGAAGCCGATGAACTGGTGCTGATCGACCGGCCGCCGCGCGAACTGCTGCCGGGCCGCAGCGCGGGCCAGGCGGAGCCGGACGCGGATCAGCAGCGGGCCAGCCTGACCCGGCTCACCGCGCTGCGCGAACTGGCCCTGCAGTTTGCCGCGACGCGGGTCGATGCCGACCTGCAGCGCTGCTATCGCCCGCACGGCCAGAGCGCGCCGGCCCTGCTCGGCCGCCTGCTGGTCGGCATCGACGGCAACCCGCAGGCCGAGCATCTGGTGCGTCATGCCAGCCGGCTGGCGCAGCGCCGCCAACTGCCGTGGAGCCTGGTGCATGTGGATACCGGCGCGGTGCTCGACGAAACCGCGCGCCGGCATCTGCAGGCGGCCCAGCGGCTGGCCGAGAACCTCGGCGGCGAGGTGGTCAGCCTGCGCGCCGCGGATGTGAGCAGTACCCTGATCCAGCACGCCATCGAACGCCGCGCCAATGTGCTGCTGATCGGCCCCAGTCGTCCCCACCAACTGCGACCCGGCGTGGCCGAACGTCTGCTGCGCCAGGGGCGCGGGCTGGAGATCAACATCCTGAATATCGGCGGCGCGCCGTCGCCGCGCGCTCAGCTGCCGCGGATGGGCCGTCTGGGCGACTACCTGCTGGCGGTCCTGGCCACGCTGATCGCCAGTGCGGCAGCCTGGAGCATCTCGTCCGTCCTCGAGCTGCCCAACATCTCGCTGGTGTTTCTCCTCGCGGTGCTGCTGGTGGGTGTGCGTAGCAGTCTCGGTCCGGCACTGCTGTGCTCGGCGCTGTCGTTCCTGGCCTACGACCTGCTGTTTATCTCGCCGACCTTCTCGCTGGATGTGCATCACAAGGCGGACATCCTCACCCTGCTGTTCTTCCTGGTGATGGCGGTGCTGACCGGCAACCTGGCGGCGCGCCAGCGCCGGCAGATGGACGCCCTGCGCGAGACCCAGACGGAAACCGCGGCGCTGCTCGAACTGTCGCGCAAGCTCGGCGCCGCCACCGATCGCCAGGCAGTACTGGATGCCGCCCTGCAGCAACTCACCCACTGGCACGACCTCGACTTCTGCCTGCTGGGGCGCGACGTCGCAGGCGCCCTGCAGGTCGAGGCCGGCCTCTCGGCGCCCCTGCGCGAGGGCGAACGCAACGCCGCCGAGTGGGCCTGGCAGCACGGCCAGCCCAGCGGCATGGGCACCCACACCCTGGCCAACGGGCGCTGGTGGTGGCTGCCGCTGACCGGCAAGGAAGGGCCGCAGGCCCTGCTCGGCGTGCGGACGAAACAGGGCAGCACGGTGCCGGCCGCGCGCCGACGCCTGCTGAAGGCCCTCGGCCAGCCGCTGACGCAGGCGCTGACCCGTGCACAACTGGCGCAGGAGCTGGAAGCCGCGCGCCTGCAAACGGAAACCGAGCAGCTGCGCAGCGCCCTGCTCGCCTCGGTGTCCCATGATTTGCGTACGCCGCTGACCGTCATGCACGGCGCCATTGACAGCCTGCTGACCCTCGGCGAGCAGATCGGCGCCGAGGATCGTCGCGAGCTGCTGGAAAGCACGCGCAACGAGGCCGAGCGACTCGACCGCTATATCCAGAACCTGCTGGACATGACCCGCCTCGGCCACGGCGGCCTCAAGTTGGAGCGCGACTGGGTGGCGCCGGCGGACATCGTGGCCAGCTCGCTGCAACGTCTGCAGCCGGTTCTGGCGCCACTGCGCCTGGAAACCGCGCTGCCGGACGAGTTGCCGCTACTCTACGTGCATGCGGCGCTGATCGAGCAGGCGCTGATCAATGTGGTGGAGAACGCCGTACGCTTCTCGCCAGCGGCCGGCCGCCTGCGGGTGGCAGTGGACAGCGACGGCGCCGAGCTGCGCATCGCCGTCAGCGACGAGGGACCGGGAATTCCGCCGGCGGAGCGGGAGAAGATCTTCGACATGTTCTATACCGCCGCCCGCGGCGACCGCGGCGGCAAGGGCACCGGCCTGGGCCTGGCGATCTGCCTGGGCATCCTAGGCGCCCATGGTGGCTCGGTCACGGTGGGCGACGGCTTGGAGGGCCGCGGCACCACACTGACCCTGCACCTGCCGTTGCTGGCGCAGCCGCAGCTGGACGAAGCCGACCGGGACGACCAGGGAGAGGCGCAATGACCGAGAGGCAACAGACGGTGCTGGTCATCGACGACGAGGCGCAGATCCGCAAGTTCCTGCGCATCAGCCTCGCCGCCCACGGCTACCGGGTACTGGAAGCCGGCAGCGGCCGCGAGGGCCTGGACCTGGCGCAGCAAGCCAAGCCCGACCTGCTGGTGCTCGACCTCGGCCTGCCGGACATGGACGGCAAGGACGTGCTCAGCGAACTGCGGCGCTGGTCGTCGATGCCGGTACTGGTGCTGTCGGTGCGCGCCGGCGACAGCGAGAAGGTGCTGTGCCTGGACGGCGGTGCCAACGACTACGTGACCAAGCCGTTCAGCATCCCCGAGTTCCTCGCCCGCGTGCGCGTGCTGCTGCGCCAGCCGGTAGCCGCCGGCGTGCAGGAGGCGAGCGTGCGCTGCGGCCCGCTGCAAATCGACCTCGCCAGCCGCCGGGTCAGCCTGGATGACCAGGAAATCGGCCTGACCCGCAAGGAATTCGCCGTGCTGGCCACGCTGGCCCGCCAGCTGGGCCGCGTGGTCACCCAGCAGCAGCTGCTGACCGACATCTGGGGGCCGACCCACGTCGAGGACAGCCACTACCTGCGGGTAGTGGTCGGCCACCTGCGGCAGAAACTCGGCGACAACCCGGCCGACCCACACTTCATCGTCACCGAAGCCGGCATCGGCTACCGGCTGCGCGAGCAGTCTTCAGGAGCAAGCAGATGAGAGAAACCACCGTGCATGCCAGCCACGAGCAGGCGCACCCACCCTCCTCCTCCCTGGGGCTGCTGGTCGCCGCCACCGGTGTGGTCTACGGCGATATCGGCACCAGTCCGCTGTACACCCTGAAGGAGGTTTTCGCCGGCCATTACGGCGTGCAGGTCAACCACGACGGCGTGCTCGGCATCCTCTCGCTGATCTTCTGGTCGCTGATCTGGATCGTCTCGCTCAAGTACGTGCTGTTCATCCTGCGCGCCGACAACGAGGGCGAAGGCGGGGTGATGGCACTGACCGCCCTGGCCCGCCGCGCCTCGGCGGCCCATCCGCGGCTGAGCTCGCTGCTGGTGCTGCTCGGCCTGTTCGGCGCCGCGCTGTTCTATGGCGACAGCATGATCACCCCGGCGATTTCCGTGCTGTCCGCCGTCGAGGGCCTGGAGGTGGCGCTGCCCGGCCTCGGTCACTGGGTGGTGCCGGTGACGGTGATACTGCTGATCGGCCTGTTCCTGATCCAGAAACACGGCACCGCACGCATCGGCATCCTGTTCGGCCCGGTCATGGTGGCCTGGTTCGTCGTGCTCGGTGCGCTGGGTGTGTACGGCATCCAGCGCAATCCCGAGGTGCTGCTGGCGCTCAATCCCTGGTGGGCGCTGAACTTCTTCCTCGCCCATCCGGGTATCGGCGTGGCGATTCTCGGTGCGGTGGTGCTGGCGCTGACCGGCGCCGAGGCGCTGTACGCCGACATGGGCCACTTCGGCCGCCAGCCGATCGCCCGCGCCTGGTTCGCCCTGGTGCTGCCGGGTCTGGTGCTCAACTACTTCGGCCAGGGCGCGCTGCTGCTGGAAGACCCCGAGGCGGCACGCAACCCCTTCTACCTGCTGGCGCCGGAGTGGGCGCTGCTGCCGATGATCGGACTGGCCACTCTGGCCACCATCATCGCCTCGCAGGCGGTGATTTCCGGGGCGTTTTCCCTCACCCAGCAGGCCATCCAGCTCGGCTGCGTACCGCGCATGCAGATCCAGCACACCTCCAGCGCCGCGCAGGGGCAGATCTATATTGGCGTGGTCAACTGGGCGCTGATGGTCAGTGTGGTGTTGCTGGTGATCGGCTTCGGTTCGTCCGGTGCGCTGGCTGCCGCCTACGGCGTGGCGGTGACCACCACCATGTTGATCGACACCCTGCTGGTGGCCTCGGTGATGCTGTTGCTGTGGAAGTTCCCGCGCTGGCTGGCGATCCCCATCCTGCTCGGTTTCCTGTTCGTCGACAGCCTGTTCTTTGCCGCCAACGTGCCGAAGATCTTCCAGGGCGGCGCCTTCCCGGTGCTGGCTGGCATCGCCCTGTTTACCCTGATGACCACCTGGCAACGTGGCAAGCAGATCCTGTTCGCACGGCTGGACGAAACCGCCTTGCCGCTGCCGGTGTTCATCAACAGCATCTGCCTGCAGCCGCCGCATCGGGTCGAGGGCACCGCGGTGTTCCTCACCGCGCGGCCGGACGCCGTGCCGCACGCCCTGCTGCACAACCTGCTGCACAACCAGGTGCTGCACGAGCAGGTGGTGCTGCTGACCGTGGTGACCGAGGACAGCCCGCGGCTGCCCGTGGAGCGGCGCTTCGAGGTGGAGCACTACGGCGAGGGCTTCTTCCGCATCATCCTGCACTTCGGTTTCATGGAGGAGCCGGACGTTCCCGCCGCGCTGCGCCTGTGCCGTGTCGAGGGGCTGGACTTCAGCCCGATGCGCACCACCTACTTCCTCAGCCGGGAAACCGTGATCCCCAGCAAGCGCATCGGCATGGCCAACTGGCGCGAAGGGCTGTTCGCCTTCATGCAGCGCAACTCCAACAGCAGCATGCGCTACTTCCAGTTGCCGGTGAACCGGGTGATCGAACTGGGCACCCAGGTGGAGATCTGAAGTAGAGGGCGCCGGCCGGCGCCCTCTACTTCAACGCCCGCCTTCCAACAGGAAATTGCCCTTGCCGCCGCCGTCCAGGCTCGGCACCTCGGCCTCGTCCTTGAGATCCACCCCTGACAGCTGGCGACGGCAGGCCTCGCGCATCAGGTACAGCAGGCGGAAGGCGGCCATGCCGTAGCTGAGGCCTTCCAGACGCACGTTGGAGATGCAGTTGCGGTAGGCATCGGTGAGGCCGACCTTCGGCCCGTAGGTGAAGTACAGGCCGAGGCTGTCCGGCGAGCTGAGGCCGGGGCGTTCGCCGATCAGCATCACCGTCATCTTCGCACCGAGCAGCTCGCCGACCTCGTCGGCCACCGCCACCCGGCCCTGCTCGACCAGGGTCACCGGGGCCAGTGACCAGCCCTCGGCGCGCACCTGCTCGAGCAGGCGGTCGAGGAACGGCAGGCTGTGCCGCTGCACCGCCAGGGCGGACAGGCCGTCGGCGATGACGATGGCCAGATCGCAGCCGCCGGCATGGGCGGCGGCGTGCTCGCGCAAGAGCTGCGCAGAGTCGGCGTGCAGGCGGCGGCCGAGGTCGGGGCGCTGCAGGTAGGTGTCGCGATCCCTGACGGCGCTGTGCAGGTGCAGGCAGTCGAGGCCGAGCGAGCCGAGCGATTCGGCCAGCGCCGCGACATCGAGCGGGGTATGCACGGCGTCGCGCGCCAGGGCGTGGGCGAACTGGAAGTCCAGCTGCGCAGCGGTCGGCAGGCTGGTGCCGGCGCGGCCGAGGGCGATGCGCGCCGGGGTCAGACCGCGCAGCTGCTGCCAGGGATTCTCGGTGGCGGGGGATTTGGACATCGGGCACCTCGGTTCAAGCGTAGGGTGCGCCGTGCGCACCATGGTCATTCGCGTGGCGGTGCGCATGGCGCACCCTACGGACAGGCAACGGACTACCAGCGCGCACCGGGCCGTACTCATGGTGCGCACGGCGCACCCTGCGGTTCAGGACAACTGCGCCAGCGCCTGGCGGAACGCCGGCGGCAGCTCGTCGCCCAAGCGTACCCGGCCGCCCTGCTGGTGCAGGATGCCCATGCGCGCCAGCCAGTCTTCGAACTCCGGCGCGGTACGCAGGCCGAGCACCTGGCGGGCGTACAGCGCGTCGTGGAACGAGGTGGTCTGGTAGTTGAGCATCACGTCGTCGGAGCCGGGGATGCCCATGATGAAGTTGATCCCCGCCGCACCGAGCAGGGTCAGCAGCATGTCCATGTCGTCCTGGTCGGCCTCGGCATGGTTGGTGTAGCAGATGTCGCAGCCCATCGGCACGCCGAGCAGATTGCCGCAGAAGTGATCCTCCAGGCCGGCGCGGATGATCTGCTTGCCGTTGTACAGGTACTCCGGGCCGATGAAGCCGACCACGGTGTTGACCAGGAACGGCTTGAAGTGGCGGGCAACGGCGTAGGCGCGGGTCTCGCAGGTCTGCTGGTCGACGCCGTGGTGGGCGTTGGCCGACAGCGCGCTGCCCTGGCCGGTCTCGAAGTACATGAGGTTGTTGCCGAGGGTGCCGCGCTTGAGGCTGAGGCCGGCCTCGTAGCCCTCCTGCAGCACCTTGAGATTGATGCCGAAGCTGGCGTTGGCTGCCTCGGTACCGGCGATCGACTGGAACACCAGGTCGAGCGGCGCACCGCGCTCGATGGCGGCGATCGAGCTGGTGACGTGGCTCAGCACGCAGGACTGGGTGGGGATCTCGTAGCGCTGGATCACCGCGTCGAGCATCTCCAGCAGGGTGCAGATCGAGCCCATGCTGTCGGTGGCCGGGTTGATGCCGATCATCGCGTCGCCGTTGCCATAGAGCAGGCCGTCGAGGGTGCTGGCGGCGATGCCGGCCGGATCGTCGGTCGGGTGGTTGGGCTGCAGGCGGGTGGACATGCGCCCGCGCAGGCCCTGAGTGTTGCGGAAACGGGTGACCACGCGGATCTTCTGCGCCACCAGGATCAGGTCCTGCACACGCATGATCTTCGACACCGCGGCAGCCATCTCCGGGGTCAGCCCCGGCGCCAGGGCGCGCAGACTGGTCTCGTCGGCCTGCTCGCCGAGCAGCCAGTCGCGCAGGCCGCCGACGGTCAGGTGACTGACCGGGGCGAAGGCGCCGGCGTCGTGGCTGTCGATGATCAGGCGGGTGACTTCGTCCTCTTCGTAGGGAATCAGCGCCTCGACCAGGAAGTGCTTGAGCGGCACCTCGGCCAGCGCCATCTGCGCCGCCACCCGCTCGGCGGCGCTGCCCGCGGCGACGCCGGCCAGGTAGTCGCCGGAGCGCGCCGGGGTGGCCTTGGCCATCAGCTCGCGCAGGCTGTCGAAGCGCCAGGTCTGGCCGCCGATGGTGTGGGCGAATTGGGCCATCTGTTGGTTCTCCTCGCGGCGACCGCCCGGTGGCGGCCGCCGTATCAAGCGTTAGGGAGCATCGTCATTCCCGCGTAGGCGGGAATCCAGAGGACTCGGAGCGCCTGGGCTCCCGCCGGCGCGGGAGCGACGGCAAGTGGCCTTTTCAGCGTTTCCTTAGCGCAGGGCCTTCTCGGCGGCCTGGATCGCCGCGAACTCTTCCTCGGGCGTGCCGGACACCAGATGGTGGCGGCTGTACAGGGCGAAGTAGGCGATGAACAAGGCATAGATCGCGGCGGCGCCGATCACCACCCGCGGATCGACCAGGAAGCCGGCGACCTGCGCCACCGCCGCCAGCACCAGGGCCACCGAGGAGGTGACGATGCCGCCGGGGGTGCGGTACGGCCGCGGCATCTCCGGACGGCGCAGGCGCAGGGTGATGTGCGCGGCCATCATCAATACATAGGACAGGGTCGCGCCGAACACCGCCACCAGGATCAAGAGGTCGCCCTGGCCGGTCAGCGACAGGCCGAAGCCGATGATCCCCGGCACCACCAGTGCAGCCACCGGCGCCTTGTTGCGGTTGGTCACCGACAGGCCGCGCGGCAGGTAGCCGGCGCGCGACAGGGCGAAGATCTGCCGCGAATAGGCGTAGATGATCGAGAAGAAGCTGGCGATCAGCCCGGCCAGACCGACCAGGTTGACGAACTGGCTCATCCAGGTCGAACCGTTGTAGGCCGACTCCAGCGCCTCGACCAGCGGGTTGCCCGAGCCCATCAGCGCCTTGGCACCGGCGGCGCCCGGGCCGACCAGCAGGATCAGGCTGGCGAAGGCCAGCAGCACCAGCATGGCGCCGATCAGCCCGCGCGGCAGGTCGCGCTTGGGATTCTTGGTTTCCTCGGCGGCCAGCGGTACGCCCTCGACGGCGAGAAAGAACCACATGGCGTAGGGAATCGCCGCCCAGATGCCGACGTAGCCGAACGGCAGGAAGCTGCTGGCGCCGGCCGCCTCGCTGACCGGGATGTCGAACAGCTTGGCCGCGTCGAAGTGCGGCACCATCGCGACGATGAATACACCGAGGGCGATGGCGGCCACCGCGGTGATGGCGAACATCAGCTTGAGTGCCTCGCCGGCGCCGAGCACATGGATGCCGATGAACACCACGTAGAAGGCCAGGTAGATCATCCAGCCACCGACGCCGAACAGCGACTGGCAGTAGGCGCCGATGAAGCAGGCGATGGCCGCCGGGGCGATGGCGTACTCGATGAGGATCGCCGTGCCGGTGAGGAAGCCGCCCCATGGGCCGAAGGCGGTGCGGGTGAAGCCGTAGCCGCCGCCGGCGGTGGGGATCATCGACGACAGCTCGGCCAGCGAGAAACACTTGCACAGGTACATGGTCGCCATCAGCAGGGTGGCGATGAACATGCCGCCCCAGCCGCCCTGGGCCAGGCCGAAGTTCCAGCCGGCGTAGTCGCCGGAAATCACGTAGGCGACGCCGAGGCCGATCAGCAGCACCCAGCCGGCCGCGCCCTGCTTGAGCTGGCGGTGGGCGAAGTAGTCGGCATCGACGCTTTCCGTTTCCACGCCCTGGGCGTGGGAAACGATGTGAGATTGTTGAGTGGACATGCGCAAGGCCCCTTTCCCCGCCGCCCCTGCCGAGACAGGGGCGGCGTCATGTGGATGGAATCATTTATGGCAGATTAGAAGAAGCCGAGCGGATTGATGTCGTAGCTGATCAGCAGGTTCTTGGTCTGCTGGTAGTGGTCGAGCATCATCTTGTGGGTCTCGCGGCCGACGCCGGACTTCTTGTAGCCACCGAAGGCGGCGTGCGCCGGGTACAGGTGGTAGCAGTTGGTCCACACGCGACCGGCCTTGATGCCGCGGCCCATGCGGTAGGCGCGGTTGATGTCGCGGGTCCACACGCCGGCGCCGAGGCCGAACTCGGTGTCGTTGGCGATGGCCAGGGCCTCAGCTTCGTCCTTGAAGGTGGTCACGCTGACCACCGGGCCGAAGATCTCTTCCTGGAACACGCGCATCTTGTTGTGACCCTTGAGCAGGGTCGGCTGGATGTAGTAGCCGCTCGACAGGCTGCCTTCGAGACGCTCGGCGGCGCCGCCGGTGAGGATCTCGGCGCCCTCGGCGCGGGCCACGTCGAAGTAGGAGAGGATCTTCTCGAACTGCTGGTCGGAGGCCTGGGCACCCACCATGGTCTCGGTGTCCAGCGGGTTGCCGCGCTTGATCTGCTTGATCTTCTTCATCACCG
>NZ_JAHRGL010000063.1 GCF_019097855.1 Geopseudomonas aromaticivorans
CGCCCTGCGCGGTGGCGAAGGTGCCGGCCACCACCGACAGGCTGTCGCCATCCAGGTCGCTGTCGTTGGCGTCCAGCTCCACGCTGCCGGTCAGCACGCTGTCTTCCGCGGTGCTGGCCGCATCGTCGACCGCGACCGGCGCGTCATTGACCGCCGCCACATTGACCGTGACGGTCGCGGTATTGGAGGTCAGCTTGCCGTCGGTCACCGTGTAGGTGAAGTCGGCCACGCCGTTGAAGTGGGCGTTCGGGGTGAAGGTCACCGTGCCGTCGGCGTTCAGCACCGCAGTGCCGCCCGCACCGCTGGTGACACTGGCGATGCTCAGGCTGTCGCCGTCGACATCGCTGTCGTTGCCGAGCAGCTGGGCCGCGGTGTAGGTCACCGCGGTGTCTTCGGTCGCCGCCAGGGTGTCGTTGACCGCCACCGGCGCGTCGTTCACCGGGCTCACGGTGAGCGTCAGGGTACCGACATCGCTCAGGCTGCCGTCGGTGACGGTGTAGTCGACCGAGTCGGTGCCGTGGAAGTTGGCCGCCGGCGTGTAGGTGTAGCTGCCGTCGGCCGCCAGCACCAGGGTGCCGCCCTTCACGGTGGTGAAGGTGCCGGCCACCACGCTCAGGCTGTCGCCATCCAGGTCACTGTCGTTGGCGTCCAGCTGGATGACCGAGCTGAACGGCACATCCTCGGTGACGGTCACCGCATCGTCCACCGCCACCGGCGCATCGTTCACCGGGCTCACGGTGAGGGTCAGGGTACCGACATCGCTCAGGCTGCCGTCGGTGACGGTGTAGTCGACCGAGTCGGTGCCGTGGAAGTTGGCGGCCGGCGTGTAGGTGTAGCTGCCGTCGGCGGCCAGCACCAGGGTGCCGCCCTGCGCGGTGGTGAAGGTGCCGGCGATGACGGAGAGGCTGTCGCCGTCCAGGTCGCTGTCGTTGGCATCCAGCTGGATGACCGAGCTGAACGGCACATCCTCGGTGACGGTCACCGCATCGTCCACCGCCACCGGCGCATCGTTCACCGGGGTGACGGTGATCGTCAGGGTGCCGATATCGCTCAGGCTGCCGTCGGTGACGGTGTAGTCGACCGAATCGGTGCCGTGGAAGTTGGCCGCCGGGGTGTAGCTGTAGCTGCCGTCGGCGGCCAGCACCAGGGTGCCGCCCTGCGCGGTGGTGAAGGTCCCCGCCACCACGCTGAGGCTGTCGCCGTCCAGGTCGCTGTCGTTGGCGTCCAGTTCGATGCTGGAAGTGAACGGCACGTCCTCGGTGACGGTGACGGCATCGTCCACCGCCACCGGCGCGTCATTGACCGCCGCCACGTTGACCGTGACGGTCGCGGTATTGGAGGTCAGCTTGCCGTCGGTCACCGTGTAGGTGAAGTCGGCCACGCCGTTGAAGTGGGCGT
>NZ_JAHRGL010000064.1 GCF_019097855.1 Geopseudomonas aromaticivorans
TCGACCTGGCCGCGGCGCAGGGCGGCAACTGCCCGCTGACCGTCGCCGATCAGGTGGTGGTCAAGCACGGCGTGACCCTGGTCGGCCACAGCAACCTGGCCGCGCTGGTGCCGGCGGATGCCTCGGCCCTCTACGCGCGCAACCTGCTGGACTTCCTCAAGCTGGTCATCGACGGCGAAGGCAAGTTCCACCTCAATCGCGAAGACGACATCGTCGCCGCCTGCCTGATGTGTGAAGGCGGCCAGCTGCTGCGCCGCAACGCCGCCTGACCCTGCGGCCCTCCTACAAGGACAACAACATGGACCTGATTTCTGACGGCCTCTACAACCTGATCATCTTCGTGCTGGCGATCTACGTCGGCTACCACGTGGTCTGGAACGTCACCCCCGCCCTGCACACCCCGCTGATGGCGGTGACCAACGCCATTTCCGCCATCGTCATCGTCGGCGCCATGCTGGCTGCGGCGCTGACCGAGACCGGCCTGGGCAAGACCATGGGCACCCTCGCCGTGGCGCTGGCCGCGGTCAACGTGTTCGGCGGCTTCCTGGTCACCCGACGCATGCTGGAAATGTTCAAGAAGAAGGCGCCGAAGGCGCAGGCCGAGGCGCACTGAGATGAGCATGAACCTGATCACCCTGCTCTACCTGGTCGCCTCGGTGTGCTTCATCCAGGCGCTGAAAGGGCTTTCCCACCCGACCACTTCGCAGCGCGGCAACCTGTTCGGCATGGTCGGCATGGCCATCGCCGTGTGCACCACCGTGGCGCTGATCTACAAGCTCGCCGCCCAGGCCGGCGGCAGCGCCGGCATCGGCTACGTGCTGGTCGGCCTGCTGGCCGGCGGTAGCGCCGGCACGATCATGGCCAAGCGCGTGGAAATGACCAAGATGCCCGAGCTGGTCGCCTTCATGCACAGCATGATCGGCCTGGCCGCGGTGTTCATCGCCATCGCCGCCGTCGTCGAGCCGCAGTCGCTGGGCATCGTCGCCGCGATCACCGATCCGATCCCGGCCGGCAACCGCCTGGAGCTGTTCCTCGGTGCAGCCATCGGCGCCATCACCTTCTCCGGTTCGGTGATCGCCTTCGGCAAGCTGTCCGGCAAGTACAAGTTCCGCCTGTTCCAGGGCGCCCCGGTGACCTTCGCCGGCCAGCACTGGCTGAACCTGGCCGTCGGCCTGGCCATCCTCGGCTTGGGCCTGGCCTACACCTTCACCGGCAACCTGACCGCGTTCGCCGTGCTGGTGGCGCTGGCCTTCGTGATCGGCGTGCTGATCATCATCCCGATCGGCGGCGCCGACATGCCGGTGGTGGTGTCGATGCTCAACAGCTACTCGGGCTGGGCGGCCGCCGGCATCGGCTTCTCGC
>NZ_JAHRGL010000065.1 GCF_019097855.1 Geopseudomonas aromaticivorans
TGTAACAAAATCACACTCTTTAGCTGCAAATGAAGCATGGAGACACAATCTCTCTTCTTGGGGAGCCACTATGCTCTGCTAAATTGTGAAAGTGAATACCCAAAGAGGAGAAAATGTTTGAATTGATAACTGGCAGTCTCTGCCACAGTGGGTTTAAAAGGAGAACCTGAACATGCTTAATTAGTATGCTTACTAGGGATCAAGCTCACCCTAGTCTACTAGGGCTGGGTGGATCTGACTAATTCCAGCTTTCCGTACTAGGAAGCTCCCTTGGCTACAAATGTACACCATATTTTCCAAAAATACTCTCTTTACCACCAACAAATGTCTGTTAACTGTGGTAAACAGTGTCACTGGACAGCCTTATGTGTCCTCTCTTCCTGGGATCACATCATGACTCCTTTATACTTCATTTCCCAGAATTCTCCTTGACTCCTAGTCCTGCCTAACTTGCTGCCTCATTGGCCAAACAGTACTTTATTCAACAACCAATAAGATAAACACATACACAGAAGAACTTCCCCAATTATTTCCTCTTTTCTGTCTAAATAAAAAGAAGGGTAACTTATCTTTTATAATAACTGAAGAAAACTATAACCATAACTATCTGTCTTCAACTCTATCAAAGACCACAGAAGGATAATATATAAACTCTAGAATTGACAGAGACATCTTGCTACCTGGACAGTCACCCAAGTTCCTCTGTAACGTTGGGGCATCCATCTTCAGCTCATAGGCCACAGTGTGTCTGGCACACTTCTCCATTTCAACAGGAACCCTTCAGTACTGTCTTGTTTTGTAAGTTCAGCAGTCACTTTCTTGTGGGTCCTGCATGTCCAGTTTATACAGCAACAAACAGTCCAGGCAAGAGCAGTTTCTTGCCCAAATGGCTAATCTTGCCATGTTGAAAGCAAACTCCATAACGAGTTTCTTCGATGCCCATCCTCCTTTCTGACATAATTGGTGTGCCAGGAGCAGTTGTGTCTCACTGTCAAGAAAAACCCTAAACCATTTTGTTAACGATAAATCTTTCTGCCAAAAGCCGCTGAGCTCCACTGCCACATGTAAGTTTTACGCCAGCCGCCTGCCCGAGTTAGGCCCAAATGAATACACAGAAACTTGTATTAGGTACAATGCTGCTTGGCCAATGACTAGGATTCTCATCTGTTAGCTCAGTCTTAATTATCATAAATCTATATATTTTATAAGACTTATAGAGGATGCCTTTTGCTGGCACCCTCTCTCGCCGGTGGCTCACATTCTGCAGCTGGAGGAGGAAGGGGAATAAAGGGGACACTTCCTGTTTCTACTATCTTAAATATGAGTATCCTTGCTAT
>NZ_JAHRGL010000066.1 GCF_019097855.1 Geopseudomonas aromaticivorans
GGGCAGTCTATGGGGCCTCCGGCAGTGGAAACAGTATTTATCCCTAGTGTACAAATCGCTTTTGGGAGCCCATTCCACAAGGAGGTCTAGTCTCTCTCGCCCTCGATACATGGCAGGGGCCTAGGCCCTGCACCAAATGATGTCACAGACTTTGATGATACCCAGTGGGAGTCTTTACTCTCCCTGGAAAGTGGATAGGGGGTGCTATAGGGGTGGTAGTGGTAGAAATAGGAGGAGGGGAGGGAGAGGGAACTGGGATTGGTATGTAAAATTAGGGTATTTTTAATTTAAATAAAAATTCATTAACAGATGAAATTTAGAAACAGAAAAAAATAGAGTGTATGGTTGGTCTCATTGGAACACCTAGAGGCTCAAATTGAGATTTTTGTCAATTGTTTCTTGATGTTTCTTTTTACCTTTTGAGTCAGGGTCTCCTATAACCCAGGTAGACTTTGGAGCTCTTGTGTAGTCAGGGCTGGCCTTCAAGACCTGGTCCTCCTGTCTCCACTTCCAAGACAATACAGCATGCTGAACCAACCTGGTGGGTAGAGACCTTAAATGCAACTAACTACAGTGTGAGCTATAGAGTGATAAGTTATCTCAGCAACCAACAAAATTCAAATGGATGAGGTATGGCTCTGTGGGCAGATTGGGCCATCCTCAGCATTAACTCCCTTGTGTGGTGGGCCATGCTGCTCATGGTTAATCCCAATTCCTCCAGGTCATCTTCAGATAAAAAGGAAGTTCAAGGCCAGTTAAAGATACACAAGGCCCCACCTTAAAAGAAGTTGTGGGTCAATGCTGGGACACACCTTGAATACCAGTACTTGCCCGGCAGAGACAGGCATATCTCATGTTTGGGGTACAGCATGTTCTACAAAGAGAGTTCCAGAACAACCAGGGCTTCTCAGAGAAAACCTTCCTCAAAAAATGGATTGAAGAGCAAGCCAGCACTAGAGAGAACGCTGATCTCATCTTCTAGAACAGTATCCCTCCTCCGTCTTTCTTGGTCATACCAAGAGCAGGTGCAAGGCCAGTGTTTTCCCAGATGCCAAAGAAGCAGGACAAATGATCACCTAGCACACAAGGTTCCCAGAGAGCAAGCAGAATAAAGATCCAATTAGGGCAGAATGAAGCAGCTGAAGAGCTGTGTGTGTGTGAGGCAGGGGGAATTAGAATTTCATGGTCATCTGCTGTTATACCATGAGTTTGAGTCCTGCCTCAGCTACAGAAACCCCACGTCAAATTCTACCCTGTGAGAGAATACAAAACTTTGTGGAGAAATAT
>NZ_JAHRGL010000067.1 GCF_019097855.1 Geopseudomonas aromaticivorans
CACAAATAAGTAAGATGTTTGTGTGTGTAAATTGAGTATATTCATAATTTCTCATCAAGAAAGAAAACAACATGATTATTATGAACTAAGCAATCTTTGAGTAAGAATTCCAAAAAAAATTTCTAGACAGAAAATTGAAGGACAACAATTGGCAACTCTACCTATTCTTAGAATATGTGACAACAAATAACAAAATAGTCAGCAAACAAGAAAATAAGCTGGAATAATTTTCAGAACTGGAAAAATGACTCAACTAAACAAGAAATTGTTGTTTCCTCAATATTTTATCTCATACAATATATTGTATGGTAGATGATTACTCTAAAAATGACCACCTGAATAATTTTTCCTATATTTACTTGCAGAGTGCTGATTCAGCCATATCTGATGGGAATTGATAAAGTCATAAAGCCATCAGAGCTGCTTAACCATATCCAACAAAGCTGAGACACATAATGGTTGCTCTGTTATTTTTTGATATTGGGATGTTGCACAATTATGGGACTATTAATACTTGCACCATTTGGAGATATTTGATTATTGAGATTTTTTATGAATCATTTTTGCCTTCCTGCAGGAGTGTGTCTTCTATATTTAGGGAGATATCCTTCCTGTGAGATTTTCCTTACAAATTGAATGTTTTGACACATACAGAAGCCAAAGTTCATTTTATGAGATTTGAAACATCTGTCTCAAAAGTTATTCAGAAACTACATAATCAGAACAAGGTAAAAGAAAGTTCAATGACATTCAGTGGGCTAGAGGAGTTGGCTGCAGATTAGATTGCAAGCCTATTCCCACTGTACAATCAGGTAATTATGGCATACAGAGCAACAAAGTAAAATTGTCTGATGACCAGTGAGCTAAGTGAGAGCTTGCTCTGTTTTTTGGTTAGGTTATATTAAGTTTTGTCAATGTTGTTGATTTTCACAATGTGCCAACTCTGTGTTTCATTGATTCATTGTATTGTGTTCTTTGTTTACACTTGATTGATTCTAGCCCTCAATTTTTTTTTTACTGGCATCTATTCTTCCTGGGGCAGTAAGATTGTTTTGTTCCATATTTTCAGAAGTGTTGTTATGTTACTAGTGGGGAGGGTTCTCCATTTCCTTTGTCTAGGCACTTAGTGCTATGAACTTTCCTCTTAGAACTGCTTTCAGAGTGAACCATGGGTTTGGGTATGTTGTGCCTTCATTTTCATTGAATTCTAGGATGGCTTTCGTTTCTTCCTTTATTTCTTCATTTACCCAGGAGTGATACAGTTGAGAATTGTTCGGTTTCTATG
>NZ_JAHRGL010000068.1 GCF_019097855.1 Geopseudomonas aromaticivorans
ATTTCTAAAATGTTAGACTGAATGATTTTAATAAGAACCACGAGTTGCTCACTTCACTATCAGTCCTAGGGTGAAAGTGAAAAAGTACTGTCTCCACCCACCTTATCACCATCTCAGATCCACTCTGATAATGAAACTCTACTCCAAGGACATGACCTTAAATTTATATCCAACTGGGTCTCACACTGATCCTCTAATTTTTATCCACAATCTTCCAGCAAACCACCCCCACACTTTAGTTTTACCCAGTCTGCAACACCACCCTATGGGTCCCTGTCCCAGATCATGATGTCTTTTTATATATAGATAATGTATTAAGTGATGATTCCCATTGAGGCTGGAAAATTAACAGAGGCTTGATCCATCCTCTTGTGTCTCCTTACGACATGGAAATCATGGATAGAACATATTTGTCTTTCAATGGTCAGTGTCACCTCAAGAAATGTGCCTCTAAGTTTGCTGGACAGTGTTTCTCCTGTGTCCTTCCCAGTTTAAATGTGGCCTTCACTACTTGGTGACCATCTCAATTAAAAGGCGTCAACTTAGGTTGCCAAAGGTCATCCTATTCCTTCTGTATGCTGTTATCCCTCTTTTTCCCCTTATTTTGAGATACAGGTTTTCTGTATAGCCCTGACTGTTCTGGAACAAACTGTACATCAGCCTGTGCTCAAAATCAAAAATTTGCATGTGTTTTCCTTGCCCTCTGGAATGGGAAATTAAAGGTGTGTGCCACAATACCAGGCTCTTTTTAGACACAGGGTGTCTCCTTATAGCCCTGGTTGTCCTGTATACTGCTTTATAGGCCTCAACCCCAAAGAGATCTGCTTGTCTCATACTTCTTTATCCTGTGATGAAAGGATTGACCACCTAATAGTTTGGTTACCAATTATTGATGGAGTAGGGCTGGCCAAGTCTTACAACTGTCTGACTTTGACAATTTCTTTCATGATACTACCACCACACAGGTCTATTTCATGGCCAATCTAGACTCTCCATTTGCTCCCCAGGTCAATGGATGTACCAAGCCTCATTAGCACCAAATTCCCTGAAGTCAGTCACCAAGGTACAGGACTGATGCTGTCTTCTATTCATGTAGATGACTCATTCAATGAATGGGTATCAGTACACAGCATGTTATGGGTTTTTGTGAGAGAATGAACTGTTTTCAGTCCTCCCCTGGGATCCATCATCTTGTGTCCCAGGGGTTTAGTCACTTCCCTCTGCAGTGACATGGAAGGTGCAGGTGAACTTTGACTTGTGCTTGAAACC
>NZ_JAHRGL010000069.1 GCF_019097855.1 Geopseudomonas aromaticivorans
TTCCTTGCCAAAGCAGAGGGTCTTTGTGTGCACAGTTCATTACATACTCAATGTCCTGTACAGCCAACGCATTGCCTCAGAGCCGGCAAACTCTGCAAACAAACACAAGTCATGTTCACACAGTAACTGCTGCTACTGTGTAACTGGGTTAAAGAAAACAGGCTGCAGATTATAAAGTTAGGGAGTAGTGATAGGGCTTGGAGGCAGAATAGACAAGGTGAAAATGATGCATTTATAATCTCAAAAATTAGTTTGCAAGTGTGAAACAGTCTTTATGGCCAAGTGCTCCAGAGACTTAGGGAATTGTATTAAAGCACGTTAAAATTTCTCATACCATTCCTCTAAAAATAAACACCATAAACCAGAAAAATATCAGTCCATAAAAGTGGATACTAGCAGTTAAGTAGAATACAATCACACAGCAAGGATATTCCTTCAGGGACAGGGTTCTGAGGTGAAGGTTGAAACAAATATGAATGATACGACAAGTAGAAGTTAGAAAAGATAAATGCTAGGTTAAGGAGGTATTGCAGAGTATATGTCCCATACTAACTAAGCTTCATAAGAAGAATAGTATCTTGTGTATTACTTAAATGGGGTGAGAGAATAGAAAATTGGAGAATAAAATGAAGCCATCAAAAACTATTATAATGGGAGAAATTCAGGAGGAGTTTAGCAAACAATGCCACACTAGGGAAACAGAGTATCTGAAGAACATGACTGACTAAAGACACAGTAGATTTAGGACACACAAAACACTTCTAAATATCCCTAGACCCACACCATTGCAAGTTCTCCCAAACATATTGTGGATTTTAGAGAAGGAGCTCAGTTTTATTGTCAATACATCAGGCCTCAATGAATGCTTCCAAGCCCTAGAGCCCAGGCTGTTATTAATTCCTCCCTACCAGAGGGCTTAAAGGAAACCCTTGCTTGATGAGGTGAGTTCTTAACTCGACTGTGTTTTGTTTTCAAATTATTGTCACCTGGTGTCTTACTGGCCACCTTCCAAAACTATGGTCTTCTCAATAAAATAAGCTAGTATTTCATCATGCATAAAATTAACTATCAATGCAGATGACATGTAAATGTTAAATGCAAAGAGTTGAATGTCAAGAAGATACTGAAAAAACTAGGCTTCTTTGAGTGAGGCAAGTTGCTTTACATATATTAATCAAGAATGTTGAAGTTGACTAGAAACTTGTTCCTACACCCAGCTCCCTGCTCCCAATGATCTGATCAGATTAATCCA
>NZ_JAHRGL010000070.1 GCF_019097855.1 Geopseudomonas aromaticivorans
TCATGGAATATCTTGTTTTCTCCATCTATAGTGATTGAAAGCTTTGCTGGGTATAGTAGTCTGGGCTGGCATCCATGTTCTCTCAGAGTTGGTAAAATATCTATTGAGGTCCTTCTAGCTTTCAGAGTTTCCATGGAGAAGTTTGGTGTAATTCTGATAGGTTTGCCTTTATATGTTACTTGGCCTTTTTCCCTTGCTGCTCTTAATATTTTTTCTTTATTCTGTACATTTGGTGTTTTAATTATTATGTGACGAGGGGACTTTCTTTTGTGGTCCACTCTATTTGGCATTCTGTAGGCTTCTTGTACTTTCATTGGCATGTCTTTCTTTAGGTTGGGAAAGTTTTCTTCTATGATTTTGTTGAATATGTTTTCTGCACCTTTGAGTTGGGTTTCTTCACCTTCTTCTATACCTATTATTCTTAGGTTTGGTCTTTTCACAGTATCCCATATTTCCTGGATATTTTGTGTTAGAGATAATCTCTTCCATCTCTTGTATTCTGTTGGTTATGCTTACATCTGTAGTTCCTGATCATTTACCCAGCTTTTATATTTCTAGCATTCCCTCAGATTGTGCTTTCCTCCTTATCTCCATTTCAGTTTTTAGGTCTTGAACTGTTTCTCATATTTTTTGGCTTGTTTTGTCTTCAATTTCTTTAAGGGATTTTCTCATGTCCTCTTTGAGGTCCTCTTTGAGGTCCTCTATGGTTTTCCTGAAGATGTTTTTAGGTCATTCTCTTCTGGTTCATCTGCATGGTGATGTTGAGGTCTTACTGGTGTATGGTTCCTAGTCTCCGGTGGTGGCCTATTGGGTTTTCTGGTGTTGCCTGTGCTTTTACCTTGTCCTCTTCTCATCCTTTCTTCTGGTGGCTGTAGCAGGAATCTCTTCCTCTCCTGGTGGGTATGGGACCAAGGTTCCCTTCTGGTAGATGCAAACAGATCCAATACTCTGATGTCTGTCCTCTTCTTGTGGATGGAGGTGGCACTGTTAGTGGGGCCTCGGCAGTGTCCAGGTGTGTTGGATCCAGCTGCAGAGTTCAGATCCGGTGAGCCGATCCCTGTTGTCAGATGTCTCTGAGCAGGGCTGTTTTTTTCTTTCTTTCATTTTTCTGAAATTTCTTGATAGTCAAAGGACTGCTGTTGAGAAAAATTCTGATCCTCTTCGGTCCTGACAGGTGGTTGCAGACGGATCAGCTATTAGTGGCAAGTGTTAACT
>NZ_JAHRGL010000071.1 GCF_019097855.1 Geopseudomonas aromaticivorans
CCCGAACTCAGCAGTGAAACGACGCATCGCCGATGGTAGTGTGGAGCTTCTCCATGTGAGAGTAGGTCATCGTCAAGCACCTCTACAGAAACCCCGATCAGCTCAGCTGGTCGGGGTTTCGTCTTTTCGTCCTCGAATTTTGCAGCCTCTCCAAGCTGCCGGTTATGATGCGTAGCACGTTGATACGGGGTATCTATCTTGCAACTGTTACGACTCTTGGCCGATGGCCGGTTTCACTCGGGTGAAGAGCTGGGAAGGCTGCTGGGCATCAGTCGCAGTGCAGTATGGAAGCGGTTGCGGCAGTTGCAGATCGAAAACGGCCTGCGCCTATGCAGTGTTCGCGGCAAAGGCTATCGCCTGGAGCAGCCCCTGAGTCTGTTGTCTGCCGACGTTCTGGCGAAGCGCCTGCCTAATGTGCGCCTTCGTCTAGAGGAGCGAGTCGGCTCGACCAATGCTGCGGCCCTTGGTCTTCTATCTGAAACTGTGCCGCCCTTCGTCGTTATGGCCGAAGCACAGACTGCAGGTCGAGGACGACGTGGTCGGCAATGGGTCAGTCCGTATGGAGAAAACCTGTATTTTTCCCAGTTGATAAGGATCGAGCGCTCGGTGTCCCAGCTGCAGGCGCTGAGCCTGGTCGTCGGGCTCGCCGTGCTGCGGACGTTACGCCAGGCTGGAGTGGCTGGGGTGGGGCTGAAGTGGCCGAACGATTTGTTGGTCGGTACGAAAAAGATCGCCGGAATCCTGTTGGAGTTGAATGGCGATCCCGCAGACATCTGTCATGTTGTGATCGGGATAGGAGTTAACGCCAACATGCTGATGGCCGATGGCATTGATCAGGATTGGACATCAATACGGCGGGAGACTGGTCGTCTTGTCGATCGGAACGAGCTGGCTGCGGCGTTGGTCGAAGCGCTCGAGGGTTGCCTGAGCCTGCATCGAGAGCAGGGTTTTGCCGCTTTCCACGAGGAGTGGGAAGACAGCCATGCCTGGCATGGTTGCCTCGTTCGATTGACCAATGGCGTTAGGGAAATTGCCGGCACAGTCTTGGGGGTGACGGTCGATGGTGCATTGCGGCTGGAGGTTGATGGGGGAGAGCAGGTGTACAGCGGTGGTGAACTGAGCCTGAGGCTGCAGCATGATTCTTGAGCTGGATTGCGGGAATACGCTGGTCAAGTGGCGGGTGATCGTCGCCGATGGACGTGCGCCGGTGTATCAGGGGGCCGCCAGAGCTGATGGCGAGTTGCTGGTGCAGCTGGGCTCTGTTGCGGGGCTAGAGTTGTCTTGGTGCCGCATTGTCAGTGTGCGTAACGATGAAGAGACCGCGCAGTTGCTGGCGGCCCTGCGTGAGCGCTATCCGTTGCAAGTGCTGCAGGCTGGTGCTGCGGCTGTGTGTGCTGGCGTAAGGAATGGCTACCGGGATTACTCCCGTCTGGGACTGGACCGTTGGTTGGCGATCCTTGGCGGATATCATCTGGCCGGCAAGGCTTGCCTGATCATCGATCTTGGCACGGCAGTCACCGCCGATCTGGTCAGCTCGACCGGGGAGCATCTGGGAGGATATATCGGCCCTGGTCTGCCGCTCATGCGTACCCAGCTGTGCACCCATACCCGCCGCATCCGTTACGATGATGCGGAGGCGGCGCGCGCGGGGGTAGAGTTGCAGCCGGGGCGGAGTACAGCGGAGGCGGTGGAGCGAGGTTGCGTGCTGATGCTCAGGGGGTTTGTCAGCATGCAGGGCGCTCAGGCCAGAGAGCTGTTGGGCAATGATTTCATGGTGTTCCTGACTGGTGGCGACGCTAATCTGGTAGCCGATGTGCTGCCTGAGGCAAGAGCTGTTGCCGATCTGGTCTTCATCGGTCTGGGGCTCGCCTGCCCGATCAAGCGAGGTTGACTGGATGCGCTGGTTGTTTCTATTGCTGCTGATTCTGAATGCCACACAGTTCATTTGGTACAACCGCCAATTGCCTGAGGTGTCTACCGAGTTGCGCCTAGGTGCTGTCCAGGTGGTTGCGGCTCCGCAACAAGAGCTCAAGCTGCTTGCTGAGGCGCCAGTGAAGGCTTTGGCGGCAGGCGGCGGGTTGGCGGTCGAGCAAAGTGCGCCGGGCTGCCTGTTGCTGGGCGGTTTCGAGAGCGCCGAGCGGGCGGGATTGCTCGAACAGCGGTTGCTGAGTCTGGATATCGCTGCGCGCGTGGTTTCGACGGATGCCTCGCTGGGTAGCGATCACTGGGTATATATCCCACCGTTAGCCTCCCAGCAGGCATCCCTGCGTCAGCTGCGCGAGCTGCAGGCGCGGAAGATCGACGGCTACCTGATAACCGAGGGCGAGCTGGCCAACGGAATCCTCCTGGGTGTGTTCCCGCAGTTGGATTCAGCCGTCAGTGTGGCCGAGAAGCTGCGTGCTGCCGGTTATGAGCCACAGGTGCGTGAGCTGCCGCGGATTTACCAGGAGTACTGGGTACG
The DNA here is from genome assembly GCF_019097855.1 of Geopseudomonas aromaticivorans. Lineage (GTDB taxonomy): Bacteria > Pseudomonadota > Gammaproteobacteria > Pseudomonadales > Pseudomonadaceae > Geopseudomonas > Geopseudomonas aromaticivorans. The sequence continues at coordinate 2,462 of NZ_JAHRGL010000071.1, forward strand.
AATTGCCGAGAAAAATCAGCGCCTTGTGGATGGCGACTTGCTGGCACGGCTGGCTGGCGATTTTTCCGATCTAAAACATCAACTTATCCAGTGTTCAGGGGTTGCGCATCACTGAAAGCTAGCCTAGAATGCGCACCACTTGAGGCGCTACTGCCAAGCAGGCGCCAAAAGATGTCAAGAAAATCAACAGGTTGCTTGACAGGGCGCAAAAGGTGAAATAAACTTTCGCGCAGTTTGGAGGGGTTCCCGAGCGGCCAAAGGGATCAGACTGTAAATCTGACGTCATCGACTTCGAAGGTTCGAATCCTTCCCCCTCCACCAGATTTAGCGTGAGCCGCAAGCTCCGCGGGTATAGTTCAGTGGTAGAACCTCAGCCTTCCAAGCTGATGATGCGGGTTCGATTCCCGCTACCCGCTCCAGTTGTGTTGTTCGTGCAAAGGTTTGGCTCATGTAGCTCAGCTGGTAGAGCACACCCTTGGTAAGGGTGAGGTCAGCGGTTCAAATCCGCTCATGAGCTCCAAATAAACAAGGGCAGATATGCAAATATCTGCCCTTGTTCTATGTGGGCAATTTTTGGGTACCTTGACGGGAGAGTGTCTCGATGGCTAAAGAGAAATTTGAACGTAACAAACCGCACCTGAACGTGGGCACCATCGGTCACGTTGACCATGGCAAGACCACCCTGACCGCTGCGCTGACCAAGGTCTGCGCCGAGGCTTGGGGCGGCTCCGCTCGTGACTTCTCCCAGATCGACAACGCTCCGGAAGAGAAGGCTCGCGGTATCACCATCAACACTTCCCACGTTGAGTACGATTCGGCCATTCGTCACTACGCTCACGTTGACTGCCCGGGTCACGCTGACTATGTGAAGAACATGATCACCGGTGCTGCCCAGATGGACGGCGCGATCCTGGTTTGCTCGGCTGCCGATGGTCCGATGCCGCAGACCCGCGAGCACATCCTGCTGTCCCGCCAGGTAGGCGTTCCCTACATCGTCGTGTTCCTGAACAAGGCCGACGTGGTAGACGATGCCGAGCTGCTGGAACTGGTCGAGATGGAAGTTCGCGACCTGCTGAGCACCTACGACTTCCCGGGCGACGACACTCCGATCATCATCGGTTCCGCGCTGATGGCTCTGAACGGCCAGGATGACAACGAGCTGGGCACCTCTGCCGTGCGCAAGCTGGTTGAGACCCTGGACACCTACATTCCGGAGCCGGAGCGTGCCATCGACAGGCCGTTCCTGATGCCGATCGAAGACGTGTTCTCGATCTCCGGTCGCGGCACCGTGGTAACCGGTCGCGTCGAGCGCGGCGTGGTCAAGGTTCAGGAAGAAGTGGAAATCGTCGGCATCCGTGCGACCACCAAGACCACCTGCACCGGCGTTGAGATGTTCCGCAAGCTGCTCGACGAAGGTCGTGCTGGTGAGAACGTCGGCGTGCTGCTGCGCGGCATCAAGCGCGAAGACGTCGAGCGTGGCCAGGTTCTGGCCAGGCCGGGCACCATCAAGCCGCACACCAAGTTCGAAGCTGAAGTGTACGTGCTGTCCAAGGAAGAAGGCGGTCGTCACACTCCGTTCTTCAAGGGCTACCGTCCGCAGTTCTACTTCCGTACCACCGACGTAACCGGCAACTGCGAACTGCCGGAAGGCGTTGAGATGGTAATGCCGGGCGACAACATCAAGATGGTTGTCACCCTGATCGCTCCGATCGCCATGGAAGACGGCCTGCGCTTCGCGATTCGCGAAGGCGGTCGTACCGTCGGCGCCGGCGTAGTTGCCAAGATCTTCGAATAAGTCGTTGATCTTTCTTGGGGAGGCTGGCATAATCGTCGGCCTGTCCAGTTACAGGCCAGTAGCTCAATTGGCAGAGCGGCGGTCTCCAAAACCGCAGGTTGGGGGTTCGATTCCCTCCTGGCCTGCCAGATTTCTCCAATCTGGCATCCTTTATAAGGTCCTTGCAGATGAACGCCAAGGCTGAAAGCAAAGATTCCCGTCTCGATATCCTTAAGTGGTCGGTGGTTGCCGTTGTGGTGGCTGTGGCTGTTGTGGGGAATCAGTATTTCGCAGCTACGCCTGTCCTGTATCGCGTGCTGGGGATCGTCGCTCTGGCGGCGGGTGCCATTTTCGTTGCATTGCAAACTGCCAAGGGTGGTGCGTTCTTTGCTTTGGCCAAGGATGCACGTACCGAGATCCGCAAGGTGGTCTGGCCGACCCGTCAGGAAACCACCCAGACCACGTTGATCGTGGTGGCTGTGGTGCTGGTGATGTCGCTGCTCCTGTGGGGCGTCGACTCGTTGCTGGGTTGGCTGGTTTCGTTGATCGTAGGGTAAGGTGCACTGTGGCTAAGCGTTGGTATGTTGTGCATGCCTATTCGGGATACGAAAAGCATGTAATGCGCTCCCTGGTCGAGCGTGTCAAGCTGGCCGGCATGGAAGACCAGTTCGGCGAAATTCTGGTCCCCACCGAAGAAGTGGTGGAGATGCGCAACGGCCAGAAGCGCAAGAGCGAGCGCAAGTTCTTCCCTGGCTACGTGCTGGTGCAGATGGAGATGAACGAGGCCACCTGGCACTTGATCAAGGATACTCCGCGCGTCATGGGCTTCATTGGTGGCACGGCAGACAAGCCGGCGCCGATCACCGAGAAGGAGGCCGAGGCCATCCTTCGTCGCGTCGCCGATGGCAGCGACAAGCCGCGTCCGAAGACCCTGTTCGAGCCGGGCGAGGTCGTTCGCGTTGTTGATGGTCCGTTTGCAGACTTCAATGGCGTCGTGGAAGAAGTGAATTACGAGAAGAGCCGGCTGCACGTGGCCGTGCTCATCTTCGGTCGCTCCACTCCGGTGGAGCTGGAGTTCGGCCAGGTCGAGAAGGTCTGATCGATAGGGATCCCAACCCCGCAGCTGCTGGCTGCGGGGTTTTGTTGTCACTGGGAAAAACGCGAAAGCAATCGGGGAGCCGCAAGGCGCATGTACCCGCAACTGGAGTAGCAAATGGCTAAGAAGATTACGGCTTATATCAAGCTGCAAGTAAAGGCCGCTCAGGCCAACCCGTCGCCGCCCGTCGGTCCGGCTCTCGGTCAGCACGGCGTCAACATCATGGAGTTCTGCAAGGCGTTCAATGCCCGTACCCAGGGCATGGAGCCGGGCCTGCCGACTCCGGTGATCATCACCGTTTACAGCGACCGCAGCTTCACCTTCGAAACCAAGAGCACCCCGGCTTCGGTTCTGCTGAAGAAGGCTGCCGGCATTGCCAGCGGCTCCGCTCGCCCGAACACCCAGAAAGTGGGCACCGTTACCCGTGCTCAGCTCGAAGAGATCGCCAAGGCCAAGACCGCCGATCTGACTGCAGCTGACCTGGATGCGGCCGTGCGTACCATCGCCGGTTCCGCTCGTAGCATGGGCCTCAACGTGGAGGGTGTGTAATGGCTAAGCTGACCAAGCGCCAAAAGGCAATCGCCGAAAAAATCGAAGCCGGCAAGCAATACGGTTTTGAAGACGCTGCCAAACTGCTGGCCGATCTGTCGACCATCAAGTTCAAGGAGTCGGTGGACATCGCCATCAATCTCGGCGTAGATCCGCGTAAATCCGACCAGGTCGTGCGTGGCGCCACCGTGCTGCCGAACGGCACCGGCAAGACCGTGCGCATTGCCGTGTTCACCCAGGGCCCGGCTGCCGAAGCAGCTCTGGCTGCCGGCGCAGACCGCGTTGGCATGGACGAACTGGCTGCCGAAATGAAAGGCGGCGATCTGAACTACGACGTGGTCATTGCCTCTCCGGACGCGATGCGTGTCGTTGGTCAGCTCGGCCAGATCCTTGGTCCGCGCGGCCTGATGCCGAACCCGAAAGTCGGCACCGTCACCCCCGACGTCGCGACTGCCGTGAAGAATGCCAAGGCTGGTCAGGTGCGTTTCCGTACCGACAAGAACGGCATCATCCACGCTTCCGTGGGCAAGGTCGATTTCGAAGCCGGCAAGCTGAAGCAGAACGTCGAAGCCCTGCTGGCCGACCTCAAGCGTCTGAAGCCTGCTGCGGCCAAAGGCGTGTACGTCAAGCGCGTGACCCTGAGCACCACCATGGGTCCGGGCCTGCAGATCGACCAGGCTTCCCTGGACGCGTAAGAATATTGGCGTACCGGTTCGCCGGTACGCCCACAGTATTGGGGTCCCTGCCTGGCGGGGGCTGTCCAAGACCGTAGGCGGCGCAAGCCTTAAATCTCCAGCCTACGCAGATGGTGCTCCCGATTCGGTTACCGAATCAGACACCAAAACGCCGTCCGGCTCCGGCTGGACGATACGGTAACATCCAGGAGTAAACCCGTGGCAATTAAGCTCGAAGACAAGAAGGCCATTGTCGCTGAAGTCAACGAGGCTGCCAAAGCTGCCCTGTCCGCTGTCGTGGCTGATGCCCGTGGCGTGACCGTAGGCGCCATGACCGGACTCCGTAAAGAGGCCCGCGAAGCTGGTGTGTACGTGAAAGTCGTACGTAACACCCTGGCTCGCCGCGCCGTTGAAGGCACTTCTTTCGAAGTGCTGAACGACGTGTTCAAGGGCCCGACCCTGATCGCATTCTCCAACGAGCATCCGGGCGCTGCCGCCCGTATTTTCAAGGAGTTCGCCAAGGGTCAGGACAAGTTCGAGATCAAGGCGGCTGCCTTCGAAGGCAAGTTCATTGCGGCCAATCAGATCGACGTACTGGCAACCCTGCCGACCTACAACGAAGCTATTTCTCAGCTGATGAGCGTGATCCAAGGCGCCACCAGCAAGCTGGCTCGTACTCTGGCGGCGGTTCGCGACAAGAAGGAAGCCGAGGCTGCCTGAGGCACCGCGGAATCTTCCACCTTTTTTGTTTAATAAGGCGGCCACAAGGCTGCCAACCAATACAGGAATAGAGTCATGGCTCTGACCAACGAAGACATCATCAACGCCGTTTCCGAAATGTCCGTGATGCAGGTTGTTGAACTGATCAAGGCAATGGAAGAGAAGTTCGGCGTAACTGCCGCTGCTGCTGCTGCTGCCGGCCCGGCCGCTGCCGCTGCTGTGGTTGAAGAGCAGACCGAGTTCAACATCATGCTGCTCGAGTCTGGCGAGAAGAAAGTCAACGTCATCAAGGTCGTTCGCGAACTGACCGGCCTGGGCCTGAAAGAAGCCAAGGCTGTCGTTGACAGCGCTCCGAGCGTGGTCAAGGAAGGCGCTTCCAAGGACGAGGCTGAAGCAGCCAAGAAGGCTCTGGAAGAAGCAGGCGCGAAGGTCGAGCTCAAGTAAGCTGAGCCGACATTGCGTCGACAGTCCGCTCGCTGATTCCGGACTGATGGCTGGTGGCCTATGCCACCGGCCTTTTTCCGTTGTGGGCAGCCCTGGCTTGGCCAGCTGCCCGTAACGTGAAATGCCACCCCGTGCGGTGGCCGCAAACCAAGGTTTGCACGATTTTCAGGCTGCTCCCATAGGAGAGGCCAAACAAGCAGGTGACCAAGCTGGGGAACGCTGATGGCTTACTCATATACTGAGAAAAAACGTATCCGCAAGGACTTTAGCAAGTTGCCGGACGTCATGGATGTGCCATATCTGCTGGCCATCCAACTGGATTCGTACCGCGAATTCCTGCAGGCGGGCGCTGGCAAGGAGCATCTCCGCGACGTCGGCCTGCATGCGGCCTTCAAATCCGTTTTCCCGATTATCAGCTATTCCGGCAATGCCGCCCTGGAATACGTCGGTTATCGCCTGGGCGAACCGGCATTTGACGTCAAGGAATGCGTGCTGCGCGGCGTGACCTTCGCCGTACCGCTGCGCGTGAAAGTGCGTCTGATGATTTTCGACAAGGAATCGTCGAGCAAGGCAATCAAGGACATCAAGGAGCAGGAAGTCTACATGGGGGAAATCCCCCTGATGACCGAGAACGGTACCTTCATCATCAACGGTACCGAGCGCGTCATCGTTTCCCAGCTGCACCGTTCGCCGGGCGTGTTCTTCGATCACGACAAGGGCAAGACCCACAGCTCGGGCAAGCTGCTGTACTCCGCACGCATCATCCCCTACCGCGGCTCCTGGCTGGACTTCGAGTTCGACCCGAAGGATGCCGTGTTCGTGCGTATCGACCGTCGCCGCAAGCTGCCGGCGTCCGTGCTGCTGCGCGCACTGAACTACGGTACCGAGGAGATCCTCGATACCTTCTATGACACCAACGTCTTCCACCTCAAGGATCAGTCGCTGAACCTCGAGCTGGTGCCGCAGCGTCTGCGTGGCGAGATCGCCGGTTTCGACATCAAGGATGACAGCGGCAAGGTCATCGTCGAGCAGGGCCGCCGCGTCACCGCGCGCCACATCAACCAGCTGGAAAAGGCCGGTATCAAGGAGCTGGAAGTCCCGCTGGACTACATCCTCGGTCGCACCCTGGCCAAGGCCATCGTGCATCCGGCCACCGGCGAGATCATCGCCGAGTGCAACACCGAGCTGACCACCGACCTGCTGGCCAAGATCGCCAAGGCCCAGGTGGTGCGCCTCGAGACGCTGTACACCAACGACATCGACTGCGGCCCGTTCATCTCTGACACCCTGAAGATCGACGGCACCAGCAACCAGCTGGAAGCGCTGGTCGAGATCTACCGGATGATGCGTCCCGGCGAGCCGCCGACCAAGGATTCCGCCGAGACCCTGTTCAACAACCTGTTCTTCAGCCCCGAGCGCTATGACCTGTCTGCGGTCGGCCGGATGAAGTTCAACCGCCGCATCGGTCGCGAAGAGATCGAAGGCCCGGGCGTACTGAGCCGCGAAGATATCGTCGCCGTGCTCAAGACCCTGGTCGACATTCGTAACGGCAAGGGCATCGTCGACGACATCGACCACCTGGGCAACCGCCGCGTGCGTTGCGTCGGCGAAATGGCCGAGAACCAGTTCCGCGTCGGCCTGGTGCGCGTCGAGCGCGCGGTCAAGGAACGCCTGTCGATGGCCGAAAGCGAAGGCCTGATGCCGCAGGACCTGATCAACGCCAAGCCGGTGGCTGCCGCGGTCAAGGAGTTCTTCGGCTCCAGCCAGCTGTCGCAGTTCATGGACCAGAACAACCCGCTGTCCGAGATCACCCACAAGCGCCGCGTTTCCGCGCTCGGCCCGGGCGGTCTGACCCGCGAGCGTGCCGGCTTCGAAGTGCGCGACGTGCACCCGACCCACTACGGCCGCGTGTGCCCGATCGAAACGCCGGAAGGTCCGAACATCGGCCTGATCAACTCGCTGGCCACCTACGCCCGTACCAACCAGTACGGTTTCCTCGAGAGCCCGTACCGCGTGGTCAAGAGTGGCCAGGTGACCGACGAGATCGTCTTCCTGTCGGCGATCGAGGAAGGCAACCACGTCATCGCCCAGGCCTCCGCGACCCTCAACGAGCAGGGTCAGCTGGTCGACGAGCTGGTGGCCGTGCGTCACCTGAACGAATTCACCGTCAAGGCGCCGGAAGACGTCACTCTGATGGACGTGTCGCCCAAGCAGGTGGTTTCTGTCGCGGCTTCGCTGATTCCGTTCCTCGAGCACGACGACGCCAACCGCGCTCTGATGGGTTCGAACATGCAGCGTCAGGCCGTGCCGACCCTGCGTGCCGACAAGCCGCTGGTGGGTACCGGCATGGAGCGCAACGTCGCCCGTGACTCCGGCGTCTGCGTGGTGGCCCGTCGCGGCGGCGTGATCGACTCGGTCGATGCCAGCCGCATCGTGGTGCGCGTTAACGACGACGAGGTCGAGACCGGCGAAGCGGGTGTCGACATCTACAACCTGACCAAGTACACCCGTTCCAACCAGAACACCTGCATCAACCAGCGTCCACTGGTGCAGAAGGGTGACAAGGTTGCGCGCAGCGACATCATGGCCGACGGTCCGTCCACCGACATGGGTGAGCTAGCTCTGGGTCAGAATATGCGCGTCGCGTTCATGCCGTGGAACGGCTTCAACTTCGAAGACTCCATCTGCCTGTCCGAGCGCGTGGTCCAGGAAGACCGCTTCACCACCATCCATATCCAGGAACTGACCTGCGTGTCGCGCGACACCAAGCTCGGCCCGGAGGAGATCACTGCGGATATCCCGAACGTCGGTGAAGCTGCGCTGAACAAGCTGGATGAGGCGGGTATCGTGTATGTGGGTGCCGAAGTCGGCGCCGGCGACATCCTGGTCGGCAAGGTCACGCCGAAGGGCGAGACCCAGCTGACCCCGGAAGAGAAGCTGCTGCGGGCGATCTTCGGCGAAAAGGCCAGCGACGTGAAGGACACCTCCCTGCGCGTGCCGACCGGCACCAAGGGCACCGTCATCGACGTCCAGGTCTTCACTCGCGATGGCGTGGAGCGTGACTCCCGCGCCCTGGCGATCGAGAAGCAGCAACTCGACGAGATCCGCAAGGACCTCAACGAGGAGTTCCGCATCGTCGAAGGTGCCACCTTCGAGCGTCTGCGCTCGGCGCTGGTCGGCCGTCAGGCCGATGGTGGTCCGCTCGGCCTGAAGAAGGGCGCCGAGATCACCCACGAGTACCTCGACGGCCTCGAGCGCGGCCAGTGGTTCAAGCTGCGCATGGCCGAAGAGGCGCTGAACGAGCAGCTGGAGAAGGCCCAGGCCTACATTTCCGACCGCCGTCAGCTGCTCGACGACAAGTTCGAGGACAAGAAGCGCAAGCTGCAGCAGGGCGACGACCTCGCGCCGGGCGTGCTGAAGATCGTCAAGGTCTACCTCGCCATCAAGCGCCGCATCCAGCCGGGCGACAAGATGGCCGGGCGCCACGGTAACAAGGGTGTGGTGTCGGTGATCATGCCGGTCGAAGACATGCCGCACGATGCCTACGGCACGCCGGTGGACATCGTCCTCAACCCGCTGGGCGTACCGTCGCGGATGAACGTCGGCCAGATCCTCGAGACCCACCTGGGTCTGGCGGCCAAGGGCCTCGGCGAGAAGATCAACCGCATGCTCGAAGAGCAGCGCAAGATCGCCGAACTGCGCGCCTTCCTGCACGAGATCTACAACGAGATCGGCGGTCGCCAGGAAAGCCTCGACAGCCTGAGTGACGCGGAAGTCCTGGCCCTGGCCGAGAACCTGCGCAAGGGCGTGCCGATGGCCACCCCGGTGTTCGACGGTGCCGACGAGCGCGAGATCAAGGCCATGTTGAAGCTGGCCGATCTGCCGGAAAGCGGCCAGATGCAGCTGTACGACGGCCGTACCGGTAACGCCTTCGAGCGCACCACCACCGTCGGCTACATGTACATGCTCAAGCTGAACCACCTGGTCGACGACAAGATGCACGCGCGCTCCACCGGCTCCTACAGCCTGGTTACCCAGCAGCCGCTGGGCGGCAAGGCGCAGTTCGGTGGCCAGCGTTTCGGGGAGATGGAGGTCTGGGCGCTGGAAGCCTACGGCGCCGCCTACACCCTGCAGGAAATGCTGACCGTGAAGTCGGACGACGTGAACGGCCGGACCAAGATGTACAAAAACATCGTGGATGGCGATCACCGCATGGAGGCCGGCATGCCCGAGTCCTTCAACGTGCTGATCAAGGAAATCCGTTCGCTCGGCATCGACATCGAGCTGGAAACCGAATAACCCGCGACGCGTTCCGGCGGCAGGTGAGCCTGCCGCCGGCTCCGTGAGGAGGAAAGGCCTTGAAAGACCTGCTTAATCTGTTGAAAAACCAGGGTCAAGTCGAAGAGTTCGATGCCATCCGTATCTCTCTGGCATCGCCCGAGATGATCCGTTCCTGGTCCTTCGGTGAAGTCAAAAAGCCGGAGACAATTAACTACCGTACCTTCAAACCGGAGCGCGACGGCCTGTTCTGCGCCAAGATCTTCGGCCCGGTGAAGGACTACGAGTGCCTGTGCGGCAAGTACAAGCGCCTCAAGCACCGCGGCGTGATCTGCGAGAAGTGCGGCGTGGAAGTCGCCCTGGCCAAGGTGCGCCGCGAGCGCATGGGCCACATCGAGCTGGCTTCGCCGGTCGCCCACATCTGGTTCCTCAAGTCGCTGCCGTCCCGTATCGGCCTGCTGCTGGATATGACCCTGCGCGACATCGAGCGCGTGCTCTATTTCGAGAGCTACGTGGTCATCGATCCGGGCATGACCCCGCTGGAAAAGGGTCAGCTGCTCAACGATGAGCAGTACTTCGAGGCCCTCGAGGAGCACGGTGACGACTTCGACGCGCGCATGGGCGCCGAGGCCGTGTTCGAGCTGCTGGGCGGCATCGACCTGGAGCACGAGATCGGTCGCTTGCGCGAAGAAATTCCGCAGACCAACTCGGAAACCAAGATCAAGAAGTTGTCCAAGCGCCTGAAGCTGATGGAAGCCTTCCAGGGCTCCGGCAACAAGCCGGAGTGGATGGTACTGACCGTGCTGCCGGTACTGCCGCCGGACCTGCGTCCGCTGGTGCCGCTGGACGGTGGCCGCTTCGCGACTTCCGATCTCAACGATCTGTACCGTCGCGTGATCAACCGCAACAACCGTCTCAAGCGCCTGCTCGACCTGTCGGCGCCGGACATCATCGTGCGCAACGAAAAGCGCATGCTGCAGGAAGCGGTCGACGCCCTGCTGGACAACGGCCGCCGCGGCCGTGCCATCACCGGCTCGAACAAGCGCCCGCTGAAGTCCCTGGCCGACATGATCAAGGGCAAGCAGGGTCGCTTCCGTCAGAACCTGCTCGGCAAGCGCGTCGACTACTCCGGTCGTTCGGTAATCACCGTCGGCCCGACCCTGCGTCTGCACCAGTGCGGTCTGCCGAAGAAAATGGCTCTCGAGCTGTTCAAGCCGTTCATCTTCGGCAAGCTCGAAGCGCGCGGTATGGCCACCACCATCAAGGCGGCCAAGAAGATGGTCGAGCGCGAGCTGCCCGAGGTGTGGGACGTGCTCGCCGAGGTCATCCGCGAACACCCTGTGCTGCTCAACCGTGCGCCGACCCTGCACCGTCTGGGTATCCAGGCGTTCGAGCCGGTGCTCATCGAAGGCAAGGCCCTGCAGCTGCACCCGCTGGTGTGCGCCGCGTACAACGCCGACTTCGACGGTGACCAGATGGCCGTGCACGTCCCGCTGACCCTCGAGGCTCAGCTGGAAGCGCGCGCGCTGATGATGTCGACCAACAACATCCTGTCCCCGGCCAACGGCGAGCCGATCATCGTGCCGTCGCAGGACGTGGTGCTGGGTCTGTACTACATGACACGCGAGGCCATCAACGCCAAGGGCGAAGGTCGCGTGTTCGCCGACCTGCAGGAAGTCGACCGCGTGTTCCGCGCCGGCGAGGTTTCCCTGCACGCCAAGGTCAAGGTGCGCATCAACGAAGTGGTCAAGGATCGCGACAGCGGCGTGATCACCAAGAACACCCGCATCGTCGACACCACTGTTGGCCGTGCGCTGCTGTTCCAGGTGGTGCCGTCGGGGCTGTCGTTCGACGTCGTCAACCAGCCGATGAAGAAGAAGGCGATCTCCAAGCTGATCAACCACAGCTACCGCGTGGTGGGTCTCAAGCACACCGTGATCTTCGCCGACCAGCTGATGTACACCGGCTTCGCCTATTCGACCATCTCCGGCGTATCGATCGGCGTCAACGACTTCGTCATCCCGGCCGAGAAGGCGCGCATCATCGATGCCGCCACCGCCGAGGTGAAGGAGATCGAGACCCAGTACGCCTCGGGTCTGGTGACCCAGGGCGAGAAGTACAACAAGGTGATCGACCTGTGGTCGAAGGCAAACGACGAAGTGTCCAAGGCGATGATGGCCAACCTCTCGAAAGAGAAGGTCGTCGACCGTCACGGCAACCAAGTCGATCAGGAGTCCTTCAACTCCATGTACATGATGGCGGACTCCGGTGCGCGGGGTTCCGCGGCGCAGATCCGTCAGCTCGCCGGTATGCGTGGTCTGATGGCCAAGCCGGACGGCTCGATCATCGAGACGCCGATCACCGCGAACTTCCGTGAAGGCCTGAACGTACTGCAGTACTTCATCTCCACCCACGGTGCCCGTAAGGGTCTGGCGGATACCGCGCTGAAGACCGCGAACTCCGGTTACCTGACCCGTCGCCTGGTCGACGTGGCCCAGGACCTGGTGGTGACCGAGATCGACTGCGGTACCGAACAGGGCCTGCTGATGACCCCGCACATCGAAGGCGGCGACATCGTCGAGCCGCTCGGTGAGCGCGTGCTGGGTCGCGTGATTGCCCGCGATGTGCCCAAGCCGGGCACCGACGAGATCATCGTGCCGGCCGGTACCCTGATCGACGAGCAGTGGGTCGACTTCCTCGAGCTGAACAGCGTCGACGAAGTGATCGTGCGTTCGCCGATTGCCTGCGAAACCCGCTACGGCATCTGCGCCAAGTGCTACGGTCGCGATCTGGCCCGTGGCCACCAGGTGAACATCGGTGAAGCGGTCGGCGTCATCGCTGCCCAGTCGATCGGTGAGCCGGGTACCCAGCTGACCATGCGTACCTTCCACATCGGTGGTGCGGCCAGTCGAAGCGCGGCGCAGGACAGCATTCAGGTGAAGAACGGCGGCACCATCCGCCTGCACAACCTGAAGCACGTCGAGCGTACCGACGGCGCGCTGGTGGCGGTATCCCGCTCCGGCGAGCTGGCAGTGGCCGACGACTTCGGGCGCGAGCGCGAGCGTTACAAGCTGCCGTATGGCGCGGTGATTTCCGTGCAGGAAGGCGACCGGGTAGAGGCCGGTTCCGTGGTGGCCAAGTGGGACCCGCACACCCACCCGATCGTCACCGAGATGGCCGGTACCGTGACCTTCGTCGGCATGGAGGAGGGCATCACTGTACGCCGCCAGACCGACGAGCTGACCGGTCTGACCAACATCGAGGTCATGGATCTGCACGAGCGTCCGGCCGCCGGCAAGGACATCCGTCCGGCCGTCAAGCTGGTCGATGCGTCCGGCAAGGAACTGCTGCTGCCGGGTACCGACGTGCCGGCCCAGTACTTCCTGCCGGCCAAGACCCTCGTCAACCTGTCCGACGGTGCCAAGGTGAGCGTCGGTGACGTGGTGGCGCGTATCCCGCAGGAAACCTCGAAGACCCGCGACATCACCGGTGGTCTGCCGCGCGTGGCCGACCTGTTCGAAGCGCGGCGTCCGAAGGAGCCGTCGATCCTCGCGGAAATCAGCGGCACCATCAGCTTCGGCAAGGAGACCAAGGGCAAGCGCCGTCTGGTCATCACGCCGAACGATGGCAGCGATCCGTACGAGGAGCTGATTCCGAAATGGCGTCACCTCAACGTCTTCGAAGGCGAGCAGGTGAACAAGGGCGAAGTGATCTCCGACGGTCCGAGCAACCCGCACGACATCCTGCGCCTGCTGGGTGTCAGCGCGCTGGCCAAGTACATCGTCAACGAGATCCAGGACGTGTACCGCCTGCAGGGCGTGAAGATCAACGACAAGCACATCGAAACCATCCTGCGCCAGATGCTGCGCAAGGTCGAGATCAGCGAGTCGGGTGACTCCAGTCTCATCAAGGGCGACCAGGCCGAGCTGACCCAGGTGCTGGAAGAAAACGAACGCCTGGCGGCAGACGACAAGTTCATCGCCAAGTTCGAGCGCGTGCTGCTGGGCATCACCAAGGCCTCGCTGTCGACCGAGTCGTTCATCTCCGCGGCCTCCTTCCAGGAGACCACCCGCGTCCTCACCGAGGCGGCGGTTACCGGCAAGCGCGACTACCTGCGCGGCCTGAAGGAGAACGTGGTGGTGGGTCGACTGATCCCGGCCGGTACCGGTCTGGCCTACCACAGCGAGCGCAAGCGTCGTCGCGAAGCCGACAAGCCGCAGCGCGTGAGTGCCAGCGAAGTCGAAGCGGCGCTGACCGAAGCGCTGAACTTCAGCGAAAAATGAGTGCTACCCCCGGTCGCCCTGGCGGCCGGGGGTGCCTTGACGAGGGGTGTCAAGCTCTTTAGACTCATGCACCCCTTAATCTCGCGGGGCGTTTCGCTTTGCGAAATTTTTGTGTCGAAAGACAATCAGTGGAGCTAGTAGATGGCAACTATCAACCAGCTGGTGCGCCAGCCGCGCAAGCGCGTCACCGAAAAGAGTGACGTGCCGGCGCTGCAGAACTGCCCCCAGCGTCGCGGGGTATGTACTCGCGTTTACACCACCACCCCGAAGAAGCCCAACTCGGCGCTGCGTAAGGTTTGCCGTGTGCGCCTGACCAACGGCTACGAAGTCGCTTCCTACATCGGTGGTGAGGGTCACAACCTGCAGGAACACAGCGTAGTGCTGATCCGTGGCGGTCGTGTAAAAGACCTTCCGGGTGTGCGTTACCACACCGTGCGCGGTTCGCTGGATACCTCCGGCGTCAAGGACCGTAAGCAGGGTCGTTCGAAGTACGGCGCCAAGCGTCCGAAGTAATTTTCCGAATCCATTTTTGTCGAGTCGATAAGAGTAAGGTCGGGCAAGTCCCGGGCTAACCTGAAGACCGTTTGAGGGCTTATCAATGCCAAGACGTCGTGTAGCGGCCAAGCGTGAAATCCTGGCCGATCCGAAGTACGGAAGCCAGATCCTGGCTAAATTCATGAACCACGTGATGGAAAGCGGCAAGAAAGCCGTGGCCGAGCGCATCGTTTACGGTGCCCTGGAAACCGTCAAGCAGCGCAAGAACGTCGACCCCCTGGAAACCTTCGAGAAAGCACTCGACGCCATCGCTCCGCTGGTCGAAGTGAAGTCCCGTCGTGTCGGCGGTGCTACCTATCAGGTTCCGGTCGAAGTTCGCCCGTCCCGTCGCAACGCTCTGGCCATGCGCTGGCTGGTGGACTACGCGCGCAAGCGCGGTGAGAAGTCCATGGCTCTGCGCCTCGCTGGCGAGCTGATCGATGCTGCCGAAGGCAAAGGCGCTGCTGTGAAGAAGCGTGAAGACGTGCACCGCATGGCCGAAGCCAACAAGGCCTTCTCGCACTACCGTTTCTAAGAAGCGCTTTCATCTAGCGAGGACCCTACCGTGGCCCGTACTACACCAATCAACCGCTATCGCAATATCGGCATCTGCGCCCACGTGGACGCCGGTAAGACCACCACCACCGAGCGGATCCTGTTCTACACCGGCCTCAGCCACAAGATGGGTGAAGTGCACGATGGTGCTGCGACCACCGACTGGATGGTGCAGGAGCAGGAGCGTGGTATCACCATCACCTCCGCTGCCGTGACCACCTTCTGGAAGGGCTCGCGCGGTCAGTACGACAACTACCGCGTCAACGTCATCGACACCCCCGGCCACGTGGACTTCACCATTGAGGTGGAGCGTTCGCTGCGTGTGCTGGACGGTGCTGTCGTGGTGTTCTGCGGCACTTCCGGCGTTGAGCCGCAGTCCGAAACCGTATGGCGTCAGGCCAACAAGTACGGCGTACCGCGCATCGTCTACGTCAACAAGATGGACCGTGCCGGCGCGAACTTCCTGCGCGTGGTCGGCCAGATCAAGCAGCGTCTGGGCCACACTCCGGTGCCGGTGCAGCTGGCGATCGGTGCCGAGGAAAACTTCGAAGGTCAGATCGACCTGCTGAAGATGAAGGCGATCTACTGGAACGACGACGACAAGGGCACCACCTACCGCGAGGAAGAGATTCCTGCGGAGCTGCTGGATCTGGCAGAAGAGTGGCGTTCGAACATGGTCGAGGCGGCTGCCGAGGCCAACGAAGAGCTGATGAACAAGTATCTCGAAGAGGGTGAGCTCACCCTCGACGAGATCAAGGCTGGCCTGCGTCAGCGTACCATCGCCTGCGAAATCGTTCCGGCTGTCTGCGGCTCCTCGTTCAAGAACAAGGGCGTTCCGCTGGTACTCGACGCCGTCATCGATTTCCTGCCGGCTCCGACCGAGATTCCGGCTATCCAGGGTGTCAACCCGGATAACGAGGAAATCACCGACGAGCGCCATGCCAGCGACGACGAGCCGTTCTCGGCTCTGGCGTTCAAGATTGCCACCGACCCGTTCGTCGGCACCCTGACCTTTGCGCGCGTCTACTCTGGCGTGCTGAGCTCGGGTGACTCGGTGATGAACTCGGTGAAGGGCAAGAAGGAGCGCGTCGGCCGGATGGTGCAGATGCATGCCAACCAGCGTGACGAGATCAAAGAGTGCCGCGCGGGCGACATCGCCGCCCTGATCGGCATGAAGGATGTCACCACTGGCGACACCCTGTGCTCCATCGACAAGCCGATCATTCTCGAGCGCATGGACTTCCCGGAGCCGGTAATCTCCGTGGCGGTCGAGCCGAAGACCAAGGCTGACCAGGAGAAGATGGGTATCGCTCTGGGCAAGCTGGCTCAGGAAGACCCGTCGTTCCGCGTCAAGACCGACGAAGAAACCGGCCAGACCATCATCTCCGGCATGGGTGAGCTGCACCTGGACATCCTCGTTGACCGCATGAAGCGCGAGTTCAACGTCGAGGCCAACATCGGCAAGCCGCAGGTGGCTTACCGTGAAATGATCCGCAACAAGTGCGAGATCGAAGGCAAGTTCGTTCGTCAGTCCGGCGGTCGTGGCCAGTTCGGTCACTGCTGGATCCGCTTCGAGCCGTCCGACGAAGGTCAGGAAGGTCTGGAGTTCAAGAACGAAGTCGTGGGTGGTGTGGTTCCGAAGGAATACATCCCGGCGATCCAGAAGGGCATCGAAGAGCAGATGAAGAACGGCGTTGTCGCTGGCTATCCGCTCATCGGCCTGAAGGCAACCGTGTTCGACGGTTCCTACCATGACGTTGACTCCAACGAAATGGCGTTCAAGATCGCAGCCTCCATGGCGACCAAGCAGCTGGCCCAGAAGGGTGGTGCAGTCCTGCTTGAGCCGATCATGAAGGTTGAGGTGGTGACTCCGGAAGACTACATGGGCGACGTGATGGGCGACCTGAACCGTCGTCGCGGCCTGATCCAGGGCATGGAAGACACCGTGTCCGGCAAGGTGATCCGCGCCGAAGTGCCGCTGGGCGAGATGTTCGGTTACGCTACCGACGTGCGTTCGATGTCCCAGGGTCGTGCGAGCTACTCCATGGAGTTCTCGAAGTACTCGGAAGCTCCGGCCAACATCGCCGAAGCTATCGTCAAGAAACAAGGTTGATTCAGTCCTTTTAGCAAGAGGTTCACTGTCGTGGCTAAAGAAAAATTTGAACGTAACAAACCGCACCTGAACGTGGGCACCATCGGTCACGTTGACCATGGCAAGACCACCCTGACCGCTGCGCTGACCAAGGTCTGCGCCGAGACTTGGGGCGGCTCCGCTCGTGACTTCTCCCAGATCGACAACGCTCCGGAAGAGAAGGCTCGCGGTATCACCATCAACACTTCCCACGTTGAGTACGATTCGGCCATTCGTCACTACGCTCACGTTGACTGCCCGGGTCACGCTGACTATGTGAAGAACATGATCACCGGTGCTGCCCAGATGGACGGCGCGATCCTGGTTTGCTCGGCTGCCGATGGTCCGATGCCGCAGACCCGCGAGCACATCCTGTTGTCCCGCCAGGTAGGCGTTCCCTACATCGTCGTGTTCCTGAACAAGGCCGACGTGGTAGACGATGCCGAACTGCTGGAACTGGTCGAGATGGAAGTTCGCGACCTGCTGAGCACCTACGACTTCCCGGGCGACGACACTCCGATCATCATCGGTTCCGCGCTGATGGCTCTGAACGGCCAGGACGACAACGAGCTGGGCACCTCTGCCGTGCGCAAGCTGGTTGAGACCTTGGACACCTACATTCCGGAGCCGGAGCGTGCCATCGATAAGCCGTTCCTGATGCCGATCGAAGACGTGTTCTCGATCTCCGGTCGCGGCACCGTGGTAACCGGTCGCGTCGAGCGCGGCGTGGTCAAGGTCCAGGAAGAAGTGGAAATCGTCGGCATCCGCGCGACCACCAAGACCACCTGCACCGGCGTTGAGATGTTCCGCAAGCTGCTCGACGAAGGTCGTGCTGGCGAGAACGTCGGCGTACTGCTGCGCGGCATCAAGCGTGAAGACGTCGAGCGTGGCCAGGTTCTGGCTAAGCCGGGCACCATCAAGCCGCACACCAAGTTCGAAGCTGAAGTGTACGTGCTGTCCAAGGAAGAAGGCGGTCGTCACACTCCGTTCTTCAAGGGCTACCGTCCGCAGTTCTACTTCCGCACCACCGACGTAACCGGCAACTGCGAACTGCCGGAAGGCGTTGAGATGGTAATGCCGGGCGACAACATCAAGATGGTTGTCACCCTGATCGCTCCGATCGCCATGGAAGACGGCCTGCGCTTCGCGATTCGCGAAGGCGGTCGTACCGTCGGCGCCGGCGTGGTTGCCAAGATCTTCGAATAATCGAAGTTCGGTAGCAGAGGAGCCCCCGCCTAGCGGGGGCTTTCTCGTTTCTGCCCATTGGTTGACACCCTTGGGGGGCGTCCGTACAATTGCGCCTCCTTTTACCGGGCGTATTCCGTCTGGTGGGAATAGCTTGGAGTCTGAGGTCAAATGCAAAATCAACAAATCCGTATTCGGTTGAAGGCTTTTGATCACCGCCTGATCGATCAATCTACCCAGGAAATCGTGGAAACCGCGAAACGTACTGGTGCTCAGGTCCGTGGTCCGATTCCTCTGCCGACCCGCAAGGAGCGGTTCACCGTGCTGGTTTCTCCGCACGTCAACAAGGATGCGCGTGATCAGTACGAAATTCGTACTCACAAGCGTGTGCTCGACATCGTTCAGCCGACCGACAAGACCGTCGACGCGCTGATGAAGCTCGACCTTGCTGCCGGTGTCGAAGTGCAAATCAGCCTCGGCTGAAATCCAATCCAGGATTTCGGTCGTGTAACGCTCTGAAATGGGCGGCCATAGCGGGTGAAAGCCCCGTACACTCAAGAGGTACAAGACATGACTATTGGTGTAGTCGGTCGCAAGTGCGGCATGACCCGCATTTTCACCGAAGATGGTGTCTCTATTCCGGTTACGGTCATCGAAGTCGAGCCGAATCGCGTCACCCAGTTCAAGAATGAAGAGAGCGATGGCTATCGCGCCATACAGGTAACTGTTGGCGAGCGTCGCGCCTCCCGTGTGACCAAGGCGCAAGCCGGTCACTTTGCCAAGGCCAGCGTTGCTGCCGGTCGCACTGTCATGGAATTCCGCCTCGCTGGCGAAGAGTTCCAGGCTGGCGATCAGCTCACCGTTGAGCAGTTCCAGGCTGGGCAGATGGTCGATGTGACCGGTCAGTCCAAGGGTAAAGGCTATGCCGGTACCATCAAGCGCTGGAACTTCCGCGGTCAGGACAACACTCACGGCAACTCCGTATCTCACCGTGCTCCGGGTTCCATCGGCCAGTGCCAGACTCCTGGTCGAGTGTTCAAGGGCAAGAAGATGTCCGGTCATATGGGTGCCGAGCGCGTGACCGTGCAGTCCCTGGAAGTTGTCCGTGTCGATGCCGAACGCAACCTGCTGTTGGTCAAGGGCGCTGTCCCGGGTGCCACTGGCGGTGACGTGATCGTGCGTCCGGCTGCCAAGGCTTAAGGGAGATTCGAGAGATGCAACTGAATGTAAACGGTGCGCAGGCGATCGAAGTCTCCGAGCGTACCTTTGGTGATGATTTCAACGAGACCCTGGTGCACCAGGCTGTCGTTGCCTACATGGCTGGTGGTCGTCAGGGCACTCGCGCCCAGAAGACCCGTTCCGAGGTCCGTGGTGGCGGCAAGAAGCCGTGGCGTCAGAAGGGTTCGGGCCGCGCCCGTGCCGGCACCACTCGCAGCCCCATCTGGCGCTCGGGTGGCGTGACCTTCGCCGCCAAGCCGCAAGATCACTCGCAAAAGCTCAACAAGAAGATGTACCGCGCTGCCATGCGCTCGATCCTGAGCGAGCTGGTGCGTCAGGACCGTCTGGTTGTGGTCGAAGATTTTGCCGTCGACGCGCCGAAGACCAAGAGCCTGGTTGGCAAGCTGGCCGGTCTGGGTCTGAGCGATGTGCTGATCGTGACCGACGCGGTAGACGAGAATCTGTACCTGGCAGCTCGCAACCTGCCGTTCGTCGACGTGCGCGACGTTCAGGGTTCCGACCCGGTCAGCCTGATCGCCTACGACAAGGTGCTGGTCACCGTGTCCGCCGTGAAGAAATTCGAGGAGCTGCTGGGATGAACCAGGAACGCGTATTTAAAGTGCTGGTTGGCCCGCACGTCTCCGAGAAGGCCACCACCCTTGCCGATGGCAAGAGCCAGTTCGTTTTCAAGGTTGCCACTGATGCAACCAAGCTGGAAATCAAGAAGGCCGTCGAAACCCTGTTCAACGTTAAGGTGGAGCGCGTAAGCACCCTGAACGTCAAGGGCAAGACCAAGCGCACTGCCCGTGGTTTCGGCAAGCGCAACGACTGGAAAAAGGCGTACATCGCCCTCCAGCCGGGCCAGGATCTCGATTTCGCCAGCGGCGCTGAGTAAGGTAGGAGTGCATCATGGCAATCGTTAAATGCAAGCCGACTTCCGCTGGCCGTCGTTTCGTGGTCAAGGTGGTCAATTCCGACCTGCACAAGGGCGCTCCGTACGCTCCGCTGGTTGAGAAGAAGAGCAAGACCGGTGGTCGTAACAACAACGGTCGCATCACCACTCGCCACATCGGTGGTGGTCACAAGCAGCACTATCGTCTGGTCGACTTCCGTCGCAACGACAAAGATGGCATTCCTGCCACTGTCGAGCGTATCGAATACGATCCGAACCGTACTGCCCACATCGCTCTGCTGAAGTATGCAGACGGCGAGCGTCGCTACATCATCGCGCCGAAGGGCGTGAGTGCTGGCGATCAGCTGGTCTCCGGCGCCCATGCGCCGATCAAGGCCGGCAACTCCATGCCGCTGCGCAACATTCCGGTCGGTTCCACCGTTCACGGTATCGAGCTGAAGCCGGGCAAGGGTGCTCAGATCGCGCGTTCCGCTGGTGCTTCGGTACAGCTGGTCGCTCGTGAAGGTGCCTATGTAACCCTGCGTCTGCGTTCCGGCGAGATGCGCAAGGTCCTGGCCGAGTGCCGCGCGACCATGGGCGAAGTCTCGAACTCCGAGCACAGCCTGCGTTCGCTGGGTAAGGCCGGCGCCAAGCGCTGGAAGGGCATCCGTCCGACCGTTCGTGGTTCTGCCATGAACCCGGTTGACCACCCGCATGGTGGTGGTGAAGGTCGTACCTCTGGTGGCCGTCATCCGGTGTCGCCGTGGGGCTTCCCGACCAAGGGCGCGAAGACCCGTTCCAACAAGCGCACCGACAACATGATTGTCCGTCGCCGCAAGTAACGTAGAGGGATACGACAGTGCCGCGTTCTCTGAAAAAAGGTCCGTTCATCGATCTTCATCTGATCAAGAAGATCGAAGTGGCGGTAGAAAAGAACGACCGTAAGCCGATCAAGACCTGGTCGCGTCGTTCGATGATTCTGCCGCAGATGGTCGGTCTGACCATCGCCGTGCATAACGGTCGTCAACATGTCCCCGTTCTGGTGAACGAAGACATGGTCGGCCACAAACTGGGCGAGTTCGCCGCTACCCGCACCTATCGCGGGCATGCAGCAGACAAGAAAGCCAAGCGTTAAGGGGTAGGAAATGGAAGTAGCCGCTAAGTTGTCGGGCGCTCGCATCTCCGCCCAAAAAGCCCGCCTGGTCGCTGACCAGATCCGTGGCAAGAAGGTTGGTGAGGCGCTCAATCTGCTGGCTTTCAGCAACAAGAAAGCCGGCGCCATCATCAAGAAAGTGCTTGAGTCGGCCGTGGCCAACGCCGAGCACAACGAAGGCGCAGACGTGGATGACCTGAAGGTTTCCACCGTTTTCGTCAACGAAGGGCGTTCGCTGAAGCGCATCATGCCGCGAGCCAAAGGCCGTGCTGATCGCATCGTCAAGCGGTCTTGCCATATCACTGTCAAGGTTGCGGACAAGTAACGGAGTCGATCAGATGGGTCAGAAAGTACATCCCACTGGCATTCGCCTGGGCATCGTCAAGGAGCACACCTCCGTCTGGTACGCAGATAAGCGCACTTACGCCGATTATCTGTTTGCCGATCTGCAGGTTCGTGAGTACCTCCAAGACAAATTAAAAAGCGCGTCCGTGAGCCGTATCGAGATCGCTCGTCCGGCTCAGACTGCACGCATCACCATCCACACCGCTCGTCCCGGCATCGTGATCGGCAAGAAAGGTGAGGACGTTGAGAAGCTGCGTCAGGAACTGACCAAGCAAATGGGTGTGCCGGTGCACATCAACATCGAAGAGATCCGCAAGCCGGAGCTCGACGGTATGCTGGTTGCGCAAAGCGTAGCTCAGCAGCTGGAGCGCCGCGTCATGTTCCGTCGTGCGATGAAACGCGCGGTACAGAACGCCATGCGTATTGGTGCCAAGGGCATCAAGATCCAGGTGAGTGGTCGTCTGGGCGGCGCGGAAATCGCCCGTACCGAATGGTATCGCGAAGGTCGTGTGCCGCTGCACACCCTGCGTGCCGATATCGACTACGCCACCTACGAAGCGCACACCACCTACGGTGTGATCGGTGTGAAGGTTTGGATCTTCAAGGGCGAGGTCATCGGTGGCCAGCACGAAGAGCTCAAGCCGCAAGCGCCTGC
Source organism: Geopseudomonas aromaticivorans (assembly GCF_019097855.1). Classification (GTDB taxonomy): domain Bacteria; phylum Pseudomonadota; class Gammaproteobacteria; order Pseudomonadales; family Pseudomonadaceae; genus Geopseudomonas; species Geopseudomonas aromaticivorans. The sequence goes on from NZ_JAHRGL010000071.1 coordinate 24,948, forward strand.
GCCTCGCAAAAAAGCTGCTAAGTAAGAGGAGTACGCAACATGCTGCAACCCAAGCGTACAAAATTCCGCAAGCAGATGACCGGCCACAACCGTGGTCTGGCTCAGCGCGGTAGCAAAGTCAGCTTCGGCGAGTTCGCGCTGAAGTCTGTTAGTCGTGGTCGCCTCACTGCTCGTCAGATCGAGTCTGCGCGTCGCGCCCTGACCCGTCACGTCAAGCGTGGCGGCAAGATCTGGATTCGCGTGTTCCCCGACAAGCCTGTCACCAAGAAGCCCCTGGAAGTTCGTATGGGTAAAGGTAAGGGTTCTGTCGAGTACTGGGTATGCTTGATCCAGCCGGGCAAGGTCCTGTACGAGATCGAGGGTGTATCCGAAGAGATGGCTCGCGAGGCTTTCGCCCTGGCGGCTGCAAAGCTGCCGCTCGAGACCACCTTTGTTAAGCGGACGGTGATGTGATGAAAGCGAATGAACTTCGTGAAAAATCCGCGGAGCAGCTGAACGAGCAATTGCTCGGCCTGCTGCGCGACCAGTTCAATCTGCGCATGCAGAAAGCAACTGGCCAGTTGGGGCAGTCTCACCTGCTCTCGCAAGTGAAGCGCGACATCGCTCGCGTGAAAACTGTGCTCAACCAGCAGGCAGGTAAGTAATCATGGCTGAAGCTCAGAAGACCGTCCGTACGCTGACTGGCAAAGTCGTCAGCGACAAAATGGACAAGACCATCACCGTCCTGATCGAGCGTCGCGTCAAGCACCCGATCTACGGTAAATACGTGAAGCGCTCGACCAAGCTGCACGCCCACGACGAAACCAACCAGTGCCGCCTGGGTGACCTGGTCACCATTCGCGAGACTCGTCCGCTGGCCAAAACCAAGGCCTGGACCCTGGTCGAAGTCGTCGAACGTGCCGTGGAAGTCTAAGGACTAAGGGTCGGAGAAAGATATGATTCAGACTCAATCCATGCTCGACGTCGCTGACAACAGCGGTGCCCGTCGCGTCATGTGCATCAAGGTCCTTGGTGGCTCGCACCGTCGTTACGCCGGTATTGGCGACATCATCAAGGTGACCGTGAAGGAAGCAATTCCGCGCGGCAAGGTGAAAAAAGGCCAAGTGATGAGCGCGGTCGTAGTCCGCACCCGTCACGGCGTGCGCCGTCCGGATGGTTCCATCATCCGCTTCGATGGCAATGCTGCGGTCCTGCTGAACAACAAGCAGGAGCCCATCGGCACCCGTATCTTTGGCCCGGTGACTCGCGAACTTCGTACCGAGAAGTTCATGAAGATCGTCTCCCTGGCCCCCGAAGTACTCTAAGGAGTAGCCGTCATGCAAAAGATTCGTCGTGACGACGAAGTCATCGTCATCGCCGGCAAGGACAAGGGCAAGCGTGGCAAGGTGCTGAAGGTGCTCGCTGAAGACCGTCTGGTCGTCGGCGGGATCAACCTGGTCAAGCGCCACACCAAGCCGAATCCGATGTCGGGCGTTCAAGGCGGTATCGTCGAGAAAGAGGCGCCGCTGCACGTTTCCAACGTTGCGATCTTCAACGCTGAAACCAACAAGGCTGATCGCGTTGGCTTCAAGGTCGAAGACGGCAAGAAAATTCGTGTCTTCAAGTCCACCCAGAAGCCGGTTGGCGCTTGAGAATCATAGGTAAAACACCATGGCACGATTGAAAGAGATTTACCGGAACGAACTCGCTCCCAAGCTGAAGGAAGAACTGCAGCTTGCAAACGTGATGGAGATTCCGCGCATTACCAAAATCACCCTGAACATGGGTCTCGGCGAAGCGGTCGGTGACAAGAAAGTCATCGAACATGCAGTTGCCGACATGGAAAAGATCTCCGGCCAAAAGCCGGTGGTCACCATGGCTCGCAAGTCCATCGCCGGCTTCAAGGTCCGCGAAGGCTGGCCGATCGGTGTCAAGGTGACTCTGCGTGGCGAGCGCATGTACGAGTTCCTGGATCGTCTGATCACCATCTCCCTGCCGCGCGTGCGTGACTTCCGCGGCCTGAATGCCAAGTCCTTCGACGGTCGTGGCAACTACAGCATGGGCGTGAAAGAGCAGATCATCTTCCCGGAAATCGATTACGACAAGATCGATGCGCTGCGTGGCATGGACATCACCCTGACCACCACCGCCCGTACCGATGATGAAGGCCGTGCGCTGCTGCGCGCCTTCAAATTCCCGTTCCGCAACTGATTGGAGTAGGAACATGGCCAAAACGAGCATGAAAAACCGTGAGCTGAAGCGTCAGCAAACGGTAGCGAAGTACGCCAAAAAGCGTGCCGAGCTGAAAGCTGCCATTGCCAGCCCGAACTCCACTCCGGAGCAGCGCTGGGAAGCCCTGGTAGCCCTGCAGAAGCAGCCGCGCGACGCGTCGGCCAGCCGTCTGCGCAACCGCTGCCGCATCACCGGTCGTCCGCACGGCTACTACCGCAAGTTCGGCCTGAGCCGTAACAAGCTTCGTGAAGCCGCCATGCGTGGTGATGTACCGGGTCTGGTCAAGGCCAGCTGGTAAAACGTTGCTCCCGGAGCAGTCCGGGAGCCGCGTCGAACGAATCAAGCCCCGCATGGGGCTTGATTCGTTTTTGATCAGTCTCTAGAATGTCTGGCTCGCCTGAGCCTGGTCTTTCCAGGTGGCGGGCAAATATGGCCGAAAGGCTTTTTTTTGTTTCAGGAGCATCAAGCCCATGAGTATGCAGGACCCGTTAGCGGACATGCTAACTCGTATCCGTAATGCCCAGATGGCTGAGAAGACCGCGGTAAGCATGCCGTCTTCCAAGCTGAAGGCAGCAGTTGCCAAGGTCCTCAAGGACGAAGGCTACATTGCGGATTTCCAGGTCAGCGGCGACATCAAGCAGCAGCTGTCCATCGAGCTCAAGTATTTCGAAGGCAAGCCTGTCATCGAAGAGCTCAAGCGTGTGAGCCGTCCCGGCCTGCGCCAGTACAAGGCTGTCGAGCAGCTGCCGAAAGTTCGCGGCGGTCTCGGCGTTTCCATCGTCTCCACCAACAAGGGTGTGATGACGGATCGTGCTGCTCGCGCTGCCGGTGTCGGTGGCGAAGTGCTCTGCACCGTATTCTAAGGGGGGATCAGCATGTCTCGCGTTGCTAAGAACCCCGTCAAGCTGCCTGCCGGTGTCGAAGTTCAGTTGGCCGGTCAGCAGCTTTCGGTGAAGGGTGCCAAGGGCGCTCTGGAGCTGAAGGTGCATCCTTCGGTTGAAGTGATTCATGAAGCCGGTGAGCTGCGCTTTGCTGCGCGCCACGGTGATCAGCAGAATCGTGCCATGGCCGGTACCACCCGCGCCCTGGTAAACAACATGGTTGTGGGTGTCAGCGAAGGCTTCCAGCGCAAGCTGCAGCTGGTCGGCGTCGGCTACCGTGCCCAAGCTAAAGGTCAGATCCTGTCGCTGGCCCTCGGCTTCTCGCATCCGGTCGAGTACGAACTGCCGGAAGGCGTCACTGCGGAAACCCCGAGCCAGACCGATATCCTGATCAAGGGTATCGACAAGCAAGTGGTTGGTCAGGTGGCTGCCGAAATTCGTGACTTCCGTCGTCCGGAGCCTTACAAAGGCAAGGGTGTGCGTTACGCCGACGAAGTAGTCCGTCGTAAAGAAGCCAAGAAGAAGTAGGGCATAGCAAATGAGCGACAAGAAAGTTATCCGTCTGCGTCGCGCTCGCCAGGCACGCCTGAAGATGCGCGAGCTGGTAGCAGTACGCCTTTGCGTGTACCGCTCTTCCCAGCACATGTACGCCCAGGTCATCTCGGCCGACGGCGCCAAGGTCCTGGCCAGCGCCTCGACTCTGGACGCAGAGCTGCGTGGCGCTGCCACCGGCAACGTCGAAGCTGCCAAGAAGGTTGGCCTGCTGGTCGCCGAGCGCGCGAAAGCCGCTGGTGTCACCCAGGTGGCATTTGACCGTTCTGGCTTCAAGTACCACGGCCGTGTCAAGGCACTGGCCGATGCTGCTCGTGAAGGCGGGCTGGAGTTCTAAGTTATGGCTAATAACGAGCAGAAGCGCGACGAAGGCTACATCGAGAAGCTGATCCAGGTTAACCGCGTTGCCAAGACCGTGAAGGGTGGTCGTATCTTCACCTTCACAGCCCTGACCGTGGTTGGTGACGGCAAGGGTCGTGTCGGTTTCGGTCGCGGCAAATCCCGCGAAGTGCCTGCTGCCATCCAGAAAGCGATGGAAGCTGCACGCCGCAACATGATCCAGGTCGATCTGAACGGCAGCACCCTGCAGTACCAGATCAAGTCTGCCCATGGCGCCTCCAAGGTGTACATGCAGCCGGCTTCGGAAGGTACCGGCGTCATCGCCGGCGGCGCCATGCGTGCCGTCCTGGAAGTGGCTGGTGTGCAGAACGTTCTGGCCAAATGCTACGGTTCGACCAACCCAGTGAACGTGGTTCATGCCACCTTCAAGGGTCTGAAGAACATGCAGTCTCCGGACTCCGTGGCGGCCAAGCGTGGCAAGCGTGTCGAGGAGATTCTCTGATCATGTCGAATGCCAAGATCAAAGTCACTCTGATCAAGAGTGTGATCGGTCGTCTGGCCAATCACAAGGCGTGCGTCAAGGGTCTCGGCCTGCGTCGCATCAACCACACCGTAGAAGTCATTGATACTCCCGAAAATCGCGGGATGATCAACAAGGCCTACTACCTGCTGCGTGTGGAGGGTTAATCCATGCAACTGAACGATCTGCGTTCCGCGCCGGGTGCCCGTCGCGAAAAGCTGCGTCCGGGCCGTGGTATCGGTAGCGGTCTGGGCAAGACCGGTGGCCGTGGCCACAAGGGTCAAACCTCTCGCTCCGGCGGCAAGATTGCCCCCGGCTTCGAGGGTGGCCAGCAGCCGCTGCACCGCCGTCTGCCGAAGTTCGGCTTCACCTCCCTGAAAGCCATGGATCGTGCAGAAGTGCGCACCTCCGAGCTGGCCAAGGTGGAAGGCGATGTCGTTACTGTGCAGGCTCTGAAGGACGCCAATCTGATCAACCAGCACGTACAGCGCGTGAAAGTCATGCTGTCCGGCGAAGTTGGTCGTGCGGTCACCCTGAAAGGTATCGCCGTCACCAAGGGTGCACGTGCGGCTATCGAAGCAGCTGGCGGCAAAATCGAGGACTAAATGGCTAAGCAAGGTGCTCTCTCCGCGCTCAGCAATGGCGGGCTGTCCGAGCTCTGGGCTCGTTTGCGTTTCCTGTTCATGGCGATCATCGTCTATCGAATCGGCGCGCACATCCCGGTGCCCGGGATCAATCCTGACCGGCTGGCGCAGCTGTTCAAGCAGAACGAGGGGACCATTCTTAGCCTGTTCAACATGTTTTCCGGTGGTGCGCTGGAGCGCATGAGCATCTTTGCATTGGGGATCATGCCGTACATCTCGGCGTCGATCATCATGCAGCTCATGAGCGTGGTCAGCCCGCAGCTGGAGCAGTTGAAGAAGGAAGGTGAGGCTGGCCGTCGCAAGATTAGCCAGTACACCCGCTACGGCACTGTTGCCCTGGCGTTGGTCCAGGCCATCGGCATGTCCGTTGGTCTGGCCGGTCAGGGTGTAGCCTTCAGCGCCGATTTCGGCTTCCACTTCGTGGCGGTCACCACCTTCGTGGCGGGTGCCCTGTTCATGATGTGGCTGGGTGAGCAGATCACCGAGCGCGGTATCGGCAACGGCATTTCGATGCTGATCTTTGCCGGCATCGTGGCCGGTCTGCCCTCGGCGATCGGGCAGTCTTTCGAGTCTGCACGGCAGGGCGATATCAATATCTTCGCCCTGATCGCCATCGGTCTGCTGGCGGTAGCGATCATCGGTTTCGTGGTGTTCATCGAGCGTGGTCAGCGCCGCATTGCGGTGCACTATGCCAAGCGTCAGCAGGGCCGCAAGGTCTTCGCGGCGCAGACCAGCCACCTGCCGCTGAAAGTGAACATGGCCGGTGTGATTCCGGCGATCTTTGCCAGCAGCATCCTGCTGTTCCCGGCCTCCCTGGGTGCCTGGTTCGGCCAGGGTGAGGGCATGGGCTGGATGCAGGACGTCGCGCAGGCCATCGCTCCCGGGCAGCCGTTGAACATTTTGCTGTTTAGTGCGGGGATCGTTTTCTTCTGCTTCTTCTATACGGCACTGATGTTCAACCCGAAGGATGTGGCGGAAAACCTGAAGAAGTCCGGTGCGTTCATTCCGGGTATCCGTCCCGGCGAGCAATCCGCGCGCTACATCGATGGCGTGCTGACGCGCTTGACCATGTTCGGTGCTCTGTACATGACGGCCGTGTGCCTGCTGCCCCAGTTCCTGGTGGTGGCGGCCAACGTGCCATTCTACCTTGGCGGGACCTCGTTGCTGATCGTCGTGGTGGTTGTGATGGACTTCATGTCCCAAGTACAATCGCACCTCGTTTCGCACCAGTACGATTCCCTGATGAAGAAAGCCAACCTGAAGGGCTATGGCGGCGGCATGCTCCGCTGATCAACCCGTAAGGTTCGAGGAGTTGGTGATGAAAGTTCGTGCATCGGTTAAAAAGCTGTGCCGCAACTGCAAGATCGTTCGCCGTGAAGGCGTCGTTCGTGTGATCTGCAGCGCAGAGCCGCGCCACAAGCAGCGCCAAGGCTGAGTGTGATCTGCGAACCAACCCGGCAGCTAGTGTGCTGCCGGGTTGATTATTTGTTATTACAGCGTTAAGATCTGCGCCCTTTTCTTGGCTTCCGGGGCGCGGATAGCTGTCAATTGGAGTTTTTCTGAATGGCCCGTATTGCAGGCGTCAACATTCCGGATAACAAACACACTGTTATCTCGCTGACCTACATCTATGGTGTCGGTCGCACTACCGCGCAGAGCATCTGTGCGGCCACCGGGGTCAACCCGGCGGCGAAGATCAAAGATCTCTCTGACGAGCAGATCGAGCAGCTGCGTGGCGAAGTCGCCAAGCTCACCACCGAAGGTGACCTGCGCCGCGAAATCAACATGAACATCAAGCGCCTGATGGACCTCGGTTGCTACCGCGGCCTGCGTCATCGTCGCGGTCTGCCGGTTCATGGTCAGCGCACCAAGACCAACGCCCGTACTCGCAAGGGTCCGCGCAAGCCGATCCGCAAGTAATCGCATCCGCGAATCGACAGGAATATAGTCATGGCAAAACCTGCTGCTCGTCCTCGTAAGAAAGTCAAAAAGACAGTGGTTGATGGCATCGCCCATATCCACGCGTCTTTCAACAACACCATCGTGACCATCACCGACCGTCAGGGCAATGCTCTGTCCTGGGCGACCTCGGGTGGTTCCGGTTTCCGCGGCTCGCGTAAGAGCACTCCGTTCGCTGCCCAGGTTGCAGCCGAGCGTGCCGGTCAGGCCGCTCTGGAGTACGGTCTGAAGAACCTCGACGTCAACGTCAAGGGTCCCGGTCCGGGCCGTGAATCCGCTGTGCGTGCTCTGAACGCCTGCGGTTACAAGATTGCCAGCATCACCGACGTGACGCCGATCCCGCACAACGGGTGCCGTCCGCCGAAGAAGCGTCGCGTGTAATAGGAGACAGTGAAGAATGGCTCGTTACATTGGTCCCAAATGCAAACTGTCCCGTCGCGAAGGCACTGACCTTTTCCTCAAGAGCGGCGCTCGCGCCCTCGAGTCGAAGTGCAACATCGAAGCGGCCCCTGGTATCCACGGCCAGCGTCGTGGTCGCCTGTCCGAGTATGGCACCCAGCTGCGTGAAAAGCAGAAAGTTCGCCGCATCTACGGTGTGCTGGAGCGTCAGTTCAGCGGTTACTACAAGGAAGCAACCCGTCGCAAGGGTTCGACCGGCGAGAACCTGCTGCAGCTGCTCGAGTGCCGCCTGGACAACGTCGTATACCGCATGGGCTACGGTGCCACCCGCGCCGAATCCCGTCAGCTGGTTTCGCACAAGGCCATCACCGTCAACGGTCAGACCGTCAACATCCCGTCTTACCAAGTCAAGGCTGGCGACGTAGTCGCTATCCGCGAGAAGGCCAAGAACCAGCTGCGTATCGCTCAGGCTCTCGAGCTGTGCGCCCAGCGTGGCCGCGTTGAGTGGGTGGAAGTTGATGCCGAGAAGAAGTCCGGCGTGTTCAAGAGCGTGCCGGCTCGCAGCGATCTGTCCGCTGACATCAACGAAAACCTGATTGTCGAGCTCTACTCGAAGTAAGAGCTAGAAAATAGGTGCATCCATGCAGAGTTCGGTAAATGAGTTTCTGACCCCCCGTCATATCGACGTTCAGGTGGTCAGCCCGACCCGCGCCAAGATCACGCTCGAGCCTCTCGAGCGCGGTTTTGGTCACACACTGGGCAACGCGCTGCGTCGCATCCTGTTGTCCTCCATGCCTGGCTGTGCAGTGGTTGAGGCTGAAATCGATGGCGTACTCCACGAGTACAGCGCCATCGAGGGTGTGCAGGAAGATGTAATCGAGATCCTGCTCAACCTGAAAGGCCTGGCCATCAAGCTGCACGGTCGCGATGAAGTGACTCTGACCCTGGCGAAGAAGGGCTCGGGCGTGGTGACCGCTGCCGATATTCAGCTGGATCACGATGTCGAGATCGTCAACGGTGATCACGTGATCGCCCACCTGGCGGACAACGGCGCCCTGAACATGCGCATCAAGGTGGCGCGCGGCCGTGGCTATGAGCCCGCCGACGCCCGCCAGAGCGACGAGGATGAAAGCCGCAGTATCGGCCGCCTCCAGCTCGATGCCACGTTCAGCCCGGTGCGCCGTCTGGCCTACGTGGTGGAAAGCGCCCGTGTCGAGCAGCGGACCAACCTGGACAAGCTGGTTCTCGACCTGGAAACCAACGGTACCCTCGATCCCGAAGAGGCCATTCGTCGTGCCGCGACCATCCTGCAGCAGCAGCTGGCCGCGTTCGTCGATCTCAAGGGTGACAGCGCGCCGGTGGTGGAAGAGCAGGAAGACGAGATCGATCCGATCCTGCTGCGCCCTGTCGACGATCTGGAACTGACCGTGCGTTCGGCCAACTGCCTCAAGGCAGAGAACATCTACTACATCGGTGACCTGATTCAGCGCACCGAAGTAGAGCTGCTCAAGACGCCGAACCTGGGCAAGAAGTCCCTGACCGAGATCAAGGACGTTCTGGCTTCCCGCGGTCTTTCCCTCGGCATGCGCCTCGACAACTGGCCGCCGGCAAGTCTGAAAAAGGATGATAAGGCGACTGCCTGATCGTCCCCAATCACCGAACTCAAGGTTTGGTAAGGAATTTCAATCATGCGTCATCGTAAAAGTGGCCGTCATCTGAGCCGCACCAGCGCCCACCGCAGTGCCATGTTCCAGAACATGGCGGTGTCGCTGTTCGAACACGAGCTGATCAAGACCACCCTGCCCAAGGCGAAAGAGCTGCGTCGCGTTGCCGAGCCGCTGATCACCCTGGCCAAGGTTGACAGCGTTGCCAACCGCCGTCTGGCTTTCGACCGTACCCGTTCGAAGGAAATGGTCGGCAAGCTGTTCAACGAGCTGGGCAAGCGCTACGCCAACCGTCCGGGCGGCTACCTGCGCATCCTCAAGTGCGGTTTCCGCGCTGGCGACAACGCCCCCATGGCGTACGTCGAGCTGGTTGATCGTCCGGTTGCCGGTGCTGTGGAAGCAGCTGCCGAGTAAGTTCGGGTGATTCACAAGAAACCGGGCCCTGTGCCCGGTTTTTTGTTGCCTGCGTTTTCTGCTCGGGGCAATTCTGGCCGTCATTCGGCGCACGGATACGACAAGGCCGGGCTTTCATGCCCGGCCTTGTCGTTGGTGGCGGGAGGCGCGGGGCCTAGCTCCTCTCCCGCTCCAGCAGCGGTTTGAGGAAATGCCCGGTGTGCGACTGCGGCATGGCCGCCACCTGCTCCGGTGTGCCGCTGGCGATGATCTGCCCGCCGCGCGAGCCGCCCTCTGGGCCGAGGTCGACCAGCCAGTCGGCGGTCTTGATCACGTCGAGGTTGTGCTCGATCACCACCACCGTGTTGCCGTGGTCGCGCAGGCGGTGCAGGACGTCGAGCAGTTGCTGGATGTCGGCGAAGTGCAGGCCGGTGGTCGGCTCGTCGAGGATGTACAAGGTTTTCCCCGTATCGCGCTTGGACAGCTCGCGCGACAGCTTGACCCGCTGCGCCTCGCCGCCGGACAGGGTGGTCGCACTCTGGCCGAGCTTGATGTACGAGAGGCCGACGTCGATCAGCGTCTGCAGTTTGCGCGCCAGCGCCGGTACCGCATCGAAGAAGGCGCGGGCCTCCTCGATGGTCATTTCCAGCACCTCGTGGATGTTCTTGCCCTTGTACTTCACCTCGAGGCTTTCGCGGTTGTAGCGCTTGCCCTTGCACACGTCGCAGGGCACGTAGATGTCCGGCAGGAAGTGCATCTCCACCTTGATCACGCCGTCGCCCTGGCAGGCCTCGCAGCGGCCGCCCTTGACGTTGAAGGAGAAGCGCCCCGGGTTGTAGCCGCGCGAGCGCGATTCCGGCACGCCGGCGAACAGCTCGCGGATCGGCGTGAACAGACCGGTGTAGGTGGCCGGGTTGGAGCGCGGCGTGCGACCGATCGGGCTCTGGTCGATGTCGACCACCTTGTCGAGATGCTGCAGGCCGTCGAAGGATCCATGTGGCGCCGCCTCCAGCGTGGTGGCGCCGTTCAGTGCGGTGGCAGCCAGCGGGAATAGGGTGTTGTTGATCAGCGTCGACTTGCCGGAGCCGGACACCCCGGTGACGCAGGTGAACAGGCCGACGGGGATTTCCAGGTCGACGTTCTGCAGGTTGTTGCCGCGCGCCCCCTTGAGCCTGAGCAGTTTCTGCGGGTTGGCTGGCGTGCGCGCGGCCGGGTAACGGATCCTTTCGCGTCCGGACAGGTATTTGCCGGTCAGTGAGTCGGGGTGGGCCATCACCTCGGCCGGGGTGCCTTCAGCGACGATGCGCCCGCCGTGCACGCCGGCGCCGGGGCCGATGTCGACCACGTAGTCGGCCAGGCGGATGGCGTCCTCGTCGTGCTCGACCACGATCACCGTGTTGCCGAGGTTGCGCAGGTGGGTGAGGGTGGCCAGCAGGCGTTCGTTGTCGCGCTGGTGCAGGCCGATCGACGGCTCGTCGAGGATGTACATGACGCCGACCAGGCCGGCGCCGATCTGGCTGGCCAGGCGGATGCGCTGCGCCTCGCCGCCGGACAGGGTGTCGGCGCTGCGATCGAGGGTCAGGTAGTCGAGGCCGACGTTGACCAGGAACTGCAGGCGTTCGCGGATTTCCTTGAGGATCTTCTCGGCGATCTCGCCGCGGCGGCCGCTCAGCGCCAGTTCGGCAAAGTAGCCGCAGGCATCGCCCACCGGCAGGGCGGTGACCGCGGGCAGGGTCTTGTCGCCGACCCATACATGGCGCGCCTCGCGGCGCAGGCGGGTGCCGCGGCAGTCCGGGCAGGCCTGGGTGCTGAGCAACTTGGCCAGCTCCTCGCGCACGCTGTTCGATTCGGTCTCGCGGTAGCGGCGCTCCAGGTTGGGCACGATGCCCTCGAACGGGTGGGCGCGCCTGACGATGTCGCCGCGGTCGTTGAGGTAGCGGAACTCCACCTCCTCGCGGCCGCTGCCGTGCAGCAGGGCCTTCTGCACGGCCACCGGCAGGTCGTCGAACGGCTCTTCCAGGCTGAAGCCGTAGTGCGCAGCCAGCGAGCCGAGCATCTGGAAGTAGTAGACGTTGCGCCGGTCCCAGCCGCGGATCGCCCCCTCGGTCAGGGTCAGCTCGCCGTTGACCAGCCGCCGCGGGTCGAAGAACTGCTTCACGCCCAGGCCGTCGCAGCTCGGGCAGGCGCCGGCCGGGTTGTTGAAGGAGAACAGCTTGGGCTCCAGCTCGCTGATCGAGTGGCCGCAGTGCGGGCAGGCGAAGCGCGCGGAGAAGATGGTTTCCTCGCCTTCCTCGCCGTCCATGGGGGCGACCAGGGCGATGCCGTCGGCCAGCTGCAGGGCGGTCTCGAAGGACTCGGCCAGCCGCTGCTGCAGGTCGCTGCGCACCTTGAAACGGTCCACCACCACGTCGATGCTGTGCTTCTTCTGCTTGTCGAGCTTGGGCAGCTCGTCCAGCTCGAAGAGCTTGCCGTTGACCCGTGCGCGCACGAAGCCTTGGGCGCGCAGCTCCTCGAACACCGACAGGTGCTCGCCCTTGCGCTCGCGCACCACCGGGGCCAGCAGCATCAGCTTGCTACCCTCGGGCAGGGCCAGCACTTGGTCAACCATCTGGCTGACCGTCTGCGCCTCCAGCGGCACGTCGTGGTCCGGGCAGCGCGGCGTGCCGACGCGGGCATAGAGCAGGCGCAGGTAGTCGTAGATCTCGGTGATGGTGCCGACCGTGGAGCGCGGGTTGTGCGAGGTGGACTTCTGCTCGATGGAGATCGCCGGCGACAGGCCCTCGATGGTGTCGACGTCGGGTTTCTCCATCATCGACAGGAACTGGCGGGCGTAGGCGGACAGCGACTCGACGTAGCGGCGCTGGCCCTCGGCGTACAGGGTGTCGAAGGCCAGCGACGACTTGCCCGAACCGGACAGGCCGGTGATCACGATCAGCTTGTCGCGCGGCAGGGTCAGGTCGATGTTTTTCAGGTTGTGGGTACGTGCCCCACGAATCAGGATCTTGTCCACTGCGGCCTCGCATGGCGGGCGGAAACCCACGAGTATACGGCCGCGTTCGGCCGAGCGGCAAAGCGCCGCGCCTGTGCCGGCGCACGCGGTGCTGCTAGAATCGTGCCCCCGTTTTTCGAGGTGTTGTCATGCACGATCCGCACACTGAGCGCATGAGTCCGACCGAGCAGCGCGCGGCTGCCGGCCTGGCCTCGGTGTTCGCTTTCCGCATGCTCGGCATGTTCATGGTGCTGCCGGTGCTGGCGACCTACGGCCAGGACCTGGTGGGCGCCACGCCGCTGCTGATTGGCCTGGCCATCGGCGCCTACGGCCTGACCCAGGCCGTGCTGCAGATTCCCTTCGGCATCGTCTCCGACCGCGTCGGTCGCCTGCCGGTGATCTACATCGGCCTGCTGATCTTCGCTGCCGGCGCGGCGCTGGCGGCCACCGCCGACTCCATCTGGGGGGTGATCGCCGGACGCGTGCTGCAGGGCGCCGGGGCGATCTCGGCGGCGGTGATGGCGCTGCTCTCCGACCTGACCCGCGAACAGCACCGCACCAAGGCGATGGCGATGATCGGCATGAGCATCGGCTTGTCGTTCGCCGTGGCCATGGTGGTCGGTCCGCTGCTGACCCGCGCCTTCGGTCTGTCCGGGCTGTTCTGGGTCACCGCCGGCATGGCCCTGCTCGGCATCCTGATCATCGCCGTGCTGGTGCCCAAGCCGCAGCAAGCCCTGCAGCATCGTGAAGCGCGCGTGGCGAGCCAGGCGCTGGGAGCGACGCTGCGCCATCCGGACCTGCTGCGCCTGGACTTCGGCATCGCGGCGCTGCACGCCATCCTCATGGCCAGCTTCGTCGCCCTGCCGTTGGCACTGGTGGAGCGGGGCGGGCTGCCCAAGGAGGAGCACTGGTGGGTGTACCTGATCGGCCTGCTGGTCGGCTTCTTCGGCATGATCCCGTTCATCATCTACGGCGAGAAGAAGCGCCAGATGAAGCGCGTGCTGCTCGGTGCGGTGGCGCTGCTGCTGCTGTGCGAGCTGTTCTTCTGGCAGTTCGGCAGCAGCCTGCATGCGCTGGTGATCGGCAATCTGGTGTTCTTCACCGCCTTCAACCTGCTGGAGGCGTCGCTACCGTCGCTGATCAGCAAGATGGCGCCGGCCGGTGGCAAGGGCACGGCGATGGGCGTGTACTCGACAAGCCAGTTCCTCGGCGCCGCACTGGGCGGCCTGCTCGGTGGCTGGCTGTTCCAGCAGGGCGGGGTGAGTGCCGTGTTCCTCGGCTGTGCGCTGCTGGCTGCCCTGTGGCTGGGGTTTGCTGCTACTATGCGCGAACCGCCGTATGTGACCAGTGTGCGCCTGCCGCTGTCGCCCCTGGCCCAGCGCGAGGCGGGGCTGGCCGCGCGCCTGAAGGCAACGCCCGGAGTGGCCGATGCCTTCGTGGTGGCCGAAGAGGCCGCCGTCTACGTCAAGGTGGATACCCAACAACTGGATCGCACGTCGCTCGAACGCCTGGTCAATCCGGCACCGGCGTGCTGAAGCCGAGGAGAATTCTATGGCTCGCGGAGTCAACAAAGTCATTCTGGTGGGTAACGTCGGTGGCGACCCGGAAACCCGTTATCTGCCCAACGGCAACGCCGTGACCAACATCACCCTGGCCACCAGCGACAGCTGGAAGGACAAGCAGACCGGCCAGCTGCAGGAGCGCACCGAGTGGCACCGCGTGGTGTTCTTCGGCAAGGTCGCGGAAATCGCCGGCGAGTACCTGCGCAAGGGCTCGCAGGTGTACGTCGAAGGCCGCCTGCAGACCCGCGAATGGGAAAAGGACGGCGTCAAGCGCTACACCACCGAGATCGTGGTGGACATGGGTGGCCAGATGCAGCTGCTCGGTGGTCGTGGCGGCAATGCCGGCGACGAAGCGCCGCGCGCGCCGCGTCCTCCGCGCGAAGCGCAGCAGCAGGCGCCGCGCCAATCGCGTCCTGCTCCGCAGCAACCGGCCGCCCAGCAGCCGGCGCCGGACTACGACAGCTTCGACGACGACATCCCGTTCTGACCGAGGTAGTCCATCACCATGCGCATGCGCCTGATGCTGCTGGGCGGCGGTAATGCCCTTGGACAGGCGCTGCTGCGCTTGGGGGCGGAAGAGAACATCGAGCTTCAGGCCCCGGTGCCGCCCGCACAGGGGTGGGATCCCGCCAGCCTGACCTGCCTGCTCGACGAGCAGCGCCCCGACGTGCTGATCAACCTGGCCTACTACCATGACTGGTTCCAGTCCGAGCAGGTCGAGGTCGAGCGCCTGTTCGTCCAGGAGCGCGCCATCGAGCGGCTGGCCGAGCTCTGCCTGCACCACGAGATCATCCTGCTGCAGCCTTCCAGCTACAAGGTGTTCGACGGCGCCCGCGCCACGGCCTACAGCGAGAAGGACGACGTGCGCCCGCTGAGCATGCGTGGTCAGGCGCTGTGGCGCTTCGAGCAGCTGGTGCGGGCCGTCTGCCCGCGGCATATCCTGCTGCGCTTCGGCTGGCTGCTGGACGAGAGCCCGGAGGGGCGCCTGGGGCGCCTGCTCAAGTGGGCCGAGAGCGGCGAGGAGCTGTTCCTCGCCGACGACCGCCGCGGCAATCCGACCCCGGTGGACGACGCCGCGCGGGTGATCCTCTCGGTGCTCAAGCAGCTCGATTGCAACGCGCCCTTGTGGGGTACCTATCATTACGGCGGCATCGAGGCGACCACCAGTCTGGCCCTCGGCCAGGCGACCCTGGCCGAGGCGCGCCGCTACCGGTCGGAGCTACCCCAGGACCTCACGCCGCAACCCCATGCCGAACGGCCGGACGCCCCGGAAGAGCCGCAGCACGCGGTACTGGCCTGCAAGAAAATCCTCAACACCTTCGGCATCAAGCCACGCGCCTGGCGTGCGGCCCTGCCGGCATTGCTGGATCGCTACTACCGTCATGGCTGACTCCCTGGTTCTGGTGACCGGCGGCGCGGGTTTCATCGGCTCGCACCTGGTCGACGCGCTGCTGGCGCGCGGCCATGCGGTGCGCGTGCTGGACAACTTCTCCACCGGCAAGCGCAACAATCTGCCGCTGGATAATCCGCGCCTCGAGCTGGTGGTGGGCGATGTCGCCGATGCGGCGGCGCTGCGCGCCGCGCTCGCCGGTTGCACGGCGGTGGCCCATCTGGCTGCGGTGGCTTCGGTGCAGGCCTCGGTGGACGATCCGGTGAGTACCCACCAGAGCAACTTCATCGGCACGCTGAATCTGTGCGAGGCGATGCGCGAGCAAGGCGTGCGCCGGGTGGTGTTCGCCTCCAGCGCGGCGGTGTACGGGCAGAACGGCGAGGGCGAGGCGATCGACGAGGACACGCCGAAGGCGCCGCTGACCCCCTACGCGGCGGACAAGCTGGCCAGCGAGTACTACCTCGATTTCTATCGCCGCCAGCATGGCCTCACGCCGGCGATCTTCCGCTTCTTCAATGTTTTCGGTCCACGCCAGGATCCGTCCTCGCCGTATTCCGGGGTGATCAGCATCTTCAGCGAGCGAGCCCAGGCCGGCCTGCCGATCAGCGTGTTCGGCGACGGCGAACAGACCCGCGACTTCGTCTACGTCGCCGACGTGGTGGCGCTGCTGGTGCAGGCACTGGAGCTGCCGCAGGTGGAAGCGGGGGCGGTGAACGTCGGCCTCAATCGCGCCACCAGCCTGAACCAGCTGCTGGCGGCCCTCGGCGAGCTGCTCGGCGGCCTGCCGCCGGTGACCTACGGCGCCGCGCGTGCCGGCGATATCCGTCACTCGCGGGCGGACAACCGGCGAATGCTGGCGCGCTTCGCCTGCCCCGAGCCGACGCCGTTCAAGACCGGGCTGGCACGGCTGCTCGGGCGCTGACGGCTGCTGCGCTGCGTAGCGGAGTAGCGGACGCGGTTGAAACCGCATGGCCCACAACGACAAAAGGCACCCGAAGGTGCCTTTTGTCGTTTCTGTCGCCGTTGGGGGTACGGTTATCAGAACTTGTAGCCGAGGCCGACCATGTAGACCATCGGGTCGACGTCGACGTCGACTTTGGTCCGGCTGATGCCAAGGGCGGTCGGGCCATCGACGGAAGCGTCGGTGTCGATGTCGATGTAACGCAGCTGGGCGTTGAGCATGACGTTGTCGGTCAGCATGTAGTCCATGCCCACCTGTGCGGCCAGGCCGAAGGAGTCATCCAGGTTGAGGTTGCTGAAGCCCTGGGCTGCACGGTTGCTGGTTACGTCTTCCTGGAAGAAAGTGGTGTAGTTGAGACCGAGACCGACATAGGGACGGAAGGCGGTTTTGGAGTCCAGCGGATAGTAGACCACGCTGAGGGTCGGCGGCAGGTGCTTGATATCGCCCAACTTACCATCCAGGCTGCCCAGGCCTTTTACGCCCACTTCATGGCTGAACGGGGTGGCTGCCAGCAGCTCGACGCCAACCTTGCTGTTCAGCATGTAGACGAAGTTCAGACCCAGCTGGGTATCGCTGTCCAGCGTGGCTTTGGTGCCGGCAGCAGCCGCACCGTCAAACTTCAGGCTGCTGCTGTCTTCCTGCGGGTCGACGGTGATCGCGCCAGCACGCACGATGATGTCGCCGGCCTCGTAGGCTTGGGCGAAGGGAGCGGCGATGGCCAGAGCCAGCAGGGAGGCGCTGAGGGTTTTGCGGATCATGGTGAGCTCCAATAACAATAAGTTCTTAGCGATCTGCTGCCTATGCTAACGACTGGAGTGCTCATTGTCTTGACCCAGCTCAACGGATCAGCGCAGCCGAGCGCCAGGGGGCTGGCGCGGACGCGGCTGGGCCGCGCCGGGGCGCTGGCCCACGGCAGCGGGAGTGGCGGCGGCGCCGGACTCAGTACAGTGCCTGATACAGCTTGCGCCGGTAGGCGATCACCAGCGGATGCTCGTTGCCGAGCAGGTCGAATACCTGCACCAGGGTCTTGCGCGGCAGGTCGTCGCCGTAGCTGCGGTTGCGCATGAACAGGCGCAGCAGGCCATCCAGCGCCGCCTCGTACTGCTGGCGGGCGAGCAGGTGGATGCTCAGCTGGAAGGCGGCCTCGTCGTCGCCGGCATCCTGGGCCAGGCGGCTCTTCAGCTCGGCCGCTTCCGGCAGGCCGACCACCTGGCGCAGGAAGGTCAGCTGGGCGCGGGCGGCGGCCAGCTCCTGCTTGTGCGCGTCGCTTTTCACCGCATCCAGCACCGCCTGCGCCTCGTCCAGCTCGCCGCGCTCGGCCAGGCAGCGGGCGTAGAGGATCAGCGCCGCGGCATTCTGGTTGTCCTCGCCGAGCAGCTGTTTGAGCAGTTGTTCCGCCGCGCCGAGCTGCCCGGCGGCGTACTGCGCGCGCGCAGTTTCCAGTGGGTCGGCCGGTGCGGGTGGCGGCTCCTGCACGTGAGGCTCGAGCATGGCGCGGATCGCCGACTCCGGTTGGGCACCGGCAAAGCCGTCGACCGGCTGGCCGTCCTTGAACAGCACCACGGTGGGCAGGCTGCGGATGCCGAAGCGCATGACGATGTCCTGCTCGATATCGCAGTTGACCTTGGCCAGCAGCAGCTCGCCCTGGTAGCCCTCGGCGATCTTCGCCAGCATCGGCATCAGCGCCTTGCATGGCGCGCACCACTCGGCCCAGAAGTCCACCAGCACCGGCTTGTGGAAGGAGTTTTCGATCACCAGCTGCTCGAAGCTGGCGGTGGTGACGTCGAAGATGTACGGGCTTTCGCTCATCGGGGTTCTCGAAACGGGCGTGTGCGGAAGAAAAGATGCATGCATGGTAAGTGGGGGCGCTCGCCTACGGAAGCAAGGGCGCGTCGGGCGGCGTTGCGGCGGCTGACGGTGCGCGGCGCCAGGCGTAGAATCCGCGCCTTTTGGCGTTCGGGCGCTCCGTATGGCGCCCGACAAGGAGAGTGTTGCATGTCCGCAGTAGCCGATTTCCGACAACGTTACCTGGTGCGTTTCTGGTCGCCCTTGCCGGCGCTGGTCGCACTGGGGATCGCTTCCGCCTACTACTTCGCCATCACCGGGACCTTCTGGGCGGTGACCGGCGAGTTCACCCGCTGGGGTGGACATATCCTTTCCTGGTTCGGCTACCAGCCGCAGGAGTGGAGCTACTTCAAGCTGATCGGCCTTGCGGGCACGCCGCTGGAGCGCATCGACGGGGTGATGATCGTCGGCATGTTCGTCGGTGCCCTGTGCACGGCACTGTGGGCCGGCAATGTCGGCCTGCGCTGGCCGACCAGCAAGCGCCGCCTGCTGCAGGGGCTGCTCGGCGGCATCGTCGCCGGCTTCGGCGCGCGCCTGGCCATGGGCTGCAACCTGGCCGCCTTCTTCACCGGAATTCCGATGTTCTCCCTGCATGCCTGGGCCTTCATGCTCGCCACCGTCGGCGGCGCCTGGGTCGGGGTGAAGATCTGCCTGCTGCCGTTCCTGCGCATTCCCCTCAAGGTCGGTAGCCAGGCCAGCACGCTGCTGCCGGACGCCGCGAGTCTGGCCCGGCGCGCCGGCGTGCAGAGCCGCCTGGGCGTGGCGGTGTTGGTGGCCGGCCTGGCGTTCGCGGCCTGGCGCTTCAATGTTTCGCTGGTGCTGGGCATGGCCTGCCTGTTCGGCCTGCTGTTCGGCGGCCTGATCGAGCGCGCGCAGATCTGCTTCACCAGCGCCGCCCGCGACCTGTGGACCACCGGGCGCAGCAGCATCGCCTACGGCATCTTGCTGGGCATGGCGGTGGCCAGCATCGGCACCTTCGCCGCCATCGGCCTGGGCGCGACGCCGAAGATCTTCTGGATGGGCCCCAACGCGATCCTCGGCGGCCTGCTGTTCGGCATCGGCATCGTGGTCGCCGGCGGCTGCGAGACCGGCTGGATGTACCGGGCGATGGAAGGCCAGGTGCACTTCTGGGTAGTCGGTC
Organism: Geopseudomonas aromaticivorans; assembly: GCF_019097855.1. Lineage (GTDB taxonomy): Bacteria > Pseudomonadota > Gammaproteobacteria > Pseudomonadales > Pseudomonadaceae > Geopseudomonas > Geopseudomonas aromaticivorans. The sequence continues at coordinate 44,398 of NZ_JAHRGL010000071.1, forward strand.
TCGGCAACGTGATCGGCGGTACCCTGGTGGCGGTGTACTGGGACGAGCTGGGCGGCGCCCTGGCCTTGCCCTATCCGAAGATCAACCTGCTGGCGAGTTTCGGCCCCGGCAGCGGTCTGCTGCTGACCTGCGTCGGCCTGGCGGTGGCCATGTTGCTGGTCGGGCTCAATGCCCGTCGTTTCCGTGTCTCCCGGAGTGCTGCCTGATGAATCAGAACCAACCGACCCTGTCCCTCGACCTGCGCGGCGAACACTGCCCGTACAACGCCATCGCCACCCTGGAGACCTTGGCGACCCTGCAGCCGGGCGAGCTGCTGGAAGTGGTCACCGACTGCTCGCAGTCGGTGCACGGCATTCCCGAGGACACCAGGGCCAAGGGCTATGACTGCCTGTCCGTCGAGCAGCACGGCACCCTGTTCCGCTTCCTGATCGCCGTACCGCAGCGCTGAGCCAGTGGCGCCCGCCACCGATGGCGGCGGCGGAGCGGGCGGTTGCGCGCTACTGCGGCGGCCGCCTGTCGCTTCCCGGGCGGCGCAGCCCCGGCACCAGCGGCCAGCCGCCCAGCTCGCGGTAGCGCACGCCGCGCGCGGTGTTTTCCGACGCATAGAGAGCGAAACGCTCGACGGGCCAGGCGAAGTCGACCGTGGCGCCGACCGGTCGCGCGCCGGCGTGGCGCAGCAGGGTCAGGTGGGCGCGAAACGGGCGGCTGTCGAGGGGCATGCCGATGGCCAGCAGGCGCTGCTGCAGGTCGGCCGCCAGCGCCGCCAGTGCGCTGGGCATCTGGCTCGGCTCCAGCCACAGCGTGCCGCGGTGGCCGCCCAGCCGGTCCAGATCCAGCGTGAAGGGCGGCGCCTCGATGCCGGCAGCGAGCAGTTGCAGTTCCTCCAGCCGGGTGCGGGGTTGCTGGCCGAGGAAGGCCAGGGTCAGGTGCAGGTTGTCTGCCGCCACCGGCTTGCCGCCGAGGGCCAGGCTGTCGCGCCAGATGCAGAGCGCCTCGGCCAGCTCGGGCGGGCAGGGCAGGGCGAAGAACAGGCGCAGGGTGTCGCTGGGCATGACGGAACTCCGGGCGAGGTGGTCGCCTGACAGTATTGCCGCCCGGGGGTGACCCTGCCCGACAACAGGGGCACTGGCTGCAGGCCGTTTGCCGGACTGCTTGATGTTGCTCAGGCAGCGCCCCGCGCGGCGTGGTACAGGCTGACCGTGCGGAATTCGCGCGGCTCGGCCAGATCCGGCCAGGTGCAGGCATCCAGCACGGCCAGGCGCCGGTACAACGGATGCTGGAAGTCGCGCACCCGCGAGTCGGCGACCAGCGCCTGGCGGCCGCGGGACAGGAACGCATCCAGCAGCGGCAGGTTGGCACGATCGTAGAGCACGTCGGCCACCAGGATCAGGTCGAAGCGATCCGCTTCGGCGAAGAAGTCCGCCGAATAGCCCAGCTCGACACCATTCAGCGCCGCATTGGCGTGGCAGGCGGCCAAGGCCAGCGGGTCCAGGTCGCAGGCCACCACCTCCGCGGCGCCGGCCCGTGCGGCGGCGATCGCCGCCACGCCGCTGCCGGTGCCGAAGTCGAGCACGCGCTTGCCGCGTACCCATTGCGGGCGCTCGGCCAGCCAGCGCGCCAGCGCCAGGCCGCTGGCCCAGCAGAAGCACCAGTACGGCGGCTCCTCGAGGATGCGCCGGGTCTCCTCCGGGCTGAAGGCACGGTCCATGTTGGCGGCGTCGAGCAGCCACAGGCGGATATCGGTATCCGGCAGCGTACTGGCGGTCAGCTGGGCGTCGCCGAGCAGGGTGTGCAGCGGGGCGAGCAGTTCGGCGGGCGGCGGGGGCATGCGGGGGCTCCGGGCAGTGGGTCCGGCGGTCCTTATAACCCGGCGCCGGCGGCTTGTCTTGAATGCGCCATGGGGTACCATGACCGCCAACTTCACTTGACCGGCCGAGCCATCATGCACTGTCCCTTCTGCGGCGCCCACGACACCAAGGTCATCGACTCGCGTCTGGTCGCCGAGGGCCAGCAGGTGCGCCGGCGCCGCGAATGCCTGGCCTGTCAGGAGCGCTTCACCACCTTCGAGACCGCTGAACTGGTGATGCCGCGGCTGATCAAGTCCGACGGCGTGCGCCAGCCGTTCGACGAGGACAAGCTGCGCGCCGGCATGCAGCGCGCGCTGGAAAAGCGCCCGGTCAGCGTCGAGCGCCTCGAAGAGGCCATCGCCCACATCAAGCACAAGCTGCGCGCCACCGGCGAGCGCGAGGTCCGCTCGCGGGTGGTCGGCGAGCTGGTGATGGACGAGCTGCGCAGCCTCGACGAGGTGGCCTACATCCGTTTCGCCTCGGTCTACCGGCACTTCCAGGACCTCGACCAGTTCCGCGAGGAAATCGAGCGTCTGTCCCGCGACCCCAGCAAAGGCTGACTCCATGCAAGATGCTGCCAAGGCCTGCGATCAGGCCTTCATGGCCCGTGCGCTGCAACTGGCGCGCCAGGGGCTGTTCTCCACCCATCCCAATCCGCGCGTCGGCTGCGTCATAGTCGCCGGCGGCGAGATCGTCGGCGAGGGCTGGCACGTGCGTGCCGGCGAGCCGCACGCCGAGGTGCACGCCCTGCGCCAGTCCGGCGAACGCGCCCGCGGCGCCACCGCCTACGTCACCCTCGAGCCGTGCAGCCACCACGGGCGTACCCCGCCGTGCGCCGAGGCGCTGGTCAGGGCCGGCGTCGGCCGGGTGGTGGCGGCCATGCAGGACCCCAATCCGCTGGTAGCCGGTCGCGGTCTCGGCCTGCTGCGCGATGCCGGCATCGAGGTGACCAGTGGCGTGCTGGAGGCCGAGGCGCGGGAACTCAATCAGGGCTTCATCAAGCGCATGGAGCTGGGCCTGCCGCTGGTGCGGGTCAAGCTGGCGATGAGCTTGGACGGGCGTACCGCCATGGCCAGCGGCGAGAGCCAGTGGATCACCGGCGCCGCGGCGCGCTCGGCGGTGCAGCGCCTGCGCGCGCGCGCCAGCGTGATCGTCACCGGTGCCGATACCGTGCTGTTCGACAACGCGCGCCTCACCGTGCGTGCCGACGAGCTCGGCGTGGACGCCGAGCAGGTGGCTCTGGCGGTCGGCCGGCCGCCGTTGCGCGTGCTCATCGATGGCCAGCTGCGCGTGCCGCTGAGCGCGGCCTTCTTCCAGGCCGGGCCGGCGTGGGTGGCCTGCTGCGACGACGATGGCCGCGGCGACGAATACCGCGCCGCCGGCCACCAGTTGCTGTGCCTGTCGCGCGGCGACGGCCATGTCGACCTGCGCCGCCTGCTCCTCGAGCTCGCCGGCGGCGGCGCCAACGAGGTGCTGGTGGAGGCCGGCCCGCGCCTGGCCGGCGCCTTCGCCCGCGAGGGGCTGGTCGACGAGTACCGGATCTTCATGGCGCCGCAGTTGCTCGGCTCCAGCGCCCGGCCGCTGCTCGACTGGCCGCTGCAGCGCATGGCCGAGGCGCCGCAGCTGAGCATCCGCGAGATCCGCGCGGTCGGCCGCGATTGGCTCATCGTCGCCGTGCCGGCGTAACCGATCCAACGCGCTCGGCGGATGCGATTGCCACGGCCGGGGCACCTCGTGCACCAGGGGCCGGGTAGCGGCGCACCGCTGCGGCAAAAATATGGTACAAAGTCCCACGCGGTCGCCAACGGCCGCGACGTTCTCAGGGCGGGGTGCAACTCCCCACCGGCGGTGATGGCGCAGTCTGCGCCCAGCCCGCGAGCGCTTGCCACCCTGGGCGGCAAGGTCAGCAGATCCGGTGCGATTCCGGGGCCGACGGTTACAGTCCGGATGAGAGAGAGCGGGATTCCTTCCTCGGGGCGGCCCATCCGTGCCCGCGAAATCCCCTTCGATCCAACGCCCTGTTTTATCCAAAACAGGAGTTCGACCATGCAAGTGAATACCCTCGTCGCGATGCGGGAGGCCTGATGTTTACCGGAATCATCGAAGCCATCGGCAGCATCCGCGCCATGACCCCCAAGGGCGGTGACGTGCGCGTCTACGTCGCCACCGGCAAGCTTGACCTCGGCGACGTCAAGCTCGGCGACAGCATCGCCGTCAACGGCACCTGCCTGACCGCGGTGGAACTGCCCGGCGACGGCTTCTGGGCCGACGTCAGCCGCGAGACTCTGACCCGCACCGCCTTCGGCGACCTCAAGGTCGGCAGCCCGGTCAACCTCGAGAAGGCGCTGACGCCGACCACCCGCCTCGGCGGCCACCTGGTCAGCGGTCACGTCGACGGCGTCGGCGAGGTCGTCTCGCGCGCCGACAATGCCCGCGCCATCCAGTTTCGCGTGCGTGCGCCGCGCGAACTCGCCAAGTACATTGCCCTCAAGGGCTCGATCACCGTCGATGGCGTCAGCCTGACGGTGAACGCGGTGGATGGCGCCGACTTCGAACTGACCATCGTCCCGCACACCCTGCAGGAAACCATCATGGCCGACTACCGCAGCGGTCGGCGGGTCAACCTCGAGGTCGACCTGCTGGCGCGCTACCTGGAGCGGCTGCTGCTCGGCGACCAGGCTGCCGAGCCGGCCGGTCACGGCATCAGCGAGGCGTTCCTCGCCGAACACGGCTTCCTCAAGGGCTGAGCCGCTTTTCCATCACGAATTCATTAAGGGGGTGCCTGTGGCGCTCAACAAGATTGCCGAGCTGGTCGAGGACATTCGCCAGGGCAAGATGGTCATTCTCATGGATGACGAGGACCGCGAGAACGAAGGCGACCTGATCATGGCCGCCGAGTGCGTGCGCGCCGAGGACATCAACTTCATGGCCAAGCATGCGCGCGGCCTGATCTGCATGCCGATGGACCGCGCGCGCTGCGAGCGCCTCGGCCTGCCGCTGATGGTGCAGCGCAACGGCTCCGGCTTCGGCACCAAGTTCACCGTGTCCATCGAGGCCGCCGAGGGGGTGACCACCGGCATCTCCGCCGCCGACCGCGCGCGCACCGTACAGGCCGCCGCGGCGCTGGAGGCCAAGGCCGAGGACATCGTCAGTCCCGGGCACATCTTCCCGCTGATGGCCCAGCCCGGCGGCGTGCTGGCGCGCGCCGGCCACACCGAGGCGGCCTGCGACCTGGCGCGCATGGCCGGTTTCCAGCCGAGCGGGGTGATCTGCGAGATCATGAACGACGACGGCAGCATGGCCCGTCGCCCGGAACTGGAAAAGTTCGCCGAAGAACACGGCATCAAGATCGGCACCATCGCCGACCTGATCCACTACCGCCTGGTCCACGAGCGCACCGTCGAGCGCGTCTCCGAGCGCCAGCTGGACAGCGAGCTGGGCCAGTTCAAGCTGTTTACCTACCGCGACGAGGTCGAGGGCCAGGTGCACCTGGCGCTGATCAAGGGCGAGATCAAGGCCGACGAGCCGACCCTGGTGCGCGTGCACAACATGGACCCGCTGCGCGACCTGCTCAGCGTCAAGCGTCCGGGGCGCTGGAGCCTGCGCGAGGCGATGCTCAAGGTGGCCGAGCAGGGCAGCGGCGTGGTCCTGCTGCTCAACCATGCGATGAGCGGCAACGAGCTGCTGGCCCTGCTCGAGGAGCAGCTCGGCGGTGCCAAGCCGGCCGAGCCGACCACCTACAGCACCGTCGGTGCCGGCTCGCAGATCCTCCGCGATCTGGGCGTGCGCAAGATGCGCCTGCTCAGCTCGCCGGTCAGGTTCAACGCGATATCCGGCTTCGATCTGGAAGTTGTAGAATACGTCACCTGCGAATAACGCTATCTGTGAATAACACCTCGGGGCGCACTGGCGCCCCGGCTCTTTATCTGGAATCCGTCATGACCCTGAAGACCATCGAAGGTACCTTCATCGCCCCCAAAGGCCGTTACGCCCTGGTGGTTGGCCGCTTCAACAGCTTCGTCGTCGAAAGCCTGGTACAGGGCGCCATCGACGCCCTGGTGCGCCACGGCGTCAGCGAGAGCGAGCTGACCATCATCCGCGCCCCGGGCGCCTTCGAGATTCCGCTGGTTGCCCAGAAAGTCGCCCAGCGTGGCGAATTCGACGCCATCATCGCCCTCGGCGCGGTGATCCGCGGCGGTACTCCGCACTTCGAATACGTCGCCGGCGAGTGCACCAAGGGCCTGGCCCAGGTGTCCCTGCAGTTCGGCGTGCCGGTTGCCTTCGGCGTGCTGACCGTCGACTCCATCGAGCAGGCCATCGAGCGTTCCGGCACCAAGGCTGGCAACAAGGGCGCCGAAGCGGCCCTGTCCGCCCTGGAAATGGTCAGCCTGCTGGCGCAGTTGGAGGCCAAGTGAGCGAGCACGATAGCGGCACTCCGGCGCCCAAGGCCGCCCGACCGAACAAGATCGCCATGCGCCAGAAGGCCCGCAGCCTGGCGGTGCAGGCCCTCTACTCGTGGCAGCTGGCCGGTCAGTCGATCAACGAGATCGAAGCGCAGTTCCGCGTCGACAACGACTTCAGCGATGTCGACGGCGCCTACTTTCGCGAGATCCTGCACGGCGTGCCGCGCCTGAAGCAGGAGCTGGATGCCGCCTTCGCACCCTGCCTCGACCGCCCGGTGGCGGAACTCGATCCGGTCGAACTGGCGATCCTGCGCCTGTCGACCTACGAGCTGCTCAACCGCGCCGATGTGCCCTATCGTGTGGTGATCAACGAGGGCATCGAGCTGGCCAAGGTCTACGGTGCCACCGACGGCCACAAGTTCGTCAACGGCGTGCTGGACAAGCTGGCCCCGCGCCTGCGCGGCGCCGAAGTACGCAACAAGCGCAGCTGATCCCCGCGCGATGGCCGGCCTCGGCGAATTCGAGCTGATCCGTCAGTACTTCGCCGCGGCCGCCTGCGCCACGCCGGTTTCCGGCGTGGCGCGCGGCATCGGCGACGACTGCGCGCTGCTGCAACTGCGACCCGGCGAACAACTGGCGGTGTCCACCGACACCCAGGTTGCCGGGGTGCACTTCCCCGAACATCACGATCCCTTCCTGCTCGCCCAGCGCGTGCTGGCCGCTGCGGCCAGTGACCTGGCGGCGATGGGCGCGGCGCCGCTCGGCTTCACCCTGGCGCTGACCCTGCCGAACGCCGAGCCGGCCTGGCTGGCGGGTTTCGCCCGCGGGCTCGATGTGATGGCGCGCGCCTGCCAGCTGGCGCTGATCGGCGGCGACACCACCCGCGGCCCGCTCAACATCAACGTCACCGTGTTCGGCCGCCTGCCCGTCGGCCAGGCCCTGCTGCGCTCGGGCGCGCGTCCCGGCGACCTGCTGTGCCTCGGCGGGACGACCGGCGAGGCCGCGGCGGCCCTGCCGCTGGTGCTCGGCGAGCGCGCCGCGAGCGGCGCGGGCGATGCCGAGCTGCTGGCGCGCTACTGGACACCGCAGCCGCAACTGCTCCTCGGTCAGGCCCTGCGCGGCCTGGCCAGCGCGGCGCTGGACGTCTCCGACGGCCTGCTCGCCGACTGCGGGCATATCGCCGAGCAGTCCGGCGTGGCGCTGCTGATCGAGGCCGCGCGGCTACCGCTGGCCGCGGCCCTCCGCGAGGCGGCCGGCGCCCGGGCGCTGCACCTGGCGCTGACCGGCGGCGACGACTACGTGCTGGCCTTCAGCCTGCCGCCGGCCGCGCTGCCGACGCTGCAGGCCACCGGCCAGCCGTTCCATCTCATCGGCCGGGTCGCGGCGGGCAGCGGCGTGCGCGTGCTCGACCGTGACGGCCACGACATCACCCCGGCCGCCGGCGGCTACCAGCATTTCGGAGGTGGCGATGGCCAAACCTGAGCGTCCCGACCTCGCGCCGGCCTCGATCTGGCGCGACCCTTGGCAGTTCATCGCCTTCGGTTTCGGCTCCGGCGCCATGCGCAAGGCGCCGGGCACCTGGGGCACCCTAGTCGGCCTGCTGTTCGTGCCGCTGCTGCAGCTGCTGCCGCACTGGGGCTACGGCCTGATCCTGCTGCTCGGTTCGCTGTTCGGTTTCTGGCTGTGTGGCAAGGTGTCCCGCGATCTGGGCGTGCACGATCACGGCGGCATCGTCTGGGACGAGATCGTCGGCATCTGGATCACCCTGTGGCTGGCGCCGCCCGGTTGGCCGTGGCTGCTGGTCGGCTTCGTGCTGTTCCGCGTGCTGGACATCCTCAAGCCCTGGCCGATCAGCTGGGTCGATCGCCGGGTGCACGGCGGCGTCGGCATCATGCTCGACGACCTGCTGGCCGGCGCCGCTGCCTGGCTGCTGCTGCAGGGGCTGGTGGTGCTGCTGGCCTGAATTTCCCGACAACACGGAGGTTGTATATGCGTTCTTTCCTGGTTTTCTGCACCAGCCTGCTGCTGGCCGCACCGCTGGCGGCGGCGCCGCAGGTGCAGGTGGTCGGCCTGTTTCCCGGCGCGGCGGTGGTCAGCGTCGACGGTCAGCGCCAGCTGCTCAAGGTCGGCCAGAGCGGTCCGGCCGGCGTCACCCTGGTCAGCGCCGATGCCCGCGGCGCGGTGCTGCGGGTGGAGGGCGCCGAGCGTCCATTCGGCCTGTCGCGCGAATACAGCGGCACCGGCTATGCCGAGCCGCAGCGCCAGCAAATGAGCATCGCCCGGCGCGGCGACGGCCACTACTGGTCGGCCGGCTCGATCAACGGCCAGGGGGTGCAGTTCCTGGTCGACACCGGCGCGTCCTCGGTGGCGATGAACGAGGCGCAGGCGAGCCGTCTCGGTCTCGACTACAAGACGCGCGGCCAGCCGATGCAGGTCAACACCGCCGGCGGCGTGGTGCCGGCCTGGAGCATGCGCCTGAACAGCGTCAAGGTCGGCACTATCGAGCTGCTCGGCGTCGAGGCCGCCATCGTTGCCGGCGGCTCGCCCACCGAGGTGCTGCTGGGCATGAGCTTCCTCAATCGGGTCGGCTGGCGCGAGGAGCAGGGCCTGCTGCGCCTGGAGGCCAAGCACTGATACTTGCCGCTGGCTCCGCGGCGGCGGCATAGTCGGGGAACCGTTCCCCACAGGCCCGCGCCATGGACACCAGTACCCCGCCCGACGACGGCTGCGAATGCGAAGCGGCGACCCTGCAGCTGCACCGCGTCGCCATCGATACCTACCGCGAGAACGTCGCCTACTTGCACCGCGACTGCGCCGTGTACCGTGCCGAAGGTTTCCAGGCGCTGTCCAAGGTCGAGGTGCGCGCCAACGGCGGGCTGATTCTCGCCAGCCTCAACGTGGTCGACGACACTGCCATCGTCGACTGTGGCCAGCTCGGCCTGTCCGAGGACGCCTTCGCCCTGCTCGGCGTGCCCAATGGCCACCCGGCGAGCATCTGCCAGGCCGAGCCGCCGTCGTCGATTCCCGCGCTGCACCGCAAGATCGCCGGCGAGCGCCTGGATCGCGAGGACTTCCGCGCCATCGTCCGCGACATCGCCGAGCACCGCTATTCGAAGATCGAACTGACCGCCTTCGTGGTCGCCTGCAACCAGGGCGAGCTGGATCGCGAGGAGGTGTACTTCCTCAGCGACGCGATGACCCAGGTCGGTCGCCGCCTCGACTGGCACGAGCACCCGGTGGTCGACAAGCACTGCATCGGCGGCATCCCCGGCAACCGCACCTCGATGCTGGTGGTGCCGATCGTCGCGGCGCACGGCATGCTCTGCCCGAAGACCTCGTCGCGGGCGATCACCTCGCCGGCCGGTACCGCCGATACCATGGAGGTGCTGGCCAGCGTCGAGCTGCCCTTCGCGCGCCTCGAGGAGATCGTCCGCGAGCACCGTGGCTGCCTGGCCTGGGGCGGCACCAGCGAGCTGTCGCCGGCCGACGACGTGCTGATCGCCGTGGAGCGGCCGCTGTCGATCGACTCGCCGGGGCAGATGGTCGCCTCGATCCTGTCGAAGAAGCTCGCCGCCGGCTCCACCCATCTGGTGCTGGACATCCCGGTCGGGCCGACCGCCAAGGTGCGCTCGATGCCCGAGGCGCAGCGCCTGCGCAAGCTGTTCGAGTTCGTTTCCGCGCGCCTGGGCCTGACCCTCGACGTGGTGATCACCGACGGCCGCCAGCCGGTGGGCAATGGCATCGGTCCGGTGCTGGAGGCGCGCGACGTGATGCGCGTGCTGGAGCACGACCCGCGCGCGCCCAACGACCTGCGCCAGAAGGCCCTGCGCCTGGCCGGGCGCATGCTCGAGTTCGATCCCGACGTGCGCGGCGGCGACGGCTTCGCCATCGCCCGCGACATCCTCGACTCCGGCCGTGCCCTGGCCAAGATGCAGGCGATCATCGCCGCCCAGGGGGGCCGTGGCTTCGACCACAATGCCCCGGCGCTGGCGCCGCTCAGCTTCGAGGTGGCGGCAGCGCAGGGCGGGGTGGTCATCGGCATCGACAACCTGCAGCTGGCGCGCATCGCCCGCCTGGCCGGCGCGCCCAAGGTGCAGGGCGCCGGGGTCGACCTGCTCTACAAGCTCGGCGAGCGGGTCGAGGTCGGGGCGCCGCTGTACCGCGTGTACGCCGCCTATCCGGCCGATCTGGAGTTCGCCCGCCAGGCCAGCCAGCGCAGCGTCGGCTTCGCCATCGGCAGTGCCGACGAGCTGCCCCATCTGTTCGTGGAGTTCTGATGAGCGCATTGCTGCTGTACTTCGCCGACGAGCAGGCGGCTGCCGAGCGTCTGGCGGCGGCTGCCGGCCTGCGCGCCGCGGCCATCGAGCGCCATCGTTTTCCCGATGACGAACTGCGCCTGCGCCTGCCGCTGGCCGCGGGCGACAGCCTGCCCGCCGAGCTGGTGCTGTACCGCAGCCTCGACCGGCCCAACGAAAAACTGGTCGAGCTGCTGCTGGTGGCCGGCGAGGCGCGGCGTCTCGGCGCCACCCGGCTGCTGCTGGTGGCGCCGTACCTGGCCTACATGCGCCAGGACATCGCCTTCCACCCCGGCGAGGTGGTCAGCCAGCAGGTGGTCGGCCGTTTCCTCGCCGAGCTGTTCGATGGCGTGATCACCGTCGATCCGCATCTGCACCGCATCGCCCGGCTGGACGAGGCGATTCCGCACGGCGATGCGCTCAGCCTGTCGGGGGCGCCGCTGCTCGCCGAACTGATCGCCGGGCGGCTGGAAAACCCGCTGCTGGTCGGCCCGGATGCCGAATCGCTGCAGTGGATCGAGGCGGCCGCGGAGCTACACGGCTTCGACTACGGCGTGTGCAGCAAGATCCGCCACGGCGACCGCCAGGTGGACATCGCCCTGCCGGAGGTGGCGGTGCGGGGCCGCGCGGTGGTGCTGCTGGACGACGTGGCCAGTTCCGGGCATACCCTGGCGCGCGCTGCCGCGCTGCTGCTGGCCGCCGGCGCCGCCTCGGTGGACGTGGCGGTGACCCATGCGCTGTTCGCCGCCGACGCGCTGGCAGTCATTTGCGCCGCCGGCGTGCGCCATGTCTGGAGCAGCGACTGCATCCAGCATGCGAGCAACGCGGTGAGCGTGGCGCCGCTGCTGGCCGCGGCGCTGGCCCAGCTCGGCGTCGGCGCGGGGTAGGGTGGACAACTCGCGCAGCGATTGTCCACCGGTTGGGCTGCATGGGCTGGTAGAAAACCGCTGCGCGGGTTTTCTACCCTACGGAGCGATACGCTTCCCCCGGCTGCATGTCTGCCATGCAATTCCCGACTGACTTCCTCGGCGATGCTGCTGCTACAATCGGGACCTTACGACTTTCAGGAGTGTTCCGGTGTCCGTCGTCTTTGTCGCCGCCTCGAAGCTGCCAACCCCGTTTGGCGTGTTCACCATGCATGGCTTTCTCGATGAGGCCACCGGCAAGGAGCACGTGGCCCTGACCCTGGGCGACGTCGCCGATGGCGCGCCGGTGCTCGGCCGCCTGCACTCCGAGTGCCTGACCGGCGATGCGCTGTTCAGCCTGCGCTGCGACTGCGGCGCCCAGCTGGAGGCCGCGCTGGCGGCCATCGCCGCCGAAGGGCGCGGCGTGCTGCTCTACCTGCGCCAGGAAGGCCGCGGCATCGGCCTGCTCAACAAGATCCGCGCCTACGAGCTGCAGGACGCCGGCGCCGACACCGTCGAGGCCAACGAGCGCCTGGGCTTCGGTGCCGACCAGCGCGACTACGCGATGTGCCGGCCGATGCTCGACCACCTGGGCATCACCGCGCTCAAGCTGATGACCAACAACCCGCGCAAGCTCAAGGCCCTGGAAACCTACGGCATCCGCCTGGCCGAGCGCGTGCCGCTGCACAGCGGCCTCAACCCGCACAACAAGCACTACCTGGCGACCAAGGCCGGCAAGCTCGGCCACCTGCTCGGCAACCAGCATCAGGCTGAATCCGAATGAGTCAGGCCGGCGTGCAGCGGCCGGCGTTCGCCCGCCGCTGGTGGGGACTGCTGGCCGTGGCCCTGCTGCCGCTGATCCTGCTCGGCGCCTTCGGGCCCGAGCAGGCGCCGCTGCCCGACAGCCTGGCCATGCCGCTGTTCGTCGCCGCGCTGCTGAGCATGTTCGTCGGCCTGCCGCTGTTCCGTCGCTACAAGCATGCGTTGATCGGCTGCGGTCGCGCCCTCAACGGTGCGGACGAAGGCACCGCCTGGAGCGAACTGGCCAAGGCCCAGCGCCACGGCCTGCTCGGCGCGTTGCTGCCGGCCTGGTTCGCTGCGTTTGGCCAACTGGCCGACCTGCACGGCGTGCCGGTGCTGCTGCTGGCCTTTGCCTCCGTGCTGATCGCCATCCTCTACCGACTGCCGTGCCAGCTGCGCTGATGCGCCGCCTGCTGCTCGCCGTCCTGCTGCTCGGCGCCGCGCTGGCACAGGCTGCGGAACCGGCCGGGCAGGGCGCCCGGCGGGTGGTGGCGCTGGCGCCGTCGCTCAGCGAGATTATGGTGGAACTGGGTGCCGCCGAACGCCTGGTCGGCGTGCTCGACGCCGGCCCGCGTCTGCCGGCGCTGGCCCACCTGCCGTCCCTCGGTCGCTACGGCCAGCTCAATCTGGAGGCCCTGCTGGCGCTGCAGCCCGACCTGATCCTGCTGTGGCCGGACAGCGTCGGCCCGGCCATGCAGGCCCAGCTCGGCAGCCTCGGTATCCCGCTGATCGAGGCGCAGCCGCACAGCCTCGCCGAACTGGCCGGGCAGCTGGCGCTGATCGGCGCCGCCGTCGGTCACCCCGAGCAGGGCGGGCGGCTGGCCACGCAGATGCGCGAGGGCGTGCGCCAGCTGGCCGCGCGCCATGCACGGGCCGAGCCGCTGGCGGTGTTTTACCAGGTCTGGGACCGCCCCATGTACACCCTCGGCGGTCGGCAGATCATCAGCGATGCTCTGCGCCTGTGCGGCGCGCGCAACGTGTTCGGTGATCTCGACCTGCCGGCGCCGCAGGTCAGCGTCGAGTCGGTGCTGGCCCGCGATCCGGCGGTGATCCTGGTCGGCGAGCCGGGCCAGGCCGCCGCCTGGCAAGCCTGGCCGCAGCTGACCGCGGTGCGCCGCGGCCAGGTCTGGGAGGTGCCGGACGAGGGCATCGAGCGGCCGAGCTTCCAGATGCTCGCCGCCACGGCGAAGCTGTGTACGTTGCTGGACGGGGCGCGCTGAGTTTCGCTGCTGGAAACGACGAGGCCCCGCATCCGCGGGGCCTCGTTTTTCTGGAGCCGGTTCGGCAATGGCTGGGCCCTATTGCAGTGCCGGCGTCCAGGTCAGGCCGACTTTCACGCTGAGGGGCTCTTCCTGGTAGCCATGATCCTGGCCATTGTATTGGTACAGTGAGCGGCTGTAGTCCTTGTCCAGCAGGTTGGCCAACTTCATGTCGAACGCCAGTTCCGGTGTGGCCTGCCAGCTGCTGCGTAGGTCGAGTACGCCATGTCCGGCGATTTCCGTCTGGTTGTCGAGCTTGTCATAGCTCGAGCTGGCCAGTCGCCAGCTGGCGCCGACGGCAAAGGCGCCGAACTGTCGGTCCAGATCATAGCTGAATGTGCGCTTGGCGCGCCGGGCCAGGGTATGGCCGGTCTGGCGGTCGCGCGGGTCGATGATGCTGGCGCCCAGGGCGTGCTGCCAACCCAGCAGCTCCTGTTGCAGGGTCAGCTCGAAACCGTTGATGCGAGCCTCGGCGACGTTGTAGTTGCTGCCGTTGAAGGTCGCCGGGTCGAAGACGTAGACGATCAGGTCGCGTACATCGGTGCGATACAGCGAGGCTTCCAGGCGGGTCTTTTCCGCCAGCTGGCTGCGCCACTGCAGCTCGTAACTCTTGGAACGCTCCGGTTGTAGGTCGGGGTTGGCGCCCCAGCTGGCTGGCGAGTACAGGTCGTTGAAGGTCGGGGCACGGAAGCCTTCGGCGTAGGACAGGACTAGATCGTTGCGCGCATTCAGCGGCAGGGTCAGTGCAGCGTTGAACGTGTTTTCGCTACCGTACTGCTGGTTCTTGTCGTGGCGCAGGCCCAGTTCGGTGGCGAAACGTTCGCCCCGATAGCTGTGCTGAATGAAGCCGGCCTGATTCCAGCGGCTGGTCTGCGAATACTCGGTGGTGCTGTGCAGCTTGTCGCGCAGGTAGTCGGCGCCGACCAGCAGGTTGTGCCGGTCGTTCAGGGTCAGGGTGTTGAGCCAGCTGGCCGAGTCGCGGTAGCTGTTGAATGCCTCGCTACCCGGGAACAGCTTGTCGAAGCTTTCCTGCTTGTCCTCGCCGTGGCCGACTTCCAGGCGGCTGCTCCACAGCTCGCTGGCGCGCCAGTCGAGCCAGGCTGAGGTGCTGCTCAGGCTGAAGTGATCGTAAGGCTTCTGCGGGTGGACGTTCCAGGCGGTATCCCAGCGGCCGAAAGGGTTGTCATATTCGGTCTTGCCGCGCTGGTCGAGCACGTTGAGGCCGGTGCTCAGGTTTTCGGCGAGCTTGTGGCTGAGGGTGAAGCTGACGGCCTGGTTGCGATAGGCGTCGTGATCGGCATCGGAGGGGTAGGAGGGGCCGGTACGGTCGATGCCTTGGGTTTCGTCCAGGCTGGCGTTCAGGCTGAAGCGGGTTTGCTGGTCGCCCCCGGACAGGCCCATGCTGCGTTCCCAGGTGCCCTGGCTTCCGGCTGCCAGGCGCAGGCGCGGCTGCAGGCCGGGGCCTTCGGCGCGCCGGGTGAAGATCTGCACCACGCCGCCAATGGTATCCGCGCCATAGAGCGCGGAGCGCGAGCCGCGCAGGACTTCGATACGCTCGATCTGGTCGATGCTGAGATGCTGCAGGCTGGCGCCGCCAGCGGAAACGGAGCCGGTGCGCTGACCGTCGATCAGCACCAGGCTCTGGGCTGTGCCAGTGCCGCGGATGAACAGGCTGACATTGCTGCCACGGCCACCGCTCTGCACGACCTGCACGCCCGGAACGCGCTGCAGCAGTTCTGGCACGCTCGCAGGTTGCAGCCGCTCGATATCGGCGCGCGTGAAGACGCTATTTGCCGTTGTGGCTTGCTTGCGTAGTTCGGCCTTGCGCCCGGAGCTGATGACCAGGGCGGGCGCTTGCAGCTCTTCGCTGCTGTCGATGTTGGCGTCATCGGCCCACAGGCTGGTGGGCAGCAGCGTGATGGCCAGCGCCAGACGGGAAAGCTTCATCAGGAAATCCTCAAAAGTGGAAGGCAGACTTTCGAGGAGGGCAGGAACCAGCGACGCGCCGACGAACGGCGCGTGACTGACGGTGCGGCCCTCCGCAACACCTGTCGAATTCGTCGGGGCCGGTCTCCGGGCTGTCGACCCTTGCCCGCCTTCCCAGGAAATCCCAGTGGCGGTTGGACAAGGTTGCAGGCGATGGCCTGCAGTCGATTACCGTTGCGGGGGCAGCGCCGGGATTGTCCATAGGACGCACCGGCTTCCCGTTTAATGCCGGCCAATGCCGGCACACCCTGACGAAAAGCAAAACGCCGCGCACCTTAGTGCGCGGCGTCGTGGAACTCAAGCAGCTTTCAGACGACTTGAGTTGAATCTTTCTCAAGCAGCGCCAGGCGCCGGCGTACCGCGGCCTCGATGCCGGCGGCGTCGAGGCCGCACTCGGCGAGCATGTCGGCCGGCTTGGCGTGTTCCACGTAGCTGTCCGGCAGGCCGAGGTGCAGCAGCGGCCTGACGATGGCCTCGCCGGCGAGGAACTCGCTGACGGCCGAGCCGGCGCCACCCATGATGGCGTTTTCCTCGATGGTCACCAGCAGCGTGTGGCTGGCGGCCAGTTGGCGCACCAGCTCCTGGTCCAGCGGCTTGACGAAGCGCATGTCGACCACGGTGGCGTCGAGTTTGTCCGCCACCTGCAGGGCTTCGGCCAGTTGCACGCCGAACACCAGCAGGGCGACGCCGCGGCCCTGGCGGCGCAGCACGCCCTTGCCGATCGGCAGCGGTTCGAGGCTGTCGTCGGCGGCCAGCAGCGGACCGTTGCCGCGCGGGTAGCGCACCGCCGCCGGGCCGCGGTGCTGGTAGCCGGTGCTGAGCATGCGGCGCAGCTCGTGGCCGTCGCTCGGCGTCATCACCAGCATGCCGGGGATGCAGCGCAGGAAGGAAATGTCGAAGCTGCCGGCGTGGGTCGGGCCGTCCTCGCCGACCAGGCCGGCGCGGTCGATGGCGAACAGCACGTCGAGATCCTGCACCGCCACGTCGTGGATCAGCTGGTCGTAGGCGCGCTGCAGGAAGGTCGAGTAGATCGCCACCACCGGCTTGGCGCCCTCGCAGGCCAGGCCGGCGGCCAGGGTCACCGCGTGCTGCTCGGCGATGGCGACGTCGAAGTAGCGCTCGGGGAAGCGTTCGCTGAAGGCCACCAGGTCGGAGCCTTCCTTCATCGCCGGGGTGATGCCGATCAGCCGCTCGTCCTGGACGGCCATGTCGCACAGCCACTGGCCGAACACCGCCGAGTACTTCGGCCCGCTCGGCTGCTTGGCGGCCTGCGGGTTCTCCGGCTCGAGCTTGCCGATGGCGTGGTAGCCGATCGGGTCGGCCTCGGCGGGGGCGAAGCCCTTGCCCTTCTTGGTGATGATGTGCAGGAACTGCGGGCCCTTGAGGTCGCGCATCTTGCGCAGGGTGGCGACCAGGGTCGGCAGGTCGTGGCCGTCGATCGGGCCGATGTAGTTCCAGCCCAATTCCTCGAACAGGGTGCCGGGGACCAGCATGCCCTTGGCGTGCTCCTCGGTGCGGCGGGCGATTTCCCAGGCGCCGGGGATGCGCGAGAGGATCTTCTTGCTGCCCTCGCGCATGCTGGCGTAGGTGCGGCTGGAGAGGATCTTGGTCAGGTAGTTGTTCAGGCCGCCGACGTTGCGCGAGATCGACATGTCGTTGTCGTTGAGCACCACCAGCATGTCGGCCTTGACCTCGGGCGCATGGTTGAGCGCCTCGAAGGCCATGCCGGCGGTCAGTGCGCCGTCGCCGATCACCGCCACGGTGCGGCGGTCGTTGCCCTGCAGGCGGTGAGCGAGGGCCATGCCCAGGGCGGCGCTGATCGAGGTGCTGGAGTGGCCGACACCGAAGGTGTCGTACTCGCTCTCGCTGCGCCGCGGGAAGGCGGCCAGGCCGCCCTTCTGGCGCAGGCTGGCCATCCGCTCGCGGCGCCCGGTGAGGATCTTGTGCGGGTAGGCCTGGTGGCCGACGTCCCACAGCAGACGGTCCTCGGGGGTGTTGTAGACGTAATGCAGGGCGATGGTCAGCTCGACCACGCCGAGGCCGGCACCGAAGTGCCCGCCGGTGCGTCCCACCGTGTAGAGCATGTACTGGCGCAGCTCGTCGGCCAGGGTGTCCAGCTCGCTTTCGCTGAGGGTGCGCAGCACGGCAGGGCTGTCGATGCGGTCGAGCAGGGGGGTGTCGGGCCGCTGGCGGGGAAACTCTTGCAGCGTCTTGGGCATCGGACGGGTTCGGCAATCGGCAAAAAGATGCGGGAGTTTACCCGAAGCCGAGGGTCCACCCAAGCGAGGCGAAGGTAGTGGCGGTCGGGGGGCGGAAAACTCGCGCAGGTCTTTTCCCGCCTGCGCAGGTCGGACAAGTGGCGGTGCGCGTGGCGCACCCCGCGTCAGTGGCGGCGTTCGACGATGTAGCAGGCCAGCTGGCGCAGGGCGTCGGCTCGGGAGTCGAAGCACGCCAGCGCGGCCAGCGCCTGGTCGCGCAGCTCGAGGGCGTAGGTCTTGGCGGCATCGAGGCCGAGCAGCGCCGGGTAGGTCGGCTTGTCGTGGGCCTGGTCCTTGCCCTGGGTCTTGCCGAGGGTGGCGGTGTCGCTTTCCACGTCGAGGATGTCGTCCTGCACCTGGAAGGCCAGGCCGATGGCGCGGGCATAGTCCTGCAGCGCCGCGAGGCTGCGGGCGTCGCTGCGCCCGCTGGCCAGGGCGCCAAGGCGCACGCTGGCCTCGATCAGCGCACCGGTCTTGTGCCGGTGCATGGTTTCCAGCGCGGCCTGGTCGAGCTGGCGGCCGACCGAGCCGAGGTCGATGGCCTGGCCACCGACCATGCCGGCGGGGCCGGCGGCGCGTGCCAGGCTGGCGAGCATGTCCAGGCGGGTGTCGGCGTCCTGCGGATTCAGTGCGGCGTCGGCCAGCACTTCGAAGGCCAGCGCCTGCAGGCCGTCGCCGGCGAGGATGGCACAGGCCTCGTCGAAGGCGATGTGGGTGGTCGGCTGGCCGCGGCGCAGGTCGTCGTCGTCCATCGCCGGCAGGTCGTCGTGGACCAGCGAGTAGGCGTGGACCAGTTCCACCGCGCAGGCGGCGCCGTTGGCCTGTGCGGCCTCGGCGCCGAGGGCTTCGCAGGCGGCATAGGCGAGCAGCGGGCGTACCCGCTTGCCGCCGTTGATCACGCTGTAGCGCATGGCCTGGTACAGGCGTTCGAGCTCGCCACGCGGGGCGACGAATAGGCTTTCTAGTGCGGCATCGACGCGTGCCTGGCAGGCGGCCTGGTACTGCTTGAGGCTCATACCGCATCGCCCTCCGCCGCGAAGGGGGCGGTGGCGCCGTCGGTCCCGAGGAGGATCTGTACCTTCTGCTCGGCCTGGCTGAGCGCGCCCTGGCATTCGCGGGTCAGGCGGATGCCCTGCTCGAAGGCGGCCAGCGAGTCCTCGAGGGACAGTTCGCCACTTTCCAGGCGCTCGACCAGCGTCTGCAGTTCGGTCAGCGACTGTTCGAAATCGGGGGCGGCTTTCTTGCGGGCCATGGCGGCAGTCTCGGGCGGCGGAAAACGGCGCGACACTAGCAGAGCCGCGGACGGCGGGCAAATGGCAACCGGGTGGCCGGTGATGCCTCTCCCGGTGCGCAGCATGGGCGCTCAGCGCGCGTAGGTGGCCCAGAAGTAGTACAGGGTCATGCCGCTGCCCACGGCGATTACCAGCACGCGCAGCCAGCGGGCCGGCAGGCGCTGGCCGAGCGCGCCGCCGGCGTAGCCGCCGAGGGTGGCGCCGGCCAGCAGGACCAACAGCTCGCTCCAGCTGACCCGCCCGGCGAGGATGAAGGTGAGGCTGGCGACGCTGTAGATCACCGCCGAGATCAGGTTCTTCAGCGCATTGGCGCGCGCCAGTGCATGGCCCTCGATGGCGAAGGCGGCGAGCTGCAGGATGCCCATGCCGGCGCCGAAGTAGCCGCCGTACACCGAGACCAGCGCGTGGGCGCCGAGCGACAGTGGGCCGTGCGGCGGTACGGCCGTCGCCTCGCGGCGGCGCGCGGCGAGCAGGCGGCTGAGCCACGGGCTGGCGGCGAACAGCGCGGTGGCGACCAGCAGCAGCCAGGGAATCAGCACGCGGAACACGGCGTCGCCGCCGGCCAGCAGCAGCAGGCCACCACCCAGGCCGCCGGCCAGGCCGGCCGCCAGCAGCGGCAGCAGGTAGCCGCCCAGCGGGCGCAGCGAGCTGCGCGCGGCCCAGGCGCCGGCGATGCTAGCCGGCCACAGGGCCACGGCGTTGGTGGCGTTGGCGGTGACCGGCGGCAGGCCGCTGGCCAGCAGCGCCGGGAAGGAGAAGAAGGTGCCGCCGCCGGCCAGGGCGTTCATGCCGCCGGCGGCGAAGCCGGCGAGCAGCAGCAGGGATAGGTCGCTGAGGAGCATGGAGGGTTCTGCACGGATTTGGTGCGTCAGCTTAGCAGCCTGGGTGGCTCAGGCGTCCAGCGCGCAGTTGGGGCGCAGGGCAGGCGTATGAAGTCCTCCCCTACCGGTTTGCCAAGGCTGGCGCTGGTCGCCGCGCAGATGTCCCTAGGTGAGGGCCAGTGGCAGGGCTTCGGCATCCGCCATCTCGCTGGCCTGATTGCAGGCGAAGGCCGACTGCGGGCGGCCGAACAGGTAGCCCTGCAGGCGCTGACAGTGGTGGGCGCGCAGGAAGTCGGCCTGGCGCTGGTTTTCCACGCCCTCGGCGACCACCTGCATGCCCAGCTGCTCGGCGATCACCAGGATGCCGCGCACCAGCGCCACCGACTCGCGGCTGTCCGGCAGGCCGGCGACGAACTGGCGGTCGATCTTCACCCCGTCGAAGGGAAAGTGCTGCAGGTAGGTCAGCGAGGCGTAACCGGTGCCGAAGTCGTCGAGGAACAGGGTCAGGCCGGCGCGCTTGAGCGCGAGCAGGCTGTCGATGATCTGCTGGTCGGCGTCGAGCAGGGTGCTCTCGGTGATCTCCAGCTCCAGCCGCTGCACCGGCGGTTGCTCCTCGGCGAGGATCGCCAGCAGCGCGCCGGCCAGGTCGCCCTGGCGGAAGTCCAGCGGCGACAGGTTGACCGCAATGCTCCAGTCGCGGCCCTCGTCCTGCCAGTGGCGCAACTGGCGGCAGGCCTGACGGAATACCCAGCGGGTGGCCTCGATGATCAGCCCGGTTTCCTCCAGCACCGGCATGAACTGGGCCGAGCTGACCAGGCCGCGGCTGGGTGAGTGCCAGCGCAGCAGGGCCTCGAAGGTGTGCGCCTGGCCGTCGCCGTCGATCTGCGGCTGGTAGTACAGCTCGAACTCGTGGCGGACGAGGGCGGCGCGCAGCTCCTCCTCGAGGCGGCGGCGCTGCTCGGCGTCGTCGGCCAGTTGGTGGTCGAAATGGGCCAGGCGGTTCCGCCCGCGACCCTTGGCGTGATAGAGGGCGAGATCGGCTTCCTTGAGCAGCTGGGTGGCGCTGGTGTGGCCGCCCTGCTGGCAGGTGATGCCGATGCTCGGGCTGGTGAACAGCTCGTACTGGCGCACGTGGAATGGCTGGCGGAAGCTCTGCAGCAGCTGCTCGGCGAGGCTGTCGGCCTGCTCGACCAGGCCGCCGGAGAGCAGCACGATGAACTCGTCGCCGCCCAGGCGGGCGAGCAGGGCGCCGGGCGGCGCGTGCTTGCGCAGGCGATCGGCCACGCCGCGCAGCAGCAGGTCGCCGATGTCGTGGCCGAGGGTGTCGTTGATCCGCTTGAAATGGTCGAGGTCGATGAACAGCAACGCCTGCGCGGCGCCGCACTGCAGGCCGAGCTCGAGGCGGGCGAGCAGCTGGGTGCGGTTGGCGATGCCGGTCAGCGGGTCGTAGTGGGCCAGGTAGTGCAAGCGGTTCTCGGCCAGCTTGCGGTCGTCGATGTCGCGCACCAGCAGCAGCTGCAGCGGCTGGCCGGCGCGCAGGAAGGGCGTGCACGAGGCTTCCAGCGCGAAGCTGCCGCTGCCGCGGCGGGCGGCGAACTCGAGACTGCGGTTGGGCTGCTCGAGCAGGCGCGACCAGGCGTCCTGGCCGAGCAGCAGATCGTCGGCGCGATGGCTGCGCAGCTGCTCCGGGCTGCTGCCGAAGATCTGTGCGGCCGCCGGGTTGGCCGAATCGATATTGCCCTGCTGGTCGAGCACCAGCATGCCGACCGGAGCGGCCTCGATCAGGCTGCGCAGCAGCTGCTCGCTGTCGCGCAGGGCGCGGCGCTCGCCTTCGAGCTGGGCGATCATGTGATTGAAGCGCTGCGCCAGCCGGCCGATGGCATCGTTGCCGCTGGCGTCGGCGCGGGTCAGGCTGTTGCCGGCGGCGAAGGCGTCGGCTACTGCGCTGAGCGCAGCCAGGCGCCGCTTGGCCTGTCGCCGCCGCAGCATGCCGAACAGGCTGCCGAGCGCCAGCAGGAGCGTGGCGAGTAGAGCGAACGGGCCGAGCAGCTGGGAAAGATGCATGGGCAGACAGGTCCGGCAGAGAAGCGCGTCACCTTAGCGGAAAGAGTCACTCAAGATAAACCCAGATAAAACATATGGGCATAAAAAAGCCGGCTTGTGGCCGGCTTTTCCTTGGCGGGTTCGACTTACTTCTGGTAAGCCGCAACCGCCTTGAGAATCAGTTGGCGGGCTTCTTCGGCGTTGCCCCAGCCTTCCACCTTCACCCACTTGCCCTTCTCGAGATCCTTGTAGTTCTCGAAGAAGTGCTTGATCTGCTCGATCAGCAGGGCCGGCAGGTCGGTGTATTCCTGCACATCCTTGTAGAGGACGGTCAGCTTGTCGTGCGGTACGGCGACCAGCTTGGCGTCGCCGCCAGCCTCGTCGCTCATGTTCAGCACGCCGACCGGGCGAGCGCGGATCACCGAACCCGGGGCTACCGGGTAGGGGGTCACTACCAGCACGTCGAGGGGGTCGCCGTCGTCGGCCAGGGTGTGCGGGATGAAGCCGTAGTTGGCCGGGTAGAACATCGGGGTGGCCATGAAGCGATCGACGAACAGGCAGTCGGTGTCGTGATCGATTTCGTACTTGATCGGCGCGTGGTTGGCCGGGATCTCGATGGCAACATAGATGTCGTTCGGCAGGTCTTTGCCAGCCGGGATCTTGCTGAAGCTCATGATGACTCCAAAGGGTCAGGCCAAAAATTGGCGCAGATTATAGGCGCATTCGCCCGAGTGTGCCACTTTGCCGCATGGCAACCATTCATGTCTCGCCGTCCGGAGTGGCCGGCATAGTCGTTTCGTTCGTCATCAGCTGGGACGCTTGGGCGTGCAGCTGGCTCAGCTCGCTGGCCAGGCGCTGCCGCGGATCCTGGCGGTAGAGCAGGCCCAGTTGCTCGTACACGGCGGGAAAGGCGTCCTGCAGCAGGTCCGGGGCGCTGAAGAAGTACTCGCTGGCCACGGCGAAGAACTCGGCCGGACTTTCCGCGGCGTAGGGATCGATGGCGGTCGCGGCGTCGGGGTTGCGGTCCAGCTCGGCGTTGAGGCGATCGTAGGCGGCCTGCATGGCGCCGGCCCAGGCGTCGCTGCGCATGTCCGGGTGCAGCGGCGGTTGGCCGTTGGCGCTGCCGTTGAGCATGTCCAGCTTGTGCGCCAGCTCGTGGATCACCAGGTTGTAGCCGTCCAGCGTGCCGCTGGCCTGCACCCCCGGCCAGGCGAGGATCACCGGGCCCTGCTGCCAGGCCTCGCCGCTGCGCTCGTCGTCCCAGACATGCTCGACGCCGGCCTCGTCGCGGTGGCGCTGCGGGCTGAGGAAGTCGTCGGGGTACAGCAGCAGCTGGCGGAAGCCCTGGTACCAGTCCAGATCCGGCAGGTTGAGCAGCGGCAGGCAGGCCTGGGCGGCCAGGTACAGGCGTGCGCTGTCGTCCAGCTCGACGCCGGGCAGGCTGCTCAGCTGCTTGTCGTGCAGGAACAGCAGGCACAGCTCGCCGAGGCGCTGCCGCTCGGCGGCATCGAGGCCGGCGAGGATCGGCAGATCGGCGCACACCGCGGCCCACAGCTGCGGGTCGAGGGGATGGCGGGCGAGCAGACGGCGGCGGCGCCAGTTGCGGAAGAACACGGCGGACAGTCCCTGTGAGCGGCGAAGGTGATGGCCGATTGTACGCCATCGCCACCCCGGCGCGGTCCGGCAGGCGTGGGCAGGTTTTGGCCGCGCGCTTGCGGGTCCGGAAGCGCGCACGCTGGCGGCTACTTGCGCCGCCACTGGCCATCGAGACGGATGAACTGGCCGGGCGGGGTCTTCTCGACCGCCTTCTTGCCGGCCATGGCCTCGACGTCGCTGAGCCGGATGCCGTTCTGGGTCGCCAGTTTCTGGTATTCGGCGCGGCGCGCCTGGTTGATCAGCTTGGCAACCTCGGCGCTCTGGCCGCCGGGCTGGACCACGCCGAGGTAGCCGTCGGTCTGCTCGCCCAACTGGCCGGCCACCTTGGCGGCAGGCAGGGCGGTCATCGCGCCGGACAGGTCCATGGCCAGCACCGGCAGGCTGAGGCCGAAAGCGAGCAGCAGGGGGGCGATGCGCTTGGTGAAGGTCATGTCGGGCTCCTCAGAACAGGCCGCTGGATTCGTCGAGAATGTTGTCCAGCGCCTTGTCGACCTTGATGTAGATTTGGTGCTCGATCTTCACGTTCAGGTTGATGTTGATCGGCTCCTTGGGCGCGGCCAGCTGCACCGTGGGGGTGCAGGCGCCGAGCAGCAGGCCGAGCAGCAGGGTGGAGCCGATATAACGCAGGCGCATGCTTGCGGTCTCCCGTGTCAGTGGCGCGGTTGCAGACGTTGCTGCACGCGGCGCTGGATGGCGTCGTTGACCCGTCCGGACAGCTGCAGACTGGTCAGCAGGGCCGGGACGTTCTCTTCCAGGTTGATGGTGAAGTTCACCGGCCGGCCGCCTTCCAGCGCCGGGTTGCGTCCCTGCAGGCGCAGGGCCAGCCGCAACGTGCCCTGCGCAGCATAGTCGACCTGGCTCTCCAGCCGATCGTAGCGGAAATCCTCCAGCGCCGTGGTGGCCAGTTGCAGGGCCGGATTGTCGCGGCCGAAGGCGCGGATGCGCTCCGAGCGCAGCTGCAGCACCCCGCCGGGTGCGCGCGCCTGCAGCTGCCCCCGGTCGATGTGCACGCCGTCGCGCTCGATGCGCAGCGGTAGTTGGCCGTCGAGGGTGCCGCTGCCGGACAGCCCTTCTGCCGGGTAGACCTTGAGCAGTTCGGCCAGTTCCAGGCCGTTGACCTGCACGGTCAGCGCCAGTGGCCGGCGCGCCAGGTCGAGGCGGGTTGGCAGCGTGCGCAGTTGGCCGCCGAACAGGCCGCTGTCGGCCTGCCACAGCTGCAGGCGGCCGGCCAGCGGCTGTGCCAGCTCGGCCTGGTAGTCGGCGCGCAGCTGCAGCGGGCCGAGCGGCACGCCGGGGTTGAGGCTGGCCAGGCGCAGCTCGGGCAGCTGCAGCTCCAGGCGCTGGCCGCGCAGCTGCGCGGTCAGGCGGGCGTCCAGTCCCTTCAGTTCGCTGCGATCATAGATGCCGCCGACCTGCAGCAGCTGCAGGACCAGATCGGCGCTAGGCGCGCTGCTGCCGGCGGCCAGCTGCAGCGTGCCGTGGCCCTGCAGTCGGCCGCTGGCCAGCTCCAGCAGCGCCGGCCAGTCGACCAGGGTTTTCGCCAGCGGATTGCCGCTGGCCAGGGCCAGTTCGGCCAGCGTATAGCCGACCTGCAGGGCGCCGCTGGCCGGGTGCTGCATGTGCAGGTCGACGGCCAACCCGGCGGCGTTGCGCAGGGTACCGGCGAGGCGGATGTCGGCTGTGCTGGCGGCCAGGCGGCCCTGCCAGTCCCAGCGCTGCGCCTGCAGCTGGGCCTGCTGCAGGCGGGCGGTGTGCAGGGCGAGCGGGCCGGCCAGCTGCAGCGGGCCGGCTGCAGCGTGGGTCAGCTGCAGGCCGGCGAGGTCGGCGCGCAGGTCGTCGAGGCGCAGGCCGGCGGCCGCGCTGTCCAGGCGTTGCACGCTGATCTGCGAGTCGGGGGCGAAGCTCAGCAGCAGCTCCGGCGCCTGCCAGCGGCCGCTCAGGCGCAGGTCGGCGCTCGGCTGGCGCAGCTCGAGGTCGTCCGCCTGCAGGCGCGGCAGGCGGGCCTGCAGGCGGGCGTGGTCGAGCTGGATCTGTGGCGGCAGGCCATCCTGCGGCTGCCAGCTGGCGGGCAGCTGCAGCGTCCACTCGGCATCCAGTTGCAGCGCGTCCGGTACTTGCCGCAGCGGCGCGGCGGCGGCGCCCAGCCACTGGGCCAGCCAGTCGTGCAGCCAGAGCACCGGCGGGCGCGCCGGCAGCTGCAGTGTGCCGTGCAGCACGCGGCCGTCGGCAGCGGCGGCGAGCCGGGCGCCGAGGGCGAGGTGCGGCTGGTCGTCCAGCGTCATTGCCAGCTGTAGGTGGGCAGCGTCCAGCGCGCCGCCCAGGTCGCCGGTGAGCAGAATGTGGTGTTCGGCGGCCTGCAGTTCCAGGCGCAGGCTGGCCGGCAGCAGGGCGGCGCCGGGTTGCTGCAACTGCAATTGGCCGTCCAGCCGGCAGCGGCCGTCGGGGCAGGGCAGGCTGGCGGCGATACGCTCGATCGCCACCTCGCGCGGCAGCCAGGCGAGCAGGCGGCCCAGGGCGTCGGCGCCGGGCAGGCGGCTGGCCTGGCCGGTCGGGGTGAGCGGCGCCTGCCAGTCGAGCTGCAGCTGCTGCACGGCGAGGCGCTGCAGGTAGGACTCGGCGCGACTCAGCCGCCAGTCGAGCTGCAGGGCGTCGGCGCCGAGCTGCAGGCGGCGGCCGTCGGCGGCCCGTTGCTCCAGCTCCAGGCGCTGCAGCTGCAGGCCGTGGCGCGACAGCGCGAGGCCCTGCCAGTCGAGGCGGACGATGCCCAACTCCTGCTGCACGCGCCGCCATTGCTGCCAGCCGAAGCCGGCCGCCGCCAGCCCGGCGAGCAGCAGGGCCAGCGTCAGCCAGAGCAGGAAGCGGCGCCAGCGCTGCGGGCCTGCGGCCATGGGTAGCTCCTTGCGGTGATCGCGGTCTCTCAGAGTGGTGTGTGCGGCGGGCAAGATCAAGGCGTGCGGCGCTTCGCGCGGGCGGCGGAATTGTCGGCCGCCGCCTGTTGTCCATGGGGGCCTGTGCTAACCTGCGCGGCAGTTTTCCGGGCCGCGCCCGCCCGTATTCGAGGTCATCCATGCATATCCACATTCTCGGCATCTGCGGCACCTTCATGGGCTCGCTGGCGGTGCTGGCCAAGGAGCTCGGCCACCGCGTCACCGGCTCCGACGCTAACGTCTACCCGCCGATGAGCACCCAGCTCGAGGCCCAGGGCATCCAGCTGACCCAGGGCTACGACCCGGCGCAGCTCGACCCGGCGCCGGACCTGGTGGTGATCGGCAACGCCCTGTCGCGCGGCAACCCGGCGGTGGAGCACGTGCTCAACGCCGGCCTGCCCTACGTCAGCGGCCCGCAGTGGCTGGCCGACCACGTGCTACAGGGCCGCTGGGTGCTGGCGGTGGCCGGCACCCACGGCAAGACCACCACCAGCAGCATGCTGGCCTGGGTGCTGGAAGATGCCGGGATGAGCCCGGGCTTTTTGATCGGCGGCGTGCCGCAGAACTTTGCGGTGTCCGCGCGCCTGGGCGGCACGCCGTTCTTCGTGGTCGAGGCCGACGAGTACGACAGCGCCTTCTTCGACAAGCGCAGCAAGTTCGTCCACTACCGCCCGCGCACCGCCATCCTCAACAACCTGGAATTCGACCACGCGGACATCTTCCCGGATCTGGCGGCCATCGAGCGGCAGTTCCACCATCTGGTGCGCACCATCCCCGGCCAGGGCCTGATCATCCGCCCGGCCGGCGAGCAAGCGCTGGCGCGGGTGCTGGAGATGGGCTGCTGGACCCCGGTGCAGACCACCGGCGCCGGCGGCCAGTGGCAGGCCCGGCTGCTCAGCGAAGACGGCTCGCGCTTCACCGTGCTGTTCGACGGCGCGGAGCAGGGCACCGTGGCGTGGGAGCTGACCGGCCAGCACAACGTCGCCAACGCCCTGGCCACCCTGGCGGCGGCGCGTCATGTCGGCGTCACCCCGGCGCAGGGCTGCGCGGCGCTGAGCGGCTTCAAGAGCGTCAAGCGGCGCATGGAGAAGGTCGCCGAGGTCAACGGCGTGACCCTCTACGACGACTTCGCCCACCACCCGACGGCCATCGCCACCACCCTCGACGGCCTGCGCAAGCGCGTCGGCAGCGCGCCGATCATCGCGGTGATCGAGCCGCGCTCCAACTCGATGAAGCTCGGCGCCCACCGCGACGGCCTGCCGGACTCGGTGGTCCAGGCCGACCGGGCGATCTGGTACGCGCCGGCCAACCTCGGCTGGGACCTGGCCGCCACCGTGGCCGGCTCCAGCGTGCCGACCACCGTGTGCGACTCGCTGGAAGCGATCATCGCCGCGGTCAAGGCCAGCGCCACGCCGGGCACCCAGGTGGTGGTGATGAGCAACGGCGGATTCGGCGGTCTGCACGGCAAGCTGGCCGCGGCACTGGCGGAATAAGGAGCATGGCGATGAGCGGTCCCGAGCGCATTACCCTGGCCATGACCGGCGCCTCCGGTGCGCAGTACGGCCTGCGCCTGCTCGACTGCCTGGTGCAGGAGGAGCGTGAGGTGCACTTCCTGATCTCCAAGGCGGCGCAGCTGGTGATGGCCACCGAGACCGACGTCGCCCTGCCGGCCAAGCCGCGGGCGATGCAGGCCTTCCTCACCGAGTACACCGGCGCGGCGCCGGGGCAGGTGCGGGTGTTCGGCCAGGACGACTGGATGGCGCCGCCGGCTTCCGGCTCCAGCGCCCCGGCGGCGATGGTGGTGGTGCCGTGCTCCACTGGAAGCCTGTCGGCGATCGCCAGCGGCGCCTGCAACAACTTGATCGAGCGCGCCGCCGACGTCGCCCTCAAGGAGCGCCGCCAGCTGATCCTGGTGCCGCGCGAGGCGCCGTTCTCCAGCATCCACCTGGAGAACATGCTCAAGCTGTCCAACCTCGGCGCGGTGATCCTGCCCGCCGCGCCGGGCTTCTACCACCAGCCACAGTCCATCGACGACCTGGTCGACTTCGTGGTAGCGCGCATCCTCAACCAGCTGGGCGTCCCCCAGGACATGCTGCCGCGCTGGGGCGAGCACCACCGGGTGAGTCCCGATGAGTGAGCCTGGCGGGGCGAATAAATTCGCCCCTGCGCTCCTGCTGCTGGCGCCGGTGCTGCTCGGCGGCTGCGCCAGCGTGCGGGTGCTGGATGCCGCCCAGCCCGGCGCGCCGCTGATCTACGCCGGCACCCGGCTGGACTGGTACGCACTCAACGGCGGCTGTTGCCCACGCGACCACTTCGGCGCCGAGGCGCCGAAACATCCCGCCCTCGACCTGCCGGCCAGCGCGCTGCTGGATACCTTGCTGCTGCCGCTGGCGATTGCGGCGGAGCTGGGGGTGGGGTTGCAGGTACGCGGCGGGAATTGAGTTTGCATCGCCGTCGGTGGCGAACGCTCAGCTTTTCCGGGTTCTGGTCGCGTCCTTGGCGTACTGCTTGCCGGCCGTGCCGATCATGAGCCAGATGACGAGCGCATGCAGGCCCGCCACGAAGGCAAGGGCATAAAAGACCGCGCCGAACGACAGGGGCGAGGTGGTGCTGACCAGCAGGATGATGCTCGACTGCAGCAGCAGGTCGACGATCAGCATGCCGAGGAAGGTCGCGCGTTGTTCCGAACTGCTGAGATAGCGGCCATTCTTCTTGGCGAATGCCAGGCAGGCCCACATGACCGCTCCCAGCAGGGCTGCGGTATTGGTCCCGGAGTTGCTCTGCAGGCCGATCAGGTGCATGCCGATGGCGATGCCGAACAGCAGGAACAGGTAGGCGAGCGCGAAGCGGCCGAGGAGGGCGACGAGGGACATCGGGCAGATTCCTTTGCGGTGACGGACCCATGCTCCTGCATGGGCGGCGCGGGACATTCGGCATCCCGCGCCGGGCCATTAGATCGTCAGGTCCGGGGGCCTGGGAAGTCCCGAAAGGTGAAGCGCCTCACGGCCCACACATGCCAGCGGCAGCCTTGCGGTTATACCGTGCTCGTCACTCCGCCAACCCCACCACCGCCGCGCAACTCTCGCTCAGCCCATACTTGCCCTTGGCATCGCGGCTCACCCGGCCCATCGCCACCTGCGGATCGTGGGTGAACACCAGCCGGCCATTGCGCGCCAGCAGGTCCTCCAGCAGCGCGGTCTTTTCCTCGATCAGGCCCTCCGGGAAGCGGTCGTAGCCCATGGTGATCGGCAGGTGCACCCAGGGCGCGCCGGGGATCAGGTCGCCGGCGAACAGCACCGGGCCGCCGGGCATGGCGACCTCGGGGAGGATCTGCCCAGGGGTGTGGCCGTCGCTGATATGGAAGCGCCAGTCGGCGCCGAGGGTGGCCGAGCCTTGGCCGTCGTCGAGCAGCTCCAGGCGGCCGCTGGCTTCCAGCAGTTCGAGCAGCTCGGGGATGTACGAGGCGCGGTCGCGGGCGTGCGGCGCGATGGCGCGTTGCCACTGGCGGCGGCCGGTGACGAAGCGCGCGTGGGGGAACAGCAGGCGCGCCGGCTGGCCCGCGGCCCAGGACGCGAGCAGGCCGCCGGCGTGGTCGAAGTGCAGGTGGGTGAGCACCACCACGTCGATGTCGGCGTCGGACAGGCCGTGGGCGGCGAGACTGTCGAGCAGCACGTGGCGGCTTTCCTGCACGCCGTAGCGCTCGCGCAGCTCGGGGCTGAAGAAGGCGCCGATGCCGGTCTCGATCAGCACGTTGCGCTCGTCCTCGCGCACCAGCAGGGCGCGGCAGCCCAGATCGATGCGGTGCAGGGCGTCGGCCGCCATCCAGCGCTCCCACAGGGCGCGCGGCGCGTTGCCGAACATGGCGCCGCCGTCGAGCTTCTGGCTGTTGCCGGGCAGGGTGGTCAGGGTGCGCATGGTCGGGTCCTTCTTGTTGTTGTCGGTGCCGGGTGCGGGCAGGCGCTCAGCCTGCCCCACGGAATAAAAAAGCGCGGCAGGCTCTGGCGAGCGCTGCCGCGCCAGACGCTCAACGGGCGGTCAGAATTGCTCTGCGTCCAGCCCGTACAGCGGCTCGCTGCCAGCGCGGATGCTGGCTTCCAGCGAGTGGATGCGCGGCAGCAGCTTGGCGAAGTAGAAGCGCGCGGTGGCCAGCTTGGCGGCGTAGAAGCGCTCGTCGCTGGCGCGGCGCTCGCCGGCCACGGCGGCCATGCGCGCCCACATGAAGGCGTAGGCGACGTAGCCGAACAGGTGCAGGTAGTCGACCGCAGCGGCGCCGACCTGCGCCGGGTTGGCCGCGGCCTGCTCGCCCAGCCAGGCGCTGACGCTTTCCAGGCGCTCCAGGGCGGCGAGCAGTTCGGCGGAGTGTGGCTGGGCGCTGCCGGCCGGGCTGTCGACGAAGGCGCGGATCTCGGCGGCGAACAGGCGCAGGCTGGCGCCGTCGCCGGCCAGCACCTTGCGGCCGAGCAGGTCGAGGGCCTGGATGCCGTTGGTGCCTTCGTAGATCTGCGCGATGCGCACGTCGCGCACCAGCTGCTCCTGGCCCCACTCGCGGATGTAGCCGTGGCCGCCGAACACCTGCTGGCCGTGCACGCAGCTTTCCAGCCCGGTGTCGGTGAAGAAGGCCTTGGCCACCGGGGTGAGCAGGGCGACCAGCGCGGCGGCCTGCGCGCGCTCAGTGGCGTCCTCGGTGAACTTGGCCAGGTCGAGCTGCTGGCCGACCCAGGTGGCGAAGGCGCGGCCGCCCTCGGTCAGCGCCTTCATGCTCAGCAACATGCGCCGCACGTCGGGGTGGACGATGATCGGGTCGGCGCTCTTCTCCGGCTGCTGGGCGCCGCCCGGGGCGCGGGACTGCAGGCGCTCGTGGGCGTAGGCCACGGCGCTCTGGTAGGAGGCCTCGGCGCAGCCGATGCCCTGGATGCCGATGGACAGGCGCTCGTAGTTCATCATGGTGAACATCGCCGCCAGGCCCTTGTTCGGCTCGCCGACCAGCCAGCCGGTGGCGCCGTCGAAGTTCATCACGCAGCTGGCCGAGGCCTTGATGCCCATCTTGTGCTCGATGGAGCCGCAGGCGACCGGGTTGCGCGCGCCCAGCGAGCCGTCGGCGTTGACCAGGAACTTGGGCACCAGGAACAGCGAGATGCCGCGCGAGCCGGGCGGCGCGTCGGGCAGGCGCGCCAGCACCAGATGGACGATGTTGGCGGTGAGGTCCTGCTCGCCGCCGGTGATGAAGATCTTGCTGCCGCTGATCGCGTAGCTGCCGTCGGCCTGCGGCTCGGCGCGGGTGCGCAGCAGGCCGAGGTCGCTGCCGGAGTGGGCCTCGGTCAGGCACATGGTGCCGGCCCACTCGCCGCTGTACAGGCGTGGCAGGTAGGTCTGCTTGAGCTCTTCGCTGGCGTGGGCGTCGATGGCCAGGCAGGCGCCGGAGGTCAGCGCCGAGTACAGGGCGAAGCTGGAACCGGCGGCATAGAGCATTTCCTCGAACTGCACGGCGAGCATCTTGGGCATGCCCAGGCCGCCGTAGGCGGGGTTGCCGGCGAGGCCGACCCAGCCGCCGTCGATGTAGGTGGCGTAGGCCTCCTTGAAGCCGGCCGGTGTGCTCACCGCACCGCCGTCGAAACGCGCGCCTTCCTCGTCGCCGCTGCGGTTGAGCGGGGCGAGCAGCTGGCCGGTGACCTTGGCGGCCTCCTCGAGGATGGCGTCGGCGGTGTCGGCGTCGACCGTCTCGGCCAGCGCCGGCAGGCGCGCCCACAGGGCCGGGGCGTCGAAGACTTCGTGGAGGACAAAGCGCATGTCGCGCAGGGGGGCATTGAATTCGGGCATGACGGAATCTCGCTGGTTCGGGCGGCGGGGCGCCGGATAGTCGGGGGTGGGGCCGCGCCTCCCGCCGTGGGGATGGCGCGGCTCCGTGCAGTGGTTGGGCGGAGCGTTACAGCGCCTTGGCCCAGTCGCGCAGCACGTATTTCTGGATCTTGCCGGTGGAGGTCTTCGGCAGGTCGGCGAACACCACCGTGCGCGGAATCTTGAAGTGCGCCAGGTGCTCGCGGCAGAAGGCGACGATCTCGCTGTCGGCGATCTGCTGATGATCCTGCTTGAGGGTGACGAAGGCGCACGGCGTCTCGCCCCACTTGTCGTCCGGACGGGCCACCACCGCGGCCTCGAGCACCGCCGGGTGGCGGTACAGCACGCCTTCCACCTCGATGGTGGAGATGTTCTCGCCGCCGGAGATGATGATGTCCTTGAGGCGGTCCTTGATCTCCACGTAGCCGTCGGGATGGCACACGGCGAGGTCGCCGGTGTGGAACCAGCCGCCGGCGAAGGCTTCCTCGGTGGCGCTGGGGTTCTTCAGGTAGCCCTTCATCACCGTGTTGCCGCGCATGAAGATCTCGCCGAGGGTCTCGCCGTCGCGCGGCACCGGCTCGAGGGTCTTCGGGTCGCCGACCATCACCCCTTCCAGGGTTGGGTAGCGCACGCCCTGGCGGGCCTTGATCCGTGCGCGCTCGTCGAGGCTCAGGGCGTCCCACTCTTCGTGCCAGGCGCACACGGTGACCGGGCCGTAGACCTCGGTGAGGCCGTAGACGTGGGTGACCTGGATGCCCATTTCCTCCACCGCGCCGATCACCTTGGCCGGCGGCGCGGCGCCGGCGACCATGGCGTGCACCGGGTGGTCGATGGCGGCCTTGGCCGCGGCGGGCATGTTGACCAGGGCGTTGAGCACGATGGGCGCGCCGCACAGGTGGGTGACGCGGTGCTCGCGGATCAGGGTGAGGATCTTCTGCGGGTCGACCCGGCGCAGGAACACGTGGGTGCCGGCCAGCGCGGTGATGGTCCACGGGTAGCACCAGCCGTTGCAGTGGAACATCGGCAGGGTCCACAGGTACACCGGGTGGTGGCCCATCGCCCAGGTCATCTGGTTGCCCAGGGCGTTGAGGTAGGCGCCGCGGTGGTGGTAGACGACGCCCTTGGGGTTGCCGGTGGTGCCGGAGGTGTAGTTGAGGCTGATCGCCTGCCACTCGTCGGCCGGCCACTGCCAGGCGAATTCCGGGTCGCCCTCGGCCAGCAGCGCCTCGTAGTCCAGATCGCTGACCGCCCGGCCTTCGCCGTATTCCGGGTCGTCGACGTCGATCACCAGGATCGGCCGGCCGAGCATGCCGACCGCGGCGTGGATCACGTCGAAGAACTCGCGGTCGGCGATCAGCGCCTTGGCCTCGCCGTGCTGCAGCATGAAGGCGATGGCCTCGGCGTCCAGGCGCACGTTGAGGGTGTTGAGCACCGCGCCGATCATCGGCACGGCGAAGTGCGCCTCGAGCATGGCCGGGATGTTCGGCAGCATCACCGCCACCGTGTCGCCCTGGCCGATGCCGCGGCCGGCCAGCGCCGAGGCCAGGCGCCGGCAGCGTCGGTAGGTCTCGCGCCAGTTGCGGCTGATCGCGCCGTGGATCACGGCGAGACGTTCGGGATAGATGCTGGCGGTGCGCTCGATGAAGCTGAGCGGGGAGAGGGCGACGTGGTTAACTGGGGCGGGCGCAAGGCCCTGCTCGTAGATCGACATGGTGGGTATCCGCTGGCTGATTATTAGCTCTGTTTTTCATGCGGTCGTCGCGACGGCGCAGCCGTATCGACGACCTGCGGCACCACGCTCCAGTGGTGTCTTGGTCCCGAGCATAGCCAGCCCGGATGGAAATTGGTATAGGCTTTTAACCATACTGATATAGTGAAATCACTATAAGGAAGCGGATTAATGGCGGAAGCTGCGGAGCCGGCGGGCACGCCAGCGGCGCGCGAGCTGCTCGGGCTGTGGCGCCTGGCGGGCGAGGCGGTGCCGCGCGACGAGCTGGCCGATGCCCTGCTGCGCCTGGCGCGGAGCCGGCCGGAGGTGGCGCAGGCCTACTATCTCGGCTGGCAGGCGGCGGCCGGCATCTATGCCGAGCTGGGCAGCGGTCGCCGTCTGCCACCGGGGCCGGGCGATCCGGCGCAGGCCAGCGACGCGGCGGTGTTCGCGCAGCTGGCCTGCGCCGGCGAGTTGAGCGTCGAGGCGTTGTGCCGGCTGCCGTGCTGGCTGGGCGGGCGCCTGCGGCGTGCCGGCATCGATCGGGGCGTGGCGCTGGCGCTGGAACTGGCGCCCGGCCAGCCGGGCCTGTTGCTGCTGGTGCTGCGCGACGCCGCCGCGACCGCCCTGGCCGGCTGGCTTGGCGAGCTGCTGGGCGCCTTGCTGCGGCTGGCCCGCCAGCCGGCTCCTGCGGCGCCGCTGCTGCAGGCCGACGATGCGCCGACCCTGCTGCTGGACGCTGACGGCCGGCTGCTCGACCTCAACCGCGCGGCCCAGCGGCTGCTCGACGATTGCCGCCTGGAGCAGGCGCTGGCGCTGCTGCCGGTCAACCACCCGCAGCTGCAGCAGGCCTGCCGCCAGCAGCTGCGCAGCGTGGGGCCGGTGAGCGCGGTCGTCGGCGGGCGCAGCCTGCTCTGGCAGTTCATTCCCGAGCCGGGCCGCGGCCGGGTGCTGGTCCGCGGCCGCGACGCCAGTGCGCAGCTGCGCAGCGAACGCGAGGCGGCGCAGGCCAGTCGGCTGTACCGGCTGATCACCGAGAACACCACCGACCTGATCTCCCGCCACACCCCGGACGGCCGCTTCCTCGATGCCTCGCCGGCGTCCTGGACCCTGCTCGGCTACTGGCCCGAACAGCTGCGCGGCACGCCGGTGCGCGCCTTGCTGCACCCGGACGACCTCGGCCAGATGCGCCAGGCCGCCGAGGTGCTGGCGCAGCGTGGCTACCATACCCTGAGCTACCGCCTGCGCCATCGTGACGGCCACTACCTGTGGTTCGAGACCGCCTGCCGGGCGATCCGCGAGACCTACACCGGCGCGGTGGTGGAGATCGTCAGCGTGTCGCGCGACGTCACCGCGCGGGTGCAGGGCGAGGAGGTGCGCCGGCGCCTGGCCGAGGTGATCGAGGCGACCACCGACCTGGTGCTGTTCCTCGATCGCGCCGGCAACCTCACCTACCTCAACCAGTCGGCCCGCCGGGCCCTGGGACTGGCCGAGGGCGAGGCGGCGCCGGCGCTGGCCGCGCTGCTGGATGCGGGCGACCGGGCGCGCCTGCTCGACGAGGGCCTGGCCTGCGCCGAGCGCAGCGGCGTGTGGGAGAGCGACATGCGCCTGCACCCGCCGGGCGGCCAGGACTCGTTGCCGGTGTCGCTGGTGCTGCTGGCCCATGCCGGCAGCGGCGCGGCCCGCTACTTCTCGCTGGTGGCGCGCGACATGACCGAGCGGGAGCTGCGCGAGACCCAGCTGCGCCGCC
The DNA here is from genome assembly GCF_019097855.1 of Geopseudomonas aromaticivorans. Taxonomy (GTDB): domain Bacteria; phylum Pseudomonadota; class Gammaproteobacteria; order Pseudomonadales; family Pseudomonadaceae; genus Geopseudomonas; species Geopseudomonas aromaticivorans. The sequence continues at coordinate 80,184 of NZ_JAHRGL010000071.1, forward strand.
ACCAGGACGAACTGGCGCACACCGCACGGCTGGTCACCCTCGGCGAGCTGGCCTCGGGGATCGCCCACGAGATCAACCAGCCGCTGGCCGCGGTGGTCAACTACGCCAGCGCCAGCCAGCGCTACCTGCAGGGCGCGGCCGACAACCCGCAGGCGCTGGAGCGGGTGGCCCAGGGCCTGGAGCGGATCACCGCCCACGCCAACCACGCCGCCGAGGTGATCCGCCGCCTGCGCGCCTTCCTGCGCAAGGGCCAGCGGCGCATGCAGGCGCTGGATGTCGCGGTGCTGGCGCGCGAGGCGGTGCGCCTGTGCGCCTGGGAGGCGGCCAACGGCCGGGTGGCGATCGTCGAGGATCTGCCGGACAATCTGCCGCCGGTGTACGCCGACCGGGTGCTGCTCGAGCAGGTGCTGCTCAACCTGCTGCGCAACGCCATCGAGGCCAACCGCGAGGCGCATCCGCACGCGCCCTCGCGCATCCGCCTGGCGGCGACGGCAGAGGCCGGCGGGCAGCGCCTGTGCATCGTGGTCGAGGACCAGGGGCCGGGCGTCGACGAGGCGGAGCTGGAGCAGATCTTCACCCCCTTCTACACCCGCAAGGCCGAGGGCCTCGGGCTCGGCCTGTCGATGAGCCGCACCATCGTCGAGGGCTTCGGCGGCGAGCTGCGCGCCAGCCGCCAGGCCGAGGGGCTGCGCCTGAGCTGCTGCCTGCCGCTGGCCGGGCGTGGCGAGCGGCCGGAGCCGGCAGGGCACAGCGGACCAACCGAACAGCAGGAGTGAGCGATGTCACAGGAGCAGGTGGTGTATGTGGTCGACGACGATCAGGGCATGCTCGATTCGACCGTCTGGCTGCTGGAGTCGGTCGGCCTGCAGGCCCTGCCGTTCACCAACGGCCGCGCCTTTCTCGACGCCTGCGATCCGGCGCGGCCGGCCTGCGTGCTGCTCGACGTGCGCATGCCGGGCATGGGCGGGCTGAACGTGCAGGAGGAGCTGCACGCGCGCGGCCTCGACCTGCCGGTGATCTTCGTCAGCGGCCATGCCGACGTGCCGATCGTGGTGCGCGCGTTCAAGTCGGGGGCCTGCGACTTCATCGAGAAGCCGTGCAACGAGCAGCTGCTGCTCGACAGCGTGCAGCAGGCGCTGCGCCGCCAGAGCGAGCGGCTGGCCCGCCGGGATGGCACGGCGGCGCTGCGCGCGCGGCTGGACAGTCTGACCCCGCGCGAGCGCGACGTGCTGCTGCCGCTGGTGCAGGGCTACACCAGTCGCGAGATCGCCGAGCAGCTGGCGATCAGCGTGAAGACCGTCGAGCTGTACCGCGCGCGGGTGATGAAGCGCATGCAGGCCGAACGGCTCAGCGATCTGGTCGGCATGGCCTGCGTGGCCGGGCTGATCGATCCGCTCGACCCGCGGGGCGCTCAGTCGGCGCAGGCACCGCAGACGCAGCCGGCATAGGCGGCATAGGCGCTCAGTACGCGGTCGAACAGTTCCTGGAAGTTCATGCTGCTGCCCTCCGGATGGACGCCCCGATTGTCTGCCGCAGGGCGGACGGGCGCCGCTTGAATCCCTCTATGACAACGATAGCCGACCGCCGGTCGGAACTTGGCCGGCGGGGAGGCGGTCTTCAGGGGGTTCCCGTCGTCTTCACCGAGGAGTCCCGCTTCGTGCCCCGTCAAACCCTGCTTGCCGCTCTGCTAGCGTTGCTCAGCCCGTCCCTGTGGGCGGCGACCTGCAGTGTCGAGATCGAGGCCAGCGACCGGATCGCCTTCAATCGCAATGCCATCGAGGTCAGCCGCAGCTGTCGCGAGTTCACCGTCCACCTGCGGCACAGCGGCAGCCAGGAAAAAACCCTGATGGGACACAACTGGGTGCTGGCCCGCGCCGCCGACCAGCAGGCCGTGGCGCAGGCCGGGTTGGTGGGCGGGATATCGCGCAGCTTTATTCGTCCCGGCGATCCGCGGGTGATCGCCGCCACCCGGGTGCTCGGCGGCGGCGAGTCGGACACGGTGACCTTCCCGGTGGCGCTGCTCGAAGAGGGGCAGCAGTACCTGTTCTTCTGCTCCTTCCCCGGCCATTCGGCGCTGATGAAGGGCACCCTGCGCCTGGTCGATTGAGCGTTCGCCCCGGCAGCCCCGGTTCATCCGGCGCCGCGGGCGTTCAGGAGGCCTGAGCGGCGCGGCTGCGCTGTTCCTTGACGGCGACCCAGTGTTCCACCAGCTCGCGCAGTTGCGACAGTTCCACCGGCTTGGCCATGTGGCCGTCCATGCCGGAGCGCAGCGCGCGCTCCTTGTGCTCGCCGAGGATGTGCGCGGTCAGCGCGACCACCGGCGTGCGCGGGTGCTGTTGCGCGGCTTCCCAGGCGCGCAGCTGGACGGTGGCGGCGAAGCCGTCGAGCACCGGCATCTCGCAGTCCATCAGCACCAGGTCGTAGCGCTGGCGCTGCAGGGCGCGCAGCGCGTCGCGGCCGTTGCTGACCAGATCGGGCTCGACGTCGAGCTTGCCGAGCATGCCGCGGATCACCTTGGTCGAGATGCTGTTGTCCTCGGCCACCAGCACGCGGAAGTCTTCCGGCACCAGGGGCTGCGTCGCCCGCAGGCTGCCGGGTCCGCCCAGGCCGCGGCGCTGGCGGCCGAGCTCCTCGGCGAGGGTGGCCTTGAGCGTGTAGCCGGCCACCGGCTTGGCGAGGATGCGGCTGATCCCGGCGTTGCGCGCCACCAGCTTGCTCGGCGCCTGGCTCAGGCCGCTGAGCATCACCAGCAGCAGGTCGTGGTTGATGTGCGGGTCTTCCTTGATCTTCGCGGCCAGCTGCATGCCGCTCATCCCCGGCATATCGTGGTCGAGCAGCACCGCATCGAAGTATTCGCGCAGGTTGGCCTTGGTGCGCAGCAGCGCCAGCGCCTCGGCGCCGGAGGCGACGCCGCTGGCCTGCAGGCCCCAGCTGCTGCACTGCTCGATCAGCACCTTGCGGCAGGTGTCGTTGTCGTCCACCACCAGCACCCGCGCATCGCGCAATTGCAGCGTCGGGTCGAGCATCGGCTGGGCCAGGCTGGCCGCGGACAGCGGCAGGTTGAGCCACAGCGTCGAGCCCTGCTGCTCGCCGCTCTCGATGCCGAACTCGCCGCGCATCAGGGTGACCAGCTGGCGGCTGAGGACCAGGCCGAGGTGGCCGTCGAGGCGGCTCTCGTTGAGGTAGTCGCGGCTGCGCAGATGGGTGTTGAGGAGGATCTCGCGCTCCTCGCTGCTCAGCGGCCGGCCGCTGTCCTGCACGGCGATGCGCAGGCGCGGCAGGCTGTCGCCCCGCTCCAGCGCGGCGACCAGCAGCACCTCGCCCTCGTCGGTCTGCTTGAAGGCGTGGTCCAGCAGGTTGAGCAGGGTCTGGCGCAGGCGGGCCGGGTCGCCGCCGATGGTGCGCGGCACCTGCGGCTGGATGAAGCTGATCAGCTCGACCCCCTGCAGCTCGGCGCGGGTGCGGAAGGTTTCCAGGCACTCGTCGAGCAGGGCGGGCAGGTCGAACTGCACGTCGTCCAGTTCGATCTCCCCGGACTCCAGGGCCGACAGGTCGAGGATCTCGTTGAGCAGCTGCAGCAGTTCGTTGCCCGAGCTGTGGATGGTCTGCACGTAGTCGCGCTGCTTGGCCGACAGCGGCGTGCCCATGAGCAGTTCGGTCATGCCCAGCACGCCGTTCATGGGGGTGCGGATCTCGTGGCTGATCCTGGCGAGGAACTTGGCCTTGGCCTCCTGCTCGGCCTGGCTGGCGGCCTCGGCGCGGCTGGCGCGGAAATCGGCATGCACGGTGCGGCGCTGGCGGGCGGCGAGCAGGTAGCCGTAGAGGAACAGGCCGAGCAGGCTGGCGCTCAGCAGGGCGACGTTGGTCAGGGGCGACAGATCCGGCCACAGGCCGCTCAGGCCGAGCAGCGACGGCAGCGCGCAGAGCCCGGCCAGCAGCAGGTTCTGGCGGTCGCGGCGGAAGGCGAAGCGTAACAGGTGGTCGGCCATCAGCATCAGCAGGGCGCCGCACAGCGTGCCGAGCAGCAGATGGCTGTCGAGGCTGGGCAACCGGGTCTGCAGGGCGGTGACGTGGTCGACGAGGCTCAGCACCCCGAGCGGGACGAGCATGAGCAGACTGACGAATGATGCTATGGCAATTCCGAGCCGGCGCACGATGAGCTATCCCTACAAGTGTGGTGGGGAATTATACCGGAAGCCGGCTTTGCTCTAAACCAATGGGCGTGAGAACCGAACGATTTTGCGCCGAATGGTAGCAATAGCGCCGTGATCGCGGGGGCGAAGAAGGGAGGGGGAGGGGGAAGCCGGGGGTGTCCGGCTTCCTCTGCGCCGTGGCCCTGCCCGCCGGTCTGGCGCGGGCAGGGCCGACGCGGGCTCAGCCTTCGCCGCGCTCGCGGGCGATGGCGCGGTAGCCGATGTCGTGGCGGTAGAAGCAGCCGTTCCAGCGGATCTGCTCGGCCAGGCGGTAGGCCTGCTGCTGGGCGTCGGACACGCTGGCACCGATGGCGGTGGCGCACAGCACGCGGCCGCCGGCGGTGACCACCTGGCCCTGGGCGTTCAGCGCGGTGCCTGCGTGGAACACCTTGCCGTCGATCTTCGCCGCTGCGTCGAGACCCTCGATCACGTCACCCTTGGCGTAGTCGCCCGGGTAGCCGCCGGCAGCCAGCACCACGCCCACGGTGGGCCGCGGATCCCAGGTCGCCTCGACCTTGTCCAGCGCCTTGGCCAGCGCGGCCTCGACCAGCAGGACCAGCGAGGACTCCAGGCGCACCATGATCGGCTGGGTTTCCGGGTCGCCGAAGCGGCAGTTGAACTCGATGACCTTGGGCTTGCCGGCCTTGTCGATCATCAGCCCGGCGTACAGGAAGCCGGTGTAGACGTTGCCTTCGGCCGCCATGCCGCGCACGGTCGGGTAGATGATCTCGTCCATCACCCGCTGGTGCACTTCGGCGGTGACCACCGGAGCCGGCGAGTAGGCGCCCATGCCGCCGGTGTTCGGGCCGCTGTCGCCGTCGCCGACGCGCTTGTGGTCCTGGCTGGTGGCCATCGGCAGCACGTTCTCGCCGTCGACCATGACGATGAAGCTGGCTTCCTCGCCGTCGAGGAACTCCTCGATGACCACGCGCGCGCCGGCGTCGCCGAAGGCGTTGCCAGACAGCATGTCGCGCACCGCTTCCTCGGCTTCTTCGAGGGTCATGGCGACGATCACGCCCTTGCCGGCGGCCAGGCCGTCGGCCTTGACCACGATGGGCGCGCCCTTCTCGCGCAGGTAGGCCAGCGCCGGCTCGACTTCGGTGAAGTTCTGGTAGTCGGCGGTGGGGATCTGCTGGCGGGCCAGGAAGTCCTTGGTGAAGGCCTTGGAGCCTTCCAGCTGGGCGGCGGCGGCGGTCGGGCCGAAGATCGCCAGCTTGCGGCTGCGGAACAGGTCGACCACGCCCTTCACCAGCGGCGCTTCCGGGCCGACGATGGTCAGCTGCACGTTCTGCTCGGCGAAGTCGGCCAGTTGCTCGATGGCCAGCACGTCGATGGCGACGTTCTCGCACTTGGCTTCGGTGGCGGTGCCGGCGTTGCCGGGGGCGACGAAGACCTTGGCGACGCGCGGGTCCTGCGCCACTTTCCAGGCCAGGGCGTGCTCGCGGCCGCCGCTGCCGATGATCAGTACGTTCATTGCGTTCTCCTTGGGGAGTCGGGCCTGTGGCCCGATCGGTGGACAGCTGCGGCTGTCCACCCTACGAGTCTGGTGCCGGGCCAGTGCCCTGCATATTCGAATCTTTCGGGTCGCGATGAAGTGTCTGGATGCAAGGCGGCGGTGGGCTCGACGAGCGCAGTTGCCTCAATGGCAATGAGCATCGGCGAGTCCGCCGCCAACGCCGCAGACGGGCGCTTCAGCGCGGCCATGCCACCCTTAGTGACGGAAGTGGCGCATGCCGGTGAATACCATGGCAATGCCCGCTTCGTCGGCGGCGGCGATCACCTCGGCGTCGCGCATCGAGCCGCCCGGCTGGATCACCGCGGTGATGCCGGCCTTGGCAGCGTTGTCGATGCCGTCGCGGAACGGGAAGAAGGCGTCGCTCGCCATCACCGCACCGGGTACCGGCAGGCCGGCGTGCTCGGCCTTGATCGCGGCGATGCGCGCGGAGTTGACGCGGCTCATCTGGCCGGCGCCGACGCCGACGGTCTGGCGGTTCTTGGCGTAGACGATGGCGTTGGACTTGACGAACTTGGCCACCTTCCAGGCGAAGATCAGGTCGTGGATTTCCTGCTCGCTCGGCGCGCGCTGGGTGACGACCTTCAGATCCGCTTCGCCGATCATGCCGATGTCGCGGCTCTGCACCAGCAGGCCGCCGTTGACGCGCTTGTAGTCCAGACCGGCAATACGCTCGGCCGGCCACTGGCCGCATTCGAGCAGGCGCACGTTGGCCTTGGAGGCGACCACTTCGCGGGCTTCGGCGCTGATGCTCGGGGCGATGATCACTTCGACGAACTGGCGCTCGACGATGGCCTTGGCGGTTTCGCCATCCAGCTCGCGGTTGAAGGCGATGATGCCGCCGAAGGCGGACTCGGTGTCGGTGGCGTAGGCCAGGTCGTAGGCCTTGCGGATGCCGCCGTCGGCTTCCGGGACCACGGCGACGCCGCACGGGTTGGCGTGCTTGACGATCACGCAGGCCGGCTTGACGAAGCTCTTCACGCACTCCAGCGCGGCGTCGGTGTCGGCCACGTTGTTGTAGGACAGTTCCTTGCCCTGCAGCTGCTTGGCGGTGGCGATGCTGGCCTCGGCCGGGTTGGCCTCGACGTAGAAGGCCGCGTTCTGGTGCGGGTTCTCGCCGTAGCGCATGTCCTGCGCCTTGATGAACTGGCTGTTGAAGGTGCGCGGGAATTCGCTGCGGCCTTCGGTGGACAGGGTCTCGGCCTTCTGGTCGACGGTGCCCAGGTAGTTGGCGATCATGCCGTCGTAGGCGGCGGTGTGCTCGAAGGCCTTGAGCGCCAGGTCGAAGCGCTGGGCATAGGTCAGGCCGCCGGTCTTCAGCGAGGCGACGATGCCGGCGTAGTCACCAGCGTTGACCACGATGGCGACGTCCTTGTGGTTCTTGGCCGCCGAGCGAACCATGGTCGGGCCGCCGATGTCGATGTTCTCGATGGCGTCCGGCAGGGTGCAGCCGGCCTTGGCCACGGTAGCTGCGAACGGGTAGAGGTTGACCGCGACCAGGTCGATCGGGTTGATGCCGTGCTCGGCCATCACCGCGCCGTCGAGATCGCGACGGCCGAGGATGCCGCCGTGGATCTTCGGATGCAGGGTCTTCACCCGGCCGTCCATCATTTCCGGGAAGCCGGTGTAGTCGGCCACTTCGACCGCGGCCACGCCGTTTTCGCGCAGCAGCTTGAAGGTGCCGCCGGTGGAGAGGATCTCGACGCCGAGGGCGGCGAGTTCGCGGGCGAAGTCGACGACGCCGGTCTTGTCGGACACGCTGATCAGCGCGCGGCGGACGGGAAGGCGGGTGGTCTGGTCGGTCATCTCGGATTCCATCAGGACAGGATTGGACAGAAAGGGCAGCAGCCGGACTGCTGCCCTTCCAGGCGGATCGGGTTACAGCAGGTCGTACTGCTTGAGCTTCTTGCGCAGGGTGCCGCGGTTCAGGCCGAGCAGCTCGGAGGCCTTGGTCTGGTTGCCCTTGACGTAGCGCATCACGGTTTCCAGCAGCGGCGCCTCCACTTCCGACAGCACCAGATTGTAGACGTCGGTCACCGGCTGGCCGTCGAGGTGGGCGAAGTAGTTGTGCAAGGCCTGCTCCACGCTGTCGCGCAGGGTGCGCCGCTCCTCGCTGGGGGCGATGAGGTGCTGTTTCAGGTTGGCGTTGTCGCTCACGGCAGTCATTCCACTCACAAAATTCTCGGTCAGGGTCGTCATGCGGCCGTCCCTCTGCAGATGTCCTGCTGCCTGGCCAGGAAGCCGCGCACGCTCGCGTGCTGGGCGGCGGGGCAGTCCAGGCGGTTGAAGTCGTTACGAAAGTCCCTGCCCCCCGGCAGGGTGGCGAGGTACCAGCCGACGTGCTTGCGGGCGATGCGCACGCCCATCACTTCGCCGTAGAAGGCATGCAGCTCGCTCAGATGCTCGAGGAGGATGCTCTCGACTTCCTCGAGTTGCGGTCCGGGCAGCAGTTCGCCGGTCTGCAGGTAGTGGTCGATCTCGCGGAAGATCCACGGCCGGCCCTGGGCGGCGCGGCCGATCATCAGCGCATCGGCGCCGGTGGCGTCGAGCACGGCGCGGGCCTTGTGCGGCGAGTCGATGTCGCCGTTGGCGAACAGCGGCAGGCTCACCGCCTCGCGGATCGCGGCGATGGTGGCGTACTCGGCCTCGCCGGTGTACAGGTCGGCGCGGGTGCGGCCGTGCACCGACAGCGCGGCGATGCCGGCCTGCTCGGCGATGCGCGCGATGCTCACGCCGTTCTTGTGGTCGCGATCCCAGCCGGTGCGGATCTTCAGGGTCACCGGCACATCGACGGCGCCGACCACCGCATCGAGGATCTGCCCGACCAGCTGCTCGTCCTTCATCAGCGCCGAGCCGGCGGCCTTGTTGCAGACCTTCTTGGCCGGGCAGCCCATGTTGATGTCGATGATCTGCGCGCCCAGCTCGACGTTGCGGCGCGCCGCCTCGGCGAGCATCTGCGGGTCGCCGCCGGCGATCTGCACCGAGCGCGGCTCGGGATCGCCGTCGTGGAGCATGCGCAGGCGCGACTTGCGGCTGTGCCACAGGCTCACGTCGCTGGTGAGCATTTCGGACACGACCAGGCCGGCGCCCAGGCGGCGACACAGTTGGCGGAACGGACGATCGGTGACGCCGGCCATGGGGGCCAGGATCAGGCGATTGGGGAGCGTGTAAGGGCCGATGCGAACCACCGACATGGGGTATCCCTGCCGCAGGGGGCAAATCAGCTGCTGGAAAAGGGTGGCGATGATACCCGCTCCGCGGGAGCGGTTAAAGACTGTTCTGGATGTTTTTTGAACAGCGCCGCCGTGGCGACGGCGCAGGGGTTCAGTCCGGCGAGTGGAAGGCCAGGCTGTAGTTCACCGCCTGGGCGCCCGGATCGAGGATTTCCAGGGCGATGTGGATCGGCGTCTGCGGCGGCATGCTGGTGCGCCCGGCCAGTTCGCCGCTGAGGTACTCGCCCGGCTTGAAGCGGCGGCTGGCCAGCGGCTGGCCGTTGATGTCCTCGAAGCGCAGCTCGAGCAGCGGGAAGGGCTGCGCGAAGTCGCCGCGGTTGTAGATGATCGCGTCGACGGTCAGCGCGCCGGGATGGGTCGGGTGGCTGCGCACGGTCAGGTTGCTGCTCTTGATCAGGCTGACGTCGACCCGCGGCGGCAGGCTGCAGCCAAGCAGCGGGCAGGCCTTCTCGAACCAGGGGCGCCACTGCTCCTGACGGGCCAGCTCCGGCAGGTGATGCCAGATGTACTGCCCGGCCAGGCCGGCCAGGGCCAGCAGGATCAGCAGCAGCCACAGCAGACGGCGGCCCCAGTTGGCACGTGGCGCCTGCCAGTCGAGTTGCAGCGGCTCGTCGTTGAGGTGGCGCAGACCTTCGGCGCGCAGCTGGGGCTCGCTGCGCTGGGCCGCGGCGCTGGCCGCCAGGGTGGCCGCCGCCTCGCTGACCGACAGCGGCTGGTCGCGCTCGGCGACCAGTGCGGCCTGCGGATGGGCGGCGACTTCCTGGGCATCGTCGGCCAGGCCGCCCAGCTCGTCGCAGGGGTTGTCCTCCGCCAGCGGCGGTTCCTCGCGGTGGCGGGCATCGAGCGGTTTGGCCCCGCGCGGCGTGCCGGGGGACTGGTCGTGCAGCAGGGCTTCGGCCCAGCTTTCATCGTGCGGGTCGCGGCTGTTGCTGGCCGCGCTGCCGAAGGGGCTCTGCGGCGGGTGGTAGTCGAGGAACTCGCTGCTCAGCTCGAAGCTGTCCGGCTCCAGCTTGGCCAGTTCCTCGTCAAGCTCGAGGTCGAGGTTGTCCAGATCGAGGTCGTCGTGGATCCACAGGGTGTCGTCGTCCGCGGCTTTCGCCGCGGGGGCTGCCGCGGCCGGCGCAGTGGGTGCAGTGGGTGACGCGGCGGGCGGCGTGGCAGCGTCCGCCGAGGTCGGCATGGGCGGTGCGGGGGTGTAGCCGGCCAGCTGGATGTTCGCGGCGCTGCTGTCGCTCAGGCCGGCGGCCAGTGCGCCGGCGGCAGCGGCGGTCAGGGTGGTGTCCTGTTCGTCGCCCGGCGCCTCCGGCTCGGCCGCCTGCGCCAGCGGCGTGGTGGCCAGCTGCTCGGCGGCGTTGAACACCTGCAGGCAGGCACCGCAGCGCACGGCGCCGCGGGCCATGCCGAGCTGCGCGCGGGTGACGCGGAAGCGGGTCTGGCAATGGGGGCACTGGGTGACGAATGACTCGGTCATGCTGCGCTATTCCGGAACAGGTCAGGGGTTGATTCTAGCGCAGCGCAGCATGGCTCGGCAGCTCAGCGGCGCACGCCGCTGATGCGCACCCAGCCTTCCTTCACTGCGGTCGGGTCGAGGTCGAAGGCCTCGGCGTAGGCGGCGCGCACTTCCTCGGCCTGCTCGGCGAGGATGCCGGACAGCGCCAGGCGACCGCCCGGCTTGACCAGGGCGGTGATGGTCGGCGCCAGCTGCACCAGCGGGCCGGCGAGGATGTTGGCCACCACCACGTCGACCGGCTGTTGCGGCAGCTGCTCGGGCAGGTAGACCGGGAAGGCGTCGGCCGGCAGGCCGTTGCGCCCGGCGTTGTCCAGGGAGGCCTCCAGCGCCTGCGGGTCGATGTCGGTGCCCAGCGCCGAGGCGGCGCCGAGCAGCAGCGCGGCGATGCCGAGGATGCCCGAGCCGCAGCCGAAGTCGAGCACCCGGCAGCCGGCGAGCTCCTGGCCGTCCAGCCACTCCAGGCACAGCGCGGTGGTCGGGTGGGTGCCGGTGCCGAAGGCCAGGCCCGGATCGAGCAGCAGGTTGACCGCCTCCGGCTCCGGCGCGGCATGCCAGCTCGGCACGATCCACAGGCGGCGGCCGAAGCGCATCGGGTGGAAGTTGTCCATCCAGCTGCGCTCCCAGTCCTGGTCCTCGATGCGCTCGACCTGGTATTCGGGCAGCTCGCCGCCGCGCAGCAGCTTGAGGTGGGCGAGCACCGCGTCGGCGTCGGTGCCGTCCTCGAACAGGGCGAGCAGGTGGGTGTGGGTCCACAGCGGGGTGGTGCCCAGGTCCGGCTCGAAGATCGGCTGGTCCTCGGCGTCCATGAAGGTCACGGAGACCGCGCCCAGCTCCAGCAGCTGGTCTTCCAGCACGGCGGCCTGGTGGGGAGTGATGGCGAGTCGGACTTGCAGCCAGGGCATGGCGGAGGCCTCATGAGGAGTGGGGGCGAATGGCGGGCAAGCTTACTGGAGGGGGCGGTGCGCTGCCAGTGCGGCTCCGTAGGGTGCGCCGTGCGCAGCGTGATGGGGGCGTGGCCCGGTTGGTGCGCACGGCGCACCCTACGCCAGGCAGAAACGACAGAGGCCGCCCGAAGGCGGCCTCTGTGCAAGCAGCGAGCCGAGGCTCAGTGCTTGTCCATACCCAGTTTCTTTTCCAGGTAGTGGATGTTGACACCGCCCTTGCAGAAGCCGGGGTCGCGCACCAGCTCCGCGTGCAGCGGGGCGTTGGTCTTGATGCCGTCGACGATCAGCTCGTCGAGGGCATTGCGCATGCGGCCCAGCGCTTCGTCGCGGGTGGCGCCGAAGGTGATCAGCTTGCCGATCAGCGAATCGTAGTACGGCGGTACCGTATAGCCGTCGTACAGGTGCGAATCGACGCGCACGCCGTTGCCGCCTGGAGCGTGGAAGTGCTTGACCTTGCCCGGGCTGGGCATGAAGGTCTTCGGGTCTTCGGCGTTGATCCGGCACTCGATGGCATGACCGCGGATCACCACGTCGTCCTGGGTGATCGACAGCTTCTCGCCGCCGCCGATGCGCAGCATTTCCTTGACGATGTCGACGCCAGTGACCATCTCGGTGACCGGGTGTTCCACCTGCACGCGGGTGTTCATCTCGATGAAGTAGAAACTGCCGTTTTCATAGAGGAACTCGAAGGTGCCGGCGCCGCGGTAGCCGATGTCGATGCACGCCTGCACGCAGTGGGCCTGGACCTTGCGGCGGGCTTCTTCGTCGATCAGCGGCGCAGGCGCCTCCTCGATCACCTTCTGGTGGCGGCGCTGCAGCGAGCAGTCGCGGTCACCGAGGTGCACGGCGTTGCCCTGGCCGTCGGACAGCACCTGGACTTCCACGTGGCGCGGATTGGTCAGGAACTTCTCGAGGTAGACCATCGGGTTACCGAAGGCGGAACCGGCTTCGTTGCGGGTCAGCTTGGCCGAATCGATCAGGTCCTCTTCCTTGTGGACCACGCGCATGCCGCGACCACCGCCGCCGCCAGCGGCCTTGATGATCACCGGATAGCCCACTTCGCGGGCGATCTTCAGCGCTTCTTCCTCGTCTTCCGGCAGCGGGCCGGCCGAGCCCGGCACGGTCGGTACGCCGGCCTTCTTCATGGCGTCCTTGGCCGAGACCTTGTCGCCCATCAGGCGGATCACGTCGGCGGTCGGGCCGATGAAGGTGAAGCCGGATTTCTCCACCTGCTCGGCGAAGTCGGCGTTCTCGGCGAGGAAGCCGTAGCCCGGGTGGATACCGTCGGCGCCGGTGACTTCGGCGGCAGCGATGATCGCCGGGATGCTCAGGTAGGACTGGGCGGAGGACGCCGGGCCGATGCAGACAGACTCATCGGCCAGCGACACGTGCATCAGGTCGCGGTCGGCAGTCGAGTGCACAGCCACGGTCTTGATGCCCAGTTCCTTGCACGCGCGCAGCACGCGCAGGGCGATCTCGCCGCGGTTGGCAATCAGGACTTTTTGCAGCATCGCAGGATTCTCCGCGGGTCAGACGATGGTGAACAGCGGCTGGTCGAACTCGACCGGATGGCCGTTTTCCACCAGTACCGAGCCGATGGTGCCACTGGCTTCGGCTTCGATGTGGTTCATCATCTTCATCGCTTCGACGATGCACAGGATGTCGCCCTTCTTCACGGTCTGGCCGACGTCGGCGAACGGCTTGGCGTCCGGCGAGGAGGCGCGGTAGAAGGTGCCGACCATCGGCGAGCGCACCACGTGGCCGGCCAGGGCCGGGGCAGCCGGAGCGGCGGCAGCGGCCGGGGCAGCAGCGAGCGGGGCCGGGGCGGCGACCGGGGCCGGCGCCGGTGCGTACATCGGCTGGGCGTACTGCGGCTGCTTGTTGCTGTGGCGGCTGATGCGAACGGATTCTTCGCCTTCACAGATTTCCAGCTCGTCGATGCCGGACTCTTCCAGCAGTTCGATCAGCTTCTTGACTTTACGAATGTCCATCAGGGCGCTCCAAAAGAGGTCAGGGGCGTTGCAGTTGTTCGATTGCGGCTTCCAGGGCCAGGCGATAGCCGCTGGCGCCGAGTCCGCAGATCACGCCGACCGCCACATCGGAGAAGTAGGAGTGGTGGCGGAAGGGTTCGCGTTTGTGCACGTTCGACAGGTGAACTTCGATGAATGGGATGCTCACCGCCAGCAGCGCGTCACGCAATGCGACACTGGTATGGGTAAATGCCGCCGGGTTGATGATGATGAAGTCGATGCCTTCGCCGCGGGCGGCGTGGATGCGCTCGATCAGTTCGTACTCGGCGTTGCTCTGCAGGTGCAGCAGGTGATGGCCGGCCGCGCGGGCGCGCGCCTCCAGGTCGGTGTTGATGTCGACGAGGGTGGTGGCGCCGTAGACGCCCGGCTCGCGGGTGCCCAGCAGGTTCAGGTTGGGACCATGCAGAACCAGGAAAGTGGCCATGCGGGCGATGTCCTGTAGAGGTACGGGGAAAAAAGTTGCGGGACTATGCCGGAAATACCGGGCGCCTGTCCAGTCGCCCGGTTTTTGCCGTAGATGGCCGCATGATGGCTGACGATGACCGGAATCGTCGCCTCAGAAGCGCTGGGCGGCCTTTTCCAGCTGCGCGGCGAGGCCGGCGGCGTCGGTTTCGCCGATCACCCGCAGGTCCTGCCACTCGCTGCCGTCGGCAGCGAACAGCAGCAGCGCCGGCGGGCCAAACAGCCGGTAGCGGTCGAGCAGGGCGCGCTGCTCGGGGGTGCCGGCGGTCATGTCGAAGCGCACCAGGCGGTAGGCGGCCAGCTGCGCAGCGACCTGCGGCGCCGGCAGCACCTCGCGCTCGATCACCTTGCAGCTGATGCACCAGTCGGCGTACCAGTCGAGCAGCAGCGGCTGGCCGGCGCTCCTGGCGGCGGCGAAGGCGGCATCCAGTTCGGCCGGGGTGCTGACGGTCTGCCAGCCGGCATGGGAGCTGCTGATGCCCTGGCTGGCGGCGGCCAACGCCGGGCGGCCGAACGGGCGTAGCGGATCGGTTTCGCCGCGCAGGGCGCCGGTCCAGGCGGCCAGGGCATAGACCAGCAGCAGCAGGCCGAACAGCTGGGCGACGCGCTGGCGGTGGGTCTTGGGCACCATTTCCAGCGCCCCCAGGTTGAGCGCCACGCCGCCGGCCAGCAGGCCCCACAGCGCCAGGCTGAGCTGGCCGGGCAGCACCCGCTCGAGCAGCCAGATCGCCACCGCCAGCAGCAGCACGCCGAAGGCGTTGCGCACCGTGGTCATCCACACCCCCGAGCGCGGCAGCAGGGCGCCGCCGCCGGTGGCGAACAGCACCAGTGGCGCGCCCATGCCGAGCCCTAAGGCGAACAGCTTGAGGCCGCCGCCGAGGGCATCGCCGCTGGCGCTGATGTACAGCAGCGCGCCGGCCAGCGGCGCCGACACGCAGGGCGACACCAGCAGGCTGGAGAACACGCCGAGCAGCGCCGCGCCCCAGATCGAGCCGCCGCGGGCATGGCCGGCCAGGCGGTCCAGCGGCTCGCGGATGAAGGTCGGCAGGCGCAGCTCGTAGACGCCGAACATGGCCAGGGCGAAGGTGGCGAAGAACAGCGCGAAGGGCACCAGGATCCACGGCGACTGCAGGCGCGCCTGCAGGTTGAGCTCGGCGCCGAACAGGCCCATCAGCGCGCCGAGCACGGCGAAGCAGGCGGCCATCGGCAGCACGTAGGCCAGCGAGAGGATCAGCCCGCGGGCGCCGCCCGCCTGGCCGCGCAACACCACGCCGGAGAGGATCGGCAGCATCGGCAGCACGCAGGGGGTGAAGGTCAGGCCGAGGCCGGCGAGGAAGAACAGCGCCAGCTCGCGCCAGCTCCAGACGCTCGTGGCGGCCGGGTTGGCGGCGACCGCCGGAATGGCTGCGGCCGCTGGCGGGGCGATCGGGCTCGCGCCTGCCGGCGCCTTGCCGTCGATGGTGAAGGTGGCGGTTTCCGGCGGATAGCACAGGCCCTGGTCGGCGCAGCCCTGGTAGGTGACCTTGAGGCGGAACGCCTGCCCGGACGGGTTGGCGATCGGCACCGCCATGTCGGTCACCCCGTAGTACACCTCGACGTCGCCGAAGTACTCGTCGTGCTTGGCCTTGCCTGCCGGCAGCTGCAGCTCGCCCGCCAGCAGCCCGGCCGGCTCGCTGTGCACCTGGAAGCGGTGGCGGTACAGGTAGTAGCCCTCGGCATTGACGAAGCGCAGCTTCACCCGCTGGTCATCGGCCTCGACCAGACTGAGCTTGAAGGCTTCGCCGACCGGCAGGAAGTCGCCGCTGTTGTTCAGCGCGGCGGTGCCGAACGCCGGGTTCGGCCGGCTGTCGAACAGCCCGGCGCTGGCCGGCAGGGTGAGCAGGAGCAGGAGCAGGGGCAGCAGACGACGCATCGCAGTCTCTCGTTCGGGAACGCCGGCATGATACCGGAAGGGATCGGCATCGCGTTGCGGCGGGCAGTCGCTCTTTTCTGCCGACGCCCGCGACAGCCATGCTTTATAGTGAAACGCAATCTGCAGCCTTGCGAGCGGGGCTGCCAGCCTGAATTTGTATCTCGGTGAGAAAGGACCAAGCCATGCTGGACTGGAAGAAGAAGGTCGGCGCCATGCGCGACAATGTCGATGATTCGGTGGCGGATGCCCGCAGCTACTTCGGCGGCATCTGGGCAAGCCGCGCGGTCGGCGGCGTGGTCGGCGTCTACCTGCTCGTTGCGCTGGTGGTCGGCTGGTACTGGAGCCTCGAGCCCGAGCTGTTCCCGGTGCAGGAGAATGCCCAGGGCGCCGCCGCGCAGGCCCAGGTGCAGCTGGTACCCGGCTACACCACGGTGGAGACCCTGAAGACGGTGGCCGGCACCCTGCTCGACAAGCCGGGCGGCTACCTGTCCAACGACATCGCCCCGCCCGGCCTGTGGCTGGACAACATGCCCAACTGGGAATACGGCGTGCTGGTGCAGGTGCGCGACCTGGCCCGTGCCCTGCGCAAGGATTTCGCCCGCTCGCAGTCGCAGTCCACCGAGGACGCCGACCTGGCCAAGGCCGAACCGAAGTTCCACTTCGACAACAGCAGCTGGGCGCTGCCGGCCAGCGAGCAGGAATACCGCGACGGCATCAAGTCGCTGACCAGCTTCCAGAAACGCCTGTCCGATCCGGTGCAGAACCAGGCGCAGTTCTATGCCCGCGCCGACAACCTGCGTAACTGGCTGACCGACGTCGAGACCCGTCTCGGCTCGCTGTCGCAACGCCTGTCCGCCAGCGTCGGCCAGATGCGCCTGACCACCGACACCAGCATCGCCATCACTGCCGGCAGCGAGGAGATCGTCAAGACCCCCTGGTTGCAGATCGACAACGTGTTCTACGAAGCGCGCGGCCAGGCCTGGGCGCTGTCGCATTTCCTGCGCGCCATCGAGGTCGACTTCGCCGACGTGCTGGCCAAGAAGAACGCCACGGTCGGCGTGCGGCAGATCATCCGCGAGCTGGAGGCGGCGCAGGAGCCGCTGTGGAGCCCGATGATCCTCAACGGCGACGGCTTCGGCGTGCTGGCCAACCACTCGCTGGTGATGGCCAACTACATCTCGCGCGCCAACGCCGCGATCATCGACCTGCGCCAGCTGCTCGAGCAGGGTTGAGGAGGCCGACGTGAACAAGAAGGCTTCCTCCCTGGCCGCCCTCGGCGGCCTGGTCTACTCCACCGACGCCGGCCGGCACTGCCCGGACTGCGGCCAGCCCAAGGGCGCGTGCATCTGCGGCCAGCCGGTGCTCCCCGAAGGCGACGGCATTGCCCGCGTGCGCCGCGAGACCAAGGGCCGCGGCGGCAAGGCGGTGACCACCATCAGCGGCGTGCCGCTGGCCGGCGACCAACTCAAGGAGCTGGCCACGGCGCTGAAGAAGCGCTGCGGCACCGGCGGCGCGCTCAAGGACGGGGTGATCGAGATCCAGGGCGAGCACGTCGAGCTGCTGATCGCCGAGCTCACCAGGCGCGGCTTCAAGGCGAAGAAATCCGGCGGCTGAGTGCCGCCCGGCGTCCGGCCTGCCGCGCCGGGCGCCCCATCTGATCGCGGCCGGGTGCCGGTCGCCAGCACAGGGAGAACAGCGCATGCCCCGCAGCACCCGCAAGGACGACGAAACCCCCTGGAGCGTGGCCGACAGCCGGCGCGTCTACGGCATCCGCCACTGGGGCGCCGGCTACTACGCGATCAACGAGGCCGGCAACGTCGAGGTGCGCCCGCACGGTCCGCACGGCTCGCCCATCGACCTACACCAGCTGGTCGACCAGCTGCGTGCCTCCGGCCTGTCGCTGCCGCTGCTAGTGCGCTTTCCCGGCATCCTCCAGGATCGCGTGCGCCAGCTCACCGGCGCCTTCGATGCCAGCATCCTGCGCTTGGACTACCAGAGCGACTACACCGCGCTGTACCCGATCAAGGTCAACCAGCAGGAGGCGGTGGTGGAGAACATCATCGCCACACAGGATGTGTCCATCGGCCTGGAGGCCGGCTCCAAGTCGGAGCTGATGGCGGTGCTGGCGCTGGCGCCCACCGGCGGCACCATCGTCTGCAACGGCTACAAGGACCGCGAGTTCATCCGCCTGGCGCTGATGGGGCAGAAGCTCGGCCACAACCTGTTCATCGTCATCGAGAAGGAATCCGAGGTGGCGCTGCTGATCGAGGAGGCCGCCGCCCTCGGCGTGCAGCCGCAGATCGGCCTGCGCGTGCGGCTGTCCTCGCTGGCCTCGAGCAAGTGGGCCGACACCGGTGGCGAGAAGTCCAAGTTCGGCCTGTCCGCCGCGCAGATCCTGCGGGTGGCCGAACGGTTCCGCGCCGCGGGGCTGGACCAGGGCGTGCGCCTGCTGCATTTCCACATGGGCTCGCAGATCGCCAACATTGCCGACTACCGGCGGGGCTTTCGCGAGGCGATCCGCTACTACGGCGAGCTGCGCGCGCTGGGCCTGCCGGTGGATCACGTCGACGTCGGCGGCGGCCTGGGCGTCGACTACGACGGCACCCATTCGCGCAACGCCAGCTCGATCAACTACGACATGGAGGACTACGCCGCCACCGTGGTCGGCATGCTCAAGGAGTTCTGCGACCGCCAGCAGCTGCCGCACCCGCACATCTTCTCCGAGAGCGGCCGGGCGATGACCGCCCACCACGCGGTACTGGTGGTCGAGGTGACTGACGTCGAGCGGCACAACGACAGCGTGCCGGAGTTCGACCCGGCGGTGGAGCAGCCGGAAACGCTGCAGGCGCTGCTCGAGCTGCTCGCCCCGACCGACCCGGAGATGGTCGCCGAGATCTACTGGCGCGCCACCCACCTGGTCGGCGAGGTGGCCGCGCAGTATTCCGCCGGCAAGCTGTCGCTGGCGCAGAAGGCGCTGGCCGAGCAGTGCTACTTCGCCATCTGCCGGCGCCTGTACGACCAGCTCAAGGCGCGCCAGCGCTCGCACCGCCAGGTGCTCGACGAACTCAACGACAAGCTGGCGGACAAGTACATCTGCAACTTCTCGGTGTTCCAGAGCCTGCCGGATACCTGGGCCATCGAGCAGATCCTGCCGATCCTGCCGATCCACCGCCTGGCCGAGCAGCCGCAGCGCCGCGCGGTGCTGCAGGACCTGACCTGCGACTCCGACGGCAAGATCCGCCAGTACGTCGACGAGCAGAGCATCGAGACCAGCCTGCCGGTGCATGCGCTGCGCGAGGGCGAGGACTACCTGCTCGGCGTGTTCCTGGTCGGCGCCTACCAGGAGATCCTCGGCGACATGCACAACCTGTTCGGCGACACCGACTCGGTGAACGTCTACCAGCGCCCCGACGGCAGCGTGTTCCACGCCGGCATCGAGACCCACGACACCATCGAGGACATGCTGCGCTACGTGCACCTGGAGCCGGCCGAGCTGATGGCGCTGTACCGCGAGAAGGTCGCCGGCTCCAGCCTCAGCGCCGCCGAGCGCACGCGCTTTCTCGATGCCCTGCGGCTGGGGCTGACCCGTTCGTCGTATCTGACGACCTGAGTCACGGAGTCCCCCCTCTCCCGGAACCGGGAGAGGGGGGAAGGGCGCACCCTGCGTTCAGGTCATGCCGAATTCCTGCCAGATCCGCGCCGCGCTGTGCTGGAGGATGCCGTGGCGGCGCGCCAGCACGCGGCGGTCGCGGTCGTAGCCGCCGCCGATCAGCCCGGCCACCGGGATGTCGCGCTCCAGGCAATGGCGCAGCACCGCCGTGTCGCGGGCGGCGATCCCGGCGTCGCTGAGTTCGAGCAGGCCGAGGGCGTCGTCCTTGTGCACGTCCACCCCGGCGTCGTACAGCACCAGGTCCGGCTGGTAGACCGGCAGCAGGTAGTCCAGCGCATCGTCGACGGTCTTCAGGTAGCCGGCATCGCCCAGTCCCGCCGGCAGGGCGATGTCCCAGTCGCTGTGCGCCTTGCTGGCCGGGAAGTTGCGCTCGCAGTGCAACGACACGGTCACCGCGCCGGCGCAGCCGGCCAGCAGACGCGCGGTGCCGTCGCCCTGGTGCACGTCGCAGTCGAAGATCAGCACCCGGCCCACCCGCCCGCTGGCCAGCAGGTAGCGGGCGATCACCGCCAGGTCATTGAAGATGCAAAAACCGGAGGGCTGGTCGTAGTGGGCGTGGTGGGTGCCGCCCGCCAGGTTGCAGGCCAGGCCATGCTGCAGCGCCAGCTCGGCGGTCAGCAGCGAGCCGCCCACCGCGCGCACCGTGCGCCGCGCCAGCGCCGCGCTCCACGGCAGGCCGAGGCGGCGCTGCTCCTCGCGCGGCAGCTCGCCGGCCAGGTAGCGGGCGATGTAGGCCGGATCGTGGGCCAGGGCGAGGATGTCCGCCGGACACAGTGCGGGTTGGTGGTAGACCGCCGCCGGCAGGCTGTCCTGCAGGTGCTCGTGGAGCAGGCGGAACTTTTCCATCGGAAAACGGTGCTCGACCGGGAACGGCGGGCTGTAGTCGTCGTGATAGACCAGCGGCAGCGGCATGATCGGTGCAATCATCGAGGCAGGGCGGAACGGCATTATGCGCCGCGCCATGGCGAGCGGGAGAGGGCCGCGATGAACCAAGCAGCGCAGGGGCGGACCTGGCGCCAGTTGGGCCGCCCGCGCGGTTCGCCCGGCTGTCGGGCAATCGGCGGCTGTTTCGCTCCTGCAGTGCACGAATTGCCGGGAATGGCCGACAGCCGCCTGCAAAGGCTTTACCATTTCACCCTGGCAAGGCGCAGGTGGACGCTCGTCTGAGCGGTCATCCGGCCTACCCCCATTTGCGATGGCCGCCGCCCGTCGCGGCGGTACAAGGAGATAGCCATGAGCCGAGTGCTCGATGAGCTGGTAGCCCTGCTCAGTCTGGAAACCATCGAGGAAAACCTGTTCCGCGGCGTCAGCCAGGATCTCGGCCTGCGCCAGCTGTTCGGCGGCCAGGTGATCGGCCAGTCGCTGTCGGCGGCCAGCCAGACGGTGCCGGCCGAGCGCCACATGCACTCGATGCATGCCTACTTCCTGCGCCCGGGCGATGCGACCATGCCGGTGCTCTACCAGGTCGACCGCGTGCGCGACGGTGGCAGCTTCAACACCCGCCGCGTGCTGGCGATCCAGAAGGGCCAGCCGATCTACAGCTGCAGCGTGTCCTTCCAGTGCGACGAGGGCGGCCTCCACCACCAGGTCGAGCAGATGCCCGACGTGCCCGGCCCGGAAGGCCTGCTGTCCGAGCACGAACTGCACCGCCAGCGCCTCGCCCAGCAGCCGGACGGCGGGCGCGAGCGCGCGTACTTCGATATTCCGATCGAGGTCCGTCCGGTCAATCCGGGCAATGCCAGCCCTGCGCAGCCGCGCGCGCCGATCAAGTACCTGTGGGTGCGTGCCGACGGCCAGTTGCCGGACGTTCCCGCGCTGCACAAGTACCTGATGGCCTATGCCACCGACTTCGGCCTGCTGACCACCGCGCTGCTGCCGCACGGCGTGTCGATGTGGGATCGCTCGATGCAGGTCGCCAGCCTCGACCACGCGCTGTGGTTCCACCGCAACGACGTGCGGGTCGACGACTGGCTGCTGTTCGCCCTCGACAGCCCCTGGGCCGGCCACGGCCGCGGCTTCACCCGCGGCAGCATCTTCAACCGCGCCGGCGAGCTGGTCGCCTCGGCGGTCCAGGAAGGGCTGATCCGCCAGCGACCGGACTGGGCGTGACGCCATGGGCGGGTTGATCGAGCGGCTGCCGTTGCCGCAGTTGCGCCACTGGGTGTTCGACATGGACGGCACCCTGACCGTCGCCGTGCACGACTTCGCGGCGATCCGCCGGGCGCTGGAGATCCCGCCGCAGGACGACATCCTCGCCCATCTCGCCGCCCTGCCGGCCGAGCTGGCGGCGGCCAAGCACGCCTGGCTGCTGGCCCACGAGCAGACCCTGGCGCAGGCGGCGCGGCCCGCTCCCGGCGCGGTGGCGCTGGTGCGCACGCTGCACGCGCGCGGTTGCCGGCTGGGCATCCTCACCCGCAATGCCCGGCCGCTGGCGTTGATCACCCTCGAGGCCATCGGCCTGCTCGACTGCTTCGTGGTGCACGATGTCCTCGGCCGCGACGAGGCGCCGCCCAAGCCGCAGCCGCACGGCCTGCTGCAGCTGGCCGCGCGCTGGACGGTGGCGCCGGACGCGCTGGTGATGGTCGGCGACTTCGTCCACGACCTGTCCTGCGCCCGCGCCGCCGGGGCGCGCAGCGTGCTGGTCAATCGCTCGGAGAATCCCTGGCCGGAACTGACCGACCACTACGCCCGCGACTGCGCCGAGCTGCAGCGGATGCTGGAGGGCTAGGCGGCGTCGCGGCGGGCCAGGGCCAGGGCTACAGCCGCGAACTCTTGAAGGTGTCGCAGCTGCCCGGGTCGCCTTCGTCGAAGCCGACCCGGAACCAGCGCGCGCGCTGCTGCGAGGTGCCGTGGGTGAAGGCGTCCGGCACCACCTGGCCCTGGGTCTGCCGCTGCAGGCGGTCGTCGCCGATGGCGTTCGCGGCGTTCAGCGCCTCTTCGAGGTCGCCCGGTTCGAGCCAGTCGAGACGGCGCTGGGCATGGTGCGCCCAGACCCCGGCCAGGCAGTCGGCCTGCAGCTCCTGACGCACCAGCAGGCCGTTGGCGCCCTGCATGGTCGCGCCACGCTGGCGGGCGGCATTGACCTTGGCGGAAACGCCGAGCAGGGTCTGCACGTGGTGGCCGACCTCGTGGGCGATCACGTAGGCCTGGGCGAAGTCGCCGGCGGCGGCGAAGCGCTGCGCCAGCTCGTCGAAGAACTGCAGGTCGAGATATACCTGACGATCGCCAGGACAGTAGAAGGGCCCTACCGCCGCACTGGCGAAGCCGCAGGCCGAGCGTACGCTGCCGCTGAACAGCACCAGCTTGGGCGCCTGGTATTGCTCGCCGGCGTCGGCGAACAGGGCCTGCCAGGTGTCCTCGGTGTCGCCGAGCACGGCGCGGACGAACTCGCTGTGCTCGTCGCCCGCCGTTGCCGGCTGACTGTCGCCGGAAGGCTGCTGCTGCGCCAGCTCGCTGCCGATCTGGCCGAGGATCTGCAGCGGGTCCTTGCCCATCAGCAGGCCTACGATGACGATGGCGGCGAGGCCGCCCAGGCCGAGTTTGCCGCCGCTGCGCATGCCGCCCGCGCGGGCGTCCACCACATTGTCACTGCGTCGTGCCCGTTTCCAGCGCATCGTCAAGCTCCTCGGCGCGCCCGTGCGGCGCCATCGCTGTCTGCAGTGTCGCCGTTGCCGCGCCGGCCTGCCAGTCCGCTGATCAACCTTGCCCGCGGCCCGGCTGGATCCTGCCTGGCGCGCCGGCCCGGGCGCCACGCGGCGGCCATGCTAATGTCATGGCTGTCGCGGCCACGCCCGCAGCAGACGAGGTATTCGCCCGATGCGCCGTGCCATTCCTCTCGACCGCCTGGCGGGGCTGGAGTCGCCGGAACGCGGCCTGAGCGCTGCCGAGGTCGACCAGCGCCAGGGCTACGGCGCCAACGCCATCGTCGAGGACGCCGCCCGCCACTGGTCGGCCCTGGCCGGCGAGACCCTGCGCGATCCGATGCTGTGGTTCCTGCTCGGTACCGCGCTGCTGTTCGGTCTGCTCGGCGACCGCGCCGAAGCGCTGACCCTTCTGCTGGCGGTCATCCCGCTGCTGGGCATGGACGCCTGGCTGCACCAGCGCACCCGCGCCTCCACCGCCGGCCTGGCCAGCCGCCTGGCCGGCACGGCGCGGGTGTGGCGCGATGGCACGCTGCGCGAGATCGCCGCCCGCGCGGTGCTGCCCGGCGACCTGGCGCAGGTGGCTCCCGGCGAATACTTTCCCGCCGATGGCGTGCTGGTCGCCGGCAGCGAGATGTTGGTCGACGAATCGACCCTCACCGGCGAGGCCTTCCCGGTGCGCAAGCAGGTGCTGGCGGTGGCGGACCGTTTCCCGGCGGTGGCCGACGACTGCCACTGGGCGGCGGCCGGCACCCGCCTGCTCGCTGGCCAGGCGACCCTGCGCGTACTGCATACCGGCCAGGAGACGCGCTACGGCGCGATCGTCCGCGCCGCCCGCGAGGGCAGCCACGCGCGCACGCCGCTGCAGCAGGCCATCGCCGGCCTGGTGGCGACCCTGCTGTGGGTGGCGCTGGCGATGTGCCTGCTGCTCGCCGCGGTCCGCCTGGTGCAGGGCTTCGGCGCGGTGGATGCGCTGCTCAGCGCGGTGACCCTGGCGGTGGCGGCGTTGCCGGAGGAGTTCCCGGTGGTGTTCACCTTCTTCCTCGGCGTTGGCGTGTACCGCTTGGCCCGGCACAAGGCGCTGGTGCGCCGCGCGGTGGCGGTGGAGAACATCGGCCGGGTGACCTGCATCTGCTCGGACAAGACCGGCACCCTCACCGCCGGCAGCCTGGTGCTCAGCCATCGCCTGGCCGCGCCCGGCTTCGACGCCGCCAGCCTGCTGCAGCTGGCGCTGCAGGCGGTGCGCAGCGAGGCCGACGATCCGCTGGATGCCGCCCTGCTGGCGGCCGGCCAGGCGCCCGATCTGGCGCCGCACGCGGCGCTGTTTCCGTTCACCGAGCAGCGCCGCCGCGAGACGGCGATCTGGCCGGACGGGGCGGGCGCGTGGCGGGTGGTGACCAAGGGCGCGCCGGAAACCCTGTTCGCCCTCTGCGACTTGGACGCGGCGGCGCTGGCCGGCTGGCGCCGCCAGGTGGACCTCTACGCGGCCGGTGGGCACAAGGTGATCGCCTGCGCCACCCGCCGCCTGGCGGCGGCCGCGTGCCCGGCCAGCGAGCCGGCGCAGGGCTTCGTCTTCGCCGGCCTGCTGGCCTTCGAGGATCCGCTGCGCGACGGCGTGCGCGAGGCGGTGGCGGAGTGCCGGGCGGCGGGGATCCGCGTGGTGATGGTCACCGGCGACCACCCGCTGACCGCGCGCGCCATTGCCCGCGAGATCGGCCTGGGCGGCGGCGAGCCGAAGGTGCTGGTGGCGGAGCCAGGCTGCGAGTGGCCCGACGATGTCGACGTGGTGGCGCGCGCCATCCCGGCGCAGAAGCTCGAACTGGTGCGCGCGCTGCAGGCGGAGGGGGAGATCGTCGCGGTGACCGGCGACGGGGTCAACGACGTGCCGGCGCTGCAAGCCGCCGACGTCGGCATCACCATGGGCGAGCGCGGCACGCAGAGCGCCCGCGAGATCGCCGCCATCGTCCTCCTCGACGACAACTTCGGCACCCTGGTGCGCGCCATCGGCGAGGGCCGCCAGCTGTTTCGCAACCTGCAGCTGAGCTTCGCCTACCTGTTGCTGGTGCACATCCCGCTGGTCGCCAGCGCCACCCTGGTGCCGCTGGCCGGCGCGCCGCTGTTGTACCTGCCGATCCACGTGGTCTGGCTGGAGCTGCTGATCCACCCGACCGCGCTGCTGGTGTTCCAGGAGCTGGCGCCGGACGGGAGACTGGGCGTGCTGGCGCGGCGTGGCCCGGCGCGCTTCTTCTCGCGCCGGGCCTGGTGGGCGATTCTGCTGGGCGGCGCGCTGATCACCCTGGTGCTGCTCGGTGCCTGGTGGCAGGCCCTGGACGGCTTGGCGCTGGATGGCCAGGTGCTGGCCGAGGCGCCAGTGGTGACCCACGCCCGCAGCATGGCCATCGCCGTGCTGGTGGTCGCCAGCCTGACCATCACCGCCAGCCTGAGCCAGCTGCGCAGCGCCATGGCGCGCGCCGTCTGCGGGCTCGGCCTGGCTTCGCTGCTGCTGTTCGTCCAGCTGCCGGCACTGGCCGCGCGCCTGCACCTGCAGCCGCTGCACCTGGCCGACTGGGCCGTGGCGGCGCTCGCCGGCCTGCTCGCCGGCCTGATCGGCCGCTGGGTGCTGGGCCTGCTGCAGCGCTAGCGCGGGATCTTCACCTTGCCGAACGAGCCGCGCTCGGCATTGCGGTGGCAGGCCACGCAGTTGCCGGCGCCACCCACCGATTCGCGGGCGAACTTCGCCGCGCTGACCTCGTCGTGCCGGCGCTTGAACCAGCGGCTCTCGGTGATCCGCGGTTGCGCGTCGGCGCTGACGACGCCCTCCACCGGCAGGCGGTTGTTGCTGGACACCAGCAGCAGGAAGTCGCGGATCTGCTGCTCTTCGGCCGGATCCAGCGAGGCATCGCTGCCGTAGTGGTGGCTCAGGGTGTTCATGTGCTGTTCCCAGGCCTTGGGCGGCAGCAGGCCGGGCGGGTAGGCCATGTGGCAGCTGCCGCATTCGTTCAGCCACGCCTGCGGGGCGTCGGCCGGCACTGCCAGTTGCTTCGGCCGTTTGTACTGGGCTTGGACGGGCTGAGCGGGCTGGGCGTCCTGGGCCGCAGCGCTGTCGCGAGCCGGATGGGACCTGTGCGACTCATGGTGCCGATGGTGCTCGTGGGTTTCGTGGCTTGCGGCCTGCACGAACAGTATGCCCGCACCAGCCAGCATGGCGACCAGCGCCAGGGCGAGTCCTTTGCGTTGCATGGCGACCTCCGCTTACTGGCTGACGATCCAGGTGATGAAGTCGCCCTTTTCCTGCGCGGTGCACTCGCGGGCGAACACGTCGTTGCAGTTGCGGCGGAACCACTTCGCCACCTTCCGGGTGTCGGTGAAGCGCGTGGGGGTGACGGAGGGCGCCAGCGGCTCGATCTTGCGGAAGGCCAGGGTCTTGCCGGTCTGCTGCGGGTCCCGGGTGTGGCAGGTGGTGCAGCTCATGGTCTTGCCGTCCTGCTGCTGCTCGGCGAAGTACAGCTGCTTGCCGCGCTCGGCGGAGAAACCGACGAAGGCAGGGTTGTCCTGCTGTGCCTGCAGTTTGTAGGCCTCCAGCAGGGCTACGGGCTCGGCCAGCGCCAGCGAGCTGGTCAGGCCGAAAAGGAGGGCAATGCCGATGCGCTTCATGCTGTTCGATTCCAGAGAGGTGGGTGGCGCCCATCCTCCGCGCACTCGCTGAAGCCAACCTTAATCTTCGTGTGGGTATTTTCAGCCTGGCTTCAGCTGGGCCTGTCAGGCTGCCCGGCATAGTTCACTGAACGAGGAATCCGCCATGGCGGCGTTCAATCGATTGCGGGTGTTCCACTGGCTGCTGGCCGGCCTGTTCGGCGCGGCCTACCTGAGCGGCGACGATGGCGAGCTGCTGCACGTCTGGCTGGGCTACGGCCTGCTGGCCGTGCTGCTGGTGCGGCCGCTGCTCGGCCTGCTGCGCGTGCGCGGCTTTGCCGACCTGCTGCCTTCCCGCGCGCAGTGGCAGGGCGACCGCGTGGCGCTGGGCGGCAAGCTGCTGACTCTGGCGATGCTGGCCAGCATCATCGTCGCCGGCCTGCTCGGCCTGGGCATGGTGGACAACGGCGAGGTGCTGGGCGCGGCGTTGCAGCCGTTCTACCCGGCGACCCCGGCCAACCTGCTGGGCAGCGCGACGCCGTTCGACTTCAGCGCCTGGATCGACCAGGAGGAGGTGCACGAGTTCTTCGCCAACCTGTCGCTGTGGCTGATCGGCCTGCACGTGCTGTGGTTGCTGGCATTCCGCCGCCGTCTGGCCTGGCGCATGCTGCGCGGCACGCCGGCAGCGGCACCCGCACAGGCAGCGCCGTCTGCCGGCACGCCGGCGCTGGCGCAGCCGCTGACCGTCACGGCGGTGCACGCGGAAACCGCCGACGCCGCCAGCATCGAGTTCAGCGTGCCCGAGCCGCTGCGCGCGCAGTTCGCCGCGCGGCCTGGGCAGTTCCTCAACCTGCGCGTGCCCTGCCAGGAGCCGCCGCTGTGGCGCAGCTACTCGCTGTCGGCACCGGCCGAGAGCGGCGCGCGGCTGCGCGTCACGGTCAAGCGGGTGGCCGGCGGGCGGGCGTCGAACTGGCTGCTGGACCACCTCGAGCCGGGGGTGAGCCTGGAGGTGCTGCCGCCGGCCGGCCGCTTCACCCCCGCCTCGCTGGACGCCGACCTGCTGCTGGTCGGCGCCGGCAGCGGCATCACCCCGCTGTTCGCCATTCTGCAGGCGGCGCTGAGCCAGGGCAGCGGCCGGGTCTGCCTGTTCTATGCCAACCGCGACCGCGAGGCGACGATCTTCCGCCGCGAGCTGGAGGCGCTGGCCAGTGCCTGGCCGCAGCGTTTCAGCCTGCTGCAGTGGCGGGATGACCAGGATGGCCGCCTGGATGTCGCCGGCCTGAGCGAGCAGCTCGCTGCCTGGAGCCGCGCCGACTGCTTCATCTGCGGCCCTGCGCCGTTCATGGACATGGCCGAGGCCGCCCTGCAGTGGCTCGGCGTGCCGCCGGCGCGCCTGCACAGCGAGCGCTTCGCCGCCGCTCCGGCACGCGGCGAGGCGCCGGGCATCGCCAGCCAGCTGGAGGTGCGCATCGGCGGCCGTCGCCACCGCCTCGAGGTCAAGGCCGGCGAGGTGCTGCTCGACGGCATGGAGCGCGCCGGCCTGGCCACGCCGAGCAGCTGCCGCAGCGGCGTGTGCGCCGCCTGCCGTTGCCGGGTCACCGCGGGCAGCGTGGCGCAGCCGGGCAACCAGGTGCTCGGCGAGCGCGAGCTGGCCGAGGGCTGGACGCTGGCCTGCCAGGCGCAGCCGACCAGCGCGCAGGTGGTGGTCGAGTACTGAGTGGCGCCGCGGCGACATCGCCGGACCGGCATGGCCGGGTGGCGCGGCATAAGTGGCCCAGCGCACCGATGCCGCGTGGGATGGCTGTCATTGTTCGCGTATCAGGACCGCACCACCCGGAGCGGCGGCTACTGGGGGGCCGTCACTGCCGAAGGCGGTGCAGACGGCTCTTGTGGAGCAAAGTCGGTGGTGCGTTGTCTGATATTGAGCTGGCTCCGAGCCAGAGTGTTCAGCCGTCCCCTTCAGGAGGTTGTGCCATGAATAACTTGAGCATCGAAGGCTGGTACAAGAAAGGCGCCGAGGAACAGTCCACCCCGGTGGGTTTCATGGAGTTCTACGTCAGTGAGCCGGTGCATCTGCGTCTCGAGCAGGCCGAAGAGCAGCTGCAAAAGACCCATGCAGCCGAAGTCATGGTCGATGTCGACATGGCGACCCTGGACTTGAAGATTCCGGACGCCTGCGGCGCCTTGTCCGACTGCCAGTTCCGCGTCTACTTGAGTGACGACCAGCGCGGCCAGTTCCATCTGGTGGGGCATCTGGCGCGCGATGGCAGCCTGATCTATTCCAACGCGGTCATGATCGATCAACTCGGCTGACTGGCGGGTGCGCGCTGCGGGGCCGCGCCATTTCGCACGGCCCCGGCCCGGGGCGCAGGCACGGATGCCGGGTCCGCGGCGCTGGCCGCGTCCGGTCTGGCCCAATGCGGCCAGACCTTCACCGGAGATACCGACATGCTGATGACGATCGCGATTGTCCTGCTCGTGCTGTGGGTGCTGGGACTGGTGTCGACCTACACCATGGGTGGCTTCATTCACATCCTGCTGGTGGTGGCGATTGTGGTGATCCTGGTCCGCATCATCCAGGGGCGACGCTTGTAAGCCATCAATCGTCGCGGGTCAGCACTTCCAGCAGCTCGATCTCGAAGATCAGGTTCGAGTGCGGCTTGATGTGGGCGCCGATCTGGCGTTCGCCATAGGCGAGGTGCGCCGGTACGAACAGCTTGCGCTTGCCGCCGACCTTCATGCCCATCAGGCCCTGATCCCAGCCCTTGATCACCCGGCCGGTGCCGATGACGCACTGGAACGGCTTGCCGCGCTCCCAGGAGGAGTCGAACTTGGTGCCGTCCTCCAGGAAGCCGTCGTACTGGGTGGTGATCAGCGCGCCCTTGACGGCCTCCTTGCCGTCGCCCAGTTGAATGTCCACTACCTGCAGTTCGTTGTTCATCGATCTCTCTCGTTGCTTCGGGGGTTGGTCGCCGGTCCGGCTGTGGCGCTAGACCAGCACCTGACGGGTGGTCGCAATCAGCTCATGCACCTGCTGCTCGACCTGGGGAGGCGTCGGCGCTTGCGGTCCGCGGCCGCGGGGGCAGGGCAGGCTCACGGTGGTGCCGAACAGGCGACAGATCAGCGGGCGCTGGGCGTACACCTCGCAGCCCTGAGGGCCGAGATGGACGCAGTTCCATTCGGCCAGCGCGGCGTCGTGCGCGGCGGCGCTTTTCACCGGCAGGCGCGACATTTCCTCGGACGATGCGGTGACCGGCCCGCAGCAGTCGTGACAGCCGGGCTCGCAGGCGAAGCCCGGGATCTGCCGGCGCAAATGGTCGATCTTGCGGCTGGTGCAACTCATCGGGCGGCCTCTGTTGGAATCGCGGCTAGTCTACTCGCCCGCCCGGGCCAATCCCGCCCTGAATCGCTCCCGCGCCGTCGCGGCCGCCCAGTGGTTGCCCTGGGCCGTCGCCATCAGCGCAGCGCCAGATGCGCCAGCAGGCCGAGCAGTGCGCAGCCGCTCAGCACCTCGATCACCCCGCGCTTGAAGCGCAGCAGGGCGAGCGCGGCGGCCAGGGCGATCAGCGCCGAGGGCCAGTCGAAGCGGCCGCCGAAGCCCTGCGGCCACAGCACGTGGTAGGCGAAGAACAGCGCCAGGTTGAGGATCACCCCGACCACCGCGGCGGTGATGCCGGTCAGCGGCGCGGTGAACTTCAGCTCGCCGTGGGTCGACTCCACCAGCGGCCCGCCGGCGAGGATGAACAGGAACGACGGCAAGAAGGTGAACCAGGTGACCAGGCAGGCGGCCAGCGCGCCAGCGAGGAAGGCCTGCTCCGCCCCGAACAGCTGCTGCACGTAGCCGCCGACGAAGCCGACGAAGGCCACCACCATGATCAGCGGTCCCGGCGTGGTTTCGCCCAGCGCCAGGCCGTCGATCATCTGCGTCGGCGTCAGCCAGCCGTAGTGGCTCACCGCGCCCTGGTAGACGTAGGGCAGCACCGCGTAGGCGCCGCCGAAGGTGAGCAGCGCGGCCTTGGTGAAGAACCAGCCCATCTGCGTCAGCGGGCCGTCCCAGCCGTACAGCGCGGTGAGCAGGCCCATCGGCAGCAGCCAGAGCAGGGCTCCGACCGCGGCGATCTGCAGCAGGCGCGACCAGCGAAAGCGCGCGTGCTCGGGCGTCGGGGTGTGGTCGTCGATCAGCGCCGGGCCGCCGGCGTGATGCGTTGCGGCATGGCCGCCGCCGGTCTGGAACTTCTCCGGCGCCAGGCGTCCGCCGCAGTAGCCGAGCAGCGCCGCGCCCAGCACGATCAGCGGGAAGGGCACGTCGAGGGCGAAGATCGCCACGAAGGCGGCCGCGGCGATGCCCCACAGCCAGTGGTTCTTCAGCGTCCGCGCGCCGATGCGCTGCGCCGCGTGCACGACGATGGCGGTCACCGCCGGTTTGATGCCGTAGAACAGCCCGGCTACCAGCGGCACGTCGCCGAAGGCGAGGTAGATCCACGACAGGCCGATCAGGATGAACAGCGACGGCAGCACGAACAGCACCCCGGCGATCACCCCGCCGCGGCTACGGTGCAGCAGCCAGCCGAGGTAGGTGGCCAGCTGCTGGGCCTCGGGGCCGGGCAGCAGCATGCAGAAGTTCAGCGCATGCAGGAAGCGCTTCTCGGAGATCCAGCGGCGCCGCTCGACCAGCTCCTGGTGCATCATGGCGATCTGCCCGGCCGGCCCGCCGAAGCTGATGAAACCGAGCTTCAGCCAGAACAGCAGGGCGGTGAGCAGGCCGAGCGGCGCCGGCTGGATCGACGCTGGCGGCGCGCTGGCGGTGGTGGTTTCGGTCATCGGCGGGACTCCTTGGCGCAGACCGCCGAGCATAGCAGCGCCAGCCTGACAATCCGCTGGCAGGTCAGCGCCGCTGCAGCAGCACACCGCTTTCCATGTGGTGGGTCCAGGGGAACTGGTCGAACAGCGCGCAGCGCACGATCCGGTGGGTGTCGTGGAGCTGGGCGAGGTTGGCGGCCAGGGTTTCCGGATTGCAGGAGATGTACAGGATGCGCTCGAAGCGGCGGGTCAGCTCGCAGGTGTCCGGGTCCATGCCGGCGCGCGGCGGGTCGACGAACACGCTGCCGAAGTCGTAGCTCTTCAGGTCGATACCGGCCAGGCGGCGGAACGGGCGCACCTCGTTGAGCGCCTGGGTCAGCTCCTCGGCGGACAGGCGCACCAGCTCGATGGTGTCGATGCCGTTGTCGGCCAGGTTGGCCAGCGCGGCGTTCACCGAGCTCTTGCTGATCTCGGTGGCCAGCACGCGGCGCACGCGGGTGGACAGCGGCAGGGTGAAGTTGCCGTTGCCGCAGTACAGCTCGAGCAGGTCGTCGTCGCGTTCGCCGAGCACCTCATGGGCCCAGTTGAGCATCTTCTGGCAGACGATGCCGTTGGGCTGGGTGAAGGCGCCTTCCGGCTGGCGGTAGCGGAAGGTGCGCCCGGCGACCAGCAGTTCCTCTTCCACGTAGTCCTTGCCGATGACCCGGCGCTGGCCGCGCGAGCGGCCGATCAGGCTGACGCCCAGTTCGGCGGCGACGCGCTCGGCGGCGACCTGCCAGGCGTCGTCCAGCGGACGGTGGTAGCACAGGGTGATCAGCGCATCGCCGGCCAGGGTGGTGAGGAACTCGACCTGGAATAGCTTGAAGCCGATCACCGGGTCGGCCCAGGCGGCCTTGAGGCGCGGCATCAGGGCGTTGATGCGCGCACTGGCGATCGGGAAGTCTTCCAGCAGGATCGGCGTGTGCTTGTCGCCGGCGGCGAACATGGCGTAGTGGCGATCCTCGCCCTCGCGCCACAGGCGGAATTCGGCGCGCAGGCGGTAGTGCTCGGCCGGCGAGTCGAACACTTCCGGCTCGGGGGCGTCGAACGGCGCCAGCAGGGTCTCTAGGCGGGCCTTCTTCTCGGCAAGCTGGGCGGCGTACTGGGTCGGATCGTGGGGCATCGGTCGCTCGTCGGAGTGCAGGGCGAACGCGGTCGCCATCAGTCGGAATAGCCGGGCGGGCGCCCGGAAAAGCAGGCGCGCATCATACCAGCGGCACTTGAATCATTCGTAGGGTGGAAAACGACCGCAGGTCTTTTCCACCCTCGAGGCTGGCGGTGGAAAATCGCGGTGTGAGTTCTCCACGGGGTGGCCATCCCCCCCTGCGCATGCTGGCTCAGCCCTTGCGCGCCCGCAGGACGACGAACTTGGGCGTGGCGCCGACCTGCGTCACCTCGCGGAACAGGCGCTTGAGCTTGGCGTGGTAGCCGAGGTGGCGGTTGCCGACGATCCACAGTTCGCCGCCGCGCACCAGCGCGGCATGCGCCTGCTGGAACATGCGCCAGGCGAGGAAGTCGCCGACCACCTGCTGCTGGTGGAACGGCGGGTTGCACAGCACCACGTCCAGCGAGTCGGCCGGCTGCCCGGCCAGGCCGTCGGCGGCGCGCAGCTCCACCGGGCGCTCGCCCAGCGCAGCGCGCCAGTTCTCCTCGGCCGACTGGATGGCCATGAACGACTCGTCGAGCAGCAGATACTCGGCCTCGGGGTTGGCCAGCGCGCTGACGATGGCCAGCACGCCGTTGCCGCAGCCGAGATCGGCCACCCGCGCTTGGCCGAGGCCGGTGGGCAGCAGCGGCAGGAAGGCGCGGGTGCCGATGTCCAGGCCTTCGCGGCAGAACACGTTGGCGTGGTTGACCAGTTGCAGCGGCGGGCTGTCCAGCCGGTAGCGGGTCGGATAGGGCGACTGCGGCGCCGGCTTGGCCTCGGGGCTGGCGCTGAGCAGGCGGGCCTTCTTCACCGCCAGCGAGGCCTGCACCGGGCCGATGTACTGCTCGAGCAGCTCGCCGGCGGCGCGCGGCAGGTGCTTGACCATGCCGGCGGCGATCACCCGCGCGCCGGGAGCCAGCTGGCCGTGCAGGCGGATCAGCTGTTCCTCGAGCAGCGCCAGGGTCTTCGGCACGCGGATCAGCACCACGTCGAACGGCCCCGCGGCGCGCGCGTTGGCCGGCACGAACTGCACGGCGTCCGCCGCCAGCGCGTTGCGCGCCAGGTTCTTGTGCAGCGCCAGGGCGCCGAGGAACGAGTCGCCGCTGCTGACCACCGCGGCATGGGCGGCCAGGGCGCAGGCCAGGGCGCCGAAGCCGTCGTTGAGCAGCAGCACGCGGCTGCCTGCGGCGAGGCCCTGCGCATGCAGGTGCTCGAGCAGGTATTCGTCGGCGGCATCGAAGGCCTGCAGCGGGTCGTGGCGCTGCTCGGGCTGGCGCAGCAGGTCGAGGCTGGCGAAGGGGGTGACGAACTGGGGCATGGGCGGGCGATTTGCGCTATATGAAGGAGGCCCTGCCGCGGCATGCGCCGGCGGCAGGCGAGGAGGGCAAGTATGACCGCCAGCGCCGAGAAGTTCACCCGCCAGCGCCTGCTCGACGTCTGGCGCTGGTCGCCGAGCCTGTTCAGCCTGCGCTGTACGCGCGATCCGGGGTTTCGCTTCGCCGCCGGCCAGTTCGCCCGCCTCGGCGTGCGCAAGGCCAGCGGTTGCATCGTCTGGCGGGCCTATTCGATGGTCTCGGCACCCCACGACGAGTTCCTCGAGTTCTTCTCCATCGAGGTGCCGGACGGCGAGTTCACCGGCGAACTCAGCCAGCTGGCGGTGGGCGACGAGCTGCTGGTGGAGCGCCAGCCCTACGGTTTCCTCACCCTCGATCGCTTTGCTGGCGGCCGCGACCTCTGGCTGTTGGCCAGTGGCACCGGCGTCGCGCCCTTTCTGTCGATCCTCCAGGACCCTGCGGTATGGCAGCGTTTCCAGTGCATAGTGCTGGCCTACAGCGTGCGCAGCGCCGCCGAGCTGGCCTATCAGCCGCTGATCGCCGACCTGCCGCGGCGCGACTGGCTGGAGGGGGTGGCGGACAAGCTGGTCTACCTGCCGGTGGTGACCCGCGAGCGTGTGCCCGGCTGCCTGCAGGAACGGCTGACCGCGCTGCTCGACAGCGGCGAGCTGGAGCGTGCGGCGGGAATCGCCATCACTGCCGAGCACTCGCGGCTGATGCTGTGCGGCAACCCGGCGATGGTCGAGGAGCTGCACGAGCGCCTCAAGCTGCGCGGCTTGCAGCTCAGCCTGAGTCGTCGGCCGGGGCAGCTGGCGCAGGAGAACTACTGGTAATGCGCTGCGCCGTTAAAAAACTGGTTACGCTTTTTCGCCAAACCGACACGCGCCAGGCCTTATGATCCCTGGCTTGTTCCCTGTAGATGGTTGTCGATGGACAGCGATAGTTGTCAGCCGCCCGCGGTCTTTGCCTCGCGTGCGGCCCCCCTCCCTGCCTTGCCTGCGGTGTGGCGCGCCTTGCGCGTGGCCGCTTTCCCGTTTTCCGTTTGCCTCCGGCACGCCGGCCATCTGGCCGTTGGCGTGCCGCTGCGCGTTCGTTCGTCTGCTGAGAGAGTCTGACTGTTATGGAATGGATCGCCGATCCTACGGCCTGGATGGGCCTGCTCACCCTGATCGTCCTGGAAATCGTGCTGGGCATCGACAACCTGGTGTTCATCGCCATCCTCGCCGACAAGCTGCCGCCGCAGCAGCGCGACCGCGCGCGGCTGATTGGCCTGGCGCTGGCGCTGCTGATGCGCCTGGGCCTGCTGGCCAGCATGGCCTGGCTGGTGACCCTGACCAGCCCGCTGTTCGAGGTGCTCGGCCAGAGCTTCTCCGGGCGTGACCTGATCATGCTGTTCGGTGGCGTGTTCCTGCTGTTCAAGGCCACCATGGAGCTGCACGAACGTCTCGAGGGCCACGTCCAGCAGGGCGCTGGCAGCAAGGCCTACGCGCAGTTCTGGCCGGTGGTGGCGCAGATCGTGGTGCTCGATGCGGTGTTCTCCCTGGATGCGGTGATCACCGCGGTGGGCATGGTCGAGCAGCTGTCGGTGATGATGGTCGCCGTGGTGATCTCCATCGGCCTGATGATGGTGGCCAGCAAGCCGCTGACCGCCTTCGTCAACGCGCGGCCGACGGTGATCATGCTGTGCCTGGGTTTTTTGATGATGATCGGCTTCAGCCTGACCGCCGAGGGCTTCGGCTTCCACATTCCCAAGGGCTACCTGTACGCGGCCATCGGTTTCTCGATCCTCATCGAGGTGTTTAACCAGCTGGCCCGCCATCGCCGCAAGCGCAGCCTGCAGGGCGAGCGCAGCCACCGCGAGCGCACCGCCCACGCGGTGCTGCGTCTGCTCGGTGGCAAGGTGCAGGCCGACGAGGTGGGCGAGGAGATCGCCGACATGCTCGACGGTGGCGAGGCGGGCGAGGCCGAGCTGTTCGACCGCCGCGAGCGGGTGATGATCAGCGGCGTGCTGCATCTGGCCGAGCGCTCGATCCGCACGGCGATGACCGAGCGCCACGCGGTCGACCACATCGACCTCGACGATGCGCCGGCGCAGATCCAGCGGGTCCTGCTCGAGTCGGCGCATTCGCGCCTGCTGGTGCTGCGCGGCGGTGCGGTGGACGAGCCGCTGGGCTACGTGCACAAGAAGGAGCTGTTCAAGGAGCTGCTGCGCGGCGCGCAGCCGGACATCGAGGGCCTGCTGCGTGTGCCGCTCAACCTGCCGGACAGCTGCTCGGTGCTCAATGCCCTGGAGCAGATGCGCGAGGCCCAGGCCCACGTGGCCTTCGTGGTCAACGAGTTCGGCGAGTTCCAGGGCCTGCTGACCCTGACCGACATCCTCGAGGCGATCGCCGGCGAGCTGCCGGACGCCAGCGAGGTGACGGGGCCGGACATCGAGCCGTGCGCCGAGGGCTACAAGGTCAGCGGCGCGCTCAACCTCAGCCTGCTGCGCGAGCGCCTGGGCTTCCAGGCGCGGCCCACCGACGACTACCAGACCCTCGCCGGGCTGACCCTGAGCCTGCTCGACCGCCTGCCGGTGATCGGCGATGCGCTGGAGTTCGCCGGCTGGCAGCTGCGGGTGATCGAGGTCAAGGAGCGCCGGGTCAGTCGCCTGTTGCTCAAGCCGCCGGTCGAGGCGGCCTGATCTGCGCCGAGCCTGAAACGACAACGGCGCCCGATGGGCGCCGTTGTGCGTTCTGCAGCAGGCCTACTTGTTCTGCTGCATCTTGAGCAGGTCGCGAATCTCGCTGAGCAGCTCCTGATCCTTGGTCGGTGCCGGCGGCGCGGCCGGAGCGGCTTCCTCCTCGCGCTTGAGTTTGTTGATCGCCTTGATGCCGATGAAGATGGCGAAGGCGATGATGACGAAGTCGATGATGGTCTGGATGAACTTGCCGTAGGCCAGCAGCACCGCCGGTGCCTCGCCTTCGGCCGCCTTGAGGGTGACGGCCAGGTCGCTGAAGTCGACCCCGCCGATGATCATCCCCAGCGGCGGCATGATCACGTCGCCGACCAGCGACGAGACGATCTTGCCGAAGGCGGCGCCGATGATGATGCCGACCGCCATGTCGATCATGTTGCCCTTGACGGCGAAGGCCTTGAATTCTTGCAGCAGGCTCATGGTTCACTCCCTGAGGTGTTGGTGACGGCCAGTATAGTCCGAGCGTGGCGGTTGGACATGTGCGCCAGTGGGCGGTTCAGCCGCCGTTGGCGGCCTGGCGCAGGCGTTCGGCGATCTGCTCGGTGAGGGTCACCCGCTGGTTCTTCAGGGTCTGCAGGGCGCTGTCGTCAAGCGGCTCGCGGCCATCCTCGGCAGCGTAGATGCGCTTGTCCAGCGCCTCGTAGCGTTCGGCCAACTGGCCGAAATGGCTGTCGCTGGCCAACAGCGCGCGCAACTGTTCCTGGCGCTCGGGGAATTCGCGGTGCAGTGGATGACGTGCGTGGGGCATGACGATCACTCCCGGCTGGATGAGGTCCCTTGAGCCTAGCTCATCGGTCGCCGGCGTCATGGGGGCGGCTCAGTGGGTCGGCGGATTGATCAGGTAGCTCAGCAGCTCGTCCTCGCCGTCAGCCGGGGATATCGGCAGGGCGCGCAGCGGCAGCTGCGCCAGCAGGGCCTGCCAGAACGCGCAGGCCAAGGCGTCCTGGCGGTAGAAGCGCACCACCCAGGGCGTGCCGTCGCCCATCAGCTGCGCCACCAGCGCGCGACCAATGCCCTGGCGGCGGTATTTGCGCAGGATGAACAGGTCGGCGAACTCCGCGGCGTCGAGGCCCGGCAGTTCGCAGCGCTCGATCAGCAGGAAGCCGGCGATGAAACCGTCGGCGAGAATCAGCTGGGCGCTCCAGCCCGGCTCCTGCCAGTAGCGCGCCAGATGCGGCTCGTGGATGTAGAAGCGTCCGTCGATCTCGACGTCCTCGGCTTCCCAGTCCGACGAGTCGTAGGCATAGAACTGGTACAGGTTGCGCACCAGCGGCAGCTGCTCGGCACTGGCGGGGACTAGTTCGATCTGCATGGCGGGGGACTCGGGCGCGGGCGGGGCGCTATTATCGCCGCTTTTCAGGGCGGAGACTGCCATGGCCAAGGCCAAACGCATGTACGGCTGCACCGAGTGCGGCGCCACCTTCCCCAAGTGGGCCGGGCAGTGCGGCGAATGCGGCGCCTGGAACACCCTGGTCGAGACCGTGCTGGAAGGCACGGCGACACCGAGCGGGCGCGGCGGCTGGGCCGGCCAGCAGGCCAACGTCAAGACCCTGGCCGAGGTCAGCGTCGAGGAGACGCCGCGCTTCTCCACCGCTTCCGGCGAGCTGGACCGCGTGCTCGGCGGCGGCCTGGTCGACGGTTCGGTGGTGCTGATCGGCGGCGATCCGGGCATCGGCAAGTCGACCATCCTGCTGCAGACCCTGTGCAGCCTGGCCCAGCGCATGCCGGCGCTGTACGTCACCGGCGAGGAGTCGCAGCAGCAGGTGGCCATGCGCGCGCGGCGCCTCGGCCTGCCGGAAGACAAGCTCAAGGTGATGACCGAGACCTGCATCGAAACTATCATCGCCACCGCGCGCCACGAGCAGCCGCGGGTGATGGTGATCGACTCGATCCAGACCATCTTCACCGAGCAGCTGCAGTCGGCGCCGGGCGGCGTGGCGCAGGTGCGCGAGAGCGCGGCGCTGCTGGTGCGCTTCGCCAAACAGAGCGGCACGGCGATCTTCCTGGTCGGCCACGTCACCAAGGAGGGCGCGCTGGCCGGGCCGCGGGTGCTCGAGCACATGGTCGACACCGTGCTGTATTTCGAGGGCGAGTCGGACGGCCGCCTGCGCCTGCTGCGCGCGGTGAAGAACCGCTTCGGCGCGATCAACGAGCTGGGCGTGTTCGCCATGACCGACCGCGGCCTCAAGGAGGTCAGCAACCCCTCGGCGATCTTCCTCACCCGCGCCGCCGAATCGGTGCCGGGCAGCGTGGTGATGGCCACCTGGGAGGGCTCGCGGCCGATGCTGGTGGAGGTGCAGGCGCTGGTCGACACCAGCCACATGGCCAACCCGCGGCGCGTCACCTTGGGGCTAGATCCCAACCGCCTGGCCATGCTGCTCGCCGTGCTGCACCGCCACGGCAGCATCCCCACCTACGACCAGGACGTGTTCCTCAACGTGGTCGGCGGGGTCAAGGTGCTGGAGACTGCCTCGGACCTGGCGCTGCTCGCCGCGGTGATCTCCAGCCTGCGCAACAAGCCGCTGCCCCACGACCTCTTGGTGTTCGGCGAGATCGGCCTGTCCGGCGAGATCCGCCCGGTGCCCAGCGGCCAGGAGCGCCTCAAGGAAGCCGCCAAGCACGGCTTCAAGCGCGCCATCGTGCCCAAGGGCAACGCGCCCAAGGAGGCGCCGCCGGGCCTTGCCGTGGTGGCGGTGACGCGCCTGGAGCAGGCGCTGGATGCGTTGTTCGAGTGAGCCGGAAGCCGACCGGCCAGCTCTCGTAGGGTGCGCCGCGCGCACCTAAGGTCGCTGGCAAGGTTCCGGTGCGCATGGCGCACCCTACGGGCGGTCGCTGTGTTGCGCTGGCTGGCTCTCAGGGCTGGGTGATGCTCAGCGCATACTTCATCAGCGCCGCGGTGCCGTCGATGTTCAGCTTGCGGCGGATGCTCAGGCGGTGGGTTTCCACGGTACGCACGCTGATCTCCAGCTCGCGGGCCATGGCCTTGCTGTCCAGGCCGCGGGCGAGCATCTGCAGGATCTGCACCTCGCGCGGGGTCAGGTTGTGCGAGTCCGGGCTGTGGTCGGCCAGCTTGCGGGCGATCTCCGAGCTGTAGAAGGTACCGCCGGCGGCGATCGCGCTGATCGCCGCGACGATTTCCCGCGAGGGCGCATTCTTCAGCACGTAGCCGCGCGCGCCGGCGCGGATCGAGCTGCGCACGTACTCGAGGTTGTCGTACATGCTGAGGATCAGCACCTGCACCTCGGGGTGCCGTTCGGCCAGGCTGCGGGTCAGCTCCAGGCCGGTGCTGTCCTTGAGGCCGATGTCGAGCAGCAGCACGTCCACCGCGACCACGGCGAGCAGCTCGAGCGCTGCGGCGGCGCTGTCCGCCTCGCCGACCACCGTGAACTGCGGCATCACGCCGAGCAGGGCGCGGATGCCGTCGCGGATCAGGGCGTGATCGTCGACGAGGGCGATCCGGATGGGAGGGCTGGGGTTCATGCGGTGGCTCTTCGGCTAGGAAACACCGGCGGCTCAGACGACCGGCAGCGGCAATACTACACACATCCCCGTGTGGCCTGAGCTGGACGAAAGGCTGAAGCGCCCGCCGAGGTGTTCGACCCGCTCGCGGATGTTGCGCAGGCCGATGCCGCCGGGCATCTGCTCGATCTTGCGCGGGTTGAAGCCGATGCCGTCGTCGCCGACCTGCAGCTGCACGGCGTGGCCGTCCGCCTCGAGGTCGATGTGCACCGTGCCGGCGCGCGCATGCCGTTCGATGTTGGTCAGTGCCTCCTGAACGATGCGAAACAGCGCCACCGCGGTGGCGTCGGGCAGCTGGGCGTCGTCGGCCAGGCGGTTGGCATAGCGCACGCGCAGCGCGCAGCGCTGCTCGAACTCCGCCGCCAGCTGGCCGATGGCGGCCGGCAGCCCGAGGGTGTCGAGCAGCGACGGGCGCAGGTCGTGGGAGATGCGTCGGATTTCGCCGATGGCGCTGCCGAGGCGCTCGGTGGCCTGGTGCAGGGAGTCGAGGCCGCCGCTGGCGCCGGCCGCCAGCTGGTGGGCGGCCAGCTCGAACTGGAACTTGATCGACACCAGCAGCTGGCTGATGCCGTCGTGCAGTTCGCGCGACACCCGCGAGCGCTCCTCCTCCTGCAGGTTGAGGATGCGCTGGTTGAGTGCCTGCAGCTTGCTGTCGGCCAGCCGGTGTTCCCTGACGCTGAGGGTCAGGCCGGCGGCGCATACCAGCAGCACGGCGATCAGCGCCACGCTGGCGATGGCGACCATGGTGGCATGGATGCCGTCGGCGACCTCCTGGCGCACCTGGCGGGTCGCCTGCTCGACATCCTCGAGGTAGAGGCCGGTGCCGAGCATCCAGCCCCAGCCCTCCAGCATCACCACGTAGGCCAGCTTGTCGGTTTCCTGGCCGCTCGACGGCTTGCGCCAGGCGTAGCGCTGGAAGCCGTCGCCGGCGGAGGCGCTGGCCAGCAGCGCCTGCACGGCGGGCAGGCCGTGGGCGTCGGTCATGTTCCACAGATCGCGGCCGACCAGCTCGGCCTGGCGCGGGTGCATCAGGTTGCGGCCGTGGGCGTCGTAGACGAAGAAGTAGCCGTCTTCGCCGAAGCTGATCTTGGCCAGCGCGGCCAGCGCCTGCTGCTGCGCCTGCGCATCGCCGCGCCCGCCGGCATGCAGCGGGGCGATCACGCTCATCGCCATGGCCACGTAGTTCTTCAGCTCGGCGCGCTTGCTGGAGAGGATCGCATGCTCGATCAGCTGGACCTGCTGCTCCCCCAGCCGTTGGTTCTGCACGATGACCAGCGCGCAGATGACTGCCGCGGCCAGCAGCAGCGGCAGGACGCCGAGGGCGACGATTTTGTGCTTGAGTTGCATGTGGGAGTCTCGATTTGGGCGGCGCAGCTGCAGGACCGGCTCCTTCCGGAGCTGCGTAGTTCTACGTAGTGGCTCTGGGTAGCACTGCGAATATCGATGCTTGCGCGATGCGAGGATAGTAACAAGGCTGCGCCTGTTGGGCGTGCACACCCAATAACAATGACGCCGCAGGCCTTCGCCGGTCGGTGGCGGGAGAACCTCGATGAATCAATTGGTCAGTCGGATTGCCTGGTTCGCTCTGGCGGTACTGGGGGCGGTCGCCCTGGGCGTCGTCGCCCTGCGCCGCGGCGAAGCCATCAACGCGCTGTGGATCGTGGTCGCCGCCGTGGCGATCTACCTGGTGGCCTACCGCTACTACAGCCTGTTCATCGCCACCAAGGTGATGCAGCTGGATCCCCACCGCGCCACCCCGGCGGTGCTCAACAACGACGGTCTGGACTTCGTGCCGACCAACAAGCACGTGCTGTTCGGTCACCACTTCGCCGCCATCGCCGGCGCCGGCCCCTTGGTCGGCCCGGTGCTCGCCGCGCAGATGGGCTACCTGCCCGGCACCCTGTGGCTGATCGCCGGCGTGGTGCTGGCCGGTGCGGTGCAGGACTTCATGGTCCTGTTCATCTCCACCCGCCGCAACGCCCGCTCGCTGGGCGACATGGTGCGCGAGGAGATGGGCCGCATCCCCGGCACCATCGCGCTGTTCGGCTGCTTCCTGATCATGATCATCATCCTCGCGGTGCTGTCGCTGATCGTGGTCAAGGCGCTGGCGCACAGCCCGTGGGGCATGTTCACGGTGATGGCGACCATCCCGATCGCCATGTTCATGGGCGTGTACATGCGCTACCTGCGTCCGGGCCGCATCGGCGAGATCTCGCTGATCGGCGTGGCCCTGCTGCTGGGCTCGATCTGGCTGGGCGGGGCGATTTCCCAGGATGCCTACTGGGCCACGGCGTTCACCTTCACCGGCGAGCAGATCACCTGGATGCTGGTGGGCTACGGCTTCGTCGCCGCCGTGCTGCCGGTGTGGCTGATCCTCGCGCCGCGTGACTACCTGTCGACCTTCCTGAAGATCGGCACCATCGCCGCCCTGGCCATCGGCATCCTGATCCTCGCTCCCGAACTGAAGATGCCGGCGCTGACCCAGTTCACCGACGGCACCGGTCCGGTGTGGAAGGGCGCGCTGTTCCCGTTCCTGTTCATCACCATCGCCTGCGGCGCGGTATCCGGTTTCCACGCGCTGATCTCCTCGGGCACCACGCCCAAGCTGCTGGCCAACGAGAGCCATGCCCGCTACATCGGTTACGGCGGCATGCTGATGGAGTCGATGGTCGCCATCATGGCGATGGTCGCCGCCTCGATCATCGAGCCGGGCGTGTACTTCGCCATGAACAGCCCGCCCGCCGTGGTCGGTGCCGACGTCACCAGCGTGGCCGCGGCAGTCAGCGGCTGGGGCTTCGCCATCACCCCGGAGGCGCTGGAAGGCGTCGCCCGCGACATCGGCGAGAGCAGCATCCTCAACCGCGCCGGCGGTGCGCCGACCCTGGCGGTGGGCATCGCGCAGATCCTCCATCAGGTGCTGCCGGGCGAGAACACCATGGCGTTCTGGTACCACTTCGCCATCCTGTTCGAGGCGCTGTTCATCCTCACCGCGGTGGACGCCGGCACCCGTGCCGGGCGCTTCATGCTGCAGGATCTGCTCGGCAACTTCGTCCCGGCGCTCAAGCGTACCGACTCCTGGACGGCCAACGTGGTCGCCACCGCCGGCTGCGTGGCGCTGTGGGGCTACCTGCTGTACCAGGGCGTGATCGATCCGCTGGGTGGCATCAACACCCTGTGGCCGCTGTTCGGCATCTCCAACCAAATGCTGGCCGGTATCGCGCTGATGTTGTGCAGCGTGGTATTGATCAAGATGAAGCGTCAGCAGTACGTCTGGGTGACCCTGCTGCCGGCCGTCTGGCTGCTGATCTGCACCACCGCGGCGAGCCTGATCAAGCTGTTCGACGCCAATCCGGCGGTCGGTTTCCTCGCCCTGGCCAACAAGTACGAGACTGCCCTGGCCGCCGGTCAGGTGCTGGCCCCGGCTAAGGATCTGGCCCAGATGCAGAACGTGATCATGAATGCCTACACCAACGCCAGCCTCAGCGTGCTGTTCCTGGTGGTGGTGTTCAGCATCCTGTTCTATTCGCTGAAGGTCGGCCGGGTCGCCTGGGTCAAGGCCGAGCGCTCGGACAAGGAAATGCCGTTCCAGGGCATGCCGGACGCCTGATGCCAAGCCGTGCCGGGCTCCGTTTGGCGGAGCCCGGCGCTTGATAGAGGAGTACCCGCGTGTTCAACGACCTCAGCCGCATGGGCAAGTATCTCGGGCAGGCCGCGCGCATGCTGGTCGGCATGCCGGACTACGACACCTACCTCGAGCACATGCAGAACAAGCATCCGGACCAGCCGGTGATGAGCTACGAGGAGTTTTTCCGCGAGCGCCAGGATGCCCGCTATGGCGGCGGCAAGGGACGCCCGATCCGCTGCTGCTGACCTGGGGTAGGGTGGACAACCGCGTAGCGT
Organism: Geopseudomonas aromaticivorans; assembly: GCF_019097855.1. GTDB lineage: Bacteria > Pseudomonadota > Gammaproteobacteria > Pseudomonadales > Pseudomonadaceae > Geopseudomonas > Geopseudomonas aromaticivorans. The sequence goes on from NZ_JAHRGL010000071.1 coordinate 124,401, forward strand.
TGTCCACCATTGGCCACAGAGTAACGGTGGACAAGCCTGCGGCGTTGTCCACCCTACGCCAGATGCCCGTCCCGCCATTGAATTCCCGCGCCACGCCCCGTCGTGGCGCGTTTCGTTTCGAGGAGCGCCCATGTCGCATTCCCCCATTCCGGTCACCGTGCTGACCGGCTTTCTCGGCGCCGGCAAGACCACCCTGCTCAAGCACCTGCTGCAGGCCGAGCACGGCCTCAGGCTGGCGGTGATCGAGAACGAGTACAGCGAGACGCCGATCGACGGCCAACTGCTCGGCAGCGCGCCGGTCGAGCTGCTGACCCTGGCCAACGGCTGCGTCTGCTGCTCGATCCACATCGAGCTGGAGAAGGCCCTGTACCTGCTGCTCGACAAGCTCGACAGCGGCGAGCTGGCCTTCGACCGCCTGGTGATCGAGTGCACCGGCCTGGCCGACCCGGCGCCGGTGGCGCAGACCTTCTTCGCCGACGAGGAGCTGTGCAGCCGCTACGTGCTGGACGGCATCCTCACCCTGGTGGACGCCGCCAACGCCGGTCGCCACCTGCAGGAAGCCATCGCCCAGGCCCAGGTCGGTTTCGCCGACCGCATCCTGCTGAGCAAGACTGATCTGGTCGCCAGCGAGCAGGTCGAGGCGCTGACCCAGCGCCTGCAGCGGATCAACCGCCGCGCGCCGATCCGCGTGGTCGAGCACGGCCGCATCGACCTGGCCGAGCTGCTCGACGTGCGCGGCTTCAACCTCAACGCCGACTTCGGTCCGGCGCTGAGCCTGCGCCCGCTGTTGCCGGCAGCCAGCCCCGACCGCATTGCCACCCTGGTGCTGCGCAGCGAGCAGGCACTGGACATCGACAAGCTCAGCGCCTTTATGGAGCAGTTTCTGGAGCAGCACGGCAATGCGCTGCTGCGCTACAAGGGCGTGCTGCACGTCGCCGGCGAGCCGCGGCGCATGGTGTTCCAGGGCGTGCTGCGCCTGTACGGCTTCGACTGGGACACCGAGTGGGGCCGCGATGAGACGCGCGAGAGCGTGCTGGTGTTTATCGGCGACAACCTGCCGGAAGAGGAAATCCGCGCCGGTTTCGCCGCGGCGCAGGTCTGAGGCCGTCGCCAGCGGGTCAGTATTGCATCAGGGCGCCCAGTTCGCGTTCCAGCAGTCCGCTGTTGCCCTGGTTCAGTTCGATGAGCCGGCGCAGGTGGGTGAGTGAGTCGAGATCGATCTCGCAGCAATGGAAGCCGAGCACGTCATCGCGCTGGTGGGCGATGGCCACCAGCATGGACACCTCGACGCCGGGCGCGAGTTCGAGGCAAGCGTGCACCGGCGCATCGGCCAGTGCGTCCCAATCGTTCGGCCGGCTGACCAGCAGGCCTTTGAGTGACAGGTCATGCAGGCGCACCTGCCAGCGCCTCTGCCCTTGCAGCAGCAGGACCTCTGCCTCGAAGGGAATACGCTGGAAGCGTCGGCGCTCCTGGGTGGGTGCGGACATGCGGGGGAACCTCCTTGGTTGTTCTATGGTTTTCGCGTCTGCAGGTTAATTCGGCAGCGACAGGGCCTCGCTGAAGGGCGGGCAAAAAGAAACCCGGCCGAGGCCGGGTTTCTTCATTGCAGCGAGTGAGCCTTACTTGCCGTATACCGGCAGCTTGGCGCAGACGGCCTTGACCTTCTCGCGCACGGCGTCGATCACCGACTCGTCGCCCATGTTCTGCAGGATGTCGCAGATCCAGCCGGCCAGCTCGCGGCACTCGGCTTCGCCGAAACCGCGGGTGGTGACCGCCGGGGTGCCGATGCGCAGACCGGAGGTGACGAACGGCGAGCGCGGGTCGTTCGGCACGGCGTTCTTGTTGACGGTGATGAAGGCGCGGCCCAGGGCGGCGTCCGCGTCCTTGCCGGTGATGTCCTGCTTGATCAGCGACAGCAGGAACAGGTGGTTCTGGGTGCCGCCGGAAACCACGTCGAAGCCGCGCTCGACGAACACTTCGGCCATGGCTTGGGCGTTCTTTACCACCTGCTGCTGGTAGGCCTTGAACTCGGGGCTCAGCGCTTCCTTGAAGCACACCGCCTTGGCGGCGATCACGTGCATCAGCGGGCCGCCCTGGCCGCCCGGGAACACGGCGGAGTTCAGCTTCTTCTCGATCTCTTCGTTGGCCTTGGCCAGGATCAGGCCGCCACGCGGACCGCGCAGGGTCTTGTGGGTGGTGGTGGTGACCACGTCGGCGAACGGCACCGGGTTCGGGTACACGCCGGCGGCGACCAGACCGGCCACGTGAGCCATGTCGACGAACAGGTAGGCACCGACCTTGTCGGCGATTTCACGGAAGCGCGGGAAGTCCAGCACCTGCGAGTAGGCGGAGAAGCCGGCGATGATCATCTTCGGCTGGTGCTCGACGGCCAGGCGCTCGACCTCGTCGTAGTCGATCAGGCCGGTTTCCGGGTTCAGGCCGTACTGCACGGCGTTGTAGATCTTGCCGGAGAAGTTGACGCTGGCGCCGTGGGTCAGGTGACCGCCGTGGGCCAGGCTCATGCCCAGCACGGTGTCGCCCGGCTTGACCAGCGCCTGGAACACGGCGGAGTTGGCCTGGCTGCCGGCGTGCGGCTGGACGTTGGCGTAGTCGGCGCCGAACAGCTGCTTGGCGCGGTCGATGGCCAGTTGCTCGACGATGTCGACGTATTCGCAGCCGCCGTAGTAGCGCTTGTGCGGGTAGCCTTCGGCGTACTTGTTGGTCAGCACGCTGCCCTGGGCTTCCATTACCGCCGGGCTGGTGTAGTTCTCCGAGGCGATCAGCTCGATGTGCTCTTCCTGGCGCTGGGCTTCTTGCTCCATGGCGGCAAACAGGTCGGCGTCATAACGGGCGAGGGTCAAATCACGGCTGAACATGGCGGTCCTCTGGGGAGCAGGGCAAATAAGGGGATATAAGAGCGATATTCTACCCGAATGACGCGGCACTGGCACATGAATGGCGATCAAGCGACGGACAAGCGGCCCTCATCGGCTGCGCCGGCGTGGCGAGCCCCGCCAGTCCCGGCGGTTTGCCCTGCATGGCGCATTTCGGGTAGCTTTGCGCCACGCGCGCGAGGCGCCAGCGGGCGAAGAAATTCGCCGCAGCGCTGCCTCGCCCATCTGTATCGTCAACCATTCAGGTCAGTCATGGCTCAATACGTTTTCACCATGCATCGGCTCGGCAAGGTCGTGCCGCCGAAGCGCCAGATTCTCAAGGACATCTCCCTGTCGTTCTTCCCCGGCGCCAAGATCGGCGTGCTCGGCCTGAACGGCTCGGGCAAGTCGACCCTGCTGCGCATCATGGCCGGCGTGGATACCGAGTTCGAGGGTGAAGCCCGGCCGATGCCGGGGATCAAGATCGGCTACCTGCCGCAGGAGCCGCAGCTCGATCCGGAAAAGACCGTGCGCGACATCGTCGAGGAGGCGGTAGGCGAGATCAAGGACGCCCAGACGCGCCTGGACGCCGTGTACGCGGCCTACGCCGAGCCGGACGCCGACTTCGACGCGCTGGCCGCCGAGCAGGCCAAGCTGGAGGCGATTCTGCAGGCCTCCGACGGCCACAACCTCGAGCGCCAGCTGGAAGTGGCCGCCGACGCCCTGCGCCTGCCGGCCTGGGATGCCAAGATCGAGCACCTCTCCGGTGGCGAGAAGCGCCGTGTGGCGCTGTGCCGCCTGCTGCTGTCGGCCCCCGACATGCTGCTGCTGGACGAACCGACCAACCACCTGGACGCCGACTCGGTGGCCTGGCTGGAGCGCTTCCTCCACGACTTCCCCGGCACCGTGGTGGCGATCACCCACGACCGCTACTTCCTCGACAACGTCGCCGGCTGGATCCTCGAGCTTGACCGCGGCCAGGGCATCCCCTTCGAGGGCAACTACTCGCAGTGGCTGGAATCCAAGGCCGCCCGCCTGGCCCAGGAGGCCAAGCAGGAAGCGTCGCACCAGAAGGCCATGAAGGCCGAGCTGGAGTGGGTGCGCCAGGGCGCCAAGGCCCGCCAGGCCAAGTCCAAGGCCCGCCTGCAGCGCTTCGAGGAGATGCAGTCGCAGGAATTCCAGAAGCGCAGCGAGACCAACGAGATCTACATCCCGGCCGGTCCGCGCCTGGGCGACAAGGTCATCGAGTTCAACGGCGTGTGCAAGGGCTACGGCGAGCGCCAGCTGATCGACGACCTGACCTTCAGCGTGCCCAAGGGCGCCATCGTCGGCGTGATCGGCGGCAACGGTGCGGGCAAGTCGACGCTGTTCCGCATGATCCTCGGCCGCGAGCAGCCGGACGCCGGGACCATCGACATCGGCGAGACCGTGCAGATCGCCAGCGTCGACCAGAGCCGCGAGAATCTGGACGGCAGCAAGACCGTGTGGGAGCAGGTGTCCGACGGCTTCGACATGATCAAGGTGGGCAACTACGAGGTGCCGTCGCGCGGCTACGTCGGCCGCTTCAACTTCAAGGGCGGCGACCAGCAGAAATTCGTCAAGGACCTCTCCGGCGGTGAGCGCGGTCGCCTGCACCTGGCGCTGACCCTCAAGCAGGGCGGCAACGTGCTGCTGCTCGACGAACCGTCCAACGACCTCGACGTGGAAACCCTGCGCGCCCTGGAAGAGGCGCTGCTGGACTTCCCCGGCGCCGCCATCGTGATCTCCCACGATCGCTGGTTCCTCGACCGCATCGCCACCCACATCCTCTCCTACGAGGACGATGCCAAGGTGTACTTCTTCGAAGGCAACTACACCGAGTTCGAGGCCGACCGCAAGAAGCGCCTCGGCGACGCGGCCGCCCAGCCGCATCGGGTGCGCTACAAGAAGCTGGCCTGATCGGCTGGCGGGATGAAAAAAAAACGGAGCCGATTGGCTCCGTTTTTTTATGGCTGCGCGGCGGCGCGGCTAACCGAGCATCTCCAGCTCGGCCATGTGGCGCACCTCGCTGGCGAACACCACCACCCGGTTGCGCCCGGCATGCTTGGCGCGATACAGCGCCTGGTCGGCGTCGCTGGCCAGCGCCTTGGCCTCCTGCTTGCCGTGCAGCTGGGCGATGCCGCAGCTGAAACTGCAGCTCAGGTCCTGCGGCTGCGCCGGGAAATGGATCTCGGCGAAGCGTCGGCGGATATCGTCGAGGACCTTGGCGGCGGCGGCGGCGTCGGTGTCCGGCAGAACCACGGCGAACTCCTCGCCGCCGTAGCGGCCGATGTGGTCGCTCTTGCGCAGGCGCTGCTTGAGGAACAGCGCCAGGCTCTTGATCACCCGGTCGCCCATCGGGTGGCCGTAACGATCGTTGACCTGCTTGAAGTGGTCGATGTCGAGCATGGCGAAGGACAGCGGCTGCTGGTCGCGGCGCGCACGCAGGTGGGCATCCTCGAGCAGCTGCAGGATGTGGGTGTGGTTGTACAGCCCGGTCAGGCTGTCGCGCACCATGCGCGCCTTGAGGTTGCGCGCGCGGGCGGCGCGGTTGCGCACGGTGGCGATCAGGTGGCGGGGCTTGATCGGCTTGGTCAGGAAGTCGTCGCCGCCCTCGCTCATGGCCTCGAGCTGCTTGTCCAGGTCGCCCTCGGCCGACAGGTAGATGATCGGTACGCCGACGTAGCGCTCGTGCTGGCGGATCACCTTGGCCAGCTCGGTGCCCAGGCATTCGGGCATGTACATGTCGAGGATGATCAGGTCGGGCTGGAACTCGCTGAGCTCGGCCATGACCCGGATCGGGTCGGTGAGACTGCGGGTGACGATGCCGGCGCTGTTGAGCATGCGTTCGGTCATGGTCGCCTGGGCGCGCGAGTCGTCGACGATCAGCACCTTGTACGGATCCTGCTGGTAGAGCCGGGTCAGGTCGTCGAGGCGATCGAGCAGCACGGCGGCATCCAGGCTGCCGCTGAAGAAGTCGCGTCCGCCGGCGCGTACCGCGGCCAGGCGGGTCTCGGTGTCGGCCTCGTGTTCGCTGAAGAACATCACCGGCAGCGGTTGCTCGAGGCCCTGCTGCAGTTCGGCCGCCAGTTGCAGGCCGTGCTGCCGGCCGCCGAACTCGACTTCCATGACGATGGCCGTCGGGTGGCGCTGGGCCATGGCCTGGCGAAAGGCCGCTTCACTGGCCAGCGGCAGGGCGGTGAAGCCGAAGAACTCCAGCTGGCGCGCCAGTCGATCGCTGCGCTCGGTATCCTGCAGGGCCAGGTAGATCGGCTTGCGCAGCAGCGGCAGCGTCGCGCAGTCGGGCGCATCGTCCTGGCGCAGGCCGGTACGCGCCAGGCGTTGCATCAGGCTGTTGAGCTGGCTGATCAGCGGGCTGTTGAGGCGTCCGCGATTGGCGCCGACCGCCTGCAGGCACTGCTCGAGGGCCACGGCCAGTTGGCCGTGGGTGGGCTGCTCGAAGCGCTCGGCGTACTGCCGCAGGCGCTGGCTGGCCGCCGTCAGCTCGGCCAGGTCGGCGGCGGTCCATTCGCTGCGCTGCAGACGTTGCCAGACCTCCAGGATGTGGCGCGCCTGGTGGATCACCCGTTGGGCGAAATGGTGTTTCAGGCGATCCCGGCTGGGATCTTCGTAGTGGGTCATCCTGCCGATTCCTTGGCTGATGGGGCCGTGCAGCGGCTCGCAGCGAGTCGGCAAATATAGCGCACGGCGTGTTGCAGGTTTGCCATCGGCAACATCTTTGACAATTCTGCTCGTCGGCCGCCGAGCGGTACTTGACCGACATCAGTGCAAATCGGTTAAGACGCGCCAGACTGTGAACAGATGCTCACTGCTGGAGAGTCCGCGATGAATGCCGTTGTCGATCCCCGCCCCACCCTCGACGCCCTGGCCGCCGAGTACTCCCAACGTGCCGAGGCGATCCGTCGCGAGCTGACCGATCCCCACTCGGCGAGCTTCCCCGAGCAGGCGGTGCAGCGGCAGAACGACGACGTGCTGCGCGCCCTGCTGGCCGAGGCCGAGGACGGCCTGCGCCAGGTGGCGCACGCCCGCGAGCGTCTGGCGGCCGGGCGCTATGGCACCTGTGCCGCCTGCGGGGCGGCCATCGCGCCGGCGCGACTGCAGGCCGTGCCGACCGCCGAGTTGTGCCTGGACTGCGCCGGCCACGTCGGGGACTGAGCCGGCGCGAGCGGCGGCCGCGAGTGCTGCCCGGCCCGGGGTGGCGGGCGCCGCTGCCGATGGGCGCCGCCGTCGGTACGGCACGACAGGCGCTCCGCCTGCTTCTTGTCAATCCCGGACGGCGGGTCAACAATCGGCGGCATTACTGCTCCGCAGCCGCGCTGCCGCGCATGCCCATCACTCGTGTGGACCCCCGTTGATGCCCGATTTCCTCCCCTCGCTTCGCCTGCTGCCCGAGCAGCTCAGCAGCCAGTTCAGTGCCGAACAGCTGACCTTCACCAGTACCGACGAGCTGGAGCCGTTCCGCGGCGTGCTCGGCCAGGAGCGCGCGGTGGCCGCCCTGCAGTTCGGCGTGGCCATGCCGCGGCCCGGCTACAACGTGTTCGTCATGGGCGAGTCGGGTACCGGCCGCTTCTCCTTCGTGCGCCGCTACCTCAAGGCCGAAGCCAAGCGCCAGGCCACGCCGTGCGACTGGGTCTACGTCAACAACTTCGACGAGCCGCGTGAACCGCGTGCGCTGCAGCTGCCCTCGGGGCGCGCGCAGGCGCTGATGGCCGACATCGACCAACTGATCGACAACCTGCTGGCGACCTTTCCGGCGGCGTTCGAGACGCCGAGCTACCAGCAGAAGAAGAGCGCCATCGAGCGCGTCTTCAACCAGCGCTACGACCGCGCCCTGGACGTGATCGAGAAGCTGGCGCTGGAGAAGAGCATCGCCCTGTACCGCGACAGCGGCAACATCGCCTTCACGCCGATGAAGGATGCTCAGGCGCTGGACGAGGCCGAATTCGCCCAGTTGCCGGAGGCCGAGCGCGAGCGCTTCCACGACGACATCGCCAGTCTCGAGGAGCGCCTCAACGAGGAGCTGGCCAGCCTGCCTCAGTGGAAGCGCGAGTTGAGCAACCAGCAGCGCCAGCTCAACGAGGAAACCATCACCCTGGCCCTGCAGCCGCTGCTGGCACCGCTGTCGCAGAAGTACGCGGAAAACGCCGGGGTCTGCGCCTGGCTGCAGGCCATGCAGGTCAACCTGCTGAAGACCGTGGTCGACCAGCTGGTCGAGGACACCCGCCCGGATGCGCAGAAGCGCCAGAACCTGGTGGAGTTCTACAGCCCCAGCCTGGTGGTCGGCCATGCCCATGGTGGCGGTGCGCCGGTGGTGTTCGAGCCGCACCCGACCTACGACAACCTGTTCGGCCGTATCGAGTACAGCTCCGACCAGGGCGCGCTGTACACCAGCTACCGCCAGCTGCGCCCGGGCGCGCTGCACCGGGCCAACGGCGGCTTCCTGATCCTCGAGGCGGAAAAGCTGCTGTCCGAGCCGTTCGTCTGGGACGCGCTCAAGCGCGCCCTGCATTCGCGCCAGCTGAAGATGGAGTCGCCGCTGGCCGAACTCGGCCGCCTGGCCACCGTCACCCTGACGCCGCAGGTGATCCCGCTGCAGGTCAAAGTGGTGATCGTCGGCGCGCGGCAGATCTACTACGCGCTGCAGGAGCTGGATCCGGATTTCCAGGAGATGTTCCGCGTGCTGGCCGACTTCGACGAGGACATGCCTCTGGCCGAGGACAGCCTCGAGCAGTTCGCCCAGCTGCTGAAGACGCGCACCTCGGAGGAGGGCATGGCGCCGCTGAGCAACGACGCGGTGGCCCGTCTGGCCACCTACAGTGCGCGCCTGGCCGAGCATCAGGGCCGCCTGTCGGCGCGCATCGGCGACCTGTTCCAGCTGGTCAGCGAGGCCGACTTCATGCGCCAGCTGGCCGGCGAGACGGTGACCGACGTCGGCCACATCGAGCGCGCCCTGAAGGCCAAGGCCACCCGCACCGGCCGGGTGTCGGCGCGCATCCTCGACGACATGCTGGCCGGGGTGATCCTCATCGACACCGCCGGCGCGGCGATGGGCAAGTGCAACGGCCTGACCGTGCTGGAAGTCGGCGACTCGGCGTTCGGCGTGCCGGCACGCATCTCCGCCACCGTCTACCCGGGCAACTCGGGGATCGTCGATATCGAGCGCGAGGTCAGCCTCGGCCAGCCGATCCACTCCAAGGGGGTGATGATCCTCACCGGCTACCTCGGCAGCCGCTACGCCCAGGAGTTTCCCCTGGAGATCTCGGCGAGCATCGCCCTCGAGCAGTCCTACGGCTACGTCGACGGCGACAGCGCCTCGCTCGGCGAGGTGTGCACGCTGATCTCGGCGCTGTCGCGCACGCCGCTCAAGCAGTGCTTCGCCATCACCGGCTCGATCAACCAGTTCGGCGAGGTGCAGGCGGTCGGCGGGGTCAACGAGAAGATCGAGGGCTTCTTCCGCCTCTGCGAGGGGCGCGGCCTCTCCGGCGAGCAGGGAGTGATCATCCCGCATGCCAACGTCTGCAATCTGATGCTCGACGAGCGGGTGATCCAGGCGGTGCAGGCCGGGCTGTTCAGCGTCTACGCGGTGCGCACGGTGGACGAGGCGCTGAGCCTGCTGGTCGGCGAGCTGGCCGGCACGGCCGGCGACAGCGGCGTGTTCCCCGAGGGCAGCGTCAATGCACGGGTGGTCGAACGTCTGCGCGAGATTGCCGCCATGGACGACGACGAGGAAGACGAGGACGAGGAGGGGGCGGAGGCGCATGGCCGGGCCGCCGCCCCGACGACGCCTGTGCCGGGCAGCCCGAGCCGCCAGGCCCGCCGCCGGCGCCGCTGAGGCGCGGCGGCGGTTTTGGCGGCGGCCGCCGACCTGATCGTTTTCTGACCAGGCCGGCGTGCGGAGCACTCGGCGGTCCTCCGCAGCATCTGCCCCCGCGTCATGCACAAGGTTATCCACAGATCGCGGGGATAACTGGGGGCTTTCCTCGCGGGCACAGTGCGACTAGGCTCAATAGTGTCCATTGGGAGGAAAGTCGCCATGCCGCGCCACCTCTGTCTGACCCGGCACAGTCCGGGAATCGTCACCCGTATCGAGTGCATGCTCCATCCGCTGGCGGGCGGGCAGGGGCTGTGGATGCTGTTCTGCGCCGCCGGTCTGAATGCCGCCCAGCCTTCGGCAGTCAAGGCGCAAGGCCCGTTCCACGGGGCTTCGGAGGCGCAGGGGGTGCTCGACGAGATCGTCGATAACCTGTTGCGTCAGGGCTACCAGGCGGATGATGAACCGGCCATCTGGCGTCTGCATCTGCAGGCCGAACTGCGCCGGCAGGATGCCGGGCGCGGCCATCCCTCGGGGCATTTCCGCCTGCAGCCCTAGGCCACCCGCTGCGGCCGTTGGGGCTGCCCCGCGCTCGGCCGGGCAGGCGCCGCGCTGCCCGCAGCCATTCATCCAGAACTCCTCCACACAGTTATCCACAGGCTGGCCCGGCAAGTCCGGCTGCAGTCGCGCCGGCAGGCCCGCTATACTCGGCCTCCCTTGTGCAATGCCGTGCCTCTATCCCATGGAACGATTCATCGAAAACACCATGTATGCCGCGCGCTGGCTGCTGGCGCCGATCTATCTCGGGCTGTCGCTGGCGCTGCTGGCGCTGGCCCTGAAGTTTTTCCAGGAAATCTTCCACGTCCTGCCCCATGTGTTCGAACTGGCCGAGGCCGAGCTGATCCTGGTGCTGCTGTCGATGATCGACATGGCGCTGGTCGGTGGCCTGCTGGTGATGGTGATGATTTCCGGCTACGAGAACTTCGTCTCCCAGCTCGACATCGACGAGGGCAAGGAAAAGCTCGAGTGGCTGGGCAAGATGGATTCCGGCTCGTTGAAGCTGAAGGTGGCGGCCTCGATCGTGGCGATCTCCTCGATCCACCTGCTGCGCATGTTCATGGACGCGCAGAAGATCCCCAACGACAAGCTGTTGTGGTACGTGATCATCCACATGACCTTCGTCGTCTCGGCCTTTGCCATGGCCTACGTGGACAAGCTGACCAAGCACTGAGCCTGCCCATGAACGGCGCTGCGTCGGCAGCATGCTGCCGGGTGTGATCCGCGAGTCTGTGAACAGGCTTCAAGCTAGCTATTGCTGCCTCCTGCACCGCCCGTCTTGCCTCTGGCAGACGGGCGGTGGCGGTTTTGCCTTGCCGCACGGCCGATCTTGTACAAATATTGTACCTGTTGCATTATTTGTACAGATTCGCTGCCGAGGTGATTGCCATGAACCTGCACGACCTGTCCGCCCACGCCCTTGCCGGGCGCATCGACGGCCTTGACCTGATCTCCCTGGAGGGCGGCATCTATGTCCTCGAGGCGCAGATGGACGGCCGCCCGCACAGCCTGCTCGACGAGCACGGGCGCGTCTGCCACCTGCGCTCGGTGGAGCACGCCCGCGATCTGCTGCAGGAGGTGCCACTGCTGCCGTTCCACCTGGTCCACCATTCGCCCTACGACGAGATGTGCGGCCTGGCCGAGGGCAGTCGCGAGCCGCTGCGCGTGCCAATCGGCATGCGTTCGCACTGGTGACGCCTGCAGCGCCGCCGGCAGTGCCGGCTCTGTAGCTCAGTGGCCGGCATCCGCCGTTCGAGGCCAGCGCAGGGCCGATGCCGATCGCGCGGTCGGTGCCGGCATCCCGAGATGGAGATCGTCGAACTGTGAGTAACCGATCATGAGCATGGGCGCGCTGCGCCTGGTCCTCGGAGACCAGCTGTCCTTCGAGCTGGCGTCGCTGGCCGGGCTCGACGTGCAGCGCGACCGCGTGTTGCTCGCCGAGGTGGCCGAGGAAGCCGGGCACGTGCCGCACCATCCGCAGAAGATCGCCTTCGTGTTCAGCGCCATGCGCCACTTCGCCCAGGCGCTGCGCGAGCGGGGCGTGGCGGTGGACTACGTGACGCTCGACGATCCGGACAACTCCGGCTCGCTGGCCGGCGAGCTGCAGCGCTTCGCCGCTCTGCACCAGCCGCAGGCCATCCACGTCACCGAGGCCGGCGACTGGCGGGTGGAGCAGGCGCTCAAGGCCAACGGTTTGCCGATCACCTGGCACGCCGATACCCGCTTTCTCTGCTCGCGCGACGCGTTCGCCCGCTGGGCGAGTGGCAAGAAGCAGCTGCGCCTGGAGTTTTTCTACCGCGAGATGCGCCGCCAGAGCGGCCTGCTGCTGCACCCGGACGGCACGCCCGAGGGCGGCGCCTGGAACTTCGACGCCGACAACCGCAAGGCGCTGCCCCGCGGCCTGCGCGGCCCCATGCCGCTGCGCTTCACGGCGGATGCCATCAGCCGCGAGGTGCTGGCGCTGGTGGCCGAACGCTTCGCCCACCACTACGGGCGCCACGACGGCTTCGACTACCCGGTGACCCACGCCGAGGCCGAGCAGCTGTGGCAGCATTTCCTCGACTTCGGCCTGGGCGCCTTCGGCGACTACCAGGACGCCATGGCCAGCGGCGAACCGTTCCTGTTCCACGCGCGGATCAGCGCCGCGCTCAACGTTGGCCTGCTCGACGTGCGCCGGCTGTGCGCCGACGTGGAGACTGCGTACAGGCAGGGGCGGGTGGCGCTGAACGCCGCCGAGGGCTTCATCCGCCAACTGATCGGCTGGCGCGAGTACGTGCGCGGCATCTACTGGCTGCAGATGCCCGGCTACGCGCAGCGCAACGCCTTCGGCAACACGCGCCCCCTGCCGGCGTTCTACTGGAGCGGGCAGACGCGAATGAACTGCATGCGCCAGGCCATCGGCCAGACCCTCGAGCACGCCTACGCCCACCACATCCAGCGGCTGATGGTCACCGGCAACTTCGCCCTGCTCGCCGGCATCGTGCCGGCGCAGCTGTGCGACTGGTATCTGGCGGTGTACCTGGACGCCTTCGACTGGGTGGAGCTGCCCAACGTGCTGGGCATGGTGCTGCACGCCGACGGCGGCTACCTGGGCTCCAATCCCTACTGCGCCAGCGGCCAGTACATCAAGCGCATGTCGGACTACTGCCAGGGCTGCGCCTACCGGGTGAACGAAAGCACCACGGACGACGCCTGCCCGTTCAACGCGCTGTACTGGCACTTCCTCATGCGCCACCGCGACCGGCTGGAGGGCAATCCGCGCCTGGGCATGGTCTACAAGAACCTGGCGCGTATGGACGAGGGCAAGCAGCAGGCGTTGTGGCAGCGCGGCGAGGCGCTGCTGGCGCGCCTGGATGGCGGGGAGGCGCTGTGAGGAAGAAGGCCGATCTGCCGGTGAAGCACTGCGCGGGGTGCGGCCTGCCGTTCGCCTGGCGCCGGAGATGGGCGCGCTGCTGGGACGAGGTGCGCTACTGCTCGGAGCGCTGCCGGCGCGGGCGGACAGGCGCCGGTGGGTTGTAGGCGCTAATTTAGGCGCGAATAAGTTCGCCCCACACCGGGGCGCGAAGGATTTACCCCGCGTTTTCAGCTTCGGGCTATTGCCCTGCCGACCCTTGCTGGTGCCGCCCCGGCCGGGCGGTGCCTGTGCTAGTCTGGCCGGCCATTTTTTCCGCCTCAGTGGAGTTCCCATGTCCCAACTCGACCTTTCCACCGACGAAGCCCGCGTCAGCTACGGCATCGGCCGCCAGCTCGGCGGTCAGCTGCGCGACAACCCGCCGCCCGGCGCCAGCCTGGAGGCCATCCTGGCCGGCCTGACCGATGCCTACAACAATGCCGACAGCCGCGTGGCCGACGAGCTGATGAACGCCAGCTTCCAGGTGATCCGCGAGCGCATGCAGGCCGAGCAGGCCGCCAAGGCCGAGCAGGCTGCCCAGGCCGGTCGCGACTACCTGGCCGAGAACGCGAAGCGCGAAGGCGTCACCGTGCTGGCCTCCGGCCTGCAGTTCGAGGTGCTGGTGGCGGGCGAAGGCGCCAAGCCGAGCGCCGAGGACCAGGTGCGCACCCACTACCACGGCACCCTGATCGACGGCACCGTGTTCGACAGCTCCTACGAGCGCGGCCAGCCGGCGGAATTCCCGGTCGGCGGCGTGATTCCGGGCTGGGTCGAGGCCCTGCAGCTGATGAACGCCGGCAGCAAGTGGCGCCTGCACGTGCCGAGCGAGCTGGCCTACGGCGCTCAGGCGATTGGCAGCATCCCGCCGCACAGCGTGCTGGTGTTCGACGTCGAGCTGCTGGACATCCTGTAAGACGCGTTTTCCCGCGCCCTTGCGGCGCGGGAAAACGAAAACGCCCGTCGCGGCCAGGCCGGACGGGCGTTTTGTCGACTGCCGGAATCTCAGTGGGTGCGGGCGACGGCGAACTCGGTCAGCGCCACCAGCGCCTCGCGGTACTCGCTGGGCGGCAGGGCCTCCAGGCAGGCGATGGCGCGGGCCGCGTAGTCGCGGGCGAGCTGGGCGGTGTAGTCCAGGGCGCCGGACGCTTCCACTGCGGCGAGGATGCCTTCGAGGTCCTCGATGCCGCCCTGCTGGATGGCCTTGCGCACCAGGGCCGCCTGTTCGGGCGTGCCTTCACGCATGGCGTAGATCAGCGGCAGGGTGGGCTTGCCTTCGGCCAGGTCGTCGCCGACGTTCTTGCCCAGGGTGGCGGCGTCGCCGCGGTAGTCGAGCAGGTCGTCGACCAGCTGGAAGGCGATGCCCAGGGCGTCGCCGTAGGTGCGCAGCGCCTCGGCCTGTGCGGCGCTGGCACCAGACAGCAGCGCGGCGCTGTGGGTGGACGCCTCGAACAGCATCGCGGTCTTGCCGCGGATGACTTCCATGTAGATCTCTTCGGTGGTGCTGGCGTCGCGCACCTTGGACAGCTGCAGCACTTCGCCCTCGGCGATCACCCGGGTGGCCTGGGAGATCACCTGCATTACCGGCAGGGAGCCCAGCTCGACCATCATCTCGAAGGAGCGCGCATAAAGGAAGTCGCCGACCAGCACGCTGGGCGCGTTGCCCCACAGGGCGTTGGCGGTGGAGCGGCCGCGGCGCAGGGAGGACTTGTCGACCACGTCGTCGTGCAGCAGGGTCGAGGTGTGCAGGAACTCGATGGTGGCGGCCAGCAGGTTGAGGCGCTCGCCGCGCTGGCCGAGGGCGTTGCCGGCCAGCAGCACCAGCAGCGGACGCAGGCGCTTGCCGCCGGCGGAAACGATGTAGTCGCCGATCTTCGCCACCAGGGGCACGCGGGAGGTCAGGCGGCGACGGATGATCTCGTCGACGGCGGTGAAATCGTCCGCCACCACGCGGTAAAAGACCTGGGGTTGCATCAGCGGTCAAGGCTCCTCTAAGGTTGCGCGGCATGCTAGGTGCCGGGTCTGGCACTGTCAAGGCGGGCCAGGGGCGCACTTGCCTGGCCGCACGGCATTGCGTACAATCCCCGGCCCGAACTTCCCTGGCACTCCCTGCCTTACGCAATTGCATCGACGACCTTGTTCCGGCGTCATGCAGCCATGCTGGCCAATAACTCCTTCACTAAAGCGCCAGGTGAGCAGGTCTAACGGAGACATTCCATGTACGCAGTAATTGTTACCGGCGGCAAGCAGTACAAAGTCGCTGAAGGCGAATTCCTCAAGATTGAAAAGCTCGACGTAGCCACCGGCGAAAGCGTTGCTTTCGACCAGGTTCTGCTGGTTGCCAATGGCGACGACGTGCAGATCGGCGCGCCGGTCGTGGCGGGTGCCAAAGTCACCGCCGAAGTGATCGCCCAGGGCCGTCACGACAAGGTGACCATCATCAAGTTCCGTCGCCGCAAGCACCACATGAAGCGTCAGGGCCACCGTCAGTGGTTCACTGAAATCAAGATCACCGGCATTCAGGCCTGATCCCTTTTTCTGGAGATATTGACTCATGGCACACAAAAAAGCTGGCGGTTCTACCCGCAACGGTCGCGACTCAGAAGCTAAACGCCTTGGCGTGAAGATGTACGGTAGCCAGGCTGCAGTAGCCGGCAACATCCTCGTGCGTCAGCGCGGCACCAAGTTCCACGCCGGTGTCGGCGTGGGCATGGGCAAGGACCACACCCTGTTCGCCAAGGTGAACGGCGTGGTCAAGTTCGAGACCAAGGGCGCCTTCGGTCGCAAATACGTGAGCGTCGTGGCCAACTGACCACCCGCTTGCTGAAAAAGCCCTGTCTGCCGACAGGGCTTTTTTGTTTGTAATATCCCAAGCTTTAATAACCCGCCAGGCGCGGGAGGCGTTACCCATGAAATTCGTCGATGAAGTGTCCATCCATGTGCAGGCCGGTGACGGTGGCAACGGCTGCATGAGTTTTCGCCGCGAAAAATTCGTGCCCAATGGTGGTCCGGATGGCGGCGACGGCGGTGACGGCGGCTCGATCTGGCTCGAGGCCGACAGCAACCTCAACACCCTGGTGGATTATCGCTACACCCGCCGTTTCAACGCCCAGCGCGGGCAGAACGGCGGCAGCAAGGACTGCACCGGGAGCAAGGGTGAAGACATGACCCTGCCGGTGCCGGTCGGCACCACGGTGATCGATGCCGGAACCCAGGAAATCATCGGCGACCTGACCAAAGACGGTCAGCGCCTGCTGGTGGCGATGGGCGGCTGGCACGGTCTGGGCAATACCCGCTTCAAGTCCAGCACCAACCGTGCGCCGCGGCAGACCAGCCATGGCAAGCCGGGCGATGCACGTGACCTCAAGCTGGAGCTCAAGGTGCTGGCCGACGTCGGCCTGCTCGGCATGCCCAATGCCGGCAAGAGCACCCTGATCCGCGCGGTATCCGCCGCCAAGCCCAAGGTCGCCGACTACCCGTTCACCACCCTGGTGCCGAACCTCGGCGTGGTCAGCGTTGACCGCATGAAGAGCTTCGTGATCGCCGACATTCCCGGTCTGATCGAGGGCGCCGCCGAAGGTGCCGGCCTGGGGATCCGCTTCCTCAAGCACCTGGCGCGTACCCGCCTGCTGCTGCACCTCGTCGACATGGCGCCGCTGGACGAGTCCGATCCGGCCGAAGCCGCCGCGGCGATCATCAACGAGCTGGGACGCTTCAGTCCGGCGCTGACCCAGCGCGACCGCTGGCTGGTGCTCAACAAGGCCGACCAGCTGCTCGATGACGAGCGCGAGGAGCGCATGCGCGAAGTGATCGCGCGGCTCGACTGGAAGGGCCCGGTGTACGTGATCTCCGCGCTGGAGCGCGAAGGCACCAACCAGCTGTGCCACGACATCATGCGCTACATCGACGAGCGTACCCTGCGCATTGCCGAGGACCCGGCGTTCGCCGAGGCCGTGGCCGCGCTGGATCAGCAGATCGAGGACGAGGCGCGCGCCCGTCTGCAGGAGCTCGACGACGCGCGGGCGCTGCGCCGCACCGGGGTCAAGAGTGCCGCGGCGCTGGAAGACGAGGACGACGACTTCGACGACGAAGAGGATGACGGCGACGGGCCGGAAATCATCTACGTCCGCTGACGTCCGAGTGACGCGGGGCCGCCTGCGGCCCCTGATCAAGCCTGATTGCAAGGTTGCAGAACATGCGTGAGAAGGTGAGCAAGGCCCGCCGCTGGGTGGTGAAGATCGGCAGCGCGCTGCTGACCGCCGACGGCCGCGGCCTCGACCGCGACGCCATGGCGGTGTGGGTCGAACAGATGGTGGCGCTGCGGCGCGCCGGGGTGGAACTGGTGCTGGTGTCCTCCGGGGCGGTGGCGGCGGGGATGAGCCGGCTGGGCTGGAGTGCCCGGCCGACCACCATCCACCAGCTGCAGGCCGCGGCCGCGGTGGGCCAGATGGGCCTGATCCAGGCCTGGGAGTCGAGCTTCGCCGAGCACGAGCTGCAGACCGCCCAGGTGCTGCTGACCCACGACGACCTGTCCGATCGCAAGCGCTACCTCAACGCGCGCAGCACCCTGCGCACCCTGGTCGACCTCGGCGTGATCCCGGTGATCAACGAGAACGACACCGTGGTCACCGACGAGATCCGCTTCGGCGACAACGACACCCTGGCCGCGCTGGTGGCCAACCTGGTGGAAGCCGACCTGCTGGTGATCCTCACCGACCGCGACGGCATGTTCGACGCCGACCCGCGGCACAACCCCGATGCCCAGCTGATCTTCGAGGCGCGCGCCGACGATCCGGCGCTCGACGCGGTGGCCGGAGGTACCGGTGGAGCCCTGGGCCGCGGCGGCATGCAGACCAAGCTGCGCGCGGCGCGTCTGGCCGCGCGTTCGGGGGCCAACACCATCATCGTCGGCGGACGCATCGAGCAGGTGCTGGACCGCCTCAAGGCGGGCGAGCGCCTCGGCACCCTGCTGACCCCCGAGCGTGGCCGACATGCCGCGCGCAAGCAGTGGCTGGCCGGCCACCTGCAGACCCGCGGCACCCTGGAGCTGGACGCCGGTGCGGTGCGCGCGCTGGTCGAGCAGCGCAAGAGCCTGCTGCCGGTCGGCGTCACCGCCGTGGACGGCAACTTCCGCCGCGGAGAGATGGTGGTCTGCGTCGGTCCGGATGGCCAGGAGGTGGCGCGCGGCCTGGTCAACTACAGTGCCGCCGATGCCCAGCGCATCATCGGCCTGAGCACCGAAGCCATCGAGCAGGAACTCGGCTACATCGACGAGCCGGAACTGGTGCATCGCGACAACCTGGTGCGGGTATGAGGATGGCCATGCACAAGCTGCTCAAGCCGCTGACTGCGACCCTGGCGCTGCTTGCCGCCGGCGCTCAGGCCGAGACCATCGGCGAAGTGTCCACGGTGTTCAAGCTGCTTGGCCCCAACCACAAGATCGTCGTCGAGGCGTTCGACGATCCCCAGGTGGAAGGGGTGACCTGCTACCTGTCGCGGGCCAAGACCGGCGGCATCAAGGGCGGCCTGGGCCTGGCCGAGGACCGCGCCGAGGCGTCGATCGCCTGTCGGCAGGTCGGACCGATCCGCTTCCGCGAGCCGCTGGAAGACGGCGAGGAGGTGTTCAAGGAGCGCACCTCGCTGGTGTTCAAGACCATGCAGGTGGTGCGTTTCTTCGACGAGAAGCGCAACACGCTGGTGTACATGGTCTACAGCGACCGCATCATCGAAGGTAGTCCGCAGAACTCGGTCACCGCCATCCCGATCCTGCCTTGGACGAAAGCGGCGAACTGATTCCGATACCGTAGGGTGGGTTAGGCCGCAGGCCGTAACCCACCGAGCCGGCCGCCAGGCCGGCCATGGCGATGCCTGCGGCATCGATGGTGGGTTACGCCGCGGCGCGGCTGACCCACCCTACAGAGACAGCAGAAACAAAAAAGCCGGTCGGGGTAACCCGACCGGCTTTTTTGCGTCCGCGTTTCCCGTCAGAAACCGACGTTCTGCACCAGCGCCAGCAGCGGCTGCGGGTAGACGCCGAGCAGCAGGGTCAGACCGGCGACCACCAGCAGCATGATGCCGCCGGCGCGCTGGGCCCACTGCAGCGGCGCGTCGCGGCGCTGCAGGCTGGGCTCGACGAGGAACAGGGTGACCATCACCCGCAGGTAGTAGAACACCGCGATGGCGCTGCCGAGGATCAGGGTGCCGAGCAGCCACCACTGCTGGCTTTCGACACCGGCGGCGACCACGTAGAACTTGCCGATGAAGCCGGCGGTCAGCGGGATGCCGGCCAGCGACAGCATCATGGTGGCCAGCACCGCGGTCAGGTACGGGCGGCGCCAGAACAGGCCGCGGTACTCGAACAGCGCGTCACAGTCGCGGCCCTGATAGGGCGTCGACATCAGGGTGATCACGCCGAAGGCGCCGAGGCTGGTCAGCACGTAGGTGAACAGGTAGACGCCGATGGCCTCGGTGGCGATGCCCTTGCTGGCGATCAGGGCAATCAGCAGGTAACCGAAGTGGGCGATCGACGAGTAACCGAGCAGGCGCTTGAGGTTGCTCTGCAGCAGCGCCAGCAGGTTGCCGACCAGGATCGAGGCGATCGCCAGCAGGCTCAGCAGGTTGCCCAGCCAGCCGTCGGCGAAGGCCGGGGAGAGCTGGTACAGGCGCAGCAGCACGGCGAACACGGCGACCTTGCTGGCGGTGGCGAGGAACGCCGACACCGGCGCCGGGGCGCCCTCGTAGACGTCCGGGGTCCACAGATGGAAGGGCGCCAGCGACAGCTTGAAGGCCAGGCCGATCAGCATCATGCCGACGCCGATCTGCACCAGCTGGGCCGGTGCGCCAGCGGCCAGCGTGGCACCGATGGCGGTGAAGCTCAGGCTGCCGGATTCGGCGTACAGCAGGGCCATGCCGAACAGCAGGAAGGCGCTGCCGGCGGCCGACAGCACCATGTACTTGATGCCGGCTTCCAGCGAGCGACGGTTGAAGAAGGCGTAGGCGATCAGGCCGTAGGTCGGTACCGACAGCAGCTCCAGGCCGATGAACAGGCCAGCCAGGTGCTGGGCGCTGACCAGCACCATACCGCCGGCGCAGGCCAGCAGCATCAGCAGGTACAGCTCCTCGCGGTTGCCCGGGTAGCCCTTGCCCGACGCCCCGCCCAGGTAGGCGTGGGTCAGGGTCAGGCAGGCCAGGGTGGCGGCGAGGATCACCGCGCTGTAGAAGGCGGCGAAGCTGTCGATGCGCAGCAGCGGGGTGACCTCCAGCGGCGCCACGCCGAGGGCGGGGATCAGCGACAGCAGGGCCAGGTTGAGGCCGACCACCGAGAGCAGGAAGGTCTGGCTGTGATTGCGTTTCCAGGCGATCGCCAGCATCACGACGACGGCGGTGGCACCGGTGACCAGCAGCGGCAGCAGGGCGGTCAGGTGTTGAGTAGTGAATTCCATAGCGCTAATTACCTGGCCTCAAGTTGTGAGAGGGCGGCGCCCAGCCATTGCTGTACGCCCTGCATGCTGGCGGCCGAGGTGTCGAGCACCGGCTGCGGGTAGACACCCAGCAGGATCAGCAGCACGGCCAGGCCGAGGACCATGACCAGTTCGCGGGCCTTGAGGCCGGGCAGGGCGGTTTCTGCCTTGGCCTGGCCGAAGTAGGCGCGATGGATCATGCACAGCGAATAGACCGAGCCGAACACCAGGCCGGTGGCGGCCAGCACGGCGATCCACGGCTGGACCTGGAAGGTGCCGAGCAGGACCAGGATCTCGCCGACGAAGTTGCCGGTGCCGGGCAGGCCCAGCGCCGCGGCGGCGAAGAACAGGCTGATCGCCGGCAGCCACGGCATGCGTCCCCAGATGCCGCCCATCGCGCGCAGGTCGCGGGTGTGCAGGCGCTCGTAGAGCTGGCCGCAGAGGATGAACAGCGCCGCGGCGGACAGGCCGTGGGCGATCATCTGCACCACCGCACCCTGCAGCGCCATCAGGCTGCCGGAGTAGATGGCGATCAGGATGAAGCCCATGTGCGACACGCTGGAGTAGGCCACCAGGCGCTTGATGTCGGTCTGCGCGAAGGCCAGCAGGGCGCCGTAGATGATGGCGAACACGCCGAGGCCCATGGCGATCGGCGCGAACTGCGCCGAGGCGTCAGGGAACAGCGGCAGGCAGAAGCGGATCAGGCCGTAGGCCGCAGTCTTCAGCAGGATACCGGCCAGGTCCACGGAGCCGGCGGTCGGCGCCTGGGCATGGGCGTCCGGCAGCCAGGAGTGCAGCGGCACCACCGGAAACTTCACCGCGAAGGCGATGAAGAAGCCGAGCATCAGCAGGTACTCGGTGCCCGACGCCAGTTCGGTCTGCAGCAGGTCGGCGTAGCCGAAGGTCAGCACGCCGGTCTGGCTGTAGTGGATGAACGCCAGGGCGAGGATCGCCACCAGCATGATCAGGCCGCTGGCCTGGGTGTAGATGAAGAACTTGGTGGCGGCGGTGATGCGGCTCTTGCCGCTGCTGCCGCTGTGACCCCAGAGCGCGATGAGGAAGTACATCGGCACCAGCATCATTTCCCAGAAGAAGAAGAACAGGAACAGGTCGATGGCGAGGAACACGCCGACCACCGCGCCGAGGATCCACAGCAGGTTGAGGTGGAAGAAGCCGACGCGCTTGGTGATCTCGTTCCACGAGCAGAGCACCGAGAGCACGCCGAGCAGGCCGGTGAGCACGATCATCAGGATCGACAGACCGTCCAGCGCCAGGTGGATGGAGATGCCGAAGCGCTCGATCCACGGGACCTGGAACTCGCTGGCCCAGGCCGGTGCGGCGCCCGGCGCCGGGGCCAGGCTGAAGTCGGCGGAGCCCCACAGCCACAGGCCGAGGACCAGCAGCAGGGACATGCTCAGCAGCGCGATCCAGCGCGGCAGGGCGGCGCCGAAGCGCTCGGCCTGCCAGCACAGCAGGCCGCCGATGAAGGGAATCAGGATTAGCCAGGGCAGAATCATGACGGGCCGTTTTCCTTAATTCAGAAGCAGAAGAGCAGCGAGCACGAACACGGCCCCGCCGACGATGGAGGTGGCGTACCAGCGCAGGTTGCCGGTTTCGCTGCGGCGCAGGGCGACGTGGCTACCTCGGGCCAGCAGCGGCAGCAGACCGATGCTGGCGTCGATGGGATCGCGACCGAGCAGGCGGCAGAGCAGCAGGTAGGGCTGCACGAACAGCTTGTCGTACAGCCAGTCGAAGCCCCAGGCGGCGAACCACCAGGCCGACAGGAAGCGACCCGGCGCGCTTTGCGCCACGGCGGTCACCAGGCTGCGCTTGCCGAGGAACAGCAGGGCGGCGAGGACGATGCCGAGGATGGCGATGGCGCCGGAGACGAGCTCCAGGCTGTGCTGGGCTTCGCCGCCGGCATGACCGACGCTCTGCGGCAGCACGCCGTCCAGTGGCGGGGTGATCAGCGCGCCGACCACGGTGGACAGCACGATCAGCACCGCCAGCGGCAGGTTGTGGGCAATGCCGTGGCCAGCATGCGCCTCGGTCTTCGCCTCGCCATGGAAGGCGATGAAGATCAGCCGGAAGGTGTACAGCGAGGTCATGAACGCACCGGCCAGACCGGCGTAGAGCAGGCCGCTGTGACCGCTTGCGAAGGCTTCCCAGAGGATCTCGTCCTTGGAGTAGAAGCCGGCGGTGATCAGCGGCAGGGCGGCCAGGGCCGCGCCGCCGACGATGAAGCTGGCATAGGCCAGCGGCAGCTTCTTCCACAGGCCGCCCATCTTGAAGATGTTCTGCTCGTGGTGGCAGGCGTGGATCACCGAGCCGGAGGCGAGGAACAGCAGGGCCTTGAAGAAGGCGTGGGTCATCAGGTGGAAGATCGCCGCCTCCCAGGCACCGACGCCGAGGGCGAGGAACATGTAGCCGATCTGGCTCATGGTCGAGTAGGCGAGGATGCGCTTGATGTCGGTCTGCACCAGCGCGGCGAAGCCGGCCAGCACCAGGGTCACGCCGCCGACGATGCCGACCAGCTCGAGGATCTCCGGGGTGAGCAGGAACAGGCCGTTGGTGCGCGCGATCAGGTAGACGCCGGCGGTGACCATGGTCGCCGCGTGGATCAGCGCCGACACCGGGGTCGGGCCGGCCATGGCGTCGGCCAGCCAGGTCTGCAGCGGCAGCTGGGCGGACTTGCCGACCGCGCCGCCGAGCAGCATCAGGGTGGCCAGCCACAGCCAGGTGTCGCCCGCCACGTACTTCTGCGGCGCCAGCACCAGCAGTTCCTGGATGTTCAGCGTG
Source organism: Geopseudomonas aromaticivorans (assembly GCF_019097855.1). Classification (GTDB taxonomy): domain Bacteria; phylum Pseudomonadota; class Gammaproteobacteria; order Pseudomonadales; family Pseudomonadaceae; genus Geopseudomonas; species Geopseudomonas aromaticivorans. The sequence continues at coordinate 147,828 of NZ_JAHRGL010000071.1, forward strand.
CCCAGGTTGAGCAGCAGGATGAACAGGCCGATGGCCATGAACACGTCGCCGATGCGGGTGACGATGAAGGCCTTGAGCGCGGCGTTACCGTTGTTCGGGTTGCTGTAGTAGAAGCCGATCAGCAGGTACGAGCACAGGCCCACGCCTTCCCAGCCGAAGTAGAGGAACAGCAGGTTGTCGCCGAGCACCAGGAACAGCATGCTGGCGATGAACAGGTTGGTGTAGGCGAAGAAGCGCGAGTAGCCCTCCTCGCCGCGCATGTACCAGCTGGCGAACAGGTGGATCAGGAAGCCGACGCCGGTGACCACGCCGAGCATGGTGACCGACAGACCGTCCAGATACAGGGTGAAGTTCGGCGCGAAGCCGGCGACGTTCATCCACTGCCACAGCAGCTGGGTGTACACGCCACCTTCCGGCGGCGCGACGTTGAACTGCCAGATGACCCAGGCGGCGGTGAGCGCCGACAGGCCCACCGAGCCGACGCCGATCAGCGCGGCCAGGTTCTCGGACAGACGGCCGCGCGAGAAGGCCAGCAGCAGCCAGCCAAGCAGCGGAAACAGACAGGTGAGGAATAGTAGGTTCATCCGCGCATCTCGCTGGCAGCGTCGATATCGAGGGTATTGAAGCGGCGATACAGCTGCAGCAGGATCGCCAGGCCGATACTGGCCTCGGCGGCGGCCAGGGTGATCACCAGAATGAACAGGATCTGGCCGTCAGCCTGGATCCAGCGACTGCCGGCGACCACGAAGGCCAGCGCGCAGGCGTTCATCATGATTTCCAGGCTCATCAGCACGAACAGGATGTTGCGCCGCACCATCAGGCCGACCAGGCCGAGGCTGAACAGCACGGCGGCCAGAGCCAGGCCGTGCTCCATGGGAATCGCATTCATGCGGTGGGCTCCTTGGCTTCGTGGCGGCCGAGGTGGTAGGCGGCGACCAGGGCTGCCAGCAGCAGCATGGACGCCAGCTCCACCGCCAGCAGGTAGGGACCGTACAGGTGGGTGCCGACGGCCTTGGCGTCGATGGTCGACAGGCCGATGGCGGCACCGCTGGAGTTGCCCAGCAGCACATACAGCAGCAGGGCCAGCATGGCCGCGGAGAGCAGCCCCGGACCGATCCACACGCCGGGGGTGAGCCACTGGCGTTCCTGATCGGCGGTGGCCGGGCCGAGGTTGAGCATCATCACCACGAACACGAACAGCACCATGATGGCGCCGGCGTAGACGATGATCTCCAGCACGCCGGCGAACGGCGCGCCGAGGCTGAAGAAGGTCATCGACACGGCCAGCAGCGAAACCACCAGGTAGAGCAGGGCGTGCACCGGGTTGGTGTGGGTGATCACCCGCAGGGTGGACGCCACGGCCACCCCGGCGGCGAAATAGAAGGCGAATTCCATCTTTCTTCCGTCCTTTAAGGCAGCAGGCCTTTCACGTTGATCGGCTCGGCCTCGTTCTGCGCGGCGCCTTTCGGCTTGCCGGCAACAGCCATGCCGGCGACGCGGTAGAAGTTGTACTCCGGGTTCTTGCCCGGGCCCGAGATCAGCAGGTCTTCCTTCTCGTAGACCAGATCCTGGCGCTTGTACTCGGCCATCTCGAAGTCCGGGGTGAGCTGGATCGCGGTGGTCGGGCAGGCTTCCTCGCACATGCCGCAGAAGATGCAGCGCGAGAAGTTGATGCGGAAGAACTCCGGATACCAGCGCCCGTCGTCCTTCTCGGCCTTCTGCAGCGAGATGCAGCCCACCGGGCAGGCCACCGCGCACAGGTTGCAGGCCACGCAGCGCTCCTCGCCGTCGGGGTCGCGGGTCAGCACGATGCGGCCGCGATAGCGCGGCGGCAGGTACACGGGCTCTTCCGGATACTGCAGGGTGTCGCGCTTGCGGAAGGCGTGGGAAAACACCATCACCAGGCTGCGCAGTTGGGTCCAGGTGCCGTAAAGCACCTCGCCAATGTATTTGAACATCGTCTTTCTCCTTACTGGGCAGCCAGCACCAGGGTGGCGGTCACCAGCAGGTTGAGCAGGGTCAGCGGCAGGCAGAACTTCCAGCCGAAGGCCATCATCTGGTCATAGCGTGGGCGCGGGAGGGAGGCGCGCAGCAGGATGAACAGCATGATGAAGAAGGCGGTCTTCAGGGCGAACCAGATGAACGACAGCTGCGGCAGGATGCCGAACGGGCCGTGCCAGCCGCCGAAGAACAGGGTCACCAGCAGCGCCGACACCAGCACGATGCCGATGTACTCGCCGACGAAGAACATGCCCCACTTCATCCCCGCGTACTCGATGTGGTAGCCGTCGGCCAGCTCCTGCTCGGCCTCCGGCTGGTCGAACGGGTGACGGTGGGTCACCGCGACGCCAGCGATGAAGAAGGTGCAGAAGCCGAAGAACTGCGGAATGATGAACCACAGGTTCTGCGCCTGGTAGTCGACGATGTCGCGCATGTTGAACGAGCCGACCTGGGCGACGATGCCCATCAGCGACAGGCCGAGGAACACCTCGTAGGACAGCGTCTGCGCCGAGGCGCGCAGGGCGCCGAGCAGGGCGAACTTGTTGTTGCTCGACCAGCCGGCGAACAGCACCGCGTACACGGTCAGGCCGGCCATGGCGAAGAAGAACAGCAGGCCGATGTTCAGGTCGGCCACGCCCCAGGTCTCGGTCACCGGGATCACCGAGAAGCCGATCAGCAGCGCACTCATGGCGACGATCGGCGCCAGGGTGAAGATCAGCTTGTCGGCGAACGGCGGGGTCCAGTCCTCCTTGAAGAACATCTTCAGCATGTCCGCGGCAATCTGGAACATGCCGTAGGGCCCGACTCGATTGGGACCGTGGCGATCCTGCCAGAGGCCGAGCAGGCGGCGCTCGACGAAGCTGAGCAGGGCGCCGCAGACCACCACGGCCAGCAGGATGACGATGGCCTTGAGCACGGCGACGATCGCCGCGATCACTTCCGGTGTGAACCAGCTCATTGCGCAACCTCCTGCAGGGCTTCGGCGAACAGCTTGCCGGTCAGCGGCGGGATGCCGTCGAAGCCGCTGGGCAGGCCGAGCAGACCGCTGGCCAGCTCCGCGTCGACGCGCAGCGGCAGGCGCAGGGTCTGCCCGCCGAGGGTGAAGCCGAGCAGGGCGCCGTCGTTGAGGCCCAGGCGCGCGGCATCCTCGCTGCCGAGGGCGACGTAGGCAGCCTGGATGCGCTCCTGCACCGGCGCGGCGCGCGAGGAGGTCTCGTCGCTGCCGAAGATGTGGTGCAGGGCGACGACCTGCCAGCGACCGGCAGCGCCGACCTGGGCCGCCGGGACGGCGAACCAGTCGAGGCGATCGGCCGGGGCGTCGAACAGGCGCACGCCCGGATCGCCGGCGCGCAGGTGGCCGCCGACTTCGTCCTGGAACTTGTTCCAGGCCTGCGGCGAGTTCCAGCCCGGCGACCAGGCGAAGGGGATCTGCTGACGGTCTTCGACGCTGCCCGAGTAGCCTTCCATGGAGAAGGCGAAGGCGCTGTCCTGGTCCTGCGGCTGGCGCGGCTCGTGCACGCTGATGTTGGCGCGCATCGAGGTGCGGCCGCTGTAGCGCAGCGGTTCGCGGGCCAGCTTGAGGCCCTTGATGCGGAACGCGGCGGTCGGCGCGGCGTCCTTGATGCCGGCCAGCTCCGGCTGCACGGCGGCGCAGGCGGCGGTGACTTGGTCCAGCTGGGTCCAGTCGACCGGCTGGCCCTGCAGGGTGCTGTGCAGGGCGTGCAGCCAGCGCCAGCCCTCGCGCACCAGGTTGTCGGCGTTGTAGTAACTGGCGTCGAACACCTGGAAGAAGCGCTGGGCGCGGCCTTCCTGGCTGACCAGGGTGCCGTCGCCTTCGGCGAAGCTGGCCGCCGGCAACACCAGCTGGGCGCGGGCGCTGGTAGCGGTGTGCTGGTGGTCGGCAACGATCAGCACCTTGGCGGCGTTGAGTGCGGCGTCCACCTTGGCCTGCTCGGCGCGGCGGTAGAGGTCGTTCTCCAGCACCACCAGGGCATCGGCCTGGCCGGAAGTCAGGGCGTCCAGCGCGGCGTCGAGCGACTCGCCACCGAGCAGGGTCAGGCCGAGGCTGTTGGCCTCGCTGGCGACCAGGCTGATGCCGGCGTTCTTCTCGCGCTGCTTGAGGGCCTTGGCGATGTTGCCGGCAGCCTCGAGCAGTGCCTTGGAGTTCAGCGAAGCGCCGGCGACGATCAGCGGGCGCTGGCCGGCCAGCAGGGCGGCGGCGATGCGCGCGGCGAGGGCAGCGGCTTCGGCGTCGAGGCCGGCCACGGCCGGGGCGCTCGGGTCGATGGCGTGGGCCACGGCGAAGCCGAGGCGGGCCAGATCGTCCGGCGCGGCGTGCACGCACTCCTCGGCGGCGTCATCCAGGCGGGTGCTGGTGACGCTGGCGATGAACAGCGGGTTGCGCGCCTTCTGGGCGACGTTCTGCACGGCCAGCTGGTGCCACTCGGGGATGCGCGCCGCGGCGGCGATCTCGGTGGCCTTGCCCTTGGTCGCCTGGCGCAGGGCCAGGGCGATGCGCGGGGCGGTCTGGGTGAGGTCCTCGCCGAGCACGAACACGGCGTCGAAGTCCTCGAGTTCGCGCAGCGACGGCGTCGGCAGCGGGCCGTTGTCCAGCAGCTGGCGGATCAGGCGCAGGTTTTCCAGCTCGCTGGCGGCGATGCCGCTGTAGAAGTTGCCGGCGCCGACCAGTTCGCGCAGGGCGAAGTTGCTTTCCAGGCTGGCGCGCGGCGAACCGATGCCGATCACCTTCTTGCCCTTGAGCAGTTCGGCGGCCTGGTCCAGCGCAGCGTCGATGCCCAGCGTGGCGTTGCCCAGCAGCGGCTGGCGTGGACGGTCGCTGCGGTTGACGTAGCCGTAGCCGAAGCGGCCGCGGTCGCACAGGAAGTAGTGGTTCACCGCGCCGTTGAAGCGGTTCTCGATGCGGCGGATCTCGCCGTAGCGCTCGCCCGGGCTGGTGTTGCAGCCGACGCTGCACTGCTGGCAGATGCTCGGCGCGAACTGCATGTCCCACTTGCGGTTGTAGCGCTCGGAGTGGGTCTTGTCGGTGAACACGCCGGTCGGGCAGACCTCGACCAAGTTGCCGGAGAACTCGCTCTCCAGCACGCCGTCCTCGACGCGGCCGAAGTAGACGTTGTCGTGGGCGCCGTAGACGCCCAGGTCCTCACCGCCGGCGTAGTCCTTGTAGTAGCGCACGCAGCGGTAGCAGGCGATGCAGCGGTTCATCTCGTGGGCGATGAACGGGCCAAGCTCCTGGTTCTGGTGGGTGCGCTTGGTGAAGCGGTAGCGGCGCTTGTTGTGGCCGGTCATCACCGTCATGTCCTGCAGGTGACAGTGGCCGCCTTCCTCGCACACCGGGCAGTCGTGCGGGTGGTTGGTCATCAGCCATTCGACGACGCTTTCGCGGAACTGCTTGGCTTCCTCGTCGTCGATGGAGATCCAGGTCTTGTCGCTGGCGGGCGTCATGCAGGACATGACGATGCGCCCGCGGGTGTCGTTCTCGTCGTTGTACTGCTTCACCGCGCACTGGCGGCAGGCACCGACGCTGCCCAGCGCCGGGTGCCAGCAGAAGTAGGGAATGTCGAGACCGAGGGACAGACAGGCCTGCAACAGGTTGTCTGAGCCGTCGACGTCGTACGAATTGCCGTCTACGTGGATGGTGGCCATGGTTCAGGTTTCTTCTTTGCCCGCTCGCGCGGACTGGCTAATGGAATTCCGTGGTGCCTCGCGCCCGTGGGCGGGAGGCGCCGGGGGCGGGGAAATGCGCGTACTGCACAACATCCCGCTTCCCGGCTCCGATCCGTGTGGCGGCGCCTCAGGCGCCCGCTATCTGTACCGCTGCGCCGCGCGGCGCACTGCCCGGGGCCACGCCGGCCTCGAACTCGGCGCGGAAGTACTTGATCGCGCTGCCCAGCGGCTCCACCGCACCCGGTGCATGGGCACAGAAGGTGCGGCCGGGGCCGAGGAAGTTGACCAGCCCCAGCAGGGTCTCGATGTCCTCGGCGCTGCCCTGGCCGCGCTCCAGCGCGCGGAGCATCTTCACGCTCCACGGCAGGCCGTCGCGGCACGGGGTGCACCAGCCGCAGGATTCGCGGGCGAAGAACTCTTCCATGTTGCGCAGCAGCGAGACCATGTTGACGGTGTGGTCGACGGCCAGGGCCAGACCGGTACCCATGCGGGTGCCGACCTTGCCGATGCCGGCGCTGTGCATCGACGCCGACAGGTGTTCGGGCAGCAGGAAGCCGGTGCCGGCGCCGCCGGGCTGCCAGCACTTGAGCTGGTAGCCGTCGCGCATGCCGCCGGCGTAGTCCTCGAACAGCTCCTGGGCGGTGATGCCGAACGGCAGCTCCCAGATGCCGGGATTCTTCACCTTGCCGGAGAAGCCCATCAGCTTGGTGCCGTGGTCGCCGCTACCTTCGCGAGCGAGGGAGTGGTACCACTTGACGCCGTTGCCGATGATCGCCGGCACGTTGCACAGCGATTCGACGTTGTTGACGCAGGTCGGCTTGCCCCACACGCCGACCGCCGCCGGAAACGGCGGCTTGGCCCGCGGGTTGGCGCGGCGGCCTTCCAGCGAGTTGATCAGCGCGGTTTCCTCGCCGCAGATGTAGCGCCCGGCGCCGGTGTGCACGAACAACTCGAAGTCGAAGCCTGAGCCGAGGATGTTCTTGCCCAGCAGGCCGGCGGCCTTGGCTTCCTCGATGGCGCGGTTGAGGTTGGCGGCGGCGTCGACGTACTCGCCGCGCAGGAAGATGTAGCCGCGATAGGCCTTGAGCGCGCGCGCGCTGATCAGCATGCCCTCGATCAGCAGGTGCGGCAGCTGCTCCATCAGCAGGCGGTCCTTCCAGGTGTTGGGCTCCATCTCGTCCGCGTTGCACAGCAGGTAGCGGGTCTTGATGGACTCGTCGGCCGGCATCAGGCTCCACTTCACCCCGGTGGGGAAGCCGGCGCCGCCGCGGCCCTTGAGGCCGGACTCCTTGACCTCGTGGACGATGTCCGCCTCGGCCATGTCCTTGAGCGCCTTGCGCGCGGCGGCGTAGCCGTCCTTGCGCTGGTATTCGTCGAGCCACACCGGCTGGGCGTCGTCGCGCAGGCGCCAGGTCAGCGGGTGGGTTTCCGGCGTGCGGGCGACGGTGTTGAGCGGACCGATGGAGGTCAGGGTCTTCATGCGTAGTCCTCCAGCAGCTGGCCGACGGTAGCGGCGCTGACGTTGCCGAAGGTGTCGTCGTCGATCATCAGCGCCGGCGCCTTGTCGCAGTTGCCCAGGCAGCACACGGGCAGCAGGGTGAAGCGATTGTCGGCGGTGGTCTGGCCGGGGGCGATGCCCAGCTGCTGCTGGATGGCGCCGAGCACCGACTCGTGGCCGCCGATGAAGCAGGTCATGCTGTCGCAGACGCGGATGATGTGGCGACCGACCGGCTGGCGGAAGATCTGGCTGTAGAAGGTGGCCACGCCCTCGACGTCGCTCGCCGGGATGCCGAGCACCGCGGCAATCGCGTGGATGGCGCCGTCCGGCACCCAGCCGCGCTGCTTCTGGACGATCTTCAGCGCTTCGATGGACGCCGCGCGCGGGTCCTCGTAGTGGTGCATTTCGTGCTCGATGGCCGAGCGCTCGGTCTCGCTGAGGGCGAAACGGTCAGTCTGGATAAGGGTGCTCATATCAGCGGTCCACGTCTGCCATCACGAAGTCGATACTGCCCAGATAGGCGATCAGGTCGGCCACCATGCTGCCGCGGATCACCGAGGGAATCTGCTGCAGGTGGGCGAAGCTGGGGGTGCGGATCCGGGTGCGGTAGCTCATGGTGCTGCCGTCGCTGGTGAGGTAGTAGCTGTTGATGCCCTTGGTCGCCTCGATCATCTGGAAGGCTTCGTTGGCCGGCATGACCGGGCCCCAGGAAACCTGCAGGAAGTGGGTGATCAGGGTCTCGATGTGCTGCAGCGTGCGCTCTTTCGGCGGCGGCGTGGTCAGCGGGTGGTCGGCCTTGTACGGGCCTTCCGGCATGTTGTTCAGGCACTGCTCGATGATGCGCAGGCTCTCGCGCATCTCGCCCATCTTGACCATGCAGCGGTCGTAGGCGTCGCCGTTGTTGGCCAGCGGCACCTCGAACTCGAAGTTCTCGTAGCCGGAGTACGGGCGCGCCTTGCGCAGGTCGAAGTCGAAACCGGTGGCGCGCAGGCCGGCGCCGGTGACGCCCCACTCGAACGCTTCCTTAGTGTTGTACTGCGCCACGCCCTTGGTGCGGCCGATCAGGATGCTGTTCTGCAGCGCCGCCTTCTCGTACTCGACCAGGCGCTTGGGCATCCAGTCGAGGAATTCGCGCACCAGGCGGTCCCAGCCGCGCGGCAGGTCGTGGGCGACGCCGCCGATGCGGTACCAGGCCGGGTGCAGGCGGAAGCCGGTGATCGCCTCGACCACCTTGTAGGCGCGCTGGCGGTCGGTGAAGGTGAAGAACACCGGGGTCATCGCGCCGACGTCCTGGATGTAGGTACCCAGGTACAGCAGGTGGTTCAGGATGCGGAAGAACTCCGCCATCATGATGCGGATCACGTCGACGCGCTGCGGCACCTTGATGCCGGCGAGCTTTTCCACCGACAGCACGTAGGGCAGGTTGTTCATCACCCCGCCGAGGTAGTCGATGCGGTCGGTGTAGGGGATGAAGCTGTGCCAGCTCTGCCGCTCGGCCATCTTCTCGGCGCCGCGATGGTGGTAGCCGATCTCCGGCACGCAGTCGACGATCTCCTCGCCATCCAGCTGCAGGATGATGCGGAAGGCGCCGTGGGCGGACGGGTGGTTGGGGCCGAGGTTGAGGAACATGTAGTCCTCGTGCTCGCTGCCGCGCTTCATGCCCCAGTCCTCGGGCTTGAAGCGCAGGGCTTCCTGCTCGAGGTCCTGCTTGGCGGCGGACAGGCTGTAGGGGTCGAATTCGGTGGCGCGTGCCGGGTAGTCCTTGCGCAGCGGATGGCCTTGCCAGGTCGGCGGCATCAGCAGGCGGGTCAGGTGCGGGTGGCCGGTGAAGGTGATGCCGTAGAGGTCCCAGACCTCGCGCTCGTACCAGTTGGCGTTGGGCCAGATGCTGGTGGCGGTGGGCACGTTGAGGTCGCCTTCGCTGAGGGCGACCTTGATCATCACGTCACTGTTCCGCTCCAGCGACATCAGGTGGTAGAACACGCTGAAGTCGGCGCCCGGCAGGCCGCGGCGCTGGGTGCGCAGGCGCTCGTCGACGCCGTGCAGGTCGTAGAGCATCACATAGGGCTTGCTCACCTGGCGCAGGAAGCTCAGCACCTCGATCAGGCGCGCGCGCGGCACCCACAGCACCGGCATGCCGGTACGGGTGGGCTGGAGGGTGAAGGTGTCGGCGCCAAAACGCGCCTGCAATTCGATGACGATATCCTGGTCATCGGCCTTGTACGGCGGAACGGCCAGAGCGGTATCTGCAGTCATGGTTCTCGATCGCTGTCGGTCAACGGATGGGCGCGCCCGCGGTCAGGCGGGCAGGGGCTCATACTTCGTCGGGGCTGCGCAGGTTGGTCACCTGGATGCGCTGTTCACGGCGTACGTCGCGCTGCGCCGGCATGTCGGCACGGTAGACGCCCTGGTCGCCAACGACCCAGGACAGCGGACGACGTTCCTCGCCAATGGAGTCCTGTAGCAGCATCAGCGCCTGCAGGAACGCCTCCGGGCGGGGCGGGCAACCGGGAACGTAGACGTCGACGGGCAGGAACTTGTCCACCCCCTGGACGACCGAGTAGATGTCGTACATGCCGCCGGAGTTGGCGCATGCACCCATGGAAATGACCCACTTGGGCTCCAGCATCTGCTCGTACAGGCGCTGGATGACCGGTGCCATCTTCACGAAGCAGGTGCCGGCCACCACCATGAAGTCGGCCTGGCGCGGTGAGGCGCGGATTACCTCGGCGCCGAAGCGGGCGATGTCGTGGGGCGCGGTGAAGGCGGTGGTCATCTCCACGTAGCAGCAGGACAGGCCGAAGTTGTACGGCCACAGGGAGTTCTTGCGCCCCCAGTTGACGGCCTTGTGCAGGACGTCTTCCAGCTTGCCCATGAAGATGTTCTTGTTGATCTCGTCCGCTAGGAGGGGATCGGAAACGGTCTCCCGCTGGCCGATCGGATACTGGTCGTTGACCGCATCCGGATCGATCCGGGTAAGTTCATATCGCATTGCCAAAGCCTCATTGTTTCAGCTTCGCCTGCCGCTTGCGGCGTGCTTCGGGCGCCCAGTCGAGCGCGCCGATACGCCAAAGGTAGACAAGACCCGCCAACAGAATTGCTATGAAAACGGTAGCTTCGATGAGGCCGGCCCAGCCGCTTTCGCGGATCGAGACTGACCAGGCAAAGAGAAAGAGGGCTTCAACGTCGAAGATCACGAACAGCATCGCGACCAGATAGAATTTGGCGGATAGGCGCAGGCGGGAGCTGCCGGTGGGGACCACGCCGGCTTCGAACGGTTCGTTCTTGCTGCGGCCCCAAGCGCGGCTGCCGAGCAGGCTGGACACGCCGAGCATGAAGGCGATCAGGCCGAAGACACCAAGCAGGAAAATGGCAAACGCCCAGTTATGGGCAAGCAGGGCACTCGACTCGGGCATACCGGAATCTCTTCGAAAGCGGGGATACGACGCGTGCAGACCTGTGCGCAGTCTTGCGGGAAACGCTGCGGCAGTTTGTCACGGCCTGTAAAAATTTGGCCAATTGTATGCCTCTGTCTCCCCCAAGTAAATTTGTCCGTTGGGATAATCTTTTGCATCCGAGGGAACAATCTTCGTCGCCGTTGATGCAGGTCAGTGCCGCTGCCCGGCGACTGCATATTGCCGGCCTTGCCCAAGCTAAAAAAGCCCCGCCACGGCGGCGGGGCACGACTTGAGTCGCTGGCGGCGGGGATCAGGCTTGCGCGGCCGCGTCCCTGGCCCGGGTCACCCGGTCGACCAGATAGACCAGCCCGTGATAGTCGATGCCGCCATGCTGCGACAGGCCGATTTCGCAGGTGCGGCTGGTGGAGATGCCCTCGCCGCACTGCTGCACCGCGTCCTGCAGCGAGCGCAGGGCATGGGCATTCAGCTCGGGCACGTTGAAGCCCTTGTCGCCGGCGAAGCCGCAGCAGTGGATGCCTTCCGGGATGACCACGGTCTGCGTGCAGCGCTGCACGATGTCGATCAGGCCCTGCGCCTCGCCGAGGTGCTGGGTACTGCAGGTGACGTGCACCGCCACCGGCGCCTGTTGCGGGGTGAACTCCAGGCGCTCGAGCAGGTGGCTGCGGATGAAGCGCACCGGATCGAAGATCTGCAGGCGCGGATCGTCGAGGTCCTGCAGCAGGCGCAGGGTGCACGGGCTGGTGTCGCAGTAGATCGGGTCGAGGCCGCCGCGGCTGGCCTGCAGCAGCGCCAGCAACAGCTCCTGGCGCTTGGCGTCGGCCTGCTGCGGATAGCCCTTGGAGGCGAACGGCTGGCCGCAGCACAGGTTGTCCAGGTTGTCGGGGAACACCACCTGGTAGCCGGCCTTCTCCAGCAGCGCGCGGGTCTTGTCGAGCAGCGGCATCTGTTCCGTATCGGCGAACGCCGGACCCATGGCGCGCGACACGCAGGCCGCCAGGTAGACCACCCGCGGCTTGTCGCTCGGTTGGGGCGCGCTCGGCAATTGCAGTTTGACCGGCTGCGGCATGACCGCGCTCCACTGCGCCAGGCGCTCGCCGGACAGTCGGCGCAGGCCGGTGCTGAGCGCTGCCAGGCGCGGCGCGCCGAGCAGCCTGCGGGCGCCGTCGGCGGCGGCCAGGGTCAGGCGGGTGCCCTGCATGGCGGTGGCGAAGTGGCGGGCCAGCCAGGTGGCGGTGCCGGGGTGGCCGGCCTCCTGGGCACGCAGCTTGCGCACCAGGTCGCCGGTATTGATGCCCACCGGGCAGCGCTGGGCGCACAAACCGGTGGCCGCGCAGGTGTCCAGGCCGTGGTAGTGGTAGGCCTGCTCCAGCTCGGTGGTGTCGATGCCGGCGCGCTTCCTGGCCTGGATGTCGCGCCAGATGACGATGCGCTGGCGCGGCGTCAGGGTCAGGCCGTTGGACGGGCACACCGGCTCGCAGAAGCCGCACTCGATGCACTTGTCGACGATCGCGTCGGCGGCCGGCAGCGGCTTGAGGTTCTTCAGGTGGATCTCGGGGTCTTCCGAGAGCACCACGTCGGGGTTGAGGATGCCGCGCGGGTCGAGCAGGCGCTTGATCCGCCACATCAGCTGGTAGGCCTCCGCGCCCCATTCCAGCTCGACGAACGGCGCCATGTTGCGCCCGGTGCCGTGCTCGGCCTTCAGCGCGCCGCCGAACTCCACCGCCACCAGCTGCGCCACCTCGCCCATGAATGCTTCGTAGCGCGCCACCTGGGCGGGGTCGTCGAAGCCCTGGGTGAACACGAAGTGCAGGTTGCCCTCCAGGGCATGGCCGAACAGGATCGCCTCGTCGTAGTGGTGCTTGTCGAGCAGTTCGAGCAGGCGGTTGACGCCCTCGGCCAGGCGCTCGACCGGGAAGGTGACGTCCTCGATGATCACCGTGGTGCCGGTCTGGCGCACCGCGCCGACCGCCGGGAAGGTGTCCTTGCGGATCTTCCACAGCTGGTTGTACACCGCCGGGTCCTCGCTGAAGTCGACCTGCTTCTCCACCGGGAACTCGGCGATGGACGCCATGATCTGGCCGATCTGCTCGTGCAGCAGGCTCTGACTGGCGGCGCGCGACTCGATCAGCAGGGCGCAGGCGCTGGCGGAAAGCTCCTTCACCCAGGCCGGCATGCCCTGCATGTCCTGCACCGAGCGCAGGCTGCGGCGGTCGAGCAGTTCCACCGCGGACACCGGCTGCTGCTTGAGCAGCGGCACCGCGCGGCAGCAGTTCTCCACGTCGGGGAACACAATCAGCGCGCTGGCCTTGTGCGGGTAGTCGGGCACGGTGTGGTAGGTCACCGCGCTGATGAAGCCCAATGTCCCTTCTGAGCCGACCATCAGATGGTTGAGGATCTCCAGCGGCTCGTCGAAGTCGACCAGCGCGTTGAGCGAGAAGCCGGTGGTGTTCTTCAGTCGGTACTTGTGGCGGATCCGGTCGGCCAGCGCGGTGTTGGCGCGGGTTTCTCGACCCAGTTGGGCCAATTGCTCGAGCAGTTCGGCGTGGCTGTGGCGGAAGGCGGCGACGCTGGCCGCATCCTCGCTGTCCACCACCGTGCCGTCGGCCAGCACCAGGCGCAGGCCGGCCAGGGTCTTGTAGCTGTTCTGTGCGGTACCGCAGCACATGCCGCTGGAGTTGTTGGCGACGATACCGCCGATCTTGGCCGCATTGATCGACGCCGGGTCCGGGCCGATCTTGCGCTGGAACGGCGCCAGCACGGCGTTGGCGTTGGCGCCGATGACGCCGGGCTGCAGGCGGATCTGCGCGCCATTGGCGCGGATGTCGCGGCCGTTCCAGTGGTCGCCGAGGACGATCAGCACCGAGTCGCTGATCGCCTGGCCGGACAGGCTGGTGCCGGCGGCGCGGAAGGTCACCGCCACGCCGTCCTGGTGGGCCTGCTTGAGCAGGGCGACCACCTCGGCTTCGGATTCGACGCGCAGCACCAGCTGGGGAATCAGCCGGTAGAAGCTGGCGTCGGTGCCGAAGGCCAGGGTCGACAGCGGGTCGTCGAAGCGCCGCTCGCGCGGGATCAGGCGTTCGACGGCACTGATAAAGGCAGCCGGCAGACTCATGCGTCCTCCAGGATCAGCACGATCAGGTCTTTCGGGCCATGGGCGCCGTAGGCCAGCACCTGCTCGATGTCGGCGGTCTTCGACGGCCCGGAGACCAGCAGGGCGTTGGTCGGCATGCCGGCGGCCCACTGCTGCTCCTGCATGACCTGGTGGAAGTTGTCGCGGATCTGGCTGGCCTTGAGCAGGGCGAAGTGCACCGGCGGCACCAGGCTCATCAGCCGCGGCTCATGGCGGTCCGGCCAGAGGATCAGGCTGCCGGTCGCGGCGATGGCGCCGAGGGTGCCGGTCAGGCTGGCCGGGGTGGCGTCGAACAGCTCGGCCTTCCACGCCTCGACCGGGCGGTTGTAGACCTTCAGTTGCGGCAGGCCCTCGCGGCCGGCGAAGTGCGCGGCCAGTTGGGCACCGTGGGGCGTGTCGAGGGCGATCAGCAGGCTGGGCAGCTGCTTGGCGGCCAGCAGCTGCTCGAGCAGCGCGGGCCAGTCGGCCGTGCTGGTCAGGTGGGTTTCGGTATGCACCGCTTCCATCAGTTGGCGCAGGCGGGCGATGCGCTCGCCGGCCGGGTAGCGCCACGGCTCGGTCACCAGGGCGACGTCGTAGTCGTCGGCGACCGGTTGGGTGCCTTTCAGACTATTGCGCAGCTTGGCGAGGATATTGGCTTTGGCAGGCATCACTTGCCCTCCAGGTGCTCGCGGGCCAGCTCGTGCAGCGAGCGGGCGGCGGGTTTCGGTGCGCTGTGGTTCTGCGTCCACGGGCCGATGTTGCTTGGCGTCAGCCCGCGCAGGCGGGTGGCCAGCAGGCCGAAGGCGCGGTACGCCAGCGGGCTGGTGTTGAGCAGCCGCCAGCCCTGCCACAGCAGGCGCTCGCCGGCCGAGTACTTGCTGCCCTGGCCGCGCATCACCGGGTGAGGGGCGTCCGGGCTTTTCACGTTCTCCTCGCGCAGGCGACGCAGCAGCGCGGGGATCGGGATCTTCACCGGGCAGACCTCGCCGCAGGCGCCGCACAGCGAGGAGGCGGACGGGTGGTCCGGGGTGTTCTCCAGGCCCATCAGATGCGGCGAGATGATCTTGCCGATCGGCCCCGGATACACGGTGCCGTAGGCCTGGCCGCCGATGCGGGTGTACACCGGGCAGTGGTTCATGCAGGCGCCGCAGCGGATGCAGTTCAGGGTCTGGCGCAGTTCGCCGTCGGCGAACGCCTGGCTGCGACCGTTGTCGAGCAGCACCAGGTGCACTTCCTGCGGGCCGTCCAGCTCGTCGGCCTGGCGCGGCCCGGAGATCATGTTGACGTAGGTGGTGATGCCCTGGCCGAGCGCCGAGCGGGTCAAGAGCGACAGCAGCGGCACCACGTCGCGCAGGTTCTCGACGACTTTTTCTATCCCGGTGACGGCAATATGCACCGGCGGCACCGTGGTCGACATGCGGCCGTTGCCCTCGTTCTCCACCAGCAGCAGGGTGCCGGTCTCGGCCACCGCGAAGTTGACTCCGGAAACGCCGATGTCGGCCTCGAAGAACTTCTGGCGCAGGATGCGCCGGCCGGTCTGGATCAGCTGGTCGACGTCCTCGGTGTAAGCTTCACCGAGCTTGTCATGGAACAGCGAGGCGACCTGGCGGGCGTTCTTGTGGATCGCCGGCATGATGATGTGGGTGGGCTTCTCGTGGTCGAGCTGGATGATGTACTCGCCCATGTCCGACTCCAGCGCCTCGATGCCGCGCGCCTCGAGGAAATGGTTCATCTCCATTTCCTCACTGACCATCGACTTGCCCTTGATCACCTGCCTGGCCTGGTGGGCCTCGGCGATCTGCAGGACGATGGCGTTGGCCTCACCGACCGTCTCCGCCCAGTGCACCTTGACGCCGTTGCGGGTCAGGTTGGCTTCCAGGCGTTCGAGCAGCTCGGGCAGCTTGGACAGCGCGCGGGCGCGCACGTGGTTGCCCATCTCGCGCAGGTGCTCGCGCTCGTAGTCGTCGGGCATCGACGCCAGGCGCTTGGCGATCAGCGAGTCCATGGCCTTGCGCATGTTGCCGCGCAGCTGGCGGTCCTGCAGCGCGTCATGGGCGTTG
The DNA here is from genome assembly GCF_019097855.1 of Geopseudomonas aromaticivorans. Lineage (GTDB taxonomy): Bacteria > Pseudomonadota > Gammaproteobacteria > Pseudomonadales > Pseudomonadaceae > Geopseudomonas > Geopseudomonas aromaticivorans. The sequence continues at coordinate 163,602 of NZ_JAHRGL010000071.1, forward strand.
TGCTTGAGTTCGCGGCTGGAGATTTCCACCGCGGGGATGCGCTGGCTCATCGGCCACCTCCGCTGCGTTGCCAGAGGAAGCTGGCCAGGTGCTGGCCGCGCAGTGCGGCGTTCTGCTTCTCGAGGGCGCCGTTGATGTTGAGCAGGCAACCGCAGTCGGCACTGACCACCTGGGCGGCGCCGGATTCGCGCAGGGCGCGGGTCTTGTCGGCGACCATGGCGCCGGAGATGTCCGGCATGCGCACGCTGAAGGTGCCGCCGAAGCCGCAGCACTCGCTCTCGTGGTCGTGGTCGACGCGCGCGACGTTGCCGAGCTGGGCGAGCAGGGCGCGGCCGTGCAGGTGGGTATTCATCTCGCGACGGGCCGAGCAGGAAGTGTGCAGGGCGACCTGGGTCGGGGCACCCTGGTCCTCGAACTGCACCTTGCAGACATGCAGGAGGAATTCGGCCAGCTCGAAGGTGCGCTCGGCCAGGGCCAGGGCGCGGTCCAGGGTGGCCGGCTCGTCCTTGAACAGCTCGCCGTAATGCTCGCGGATCATCCCGGCGCAGGAGCCGGACGGCACCACCAGCGGCCAGTCCTGCTCGAACAGCGCCAGCTGGGCGCGCGCCACGGCGCGGGCCTCGTCGGTGTAGCCGGAGGTGTAGGCCGGCTGGCCGCAGCAGCTCTGTCCCTGCGGGAAGTGCACGCGGATGCCTTCGCGCTCGAGCAGGCGGATGGCGTCCATCCCCGCCTCGGGGAAGAACAGGTCGAGCACGCAGGTGCCGAACAGGTAGGCATTGGCCGGCTTCTGTTGTGGGTACTGGCGCGGCTTCGGCAGCGGCGGCGCCACGCGGGTGGCGTTGGGCGCGGCGTTGTGGAACAGCTCGTTCATCAGGCATGCCTCCGGGTGGGCCCGGTTATCGAATGGCAGGCGCCGGGGAGGCCCCGGCGCTGCGTGCTTCAGCTAACAGGTTTAGTGCACCAGCATGCCGGTGAACACGTAGGCCTGGGCCAGGGTGATCAGGCCGACGAAGGCGGCGAAGATCAGGCTGTGCTTGAGGGTGAAGCGGAACAGGTCCGACTCCTTGCCCACCAGCCCGGTGGCGGCGCAGGCCACGGCGATGGATTGCGGCGAGATCATCTTGCCGGTCACGCCGCCGCTGGTGTTGGCCGCCACCAGCAGAGTGTCGTTGACGCCGATCTGGTGCGCGGTGGTGGCCTGCAGCGAGCCGAACAGGGCATTGGACGAGGTGTCCGAGCCGGTCAGGAACACGCCCAGCCAGCCGAGCAGCGGCGAGAAGAACGGGAACAGCACGCCGGTGCCGGCCAGGACCAGGGCCAGGGTGCTGGACATGCCGGAGAAGTTGGTGACGAAGGCGAAGGCCAGCACCATGCCGATGGACAGGATCGGCCAGCGCAGTTCGACCAGGGTATCCTTGAAACTGGTCAGACCATCTTTGAAATTGACCTTCAGCACGATCATCGACAGCAGCGCGGACAGGAAGATCGCGGTGCCGGTAGCGGACACCGGGTCGAGCTTGAACACGGCGGCGATGGCGGTGTCCTTGGTGACGATCGGTGCGGTCTTCATCACCAGCTGATCGAGGTGCGGGATGGCGAAGTAGAACACCCAGTCATGCAGGGCGCCGTCGGCGGCGAACATCGCCTTGAACGGCTTCAGGGTCCACACGGTGACCAGTGCGGTGAGGATCAGGAACGGCGACCAGGCCTTGACGATCTGACCGGCGCTGTACGGCGACGGCGTGGTGCTGCGCGGGCCGCCGAAGCCGCCCATCACCGCGGCGCCGCCGGCGGTGACGCCCACCACGTCGCGGCTTCCCGCACGCTTGGGGTGCCAGACCTTGAGGAACAGGGTCAGCGATACCAGGCTGACCAGCGCCGAGGTGATGTCCGGCAGTTCCGGGCCCATGAAGTTGGAGGTGAAGTACTGGGTCACGGCGAAGCTGGCGCCGGCAACCAGGGCGGCTGGCCAGGTTTCCTTGACGCCGCGCCAGCCGTCCATCATCGCCACCAGCCAGAGCGGCACGATGATCGACAGCAGCGGCAGCTGGCGACCGGTCATGGCGCCGATCTTGAACGCGTCGATGCCGGTGACCTGGCCGGCCACGGTGATCGGGATGCCCAGGGCGCCGAAGGCCACCGGTGCGGTGTTGGCGATCAGGCACAGGCCGGCGGCGTACAGCGGGTTGAGGCCGAGGCCGACCAGCAGGGCGGCGGTGATCGCCACCGGCGCGCCGAAGCCGGCGGCGCCCTCGAGGAAGGCGCCGAACGAGAAGCCGATCAGCAGCACCTGCAGGCGCTGGTCGTCGGTGACCGACAGCACCGAGCTGCGGATCACCTCGAACTGGCCGCTCTTGACCGTGAGCTTGTAGAGGAATACCGCGGCGACGATGATCCAGGCGATCGGCCACAGGCCGTAGATGAAGCCGTAGCCGGCGGCGGCCAGGGCCATGTCGGCCGGCATGCCGTAGGCGAAGATGGCGACCAGGATGGACAGGGCGAGGGTGATGCTGCCGGCAACGTGGCCTTTCAGGCGGAACACCGCCAGGGCGAGGAAGAAGAATACGATCGGGATCAGTGCGGCCAGCGCCGACAGGCCGAGGCTGCCAAGCGGGGTGTAGAGCTGTTGCCAGGCTTGCATGTGGGTTTCCCCCTGATTGTTGTTGGGTGCAATCGACTGTCCGGTCCGAAGCGGTTGCGTTGCGCGCCGGGCGGGCGCGGCTAGCGGTTCGCTGCAGTGGTTGCAGTTGTTGGCGACAATTGGTAATACCAATTTACACGTCGACGAAGAGAGATTAAATTTCGATCAGCCGGCGTGTCAATTTGTCCCGTTGCGACTTTCGTCGTAAGCCGGTGGCGCAGCCTTGCCCTTGCTGGTCTCGGGGCGGCTCGTTAGGCTGGATGATCGGGCTGGGCGAGTCCGTGGCAGACGGGTTTTCGGTTGGTCAAACCAGTGGAGAGAAGAGCAATGGGATTCGGGCCGGTACGGCAGCGCCGTCTGTCGGATGACATCGTCGAGCGTCTGGAGGCGATGATCCTCGAGGGCTCGCTGAAGGCGGGCGAGCGCCTGCCAGCGGAGCGCGTGCTGGCCGAGCAGTTCGGCGTGTCGCGGCCGTCACTGCGCGAGGCGATCCAGAAGTTGGCGGCGCGCGGCCTGCTGAGCAGTCGTCAGGGCGGCGGCACCTACGTGGCCGAGGGGTTGGGCTCGGCGTTCAGCGACCCGCTGCTGCAGTTGCTGGAAAGCAGCGTGGAGGCGCAGCGCGACCTGCTGGAGTTTCGCCATACCCTGGAAGGCGCCTGTGCCTTCTACGCGGCGCAGCGGGCGACGCCGGTGGATCACTTGCGCCTGCGCGGGGCTTTCGAGCGTCTGCAGCAGTGCTATGTCGCCTCGGTGCCGGGTGGCGGCGCGGAGGAGGGGTTGGCCGATGCCAGCTTCCACCTGGCGATCGCCGAGGCCAGCCACAACGCGGTGCTGCTGCACACCATCAAGGGGTTGTTCGACCTGCTCAAGCGCAACGTGGTGACCAATATCGGCGGCATGTACGCGCAGCGCGGCGAAACCCGCGACATGCTGATGCAGCAGCATCGCGAGCTGTTCGAGGCGATCGTCGAGGGGCGCGCCGAGGACGCGCGGGCGATTTCCAGCCGGCACATCGATTACGTGCAGGAAGTGCTGGCCGAGGTGCAGCAGGAGGGGCGGCGCGAGGCGCGGGCGCGGCGGCGGCAGAGCGTGCAGGAGGGCTGAGTCGAGGGGCGCGCCGGCAGCGAGTGCCGGCGTCATCGGGCTGGCGAGTTACTCGTCCTTGCCCTTGCTGCGCACCGCGCGCTGGATCTCGCGGTTGGAGTCGCGCTCCTTCTCTACGGCGCGCTTGTCGTATTCCTTCTTGCCCTTGCCCAGGGCGATCTCGCACTTGACCAGGTGCTTCTTCCAGTACAGCGCCAGGGCCACGCAGGCGAAGCCCTTCTGCTGGACGGCGCTTTGCAGCTTGTCCAGTTCCTTGCCGTGCAGCAGCAGCTTGCGCGTGCGCGTCGGGTCGGCGATGACGTGGGTGCTGGCCGCGTTCAGCGGGGTGATGTGGCTGCCGAGCAACCAGGCCTCGCCGTCCTTGAGCAGCACGTAGCTGTCGGTGAGCTGGCCCTTGCCGGCGCGCAGACTCTTGATTTCCCATCCGGCCAGGGCGATGCCGGCCTCGAAGCGCTGCTCGATGTAGTAGTCGTGCAGCGCCTTCTTGTTCAGCGCGATGGTGCCGGCGGGGTGTTTTTTCTGATTAGCCATAGGCTGCGCATTATAGGGACTTGCCTGGCGCCGCGCCATGCGTGTCGGTGTGCTTGAGCCGCTGCGGCGAATTCCGGACAATGTGTGGATATTTTCTGGCGAGTCCCCGCATGAGCACGCGCATCCAACGCTCGGCCCTGCTGCCCTATCCGGCGCAGGCGCTGTATGACCTGGTCAACGATGTGGCCAGCTATCCGCAATTCCTGCCCTGGTGTTCGGCGGCGGAGGTGCTGGAGAGCAGCCCCGCGCGGATGCGGGCAACGCTCAAGGTGGGCAAGGCGGGGATCAGCCAGCAGTTCACCACCTGCAATATCCTAGTGCCGGGCGAGTCGATCGAGATGACCCTGGAGCAGGGGCCGTTCCGCGCCCTGCACGGCGTGTGGAGCTTCCAGGCGCTGAACGAGGCGGCCTGCAAGATTACCCTCGACCTGGCCTTCGAGTACTCCGGGGCGCTGGTCAAGGCGACCCTCGGGCCGCTGTTCAATCAGGCCGCCACCACCATGGTCGATGCCTTCTGCCAGAGAGCCAAGCAGCTATATGGATAAGCCGGACACCATCGCCGTCGAGGTGGTCTACGCCCTCGCCGACAAGCAGCAACTGCTACGCCTCAGCGTGCCCTACGGCACGACCATGCGCGAGGCCGCCGTGCGCTCGGGCATCGCCGGACTGTTCCCGGGGCTGGATCTGGCGGCGGCGCCGATGGGGATCTTCGGCAAGGCGGTGGCCAAGCCCGATGAGCGGGTGCTGGAGGAGGGCGAGCGCGTGGAGATCTACCGGCCGCTGATTGCCGATCCCAAGGAGGCGCGCAAGCAACGTGCGGCCAAGGTCGCCAAGGTCAAGGCGGACAGCGCCGACGAGTGAGTCGCGGGTTTTCCCGCGGCAACGAAAAAGCCCGAGTCGATGCTCGGGCTTTTTGCTGTGCTGGCGCTTATTCGGCCGGTTCGGCTTCCGGAGTCGGTTCGACTTCCAGCGGTTCCGGCGTTGGTACCGGGACTGGCTGGGCCTCGTCGACTTCGCGCTGCAGTTGCTCGAGCAGCGAGCCCGGAGCGGGGGCGGCTTCCGGTTCGGCCTGGGCTGGAACTGCTTCGCCGCTGGCACCTGGCTCGGTGGCCGGTGCTTGGGTGACGGCGGTGCTGCCGCTGTCGCCGCGGATGGCCTCGTCGCGGCTCACGCCCGGCATGAAGTCGCCCGCCAGACCGCTCAGTTGGTCGTTGCTGTTGAACAGCAGGCTGATGCGCTCCTGCTGGCGCTCACCGCCGCCCGGCTGGAGGCTGTACAGGTAGTCCCAGCGATTGGCGTGGAAGGTGTCGGTGATCAGCGGGTTGCCCATGATAAACCGTACCTGGCGCCGGGTCATTCCGGGGCGCAACTGGTCTATCATATCCTGAGTAATCACGTTGCCCTGCTGGATATCGATCTTGTAGACCCCCGGCAGTGAACAGCCGGCGAGTGCGGCGAGTCCCAGGAAGGTGAGGCCGGTCAGCATGAGCTTGGCTTTTTGCATCGGTGGATCTCTTCCACTATCTTGGCGGGCAACAGAACCGGGATCATACCTGCATTGAGGGAGGCTGCGAAGCATTCCTCCGCGAGAAAGCTGAACATGGTAGAGAACAACGAGTTGCGCAAGGTGGGGCTGAAGGTCACCCTGCCACGGGTCAAGATCCTGCAGATGCTGGACTCCGCCGGACAGCGGCACATGAGCGCCGAGGATGTCTACAAGGCGCTGATGGAGGCGGGCGAGGATGTCGGCCTGGCCACCGTGTACCGGGTGCTGACCCAGTTCGAGGCGGCCGGTCTGGTGGAGCGGCACAACTTCGATGGCGGCCATGCGGTCTTCGAGCTGTCCGACGGTGCGCACCACGATCACATGATCAACGTCGATACCGGTGAGGTCGTCGAGTTCATCGATGCGGACATCGAGAAGCTGCAGCGCGAGATTGCCGCCCAGCACGGCTTCGATCTGGTCGATCACAAGATGGTGCTGTACGTCAGCAGGCGCAAGTAAGGCTGGCGGAGACAAGCCAACGGCGACCTGCGGGTCGCCGTTGGCGTTTGTGGGGAATGCTCGACTCAGGCGGCCGCCGCCCGCTGCGCGCCCTGCACCATCTTGCGCGCGTGGGCTAGTGACTCGCGGGTGAGGTCGAGGCCGCCGAGCATGCGCGCGACCTCCTCGATGCGCTGGTGCTGGCCGAGCTGGGCCACCGCCGTGCGGGTCTCGCTGCTGCCGCGCTCCTTGTGCACGAACAGGTGCTGGTGGCCTTGGGCGGCGACCTGCGGCAGGTGGGTGACGGTGATCACCTGGCCGCGCTCGCCGAGGCGACGCAGCAGCTGGCCGACCACTTCGGCGGTGGGGCCGCCGATGCCGACGTCCACTTCGTCGAAGACCAGGGTCGGCACGCGCGAGGTCTGCGCGGTGATCACCTGGATCGCCAGGCTGATGCGCGACAGTTCGCCGCCGGAGGCGACCTTGGCCAGGCCCTTGAGCGGCTGGCCAGGGTTGGCGCTGACCTGGAATTCCACCTGCTCCTGGCCCTGCGGCTGCAGCTCGGCACTGTCGGTTGGCTGCAGGGCGATGGCGAAACGCCCGCCGGGCATGCCCAGGCGCTGCATTTCCGTTTCCACTGCGCCGGCGAGGCGGCCGGCGGCTTCGCGGCGCAGGTTGCTCAGTTCGCCGGCCTTGTCGCGGTAATGGCGGGCGTAGGCTTCCAGTTCCGCGCCGAGGCGCTCGACGGCGGCGTCGTCGGCATGCAGGGCCTGCAGTTCGCTGCGCAACTGTTCCTGCAGGGCGTGCAGCTCGGTGGGCAGGATGCGGTGCTTGCGCGCCAGGCTGTAGATGCTGTCCAGGCGTTCCTCGATCTGCTGCAGGCGCTGCGGGTCGGCCTCGAAATGGTCGAGGAAGCGGTTGAGGCTGCTGACCGCTTCCTCTACCTGGATCTGCGCGCTGGTCAGCAGGTTCACCGCTTCTTCCAGGGCGGCGGGCTGGCCGGGGCCGCCGCCAAGGCGCTGCAGGCTGCTGCTCAGGGCACCGAGCACGTTGCCGCTGTCGCTCTCGCTGCACAGCTCGAGCACCTGGCGGCAGGCGCCGAGCAGGCTCTCGGCGTTGCCCAGAGTCTTGTGCTCCTGTTCCAGTTGCTCCAGTTCGCTGGCGCCGAGGGCGAGGTTGTCCAGCTCTTCCAGCTGGTAGCTGAGCAGCTGCTGGCGGGCGTGCTGTTCCTCGCTGCTGCGGCTGAGGTGTTCCAGTTCGCTGCGGGTCTGGCGCCAGCGCTGGGCGGCCAGCTGCACCTGGCGTGCCAGTTCGCCGCCGCCGGCGTAGGCGTCGAGCAGGCGGCGATGGGTGTCGGGCTTGAGCAGCGACTGGTGCTCGTGCTGGCTGTGGATGTCGATCAGCAGCTCGCCTAGGTGCTTGAGGTCGCCCAGCGGGCAGGGGGTGCCGTTGATGTAGGCGCGCGAGCGGCCCTCGGCGGTGATCACCCGGCGCAGGATGCATGGCCCGTCGCTGTCCAGGTCGCGCTCGGCCAGCCACTGCTGTGCTTCGGCGATGCTGCCGAGGTCGAAGCTGGCGAGGATGTCGGCCTTGTCCGCGCCCGGGCGGACCACGCCGCTGTCGGTGCGGTCGCCCAGGGCGAGGCCGAGGGCGTCGAGCATGATCGACTTGCCGGCGCCGGTTTCGCCGGTGATGACGCTCATGCCGGCGCGCAGCTCCAGATCGAGCTGCTCGACGATGGCGTAGTTTCGGATCGACAGATGGACCAGCATGGCGGGCTCCCGAGGAAGTTGTCTGGTTATTTATACAGTACATTTTTTCGTTCTGCCAATCCCCCTTGAAGCCGGCGCCGCGGCCCCCCATATAGGCGGCTGAATCAAGGGCCAAAGTGCCCGACCGTTGCTTTCAAGGAGACCCCATGGCTGACGAACACAAGCTTGATCCGCAGAACCCCGAAGCCGAAGTGCCGGGCGAGGCTGAGAGCGCCGGCGACGATCTGGCGCAGCGCGTGCAGGCGCTCGAGGAGCAGCTGGCGGCCGCCCAGGATCAGGCCCTGCGCGCGGCGGCCGAGCTGCACAACGTGCGTCGGCGTGCCGAGCAGGATGTGGAAAAGGCGCACAAGTTCGCTCTGGAGAAGTTCGCCGCCGACCTGCTGATGGTGGTCGACAGCCTGGAGCGCGGCCTCGAGTTGTCCGATCCGGCCGACGAGGCCATCCGTCCGATGCGCGAAGGCATGGAGCTGACCCTCAAGGCGTTCCACGACACCCTCAAGCGCTACCAGGTCGAGGCGCTCGATCCGCACGGCGAGCCGTTCAACCCCGAGCAGCACCAGGCCATGGCCATGCAGCCGAGCGACACCGTCGAGCCGGGCAGCGTGCTCAAGGTGTTCCAGAAGGGCTACCTGCTCAACGGTCGCCTGCTGCGCCCCGCCATGGTGGTGGTGAGCAAGGCCGAGTGAACTGAATTGCCGGGAATGCCCTTGAAAGTCGTCGGGGCACCCCCATTTGTAGTGCCAAGCATCCAGTCATCCGGGCGACCGCCACAGGCGTCGCCCCGAGTCCAAGTTTCGGGAGAGTAATATGGGCAAAATCATCGGTATCGACCTGGGCACCACCAACTCCTGCGTGTCCGTGCTGGAAAACGGCGTGGCCAAGGTCATCGAGAACGCCGAAGGCGGTCGTACCACCCCGTCGATCATCGCCTACACCAACGACGGCGAGATCCTGGTCGGCCAGAGCGCCAAGCGCCAGGCGGTGACCAACCCGCACAACACCCTGTACGCGGTGAAGCGCCTGATCGGTCGTCGCTTCGAAGAAGATGTGGTGCAGAAGGACATCAAGCTGGTGCCCTACAAGATCGCCAAGGCCGACAACGGTGACGCCTGGGTGGAAGTGAAGGGCCAGAAGATGGCGCCGCCGCAGATCAGCGCCGAAGTGCTGAAGAAGATGAAGAAGACCGCCGAAGACTACCTCGGCGAGCCGGTCACCGAAGCGGTGATCACCGTGCCGGCCTACTTCAACGACAGCCAGCGCCAGGCCACCAAGGACGCCGGCCGCATCGCCGGTCTGGACGTCAAGCGCATCATCAACGAGCCGACCGCCGCGGCGCTGGCCTACGGCATGGACAAGGCCAAGGGCGACCACACCATCATCGTCTATGACCTGGGCGGCGGTACCTTCGACGTGTCGGTGATCGAGATCGCCGAAGTCGACGGCGAGCACCAGTTCGAAGTGCTGGCCACCAACGGCGACACCTTCCTCGGCGGCGAGGACTTCGACATCCGTCTGATCGACTACCTCGTCGACGAGTTCAAGAAAGAAACCGGCATGGACATCAAGGGCGACCCCCTGGCCATGCAGCGCCTGAAAGAAGCGGCCGAGAAGGCCAAGATCGAGCTGTCCTCCAGCCAGCAGACCGACGTCAACCTGCCGTATATCACCGCCGATGCGACCGGTCCGAAGCACCTCAACGTGAAGATTTCCCGCGCCAAGCTGGAAGCGCTGGTCGAGGATCTGGTCGCGCGCACCATCGAGCCGTGCCGTGTGGCGCTGAAGGATGCCGGCATCGATGCCAGCAAGATTGACGACGTGATCCTGGTCGGCGGCCAGACCCGCATGCCGCTGGTGCAGCAGAAGGTCACCGAGTTCTTCGGCAAGGAAGCACGCAAGGACGTCAACCCGGACGAAGCCGTGGCCATGGGCGCCGCCATCCAGGGCGCCGTGCTGGCTGGCGACGTCAAGGACGTGCTGCTGCTCGACGTGTCGCCGCTGACCCTGGGTATCGAGACCCTCGGTGGCGTGATGACCGCGCTGATCGAGAAGAACACCACCATCCCGACCAAGAAGTCGCAGGTGTTCTCCACCGCCGACGACAACCAGAACGCGGTGACCATCCACGTGCTGCAGGGCGAGCGCAAGCAGGCCGGGCAGAACAAGTCGCTGGGCCGCTTCGACCTCGCCGACATCCCGCCGGCGCCGCGTGGCGTGCCGCAGATCGAGGTCACCTTCGACATCGACGCCAACGGCATCCTGCATGTGTCCGCCAAGGACAAGGCCACCGGCAAGCAGCAGTCCATCGTGATCAAGGCCAACTCCGGCCTGTCCGAGGAAGAGATCCAGCAGATGGTCCGCGACGCCGAGGCCAATGCCGAGGAAGACCGCAAGTTCGAGGAGCTGGTGGCGGCGCGCAACCAGGGCGACCAGTTGGTGCACGGCACCCGCAAGATGGTCACCGAGGCCGGCGACAAGGCCACGGCCGAGGAGAAGGCCGCCATCGAAACCGCGCTGGGCGAGCTGGAAGCCGCGGTCAAGGGCGACGATAAGGAAGCCATCGAGGCCAAGATCAACGCCCTGTCCCAGGTGACCGCACCGCTGGCGCAGAAGATGTATGCCGAGCAGGCGCAGGACGCCACTCAAGGCGGCGCCCAGCAGGACAAGGCGCCCGGCGACGACGTGGTCGACGCCGAGTTCGAAGAGGTCAAGGACAACAAGTAAGCGTCACGCTTGCTTCCGTCCCCAGCTGCCGCAGCCTGACTGCGGCGGGTCTGAACCGCCGCGCGGGAGCTTGCTCCCGCGTTGGCGTGTCTGGGGCAGACATATCCGGAGTGCATGAGAGCAATGGCAAAACGTGACTTTTACGAGGTGCTCGGGGTCGAGCGCGGCGCCAGCGAGGCGGAGCTGAAGAAGGCCTACCGTCGCCTGGCCATGAAGTACCACCCGGACCGCAATCCCGACGACAAGGACGCCGAAGAGAAATTCAAGGAGGCCAACGAGGCCTACGAGGTGCTCTCCGACGCCAGCAAGCGTGCGGCCTACGACCAGTACGGGCATGCCGGGGTCGAGCCAAGCATGGGCGGCGGTGCCGGCTTCGGTGCCGGTGGCGCCAACTTCTCCGATATCTTCGGCGACGTGTTCAGCGACTTCTTCGGTGGCAGCCGCGGCGGCCAGCGCGGCGGTCCGCAACGCGGCAGCGACCTGCGCTACACCCTCGAGCTGGATCTCGAGGAGGCGGTGCGCGGTACCACCGTGACCATCCGCGTGCCGACCCTGGTCGGCTGCAAGACCTGTGATGGCAGTGGGGCGAAGAAGGGCAGCGCACCGGTCACCTGCACCACCTGCGGGGGTGTCGGCCAGGTGCGCATGCAGCAGGGCTTCTTCTCGGTGCAGCAGACCTGCCCGCGCTGTCACGGCAGCGGCAAGATGATTTCCGATCCGTGCGGCAGCTGCCATGGCCAGGGGCGCATGGAGGAGCACAAGACCCTGTCGGTCAAGGTGCCCGCGGGTGTCGATACCGGCGACCGCATCCGCCTGTCCGGTGAGGGTGAGGCGGGGGCTCAGGGCGGTCCGGCCGGCGACCTGTACGTGGTGGTCAACGTGCGCGAGCACGCGATCTTCCAGCGCGACGGCAAGCACCTGTACTGCGAGGTGCCGATCAGCTTCGCCGACGCGGCGCTGGGCGGCGAGCTGGAAGTGCCGACCCTCGATGGTCGGGTCAAGCTGAAGATCCCGGAAGGCACCCAGACCGGCAAGCTGTTCCGCCTGCGTGGCAAGGGCGTGGTGCCGGTGCGTGGCGGCGGTGCCGGCGACCTGATGTGCCGGGTGGCGGTGGAAACGCCGGTCAACCTGAGCAAGCGCCAGCGCGAGCTGCTCGAGGAGTTCCGCGGCACCCTGCAGGGCGACAGCTCGCACTCGCCCAAGGCCAGTGGCTGGTTCGAGGGCGTGAAGCGCTTCTTCGACGATCTTTAACCGTACAGGACGGCAGGGCGGCGCGCGCCGCCCGTGTTCCGGAGCAGAGTTATGCGACGTATTGCAGTGATGGGCGCCGCCGGGCGCATGGGCAAGACCCTGATCGAGGCGGTGCTGCAGGCGCCGGGTGCGGTGCTGAGTGCGGCGGTGGACCGTCCCGACAGTACCCTGCTGGGTGCCGATGCCGGCGAACTGGCCGGCCTTGGGCGTGTCGGCGTGGTCATGGCGGGGGAGCTGGACGCGGTGCTCGACCAGTTCGACGTGCTGATCGACTTCACCCACCCGAGCGTGACCCTGAACAACCTCGAGATCTGCCGCCGGGCGGGCAAGGCCATGGTCATCGGCACCACGGGCTTCACGGTCGAGGAGAAGCAGCAGCTGGCCGCGGCTGCGCGGGAGATCCCGATCGTCTTTGCCGCCAACTTCAGCGTCGGCGTCAACCTGTGCCTCAAGCTGCTGGATACCGCAGCGCGGGTGCTGGGCGACGACGTCGACATCGAGATCATCGAGGCGCACCATCGGCACAAGGTCGATGCGCCGTCCGGTACCGCCCTGCGCATGGGCGAAGTGGTCGCCAACGCCCTGGGGCGCGACCTGCACAAGGTGGCGGTCTACGGTCGCGAAGGCCAGACCGGGGCCCGTGCCCGCGAAACCATCGGTTTCGCCACCGTGCGCGCCGGCGATGTGGTCGGTGACCATACCGTACTGTTCGCCGCCGACGGCGAGCGGGTGGAAATCACCCACAAGGCTTCCAGTCGGATGACCTTCGCCAAGGGTGCGGTGCGTTCGGCCTTGTGGCTGGCCGGTCGTGCACCGGCGCTCTACGACATGCAGGATGTGCTGGAGCTGCGCTGAAATGCGCAGGCCGGAAAGGTCGCCGGCTGCACGCGAAGAGTGCGCTCGCTGCCGTCGGCGGGCGGTAGACCTTTCCGCTGGACGATTTTTGCTCTAAAATTCCGCTTTAGTGCGTCCACTACGAGCATGCAGACAACATGGAAAAAAGCGGGGTGATGTGGTTCTCACGTCATTCCGCTTTTTTGCAGCCTGAATTTGCATGAAACGGTTCTATTTACGGGAGGTCTTCTTGACTAAGCCAGCCATACTCGCGCTTGCCGACGGCAGCATTTTCCGCGGTGAAGCCATCGGTGCCGACGGGCAGAGCGTCGGCGAGGTGGTATTCAATACCGCAATGACCGGCTATCAGGAAATTCTCACCGATCCTTCCTACTGCCAGCAGATCGTCACCCTGACCTATCCGCACATCGGCAACACCGGCACCACGCCGGAAGACGCCGAGTCGAACAAGGTCTGGGCCGCCGGCCTGATCATTCGCGACCTGCCGCTGCTGGCCAGCAGCTGGCGCAACAAGCAGTCGCTGCCGGACTACCTGAAGGAGCACGGCACCGTCGCCATCGCCGGTATCGACACCCGTCGCCTGACTCGCATCCTGCGCGAAAAGGGCTCGCAGAACGGCTGCATCCTCGCTGGCGCCGACGCCACTGAGGAGAAGGCCCTGGAGCTGGCGCGCAGCTTCCCCGGCCTCAAGGGCATGGACCTGGCCAAGGTGGTCAGCTGCAGTGAGCCCTACGAGTGGAACTCCAGCGTGTGGAGCCTGGAGACCGACAGCCATGCCGACATCCCGGCCGGCGAGCAGCCCTACCACGTGGTGGCCTACGACTTCGGCGTCAAGCTGAACATCCTGCGCATGCTGGTGGCGCGCGGCTGCCGGGTGACCGTGGTGCCGGCGCAGACCCCGGCCAGCACCGTGCTGGCGCTGAAGCCGGACGGCGTGTTCCTGTCCAACGGCCCGGGCGATCCCGAGCCGTGCGACTACGCCATCCAGGCGATCAAGGACGTGCTGGAGACCGAGATTCCGGTGTTCGGCATCTGCCTCGGCCACCAGCTGCTGGCCCTGGCCTCCGGCGCCAAGACCATGAAGATGGGTCATGGCCACCACGGTGCCAACCACCCGGTACAGGACCTCGACACCGGCGTGGTGATGATCACCAGCCAGAACCACGGCTTCTGCGCCGACGAGACCAGCCTGCCGGGCAACCTGCGCGCCACCCACAAATCGCTGTTCGACGGCACTCTGCAGGGCATCGAGCGCACCGACAAGGTCGCCTTCAGCTTCCAGGGCCACCCGGAAGCCAGCCCGGGCCCGCACGACGTGGCCCCGCTGTTCGACCGCTTCATCGCCGAAATGGCCAAGCGTCGCTGAGTTTGCCGACAGATCAACGGATTCGTGTGAGAGACCATGCCAAAACGTACAGACATTAAAAGTATCCTGATCCTCGGCGCCGGCCCCATCGTCATCGGCCAGGCCTGCGAGTTCGACTACTCCGGCGCCCAGGCCTGCAAGGCCCTGCGCGAGGAAGGCTTCCGCGTCATCCTGGTGAACTCCAACCCGGCCACCATCATGACCGACCCGGCCATGGCCGACGCCACCTACATCGAGCCGATCAAGTGGCAGACCGTGGCCAAGATCATCGAGAAGGAGCGTCCCGACGCCCTGCTGCCGACCATGGGCGGCCAGACCGCGCTGAACTGCGCGCTGGACCTGGAAAAGCACGGCGTGCTGGCCAAGTTCGGCGTCGAGATGATCGGCGCCAACGCCGACACCATCGACAAGGCCGAGGACCGTTCGCGCTTCGACAAGGCCATGCGCGACATCGGCCTGGCCTGCCCGCGCTCCGGCATCGCCCACAACATGGACGAAGCCTACGGTGTGCTCGACAAGGTCGGCTTCCCGTGCATCATCCGTCCGTCCTTCACCATGGGCGGCACCGGTGGCGGCATCGCCTACAACCGTGAAGAGTTCGAGGAAATCTGCACCCGCGGTCTCGACCTGTCGCCGACCAGCGAGCTGCTGATCGACGAGTCGCTGATCGGCTGGAAGGAATACGAGATGGAGGTGGTCCGCGACAAGAAGGACAACTGCATCATCGTCTGCGCCATCGAGAACTTCGACCCGATGGGCGTGCACACCGGCGACTCGATCACCGTGGCTCCGGCACAGACCCTGACCGACAAGGAATACCAGATCATGCGCAACGCCTCGCTGGCGGTGCTGCGTGAGATCGGCGTGGAAACCGGCGGCTCCAACGTGCAGTTCGGCATCAACCCGGCCGATGGCCGCATGGTGGTGATCGAGATGAACCCGCGCGTGTCGCGTTCCTCGGCACTGGCCTCCAAGGCCACCGGCTTCCCGATCGCCAAGATCGCCGCCAAGCTGGCGGTCGGCTACACCCTCGACGAGCTGTCCAACGACATCACCGGCGGCCGCACCCCGGCGTCCTTCGAGCCGGCGATCGACTACGTGGTCACCAAGATCCCGCGCTTCGCCTTCGAGAAGTTCCCCAAGGCCGACGCCCGCCTGACCACCCAGATGAAGTCGGTCGGCGAAGTGATGGCCATCGGCCGCACCTTCCAGGAGTCGGTACAGAAGGCCCTGCGCGGTCTGGAAGTCGGCGTGGCCGGTTTCGATCCCAAGCTGGACCTGAGCAGCTCCGAGGCGCAGAGCACCCTCAAGCGCGAGCTGACCGTGCCGGGCGCCGATCGCATCTGGTACGTGGCCGACGCCTTCCGTGCCGGCATGAGCTGCGACGACATCTACGCACTGACCAAGATCGACCACTGGTTCCTGGTGCAGATCGAGGACCTGATCAAGGACGAGGAGCGGGTCAAGACCCTCGGCCTGTCCAGCATCGACCGCGACCTGATGTGGAGCCTGAAGCGCAAGGGCTTCTCCGATGCGCGCCTGGCCAAGCTGCTCGGCATCACCGAGAAGAACCTGCGCAGCCATCGCCACAAGCTGAAAGTGCTGCCGGTGTACAAGCGCGTCGACACCTGCGCCGCCGAGTTCGCCACCGACACCGCCTACATGTACTCGACCTACGAGGAAGAGTGCGAGGCCAATCCGTCGACCCGCGACAAGATCATGGTCCTCGGTGGCGGCCCGAACCGCATCGGCCAGGGCATCGAGTTCGACTACTGCTGCGTCCATGCCGCCCTCGCCATGCGTGAAGACGGCTACGAGACCATCATGGTCAACTGCAACCCGGAAACCGTGTCCACCGACTACGACACCTCCGACCGTCTGTACTTCGAGCCGGTGACCCTGGAGGACGTGCTGGAAATCGTCCGCGTCGAGCAGCCCAAGGGCGTGATCGTGCAGTACGGCGGCCAGACCCCGCTGAAGATCTGCCGCGCCCTGGAAGAAGCCGGCGTGCCGATCATCGGCACCAGCCCGGACGCCATCGACCGCGCCGAAGACCGCGAGCGCTTCCAGCAGATGGTGCAGCGCCTCAACCTGCGCCAGCCGCAGAACGCTACCGCGCGCAGCGAAGACGAGGCCCTGGCCGCGTCCAAAGCCATCGGCTATCCGCTGGTGGTGCGTCCGTCCTACGTGCTGGGCGGCCGGGCGATGGAAATCGTCTACGAAGAGGAAGAGCTCAAGCGCTACATGCGCGAAGCGGTGAAGGTGTCCAACGACAGTCCGGTGCTGCTCGACCACTTCCTCAACTGCGCCATCGAGGTCGACATCGACGCGGTGTGCGACGGCGAGAACGTGGTGATCGGCGCGATCATGCAGCACATCGAGCAGGCTGGCGTGCATTCCGGCGACTCGGCCTGCTCGCTGCCGCCGTACTCGCTGCCCAAGCACATCCAGGACGAGATCCGCAGCCAGGTCAAGAAGATGGCCCTGGAGCTCGGCGTGGTCGGCCTGATGAACGTGCAGATGGCCGTGCAGGGCGAGGACATCTACGTCATCGAGGTCAACCCGCGCGCCTCGCGTACCGTGCCGTTCGTCTCCAAGTGCATCGGCACTTCGCTGGCCAAGATCGCCGCGCGCGTGATGGCCGGCAAGACCCTCGCGGAAGTCGGTTTCACCGAGGAAATCATCCCGCCGTTCTTCAGCGTCAAGGAAGCGGTGTTCCCGTTCGCCAAGTTCCCCGGCGTCGACCCGATCCTCGGCCCGGAAATGAAGTCCACCGGCGAGGTGATGGGTGTCGGCGACAGCTTCGCCGAAGCCTTCGCCAAGGCCCAACTGGGCGCCAGCGAAATCCTGCCGACCGGCGGCTGCGCGTTCATCAGCGTGCGCGAGGATGACAAGCCGTTCGTCGCCGGTGTCGCCCGCGATCTGGTGGCCCTCGGTTTCGAAGTGGTCGCCACCGCCGGCACTGCCCGCGAGATCGAGGCCGCCGGCCTGCCGGTACGCCGGGTGAACAAGGTGACCGAAGGTCGTCCGCACGTGGTCGACATGATCAAGAACGACGAAGTCACCCTGATCATCAACACCACCGAAGGCCGTCAGTCGATCGCCGACTCCTTCTCGATCCGTCGCAACGCCCTGCAGCACAAGATCTGCATCACCACCACCATCGCCGGTGGTCAGGCGATCTGTGAAGCGCTGAAGTTCGGTCCCGAGAAGACCGTGCGTCGCCTGCAGGACCTGCATGCAGGAATCAAGGCATGACCAAATACCCGATGACGGTCCAGGGCGCGCGCGCCCTGGAGGAAGAACTGGCGCACCTGACCAAGGTGGTGCGGCCGAAGCTCAGCCAGGACATCGGTACCGCGCGTGAACTGGGCGACCTCAAGGAGAACGCCGAGTATCACGCCGCCCGCGAGCAGCAGGGCATGGTCGAGGCGCGGATTCGCGATATCGAGGGTCGCCTGCAGCACGCGGTGATCATCGATGTCACGACCATCCCGCACACCGGCAAGGTGATCTTCGGCACCACGGTGGAAATCGCCAACTGCGAGACCGACGAAAGCGTGACCTACCAGATCGTCGGCGAGGACGAGGCGGACATCAAGGCCGCCAAGATCTCGGTCGGCTCGCCGATCGCCCGCGCCCTGGTGGGCAAGGAAGAGGGCGATGTGGTGGTGGTGGTGACCCCCAGCGGCAAGGTCGAGTACGAGATTGTCGAGGTTCGCCATCTCTGACGCGCAGCCCTCCCGCTCGCCGCTGCGTGCCGGCGCCATCAGCTGGCGCCTGGCGCAGACCTTCTGGGTCGGCGGCCTGTGGCTGCTGTACTTCGTGCTGCTGCCGGCGCTGGAGCATTACGGCCTGGCGCCATTGCTGCTCGAGGATATTTCCGCCAGCCTGATTCCGCTGCTGCTCGGCTTTGCTGGCTTCTGCGCGCTGCTGCAGAAGCTGGTGCTGCTGCAGCAGCGCGGTCTGCGCAGCCTGTGGGCGGACTTCCGCGGTCAGTTGCTGCTGGCGGTGCTGTTGCTGGTGACGGGATTCTTCGCCGGCCCCTGGCTGGGGTTGGCGGGGAACAGCTGGCCGCTGTTCTGCTACATGGCCGTGGCAGCCTGCGGGCTGGTGCTGGTGCTGCAGCCGGTGCCCGGCGAGCAGTGAGGTGGGACGGGCGATGCCGTTGGCATCGCCCGTGTCCGCGACTCAGATCGAGTGGCGGACGATGTTGGATAGGTGGCGGTTCTGCTGGGCGGCGCGGCGATAGACCAGCGCCATCTTGCCGATCACCTGCACCAGCTCGCAGCGCGCCTGCCGGCACAGCTCGTCGATCAGGGCACGGCGGTCGTCGCGCTCGGTGAGAGCGAACTTGATCTTGATCAGCTCGTGATCGTTGAGCGCGCGCTCCAGTTCGCCAAGCACGCCCTCGGTCAGACCGTTTTCCGCCACGATCAATACCGGATTCAGATGGTGGCCGATAGATTTGTACTGTTTCTTCTGCTCGTTGCTGAGCGGCATAATCCGACCTCTGCGTCTGATCCTGTTAAAAGCGGTGGCTAGTGTACCCGAGTGTCCGTTAGCCGCCCAGATGAGGTACTTCGTGGCCCGTTCCAAGACCAGCCAGCGTTGGCTGAAAGAGCATTTCGACGATCCCTACGTGAAGATGGCGCAGAAGGACGGCTACCGTTCGCGCGCCAGCTACAAGCTGCTGGAGATCCAGGAGAAGGATCGCATTCTGCGTCCCGGCATGACGGTGGTCGACCTCGGCGCGGCGCCGGGTGGCTGGTCGCAGGTCACCAGCCGGGTGATCGGCGACAAGGGGCGCCTGATCGCCTCGGACATCCTGGCGATGGACAGCATCCCCGATGTCACCTTCATCCAGGGCGACTTCACCGACGATGCGGTGTTCGCGCAGATCCTCGCGGCGATCGGCGACCATCCGGTCGACCTGGTGATTTCCGACATGGCCCCCAACATGAGTGGGGTGCGTTCGGCCGATCAGCCGCGTGCCATGTACCTGTGCGAGCTGGCGCTGGATCTGGCCACCCGGGTGCTGCGTCCGGGCGGCGATTTCCTGATCAAGATCTTCCAGGGCGAAGGCTTCGATGCCTACCACAAGCAGGTGCGCGAGCTGTTCGACAAGGTGCAGATGCGCAAGCCGAGTTCGTCGCGCGACCGTTCGCGCGAGCAGTATCTGCTCGCACGCGGATTCCGTGGCGCCTAGACTGCAGGGAGCCGACTCGGCGTGCCGGGTCAAATGACGTTACAACCCGATCTGCCAGCAATCGGGCTGCTGTAGTAAGTTAGACCGGCAAAGAACCGGCCGCCGCGTGAAGCGTTTTCCGCGGCGGGGCTGGTCAGAGAGGGTAGTCAATTGAACGACATGGCAAAGAACCTGATCCTGTGGCTGATCATCGCAGCCGTGCTGGTAACGGTGATGAACAACTTCTCCACTCCGAACGAGCCGCAGTCGCTCAACTATTCGGAGTTCATCCAGGAGGTCAAGGACGGCAAGGTCGAGCGTGTGACCGTCGACGGTTACATCATCACCGGCCGCCGTGTCGACGGCGAACCCTTCCGTACCGTGCGTCCGGCGATCCAGGACAACGGCCTGATCGGCGACCTGATCGAGAGCAAGGTGGTGATCGAGGGCAAGCAGCCCGAGCAGCAGAGCATCTGGAGCCAGCTGCTGGTGGCCAGCTTCCCGATCCTGGTGATCATCGCCGTGTTCATGTTCTTCATGCGCCAGATGCAGGGCGGTGGCGGCGGTCGCGGCGGGCCGATGAGCTTCGGCAAGAGCAAGGCGCGCCTGCTGTCCGAGGACCAGGTGAAGACCACCCTGGCCGACGTCGCTGGTTGCGACGAGGCCAAGGAGGAGGTCGGCGAACTGGTCGACTTCCTGCGCGATCCGGGCAAGTTCCAGCGCCTCGGCGGGCACATCCCGCGCGGCGTGCTGATGGTCGGTCCGCCCGGCACCGGCAAGACCCTGCTGGCCAAGGCCATCGCCGGCGAGGCCAAGGTGCCGTTCTTCACTATTTCCGGCTCCGACTTCGTCGAGATGTTCGTCGGCGTCGGCGCCTCGCGTGTGCGCGACATGTTCGAGCAGGCCAAGAAGCATGCGCCGTGCATCATCTTCATCGACGAGATCGACGCCGTTGGTCGTCACCGTGGCGCCGGCCTTGGCGGCGGGCATGACGAGCGCGAGCAGACCCTTAACCAGCTGCTGGTGGAGATGGACGGCTTCGAGATGAACGACGGCATCATCGTCATCGCCGCCACCAACCGCCCCGACGTGCTCGACCCGGCGCTGCTGCGCCCGGGCCGCTTCGACCGCCAGGTGGTGGTCGGCCTGCCGGACGTGCGCGGTCGCGAGCAGATTCTCAAGGTGCACATGCGCAAGGTGCCGCTGGGCGACGACGTCGAGCCTTCGGTGATCGCCCGCGGCACCCCCGGCTTCTCCGGTGCCGATCTGGCTAACTTGGTCAACGAGGCCTCGCTGTTCGCCGCGCGCAACGGCAAGCGCATCGTCGAAATGAAGGAGTTCGAGCTGGCCAAGGACAAGATCATGATGGGCGCCGAGCGCCGCTCCATGGTCATGACCGAGGACGAGAAGCTGATGACCGCCTACCACGAGTCCGGTCACGCCATCCTCGGCTGTCTGTTCCCTTCCGACCCGGTGCACAAGGTCACCATCATCCCGCGCGGTCGCGCGCTGGGCGTGACCATCTCGCTGCCGGAGCGCGATCACCACGGCTACAGCCGCATCTGGCTGCACAACAAGCTGAAGATGATCTTCGGCGGGCGGATCGCCGAGGAAGTCATCTTCGGTCACGACAAGGTCACCAACGGCGCCACCGGCGACATCGGCCAGGCCACCCGCATCGCGCGGACCATGGTCACCCAGTGGGGCATGTCCGACAAGCTGGGCTTCCTGTCCTACGCCGATGAAGAGGAAGAGGTCTTCCTCGGTCGCTCGTCCGGGCGCGGCAGCAGCGTGTCGGCGGAAACCGCGCGGCTGATCGATGACGAAGTGCGGGCGGTGATCGACGGCAACTACGAGCAGGCCGAGCAGGCTCTGCGCGACAACCTCGACAAGCTGCATGCCATGGCCCAGGCGCTGATGAAGTTCGAGACCATCGACGCCGAGCAGGTCGCCGACATCATGGATGGCCGCGAGCCGCGCGAGCCCAAGGGCTGGAACGACTCCGGCAGCGGTTCTTCGGGCAGCAGTGCCAAGCCGCAGCAGGATGCCGAGCCGCGCGTCGACAAGCCGCTTGGCGGCCCGGCCGGAGAACATTGATTTCCCGATGACTACGCGTTCCTTTCGCGATCGGCTGCCCTGTGGCAGCCGATTGCTCGATTTGTCTCGCCCGCAGGTGATGGGCATCCTCAACGTCACCCCCGACTCGTTCTCCGATGGCGGCTCCTTCAATCACCTGGAGGACGCGCTGCGCCATGCCGAGGCGATGGTGCGCGCCGGCGCCACGCTGATCGACGTCGGTGGCGAGTCGACCCGCCCCGGTGCGCCGCCGGTTTCCGCGCAGGAAGAGCTGGATCGGGTCGCCCCGGCCGTCGAGGCGATTGCCCGCGAGCTGGACGTGATCATCTCGGTGGATACCTCCACCGCCGCGGTGATGCGCGAGTCGGCGCGTCTCGGCGCCGGACTGATCAACGACGTGCGCGCCCTGCAGCGTCCCGGTGCCCTGCAGGCGGTAGCGGACAGTGGCCTGCCGGTGTGCCTGATGCACATGCGCGGCGAGCCGACCACCATGCAGGACGATCCCCGCTACCCGGACATCTACGCCGAAGTGCACGATTTCCTCGCCGAGCGCATGACCGCCTGCGCGCAGGCGGGCATTGCCCGCGAGCGCATCGTGCTGGATCCGGGCTTTGGTTTTGCCAAGACCCTGGAGCACAATCTGCGCCTGTTCCAGCAGCTGGAACGACTGCATGAGTTCGGCTTGCCGCTGCTGGTTGGCGTGTCGCGCAAGAGCATGATCGGCAAGGTGCTGGACAGGCCGGTGGGTGAGCGCCTGTATGGTAGTCTGGCCCTGGCGGCGCTGGCGGTGGCCAAGGGCGCGCAGATCCTGCGGGTGCACGATGTGGCCGAAACCGTGGATGTGGTTCGCATGATTGCCGCCGTGGAATGGGCGGATTGACAGCAGGATGATGGAATGAGCAGAAAATATTTTGGTACCGACGGCATCCGCGGACGAGTCGGCGAGTTTCCGATCACCCCGGAGTTCATGCTCAAGCTGGGCTGGGCGGCGGGCATGGCGTTCCGTCGCCAGGGCCACTGCAAGGTGCTGATCGGCAAGGACACGCGGATTTCCGGCTACATGTTCGAGTCCGCCCTGCAGGCTGGCCTGATCGCTGCCGGAGCCGACGTGATGCTGCTCGGTCCGATGCCGACGCCGGCGGTGGCCTATCTGACCCGTACCTTTCACGCCGATGCCGGTATCGTCATCAGCGCCTCGCACAATCCGCACTATGACAACGGCATCAAGTTCTTCTCCAGCAAGGGCAGCAAGCTGCCGGACGAGATCGAGGCGATGATCGAGGAGCTGCTGGATGCGCCGATGGTCGTGGCCGAGTCGGCGCAGCTGGGCAAGGCTTCGCGACTGAATGATGCCGCGGGCCGCTATATCGAGTTCTGCAAGAGCAGCGTGCCGACCAGCACCGATTTCGCCGGGCTCAAGCTGGTGCTCGACTGTGCCCATGGCGCCACCTACAAGGTGGCGCCCAGCGTGTTCCGCGAACTGGGCGCCGAGGTGGCGGTGATCGCCGCGCAGCCGGACGGACTGAACATCAACGCCGGTGTCGGCTCCACGCACGTGGGCGAGCTGCAGAAGGCGGTGCTCGAGCAGGGCGCCGACCTGGGCATCGCCTTCGATGGTGACGGCGACCGCGTGCTGATGGTCGACCACACCGGCGCGGTGGTCGATGGCGACGAGCTGCTGTACATCATCGCCACCGACCTCCAGGAGCGCGATCGCCTGCCGGAAGGCAGTGGCGTGGTCGGTACCCTGATGAGCAACCTGGGGCTCGAGCTGGCGCTGCAGGAGCGCGGCATTCCCCTGGTGCGCGCGAAAGTCGGCGACCGCTACGTGATGGCTGAGATGCTCGAGCGTGGCTGGGTCCTGGGCGGCGAGAACTCCGGCCATATCGTCTGCAGGCAGCATGTCACCACCGGCGATGCGATCATCGCCGCCCTGCAGGTGCTGCTGGCCCTGCGCCGGCGTGGGCAGAGCCTCGCTGAGGCGCGCCACGGCCTGCACAAGTGCCCCCAGGTCTTGATCAACGTGCGTTTCGGTGGCGGTCAGGATCCGGTGGCGCACCCGGCGGTGCAGGATGCTTGTGCGCGGGTGACCGAGCAGATGGCCGGACGCGGTCGTGTGCTGCTGCGCAAGTCGGGTACCGAGCCGCTGGTGCGGGTAATGGTCGAGGGTGATGAGGAAGCCGTGGTGCGCGCGCACGCGGAAACCCTGGCTGCGCTGGTGAAAGAGCTATGTGCTTGATTTCGCTTGCCAGTTTGCCGGTGCTTGAGTAACATCTGCGCCCACTTTGGACGACGAGGTTTAGCATGCGCCGCCCCCTGGTCGCTGGTAACTGGAAGATGCATGGCACGCGTGCCAGCGTCGCCGAGCTGATCAAGAATTTGCGCATGCTGACCCTGCCAGTCGGTGTCGATGTGGTGGTGATGCCACCTTGCCTGTACATTGCCCAGGTTCAGTCCGGGCTGGAAGGCAAGGCCATTGCTGTCGGTGCGCAAGACTGCGCAGTCGACCCCGTGCAGGGCGCGCTGACTGGCGAAATTGCCGCTGCCCAGTTGGTTGATGCCGGTTGCCGCTATGTATTGGTTGGGCACTCCGAGCGTCGGCTGCTGCTGGGCGAGAGTGATGCGGTAGTCGTTCGCAAGTTTGCCGCGGCGCAGTCCTGTGGTCTGATTCCGGTGCTGTGCGTAGGGGAGACTCTCGAGCAGCGCGAGGCGGGGCAAACCCTTGAAGTGGTGGCGCAGCAAGTGGGCGCTGTAGTCGAGGGGTTGGGTGTCGGTGTTTTCGCGGGTGCGGTGATTGCCTATGAGCCGGTATGGGCCATCGGTACCGGCCTGACTGCGACTCCGCAGCAGGCGCAGGACGTACACGCGGCGATCCGCGCGCAGTTGGCGGCAGATAATGCCGAGATCGCGGCGGGTGTGAGAATTCTCTATGGCGGCAGCGTCAAGGCCGTCAGTGCAGCCGAGTTGTTCGGCATGCCGGATATCGACGGGGGGCTGGTGGGTGGAGCCTCCCTCAATGCGGACGAGTTCGGTGCGATCTGTCGTGCCGCAGGAAGCTGAGAGATGCTCGAGACAGTTGTGATTGTGGTGCATCTGCTGGCGGCGCTGGGCTTGGTTGCCTTGGTTCTGCTGCAGCAGGGTAAGGGGGCTGATGCAGGCGCTTCCTTTGGTGCGGGTGCCTCGGGTACCGTGTTCGGTAGCCAGGGTTCTGCTACCTTTCTGAGTCGTTTTACTGCTGTGTTGGCTGCCGTTTTTTTTGCTACCAGCTTGGGTTTGGGGTTTTTTGCCAAAGACAAAGCTGATATGCTTATTCAAGGTGGTTTGCCGGATCCGGCAGTACTAGAAGTTCCAAGCAAGCCCGCTGCAGATGATGTTCCGGTGCTTGATGCGCAAAAGCCAGGCTCTTCGGATATACCGGCAGGCGCAGAGCAGCAGAAGCGGTAATCAGCGGTTTGCAGTAAAGAGTTTGCCGAGGTGGTGGAATTGGTAGACACGCTACCTTGAGGTGGTAGTGGCCATAGGCTGTAGGGGTTCGAGTCCCCTCCTCGGTACCATATACAACAAGCCCGCGAATGCGGGCTTTGTTGTTTTCTGGTCTTCGGTTGACTGGCGATGCTTGGCGCTGTATAGTTAATCCTCTTTGACGCGGGGTGGAGCAGTCTGGTAGCTCGTCGGGCTCATAACCCGAAGGTCGTAGGTTCAAATCCTGCCCCCGCAACCAGTTTTATCAAAAGGCCCCTTTTAAGGGGCTTTTTGCTAGTTGGAAGATTTGTACCACTCTTAGAGTGGTCACCTACGGGATGGGCGTTTCGCCCATTTTTTGTTTGTACAGCATGCGGAGGCGATCAGGTGTCGAGCAAGCTAGAACAGTTGCAGGCCTTGCTGGCCCCGGTAGTCGAGGCCCTCGGCTACCAGTGCTGGGGCATCGAATTCATTTCCCAGGGGCGGCATTCGCTGCTGCGGGTCTATATCGACAATCCCGACGGCATCCTGATCGACGACTGTGAAAAAGTCAGTCGGCAGATCAGTGGCGTGCTTGACGTCGAGGATCCGGTCAGTGGCGAGTACACCCTGGAAGTTTCTTCTCCGGGGATGGACCGCCCCCTGTTCACGCTGGAGCAGTTCGCTGCCCATGCCGGGGAACAGGTGAAGATCAGGCTGCGCTCGCCCTACGAGGGACGACGCAATTTCCAGGGTTTGCTGCGTGGCGTCGAGGAGCAGGATGTGGTCGTTCAGGTGGACGAGCACGAGTACCTGCTGCCGATCGACTCGATCGACAAGGCCAACATCATTCCCCGTTTTGATTGAGGCGCGGATCCAGCGGATCCCAATGGATTGCGAAAGGCGAGGCGTACGATGAGCAAAGAAGTACTGCTGGTAGTAGAGTCGGTGTCCAATGAAAAGGGCGTACCGGCCGGCGTGATTTTCGAAGCGCTGGAACTGGCTCTGGCCACTGCCACGAAAAAACGTTACGAGGACGAGGTCGAGATACGTGTATCGATCAATCGTCAAAGCGGCAATTACGAAACCTTCCGCAGCTGGGCTGTGGTGGCCGACGATGCCGTGGAGAATCCGGCCGCCGAGCTGACCCTGGCCGAGGCCCGCGAGAAGCAAGAAGACGCCAAGGTCGGTGACGTCGTCGAGGAAAAGATCGAGTCCATCGAGTTCGGCCGCATCGCCGCGCAGATCGCCAAGCAGGTGATCGTGCAGAAGGTCCGCGAAGCCGAGCGCGCCCAGGTGGTCGACGCCTACCGTGAACGGATTGGCGAGATCATCTCCGGCACGGTGAAGAAGGTTACCCGCGACAACGTCATCGTCGATCTGGGCAACAATGCCGAGGCCTTGCTGGCCCGCGAACACATCATTCCGCGCGAGTCGTTCCGCGTCGGTGCCCGCCTGCGTGCCCTGCTCAAGGAAATCCGCAGCGAGAACCGCGGCCCGCAGCTGATCCTGTCGCGTACCGCGCCGGAAATGATCATCGAGCTGTTCAGCATCGAGGTGCCGGAGATCGCCGAAGGGCTGATCGAGATCATGGCCGCCGCCCGCGATCCGGGCTCGCGCGCCAAGATCGCCGTGCGCTCCAAGGACAAGCGCATCGACCCGCAGGGTGCCTGCATCGGCATGCGCGGCTCGCGCGTGCAGGCGGTGTCCGGTGAGCTGGGCGGCGAGCGTGTCGACATCGTGCTGTGGGACGACAATCCGGCGCAGTTCGTCATCAACGCCATGTCCCCGGCGGAAGTGGCGGCGATCATCGTCGACGAAGATACCCACACCATGGACATCGCCGTGGCCGAGGACAACCTCGCCCAGGCCATCGGTCGCAGCGGGCAGAACGTGCGTCTGGCCAGCCAGCTGACCGGCTGGACCCTGAACGTGATGACCGAAGCCGATATCCAGGCCAAGCAGCAGGCCGAAACCGGCGACATCCTGCAACTCTTCGTCGACGAGCTGGGTGTCGACGCCGAGCTGGCGGAAGTGCTGGTGGAGGAGGGCTTCACCACCCTGGAAGAAATTGCCTACGTGCCCATGGAAGAGATGCTCAGCATCGAGGGCTTTGATGAAGAGATCGTCAACGAGCTGCGCTCCCGTGCCAAGGACCGTCTGCTGACCAAGGCGATCGCCAACGAAGAGAAGCTCGCGGATATCCACCCGGCGGATGACCTGCTGGAGCTGGACGGCATGACCAAGGAGCTGGCTGTCGAGCTGGCCCTGCGGGGTGTGGCGACTCGCGAAGACCTGGCCGAGCAGTCGATTGACGACCTGCTCGAGATCGACGGCATGACTGAAGAGCATGCCGGTAAGCTGATCATGGCCGCCCGAGCCCATTGGTTCGAGTAAGTGGTCGCGGCCTGAGGAGAGAAGTGCATGACGCAAGTCACGGTGAAAGAACTGGCCCTAGTGGTCGCTACACCGGTAGAGCGCCTGCTGCAGCAAATGCGTGAGGCAGGTCTGCCGCACAGCCACGCCGAGCAAGTAGTGACCGACGAAGAGAAGCAGAAACTATTGGCGCACCTGAAGAGCAGTCACGGTGAAAAGCTGGCAGAGCCCAGCAAGATCACCCTGAAGCGCAAGACCACCAGCACCCTGCGGGTGGCTGGCAGCAAGACCATCAGCGTCGAAGTGCGCAAGAAGAAGACCTTCGTCACTCCGGAGGCCGCCGAAGTGGCGGTCGAGCCGAAGCGCGAAGAGCGGCCCGCGGTCGAGAAGCGTGCCGCCGAGGCGCCCGCGCGTCCGAAGGTCGAAGTGCGCACCGAGCCGCGCCGCGTTGACGACGCCGAAGAAGCGCGCGTGCGTGCCGTGGAAGCCCGCCAAGCCGCGGCCGCTGCCGCAGCCGCCGCGCCGGTCGAGGCGGCCAAGCCGTCCGTTGCCGATCGCGCCAAGGAAGATGCCCGCCGCGTAGCGCCCAAGCGCAACGAAGAGGAGGAGCGTCGCGAGCGCAAGCAGGCTCAGCCACGTCCGTCGCTCAAGGAAAAGGCTCCGGCTCCGCGTGTTGCCCCGCGCAGCACCGAGGAAGAGAGCGATCGTTTCCGTCGTGGCGGCCGCGGTGGCAAGAGCAAGCTGAAGAAGCGCAACCAGCACGGCTTCCAGAGCCCGGTTGGGCCGGTCGTGCGCGAAGTGAGCATTGGCGAGACCATCACCGTGGCCGAACTGGCCGCGCAGATGTCCGTGAAGGGCGCCGAGGTGGTCAAGTTCATGTTCAAGATGGGCACTCCGGTGACCATCAACCAGGTGCTCGACCAGGAAACCGCGCAGCTGGTGGCCGAAGAGCTGGGCCACAAGGTCACGCTGGTCAGCGAGAACGCGCTGGAAGAACAGCTGGCCGAGTCGCTCAAGTTCGAAGGTGAGGCCGAGTCGCGCGCACCGGTGGTTACCGTCATGGGTCACGTCGACCATGGCAAGACCTCGCTGCTCGACTATATCCGCCGCACCAAGGTGGCAACCGGCGAGGCGGGTGGCATCACCCAGCACATCGGTGCCTACCACGTGGAAACTGACCGCGGCATGGTCACCTTCCTCGATACCCCCGGCCACGCCGCGTTCACCGCGATGCGTGCCCGTGGCGCCAAGGCCACCGACATCGTCATCTTGGTGGTGGCAGCCGACGACGGCGTGATGCCGCAGACCGAGGAAGCCATCCAGCACGCCAAGGCGGCGGGTGTGCCGATCGTCGTGGCGATCAACAAGATCGACAAGCCGGCCGCCGACCTCGACCGCATCAAGCACGATCTGGCTGCGCGCGAAGTGATTCCGGAAGAGTGGGGTGG
The DNA here is from genome assembly GCF_019097855.1 of Geopseudomonas aromaticivorans. Taxonomy (GTDB): domain Bacteria; phylum Pseudomonadota; class Gammaproteobacteria; order Pseudomonadales; family Pseudomonadaceae; genus Geopseudomonas; species Geopseudomonas aromaticivorans. The sequence goes on from NZ_JAHRGL010000071.1 coordinate 192,356, forward strand.
TACCACCCAGTTCATCCCGGTTTCGGCCAAGGTCGGTACCGGTATCGACGAGCTGCTGGAAGCCGTGCTGCTGCAGGCGGAAGTGCTCGAGCTGAAAGCTACTCCGTCGGCTCCGGGCCGTGGCGTGGTGGTCGAGTCGCGTCTGGACAAGGGCCGCGGTCCGGTGGCTACCGTGCTGGTCCAGGATGGTACCCTGCGTCAGGGTGACATGGTGCTGGTTGGCGTCAACTATGGCCGCGTGCGTGCCATGCTCGACGAGAACGGCAAGCCGATCAAGGAAGCCGGTCCGTCGATTCCGGTCGAGATCCTCGGCCTGGACGGCACTCCGGATGCCGGTGATGACCTGACCGTGCTCGCCGACGAGAAGAAGGCCCGCGAAGTAGCCCTGTTCCGTCAAGGCAAGTTCCGCGAGGTCAAGCTGGCCCGTGCGCATGCCGGCAAGCTGGAAAACATCTTCGAGACCATGGGTCAGGAAGAGAAGAAGACCCTCAACATCGTCCTCAAGTCCGACGTGCGCGGCTCGCTTGAGGCGCTGCAGGGCTCGCTGGCCGGTCTGGGCAACGAGGAAGTGCAGGTACGCGTGGTCGGCGGCGGTGTCGGTGGCATCACCGAAAGCGACGCCAACCTGGCGCTGGCCTCCAATGCGGTGATCTTCGGCTTCAACGTGCGTGCCGACGCCGGTGCGCGCAAGATCGTCGAGCAGGAAGGTCTGGATCTGCGCTACTACAACGTCATCTACGACATCATCGAGGACGTCAAGAAGGCGCTCACCGGTATGCTCGGCAGCGACGTGCGCGAGAACATCCTCGGCATCGCCGAAGTGCGTGACGTCTTCCGTTCGCCGAAGTTCGGCGCGGTTGCCGGCTGCATGGTCCTGGAAGGCAACGTCCATCGCAACCGCCCGATCCGCGTACTGCGCGACGACGTGGTGGTCTTCGAGGGCGAGCTGGAATCCCTGCGCCGCTTCAAGGACGACGTCTCCGAAGTTCGCGCCGGCATGGAATGCGGCATCGCTGTGAAGAGCTACAACGACGTGCGCGTCGGCGACAAGATCGAAGTCTTCGAGAAGGTCGAGGTAGCGCGTAGCCTCTAAGCGTCAGCGGGTGCTACAAACACAAGCCGGAGGCTCCTTTAGGAGACTTCCGGCTTGCGCTTTTCAGCTTCAGGCTTTTTTTCACGGATAAATGTCATGGCCAAAGAATACAGCCGTACCCAGCGTATCGGTGACCAGATGCAGCGCGAGCTGGCGCAGCTGATCCAGCGCGAGATCAAGGATCCGCGCCTGGGTCTGGTGACCCTGACCGGCACCGAAGTCAGCCGTGACCTGTCCCACGCCAAGGTGTTTTTCACCGTCATGGGGCAGGATGACGACGACCAGAAGATCGCCGAAAGCCAGGCCGTGCTCAAGGACGCCGCCGGCTACCTGCGCATGCTGCTCGGTCGCGCGATCAAGTTGCGCACCATTCCGCAGCTGCATTTCCTCTACGATGAGAGCGTGCGTCGCGGCGCCCAGCTGTCGGTGCTGATCGAGCGTGCAGTCGCCGAAGATCGCCAGCATCAGGGCGATCCGGACGCTGGCAAGGAGTAAGGCGTGGCCCAGGTGAAACGAATCCGCCGCGCGGTCAGCGGCATCCTGATCCTCGACAAGCCGCACGGCTTCAGTTCCAACGCCGCGCTGCAGAAGGTGCGCTGGCTGCTCAATGCCGAGAAGGCCGGGCATACCGGCAGCCTTGATCCGCTGGCGACCGGCGTGCTGCCGCTGTGCTTCGGCGAGGCGACCAAGTTCTCCCAGTACCTGCTGGATGCCGAGAAGGGTTATGCCACGGTCATGCACCTGGGCGTCACCACCACCACCGGCGATGCCGAGGGCGAGGTGCTCGAGAAGCGTGAGGTGACCGTCGGTCGGGAACAGCTGGAGGCGCTGTTGCCGCGCTTTCGTGGCCCGATCCAGCAGGTACCGCCGATGTACTCGGCGCTCAAGCGCGACGGCCAGCCGCTGTACAAGCTGGCGCGTGCTGGCGAGGTAGTGGAGCGCGAGGCGCGTTCTGTTACTATTGAACGACTTGAGTTGACACGTTTCGAGCCGCCGTTTGCCGATCTTTCGGTAACCTGCAGCAAGGGCACCTATATTCGCACCCTGGTCGAGGATCTCGGCCAGGCGCTGGGCTGCGGAGCGCACGTTGCTGAACTGCGCCGCACCCAGGCCGGGCCGTTCGGCCTGGAGCAGGCCATCAGCCTGGACACGCTGCTGCAGGCGCACGAAGAAGGCGGGGCCGAGGCCCTCGACCGTTTCCTGCTGCCGGTGGACTGCGGTCTGGAGCACTGGCCGGCGGTGCAGCTGTCGGAACACAGCGCGTATTACTGGCTGCACGGGCAGCCGGTGCGTGCCCCGGAGGCGCCGAAGTTCGGCATGCTGCGGGTACGTGATCACGAAGGTCGCTTCATCGGTATCGGTGAAGTGACCGACGACGGGCGCATTGCGCCGCGTCGACTGATTCGGTCCTGAGGACCGGACGAGGATGGCTGTCAGCAGGCACGGTCACTCCTCCATCATGAAAACGGGGACATTCCCCGGCCTGTTACCTCAGAGGAAAGCCCACCATGGCACTGAGCGTTCAAGATAAAGCCCAGATCGTTGCCGACTACCAGCAAGCCGTAGGCGATACCGGTTCTCCGGAAGTGCAGGTTGCCCTGCTGACCGCCAACATCAACAAGCTGCAGGGTCACTTCAAGGCCAACGCCAAGGACCACCACTCCCGTCGTGGTCTGATCCGTATGGTCAACCAGCGCCGCAAGCTGCTGGACTACCTGAAGGGCAAGGACGCAACTCGTTACAGCACCCTGGTTGCACGTCTGGGCCTGCGTCGCTAAGACGTAGTTGAGCTGGAAGCCGGAAGCTGGATGCTTGGAGTTGAAAGAGGGTTTTCCCCGCTTCCAGCTCCGGGCCTCCAGCTTTTGGCTTTTCGAGGTCATGTACGAAAGATCGCCGGCCACCGGGCTCTTTGGTACATGACCTGCAGAATGCGCCGGGTCTCCCCGCCATTCCTCCCGATTTCCCCAAAGGCAACACAGAGAAGGAAAATACCGTGAATCCGGTTATCAAAAAATTCCAGTTCGGTCAGACGACCTTCACCCTCGAAACGGGCCGCATCGCCCGTCAGGCCAGCGGCGCCGTGCTGGTCAGCACCGACGACGTCAGCGTGCTGGTCACCGTGGTCGGCGCCAAGCAGGCCGATCCGGGCAAGGGCTTCTTCCCGCTGTCCGTGCACTACCAGGAAAAGACCTACGCTGCCGGCCGCATCCCGGGTGGCTTCTTCAAGCGTGAAGGCCGTCCGAGCGAGAAGGAAACCCTGACCTCGCGCCTGATCGACCGCCCGATCCGCCCGCTGTTCCCCGAAGGCTTCATGAACGAAGTGCAGGTCGTCTGCACCGTCGTGTCGACCAACAAGAAGTCCGATCCGGACATCGCCGCGATGATCGGCACCTCCGCCGCCCTGGCCGTTTCCGGCATCCCGTTCGATGGCCCGATCGGTGCCGCTCGCGTCGGTTACCACGACGAGCTGGGCTACATCCTCAACCCGACCTACGAGCAGCTGCAGAGCTCGCGTCTGGACATGGTGGTGGCCGGTACCGAAGACGCCGTGCTGATGGTCGAGTCGCAAGCCGAAGAGCTGACCGAAGACCAGATGCTGGGCGCCGTGCTGTTCGCCCACGAGGAATTCCAGAGCGCCATCCGCGCGATCAAGGAATTCGCTGCCGAAGCCGGCAAGCCGCGTTGGGACTGGCAGGCTCCGCAAGCCAACACCGTGCTGATCGAAGCGGTCAAGGCCGAGTTCGGCGAGGCGATCTCCAACGCCTACACCATCACCATCAAGCAGCAGCGCTACGCCACCCTCGACGCCCTGCGCGAGCAGGTGATCGCCAAGTTCGCCGGTGAAGGCGAAGGCCAGTTCCCGGCCGGCGCGGTCAAGGAAGTCTTCGGCCTGCTCGAATACCGCATCGTGCGCGAGAACATCGTCAACGGCAAACCGCGTATCGACGGTCGCGACACCCGCACTGTGCGCCCGCTGGCCATCGAAGTCGGCGTACTGGGCAAGACCCACGGTTCGGCGCTGTTCACCCGCGGCGAAACCCAGGCCCTGGTGGTCGCCACCCTCGGCACCGCCCGTGACGCCCAGCTGCTGGACACCCTGGAAGGCGAGCGCAAGGACGCCTTCATGCTGCACTACAACTTCCCGCCGTTCTCGGTGGGCGAGTGCGGCCGCATGGGCAGCCCGGGCCGCCGCGAAATCGGTCACGGCCGTCTGGCCCGTCGTGGCGTCGCCGCCATGCTGCCGACCCAGGCCGATTTCCCCTACACCATCCGCGTGGTGTCGGAAATCACCGAGTCCAACGGCTCCAGCTCGATGGCTTCCGTATGCGGCGCCTCCCTGGCGCTGATGGACGCCGGTGTGCCGATCAAGGCGCCGGTGGCCGGTATCGCCATGGGTCTGGTCAAGGAAGGCGACAAGTTCGCCGTACTGACCGACATCCTCGGTGACGAAGACCACCTCGGCGACATGGACTTCAAGGTGGCCGGTACCGACAAGGGCGTCACCGCCCTGCAGATGGACATCAAGATCCAGGGCATCACCGAAGAGATCATGGAGATCGCGCTGAACCAGGCTCTGGAAGCGCGTCTGAACATCCTCGGCCAGATGAACCAGGTGATCGCCAAGCCGCGTGCCGAGCTGTCGGAAAACGCGCCGACCATGATCCAGATGAAGATCGACTCGGACAAGATCCGTGACGTGATCGGCAAGGGTGGCGCCACCATCCGTGGCATCTGCGAAGAGACCAAGGCCTCGATCGACATCGAAGACGACGGCAGCGTGAAGATCTACGGCGAGACCAAGGAAGCCGCCGAGGCTGCCCGTCAGCGCGTGCTGGGCATCACCGCCGAAGCCGAGATCGGCAAGATCTACGTCGGCAAGGTCGAGCGCATCGTCGACTTCGGTGCCTTCGTCAACATCCTGCCGGGCAAGGACGGTCTGGTGCACATCTCGCAGATCAGCGACAAGCGCATCGAGAAGGTCACCGACGTGCTCAAGGAAGGCGAAGAGGTCAAGGTGCTGGTGCTGGACGTGGACAACCGCGGCCGCATCAAGCTGTCGATCAAGGACGTGGCGGCTGCCGAAGCCTCCGGCGTCTGATCGACGTGATCGCGTGACGAAAAAGGCCCTCCGGGGCCTTTTTTGTTGTCCGCGATTCGGCGGGTTGGCGGCGGGCTAACGCCTGCGGTCGCTGTCGATTTTGATCAGGCGATTGCCTTCGAAGCGCAGGAAGTAGTACATGCCGTTGCGGGGGCCGTAGACCCACTCCTCGACGCGCACCTCCTCGTAGTTGCCCCAGTCGTCGCCCCGCTGGCGGTAGCCGATGGTCTCGCGGCTGTTCGGCTGGCCGCACTTGTCGAGTACTTCGCTGGTATGGTCGCCGCTGCTGACCAGGTCGCGGTCGCAGCGCAGGGTGGCGGCGCTGAGCGGCAGGCTGGCGAGGAGCAGGGCCAGGAAGAGAAATCTTTTCACCGCAGTGTCCTCGGGGGCGGATGGGGGCGGCACTCTGCGCGGGCACCACCGGCTATGTGGGTTGGACCGTGTGCGACGGCCATCTACTCGCTATCCAGATGCAGCGGCACGGCGATGCGTTGGTTGTCCCCGACGGTCTCGGCGCTGCCGACCTCCAGCAGGTAGATGCGCTCGTCGGCCAGCTGCCCCTGCTCGACCAGATAAGCCTTGATCGTCCGCGCGCGGTCCTGGGCCAGCTGGCGCAGCAGCAGCGAACTCTGCGCCCAGGAGTCGAGCACCGACTGGCGTAGGCGCGCGGCGCGCTCCGGCTTCTTCAGCTCGCGCCATTCGGCCGGCGGCTGTTGCTTGAGGCGGGCGCGGTAGATGCCTTCGAGCAGGCTCCCCTGCATGTCCTCCGGAACCTTGAGCTGGCTGGCCTCGGCCGGCACCTTGTCGCCGCGGCGCTGCAGCATGCGGTACCAGATGTCCTGGTATTCGCGCTGCAGGCGCTGTTCGGCCAGCAGCGGGCCGTCGGCGGCCTGCTGGCTCATGCCTTCGACTTCCAGGCGCAGCGTCGGGCGCTGTTGCAGGGCCTTGGCCAGCTTGTCCAGGGTGGCGCGGGCCGGCTTGTCCAGCTCGCTGGAGCCGGCGGCGAAGGGCACGCTGTCCAGCGGCTCCTCGCCGCCGTCGATCAGCCCGGCAATCAGCTTGAACGGCGCCTGCACCGCGCGCAGCACCAGGTTGCGCAGGGTTTGCCAGACGATCGGCACCACGCTGAACTCGGGGTTGTTGAGGTCGCCCTGGACCGGCAGGGCGATGTCGATATTGCCGTGGGTATCCTTGAGCAGGGCCACCGCCAGGCGCACCGGCAGGTCGGTGGCGCTGGGACTGTCGACCCGCTCGCCGAGTTGCAGGTCCTCCAGCAGCAGCTTGTTTTCGGCGTTCAGCCGGCCCTTCTCGATGCGGTAGTGCAGGTCGAGGTTGAGGCGACCCTTGCGGATCTTGTAGCCGGCGAACTTGCCGGCGTAGGGGGTCAGGGTGGTCAGCTCGACCCGTTTGAAGCGGGTGGTGATGTCCAGCTGCTCCAACGGCGAGAAGGGGGTCAGGCGCCCCTGGATGGTCACTGGGGCGTAGCGGTCGACCTTGCCGCGGATGTCCACCGTGGCCGGCTTGCTGGACTGGTTGTCGAGGGTGCCGATACGGCCATTGAGCTGCTGGATGGCGGTGGCGAAGTTGGGGGTCAGCGAGAGATCGGCGAAGTTGGCCGAGCCGTCCGCGATGTCCACGCCGCCGACCACCACGTGCAGTGATTTGCTCGGCGGCGCGGAGGTGGGCTTGGGCGGCTGGGCAATCAGCAGATCCTTGACGTTGGTGCTGAGGTCTTCATTGATGATGAAGCGCGCGTAGGGCTGTTGCAGGCGCAGCCGGTCGATGCGCAGCTGTTCGCCGTGGCGGTAGTCGAGACCGTCGACGTTGAGCAGTTGCCACTTGACGAAGTCGCGACCCTTGAGGGTGTCGAGGGTGTGCAGCTGGCTGACTTCGGCGCGGCCACTGACCCTGAGCGCCAGCGGCGCGCTGCCCTGCAGGTCGACGGCGATATCGCTGGCGAGCAGGCCGCTGCGCAGCTCCAGGTGGATGAACGGGCTGAGATAGGCCTGGGCCAGGCGCAGGTCGAGGTCGCGCGTGCGCACCTTGAGCTGGCTGCTCAGTGGTTTAAGGCGCAGCTGGCCGTCGGCCTCGAGCTGGCCGCGGGGCCCGATGCCGCTGGCCAGCTTGAGGCTGAAGGGTTGCTCGCCGCTGCTGGTGAAGCCCTGCACGTCGAGATCCAGTGGGCCGACGTCCAGCGCTACCGCCGGCTGCGGCACGCGATCCTCGAGACGGGCGCGCCAACCGCGCAGCTGGGCGTCCTGCAGCAGTACCTGCCATGCTCGCGTGTCGCCGGAGGCTGCCGTCTGCGACGCTGATTCAGCCACGCCGCTGGTTGGCGCTGCGCCAGTCCCCTGGCTGTTGGCCTGCGGCGCTGGGGCGCTGGCGGTGGTCTGCTTCGTGCTCCGGGTGTCGGCCGCGGTGTTTGGCTCCGCTGCTGCTGCATCTGCGGTTTCCGGCGCTGGGGGCGCGGAGAGTGCCGGCGCAGCGTCGGCGGGCTGGCTGGCCTGGGGGGCTTCGGCCGCGGCCGGCGCCTGGCCGGCCGCTTGGGCGCGGGCGGCGCGATGCTGCTCCAGGGCCGCGAGCTGGCGGTCAAGCAGGGCCTGCCAGTCGAGGCGGCCGTCAGCCTCGCGCGCCGCGCGGGCCTCCAGCCCCTGGCTGTGCAGCTGGCCGATGACCACCTTGCGCTCGGTGAGGTTGAGGGCGGTCCCGGTCACCTCCAGGCTGTCCAGTCGCAGTGGCGGCTGCTCGGCGAGACCGTGCAGGGTGAGCGTGGCCAGGCGCAGCGCGCCGTTGCTCAGCTGCAGCTGCGGGCCGGGGTGGAACTCCAGGCGCTCGGCGGCGGCCTCCAGGCGTTGCAGGTCGAGCAGCGGTCGGCCATCCGCCTCGCGCACTTGCAGGCTGTCCAGTTGCAGCCGGCTGTTGTCCAGCTGCAGCTGCAGGCCTTCCTGCAACTCCAGGTGGTAGTCGCTGGCCAGACTGGCCACGCCCTGTTCTAGCTCCAGCGGCAGCAGCCGGCGCACATAGGGCCACCAGCTCTTCAGTGCGATGTCGGTGATGTTCAGGTGGCCTTCGGCGCGCAGCGGCTGCAGGCTCAGCAGCGCCTGCAGCGACAGGCTGGCGCCACTCGAGCCGCTGGCGGTGAGGCGGAGCTGGCCCTGGTCCTCGGCGCGGGTGCCGAAGTCGAGCAGCTCGATGGCGAGGTCCTCGTAGCGTATCTCGACGCTCGGCTGCGGCCGCTGGTCATTGAGGTGCAGGCTGCCGCCGCTCAGCTGCAGGCGGTCGACATGCAGCGGAAACAGTTCGCCGGCGGGCTGGGGTTCGGCTGCGCTCGCTGCCGGTGGCAGTCTGAACAGCTGCAGCAGGTTGAACGGCCGGTCCGCGGCGAACAGCAGCTCGACATGCGGTTGCTCCAGCTGCAGCTCCAGCAGGTGCAGCGCTCCCTGCCAGAGGCTGTCGACCTGCAGGTTGGCGTACAGACGGGCAAAGGCCAGCTGTTCGGCGCCGGGTTCGCCGAGGTGCAGCTGGTGCAGGGTCAGTTCGAGGCTGAACGGATTGAATTCGATGCGCTCGAGGCTGGCCGGCACGGTGGCGTATTCGGCCAGCTTCTGGTTGGCCAGTTTGAGGCCTGCCCACGGCAGCAGGAAAAAGCCGAGCAGGGCATACAGCAGCGGAACGACTACCACGGCGGCAAGGCCGCGTTTCAATCCTTTGGACATGGCTGGGCGCTTCGGTCAGTGCATGAAGTGCCTTGGAGTATGGCATGCCCTGTCGGTTCCGAATGTGGCGGGCTCCGCCCGTTCGATAAGGGTGAGGGTGAGGGTGACGGTGCGATGGCGTGCCGGCCGGGGGCGGGGATATCCCGCCCGCACCGGGATCAGAGGTGCAGGATCAGGGTCTTCAGCGGATGCCGGCCGTCGTGGGACGGGAAGTCAGCTGCCGGGGTCAGCACCTCGACCTCGCGCACCGGACGCCCGCTCTTGCTGGCGCAGCGCAGCACCTGGTCGCGCCAGTCGTCCAGTTCGACCCGGGCCAGGTTGTTGCAGCAGATCAGCGTGCCGCCTTCGGCGGTGGCCAGCAGGGCCGGCTTGAGCAGGCTCTGGTAGTCGCGCAGCAGGTCGACGGTGCCGAAGGCGCTGCGCGCCCAGGCCGGCGGGTCGAGGAACACCAGATCGAACTGCTCGGCGCCCAGCCGTGGGTAGTCCGGCAGGCGTTGACCGTGGCGCCGGGCCACCGGCAGGCCGGCGAACTGGCGGATGGCGGGGAAGTAGTCGGAGGCGATGAAGCGCATCGCAGCGAGGTCCGGATTGAGCGCGGCATTCTCGCGACCGACCGCCAGGTTGCCTTCGGCGAAGTCGAGGTTGCTGACGCTGCGCGCGCCGCCGGCCGCGGCGCACAGGCCGACGCCGCAGGTGTAGGCGAACAGGTTGAGTACCGACTTGCCGGCGCTGTGGCGCTTGACCCAGCCGCGGGCGTTGCGCAGGTCGAGGAACAGCAGCGGGTCCTGGCCGGCGTGGCGGGCGCGCACGCGGTAGTTGAGGCCCCATTCGTGGCCGACCAGATCGGCCAGTGCCTCCGGCGCAGCCTGGTACACCGGGTCGCGGCGGTCGATGCGCGAGTTGGGTTGCGAGCGGTCGTTGTACACCGGCAGCAGCGGCGTGGCCAGGGCGTGCTGGCAGCGGTCCAGCAGCTGCAGCAGGGCGTCGCGTTCGAGCGGCTGATGGAAGCTCTGCACCAGCAGCTGCGGGCCGTAGCGGTCGACTGTGAGGCCCGGCGCGCCTTCCTGGCTGCCGTGGAACAGCCGGTAGCAGTCGGTGCCCTGGGCGTGCAGTTCGGCGAACAGGGCCTGGCGGCGCTCGAGGGCGGCGCACAGCGCCTGGTTCAAGGCGGACATGCGCGTCTCCTCGGAAGATGGCGCGGCAGTTTACCAGTCCTGTCGCATCGACGCCCGTGCCGAGCAGGCGCTCAGCGCTGCAGGCGCTGCTCGATCAGCGCGTCCACCACCGACGGATCGGCGAGGGTCGAGAGGTCGCCGAGGTTGTCCAGCTCGTTGCAGGCGATCTTGCGCAGGATGCGCCGCATGATCTTGCCCGAGCGGGTCTTCGGCAGGCCCGCGGCCCACTGGATCAGCTCGGGGCGGGCGAAGCCGCCGATCTCGCTGGCCACCAGGTCGGCCAGTTCCTGGCGCAGCGCCTCGCTGGGCTGGGCGGCGTTCATCAGGGTGACGAAGGCGTACACGCCCTGGCCCTTGAGGTCGTGGGGATAGCCGACCACTGCCGCCTCGGCCACCGCGTCGTGCAGCACCAGTGCGCTTTCCACCTCGGCGCTGCCTAGGCGGTGGCCGGAGACGTTGAGGACGTCGTCGACCCGCCCGGTGATCCAGTAGTCGCCGTCCTCGTCGCGGCGCGCGCCGTCTCCGGTGAAGTAGTAGCCGGGGTAGGGCTTGAAGTAGGTGTCGAGCAGGCGCTGGTGATCGCCATAGACGCTGCGGATCTGACTCGGCCAGCTGGCCTTGAGCGCCAGCATGCCGGCGCCGGGGCCCTCGATCTCGTGGCCCTGTTCGTCCAGCAGCACCGGCTGCACGCCGAAGAACGGCCGGGTTGCCGAGCCGGGCTTGAGGGTGGTGGCGCCCGGCAGCGGGCTGATCATGATGGCACCGGTTTCGGTCTGCCACCAGGTGTCGACGACCGGACAGCGGCTGTCGCCGACCACGTGGTAGTACCACTCCCAGGCTTCCGGATTGATCGGCTCGCCCACCGAACCGAGCAGGCGCAGGCTGGCGCGCGAGGTGCGCTGCACCGGCGCCTCGCCTTCGCGCATCAGCGCGCGCAGGGCGGTGGGGGCGGTGTAGAAGATGTTCACCTGGTGCTTGTCGACCACCTGCCAGGGGCGCGCGGCGTCCGGATAGGTCGGCACGCCCTCGTACATCAGGGTGGTGGCGCCGTTGGCCAGCGGGCCGTAGACCCCGTAGCTGTGGCCGGTGACCCAACCGATGTCGGCGGTGCACCAGAACACCTCGCCGTCGTGGTAGTCGAACACGTAGCGGAAGGTCATCGCCGTGGCCAGCAGGTAGCCGGCGGTCGAATGCAGCACGCCCTTGGGTTTGCCGGTGGAGCCGGAGGTGTAGAGGATGAACAGCGGGTCTTCGGCGTCCAGCGCTTCGGCCGCGCAGTCGGCGTCGACCTGGCCGAGCGCCTCGTGGTACCAGTGGTCGCGGCCGGCGAACCAGTCGATGCCGGCATGGGTGTGGGCGATCACCAGCACGCTGGCGACGTTCGGACAGTCCTGCAGGGCGCGGTCGACATTGGCCTTCAGGGCGATGTGCTTGCCGCCGCGCAGGCTCTCGTCGGCGGTGATCACCAGGCGGCAGTCGGCATCGAGGATGCGGTCGCGCAGGGCATCCGGGGCGAAGCCGCCGAACACCACCGAGTGCACGGCACCGATGCGCGCGCAGGCGAGCATGGCGCAGGCCGCCTCGGGAATCATCGGCAGGTAGATGCACACCCGGTCGCCCTTGTTCACGCCCAGGTGCTTGAGCGCATTGGCCAGGCGGCAGACCTGCTCGTGCAGTTGGCGATAGGTCAGGCGGGTGGACTGGGCCGGATCGTCGCCCTCCCAGATGATCGCCGTCTGTTCGCCGCGCTGCGCCAGGTGGCGGTCGAGGCAGTTGTAGGCGACGTTGAGCTGGCCGCCCTTGAACCAGCTGGCCTGACCCTGGGCGAAGTCGCCGTGGTGCACGCTGCGCCAGGGCTTGAACCAGTCGAGGAAGCGGCGCGCCTGCTCGGCCCAGAAGATCTCCGGCTGCTCGATGGACTGGCGGTACAGGCGCCGGTAGTCGTCGGCATGCAGGAAGGCGTGCTGGTAGGTGGCGGCGGCGACCGGGTGAACACGGATGTCGAACATGGCGCAGCTCCTGGGAGGCTGTCCGCGATGTCCTTCAGCGTGGACCCGGAGGGCGGGGGGTGCAAGTAACGGCCCGCCACCGGTTGGGGCGGGCCGCAGGGGGCGGCGGATCAGCCGCGATGGCGGGCGCGGAAGAAGTCGATCAGCCCCTGGGTCGAGGCGTCCGCGGCCGGCGTCGCGTCCTCGCCGGTGAGGCGGCCGTAGAGGTTCTTGCCCAGCTCCTTGCCCAGTTCGACGCCCCACTGGTCGAAGGCGTTGTTGCCCCAGATCACGCTCTGCACGAACACCTTGTGTTCGTAGAGCGCGACCAGTGCGCCCATGCGCCGCGGGCTGACGCGCTCGAGAACGATGGTGTTGCTCGGCCGGTTGCCGGGGATGACCTTGTGCGGCGCCAGGCGCTGCACCTCGTCCTCGCTCAGGCCCTGGTCGCGCAGCTCGGCCTCGGCTTCCGCGTGGGTCTTGCCGCACATCAGCGCCTGGCTCTGCGACAGGCAGTTGGCGTACAGCCACTGGTGGTGGTCGGCCAGCGGGTTGTAGCTGGTCACCGGGACGATGAAGTCGGCGGGAATCAGCTGGGTGCCCTGGTGCAGTAGCTGGTGGTAGGCATGCTGGCCGTTGCAGCCGACGCCGCCCCAGATCACCGGCCCGGTGCCGCAGCTGACCGGGCTGCCGTCCTGGCGCACGCTCTTGCCGTTGGACTCCATGTCCAGCTGCTGCAGGTGCTGGTTGAAATTGCGCAGGTGGTGGTCGTAGGGCAGGATCGCGTGGCTGTGGGCGCCCCAGAAGTCGCCGTACCAGACGCCGAGCAGGGCCAGCAGCACCGGCATGTTCTGCTCGAAGGACGCACTCTGGAAATGCTGGTCCATGGCGTAGGCGCCGGACAGCAGCTCCTTGAAGTTGCCCATGCCGATGGCCAGGGCGATCGGCAGGCCGATCGCCGACCACAGCGAGTAGCGCCCGCCGACCCAGTCCCACATCGGGAAGATGTTTTCCGCGGCGATGCCGAACTCGACGGCGGCCTGGCGGTTGCTGGACACGGCGATGAAGTGGCGGTGCAGGTCGGCCACGGCGCAGCCCTGGTCGAGCACCCAGCGGCGCGCGGCCTGGGCGTTCTTCAGCGTCTCCAGGGTGGCGAAGGACTTCGACGAGACGATGAACAGCGTGGTTTCCGCGCGCATGTTGGCGGTCACCTCGTGGAACTCGCTGCCGTCGATGTTGGCCAGGTAGTGGCAGCGCACGCCGCGCTGGGCGAACGGCAGCAGAGCCTCGGAAACCAGCTGCGGGCCGAGGAAGGAGCCGCCGATGCCGATGTTGACCACGTCGGTGATCGGCTTCTCGGTGTAGCCGCGCCACAGGCCGTTGTGGATGCGTTGCACCAGTTCGGTCATCTGGGCGAGGACGCGATGGACTTGCGGCATCACGTCGACGCCGTCGACCAGCACCTGCTCGCCGACAGGGCGGCGCAGGGCGGTGTGCAGCGCAGGGCGGCGCTCGGAAGCGTTCACCGGCGCGCCGGCGAACAGTTGCTCGATCGCCTGCGACAGCTTCATCTGCTCGGCCAGCTCGACCAGCAGGCCGAGAGTGCGCTCGTCGATCAGGTTTTTCGAATAGTCGAGGAACAGGCCGCCCTGGCTCAGCGAGTAGCGGCGAAAGCGTTGCGGGTCGGCGGCGAAGGCCTGGCGCAGGTTGAACTGTTGCATCTGTTCGCGCTGCGCGCGCAGGGCCTGCCACGCCGGTTGCTGGGTGGCGTCCAGCGGCTTGAGGTAGTGTTCCATCGACTGATCCGGTGTCTGGTGATGGCTATAGGAAAAAGACAAGCCCGGAAAGTTCCGGGCTTGTCGGGCGACGCGCGGCGGTCAGGCGACCTGCACGGGAATCGCCTGGCTGGTGTGGCTGAGCTGGTTGCCCGGGTTGAAATACAGCATCTGCGGCTTGTGCAGGGCCAGTTCGGCTTCGCTGTACTGGGCGTAGGTGCAGATGATCAGGCGGTGGCCGACGTCGGCCTTGTGCGCGGCGGCGCCGTTCACCGAGATGGTCTTCGATCCGTCCTCGGCGCGGATCGCATAGGTGGTGAAGCGCTCGCCGTTGTCGACGTTGTACAGCTGGATCTGCTCGTATTCGCGGATGCCGGCCAGATCCAGCCATTCGCCGTCGATGGCACAGGAGCCTTCGTAGTCCAGTACGGAGTGGGTTACTTGGGCGCGGTGCAGCTTGGCTTTGAGCATGATGCTATGCATGGCGGGTTCCTCTTCAGGCCGTGGCGTCGAGATCCACGAGCAGATTGTCGATCAGCCGAGTCGTGCCAAGGCGGGCTGCGGCCAGGATCACCAGCTGGCGGTCGGCAGGGGTGGCCGGCTGCAGGGTGAGGGGGTTGCGGATTTCCAGGTAGTCCGGCACGAAGCCGGCCTCGCTCAGGCGGGCATTGGCCCCTGCGAGCAGGGCCGGGTAGTCGTGGCCCCCGCTGCGCAGCGTGGCGGCCAGCTCGCTCAGCACCCGGTACAGCGCGGGGGCGCTGGCGCGCTGCGCCTCGCTGAGGTAGCCGTTGCGCGAGGACAGCGCCAGGCCGTCGGCGGCGCGCACGATCGGTTCGCCGATGATCTGGATCGGCAGGTCGAGATCGCGTACCAGCTTGCGGATCACCGCCAGTTGCTGGAAGTCCTTCTCGCCGAAGATCGCCAGATCGGGCTGGACCATGTGGAACAGCTTGGTCACCACCGTGGACACGCCGTCGAAGTGGCCGGGGCGGCTGCCGCCGCACAGGCCTTCGGAGACGCCCGGCACGCTGACGATGGTCTGCCCGGCCATGCCGTCGGGATACATTTCCTCGACGCCCGGCGCGAACAGCAGATGACAGCCGGCCTCGAGGAGTTTCTCCTGGTCGGCGGCGAGGGTGCGCGGATAGTTGTCGAGATCCTCGCCGGCGCCGAACTGCAGCGGGTTGACGAAGATGCTGGCGACCACGAAATCGGCGCGCTGGGCGGCCTTGGCCACCAGAGCGACATGGCCGCTGTGCAGGTTGCCCATGGTCGGCACCAGGCCGATGCGCTTGCCTTCGCTACGTGCGCGGGCTACGGCGGCGCGCAGTTCGCGAACGGTCTTGACGGTGATCATGCGGAGAAACCATGTTCGGGGGCGGGGAACTGGCCGTCCTTGACCGCCCGTACGTAGGCAGCCAGGGCATCCGGGATGCTGCTCTGGCCAGTCATGAAGTTCTTGACGAATTTGGGTACGCGGCCGGACAGGCTCAGGCCGAGGGCGTCGTGCAGCACCAGCACCTGACCGTCGGTGCCGGCGCCGGCACCGATGCCGATCACCGGAATGCCGACGGCGCGGGTGACTTCCGCGGCCAGGGTGCTGGGCACGCACTCCAGCAACAGCATGGCGGCACCGGCCTGTTCGAGGGCCACGGCATCGGCAAGCAGTTGCCGGGCCTGGGCCTCGCCGCGGCCCTGGACCTTGTAGCCGCCGAAGACGTTGACCGACTGCGGCGTGAGGCCGAGGTGGACGCAGGCCGGAATGCCGTTGTCGGCCAGGCGGCGCACGGTTTCGCCGAGCCAGGCGCCGCCTTCCAGCTTGACCATGTGGGCGCCGGCACGCATCAGCGTGGCGGCGTTGTCCAGTGCCTGCGCGAGGGTGGCATTGGCCATGAACGGCATGTCGGCAACGATCAGCGCGCCCCGGTTGCCGCGCTTGGTGCAGGCGGTGTGGTAGGCCATGTCGGCAACGCTGACCGGCAGGGTACTGTCGTGGCCCTGCAGGACCATGCCCAGCGAGTCGCCGATCAACAGCATCTCGACGCCGGCTTCGCAGGCCACCTTGGCGAAGGTGGCGTCGTAGCAGGTGAGCATGGCGATCTTCTCGCCACGCTGCTTGTAACCCTGCAGGGTGGTGAGGGTGACATCAGGCATTGTGGTTATCCTCGTTGGCGCCAACCTGTACCGGCGCGGGGCAAACGGTTGCTTATAGTCCTGATGGGGGGGGATGAAGTCAATTATGCGGTGTTACCGGCGTGTTACGTCGTTACCACCGCGCTCGCCGTCGCGGACAGACGCTCGAGCCCCTGCGGGGGACAGGCGGCGAGCAGTGCCTGCAACGCGCGGCCATCCGGCAGCACCAGCTGCGGGGCAATCTCCGCCAGCGGGTAGAGCACGAAGGCGCGCGCGTGCATATGGTAGTGCGGCACGCGCAGGCGCTCCTCGTCCAGCTGCAGGTTGCCGAACAGCAGGATGTCCAGGTCGAGGGTCCGCGGCCCCCAGCGCTCGGCTTTGCGCACGCGGCCCTGTTCGAGTTCGATGGCCTGCAGCGCATCGAGCAGTTCCAGCGGCGCCAGCTCGCAGTCCAGCGCGGCCACGGCGTTGACGTAGCGCGGCTGGTCGGGCGGGCCGAGCGGGTCGCTGGCATACAGTGAGGACTGCGCCACCAGCCGGCAGCGCGGCAGGCGGCCAAGGGCAGCGAGGGCCGCCTCCAGCTGCTGGGCGGGCTCGGCCAAGTTGCTGCCCAGACCGATATAGACGCGCGGCATGGGCATCAGTCCTGCGAATGGGCGGACGGGGCGTCGCTGCGGCGCTTGCGCGGGCTGCGCCGGCGCTTGCGCGGCGCAGCCTTGTCGCGGCCTTCGCCTTCACTGAGGGCGCGGATCATGCTCCGGCGCTCGCTGTCGCTGACGTCCTGGTAGCGGGTCCACCACTCGCCGAGGTTGTCGGTCTGTTCGCCGGCGCTTTCGCGCAGCAGCAGGAAGTCGTAGCCGGCGCGGAAGCGCGGGTTCTCCAGCAGCAGGTCGGCGCGCTTGCCGTTGCGGCGTGGCAGGCGCTCCTGCATGTCCCAGATCTCCCGCAGCGGCAGGGTGAAGCGCTTGGGAATCGCGGTACGCCGGCATTGCTCGCTGATCACCTCGTGGGCGGCTTCCTGCAGGGCCGGCAGCGCCGGCATGCCGCTCGCCTGCAGAGCGGCGGCGCGGGCCGGCAGGGCCGGCCACAGCAGGGCGGCGAACAGGAAGGCCGGGGTGACCGGCTTGCCCTGGCGGATGCGCTCGTCGGTGTTGGCCAGGGCATTGCGCATCAGGCGCCCGGCATACTCCGGGTCGGCCTTGAGGGCGGCGGCGCTGGCCGGGAACAGCGGGGCGAGCAGGTCGTACTCGCAGAGCAGGTCGAAGGTGCGCTCGCCCTGCCCGGAGAGCAGCAGCTTGAGGATCTCGTCGAACAGGCGGGCTGCAGGGATGTCGTTGAGCAGGCGGGCCAGGCGGCGGATCGGCGCGGCGCTGTGCTTCTCGATGTCGAAGTCCAGCTTGGCGGCGAAGCGCACCGCCCGCAGCATGCGCACCGGGTCCTCGAGGTAGCGCTGTTCCGGATCGCCGATCAGGCGCACCAGGCGGTTGCGGATGTCGTGCACGCCGTGGGCGTAGTCGAGGATGTGCTCGCTGGCCGGGTCGTAGTACAGCGCATTGATGGTGAAGTCGCGGCGCTGGGCGTCGTCTTCCTGATTGCCGTAGACGTTGTCGCGCAGGATGCGCCCGCTCTCGTTGCGCGAGGCGAGATGGCTGTCCTCGTCGTCCTCGCCCTGCGGGTGGTGGGCGCGGAAGGTGGCCACTTCGATGATCTCGCGGCCGAAATGGACGTGGACCAGCTTGAAGCGCCGGCCGATCACCCGCGCGTTGCGGAACTCGGCACGCACCTGCTCGGGCGTGGCGCTGGTGGCGACGTCGAAGTCCTTGGGCTGGTGCCCGAGCAGCAGGTCGCGCACGCAACCACCGACCAGGTAGGCCTGATAGCCGGCTTTCTGCAGGCGCTCGACCACGCCGACGGCGTTGCGGCTGATCTGCTCGCGGCGCAGCGCGTGCTGGCTGCCGCCGAGGACTTCCGGCGTCGAGCGGACGGCGCGTTTGCGGCGCAGGGGGGAGCGGATGGACTGGAACAGCTTCTTCAGCATGGGGCGACTGGTTACCGGATGAGGCGGGAACAGGATCGGCCCCGCGCAATGGAGGCGAATTCTAGCACTGGCCGGTGGGATGGTGAACGAGAGGGTGGCCAGTAGGCAGGCTGATGCACAAAGCACAAGGGGAGCCGAGGCTCCCCTTAAGTCGATTGGTGCTTTGTTCTTGTTGTTCTGCCGAGCCTTGTTGTTCTTGTTGGCGACCCGTCCGGCACTGGCAGGCCGGTGATATCCCCAAGCAGGGGCTAAAGAACAAACGGATTACTTTGGACGCTGAGCGTGCCGCGACCCTTGCGGGTTCAACCGGTGCAGGATGCTGCCTTGGGGCAGTTTTATTGTTCTCGGTCCGGTCGAGGGAGGTTCCCGTCGGGGGAGCTCCTCTCCAAAAGAATCAGTTTGCTGCGCCTCCATCCTGTTGTTCTTGTTGTACTGGAGTCGTTACGTCTTGTTTTTATTGTGTTGGTTCAGCGTTGTTGTTTTTGTTGTGCAAATACTAATGCAGGTGCCGTGCCATCTTTTTAAATCCCTTTAAAATCAACGGCTTGTGATTTTTTTTGGGTGCCGCGGGCAAAAAAAAGCCGGGTTCCCGTTACCGGAGAACCCGGCTGCTGTTACGCCGGAGCGGTGCGGTAGCACTTCAGGAATCGGCTGCGGCCCCGGATTTGCGCCGCGGAATGCCCAGGCGCTGGCGCCGTTCCCACAGGCACTTGCGGCTGATGCCGAGCTTGCGGGCCAGTTCGGTTTCGGTCATGTGGTCCTGGTGCTCGAGGACGAAGTGCTGGAAGTAGTCTTCCAGCGACAGGTCTTCGGTCGGCTCGTTGGCGCTGCCTGCCGCGTGCGGCGGCAGCTCGTGGCTGTAGTCGTCGAGCATTTCCAGTTCGACATCGATGCCCAGCAGGTCGAGGCTGATGTCCGAGCTCTCGCAGAGGATCACCGCGCGCTCGATGGCATTCTCCAGCTCGCGCACGTTGCCCGGCCAGTTGTAGTGGCGGATGCCCTTGAGCGCTTCGGCGGAAAACTGCAGCGTTTCGCGCCCCATGCGCGCGCACTGGCGCTGCAGGAACACCTGGGCGATCTCCAGCACGTCGTCCTCGCGCTCACGCAGCGCCGGCAGGTGCAGCGAGATGACATGCAGGCGGTAGTAGAGGTCCTCGCGGAACTGGCCGTGCTTGGCCAGGTTCTTCAGGTCGCGGTGGGTGGCGGCGATCAGGCGCACGTCGACCTTCTGCGACTGCACCGAGCCGACCCGGCGGATCTCGCCCTCCTGGAGGACGCGCAGCAGGCGTGCCTGGGCTTCCAGCGGCAGCTCGCCGATCTCGTCGAGGAACAGGGTGCCGCCGTCGGCGGCCTCGACCAGGCCGGCGCGGCCGGCGGTGGCGCCGGTGAAGGCGCCCTTCTCGTGGCCGAACAGTTCCGACTCGATCAGGCTTTCCGGAATCGCCGCGCAGTTCACCGAGATCAGCGGCGCCTTGGCACGTTTCGACAGGTTGTGCAGGGCGCGCGCCACCAGCTCCTTGCCGGTGCCGGACTCGCCCTGGATCAGGACGGTGGAGTCGGTTGGCGCGACCTTGCGGATCTTGCCGAACAGGCTCTGCATGGCCGGGCAGTTGCCGATGATGCCGATCTCGTCGCCAGTGGCTGCGCTCGGCGTCGCCGCCGCTTCGGCCGGGGCACCGGTCGAAGCGGCGCTGCGCGCCTGCTGGCGCTCGCGCAGGATGCGCGCCACCGCCTGGAGCATCTCGTCGTGGTCGAACGGCTTGGCGATGTAGTCGATGGCGCCGAGCTTCATCGAGTCGACCGCCGAGCGCAGGCTGGCGTAGCTGGTCATGATCAGCACCGGGGTGCCGGCCGCCAGGCCGATCAGCTCGGTGCCGGGTGCGCCGGGCAGGCGCAGGTCGCTGATCACCAGGTCGAAGCCGGGGATGCTGTAACGCTCGCGCGCTTCCTGTACCGAGCCGGCCTCGCTGACCTGGTACTGGTTGCGCTCCAGCAGGCGCCGCAGCGCTGAGCGAATGATGGTTTCGTCTTCGACGATGAGAATATGTGGCATGTCTGTTCAGCTCTCGCGACGTGCTCGGAAGCGGCTGGAAACTGTCTGCGCCGGTCTCTGCGGACGGCTTCGCGGGGGCGCCTGGAAAAGGCGCTGGGCCGCGCGCTGCGGCGTGTTGCCACGCGGTGGCGCTGCGGTTGCAGTGTCCATGGACTTCACGGGTTTTCGGCAGCCGTCGGGCCACCATGGCGCGGCAGGGTGATCCGGATGCGCGTGCCGCGCTGGTGTCTCGGGTCTGCCGGGCTGTCGATGCTTATTTCTCCATAATGCTCCTCGATGATCGAATAGACCAGTGCGAGGCCCAGGCCGGTCCCTTTGCCGGGGTCTTTGGTGGTGAAGAAGGGTTCGAACAGGCGATCGACGATCGACTTGGGAATGCCGCTGCCCTCGTCCTCGACCATCAGCTCGACGGTGTGCTCGCCGGCCTCCGAACGCACGCGGATGGCGCCGCCGGGCGGCGAGGCGTCGCGGGCATTGGACAGCAGGTTGATCAGCACCTGGGCCAGGCGCTGCGGGTCGCCCTCGACCCAGTGCTGCGGATCGCACAGGTTGAAGTACTGCACGTCGTAGTCGCGGTTGAGCGACAGCAGGCTGATCGCCTCGCGTGTCACTTCCGCCAGGCACACCGGCTCGCGGGCCTGCTGCAGGCCGCCGGCGTGGGCGAAGCTCATCAGCGACTGGACGATGCGGGTGATGCGCTTGGTCTGCTCGATGATCTGCTGGCTGACTTCGCTAATTTCGGCATCGCTTTCGCGTTCCTCGCGCAGGTTCTGCGCCAGGCAGGCGATGCCGGTGACCGGGTTGCCGATCTCGTGGGCCACCCCGGCGGCCAGGCGGCCGATCGAGGCCAGGCGCTCGGAGTGGATCAGGCGGTCTTCGAGCAGCTGGGTCTCGGTGAGGTCCTCGACCAGCAGCACCAGGCCGCTGCTGCCGGGCGCCAGCGGCTCGTCGATGGCGGCCTTGTGCAGGTTCAGCCAGCGGGTCTGGCCGTCGAGAGCCAGGCGCTGCTTGTGCAGGTGCTCGTCGGGGGCGTCGATGAAGGTGGTCAGCAGCCCGCACCAGGGCTCGGGCAGGGTGCCCAGGCGCGAACCGACCACCAGCTGCGCCTCGATGCCGGTGAGCATCTCCATGGCCCGGTTCCACATGAGGATTTCCTGGTCCTGGGCCAGCGAGCAGACGCCCATCGGCAGCTCCTGCAGGGTCTGCCGGTGGTAGCGACGCAGGGCGTCGAGCTCGGCGGCCAGGCCGGTCAGGCGCGACTGGTAGTCCTCCAGGCGGCTCTCGATGAAGTGGATGTCCTCGGTGACGTAAGTCTCGTCGCCGGCCTTGTAGGGCAGGAAGTTCTCGACGATGTCCTGGGCCACGCTCGGGCCCATCAGGCCGGAGAGGTTGGCCTCGATGCGATCGCGCAGGCGGCGCAGGGCGTAGGGGCGCTGCTCGTCGAAAGGCAGCTGCAGGTCGTGCAGCGCCTGTTCCACCTCGCGCTGGGCGGTGCGCGCGCCGAGCGGCTTGGCCAGTTCGGCGGCGAACTCCTGCGGCGAGGCGGCGACCAGTTCGCGGCGCTGCGGGCGGCGCACGTTGTCCACCGCGCAGGCCTCGGCGGCACTCTGCTCCTCGCTGCTCGGCTGGCTGAACAGCGAAACCAGGGTGAACACCAGCACGTTGGTCGCCAACGAAGCGATGGCCGCGATGTGCCAACTGGTGTCGTCGAGCACGTAGACCATGTCGAGCAGTGGCAGGTAGAAGCCTGGCAGGTTGCCGACCAGCGGCAGCAGCATGGTCAGGATCCACACGCCGGCACCAGCCAGCAGGCCGCTGATGAAGCCGAGACGGTTGGCCGTCGGCCAGTACAGCACCGACAGGGCGCCGGGGAGGAACTGCAGGGTGGCGACGAAGGATACGGTGCCCAAGTGCGACAGGTCCTGGCCCGCCCCGATCAGCAGGTAGAAGCCGTAGCTGGCGGCGATGATCGCCGCGATCAAGCCGCGGCGGGTCCACTTCAGCCAGCGGTAGATGTTGCCCTCGGCCGGTGGCTGGTACAGCGGCAGCACGACATGGTTGAGGACCATGCCCGACAGCGCCAGGGTGACAATGATCACCAGGCCGCTGGCCGCGGACAGGCCGCCGATGAAGGCGGCGAGGGTCAGCCAGGGGTGGCCCACCTGCATGCCGAGGCCGAGGGTGAAGTATTGCGGGCTGGTGGCCACGCCGAGCTTCAGGCCGCTCCACAGGATCGGTGGCACCGCCAGGCTCATCAGCAGCAGGAACAGCGGCAGGCCCCAGCTGGCGGTGACCAGCGCCCGCGGGTTGAGGTTCTCGGTGAAGGCCATGTGGAACATGTGCGGCATGGTGATGGCGGCCGCGAAGAACACCAGCAGCAGGGTGCGCCACGGACCTTCCTGCAGCGGCGTATGCAGGGTGCTGAGGGCGGTCTGGTTCTGCAGCAGCCACTGCTCGAGCTCGGCGGGCCCGCCGAACACGCCGTACAGCGCGTACAGGCCGACGGCGGTCATCGCGCACAGTTTGATCAGCGATTCGAAGGCGATGGCGATCACCAGGCCCTCGTGGCGCTCGCGGGTGGCGATCTGCCGGGCGCCGAAGAGGATGGTGAACAGGGTGATCAGGGCGCAGAAGATCAGCGCCACGTAGGCATGCGTCGGCTCGCGGGTGATGATGGCGACGCTGTCGGCGATCGACTGGATCTGCAGGGCCAGCAGCGGCAGCACCGCGATCAGCATGAAGACGGTGGTCAGGGTGCCGGCCCAGGTGCTGCGAAAGCGGAAGGCGAACAGGTCGGCCAGCGACGACAGCTGGTAGGTCCGGGTCAGGCGCAGCAGCGGATAGAGCAGTACCGGCGCCAGCAGGAAGGCGCCGGAAAGCCCCAGGTAGATGGCGAGAAAGCCGTAGCCATACTGGTAGGCCAGGCCGACCGCGCCATAGAACGCCCAGGCGCTGGCATACACCCCCAGTGACAGGGTGTAGACCAGCGGGTGGCGCACCAGCGCGCGCGGCATCGCGCCGCGCTCGGTCAGCCAGGCGATGCCGAACAGCACCAGCAGGTAGGCGGCGCTGATCAGCAGCAGGTGGGTGAGGTTAAAGCTCGTCGGCATCGCGCTGACTCTGGAGGATGAAGGTGACGATGATCAGGATCAGCCACAGCAGGTACGGTCGGTACCAGGCGCCGTTGGGGTCGATCCACCAGTCCATGATGGCCGGGGAAAACAGGTAGATCCCCACCACCAGGAGCAGGACCAGCCGGTAGATATACATGGGATACCTCGTCGTGGGATGCCCGGATGGTAACGGAGGCGCGCGCGAAGCAGAAGCCGGTAACAGTCGGGGTTGTACTGTTACCGCAGCTGTGCCTCGGCCAGGCCCGCCTGGCGCGGAATGGCGGCGGGATGCCAGAGGCGGATCCCCCAGGCCAGCACGCTGGCGGCGTTACCTTGCTCCAGCTCGGCCGGCGGCTGCTGGCCGAGGGCGCGCAGGGCGCGAGTCAGCAGGGCCGGCGCCTGGTCCGGCGGCAGCGGCGGCGAGCGGTAGGACTTGCCGAGCTTGTGGCCGTCCGGCTGCAGCAGCAGGGGGATGTGCAGGTAGCGCGGGTGGGACAGGCCGAGCTGTTCCTGCAGGAACAGCTGGCGCGGGGTGGAGTCGAGCAGGTCGGCGCCGCGCACGATGTCGCTGACCCCCTGCCAGGCATCGTCGAGCACCACCGCCAGCTGGTAGGCGTACAGGCCGTCGCGGCGGCGGATGACGAAGTCGCCGACCTCGCGGGCCAGGTTCTGGGCGAAGGCGCCCTGCACCCGGTCGACGAAGCGGTACTCGGCATCCGGCACGCGCAGGCGGATGGCGGCGTTGGCCGGGTCGTGGCCGGCGTTGCGGCAGGTGCCGGGGTAGATCGGCTGGCCTTCGAGCTGTTTGCGCGAGCAGGTGCAGGCGTAGGCCAGGCCGCGCGCCAGCAGCCCGTCGAGCGCGGCGGCGTAGGCGCCATGGCGCGTGCTCTGCCGCTCGACCGCGCCGTCCCACTCGAAACCATAGGTTTCCAGGGTGTGGAGGATGGCGTCCTGGGCGCCGGGGACCTCCCGTGGCGGGTCGAGGTCCTCCATGCGCAGCAGCCAGCGGCCGCCGGCGGCGCGGGCGTCGAGGTAGGAGGCGAGGGCGGCGACCAGCGAGCCGAAGTGCAGGTAGCCGCTGGGCGTGGGGGCGAAACGGCCGGTGTAGGCGGGGGCGTTCATGGGCTGCAGAAACAGCGCGGGGCGCCGTGGCGCCCCGTTGCGGGTCAGGAACCCAGCTGCTTTTCCTTGATTTCGGCGAGGGTCTTGCAGTCGATGCACAGGGTGGCGGTCGGCCGCGCCTCGAGGCGGCGGATGCCGATCTCGACGCCGCAGGAGTCGCACCAGCCGTAGTCGTTGTCCTCGATCAGCTGCAGGGTCTCGTCGATCTTCTTGATCAGCTTGCGCTCGCGGTCGCGGGTGCGCAGTTCCAGGCTGAATTCCTCTTCCTGGCTGGCGCGGTCGGCCGGATCGGGGAAGTTGGCGGCCTCGTCCTGCATGTGGTGCACGGTACGGTCGACTTCCTCCATCAGCTGCTTCTTCCAGCCATTGAGGATGGCCGTGAAGTGGGCGCGCATCTTGTCGCCCATGTACTCCTCGCCCTTGGTTTCTACATAGGGCTCGAAGGCGCGGATTTTGTCTTGGGTCTTGGTCGGCATGGTATGTCCGCCTCTCACGGTCGCTAATCCTGTGCGCAGGTTGTGTCCATCTGCGGCATTCTAGCCGGCCCTGCGCTTGCAAGCGGGCGAACCTACCAGAATCGCGGGGCGGAAGCTACTCCGGCGCACACGGTGCCTGCCGCGTCGTGTGACAGTTGGCTAGAATCGGCGTTTGTCCGATCCTTGGAGGGCCGCATGGCTCTGTCCTTCAGTGCACGCAGTCGCGCCATCCAGCCCTTTCACGTCATGGCCCTGCTGGCCCGCGCCAACGAGTTGCAGGCAGCCGGCCACGACGTGATTCACCTCGAGGTCGGCGAGCCGGACTTCTCCACCGCGGCGCCCATCGTGCGTGCCGGTCAGGCGGCGCTGGCCGCCGGCCACACCCGCTACACCGCGGCGCGCGGCCTGCCGGCGCTGCGCGAGGCGTTGGCGGGCTTCTATGCCCGACGCTACGGAGTAAGCATAGACCCCGAGCGCATCCTCATCACCCCCGGTGGCAGCGGCGCGCTGCTGCTGGCCAGCGCCCTGCTGGTCGATCCGGGCAAGCACTGGCTGCTGGCCGATCCCGGTTATCCGTGCAACCGCCACTTCCTGCGCCTGGTCGAGGGCGATGCGCAGCTGGTGCCGGTGGGGCCGCAGTCGAACTATCAGCTGACCGCGGAGCTGGTCGCGCGGCACTGGAACGCGAACAGCGTCGGTGCGCTGGTCGCCTCGCCGGCCAATCCCACCGGCACCGTGCTCGAGCGTGGCGAGCTGGCCGGGCTGTCCGCCGCGCTCAAGGCTCGCGGTGGTCATCTGCTGGTGGACGAGATCTACCACGGCCTGACCTACGGCCTGGACGCCCCCAGCGTGCTGGAAGTGGACGACGACGCCTTTGTCCTCAACAGTTTTTCCAAGTACTTCGGCATGACCGGCTGGCGGCTGGGCTGGCTGGTGGCGCCGTCGGCCGCGGTGGCGGAGCTGGAGAAGCTGGCGCAGAACCTCTACATCAGCGCGCCGAGTATGGCGCAGTACGCCGCGCTGGCCTGTTTCGAGCCCGAGACCGTGGCGATCCTCGAGCAGCGCCGCGCCGAGTTCGCTCGTCGCCGCGACTACCTGCTGCCGGCCCTGCGGGCGCTGGGCTTCAAGATCGCCGTCGAGCCGCAGGGTGCCTTCTATCTGTATGCCGACATCTCGGCGTTCGGTGGCGACTCCCAGGCGTTCTGCCGGCACTTTCTCGAAACCGAGCACGTGGCCATCACCCCGGGACTGGACTTCGGTCACCACCTGGCCGGACAGCACGTGCGCTTCGCCTATACCCAGAGCCTGCCGCGCCTTGAGCAGGCGGTTGCGCGCATTGCCCGCGGCTTGCAGAGCTGGCATCCCGATGCAGTTTGAGCCGCCGCTGGAGGAAGGCCGCCTGCTGCGCCGCTACAAGCGCTTTCTCGCCGATATCGAGACCCTGGATGGCGAGACGCTGACCATCCACTGCCCGAACACCGGCTCGATGCACAACTGCATGAGCGAGGGCGGCCGCGTCTGGTTCAGTCGCTCCAGCGATCCGAAGCGCAAGCTGCCCGGCACCTGGGAGCTGAGCGAGACGCCGCAGGGGCGGTTGGCCTGCGTCAACACCGCGCGGGCCAATGCGCTGGTGGAGGAGGCGCTGCAGGACGGGGTGATCGCCGAACTGGCGGGGTTCGTGCAGCTCCGGCGCGAGGTGCGCTACGGCGAGGAGAACAGCCGGGTGGATTTTCGCCTGGACTATGCGCAGGGGCCGGCGTTCGTCGAGGTCAAGAGCGTCACGCTCGGCTTTCACGGCACGCCGGTGGCGGCCTTCCCCGATGCGCGCACCGAGCGCGGCAGCAAGCATTTGCGCGAGCTGGCCAGCCTGGCGCGTCAGGGCGTGCGCGCCGTGCAGCTGTATTGCGTGAATCTCTCGGCCATCGAGGCAGTGCGCCCGGCGGTGGAGATCGACCCGCAGTACGCCGCGGCGCTGCAGGCGGCGGTAGCCGCCGGGGTGGAGGTGCTGGCCTATGGTGCCGAGCTGTCGCCCGCGGGCATCCGGCTGACCCGGCGGCTGGAGGTGATCCTCTAGGACGCTCCAGGCGCCAGCTGTCCGGCTGGCCGCGCGCACCCTACACCTCGACCCAGATGCTGCCGTCCTGCTCGCGGCAGGGCAGGGCTTCGAGACGCTCCCCGGCGCAGGGGCCGGCCACGCACTCGCCGGACTCGATGAGGAACAGCGCGCCGTGGGTGGCGCACTGAATCAGGCTGGCGCTGACGTCGAGGAACTGGTCGGCCTGCCACTCCAGCGGGATGCCGCGGTGCGGGCAGCGGTTGCGATAGGCGAACACCAGCCCCTCGCGGCGGACCAGCAGCAGGCTGCGGCCGCCTTGGCCGAAACCGCGGCTGGCGCCTTCGGCCAGTTCGTCGCTGTTGCACAGTGGCTGCATGGTGGTCTCCCGGAGTCTGCGCCGATTATCCGCAGTGACCGGCAGTTCTGCCAGTTCGCGAGCCGCGGTCGTGGGGCATGATCGCGGCGGCCTGTTATGCTGCTGCCCCGTTTTCCGAGCAAGGCAACCCGTCGCGATGAACCGCCCGGCCTGCGGTCCCCTCCTGCTTCCCGTGCTGGCGCTGGCGTTGCTGCTGGCCTTCTGGCTGGCGCTGGCGCTTGGCCCGGTGAGCCTGTCGCTGGGCGACAGCCTGCGGGCGCTGCTGCGTCTGCTCGGCCTGCCGCTGGACGGCGCTGGCCTCGAACAGGCCGAGCTGATCGTCGGCCAGATCCGCCTGCCGCGCGCATTGCTCGGCCTCGCCGTCGGCGCCGTGCTGGCGCTCAGCGGGGTGGCGATGCAGGGGCTGTTCCGCAATCCGCTGGCCGATCCGGGGTTGGTCGGCGTGTCCAGCGGCGCAGCGTTGGGCGCGGCGCTGGCCATCGTCGGCGGTGCCCTGCTCGGCGCGCCGCCGGCCTGGCTGGCGCCCTGGCTGCTGTCGCTCTGTGCCTTCGGCGGCGGCCTCGGCGTGACGGCGCTGGTCTATCGCCTGGGCCGGCGCGACGGCGAGACGCGGGTGGCCACCATGCTGCTGGCCGGCATCGCCCTCAGCGCGCTGGCCGGTGCCGGCATCGGCCTGTTCAGCTACCTGGCCGATGACAGCACCCTGCGCAGCCTGACCTTCTGGAACCTCGGCAGCCTCAACGGCGCCAGTTATGCGCGCCTGTGGCCGCTGCTGCCGGTGTGCCTGGGCGTGGCGCTGTGGCTGCCGCGACGGGCCGCGGCGCTGAACGCGTTGCTGCTCGGTGAGTCGGAGGCGCGCCATCTGGGCTTCGACGTCGAGCGCCTCAAGCGCGAGCTGGTGTGCTGCGTGGCCCTCGGCGTTGGTGCGGCGGTGGCGGCGGCGGGCATGATCGGTTTCGTCGGCCTGGTGGTGCCGCATCTGGTACGCCTGCTCACTGGCCCGGACCATCGCCGCCTGCTGCCGGCCGCGGCCCTGGCGGGCGCCGCCTTGCTGCTGCTCGCCGACCTGGCTGCGCGCCTGCTGCTGGCGCCGGCGGAGCTGCCGCTCGGCACCCTGACCGCGTTGCTCGGGGCGCCTTTCTTTCTCTATCTGCTGCGCCGGGAGCGGGTCTGATGCTGCGCGCGGAACGTCTGGCGGTGCGGCGCGGGCCTTGTACTGTGCTGCAGGGGATCGATCTCGAGCTGCGTGCCGGCGAGGTGTTCGGCGTGCTCGGGCCCAACGGTGCCGGCAAGAGCACCCTGCTGGGTGCGCTCAGCGGCGAGCTGGCTCCGGCGCAGGGGCGCGTGCTGCTGGACGGGCGCGAGCTGGCCGCGTGGTCCGGCGCCGAACGGGCACGGCGGCTGGCGGTGCTGCCGCAGAGTTCGACGCTGAACTTCGCCTTCCGGGTCGAGGAGGTGGTGGCCCTGGGCCGCCTGCCGCATGCCAGCGGGTGGCAGCGCGATGGCGAGATCGTCGCCGCGGCACTGGTTGCGGCGGATGCCGCGCACCTGGCCGGGCGCAGCTACCTGGCGTTGTCCGGTGGCGAGCGCCAGCGCGTGCATCTGGCGCGGGTGCTGGCGCAGCTGTGGCCGGGAGAGGCGGGGCAGGTGCTGCTGCTCGACGAGCCGACTGCGATGCTCGACCCGCTGCACCAGCACACGATCCTGCAGGCGGTGCAGGCGCTGGCCACGCGCGGCGTGGCGGTGCTGGTGATCCTGCACGATCTCAATCTGGCGGCGCGTTACTGCGACCGCCTGCTGCTGCTCGAGCGCGGCCGCGTGCAGGCGCTCGGCACGCCGGCCGAGGTGTTGCAGGCGGCGCCGCTGCAGATGGTATTCGGCCTCGAGGTACTGGTGCAGCGCCATCCCGAGCGCGGCCATCCGCTGATCATCGTTCGTTAAGAGGAGCATTCGCAATGCGCATCTGGCTGTTCGCTTGCCTGGTTCTGCTGACCGCCTGCCAGCCGTTGCCGCCGCTGCCGGTCTGGCAGAGTCCTGAGGGGCGCGAGCAGGCCGAGCTGGGTGTGATCGTCGATCTGCACAGCGGTGCGCGACTGACTCCCGCGCAGCTGGTCGAGCGCCTGGCGCCGGCGTCGCGGCTGCTGATCGGCGAGCAGCATGACAACCCCGATCATCATGCCCTGCAGCTGTGGTTGCTGCAGGCGCTGGCGACGCAGCGCCCGCCGGGTGCGCTGTTGCTGGAGATGCTCAACCCCGAGCAGCAGGCGCGGGTCGATGCGCTGCGGGTGCAGGTCGCGCGCGGTCAGTGGCCGACCGATCTGCCGCAGGCGCTGGCCTGGCAGGCGGGCTGGGACTGGGTGCTGTACGGGCCGCTGGTGCGCCATGCCCTGCCGCGGAGGGAGCCGCTGCTGGCGGCCAATCTCGATCCCGCCGAGATCAAGCGCATCTACCGTGCGGCGCCGGAACTGCAGGGGGCGGCCTCCATCGCGCCGGCCGTAAGCGAGGCGCTGCGGGCGCAGATCCGTGAGTCGCACTGCCAGCTGCTGCCGGAAAGCCAGCTGCCGGCCATGCTGGCCGTGCAGCAGCAGCGTGACCGGCGCATGGCCGAGCGCCTGCTGGCGGCGCCAGCGCCGGCGGTGCTGCTGGCCGGCGGCTTCCATGTCCGCCGCGACCTCGGCGTCCCGTTGCACCTGGCCGATCTGGGCGCGACAAGCGGCGTGCAGGTGCTGCAGCTGGCCGAGGTGGGTGCAGCAGTCAGCGCGGCGCAGGCCGATTTCGTCTGGTACACCCCGGGGCAGTCCGCCCGGGATCATTGCGCGGCGCTGCGCCAGCGGCGCGCGCCGTGACCGGCGTATAAAACGGCAGGCAGAAAAAAGGCGGTCTGGATCGACCCCGGCCGCCTCTTGCGTGCGTGTTGAGGCCGGTCAGGCGTCGCGGGCACTGCGCAGCTGGGTGACTTCCTGGTTGAGCAGGCGGATGCGCCGGGCCAGGCTTTCGATCAGGCTGTGGGCGATGCGCGGGTTGCTGTGCATCAGGCTGATGAATTGCTCTTTGGGGATCACCATCACCGTGCACGGCTCGCTGGCGATCACCGTGGCGCTGCGCTGTTCGCCGGTGAAGACCGCCATGGCACCGAAGATCTCGTCCTTCTGCACGTCGCCGACGCGGTGGCCGTCGACGAAGGCCTCGGCATGACCCTCGACGATGATGAACACGTTGTCCGCCTCGTCGCCCTGGTGGATCAGCTCCTCGCCGGCGGCGAAGTGCTGGAAGCCGGTGCTCGGGCGCAATTCTGGCTGGCGCAGGCGGGCGAGGGCGTCGGAGAGCAGACCGATCTGGCCGATCAGGTACTGGGTGAACAGCTCCTGGCGCTGGATGTCGGCATGGATGTGGTTGAACAGGGCGTTGCGCGAATAGGGGCGCAGGCGTACCGGGTCTTCGCAGCTGTAGTGGCAGTCCGGCAGATCGAGACCCTGGCGCAGGCCGAGCAGGTCGCCTTCACAGAGGAAGAATACCGGCCGCTCGTCGACGCGGGCTTGCAGCAGGCCGCTTTCGATGAAGTACAGCTGGTTGCCAGGCAGTTGTGCGCAGACATCCTGCAGGTCGGCGATCTCCAGCGTCGGCCCCGAGGGCGTGAGGCCTTCCAGCAGCTGCCCGGGCAGGCTCTGCAAGTGGTTGATCAGTCGGTCGGCATAGGCCGGTTGCTCGCCGGTGAGGTACATGGGCGCGATTCCTTGGGGGGCAGATCGAACGTGGGCGCCAAGCGCCTGCAGACAATAGGGTTTTAACCCCGCGAGGTAAATTGGGGGCTGCGGAGGTTGTGAGCTAGCTCTTGTTGCGTGGATCGAGGGTGGCGAGCTGGTCCAGCAGGCGCGACTTGTGTTCGCGCGGCAGTTCGCTCCAGTGCAGGTCGAGTAGAGCGCCTTCGATCGAGTAGAGCAATACCCGTGAGGCATTGAAGCCGCGGGCGAGTACCGCCCGGTAGGCGGCGACCGAACCGCGGCGGCGCAACTCGTTGGCGCTGTGGATGCCGACGGCATGCAGCCACAGCACCGAGGTCTTGCCGAGGTTCTTCATCTCCAGCAGCTCGTCGTTCATGCTCACTCCCCTTGCCCCGGATTTGCATCCGGTTGGCGTGCCGCGATGCCACGCTCTTTGCTGGCCTCTCGCCGGAAAGTCTAGTCGGCGCTGGCGAGCCTGCGAGTGCCATCAGTCGCGGGGCTGCGACCCGGGGAGGGCGCAGCCGCCGGTTCGCGGCTGCGCAGGGAGTGCTTCAGAGTCCCGGCAGGCGGCGCCGGATGCGCTCGACCAGGCCGTCGAGGCTGGCGGCCTGATCGGTGTCAACCCGCCCGCTGAGGCTTTGTTCGGCCTCGGACAGCGGTTCGCGGCTTGCTTCCTGGGCGCGGATCACGGCGAGGGTGGCGTCGGAAGGGTCCACACCTGCCTTCTGGCGCTCGGCCAGCCAGGTGGCGATGACCGCCTGCGGGGCATGGCAGTCAAGGATCAGGAAGGGCACGCCGCTCTGCTCGGCCACGGCATGGGCGGCCTCGCGCTGGGCCTGCTTGAGGTAGGTGGCGTCCAGCACAACCGGGAAGCCGGCGAGCAGAATGCTGGCGGCCTGCTGGTGCAGGTGGCTGTAGGTGGCGAGGGTGGCGGCGGCGGAATACAGCTCGGCCTCGGCGGCAGCCGGGAGCAGGCGCTTGCGCTCGACGTCCGAGCGCAGGCGGATGGCGCCGAAGGCCTCCACCAGGCGCATGGCCACGTGGCTCTTGCCGACCGCGGACACGCCGTGGGTGATGGCCAGAAAGCGCGAGGGGATGGCGCTGTAGCTCTCTGCCAGGGCGGCATAGTTGCGGTATTGGCCCAGGATGGCTGCGCGCTCGGCCGGATCCTGCTCCTGGGCCAGGCGGAACAGGCTGATCTTGGCGCGGACCATGGCGCGGTAGGCCTTGTAGAACGGCAGCAGGGTCAGGCCCTGGTAGTCGCCGGTCAACTCCAGATAGGCATTGATGAAGCGGCGCGACAGCGCCTTGAGGCCGCGGTCCTCGAGGTCCATGGCGAGGAAGGCGGCGTCGCTGATGACGTCGATCAGGCGGAACGGCTCGTTGAACTCGATGCAGTCGAACAGCAGGACGTGGTCGTCGAGCAGGGTGACGTTGGCCAGGTGGATGTCGCCGTGGCACTCGCGGATGAAGCCGTCGACCTTGCGCCGGTCGAGCAGCGGCTCGAGGCGGGTGAAAGTGTCCTCGGCCCAGGCCTCCAGGTGCTGCAGCTGGGCCAGGTCGGCGGCGTCCTCGAGCATCGGGCGGATCTGCTCGAAGTTCTGCAGTACCGGCGCCATCACCGCGTCGGCGCTGCCCAGCGCATGCTCCATCGGCACGTGCGTGGCGTCGGCGTGCAGGTCGGCAATCTCGCGGGCCAGCTCGTCAATGTGCGCGTTGGTCAGTTCGCCGCGGGCCAGCACGTTGGACAGCAGGCCACTCTGCGGGAACTGGCGCATCTTCAGGATGTGGTCGAGGATCGGCCCGTCGCCACCGAGCTGCGGTGCTTCCAGGCTGCCGGTGACCGGCAGGACTTCCAGATAGACGTCCGGGGCGGTGCGCTGGTTGAGGCGCAATTCCTCGCGGCAGAAGTGTTCGCGCGCCTCGCGGCTGCTGAAGTCGAGGAAGCCGAAATTCACCGGCTTCTTCAGTTTGTAGGCATAGGGGCCGGTGAGCAGAACCCAGGAGATGTGCGTCTCGATGACTTCGAAGCCCTCCACCGGGTGAGGGTACAGGGCGGGGTTCTGCAGGGCTTCGATCAGGGACTGGGTCACAGGCGATCCTTTTCGTCGGGAACATGTCTAATCGTCCATTATGGCGACTGCGTTCCGTCGTGCAAACCGCCGGGCGTGCCATCCGCCCGGGTCCAACCACGTATAATGCCCAACATGACCAGATCTCGTACCCCTTCTTCCCGTACTCCCCGTTCCCGCAAACCGGTGCCGCGCCCAGCCCGGCCGTGGCTGGGCTGGCTGCTCAAGCTCGGTGCGGCCGGACTGGTGCTGCTGGCCGGTCTGGCGATCTACCTCGACGCCGTGGTCCAGGAGAAGTTCTCCGGCAAGCGCTGGACCGTGCCGGCCAAGGTCTATGCCCGACCGCTGGAGCTGTTCTCCGGCCTCAAGCTGACGCGCGAGGATTTCATCACCGAACTGCAGGCCCTCGGCTACCGGCGCACGCAGAAGGTCCAGGGGCCTGGCGAGCTGGCGGTGAACGGCAATCAGGTCGAACTGCATACCCGCGGTTTCCAGTTCTACGAGGGCGCCGAGCCGGCGCAGCAACTGCGCGTGCGCTTTTCCGGCAATCAGGTGGCCGGGCTCGCGCTGGCCAACGGCGGTGCGCTGGCGGTGGCGCGACTGGAGCCGCTGCTGGTCGGCGGCCTGTATCCGGCGCACAACGAGGACCGCATCCTGATCCAGTTGGACCAGGTGCCACCGTATCTGCTGGAAACGCTGATCGCCGTCGAGGATCGCGAGTTCTACCACCATCTCGGCGTATCGCCCAAGTCGATCGCCCGCGCCATGTGGGTCAACACGACCTCCGGTGCACTGGTGCAGGGCGGCAGTACCCTGACCCAGCAGCTGGTGAAGAACTTCTTCCTCAGCAACGAGCGCAGCCTGACCCGCAAGGGTACCGAGGCGCTGATGGCGGTATTGCTGGAGCTGCATTACGACAAGCAGCAGATCCTCGAGGCCTACCTCAACGAGGTGTTTCTCGGTCAGGACGGCCAGCGCGCGATTCACGGCTTCGGCCTGGCCGGCCAGTACTTCTTCGGTCAGCCGCTGGCCGAGCTGAGCCTGCCGCAGGTGGCGCTGTTGGTCGGCATGGTCAAGGGGCCGTCCTACTACAACCCGCGGCGCTATCCGGAGCGGGCGCTGGAGCGGCGCAACCTGGTCCTCGATCTGCTGGCCGAGCAGGGGGTGGTCAGCGCTGAAGAGGTGGCGCGGGCGAAAAAGGCCCCGCTGGGGGTCAGCAATCGCGGCAGCCTGGCCAATACCTCCTATCCGGCCTTCCTCGACATGGTCAAGCGCCAGTTGCGTCAGGACTACCAGGACGAGGACCTGACCGAGGAGGGGCTGCGCATCTTCACCAGCCTCGATCCGATCCTGCAGCTCAAGGCCGAAACGGCGATGGCCGAAACCCTCAAGCGCCTGGGCGGGCGCAAGGGGATCGACGAGGTCGAGACGGCGATGGTGGTGACCAATCCGCAGACCGGCGAGGTGCAGGCGCTGCTGGGCAGTCGCCAGCCGCGCTTTGCCGGCTTCAACCGGGCGCTGGATGCGCAGCGGCCGATCGGCTCGCTGATCAAGCCGGCGGTCTACCTGACCGCGCTGGAAAAGCCGAGTCAGTACACCTTGACCAGTCTCATCCAGGACGAGCCGTTCTCGATCAAGACCGCCGACGGCCAGGTCTGGCAGCCGAAGAACTACGACCACCAGGCCCACGGCACCATATTCCTCTACCAGGGGTTGGCGCAGTCCTACAACCTGTCGACCGCCAAGCTGGGACTCGAGCTGGGCGTGCCCAGCGTGCTGAAGACCGTCGCGCGACTGGGCGTCGAGCCGGACTGGCCGGCCTATCCGTCGATGCTGCTGGGCGCCGGCGCGCTCAGCCCGGTGCAGGTGGCGACCATGTACCAGACCTTGGCCAACGGCGGCTTCAGCACACCGCTACGCGGTATCCGCAGCGTGCTGAATGCGGCCGGCGAGCCGCTCAAGGGCTATCCCTACGAGGTGCAGCAGCGTTTCGATCCGGGCGCCATCCATCTGGTGCAGGAGGCGATGCGCCGGGTGATGCGCGAGGGGACGGCGCGCTCGGTCTACAACCAGCTGCCCGCTGCGCTCAATGTCGCCGGCAAGACCGGTACCAGCAACGACTCGCGTGACAGCTGGTTCGCCGGCTTCGGCCAGGACCTGCTGGCCGTGGTGTGGATGGGGCGTGACGACAACGGCAAGACGCCGCTGACCGGTGCCACCGGGGCGCTGCAGGTGTGGGCCAGCTTCATGCGCACCGCCGCGCCGACGTCGCTGGATGCCACGCCGCCGGACAACGTGACCCGGGCCTGGGTCGATCCCTATAGTGGTCAGGGCTCCGATGCGAGCTGCCCGGGTGCGCTGCAGATGCCGTATATTCGTGGCAGCGAACCGCCGGCCGGCGCTCCCTGCGGCCTGCCTCAGGAGCTGCAGGCACCGGCCGAGCAGGTCATGGACTGGGTGCGCGGCTGGCTGCAGCAGTGATGGCACTGCGGGACGGGATTGGTTGTCCAATCGATAGGGTGGATGGTGGCTGGGAAGGCCGTTGCGCATAAAACAGATGGCAAGGGGATGGGATGTGAACAAGGTTTGGTGGGTGCCGCTGGCGCTGTTGCTGCTGGCGGGGTGTGCGACTCCCGTGCAGCGTGGGTCGATTCCGGTGGTGGAAGCGGGCAAGCCGCTCGGCACCGGGGCGGTCGCGCGTGCGTCGGCCAGTGCGCCGCGGGTGACGCCGCAGGCACAGGCACAAGCGCTGCCGCAGGATTCCGGCGTGGTGGTCATGGTTCCCGGCGCGGCGGCCGGAGCACCGATCCAGACTTTCCCGGCGGGTGGGGTGTCGAGTGCGCCGATCAGCGTGGGCGGTGGTCTGGGCAGCTCGGGATCCGTTACGGCGCCGGCGCCGATGCCCGCGCCGATGGCCGGTTCCGGTGCGGTCACCCTGGCTGCCGACGAGCGGCTTGATGGTCCGGTGCTGGCGCTGCTGACCTCGGCGCAGCAGATGGAGCGCAGCGGCAACCTGGCCGGCGCTTCGGCCAGTCTCGAGCGCGCGCAGCGCATCGCGCCGCGCGAGCCGCAGGTGCTCTACCGCCTCGCCGAGGTGCGTCTGGCCCAGGGCGATCCGGCCCAGGCCGAGCAGTTGGCGCGCCGCGGCCTGAGCTATGCGGGCGGGCGGCCGGCGCTGCAGGCCAGTCTGTGGGAGCTGATCGCCCAGGCGCGAGAGCGGCAGGGCGATGCGGCTGGCGCCGCGCAGGCACGCCAGCGGGCCAAGGTGAACCTGTGATGGATGCGCGTCTGCCGGCCTTGGCCGATCAGCTGTTGTTGATCGAGCGTGAGCTGCGTCTGCTCGGCTGGTGGGGGAGCGTCATGCCGGCGGAGGAGCGGCTGGCCAGTCAGGAGCCGTTCTGCGTCGATAGCCTGGCGCTCGAGGAGTGGCTGCAGTGGATCTTCCTGCCGCGCATGAAGGCGATCATCGAGCAGGGCGCCGGCTTGCCGGGCGCCTGCGCGATCCGGCCGATGGCCGAGCAGTCCTGGCGCGCGGAGGGCACGCGGGTCGCGGCGTTGCTGGCGTCGCTGGCGGAGTTTGACCGCTTGATCAATACGGCCGCCTGAAGGCGGCCGTTGCATCATCGCTGGGTTGCGGTAGGGGATTACTGACAGTTGTCGGCGATGGCCTTTTCCGTGGCAGCGATTTTCTCCTGACGCTCTTCTTCGCTGATTCGGCGCGCTTCGCCCTTTTTCTCTTCCACGCGCAGGCGCGGGTTGTTGCGCAGCTGCGCCAGGTTGGTGCGAAGAGTCGTGCAGTACTCGACGCGCTCCTTTTCCTTCTTCGCCACTTCCTCGCGCACTTTGGCGTCGATATCCGCCTGGCTTGGCGCTTGGTCTGCCGCGGGCGCTGCTGGAGGGGGGGTCTGAGCGGGCGATGGGGCGGGCGGCTGCTTGGCCGGCGGCACCACGCTGGCGGCGCCGGCCTGGGGTGGCTGGGCGGTGAAGTGGGTAACGCCCTGGGCGTCCACCCACTTGTAGATCTGTCCGGCGCAGGCAGTGCCGATGCAACCGAACAGCAGGCCGGCGAGGAGGAGTGTGCGACGCATGCTGGGTCCTTGTCTGAAGAGGGAATGCTCGGGCAACTATACCCAAAAGCGGGCTCCCGCCATTCTGCGCTGGGTCACAGCCGCACGGGCGGATGGCATGAACTTCGGCTTGACTTGCCTGCGGCTAATCCGAACAATCTACGATTCGCTGTGGTGAGCTTGATAGTTTCCGGCTCCTCGGCAGACCATGAGGTGCACACCCGCGCCGCCCAAGCCAGGCCCTGTCACGCGTTACCTCGCGCCGGGGTGGGATTCTCCGTGACACGAGGAGGCTCCCGATACTTGCTAAGTCAGCAGCTGACGTCGCAGGCGACCACCGTCGCCCATGCTCTGCCTGGCAGTTAACCGAACTTCGGTCGCCCCTCCGAGGGTGTTTCTCAGGCGTTCTAGAGGTGAAACGTGGAGCTTTTATCAGGCGCTGAAATGATCGTCCGCTTCCTGCGCGACGAAGGCGTGAAGTACATCTACGGGTACCCGGGTGGTGCCGTTCTGCATATCTACGATGCCCTTTTCAAGGAAAAGGCCATTGAGCATATTCTGGTCCGCCACGAGCAGGCAGCTACCCACATGGCCGATGGCTATGCCCGCGCGACCGGCAAGGCTGGCGTGGTGCTGGTGACCTCCGGCCCGGGGGCGACCAATGCGATTACCGGCATTGCCACGGCCTACATGGACTCGATCCCCATGGTGGTGCTGTCCGGCCAGGTGCCGAGCACCATGGTGGGTACCGATGCCTTCCAGGAAACCGACATGGTCGGCATTTCCCGACCGATCGTGAAGCACAGCTTCATCATCAAGCATCCCGCGGAAATCCCCGAGGTGCTGAAGAAGGCCTTCCATATCGCCGAGTCCGGTCGTCCCGGCCCGGTGGTGGTGGATATTCCCAAGGACATGACCAACCCGAGCGACAAGTTCGAGTACGTCTACCCGAAGAAGGTCAAGCTGCGCTCCTACGGCCCGGCCGTGCGCGGCCACTCCGGCCAGATCCGCAAGGCCGCCGAAATGCTGCTGGCCGCCAAGCGTCCGGTGGTTTACTCCGGCGGCGGCGTGATCATGGGCAATGCCTCGGCGACGCTGACCGAACTGGCGCGCATGCTCAACCTGCCGGTGACCAACACCCTGATGGGCCTGGGCGGCTATCCGGGCAGCGATCGCCAGTTCCTCGGCATGCTCGGCATGCACGGCAGCTATACCGCCAACCTGACCATGCACCACGCCGACGTGATCCTCGCCGTCGGTGCGCGTTTCGATGACCGGGTGATCAATGGGGCGTCGAAGTTCTGCCCGAACGCCAAGATCATCCACATCGATATCGATCCGGCGTCGATCTCCAAGACCATCAAGGCCGATGTGCCGATCGTTGGTCCGGTGGACAGCGTGCTGACCGAGATGGTCGCGATTCTCAAGGAAATCGGCGAGAAGCCGAACGCGGAGGCGCTGGC
Organism: Geopseudomonas aromaticivorans; assembly: GCF_019097855.1. Lineage (GTDB taxonomy): Bacteria > Pseudomonadota > Gammaproteobacteria > Pseudomonadales > Pseudomonadaceae > Geopseudomonas > Geopseudomonas aromaticivorans. The sequence continues at coordinate 230,893 of NZ_JAHRGL010000071.1, forward strand.
CAGCTGGTGGAAGCAGATCGAGGAGTGGCGTGGTAGTCGCGGTCTGTTCCCCTATGACAAGGGCGACGGCAGCATCATCAAACCGCAGACTGCGGTCGAGACGCTCTACGAGGTCACTCGTGGAGATGCCTTCGTCGCTTCCGATGTCGGCCAGCACCAGATGTTCGCCTCGCAGTACTACAAGTTCGACAAGCCCAATCGCTGGCTCAATTCCGGCGGTCTCGGCACGATGGGCTTCGGTCTGCCGGCGGCCATGGGCGCCAAGCTGAACTTCCCAGATGTCGACGTTGCCTGCGTGACCGGCGAGGGCAGCATCCAGATGAATATTCAGGAGCTGTCGACCTGCCTGCAGTACGGCCTGCCGGTGAAGATCGTCAACCTGAACAACGGTGCGCTGGGCATGGTGCGCCAGTGGCAGGACATGGTGTACAGCGGCCGCCATTCGCACTCCTACATGGAGTCGCTACCGGACTTCATGAAGCTGGCCGAGGCCTATGGCCACGTCGGGATGCGCATTACCGAACTCAAGGACCTCAGACCGAAGATGGAAGAGGCCTTTGCGCTCAAGGATCGCCTGGTGTTCCTGGATATCCAGGTGGACGTCAGCGAGCACGTATACCCGATGCAGATTCGTGACGGCTCCATGCGCGACATGTGGCTGAGCAAGACGGAGCGCACCTGATCATGCGACACATCATTTCCCTGCTCCTGGAAAACGAACCCGGCGCGCTGTCGCGTGTGGTCGGCTTGTTCTCCCAGCGCAACTACAACATCGAAAGTCTGACTGTGGCGCCGACCGAGGACCCGACCCTGTCGCGTTTGACGCTGACCACCATCGGTCATGACGAGGTGATCGAGCAGATCACCAAGAACCTCAACAAGCTGATCGAAGTGGTCAAGCTGGTCAATCTGTCGGAAAGTGCGCACATCGAGCGCGAGCTGATGCTGGTCAAGGTCAAGGCCACCGGTGCTCAGCGCGCCGAGATCAAACGCACCGCCGACATCTTTCGTGGCCAGATCGTGGATGTCACCAGCAGCGTCTATACCGTGCAGCTGGCCGGCACCAGTGACAAGCTCGACAGTTTCATCCAGGCCATCGGCACCGCGTCGATCCTGGAAGTGGTCCGCAGCGGTGTCACCGGCATCGCCCGCGGCGACAAGACGCTGACCATCTGATTTTGAACTAGGCCTGACCGGCCGCACTGCACCGAGGGTTTTTCATGCACGTTTACTACGACAAAGACTGCGATCTGTCGATCATCCAGGGCAAGAAGGTTGCCATCATCGGTTACGGCTCCCAAGGCCACGCCCATGCCTGCAACCTGAAGGACTCCGGTGTCGACGTGACCGTCGGCCTGCGCGCCGGCTCGGCCAGCGTAGCCAAGGCTCAGGCTCACGGCCTGAAGGTTGCCGAGGTTGCTGCCGCCGTTGCCGCTGCCGACCTGGTGATGATCCTGACCCCGGACGAGTTCCAGGGCCGTCTGTACAAGGACGAGATCGAGCCGAACCTGAAGAAGGGTGCCACCCTGGCCTTCGCCCACGGCTTCTCCATCCATTACAACCAGGTCGTGCCGCGTGCTGATCTGGACGTGATCATGATCGCGCCGAAGGCTCCGGGTCACACCGTGCGCTCCGAGTTCGTTCGTGGTGGCGGTATTCCTGATCTGGTCGCCATCTACCAAGATGCTTCCGGCAATGCCAAGAACGTCGCTCTGTCCTACGCCAGCGGCGTCGGCGGCGGCCGTACCGGCATCATCGAAACTACCTTCAAGGACGAGACCGAAACCGACCTGTTCGGCGAGCAGGCCGTGCTGTGCGGTGGTTGCGTCGAGCTGGTCAAAGCCGGTTTTGACACGCTGGTCGAAGCCGGTTACGCGCCGGAAATGGCCTACTTCGAGTGCTTGCACGAGCTGAAGTTGATCGTCGACCTGATGTTCGAAGGCGGTATCGCCAACATGAACTACTCGATCTCCAACAACGCCGAATACGGTGAGTACGTCACCGGTCCAGAAGTGATCAACGCCGAGTCCCGTGCTGCCATGCGCAACGCTCTGAAGCGCATCCAGAACGGCGAGTACGCGAAGATGTTCATCAGCGAAGGCGCCACCAACTACCCGTCGATGACCGCCTACCGCCGCAACAACGCTGCCCATGGCATCGAAGTGGTTGGCGAGAAGCTGCGCGCGATGATGCCGTGGATCGCTGCCAACAAAATCGTCGACAAGACCAAGAACTAAGGTCTAGGGCGATGAAGAGACGCGGCTACGGCCGCGTTTTTTCTGTCCGCTATTCTGCTATAAAGCCGTCGGTGACCGATCTGCGGGCAGAGTTCTGGGGGTTCCGGTCAGTCGAATGTCATTCCGATCAAGGTGTTTATCCATGAGCGAACAACCCGGTGAGCCGAGCAAGGCGCCAGAAAGCGACAGCCTGCTGCCGATCGATGAGCATGTCGAAGAGGGGCAGGATGCAGAGGGGCGCAAAGTCAGGCATCGTGGGGTCTACCTGCTACCCAATCTGTTCACTACAGCCAATCTGTTTGCCGGTTTCTTTTCGATAGTCAGTGCGATGAACGGCAAATACGAGGTTGCGGCCATCGCAATCTTTGTCGCCATGCTGCTGGATGGGTTGGATGGGCGCGTGGCGCGCATGACCAACACCCAGAGCGCTTTTGGCGCCGAGTACGACTCGCTGTCGGACATGGTTGCCTTCGGTCTGGCACCTGCTTTGCTGGCCTACAAGTGGGCGCTGTCCGGTCTCGGTAATGTCGGGTTGACCGTTTCCTTCATCTACGCGGCCTGTGCGGCATTGCGTCTGGCGCGCTTCAATACCCAGATTGGCAAGGTAGACAAGCGTTACTTCATCGGCCTGGCCAGTCCTGCGGCTGCCGGGGTGGTGGCAGGCATGGTTTGGGCGCTGAAGGACCTGGGGGTCGACGGCGTGGACATGTCGTTGGTCGTCGTGTTGCTGTTTGCTCTTCTGGTGGCTGCAGCTGGCGCGTTGATGGTCAGTAACATCAAATACTACAGTTTCAAAGATTTCGATCTGAAAGGGCGAGTACCCTTCGTGGCGATTCTGGTGGTGGTGTTGGTATTCGCGGTGATTTTCAGCGACCCGCCGCGGATTCTTCTGCTGATTTTTCTGGCTTATGCAGCCTCCGGCCCAGCACAGCGCCTGCTGCAGGTGCGTCGACGCAAGCAGGTTGAGTGAGTGTGTTCTGGAAGAAGCGCTGACCGCTGCACCGAAACTCTGTGACTCGCCTGTTTCCAGTAGCAAGCTGAACCCGAGCTCCTGACAATCAATGGCTTGTGTTCTATGTCTGAATGGCAGGCGCTGGCAAGATGAAGGTCTCGCCAGCGCTGTCGGCGATTGGCGAAAAGTGTAGCGGGGGGTGTTGACATCGGTGCTCAGGGCTGTATGATTCAACTCCTCGCTGCAGCAGCCTCCGGGTTGAAGCTAGCGCAAGTGGTTGAAACGAAAAGAAATTTTCACGAAACGCTTGACAGGTTGTAAGGCTGCTGTAGAATTCGCGGCCTCGGTTGAGACGAAACACTG
>NZ_JAHRGL010000072.1 GCF_019097855.1 Geopseudomonas aromaticivorans
GAGACCAGGTTGGCTTTGTACTTACAGAGATCCACCTGCCTCTACCTTCCGAGTGCTTGGATTAAAGACAAGAGCCACCACCACCGCCCGGCTGGTATTATCTTATTTGTCCTAAATGTTTTTGATTTATTTTTTCTGTGTGACTGTGTGGCTTACATACAGTTAAGAAAAGGCCATTGAATCCCACTGCAAGAACAAGTACTCTGAAATGTTGGCCCTCTCACCAGCCCCAATTGTTGCCTTCCCCCTCTTTTGCTCTTTGGCTTTTTGAGACAGTTGTTTGTTTGTTGAGACAGGATAACCTGTAACCCTGCTGGGCTTTCCAGGTTCTACAGAGTCAATCTCCACTCCTTGGTCTTCTTTCTTCCACCACCCAGGAGGTGGGATTACACGCATGCTCTAGCAATCTGTAGAGATAGTGAATGACCTAACTTCAATAACGATCCAAATACATCAGTCAGTAGTGAAACGCGAGAAATCATGGTTAAATGGTGAACAGGCATCCATATAACATGTTAAGATATGCATTTACAGTTGTGAATCCCATGATTTGAGAATAAAGACCTGAGGCAGGCAAAGTGGAATGTGCCTTCAGTTGTACCGCTAGGGAGTCTGTGAGTCTGGAACAGCCAAGGTTACAAGGTGTGATCCTCCCTAACTAAAACAAAAACAAAACACCGCCCTCCCCAAGCAGTAAACAAAATAAATAACAAATTAAAAAGTAACAAAAAAACATGGCTCACAGCTCAGTCAAGACTTCTGCAAATTCTAGAGCAGGGTGGGCTATGACTGACACGCTTTCTCAGAAAAATCAACAAAACCCCAATGGGCTAGGGTCATGCATCCCCTGGCAGGGTGCTTGCTGAACAAGTAACAATCCCTGGGTTCTTAGGAGGTGGAGCCTTCGCCTTGAAAGTTTTCATGTTCTCAGCACAAAGCAGCACTCCCCCCGGCTCCAGCAGAAAGGATGAACTGAAGGGCACTGGTCACTCAAACTTTTCATCCCAGAACTTGGGAGGAAGGCAGAGTCGGGCAGGTCTCTGGGAATCTGTGGGATTCATCTGGTTACATAGGGTGCTCTATGGAGGATAAATCTTGCAAGACCCTGCCTCAAAACCAGGAAAGAAAAGCTGCCCCCATCAAAACCACACCTTCAGAGGGTGTGGCTAAAGACTAGGTGGGGGCTATTCAGACTAGAAC
>NZ_JAHRGL010000073.1 GCF_019097855.1 Geopseudomonas aromaticivorans
TGACCTACACCGCGGCCCAGCTGCTCGGCAACGACAGCGATGTCGACGGCGACAGCCTGAGCATCGCCAGTGTCACCAGCGGTGCGGGCGGCACTGCGGTGCTGAACGCCGACGGCACGGTGACCTTTACCCCGAACGCCCACTTCAACGGCGTGGCCGACTTCACCTACACGGTGACCGACGGCAAGCTGACCTCCAATACCGCGACCGTCACGGTCAACGTGGCGGCGGTCAACGACGCGCCGGTGGCGGTGGACGATGCGATGACCGTGGTCGAGGACACCCCGTTCACTTCCAGCATCGAGCTGGACGCCAACGACAGCGACCTGGACGGCGACAGCCTGTCGGTGGTGGCCGGCACCTTCACCACCGTGAAGGGCGGCACCCTGGTGCTGGCGGCCGATGGCAGCTACACCTACACCCCGGCGGCCAACTTCCACGGCACCGACTCGGTCGACTACACCGTGACCGACGGCAGCCTGAGCGATGTCGGCACCCTGACCCTCACCGTCACCCCGGCGAACGATGCGCCGGTGGCGGTGGACGATGCGGTGACCGTGGTCGAGGACACCCCGTTCACTTCCAGCATCGAGCTGGACGCCAACGACAGTGACCTGGACGGCGACAGCCTGAGCGTGGTGGCGGGGACCTTCACCACCGCGCAGGGCGGCAGCATCACCATCGCGGCCGATGGCAGCTACATCTACACCCCGGCGGCCAACTTCCACGGCACCGACACGGTGGACTACACCGTCACCGACGGCAGCCTGACCGATATCGGCACCCTGACGATCACCGTCACCGCGGTGAACGATGCCCCGGTCGCGGTCGACGATGCGGCCAGCACCGCCGAAGACAGCGTGCTGACTGGCAGCGTGCAGCTGGACGCCAACGACAGTGACCTGGACGGCGACAGCCTGAGCGTGGTGGCGGGGACCTTCACTACCGTGAAGGGCGGCACCCTGGTGCTGGCGGCCGATGGCAGCTACACCTACACGCCGGCGGCCAACTTCCACGGCACCGACTCGGTCGACTACACCGTCACCGACGGCAGCCTCACCGATGTCGGTACCCTGACGCTCACCGTGAGCCCGGTGAACGACGCGCCGGTGGCGGTCAACGACACCCTGGCGGCGACCGAAGACACCGCGGTGACCTACACCGCGGCCCAGCTGCTCGGCAACGAC
>NZ_JAHRGL010000074.1 GCF_019097855.1 Geopseudomonas aromaticivorans
TCATAGGGCACGAGCACTCAGGGGCTTTGAGGGGCCCAGCTCTCCTGCCTGGTCACTCCAGGCCCATGGATATAAACTGAAAAGTCATGCAAGGACACAACATAGTCAAAACATTCACCAAGTAACTCCATCCTACTGACAGTCCAGAAATAGGAAGCTGGCATGAAGGAGCCAAACTCTGCCCTCTTCCATGTTTCTGATAGTTTTTTGACTACACTAGGTCATTGCCTACCACCCTCAACTGCTGATTCAGTAGCCCAAGGGGGCCACTGTCAGGGAGATGAAAATAGAGGAGTTCTGTTGCACAGTCTGAGGACATAAGGTCTTAGCCAGAAGCACTCTTGTCTCCACGTGACTGAGTCAGACAGCCACTGCACCTAAACGAAACTGCTGAGGGTAAAGTGCAGTGATTCCTGCCCAAATCTGGGAACCCATTAGACCCTGCTGACTCCAGATGATCTCCTTTTGTCCCCACATTACACCCCTGAGTGTGCTAAAGGTAAACCTAGGTGCTCCCAGCAGAACAGCCTTGGCCTTACCCAGTCCTGTCCTGGCTTAGGGAACAGACAAACTAATGCTCTGGAATCATGGACTATCATTAATTAGGATAAGCAGGAACTTCCATTAGCTTCTCAGAGGCTCCAGCGCTTCTACCCCATTCCTGGAAGTCCCAGCTCAAGCCCAACTTCTCCAGGATCCTCCCAATCTCCTGCCCATCACTCACTGTGCCTATGCCAGGACCTCTTATTTGTACCTGTTTTATTTTGAGACCTAACAGCAGCTTCTTTCTGTGTCTCTCTGGTCTCTGAATGTTCTCCATTTTTTCTCCCAAACAGAGACCTCAGTCTTGACAACATGGCTACTGATATAACCAAGAGTCACTGAAGGAATGCCCTCAGGGCAGTTGGTGTTGCTACAACACTGGTGACATCATGGAATGCCATGAGCAATCCAGGATACAGTGGATTGGCCACGGAAGGGACTGATGATGTCATGGGGAACCGCCTTTGCCACCTTGCTGATTTTACTCCCTGAATGAACCAAATTCCCCGGTTCCCATTCCAAGATTCTGTCTTGGAATATAGGGTAAGTCAATCAGCACCTCCTCCTTCAAAATCCAGAGTTTACTTAACTTGCATGCAAGACCCATATTACTTCCAATATGGAGAACTGAGG
>NZ_JAHRGL010000075.1 GCF_019097855.1 Geopseudomonas aromaticivorans
TAGGGAAGGTCTGAAAAACACTTCCCGATCTGGTGAAATAGCCGCCAGTCCCTCTGGAGCCCCCCTTGCATGAAGCAACTGTCCTTCGCCGATGCGGAGTACGCCGGCAAACGCAAACAGACCCGCCGTGAGCGCTTCCTGATCGAGATGGATCAGGTTGTGCCGTGGCAGGCGCTGATGGCGCTGATCGAGCCGCACTACCCGAGAGGCGAAGGTGGGCGTCCGGCCTACCCGCTAGCCGCCATGCTGCGGGTGCACCTCATGCAGAACTGGTTCGGCTACAGCGATCCGGCGATGGAGGAGGCCCTCTATGAGGTGACGATCCTGCGTCACTTCGCCGGACTGCACCTGGATCGGATCCCGGACGAAACCACCATCCTCAACTTCCGTCGCCTGCTGGAGAAACACGCGCTGGCCAGCGGGATTCTGGAAGTCATCAATGGCTACCTGGGCGAGCGCGGCCTGCTCCTGCGCCAGGGCAGCATCGTCGATGCGACCATCATTCATGCCCCCAGCTCGACCAAGAACAAGGATGGCAAGCGTGATCCGGAGATGCACCAGACCAAGAAGGGCAACCAGTACTACTTCGGCATGAAGGCGCACATCGGCGTCGACGACGACTCGGGACTGGTACACCGCGTCATCGGCACGGCGGCCAACGTGGCCGATGTCACGCAGGTCGACAAGCTGCTGCACGGCGAAGAGACGTATGTCTGTGCTGACGCGGGTTATACCGGTGTCGAAAAGCGCCCCGAGCACGCGGGCCGCAAGGTTATCTGGTCGGTTGCCGCTCGTCGTAGCACCTACAAATCGCTCGGCAAGCGCAGCCTGCTTGGGCGTGTGATTCGCCAGATCGAGAAGACCAAGGCTCAGACGCGGGCCAAGGTCGAGCATCCATTCCGGGTGATCAAGCGCCAGTTCGGCTACACCAAGGTACGTTTCCGCGGGCTGGCGAAGAACACGGCCCAGTTGGTCACGCTGTTCGCCCTGTCGAATCTGTGGATGATGCGAAAGCGCTTACTCGCAGGAGAGGTGCGCGTGTAATGCAGGGGAAGCCCCCGGCAAATGCTCTTCGGGGGCAGGAAACTGAGTCCAGGGGGATGAAGTAGCCCGATTTTGGCCTGCCGAGCAGGTCTGTCGCGAATGGGGAGGGCTATTTCAGACCTTCC
>NZ_JAHRGL010000076.1 GCF_019097855.1 Geopseudomonas aromaticivorans
CCTATGAATGTATCCAATGTGGTAAAGCCTTTGCTAGTCACAGTAAACTTCAAGTGCATAGAAGGACACATACTGGGGAGAAACCCTATGAATGTAATCAGTGTGGTAAAGCCTTTTCTCAGCAAAGCACTCTTCAAATGCATAAAAGAATACACAGTGGAGAGAAACCCTATAATTGTATTCAATGTGGTAAAGCCTTTTCTCAGCACAGTCATCTTCAAACGCATAAAAGAACACATACTGGAGAGAAACCATATTAATATCTTCACTATGGTGATGTCTTTGCATGTCATTTTTGTCTCAGAATCCATAAAATAACACATACTGGAAAGAAAAACCATGAATGTAATCAATGTGGTAAAGCTTTTGGAAGTCATGGACAGCTTCAAAAATATATAAAAACACTAGTATAAGTTATCCATTTATCACTGACATACATTGGAAAAGTTCAAACTTATATTGGCACACAAAATGAAACCACACATACAGTGGCAATTGTTATTGGCATACTAAATTTTATCTAATCACTCTTCTGATGAAATGAGGGAAAACCACATAAAATTTTCTGTGTGCCGGATCCTAGTATGCAATTCTAAAAGAAATATGTTGCCTTCACTTCTAGTAAGGAGCAGGGCTAATCCACTGCAGATGATGTTTTATTCTTGTTTTGTAATCCATACATTAACCATTGTTTCCTTTCACCTTACCTGGTTCCAGTCTTTCTGCTTCCTCTATATTCTCCTTCCAAGGTTCTATGTTTTGTTCAAGAGAGGTGACTAGCTCAGTTTTGGAATCAGAATGGCCTATGAATTACAAGAGATGGGTGATAAATTTCTTACAATAATATGCAGAAGTGTTGGGTTGTAACACAGGCTTGTACTCTGTGAACATAATAAAAATGAGAGAATCATAATGGAAGTCTTATAAGTACATACTTGACAGGTGTTGTAAACATTTTTCGGGGAGTGGGGGGTAAGGAGGGGTTGGGGATGCCAGACAGGGTTTCTCAATGGCTTTAGAGGCTCTCCTGAACAAGCACTTGTAGTCAAGGCTGGTCTTGAACTCTAAGAGATCTGCCTGCTTCTCCCTCCCAAGTGCTGGGATTAAAGGCATGAGCCAACACCACCTGGCTGGTGGTGTAAACTTTTCAGAAATTGTTTTTAGTTTT
>NZ_JAHRGL010000077.1 GCF_019097855.1 Geopseudomonas aromaticivorans
AATACAGGGTCACAAAAAACTTAAATCCTGGTGTCAGAACATTCTAGTTTTTTTTCCTTGAGAATAAACACAGTTTTGTCAGGTGGGTAATATGTAACCAGGTAAGAATTATTTGTAAATAAAACACAGTTGTGTTAAGAACTCACCTCATCAAGCAATGCTTTCATTTACGCCCTCAGCTTAGGAGGAATCAGTAACAGCTTGGGTTTTGGGCTTGGGAGCTTTCATTGGGGCCTGATGTTTTGAAAATAAACAGAGCTCCTTCTCTAAAATCTGCAGTATGTTTGGGAGAGCTGGTAATGGTCTGGGGTCAGGAACTTTTGGAAGTGTTGCTTCAAATCCTGAGAAGCAAACTCTTCCAAGCATATGGAGCTATTGTTGTCTGTCCAAAGGCCACTGTGTCTGAAGTAAGTAATGTTCTTGTGATACTCTGTTTCACTTGTGTGGCACTGTTTGACTAGTCTCTACCTGAATTTCTCCAATTATATGATACTTTGATGACTTCTTACGATTCTCCCATATCCTTCCATCCTCCCACCCCATTTATATAGTCTACATGACGCTATTCTTCTCAAGAAGCTTAGTTAATCTGGGGCAGATTCTCTGCAATACCTCCCAAACTTTGCAATTATCTTTGGTACCTTCTACTTGTTCTCTCTTTCATATCCCCATGACCTTCAACTCAGGACACTGTCCCTGAAGAGTGACCTGTTGTTTCAGGTCAATGGTGTACTTAAGGAATATCCTGGCTGTGTGACTGTATTTTACTTAACGACTAGTATCCACTTCTAAGGACTGGAATCTTTCTAATTTATGGTGTTTATCTTTAGAGGAAAGGTATGAGAAACTTTCATCTGCTATAATGCAAGTCTCTAGTCTCTGGAACTCAGGGTCATAAAGCCTATTTCAAGTTTTCAAAATAATTTTTGAGATTGTAAATGCATCATGTTCACCTTGCATTTTCTGCCTCCAAGCTCTATCTATATTCCATTGTTTTCTAATCTGTGGCCTGTTTTTCTTTAACTCAGTTACACAGAGACAACAGTTACTGTGTGGATGTAGCATGTGTATGGTCTCAGAGTGTCCCAGCTCTGAGGCAATGGGTTTCCTGCACAGGTCAGTGAGTGTGTAATGGAATGTGCCCACCAAGGAC
>NZ_JAHRGL010000078.1 GCF_019097855.1 Geopseudomonas aromaticivorans
GTATAGTACTGGATATCTTGAAATTCATTCTGTAAACAAGGGTGGTCTCCAACAGATATCAACCTGCCTCTGCCTCCTAAGTGATGGGATTAAAGGTTTTTACCACCATGCCCAGTTTAAGAAGGGATTTATTAGCATGGCTAACTGTCTGTCATCTTGCTAAGACAATAGCTGTCTGCTAACAGAAAGGCCAACAATACAGTCAGCTGGTCATCAGTATTCATTGGAATCCTGAGAAATAGGCTCTAACACCAGCTAAACATGCCTCATGAGGAGTGTAGATAAGCTTACCAATGACAGTGAGGGAAAATTGGCAAAACGTTGAAGCTTTCTTCAAGATCCTTTTATGGATACTGCCACCAGAAAGTGTAGTGCAGATGTAGGGTTGGTCTTACAACCTGAGATAACTCCATCAAGAACAATCCATCTCTGGGTAGTGGAAGCACAGGCCTTTAATCCCAGCACTCTGGGGAAGAGGCAGGCAGATCTCTGAATTGGAGTCCAGCCTGAGCTACACACAGAGAAACCTTATCTTCCTTCCTTCCTTCCTTCCTACCTTCCTTCCTTCCTTCCTTTCTTTCTTTTTGGTTTTTCAAGACAGGGTTTCTCTGTATTGTTTTGGAGGCTGTCCTGGAACTTGCTCTGTAGACCAGGCTGGCCTTGAACTCACAGAGATCCACCTGCCTCTGCCTCCCAAGTGCTGGGATTAAAGGCATGCACCACCACCACCTGGCGACAAAAATAATTTAAATCTGGACAAAGTGGTATGCCAAGTTTGTGGGACCCCCCAAAAAAGACCACCAAGGAGCCAACTCACTGATGCAAACACATAAGGTGTAATGCTAAGTTACAAACCTCAGCAGGGACCCTGTCCAGCAAACTGGCACAGCAGCTGCAGGACAAGGGTACCTGGTCTCAACTGTAAGGGGTTTTTAAAGGAAAAAACCACAAGCAGGCTGGTGCATGCCTTGGCTGTTCAGGACTGGGTAAGAGAAGGTGACCTTGGGATTCACTGATGTGGGGGCTAGGAGAATTTCAAAATTGTTACTAACAGTTGCCGACAAGGACAGTTGTGATGAGATCTTATTTACCAAAATTAGTCATTGCCTGACCACCAGGATGGG
>NZ_JAHRGL010000079.1 GCF_019097855.1 Geopseudomonas aromaticivorans
CTGATACAAGTGTTCTTAGCTCCTGATGCGAGTTTGGCGGCTGGCTCTGACAAATCAAGGCCCAGTGTCAGTTCTAAAGTTAACTTCATCTCCTCCATTGTGGTCAAGGAGATACAAGTGAGTGCTACCTGGTGTGTCCAAGAAAGGAACAAACAGATAGCCCAGGATGTGGTACGACCACAACATTCTCAGGTCCCCAATGTTGAACAATGCCCTAATTCAGCAGGATTCAATCTAGAGAACTAGATATCCTTATTCCCTAAATTGCCATTTCTAACAACCCAACAGTTTTCAGCGAAAGCAGGAATGAAAGGTGAAGGCATCAGGCTGGCCTGTCCAAGGCACCTAGAATGATTCAGTCACTCATGCAGTACTCTGTTCAGTCCAGCTTTCAGGGATACTAAGTCTTCAGGCCGCTTTAAAAGACCCAGTTAAAAGACAGATCCCGACCCACTGATGCACTCTTAGACTCTCTGTCTCTCTCTCCCTCTGTGTGTGTGTGCTCGAGCACGCTCACGAGCACATGTGTGTACATATACATAAGGAGTGTGGTGTTGGACGTATGTACATGCACCCATGGAGACCAGAGGTCGATGTCACTCTCAACCTTATTTGCTAAGTCAGGGTTTCTTTCAGAACCTGGAGTACCTTGTGTCAGCTAGACTGGCTGGCTAGCAAGCTCTGCATGTCCACGTCCCCTGCCAGCCCTGACGTTACAGGCTTTTTTTCGTGGGTATTGGGTCTAAATTCAGGTTCCTGGGCTTGTGTAGCAAGCACTTTGCCCACTGAGTAGTCATCTGTCTCCCTGTGCCACGCATGAGTCTCCCAACCTGCCCACCAGTCACTCTTTCCAGCTTACCTTATTATCCTCTGGTTCCTTGACCACCTTTTCTAGAGAGAAAAAGAAGGGGTGAGGCTTTGGGAGGGCTGGTTCTGCATCCCTGAGTCCTCCCAGATCGGAAGAGCGTCGTGTCGGGAATGAGTGGAGATCTGGGGGGGGGCGGGGGGAGTCGGCGGGGGGGGGGGGGGGGGGGGGGGGGGGGGGGGGGGGGGGGGGGGGGGGGGGGGGGGGGGGGGGGGGGGGCGGGGGGGGGGGGGGGGGGGGGGGGGGGGGGGGGGGGGG
>NZ_JAHRGL010000080.1:0-14188 GCF_019097855.1 Geopseudomonas aromaticivorans
CGGGTCTGTTTGCGTTTGCCGGCGTACTCCGCATCGGCGAAGGACAGTTGCTTCATGCAAGGGGGGCTCCAGAGGGACTGGCGGCTATTTCACCAGATCGGGAAGTGTTTTTCAGACCTTCCCTAAAATTATGGTTAATGTTTTTGTACTTCATCTGCGCAATTCAATCGTTGCAAATGTGCTTTGCCGTCACGCTGATCCCGGTCAATTTCGGCAGGTGGCAAAGCCCTGAAAAGGCAATATTGACGCCGTTTATTTGGCGATTGGCGGTCGTTACTCAGGGAAGATGATGGCAATGGCTGCCGCCCGATTCCGGGCCGGCAGGCTGCTAGCCCAGTGAGTCGTTGCCGTGCGCGGCGTCAAGTTCTCAGGCGCTCCTCGTCATCTTTGGCGATCCTGCCACCGCCCTGGCGCTTGGCGGCGTACATGTGCTGGTCGGCGCAGCTGATGAACTGCAGCGGATCGAGCCAGGTCTGCGGGCCGTTCTGGGCAATGCCGATGCTCAGGCTGGGGCTGGTTGCCAGGCTGTCCTTGGCCAGGCGTGCGAGCAGGCGCTCGGCAAACAGCTGGGCACCTTGCGCGTCGGTTCCCGGCAGTAGTACGCAGAACTCGTCGCCGCCGTAGCGGCAGCAGGTGTCGTAGGTTCGGCACTCGGCGAGCAGGGCAGCGGCGATGCTGCGCAGCACCTCGTCGCCGGCCAGGTGGCCGGTCTGGTCGTTGATCTGCTTGAAGTTGTCGACATCGAAATACAGCAGGGCAAGCGGGGTGGCAGTGCGCTGTGCACGCGCCAGTTCGCCGCTGAGGGTTTCCATGAAGAAGCGCTGGTTGTACAGGTTGGTCAGCGGATCCTGGCGCGACAATTGCTCCAGCTCGCGGGTGCGTTCGGCCACCTGCTGTTCCAGCGACAGCGCGTACTGCACTGCCTTGTCCTTGGCCGACTCGATCTCCGACAGCAGGCTGCGGATATAGGTGTCGAAGACCAGCTCGTTGTCGAAGTAGAGCAGCTTGTCCAGCGCCTGGAGGGTCTCTTCCCGGTACGGCTTGTTGGCCAGATGTTCGCCGAGGATATCCATCAGCAGGCTTTTCAGGATGCGCATGGCCGACAGGTAGTATTTGGGCGCCACGCCGATGCGTTTGTGCACCAGGCCGATCCGCAGGCGATTGTTTACATACTCTTCGCCGTAGTTACCAGAGAACAGATCGATGACGTAGCGGGTCATGGCCGAGCGCAGGCGGGCCAAGGTATCGGCGTCGCCGATGATCACGGCAATCTCGTTGATGGCGGTCTGCTTGTGGTAGAAGGTTTTGACCAGTGCCTCGGCCTTGTCGAGGATATGCCCGCTACAGGCCGCCAACAGTTCCCCGTCCTGCTTGGTGAAACCAAGCAGCTCCTTGCGGCGGGCGATCTCCAGGTCGTGTATCTGCATCTGCTCGGCCAGGCTTTTCTGGGTCGGGTTCATATGCTTGCCTCTGTTGCGGCAGGGATCTGCGAATCCCTGCCGGGTAGTACGTTCTGCTACCGGCGCCGCTGCAGCAGCTTGTGCCGCGTACTGGCGTAGAGCCGGGTTGATCTCAGGCGAGCGGTTCGGCCAAACACTGTCCGCTCGGATGTCCGGCGCCGCCCGCCTGCAACTGGGTGTAGTGAGCGGCATGGAAGCGCGCCAGGGCTTCGGCGCGCATCGGCTTGCCGAACAGGAAGCCCTGCACCTGGTTGATGCCGATGGCATCCAGGTAGTCCTGCTGGCGCTGGGTCTCGACGCCCTCGGCGATGGTGGTCAGGCCCATGCTCTGCGCCATCACGGTGACGGCGCGGACGATTGCGCGGTCGCTGGGCGACTCGACGATGTCCTTGATGAAGGTGCGATCGATCTTGATGGCGTCCAGCGGGAAGCGCAGCAGATACTCCAGCGACGAGTAGCCGACGCCGAAGTCGTCGATGGCAATCTGGTAACCGCGCTCGCGCCATTGGCGCAGCAGCTCGACGGTGCCCTGGGGGTCCTGCATGGCGATGCTCTCGGTGATCTCCAGTTTGAGGTCCGCGGGACGGATGCCGGCCTGGGCCACGGCGTCGCCGAGGATCTCCGACAGTGCGCTGTCCTGAAACTGGCGTGGCGAGATGTTGACGCTCATCTGCAGGTGAATGCCGGCGTCCTGCCAGCGGCGCAACTGCTGGCAGGCGCTGCGCAGGATCCATTCGCCCAGGGCATTGATCAGCCCCAGTTCCTCCATGATCGGGATGAAACGCGGCGGCGCCACCAGGCCGATTTCCGGGTGCTCCCAGCGGATCAGCGCCTCGACGCCGACGATGCGGTTGTCGCTGAGGCGGATCTGCGGCTGGTAGACCAGATGGAACTGCTGGAAGTGATCGTCCAGCGCCGCACGCAGGGCGAATTCCAGCTTCAGCTCAACCGCCTTGTTGGCGCTGACCGGCTTGGCGATGGCCAGTGGCTTGGCCTGCAGGCGCGCGGACTGGCGGGCATCCTGGGCGGCCTGCACCAGCTCCTCGGCGCTGCCGGCATGCTCGGGGAACAGGGCGATGCCGGCGGTCATCGACACGAACAGCTGCTCGTCGCCGATGCTGATTGGCTGTGCGGCTCGGGCGAGCACGGCCTCGGTCTTGGCGTGCACCCGCATGAGGTCGTTGTGGTGGACGAACACGGCGAATTCGTCGCTGTCCAGACGGGCGATGTTGGTGTCCAGCGGTAGCACCTGACGCAGGCTGCTGGCAATGCGGCCGAGCAGCTGGTCGCCGGCTTGCATGCCGAGGGCATCGTTGATCCGCCCCAGGCGGTTGATGTCGAAGAGGATCATCGCCACGCCGTTGCCGTTCTGGCGGGCGCGCTCGATGGCCGACTCCAGCAGGCGCAGGAACAGCTTGCGGTTGGGCAGGCCGGTGAGGGTGTCGTGTAGCGCCATGTGCTGGACCATCTGCTCGGTCTCGCGCACCTGGGTCAGCTCCTGGAAAGCGCCCTCGAACAGTTCGGCGCGGCCCTGGGCCGGGTGGTGCGCAGCAACCAGATGCAGCACGCATACCGCGTCATCCGGGGCCAGCAGGCGGATCTCCTGGTCGAGCCGGCTGCGGTCGCTGCGCGCCACGTCCATGGCCAGGGCCAGGCGCTTGCGGTCATCGGGATGGACCTGCTCGAGCAGCGCGGGCAGGCTGTCGACCTGCTCGCTGCGCACCCCGGTCAGCTCGGCCAGGTCTGCCGACCACTCGAGCTGACCGCTGTCGGCCTGCCAGGCCCAGAAGCCCATGCGGGCGATCTTCTGCGCGTACTCCTGGCGCAGCCGGGTGGTCACCAGTTCGCGGCTGGTGCGTCGGGCGCGCAGCGCGTAGCGCACCCGGGCCACCAGCAGTGGCCAGTTGATCGGCTTGGTGATGAAGTCGGTGGCGCCGGCCTCGAAGGCCTTCTCCACGTCGCTATCGGAATCCGAGGCGGTGAGCATGATCACCGGGGTGCCGGGGATCGGCTCGCAGCCGCGCAGCGTGCTGCAGGTGGTGAAGCCGTCGAGGCGCGGCATCATCACGTCCATCAGCACCAGGTCGGGCTGCTCGCGCGCAAAGACTTCCAGACCCTCCTGACCGTCGCCGGCCTCCAGCAGGCGATAGCCGTGGCGGGCGAGGACGGAGCGGATCAGCAGCCGGGTGGCGAGGTCGTCCTCGATGATCAGGATGGATTCCGCAGCGCTCATGGCGTTCTCATGGTTCCTTGCTAGGGCTGGAATGGGGATTGCCCGGCGGCTCAGGCCGGCAGCCGATAACGCTCGCGCAGGGCCTGCAGGGTGGCGGTCGCCAGCGTCGCAGCGCGGGCACCGAGTTCGGCGGCGGGCGTCTGCTCCGCGCGCGCCTGTCGCTCGATGTCGCGGGCCAGGCACGACAGGGCCAGTGCGCCGACGTTGCCGGCACAACCCTTGAGGCTGTGGGCGCAGCGGTGGATCTCGGCAGGGTCGTCACCCTTGAGGGCGGCCTGCAGGTGGCTGATCTGCGTCGGCAGGCTGCTACAGAGCACCGCGACCACTTCCTGCAGGTCGTCGCCGAGGGCCGCTTCCAAGGTACTCAGGGTGTGCAGGTCGAGCAGCAGAGCGTCGTCTTCCATGGGGCGGGTTCCTCGTAGTTCTGTGGCGTGGCGGCGGCCGGGCGGTCTGCGAGCCGCGCGGCGCTGGCGTCATCCGGCTGCGGCGCAGAGGCATCGGGTAGCGTGGCCGTCAGACATAGCAGAGCCGTCAGGGTCAGGATGACGCCGGCGCTGCGCCAGGGTGTCGATCTGGCGGGACGGTGACGGAGTGGGCTCATCAAGGTCGGCTGCTGTGTGGATCAGGCGCGAAAGTGTGATGTGGTTATCAAAATATCGGCTGCCGGGCGGAAAGCTTGAGGCGTGTCGCGCAACAGAGGCCAGCGCCGCTACTTCGCTGCCTGGGGTCTGTCTCCCTCTGCCAAGAGGCAGGGAGGAAGTGCCAATAGCGCTGTACGCAAGGCGCAGCTTGGCGATCTGACGGCAGGTTGTGTGAGCCGCATCAGGGACGGGGGTGTGATTCATGTCAATCCGGCCAGGGTGGCAAAGCGTGGAATAGTCCATGCGGAGATCGACTATTCCGCGCTTGGAGGCACTCTGCCAGCGGTAACAATGGGCTCAGGGCTTGCCGGCTCTCCCAGGCGTACCGGCAAGCCTGCGCCCTGCCATCCCATCCCCCGCCGGGATGGCAGGACGCCTTGCTTGGACTGGCGCAGAGGCAGACGATGTACACCGCACAAGGCAAGATCAGACAGCGCGACCTGCTCGAGGAACACCTGCCTCTGGTGCGCCGCCAGGCCTTGAGCCTGCAGGTGCGTCTGCCGGCCAGTGTCGAGCTGGACGACCTGATCCAGGCCGGAATGATCGGCCTGCTGGATGCGCTGAATCGCTACGACGCCAGCCATGGCGCTAGTTTCGCCACCTTTGCCAGTCAGCGCATCCGCGGCGCCATGCTCGACGAGCTGCGCAGCCGTGATTGGGTGCCGCGCAGCGTGCGGCGCAACACGCGCGCGCTGGACGAGGCGGTCCGCCGCCTCGAGCAGCGTCTCGGCCGCCCGGCGGAGGAGCGCGAGATTGCCGCTGCCCTGGGGGTCGATCTCGAGGAATACCGCCACCTGCTGATGGATGCCAACGGCAGCCAGTTGGTGGCGCTCGACGAGCTGCCCGAGGATGAAGGCGAAACCCTGTGCGGTGAGCCCCATGCAACGCCGCTGGCCGAATTGCTTGAAGGCCGCCGCCGCGCCGATCTGGTCAAGGCCATCGACCGGTTGCCCGAACGCGAAAAGCTGTTGCTTGGGCTCTACTACCAGGAAGACCTCAACCTCAAGGAAATCGGCGCGGTGCTGGGGGTCAGCGAGTCGCGGGTCTGCCAGCTGCACAGCCAGGCGGTGGCTCGCCTGCGGGCGGCCCTGGCGGACTGAGCGGGCAGGAGTCCGGACACCCCGTAGCACTGAAATACTCGTCATTCCCGCGCGGGCGGGAATCCATAGGCCCCGTTCCACCCGGGCTCCCACCTGCGCGGGAGTGACGGTCAGTGGTTTTCCAGCGTTGCCTTATGCGGAGCAAACGAGGTTGCGTCCCTCTTTCTTGGCTCGATAGAGGGCCTTGTCTGCCCGATCAATCAGCCCGGCCAGCGTCTCGTCGTAGTCTTGCAGTTGGGCCACACCAATCGATAGCGTGATCTGCCCAACCAGCGGCTGGTGCTTCTGCGCCACGCGCATGCGAATGCGTTCTGCCTGCTTCTGCGCCGCGGGCAGATCGCAGTAAGGCAGCACGATCAGGAATTCCTCGCCACCCCAGCGCGCCACGCTGTCTGTGCTGCGCACACTGGCGCGCAGCAGGCGTGCGACATCCTTCAAGACCACATCGCCGGTCGGATGCCCCCAAGTGTCGTTGATGGCCTTGAAATGATCGACGTCGGCCAGCAGCACGCAAAAGTGCGTATCCCCTTCGCAGGCCGAGCGGTAGGCTTTTTCAAGCTGCAACTCGCCGGAGCGCCGGTTCAGCAGGCCGGTCAGGCCATCCACCGTGGCTTGCTTGCGCAACTCCTTCTCGGCCAGTATGCGTTTGCTGAGGTCCTTGATGATGCTGACGAAGTGGGTCATCACGCCCTTGCCGTCATACACGGGGGTGATGGTTTCCTCGCAATGAATCAGCTGCCCATTCTTGTGCCGATTGACGACGGTGGCGCGAAACGTCTGCCCAGCCTTGAGGCTGCACCACAGGCGCTGGTAGAAAGCCTCATTCTGTACGCCAGACTTCAGGATGTTGGGCATGCTTCCCAGGACCTCGCTGTTGTTGAAGCCCGTCACCAGTTCGAAGCCGTGGTTGGCAAACTCGATCTTGCCATCCACATCGGTGATGAAGATCGCGTCCTGCGCCGCATTGAGCGCGTTGGCCAGCAATTGATTCGTGTGCCGCGCCGCCACCAGCTCGCTAACGTCCTGTTGCACCGATACGAAATGGGTGATTTCGCCGCGCTCGTCGCGCATGGGCGATATGTTCCATTCGACGATGTACGGTGTGCCGTCCTTGCGGTAGTTGACGGTCGAGCCTTGGAAATAGCGCCCGGCCTGCAGGCACTCACGCAGCTCACGGAGTACATCGGGGCTGGTCAGGGGGCCTTGCAGCAGGCGCGGGGTCTGGCCGATCAGTTCTTGCGCACTGTAGCCGGTCATCCTGCAAAACGCCGGATTGGCATAGAGAATCCGGTGGCCATGCGCGCCCTGCTGCGCATCGGTCACCAACACCGAGTTGAATGATTGCTCAAGTGCCTGCCGGAACATGGCCGGCAGAATTTCCGGCGCGAGATCGGGCCGCGCGCCCGCTTCTGCAGTGGCAGGCTCCTTTGCGATCACCGCACCCTCGCTCTTTGCTCGGGGCAAGAGACTGTCCGACTTGTTCATTTTTTAAAATTATCGCTAGAAGTCATGTGCTGAGTTGAGGTGTGGTGTTGACCGCAAGATGCCGTTTCCTGTCCTGCCGACAGGATTGGGCGCGCAGTGCGCGACCTCACCCGGTCGGCTGAAACTGTGAACTGCTCCGCAAAGTATCGGCAGGACCCAGCCGAACTTGAGCGGGTGTTGTGCCCCAACACGGGGCGGCGAAATGCGCCCGATCTCTAAAGTCTTCTTCCGGATCAGCCGATATGACGGGGTTATGCTGCGTTGCGCCGTTGACCAGAGAGGCTTGGATGGAACAGCAAATCGATGCACCGACCCGGATCGACCACCCCGGCGAGTGCCTTTCCCTGCTCGAAGGGCTCTGTCAGCCTGGCGGCGCCTCGCTGCTGTTTTCGGCGCAGCCGGGGCAACCGCATCCGGTGTTGCTCATGGACGTGGAGCATGGCGAGCGGCTGGTGATCGATATCACCGCGGTGCCGGAACTGGCCGGCCGTATTGTGCGCAACGACCCCTTTTATCTCTGCGGCCAGGTGGATGGCGCCATGCTGCGCACGCCCAGCCTGACGGTCATCGAGCGCCTCGATGTGCCGCAGCGGGTGCAGTTCAGCTGCGCCTACCCACAGTGGCTTGACCTGCTGCACCGTCGAGGTTCCTACCGTGCCGAACTGCGCAGCGACATGCTGGTGCAGGTCGAGCTGCACCCGGAAGGCACCGAGCAGCCGCTGCTCGGGCGGCTGGCGAATCTTTCCCTCGGCGGTTGCCTGGTCGAGCTGCCGGCCAGCCAGGCGGTGCGCATCGACGGCCCGCAGCAGCTCGAATTGCTGGTGCTGAACTTCCCGGGTGGGCAGCGGTTGGCCATGGGCGCCAGGGTCTGCCACATCCGCAGCGAGCCGGACTGGCAGAGCCTGCGTTTCGGCTGCCAGTTCGTTGGCGTCAGCGCCGATCAGGAGCGGCGCCTGTGGCTCTACGTGCGGGAAATCGAGCGGGAAAAGGCGCGCACCAGTCATGACAGCTCGCGCGTGCTGCAGCCCTCGGCCCTGTTCGCCCAGCGCACGCCGCCGGTGCAGCCCCCGCCGATTGCCCGTACTTCGTTGCCGGGCGGCAGCATCGTCCGGCGCCTGGGCCGGGTGGCCGCCTACCTGGATACCCAGCTGATCAAGCTGCGCCTGGGTGGCGCCATCGACTCCAAGCAGTTGTCGCAGCACAGCGACCTGCTGCTCAGCCTGCTGGCCGAGGACCGCGACGCGCTGCTGTTCGCGGTGCAGAATCATCCGGGCGAGCCACAACTGGTGCAGCATGGCATTGCCTTGGGCGTGCGCCTGGCCGACCTGGCGCAGGCGCGCGGGCTGCCCAGGCAGGCGGTCAAGGCGATTGTCGCCAGCGCCTTGGTCCACGACCTCGGCAAGGTCCTGCTGCCGACCGAACTGCATCGTGCCAGTCACCTGGATGCCGGCCAGCGCCAAGCGTTCGGCGCCCATGTCGGCCTGCTGCGCGAGCGTCTGGAAGGTTGCAAGTGGCTGGCTGCACCGGTGATAGATGCAGTGATCGGCTCGATCAACGAGCGACTCGACGGCAGCGGCTATCCACGGGCCGTGCCGGCCGACGGCATTGGCGAGCTGGCGCGCATGGCGGCGGTGGTGGACGTGGTCGATGCCATGGGTCGACCGCGCGCCGACCGCCCGGCCCAGTCGATCGACACCATCTACCGCCACCTGCTGGGCAGCGCCAGTCAGTTCGATGCGCAGTGGAGCCAGCACTACATCCGCCACTTCGGGCTGATTCCGGTCGGCAGCCTGGTGCGCTTCTCCAGCGGCCAGCTGGCCTGGGTGCGGCGGCTGGATCGCGAGGGGCGCATCACCGCCGTGCAGCTGACCAGCAGCGCCGTGGTCAACCCGCAGGATGCCGGCGCGCTGCTCAGCGATGGCGAACTGGCCGGCCTCGGGCGAGTCGAGTCCGTGGTGGTGCCGGGAGCCGAGTAGCGTGACGGCGCACTGGCTGGCCGACACGCTGGTTCAATTGGTGCTGGGCATCATGGGGCTGGGGATGCTGGCCGGCATGCTCGACTGCCTGCACCATGCGCGCCGCTACAAGCGGAGTCCGGATCGAGTGCGGGCAGCGCCAACGCGGCGGGGCGAGTGAGCGGCTGGTGGGGCTGTGCTCGCCCGCGGAGGGACAGGGGCGGCTCCTGCGGATGCGGCTCGCCGCCTTGGCCTGCTGGCGCTACTGGCGCAGCAGCTTGAGCAGCTCGCTCTCGGCCTTCCACAGCTTGTCGTAGAGGCTGGCAGCGGCCTTGCTGGCGGCCGGCGGCACCTCGCTGGTGATCTTGAAGCGGTGTTCGCGGGTCAGGCCGATGGCCTCACCGAGCAGCGCCATCACCTCCAGCGGCAGCACCGCGCCATGGCGGGCCAGGTACTCGCCCAGCGCCGTGTCGATCTTGGCGAAATCGTAGGCGATCTCGTTGCACGCCGCATCCCACGCCATGCCGGGGAAGTGGAAGGTCGGCAGGAACTGGCGCAGCAGGGCGACCAGCGCCGAGGTGGCTTCGAATTCCTTGTCGAACAGCAGTTCGTTCTTCTTCAGGCGCAGCTCATGGCCGCGATCGTGCTGGCGCAGCATACGCGCCGCCCAACTGCGGCCAACCCAGCCGGCGAGCAGCAGGGTCAGCAGGCCGCTGGCAAGCAGGGCGGCGAACAGGACGACGGCGATTTCCGTGGTGGCGCGGAGTTCCATGACAAGGCTCGAAGCAGGGGAATGGGGTCGATGCGCGTCGGCGAAGGCCTGCTGCGCCAGAAGGTTATCGTCAGAAGGGTGGCGGAACTTTAGGGTGCCAAGGCCGGTGGACAGGCTAAGCGGGCGCAAAATGGAGGCTGCCCCATCTTGGGCAATCGCGGTTTTAGACGAGACTGAGGCGGAGCTGTATCGGCTGCCGCTGCGGATTGGGTGGCACCGGCCTTACCCTGGAAACGCGTCTCATGGCGCTGGCTTCAGGCCGAGGTGTCTATCAGCAGGCTGGTCGTTTGCGTCAGGCTGCGAGCTATGCGCAACACCTCTTCGCTGGGGATCTGACGAATCAGTTCGCCGGTTTCACTGTCGACAACTCGGGTGATCAGGCGATTGTCGATGTCGCTGACTTCGAACTCAATGCCGAATCTCTGAAGTCCGGCATTGAGCTTCTGCAGGTTCTCGGTCAGCGACTCTGCGCTCAGTTCGGCAGGTTTAGTCGAGAGCGGTGCACCCGAATGGGCGCCGCTCATCACGTTGGTGGGCTCCGTCGTGGCAGGAGCAGCGCTCACTCTCTCCATCGGTTGCGCAGCATGCTCCCCGGGGAAGAAGGCGGTGACATTCAGGTTCGTTATGGTCATGGCGTCTCCATTCCGGGCTGCTCCATGCACGTTTATATAGGTCTGATCTTTATTATCGTCAGATGGCGCCGGAACTTTAGCGGAGGATGCCGAAGTCTAACTGGGACTTCAGCACTGAACTCGTGGTCTGGTTGGCGAACCCCGGCTGAATCAGTCAGGGCCTACCAAGTTTTTGCGACTTTGGGATTCAACGCGCAACCGGGTAACCGCTCACCGTCAGATCCGTACGGCAGGGCGCGCGACGTAGTCGCCAACACTCACTTGATAAAGTGAACTGCGGCCAACGCTCGCATCTCATCCGCGCTGCGCGGACTCTTGCTGGCGACGGCCCATATATCGAAACTCTCTGGGCGAGTGATGCTGATGACGGTCGCGAAGCCAGCAGCCTGCAGAGAGCTCACTAGGACCTTCTCAGTGAAGCCGCAACGGTGCGCCATGTAAGTGTTTCCCATAGCTATCTCAGGACGATGGCCGTACAGGATGTCGATAGGCGCAATTGGCCCCGCCGCCGACTGATAGGCCGGCTCTATCAGTTTATCTTCCGCAACCAGCGCACATACCGACTTCAGGTCGGGGCAGGTAATCACTGCGAAGCCATCGGCCTTCAGCACCCGGATGAACTCTTGCAGCGCAAGCGGTACTTCATGGGGGAACAGGTGCTCGATATTGTGGCTGGAGAAAATGGCATCTACCGACGCGTCTGCTACCCGCGACATATCGGTCATGGTGCCTACGATGTCCGGCTGCACCTCTTCGTTGATGTCCAGGCGCAGCTCGATCCAGTCGTCAGAGTTGAAGCCGCGAGTCGTGGATGCCTTGCGCTGAGGGCCGCAGCCAACATGCAGAAAGCGCTTGGCGTCGGATTGCACGGGCGCCGTAACCGCGATGGTCGAGGTTGCCGCCGCTGCGGTCTGTTCCCCGGTACGGCTACTTTTCTTGGCTGACATATCTTTCTCCGGTTCATAACTGGCAATTTGGCAAAACATGGTTTCGATCTTGCGCACTTGCTCGGCGGTGGAAAACAGCTCGCTGTTCTCTCGTGCGGCACTTAGACGACTCTTGATATCAGCCAGCCGTGCCGGTTGGGTGGCCAGAGCTACGGCAAGGTTTTCATAGTCTTCAAAGTTTTCGACGACCAGCTCCTCCAGCCCCGTGTTGTGCAGCAGGCTGCCCGCCATGCGGGACGCGAAGGTGCGCCCTGAGCGCGTCAGCACCGGCAGGCCCATCCACAATGCGTCATTGACCGTGGTGCCGCCGTTGAAGGGGAAGCAGTCGAGGAACAGGTCGGCGATGCGATAGCGCGCCAGGTAGTCCGGCGGCAGCGCGCGCGGTGCGAACACCAGGCGCTCGGCGGCGATGTCGTTCTGGGCGCAGAAGGCCAGCAGGTTGGGCTGCACTGATTCGTTATCGGCCAGCAGCCACAGCATGCTGTTGGGGGTGCGGCGCAGGATGTTCAGCCAGACAGTGAACAGCTCCGGGGTGTACTTGTGGTTGTTGTTGAAGGCGCAGAAGACGAAGGCGTCTTCGGGCAGGCCGCAGGAGGCACGGGTCGGCGTCGGCCCGACCGGGCGCTGACGGTCGCAGACTTGGAACACCTCGGGCAGGTATAGCGGCTGCTCGCTGAAATGGGTCAGCGCTGACTCGGGCAGCACATAGCGGTCGGATAGTGTGTAGTCGATGAACGGCATGCCGCTGGTACCGGGGAAGCCGAGATAGGCTACCTGTATCGGCGCTGGGCGGCGGGCCAGGATATTGATGCGGGCGCCGGCAGTCAGCCCCTGCAGGTCCACCAGGATATCAATCTCGGCATCGCGGATGCACTGGGCCGCCTGTGCATCAGAGAGATGACCTATCGGCACATGGATATCCAGCGCAGCGAGGACGCGTTGGCGCAAGGCCGATCCATCGTCCTGGCTCCAGCAGAAGCCATAGATTTCGAAATGCTCGCGGTCATGCAGCTCCAGCATCTCTACGGTCAGCATGGATACCGCATGCAGCTTGAAGTCGGACGACAGATAACCGATGCGCAGCTTGCAGTGACCATAGCCTGTGGGATTGGCCAGCGGCAGCAGATCAGGTTCGACCTTTTCTTTAACATAGCGCTGCGCTGCTTTTAGTTGCAGTTCTGGATCGTCGCTCAAGTCCAGCATGGATAATGCTGAGGCATATCCCAGCATCTTTTCCGGTGTCAGGCCCGGTAGTTCGGACAGTACGGGCCAGTTGCACTGCTTTTGACGCAGGTGCAACCAGTGATGAATGACATTCGGTTGATCAGGCTTGAGCAAGAGGCTGCGGGTAAACTCGGCCTCGGCTTCGCTATAGCGTTTGAGATCTTCCAGCAGGCGGCCACGCCCATTGAGCGCCAAAATGAGAAGGTCGAGCTTCTCACCACTTACAGTGTCGGGCAATGCCAAAAGGTTTTCCCAGCTGGCCAGTGCCTCCACGAAACGCTGTTGTTTTTCCAGCGTGGTGCCCAGATTGAACGCGGCCTGTAGAAAGTCCGGTTGGTGATTAAGTGCGGAACGATAGCTCCGCTCTGCGGCGGGCAACTCATTAGTCTCCGCCTGCAATACGCCTAGGTTGAAATAGACAGCATGGGCCAGCGGCGAGTCGCCATGCTCGGTCAGCCACTGCTGGTAGGCGCGTTTGGCTCCGGCGGCGTCGCCTGCGGCGTACAGGCGTGCCGTTTGCTCGAAGAGAATGGCTATCGACGATTGGATCTGTTTCAGCACGTTTTTCATTACGACATTATCCCGGGGTATCCAGGCCGGTCGGTAAAAAAACACCGAGCCTAGGCTCGGTGTCATGAAAAGTAGCGTGATATCCGGCAGCAGAACCACCTGCCGAATATCACTAGGCATTGCCGTCAGGCATAAGAACTGCCAGGAACGATGCTGTCAAGCCAGGTTCCGAGACTGGTGGTTACACCGGTAAGTTCGATGAGAGTACCGGTTGCAGTACCGTCACTGGTTACCTGTGCAGCACTCAGGCTCGCGACCTGGGGCTGATCAAGCACATTCAGCTGGGCTGCTGTCATCGCATCCAACTGCGCGAAGGTGAGACCATC
Organism: Geopseudomonas aromaticivorans; assembly: GCF_019097855.1. Classification (GTDB taxonomy): domain Bacteria; phylum Pseudomonadota; class Gammaproteobacteria; order Pseudomonadales; family Pseudomonadaceae; genus Geopseudomonas; species Geopseudomonas aromaticivorans. The sequence goes on from NZ_JAHRGL010000080.1 coordinate 13,346, forward strand.
CAGCTGAGCTGTCGTCAGGCCATCGATAGCGGTAGTGGACAATGCAGCTACCGTTGCTGTCGTGAGCAGGCTCAACTGTGCAGAGGTGAGTGCGCTTACTTGAGTGTCGCTCAGAGCAACTTTCAATGTCCCCGCCTGAGTTGCGTCATTCAATAGTGCACTTACATCCGATCCCAGTGCCGCAATATCGGTAGCCGAGAGCCAGCTGATTTGACCAGTTGTCAACGCGTCGATCTGGCTAGTCGTCAATGAACCAAATTGCGCATCGGTCAACGCATCTACCTGGGTTTTAGTGAACTTGACTAGATCGGCTGCTTCGATCGCAGCGACCTGGCTCGTGCTCAATGCAGCTACTTGTGCGCTGCTGAGCCCGGTGACATTGGCGGTGCTCAGCGCGGCGATCTGCGCGGTGCTGAGCTGGGCCAGGTCGGCAGTCTCGATGGCGCCGACCTGGGCCGAGGTCAGTGCGTCCATCTGCGCGGTGGTGAGACCGGCGACGTTGGCGGTGCTCAGCGCCTTGATCTGCGCGGTGGTCATCTTGGCCAGGTCGACAGTCTCGATGGCCGCCACCTGGGTGCTGGTGAGGGCGCCCAGCTGGGTGCTGGTGAGACCGGTGACGTTGGCGGTGGTGAGGCCGGCGATCAGGGCGGTGCTGAGATCGGCGGCGGTGATGCCCGCGATCTGGGCGGCACCGAGCTTGGCCAGATCGGCGGCCTCGATGGCGGCCAGTTGAGCGGTGCTCAGGGCATCCATCTGCGCGCTGGTGAGGCCGACGATGTTGGCGGTGCTCAGCGCGGCGATCTGCGCGGTGCTGAGCTGGGCCAGGTCGGCGGTCTCGATGGC
>NZ_JAHRGL010000080.1:14197-215378 GCF_019097855.1 Geopseudomonas aromaticivorans
TCGGCGGTCTCGATGGCGCCGACCTGGGCAGAGGTCAGGGCACCCATCTGCGCGGTGGTGAGGCCGGCGACGTTGGCGGTGCTCAGCGCCTTGATCTGGGCGGTGGTCAGCTTGGCCAGGTCGGCGGTCTCGATGGCGGCCACCTGGGTGCTGGTGAGGGCGCCCAGCTGGGTGCTGGTGAGGCCGATGACGTTGGCGGTGGTGAGGCCGGCGATCAGGGCGGTGCTGAGATCGGCGGCGGTGATGCCCGCGATCTGGGCAGCGCTGAGCTTGGCCAGATCGGCGGCCTCGATGGCGGCCAGTTGAGCGGTGCTCAGGGCATCCATCTGCGCGCTGGTGAGGCCGCTGATGTTGGCGGTGCTCAGCGCGGCGATCTGCGCGGTGCTGAGCTGGGCCAGGTCGGCGGTCTCGATGGCACCGACCTGGGCGGAGGTCAGGGCGCCCATCTGCGCGGTGGTGAGGCCGGCGACGTTGGCGGTGCTCAGCGCCTTGATCTGGGCGGTGGTCAGCTTGGCCAGATCGGCGGTCTCGATGGCGGCCACCTGGGTGCTGGTGAGAGCACCCAGCTGGGTGCTGGTGAGACCGGTGATGTTGGCGGTGGTGAGGCCGGCGATCAGGGCGGTGCTGAGATCGGTGGCGGTGATGCCCGCGATCTGGGCAGCACTGAGCTTGGCCAGGTCGGCCGTCTCGATGGCGGCCAGCTGGGCGGTGCTCAGGGCATCCATCTGCGCGCTGGTGAGACCGGTGATGTTGGCGGTGCTCAGCGCGGCGATCTGGGCGGTGCTGAGCTGGGCCAGATCGGCGGTCTCGATGGCGCCGACCTGGGCCGAGGTCAGAGCGCCCATCTGTGCGGTGGTGAGGCCGGCGACGTTGGCGGTGCTCAGCGCCTTGATCTGGGCGGTGGTCAGCTTGGCCAGGTCAGCAGTCTCGATGGCTGCGATCTGGGCGGAGCTCATCGCACTCAGCTGGGGGCTGGTGAGGCCGGTGATATTGGCGGTGCTCAGCGCGGCGATCTGCGCGGTGCTGAGCGATGAAACTTGGCCGAGAGCTGCGGTTTGTGTAGTGGATAGCCATCCGAACTGCACAGTCAGGCCAGTGAATGAGAGCTGGCTGATCTGCTCTGGAGTGATGCCGGCAAACTGTGCCTGCGTCAGATTGCCAAGGCCATAAGCGTTGATCTCGGCGACGGAAGCCGCAGCAATCTCGGCGGCTGTCGTTCCTGATGTGATTGCAGCCATTTTTCAACTCCTTGAAGAGCATGGGTATTTGGTAATAAAGGGGGAGCAGGGAGCTGCAGCCGCGAAGCCGGCGAGCCTCTGTAGTGGTCTGAGCCGCCTTGAGGCAGCATCAGTCCGAGAGGTCTTCCCCTTTGGCTTCCTCCAAACCGTTCAGCCAGTGGCAATGCACTCGATGAACCGGTTGGCTGCACTGCCATAGCCTCTCGGCTTAATGGGGGATATGCCCGTCGCTCTCCAACTGCTGCAGGTGAGCCGGTGTGCCCGTCCTGCTGAATGGTTGGCAGCAATGCGCCATCAGCCCTTAGCAATGGCTATCGGCAGAGGTTCGCTCGCTCTTTAGGGAGGGGGTTGAAAAAATCAGGGGTGGCGGGTGTGGCCCGTTGCAGAAGACGACGGGAGGGGGAGGCATCGCGTGTCTGCGCACAGGCTGAGATTGATCGTTTGCGGCTCATCAGGCGAAACCAGCCATTCGTTGACCTTGCGCACGTCATCGTTGACCAGCGTGCCACTCCAGCGGCGCAGTACCATGATGTTCATAATGAAGTCGTACTGCGACTTCAGGAGGTCGCGGTGGGTTGCGTACTCTTCCTTGACGGTATTCAGGACATCCACCGCATTCATCATGCCGAAGCCGAATGCCTTCTCTGCGGCCTGCCGAGACTTTCTCGCCGACTCCAGCGCTTTGCGTGAAGCGGCGATCTTGTTCAGCCCGGCCTCCATGCCGGAGTAGGCTGTCCTGGTTTCGCGTATCACCTCGCGGCGCACGGCTTCCAGCTCATGTTCGGCGGTCATCAGGTCCTCGTAGGTGGACGATACCTGGGCGCTGGTCGAGCCGCCGCTGTAAATCGGCACCATCACGCCCACACTTGCGACATAGGTGTCAGTGCGGGGGGTCATGCTGTTCTCGTAGCCGATATCGCTGCGTTGAGCCGCTAGATTCAGGTTGACGCTGGGGAGGTGCCCCGACTTTGCTTGCCGCAGGGAGGCTTGGGCCGCATCCACGGCCTTCTGGCGAGCGAGTAGCGTCGGGTTGGATGCCATGGCCTGTTGCTCCCAGTACTCGAGCCCCTGTGCAGGCGGGTAGAAATTGGCTTGCTCGCCGATACGCTTGAGCTGACCGGAAAGGCTGTGCCCGACCAGTTCGGATAGCGCCTCGCGGCTGGTGGCGACGGTATTGTGCGCCTTGATCTCGGCAGCCTCGAGCGCATCGACGCGGGCGGACATCTCCAGGGTGTCGGTGATCATCGCCAGTTGCCGTGAATACAGTGCGTTGACGCGGTCGAGATTGTGCTGGGTAGTCCGGAGTTCGGCCCTGACCAGCTCAAGCTGATCCTCGGCGGCCAGCACCATGAAGTAACGCTCGATCAGGTCGACCGTGGCTGCTTCGCGTGTCGCTTCGTATTCGGCTGCCTGCTGCTGTGCCAGCGCGCTGAAACGGCGATAGTTGTGCCAGATTTTCGGATCGTAAAGTGCCTGACTCAGGCCGAGCATGTAGCGGTCGCCGTTGTAGAGCAGGCGATTCTGTTCGGTTTCCTGTTCGCTGCGGCTGAAGGAACCGCTGGCATTTACCTGTGGCAGCAGTTGACCAAGCGCCTCACGTTTGCGCCATTGGCTGCTCTGGTTGCGCGCCCGCGCTGCAAGGATGCGTTGGTCTTCGAAGGTGGCCTCTTGGGACAGTTGCCAGAGATCGACAACAGCCTGCCCGTCCCTAGTCCTTTCCGCGGCTGCTCCGCTGTGCACTTGTGGCGCATGAGCCAGCGCCTGCAATGGCTCACCCAAGGTGGTCATCATCGCCAGCCAGTACAAGGCGCTTTTGAATTGACTCATGCACTCAATCCTCGATCAGTGAGCGGGCAAAGGCATTGCTGGCAGGCTGTACCAGGTAGCTGAACAGGGTGCGCGCGCCTGTATTGATGAGGACTTCGGCTGGCATGCCTGGTACCAGTAGCAGGTTGCCTAGGTCCGCGCGGCCTTGTGCGGTCAGTGCGATGCGCCCCAAGTAGTAGGCCATGCCGGTCTGCTCGTTGGTCAGGCGATCCGCCGAGACATGGATGAGCCTGCCCTCGATCACCGGAGTGGTGGCGTTGTTGAAGGCGCTGAAGCGAATGTCGGCCAGTTTGCCGATGGCGATGCGGTCAATGTCGGTCGGTGCTATCTGCACTTCGACGATCAGCTCCTCGCTGGCGGGTACGATGTCCAGCAGCGGGGTGCCCTGGCCGACCACGCCGCCGACGGTGTGGACCCTCATGCCTAGCACCATGCCGGACTCGGGGGCGCGGATCTGGATGCGGTCGGCGCGATCCTGGGCGGCAGATAGCCGCTCGCGCAGGTCGAAGCCCTGGGTCTGCACTTCGGCCAGCTGCTTGACCACCTCGGCAACGAAGTTCTTCTGCAGCTGGGCGATCTGTAGTTCCGTCTCGCCGATTTGCAGGCGGGTCTGGGCAATGGATGACTTGAGTTCCGCCATCTCGGAGCGCAGGCGGCTGAGGCTACGTTCTTGCTCGTGCAGGCGCTGCTTGTCGACGAAGCCTTCCTTGAGCAGGGCGCTGAGGTCGCCGACTTCTTCCTGGTAGGAGTCGGCCAGTTCCTGCTTGCTGGCGATCATCGCCTGGAAGCCGCGAATCTGCTCGTCGAGCTGCACGCGCCGCTTATTGAGGACGTCGATTTCACCCAGGCGCGCATTGCGGCGGGCGAGGAAGATGCGCCGCTCGTTTTCCTCGGCCTCGATCACGCGCTGGTCATTGCCTTCGGGCGTCGAGGCAAAGGTGACGCTGGGCTGGTCGTCGCGTTCGGCGAGCAGGCGGTTCTCCATGACGCGTATGGCTATCGACTGGCTGCGCAGCATCTCCAGCTCTGCCAGGGTCTGGCTGCCGTCCAGCTCGATCAGTACGTCGCCGGCCTTGACCAGGTCGCCGTCGCGCACGTGCAGGGCCTTGACGATGCCGCCTTCGAGGTGCTGCACGGTCTTGCGGTAGCTCTTCACCGTGACCACGCCGGGCGCCAGGGCGGCGCTGTTCAGTGGCGCCAGGGCGGCCCAGGAGCCGAACAGGCCGAAGGTCAGAAAAAGGATGAGGTAGCCGATGCGGCGGATCGGCTGGTCGTCGATATGCGGCTGGGCGGCTTGTTCGGGTTCGGCCGGCTGTACGGCTTGGTGGTCCACGTCGGTTGCCATCGGTTTCATCCGTTACGCAGGGGTGGCTGCAGGCTGAGGGGCGATCACCTGTTGGGCTTTCTGCAATTCGGCCAGAACCTGGCCGAGCGGCCCGAACATCACCTGCGCGCCGTCGCGCAGCACCATCAGTTTGTCCATCGCAACCAGTATGTTGGTGCGGTGGGTGATCACGAACAGCGTGGTGCCGTCGGCCTTGAGCTGTTGCAGGGCGAGGGTCAGGGCGCACTCGCCCTGCTCGTCTAGATTGGAGTTCGGCTCGTCGAGCACCACCAGCCGGGGCTTGCCGTACGCTGCGCGGGCCAGGCCGATGCGCTGGCGCTGGCCGCCGGAGAGGGTGCCACCACTGGCACCGATCCGGGTGTCGTAGCCTTGGGGCAGTTGCAGAATCAGCTCATGGACGCCAGCGAGACGCGCGGCCTCGACTACGGCAGCGGGGTCGACGGTGCCGAAGCGGGCGATGTTTTCGCTGATGGTGCCTTCGAACAGTTCGATGTCCTGAGGCAGGTAGCCAATGTGCGGGCCGAGTTCGTCACGCTTCCAGCTGAACACGTCGGCGCCGTCCAGGCGCACCTTGCCGTGGGACGCCGGCCAGATGCCGAGCAAGGCTCGCGCCAGGGTCGATTTGCCGGCGCCGCTGGGGCCGATGATGCCGATCGCTTCGCCGGGCACCACACTGAAGTTGAGGCCGCGAATAACCGGCTGCGCCGCGCCGGGCGGGGTCACCATCAGCGCCTCGGCGGTCACTGCGCCGGCAGGCGTGGGTAGCGACATGCGCTCCGGTTCGGCGGCGATCTTGCCGAGCAGATCGTTGAGGCGTTCGTATTGGCCTCGGGCCGAGATGAAGCCTTTCCAGGAGCCGATCATCAGGTCGATCGGCGCCAGTGCTCGGCCGAGCAGAACGGAGCCGGCAATCATCATGCCGGAACTGATCTCCTGCTCCAGCGACAGGTAGGCACCTAAGCCGAGGATCAGCGACTGCACCAACAGGCGAAAGGTCTTGGAGAGGGAGGTGATGGTGCCGGCGCGGTCACTAGCCACGCCCTGCAGTTCCAGTACGCGGTTGTTGCGCTCCTGCCAACGGCGACGCAGTTGCGGCAGCATACCCATCGATTCCACCACCTCGGCGTTGCGCAGGTTCTTGTTGGTGAAGGCGGTGGCAGCGAGATTTTCCTGGTTTGCATTCTTGAGCGTCTGGCTGGTCAGGCGCTCGTTGGCGTATGCCAGGGCGATGAGGATGGCTGCGCAGAGCAGGGCAAACCAGCCGAACCAGGGATGGAACATAAACATCAGTGCTAGATAGATCGGCAGCCAGGGCGCGTCGAAGAAGGCGAACAGGCCGTTGCCGGTGAGGAACTGGCGCAGCCCAGTCATGTCGTTGAGCGGCTGTGCGGAGGCATTCATGCCGCCGGAGTAGAGCGCTTGCTTGAAGCTGGCGTTGTAGAGCCGGCCGCCGAGCAGGATGTCCAGCCGGGTGCTGATGCGCACCATGATGCGTGAGCGTACCCATTCCAGCGCGCCCATGGTGGCCAGCAGCAGCACCAGGATCAGGGTCAGCATCAGCAGAGTCGACTCGCTGCCGGAGGCGATCACCCGATCGTAGACCTGCAGCATATAGAAGGTGGGGACGAGCATCAGAATGTTGACGAACAGGCTGAAAAATCCGGTTGCTATGAAGCTGCCCTTGCAGGTGTGCAGGGCAGCCCGGAGGTCCGTCTTGTGGGGGGGGGTCATGTGCTGCGACTCGCTGGCAGGCGGAAACGTGGGTGGTGAGTAACTACGCGGTCGAAGAGTACCGTTAAGGAGGGGAGGCGCTTGCGTGGAAAAGGCCACTGTGCAGGGGGTATATCAACGAACAAGGCACCCGTGGGTGCCTTGTTCGTTTGCAGGTGGGGAGTGCAGTTTTAGTGGCTGCACTCTAGCTAGGCTGATTAGCCCAGCAGCTTCAGTACGGACTGGGTCGACTGGTTGGCCTGGGCCAGAACCGAGGTGCCGGCCTGCTGCAGGATGCCGGCGCGGGTCATCTCGGCCACTTCCACGGCGTAGTCGGCGTCTTCGATGCGCGAGCGCGAAGCAGACAGATTGGTCTGGTTGTCCTGCAGAGAGGCCACGACAGAGTCAAGGCGGTTTTGTTTGGCACCGAGGGTGCTGCGAGCGGTGTCAATGGTTTTGATGGCGGCATCGACGGAGTCGATTGCAGCCTTTGCCGCGGTATTGTCGTTTACAGCAAGAGCAGAGACAGTCAGAGTGGCCGCTGTCGCGTCCACAGTAGCGATCTTAATGTTGTCGTCACCGCTAGTGCCGGCACCGATCTGGATATTAAGGTCCACAGGAGTAGCAGTATTCAGCAGCTGGGTGCCGTTGAATTTGGTGTTGCCGGCGATACGATCGATTTCGGCGACACGCTCGTCAATTTCGATCTTGATCGAGGCGCGGTCTTCAGTAGTGTTGGTATCGGAAGCGGCCTGCACTGCCAGCTCACGGATACGCTGCAGGTTGTCGTTGATGCTGCTCAGGCCGCTTTCCATGGTCTGGGCCAGGGAAATGCCGTCGTTGGCGTTGCGCTGAGCTTGGGACATACCCTTGACCTGGGCGGTCATGCGGTTGGCAATGGCCTGACCCGCGGCGTCGTCCTTGGCGCTGTTGATGCGCAGGCCGGAGGACAGACGCTCCATGGCGGTGGACTGGGTTTTGGCCGAGTTGCTCAGGTTCTTCTGGGCAATCAGGGAGGACATGTTGGTGTTGATGGTAGACATGGTCTGTTCCTTCTCTTGAGTTGAGCACCAGTGGCGAGCTGTGCTGCGCGCGTGCTGCGCCTGGCGACAACGGCGCCGTTGGCCGTTACCTCAGATATCGACGGGGCAGGGGGAAGCTTTAGGGCGAGTGGCGATTTTTTGTGAATGAATTGGCATTTTTTGATCTGCCTCAATCATCTGCCCATGCGGTGGACTATCCCGCCACCTGCGCCAAGGTGAAATTCGGTCCCTGTCTTTCTCAGGCAGTCGCCAACTGCTGCCGCTCCGCACAGAACTCCACGAACTGCTCCACTTTGAGCGGCGGCGAGTACCAGTAACCCTGCGCCAGCTCGCAGCCCATGGCCTGGAGCATCTCGGCCTGCTCCGGTTTCTCCACGCCTTCGGCGACGGTGATGCAGCCGAAGTTGCGCGCCATGTCGATGACCGTTTCGGCCAGGCGCTGGTCCTGGGGGTCGGTGTCCATCTGGCTGACGAAAGTGCGGTCGATCTTCAGTACCGAAACCGGCAGGGTCTTCAGGTAGGCCAGCGAGGAGTGGCCGGTGCCGAAGTCGTCGATGGCGATCGACAGGCCGTGCTCAGCGAGGCGTTGTAGCTGGTGGCGGGCCAGCTGGACGTCCTGCACCAGGCCCGTTTCGGTGACTTCGATTTCCAGTGCACCGAGCGGCAGGGTGCTTGCGCTCAGGCGTTCGAGCAGCCGCGTGGCGAAGTCGTCCTGCATCAGCTGCAGCGGGGCGACGTTGACCGCCAGGCTGAAGTCGGCGGCGACCTCGCCGGTGTCCCGCCAGGCTTCGAGCTGGTGGATGGCTCGGTCGATCACCCAGTCGCCGATCGGCAGGATGTCGCCACTGGCTTCGGCCATCGGGATGAACTCGGCCGGCGAGACGAAGCCGAGTTCGGGGTGTACCCAGCGCAGTAGCGCCTCGGCGCCGAGCACGCGGCCGTTGCGCAGGTCGATCTTCGGCTGATAGACGAGGAACAGCTGATCGCGCGCGAGGGCTTCGTGCAGGGCCTGGCGGCAGCGGGTGCGCTGCTGCAGCTCGGCTTCCAGACTGGCCTGGTAGAGGCGCCACTGGTCGCGCTCCTCCGGCACGGCGAGGGCGGCGAGGCGCACCAGGTGGTCGGCGTCATCGTGGGGCATGTGGCTGTGGCTGACGCCCAGGCGTGCGCCGAGGCGGATCAGCAGGTGTTCGAAGCTGAAAGCGGCGCCGGCGCAGTCGAGGATCAGCCGGCAGCGGCGGGCCAGCTCGGCGTCGTCGAGCAGCGGCTGGTGGATCACCCATTCATGGCTGCTCCACACGGCGATGCTGGCTTCGCTGCCGAGCTGTTGGCGCAGGCGCTCGCGCAGGTGGCGGGCGAGGGTTTCGCTGCTGCGTGTGCCGTGCAGGCGGGCGACTTCGTCGAGGCCATCCAGCGCCAGGTGGCAGAGCGTCAGCGCCTGACCGCGGGCAGCGGCCTGGGCGAGGCTGGCCAGCAGCGCCGGGCGGTTGGGCAGGGCGGTGACCGGGTCCTGGAAGGACAGGCGCTGGATCTCGGCGGTGCGCTCGTCGACCAGGTGGCCCAGCAGCAGGGCCTGGTCGCTGCGCTCGCGGAGCAGGAAGTGCACCTCGAGGGTGTTGTGGATGCGCTGCAGGACTTCCTGCTGGTCGAAGGGCTTGCCGACGAAGTCGCGGGCGCCGCGGGCCAGCGCCTCGAGGCGGGTTTCGAGGTCGGTCTGTGCACTGAGCACGATCACCGGCGGCGCCTGTTCGCCCCAGCGCGTCCTGAGCTGGTCGAGAACCTGCAGGCCGCTGAGGTGCGGCATGCGGATGTCGAGCAGCAGCAGGTCGGGCAGGCCCTGTTCGAGCAGTGCGGCGAGCTGGCGCGGTTCGCAGAGGCCGCGCACGTTGCCGTAGCCGTGTTCGTCGAGCAGGTCGAGGAGCAGCTCGACGTTGTTCGGGTTGTCGTCCAGCACCAGGATGCGGGCATCCCGGTAGCCGTTGGCGGTGACAGGCATCAGGCGCGCTCCGTGCGAGCGAACTGGTCGAGCAGGGTGAGTAGTCGCGGGATGTCGAGGGGCTTGGTCAGGTAGGCTCTGAAGCCGGCGGCCGCGGCTTTGCGCAGGTCGTCGGGCATGGCGCTGGCGGACAGGCCGATGACCGGAATGGCGCGGGTCACCGGGTTGCCGGCAAGCCACTGCATGGCCTGGTAGCCGTCCATGCCGGGCAGGTTGATGTCGAGAAGGATCAGCTGCGGCGGTTGCGAGCAGGCCAGTTCGAGGCCTAGCTCGGCGGAGTGGGCGCAGTGCAGGACGAAGCCGTCGAGTTCCTCGAACAGCTCTTGGAGCAGGCGCTGGTTGGCCGGGTTGTCCTCGATGTAGAGCACCCGCAGGGTGGGCGCCTCCGGCTCCTCGAGCGCTGGCGGCGCGGTTTCGCTGCGCCCGCGGCTGGCCTCGGTGGCGCCTACGGTAGCGTCTTCGCCGTGGGGCAGTTCGAACCAGAATTCGCTGCCGACGCCTTGCTCGCTGCGCACGCCGATGCGGCCGTCCATCAACTCGAGGAGCTTGCGGGTCAGCGCCAGGCCGACGCCGGTGCCCTCAATGCTGCCGCTCTCGGCGCCGAGGCGGTTGAACGGCTGGAACAGCTGGTCGAGACGGTCGGCGGGGATGCCGATGCCGGTGTCGCGCACGACGACGCGCACGCAGCCGTCGTGACGCTGGCAGTCGAGCTGCACGCGGCCCTGGGCTCGGTTGTACTTGATGGCGTTGGTGATCAGGTTGATCAGCACCTGCTTGAGGCGGGTGTAGTCGGCCTGCAGCCAGCAGGCGCTGCCCAGGCCCTGCGGCAGTTGCAGGTCGATGCCGTACTGGCGGGCGATGGGCATCAGGGTGGTGCAGGCGTCCTCGAGCACGTCGCCGAGCTGGATGCGTTCGATGGACAGGTTGATCTGCCCGGCCTCGATGCGCGCCAGGTCGAGCACCTCGTTGATCAGGGTGAGCAGGTGCTGGCCGCTCTTGTAGATCTGTTCGACCTGGCGCTGCTGGCGTTCGCCGAGCGGGTACTTCTGGCTGTTCTGCAGCAGCTGGGCGAAGCCGAGGATGGCGTTGAGCGGGGTGCGCAGCTCGTGACTCATCGAGGAGAGGAATTCGCTCTTGGCGCGGCTGGCGTTTTCCGCCTGGTCGCGGGCCTGCCGCAGCTGTTCGGTAAAGCTGTCGCGTTCGTTGAGTTGGCGGTACAGCTTGATCAGCAAGGCGCAGGTGGAAATGAACGGCTCCAGCCATTCGACCAGTTCGGCGCTGTAGGGCTGTGCGCCATTGGCGATGGCGAACATGCCGATCACCTCGCCCTGATCGAGGATCGGCACGCCGAGGAAGTTGCTCAGCGCGGGATGGCCGGGCGGGAAGGCGCTGTGCGGCGTGTGTGCCTGCATGTCGTTGCGCAGCACGGTCTGGCCGTCGGCGAACACCCGGCCGAGCAGGCTGTTGGGGTTGCTGAGCAGCATGCGGCCTTCCTTGAACTGCTCCATCAGTTGGCGCGAGGCGTCGTCCCAGGACAGGTCGGTGATGGCGTGGATCTTCAGCGCCGGCTGGTCGTCGACCGTCAGCACTTCGCCGATCAGCGCGTAGTCGCTGCGGGTCAGCTCGCGCAGGGCCTGCTTGAGAAAACTCCACAGGCGGTTGCCGGACATCAGCGCCTGATAGTCGGTGAGGCCGCGGTGCAGCACGCCGAGCAGCTGTTGCTGGCGCTCGAGCAGGTGGTTGGCCGTCTGCACCTCGCTGAGGTCGGAGAGGATGCCGATGAAGTCGCAGCTCTGGGTGGCATCGTCGTAGTGCACCTGGCTGACCGCCAGGTGGACGGGGATGGCGTGGCCGTCGCGATGCTGGGCCTCGACCCGGCGGCCCTTGCCGATGATGTGCGCCTCGCCGCTGGCGTGGTAGTTGCGCAGGTACTGGTCGTGGTCGACGGCCCAGCGCATGGGCATCAGCCGGCTGACGTTGCTGCCGAGCAGCTCGTCGCGCTGGTAGCCGAGCAGGCGCAGGGCGAAGTCGTTGATCTCGAGGATGTGCCCCTGGCTGTCGATGCGCACGATGCCGGCGGCGGCGCCGCGCACGATGGCCTCGTAGCGGGCGGCGCGCTTCTGGCTGCGCAGGCTCTCGTGGTCGAACAGCAGGCGGTGGTGGTGCAGCTTGAGCAGCTCCTCGACCTGGCCGGCGAGGGTTTCCAGCAGGTGCAACTGGCTCGCTGAGAGCTGGCGCGGGCGGCGGTCGATGACGCACAGGGTGCCGAGCACGTGGCGACCATCGGGCATCAGCGGGATGCCGGCGTAGAAGCGGATGTGCGGCGCACCGCTGACCAGGGGGGGGGCGGCGAAGCGCGGGTCGGCGAGGGCGTCCTCGATCAGCAGCGGCCGGCGCGAATCCACAGTGTGGTTGCACAGGGAGAGATCGCGCCCGGTCTGGCAGGCGTCGAGGCCGACGGCGGACTTGAACCACACGCGATTGGCGTCGATCAGGGTGATCAGCGCGATGGGCGCGTCGAGCAGTTCGGCGGCCAGTGCAGTGAGGCGGTCGAAGGCCGGCTCGCGCGGGGTGTCGAGGATCTGCAGGTCATGCAGCAGTCGCAGGCGTTCGGGTTCGTTGTGCGGGGTGTGCATGGCTCATCCGTGCTGGGGCGCGCTCAGCAGGCGATCTGTTCGCGTGCGGCGCAGAATTCGACGAACTGCTCGACCTTGAGCGGCGGCGAGTACCAGTAGCCCTGGGCCAGCTCGCAGCCCATGTCCATGAGCATTTCTGCCTGTTCGGGCTTCTCCACGCCTTCGGCGACGGTGATGCAGCCGAAGTTGCGCGCCATGTCGATCACCGTCTCGGCCAGGCGGCGGTCCTGGGGTTCGGTGTCCATGTTGCTGACGAAGGCGCGGTCGATCTTCAGTACCGAGACCGGCAGGGTCTTCAGGTAGGCCAGCGAGGAGTGGCCGGTGCCGAAGTCGTCGATGGCCACCGAGACGCTGTGACGGGACAGCAGTTGCAGCTGCGTGCGGGCCAGGTCGACGTTCTGCATCAGGCCCGACTCGGTGACCTCGACTTCCAGCGCGCCGGCCGGCAGGCGGCTGCGCAGCAGGCGCTGGAGCAGGTTGCGGGCAAAGTCCGGTCGGGTAAGTTGCTGCACGGAGACGTTGACCGCCAGATGGAAGTCGTTCGCCACCTGGCGGGCAGCGAGCCACTCCTCCAGCTGGCGGATGGCGCGCTCGATCACCCAGTCGCCGATGCGCAGGATGTCGCCGCTGGCTTCGGCCATGGGGATGAAGTCGACCGGGGAGACGAAGCCCAGCTGCGGGTGGACCCAGCGCAGCAGTGCCTCGGCGCCGATGATTCGGCCGCTGCGCAGTTCAATCTTCGGCTGGTAGACGAGGAAGAACTCATGGTTGTCGAGCGCGCCTCGCAGGGCTTCGTGCAGGCGGATGCGCTTCTGCAGGGCGTCCTCGATGCTCGGCTGGTACAGGCGCCAGCCCGAGCTGGTGTCGGGCAGGGCGAGGGCGGCCAGGCGCAGCAGTTGTTCGGCGGACTGGTGCGGCATGCCGGTGTGGCTGATGCCGATGCGTGCGTCGATGCGGACCTGAACCTGGTCGATGGCAAAGGGCTGGGCGATGCAGCGCAGGATGGCCTGGGCCTGTTCGCCCACGGCGCCCTCGGCCAGCGGCTGGCGGGTGATCAGCAGCCATTTGTTGGTATTCCACACGCCCACGGTGGCCTCGCCGCCGAAATTATCGAGCAGGCGGTCGCGCAGGTGCAGGCTGAGCGCCTCGCTCATCGCATAGCCGTGCAGGCGGGCGATCTCGTCCATGCCCTCCATGGCGAGGAAGTAGAGCAGCGCGGGTTGGCCTTGCTGCAACAGTTCATTTAGCTGGGCGAGCAAGGCGCGGCGGTTGGGCAGCTGGGTGACCGGATCCTCACGGGACAGGCGCTGGATGGCGGTCGTGCGTTCTTCCACCAAGCTCTGCAGCAGGGTGGCGCGGTTGTTGCGCTCCTTGAGCAGAAAGTGCACCTCGAGGGAGTTGCGGATGCGCTGCATCACTTCCTGCTGGTCGAACGGCTTGGTGAGGAAGTCGCGCGCGCCGAGGTCGAGGGCCTGCATGCGGGTATCGCGGTCGGTCTGGGCGGTCAGCACGATGACCGGCGGCGCCTGTTCCGCCCAGCGAGCTTTCAGCCAACCGAGCACCTCATGGCCGCTCAGGTGCGGCATGTTGATGTCGAGCAGGATCAGGTCGGGCAGCTTTTCCTCGAGCATCGGCTCGATCCAGCGCGGGTCGTTGATGCCGTGGCAGTTGTGGTAGCCGTAATGCTGGAGCAGGGCCAGCAGCAGCTTGACGTTGACCTGGGTGTCGTCGACGACAAGGATGTAGGCGTCCTTGTGAGGTGGTGCGGGCGACGGCATGGGTCCTCCTGCCTGGCGGGTTCTGGGGCGCCGGATTCGATGGGGTGTTGTCGACCGGCAGGCGGTGCAGCGTGCCCGGCCCGTGCCTGTTCTTCCCCAGGGCATGGGGGCGTAATCAGCAGTCGCCCCCATGGGGAATAACGGCCCGGCGCGCGAAAACTTTATAAGGCTTTTTGCGTTTTGTGATTCATGTCTCGTCTTACGGGCGGTAAATCTGGGTTTTCGTCTGCAGTCCGGCCCGGAGGGTGCCTGGTTCGCTGGTCGCCCCCTACAGAAAATCTCCCTGCGGCCGATAGAGCAGGCAGACGCGCCCGCGGCCGGGCGCATTGCCTGCCCATTGGTCCGCACACGGAGCCCGCATGAATCCCTCCACGCTTATCGGCATTCTCGCCAGCGTCATTCTGCTGGCGGTAGTGCTGATCTTCTCCGCCGAAGATGCTTCGCTGTTCCTCGACCTGCCGAGCCTGGGCATTGTGCTGGTGGGTACACTGGCGGCGACCTTCATCAGCTACCCGCTGGGCGAGGTGCTGCGGGTGTTCGGCCTGTTCGCCACGGTGATGCGCAACGAGAAGATGTATACCCGCGACGATATGGAGGAGCTGGTGAACATCTCGCGGCTGTGGATGTCCGGCAACCTGCGCCAGGTGGAGGAGGCGCTGCAGCATGTGCGCAACCCGTTCCTGCGGACCGGGGTGCAGCTGGTGGTCGACAACACGCCGGAAGAGGACATCATCGAGCTGCTGCAGTGGCGCATTTCCCGCTTGCGCGCCCGCGAGCATGCCGAGGCGCAACTGTTCCGGGCAATGGCCAGCTTCGCACCGGCCTTCGGCATGGTCGGTACCCTGGTCGGCCTGGTGAACCTGATGTTCCTGCTCGGCGATGGCGACATGGCGTCGATCGGCAGGCAGATGGCGATTGCGCTGATCACCACCTTCTACGGCGTGTTGCTGGCCAACCTGGTGTTCAAGCCGGTGGCGGTGAAGCTGGAGCGGCGCACCGAACAGCGGGTGGTGGTGATGAACATGGTGGTGCAGGGTATTTCCATGATGTGCAACAAGCGCAGCCCGGGCCTGATGCGCGAGACGCTGAAATCGTTCATGGCCCAGTACCAGGACGAGATCAACGATGGTGGCGCCGGCGCGCGCGGCTACGATGGCGGTCGGGCTTGAGGAGCGCGTGGCGATGAGCGATCAGTCGGCCGAGAGCGCCGCAAGCGACGTCGGCAGCACGACGGCAATACCCGCCAAGCAGGCGCTGCTGATGCGCCAGCGCGAACTGGAAAGCGAGCTGGCCCATGCCCGCCAGGCCGCTGGGCGAGCCAAGCGTGGCGTGGGCACGGACGATTCCCTGGTGATCGAGCCTGAGGAGGAGGGCTGGCTGCTGACCTATCTCGATACCATGACCCTGCTGCTGGTGATGCTGGTGGTGATGCTCGCGTTCGCTGGCAAGAATGGCGGGCTGGAGGGGATCAAGCAGGCTGGTAGTGCCCGGCAAGCCGCGCATGATGGTTTGCTGCCGGCAACCGATGGCGTGTTGCCCGAGACGGCCCTGCAGGTGCCGACGCCCTTGCCGTCCAAGCCAGTCAGCGATCCGCTCAAGGGGCTGGCGCTCGACCAGTTGGGCGATGACATCGAGGTGGTGGTCAACGAGAGTACGGTGAGCTTTCGCATCAGCAGCGAGATCTTGTTCAGTTCCGGCCAGGCCGATCTCAGCCTGGCCGGTTTGGCGGTGCTCAGGCGCCTGGTTCCGGTGCTCAACGCCAGTGCACACCGGATTGCCGTAGAGGGGCATACTGATTCGGTGCCGGTGCGCAGCGGCCGCTATCCGTCCAACTGGGAGCTGTCCGGCTCGCGGGCCGGCGGCGTGGTGCGCTACCTGGAGGCCAATGGCGTGGCCAGCCAGCGCCTGCGGGCGGTGGGCTATGCCGACACCCGTCCGCTGGTAGACAACGCCACGGCCGATGGGCGGGCCAGCAATCGGCGGGTGGAGCTGATCATGGAAGCGCCCGGCTCATGATGGGGCATGGCATTGCGCGTTTCTGGTGCGCTGCCCCGTTTCTCGTGCACTGCCAAGCCGGTAAATAGGTATTCGGGTGATGTCATTTTGATGGCATGTTTCTTGCTGTGATGTAGTTATCACTTTGCCGCAGGGAATATTCATCATGTCGTCACTTCAGAGCAAAGGCATGGCGCTGTCCTCCGCCGAGCGGCGCTGGCTGCCCTGGCTGGGGCGCAACGGCAAGCTGGCCATGGCCTGGTCGTGTTGGCTGAACCGTGATGCGTTGCCCGAGGTGGAAAAGATCTTCGAGGGCATCGCGCAGACGCGGGTGCGCCTGCTGCAGAACTGGACCCGCTCGCAGTGGAGCTGGCTGGCGGAGCTGGCCGATGGGCTGGCGCGCGACTTCACCTGGCTGGACAACCGTTTGCTGCAGGACAAGCTCGGCCAGGCAAGCGACTTTTCCGAGCTGTTCGTGGTGTCGCCGGAAGGCGTGGTGCTGGCCTCCAGCTGGCCGGAACACTGCAAGGTCAGCGATGTCGATCCCTATGCCCTCGATGCCGGCCTGCACCAGCCGTTCCTGCACGGGCCGTATGTCGACCCGCTGACCTTGGCGATCGGCCCGTCCAGTTCGCGCTTTCACGATGAAGTGACGCTGATGTTCTATCAGCCGATCCGCCGCGACGGTCAACTGCTCGGCTGCCTGTGCGGGCGGGTGCCCAACGATGTGCTGGGCGACCTGATCCAGCGCGAGGCCGGGCATGTGTACGCCGAGTCCGGCGACAACTACCTGTTCATGGTCGAATCGCGCTTCGATTCGCGTATCCGGCCGGGTACCGCACTGTCGCGTTCGCGCTTCGAGGACAACACCTTCAGCCATGGCGACAACCTCAAGAGCGGCGTACACACGCGTTGGGGCACGGTACGGGTGCGGCGGCACACCGAGCTGGAACTGCGCTTCGTCGATCCGGCCACCGGCGAGCTGCATCCGGGGGTGCGCGAGACCATCCGCAACGGTTCCAACCTGTTCGTAACCTATCCCGGCTATTCCGACTACCGACACATCCCGGTGGTGGGCAAGGGGGTGACCTTCAAGTTGCCCGGCTCGCCGGACCGCTGGGGGATGATGTGCGAAGCGGATCTGGAGGAGGTCTACCGTCGCCGCTCGCTGACCTTCGGGCTGATGCGCACTTTCCTGCTCACGATGGGTAGCTGGTACGCCATCGATACGGCCCTGCAGAACTACAGCGGGCTGGCGCAGAACGTGCTGGACCTGCTCAGCCTGGGCCTGCTGGTGCTGTTCAGCCTGCTGTTTGCCGCCTTCGGGCCGCGGCGACTGGCCCGGCGCATGGGCGAGATGACCGGGGTGATCCGCACCATTGCCGAGGGGGGCGGCAACCTCAGCCAGCGCCTGGACCGCAACCGCCTGGCGAACGACGAAACCGGCGACATGGGCCGCTGGATCAACAGCTTCATCGACAACCTCGACGGCATCGTCGGCGAGGTGATCAGCGCCTCGCACAGCGTCGGGCAAACCAATGCGCAGATGCTGGTGCACAACAACGAGGCGTGCAGCACCTCGACCTCGGTGGCCGAGGCGATGCGCAGCATGCTGCAACTGGTGGAGGAGCAGCTGGGCGAGATCCAGCAGGCGTCGATGACCGCCGAGGACATGAAGCACGCCATGGACGCGGTGATCAGCAGTGCCCGCGAGAACACCCAGTCGATCCGCAATGTGGTCGACCGTTCGGCCAGCAGCGTGCAGTCGCTGGACAGCCGCATGGGGCAGATCGGCAACATTGTCGAGCTGATCAGCGAGATCACCATCCAGACCAACCTGCTGGCGCTGAATGCCGCCATCGAGGCAGCGCGGGCCGGCGCCCATGGCCGCGGTTTTGCCGTGGTGGCGGGGGAGATCCGCACTCTGGCCTCGCGCACCGCCAGTGCCGCAGACGAGATCCGTCACGTGGTCGAGGGGCTGCAGGCGGAGACCCGCGACGCGGTGGCCTTCATGAACCATGGCGTGGAGAACGTCGATGCCAGCCTGCGCCAGGCGGAGCAGGGCGCATCCGAGAACATGCGTCTGCAACAGGCGGTGGAACGCATGTTTGGCCTGATCAAGCAGTTGGATCAGCGCAGTCAGCACTATGGCCTAACGGTGCGCGGAGTCGATGAGGTGTCCCAGGAGATGAACCAGACCCTGCGGGCGCTGCAGGGCAGCACCTCCAGCGTGCGGCACACCACCAGCAAGTTGCAGCAGTTGGTGGGGCAATTCGCGGTGAGCCAGGGTTAACCGCGCTGAGCCCGGACGGGGAGTCCGGGCTTGCCCTTGGCGTCTTAGCCGGCCATGGCCGAGGCCAGGGAGGCGGCGAGCTCGTTGTCTTCCTCGTTGTCCACTTCGGGATCGAGGCCGAGCTTGGCGAAGGCGGCGACTTGGCTCCAGTCGACGGCGGCCAGCAGGTGGCCGGTGCCGAGATAGCTCTGCAGCACGGCGACCTGGATCACGTCGGTGTAGTCGACGGCGTCGCTGTCGCGACTGAAGTTCAGGTGCTGGGTGGGAACCGAGGCAATGGAGTCGGGGAAGTTCCAGTGTTGCAGGATGCGGTCGCCGATGAGCGGGTGGATCTCGTCGATGACGAACGCGAGGCTCTGCGGGTCTTCCAGCAGTTGGGGGTGGCTTTCCGCATAGGTCAGAATCGGCAGCGCGCCAATCTGGTGGACGAGGCCGGCCAGCGCCGCCTGGTCGGGAACCAGCCGGGTGTAGTGGCGGCACAGGACGTAGCTGATGCTGGAGATCTCGAGGCTCTTGCTCCACACCTCATGCATCCTGCGCTCGATGACTCGCGACCTGGAACGGAACAGCTGTTCCATGGCGAGGCCTATGGCAAGGGTGCTGGTGTAGTTGATGCCGAGTCGACTGATCGCCATCTGCAGATCGCTGATCTCGCTGCGCGCCCTCAGCAGCGGGCTGTTGGCAACCCGGATCAGGCGTGCGGTCAACGCGGTGTCGCTGCCGACCTCCCTGGCCAGTTCGGCAATGCCGATGTCGGGCTGCTGTGCGGCCTCACGGATGCGCAGGGCGGCCTCGGGCAGGGTGGGAAGTACCAGTTGATCATTGCGAATGGCTTGCAGCAATTCCTGGCAGACCGTCTCGGTGAGTCGGTTCATTTCTCAGTATTTCCTTGTTGGTTCTGCACCGCCCCGGAATCTCGGAGGCTTTTTGGTTTGAGTCATGCCGCCAGGGCCGACTCGTCGGGTTGTCGATAATACGCTATGCACAATGCTGCCGTGTGGCAGGGGGCGTGCTGGGGCAGGGCCATCGCATGAAGCCAATTTCCCGGTCCGTAGGGGCGAATTGACCAGGCTCGGTGGCCATGCATGCGATTGCCCGACCTGCCGGGGCTCGAAGGGCCGAGCATCAACCAGATAGACTGGGCGACGGTCCTGCGTCACCTGGGGCCATTCACCTCCGCCGATAGCTGTGAGCACTACATTGTCCGACTCGATAGCCGCTGCGCCCACGCGCAGCATTTACCGTCACCCCGGGTTCATGCCTTTTCTGCTCGGCCGCCTGGCCGCGGTGGGGGCGATTCATATCCAGGCGGTGGTGGTCGCCTGGCAAGTCTACGACATGACCCGCGACCCGCTGTCGCTGGCCTATGTCGGCCTCGCGCAATTCATTCCCATGCTCCTGCTGCTGATGCCGGCCGGCGATCTGATCGACCGCTACGACCGCAAGCTGATCCTCGCCATCAGCTGGGCGGTGGAGGCGCTGTGCAGCGGGCTGCTGGCCTGGCTATCGCTGAGCGGATCAGACAATCCCCATGCCATCTACGCCGTGCTGGCGCTGTTCGGCTGCGCCCGCGCCTTCACCGGGCCGGCGCTGCAGAGCCTGCTGCCGCAGATCGTGCCGCGCGACCAGCTGGCCGCGGCGATTGCCGCCAACAGCATGATCATGCGCGGCGCGACCATCATCGGCCCGCTGGTCGGTGGCGGCATCTACGCCTGGGGTGGTGGCGGCACGACCTACGGCGTCTGTCTGGCCTGCTTCCTGCTCGGCCTCGCGCTGCTACCCTGGGTGCCGGTGCGGTTTGCCGAGAAATTGACGGCCCTGGAAACCAGCGCGTGGAAGCGCTTCACGGCCGGCATCGCCTTCATCCGCTCGCGGCCCATCGTCCTCGGAACCATTTCCCTCGACCTGTTCGCCGTGCTGCTCGGTGGGGTGATCGCCCTGTTGCCGATCTATGCCCAGGACGTGCTGCAGGTCGGTCCGCAAGGGCTTGGCGCGCTGCGCAGTGCGATCGCCATCGGTGAGGTGGGCGTCGGCTTCTATCTCAGCGTGCGGCCCTTCGACCGTCGGGTCGGCTTGAGCATGTTCATCGCCGTCGCGGTGTTCGGCATCGCCAACCTGGTGTTCTCTCTCTCCAGTCTGTTCTGGCTGTCGTTCATGGCCTTGATGGTCGCCGGCGGCGCCGACATGGTCAGCGTCTACATTCGCTCGACGCTGGTGCAGTTCTCGACCCCGGATGCCATGCGCGGGCGGGTCAACGCGGTGAACATGCTGTTCATCAGCTCCTCCAACGAACTCGGCGAGTTCCGCGCCGGTGCCAGTGCCGCCTGGTTCGGCGTGGTCGGCGCAGCGGTCGGTGGCAGCCTGTGTACCCTGGTGGTCGTCGGTGTCTGGATGTGGGGCTTCAAGCAACTGCGCAGCCTCGATCACTTCGCCGATGCCGCGTTCGAGCGCGCCAGGCCGGTCAAGCCGGTCGAACGGTCATTGCCAGACGCAGCCCCAGCGTCTGCCACTCGGCCGCTCTGACTCGCTCGTGGTTCCGAAATCCTCCTTGAAAGGCCTGACTACAGGCCTTTTTGCTGCCTGATCTTGCCCGGTCTCGGCAACGAATCGCCGCTGCCTGGCGAGTAGCTGCGGCTGATGCCGGGAAGCTGCGGTGGCGGCTTGCCCGAGGGGCGGCCACGGTCGTTTGTCTATCTGCGCGGATCAGGTGGCGCAGGTAGCTTCGACTATAAGGATGGTTAAAAAAGTTATTTAAAATAATTTTTATATTCCCATATATTGAGGCTGCCGCGTACTTATAGGCCAACCGTTGAGCCGCGCATGAAGTGAATGGACGCGCCATTCGCATCCAGTATCGAGCCATCACGTCGTCACGTGATCCTTCGCTTGGAGTGCCTCATGTCTGCGGTTGAATCCCTGCTGTCTGCATCCGAAGTTCCCTCCCAGTCGTTCGAGATCCGCCCGCTGGGCGACACTCTGGGCGCGGAAATCATTGGGCTGGATCTGTCCCGCCCGCTCAATACGGAAGATTTCGCCCACATCCACCTGGCGCATCTGGACCACGGCCTGCTGGTGTTCCGCGACCAGCACATCACTCCGGAGCAGCAGATCGCCTTCAGCCGCCTGTTCGGCGAGCTGCAGATCCACGTGCTCAAGCAGTTCCTGCTGCCAGGGCACCCGGAACTCTTCGTCATCTCCAACATCGTCGAGAACGGCCAGCCGATCGGTCTCGGCGATGCCGGCAAGTTCTGGCACTCCGACTTGTCTTACAAGGAGCTGCCCAGCCTCGGCTCGATGCTCTATGCCCAGGAACTGCCGGAGGAGGGTGGCGACACCCTGTTCGCCAGCCAGCAGCGAGCCTACGAAACCCTGCCCGAGGCGCTTCGCCAGGCTATCGAGGGCAAGCGCGCCGCGCACTCCTACACCGCTCGTTATGCCGACGAGGTGTTCGAAGGCATCCAGCGTCCGCAGCTGAGCGCCGCGCAGCTCGCCGAGGTCAAGGCGGTGGTCCATCCGGTGGTGCGTACCCATCCGGAAACCGGGCGCAAGGGCCTGTTCGTCAACGAGAACTTCACCACCCACATCGAAGGCATTCCGGAAGACGAGAGTCGCCAGCTGCTCGCCGAGCTGTTCGCCCACAGCGCGCGCCCCGAGTTCGTCTATCGCCACCAGTGGCAGCCCAACGACCTGCTGTTCTGGGACAACCGTGCGCTGATCCACCTGGCCACCGGCTGCCCGTCGCACCTGCGCCGGCGCATGCACCGCACCACCATCCAGGGCTGTGCGCCGTTCTGAGCCGCGCCCGAGGGAAACGCTGAAAACGCCGTCATCCCCGCGCAGGCGGGGATCCAGCAGGCCGTGGCACCTGGGCTCCCGCCTGCGCGGGAGCGACGCCAAGTGGCTTTTCCCGGGTTTCCCAAGCCAAGCCGATTTCGCAATTCACCAGGAGTTCATCATGTCCCGAGATAAACGCTTTCCCGGCCTGTCCCGTTTCGGCCGTCTGGCCGGCGGCGTCGGCCTGTCCCTCAGCCTGCTGGCCGGCAGCCTGGCGCTACCCACCGTGGCCCACGCCGAAGGCGAGATCCGCATCGCCGAGCAGTTCGGCATCGTCTACCTGCTGCTCAACGTGGTGCGCGACCAGCAACTGATCGAGAAGCACGGCAAGGCCGACGGTCTCGACATCAAGGTCGACTGGACCCAGCTGTCCGGCGGCTCGGCGGTCAACGATGCGCTGCTGTCCGGCTCCATCGACATCGCCGGCGCCGGCATCGGCCCGCTGCTGACGGTCTGGGACCGCACCCACGGCAAGCAGAACGTCAAGGGCGTGGCCTCGCTAGGCAACTTCCCTTACTACCTGCTGAGCAACAACCCCAAGGTCAAGAGCATCGCCGACCTCACCGAGCAGGACCGCATCGCCGTGCCGGCGGTGGGCGTGTCGATCCAGTCGCGCTTCCTGCAGTACGCAGCCGCCCAGCAGTGGGGCGACAAGGAATTCAACCGCCTGGACAAGTACACCGTGGCGCTGCCACACCCGGAGGCCACCTCGGCGCTGACCAGCGGCGCCACCGAGCTAACCGGCCACTTCTCCAACCCGCCGTTCCAGAACCAGGCGCTGGACAACCCCAACGTGCACGTGGTGCTCGACACCTACCAGCTGCTCGGCCCCAACTCGCCGGTGGTGCTGTACACCACCGAGAAGTTCCGCGCGGAAAACCCGAAGACCTACCAGGCCTTCGTCGCCGCGCTGGCCGAGGCCGCCGAGTTCGCCCAGAACGACAAGGCCGCGGCCGCCGATACCTACATCCGCGTCACCAAGGCGAAGATCAGCAAGGAAGACCTGCTGAAGATCATCGACAACGAGCAGTTCCAGTTCAGCGTGACGCCGACCGGCACCCTCCAGCTGGCCGAGTTCCTCCATCGCGTCGGCGCGCTGAAGAACAAGCCGGCCTCCTGGCAGGACTACTTCTTCGCCGACCCGCGCCTGGGGCAGGGGAGCTGATGCGATGAACGCTCCGTTGCCAGGCCACACGGTCAGCAATCCGGACTCCGCAGCGCCCGTGCGGGCGCTGCTGGAGGTGGACCGGGTCAGCCTCGAATACCGCACGCCGCAGCGGGTGGTGCGCGCCACCCACGAGGTGAGCTTCGCGGTCGATCCCGCCGACCGCTTCGTCCTGCTCGGCCCGTCCGGCTGCGGCAAGTCGACCCTGCTCAAGGCGGCAGCCGGCTTCATCGCGCCGAGTGCCGGCGAGATCCGCCTGGACGGCGTGCCGGTCAGCGAGCCGGGGCCGGACCGCATCGTGGTGTTCCAGGAGTTCGACCAGTTGCCGCCGTGGAAGACGGTCAAGCAGAACGTCATGTTCCCGCTGCTGGCCTCGCGCACCCTGGGGCGCAAGGAGGCCGAGCAGCGTGCCCTGCATTACCTGGACAAGGTAGGCCTGGCGGCCTTCGCCGACGCCTATCCGCACACCCTGTCCGGCGGCATGAAGGCGCGCGTGGCGATCGCCCGCGCGCTGGCCATGCAGCCGAAGATCCTCTTGATGGACGAGCCGTTCGCCGCCCTCGACGCGCTGACCCGGCGCAAGATGCAGGAGGAGCTGCTGGCGCTGTGGGAGGAGGTGCGCTTCACCCTGCTGTTCGTCACCCACTCCATCGAGGAGGCGCTGGTGGTCGGCAACCGCATCCTGCTGCTGTCGCCGCATCCGGGGCGGGTGCGCGCCGAGGTGCACAGCCACCAGTTTAGCCTGCACAGCCTGGGCGGCGTGGCCTTCCAGCAGACCGCGCAGCGCATCCATCGCCTGCTGTTCGACGAGCAGGTGGACCAGCCGCAGCTGGACCTGCGCTTCCAGGACATCCGCCTGTCCTGCTGACTCCCCGCTCCACTGTTACAGGAAATCCGCCATGAGCCTTCCATCGCCCGTACCTCGCGTGGAATACGAAATCGACCTGCCGCCGCTGAGCGACGGCCCGCTGGAACGCGAGCTGCCGCTGGCCACCCGCCTGTGGCAGCAGGGCTGGCTGCGCAAGGGCCTGATCCTGCTGCTGCTCGCCCTGGCCTGGGAGCTGGCCGCGCGCTACCAGGGCAACGACCTGCTGCTGCCGAGCTTCCTGCAGACTGCCCGCGCCTTCGCCGACGGCGTCGCCAGCGGCGAACTGCTGGAGAAGGTGGTCATTTCGCTGAGTGTGCTGCTCAAGGGCTACCTGCTCGGCATCGTGTTGGCCTTTGCCCTCACCACCCTGGCGGTGTCGACCCAGCTGGGCCGCGACCTGCTGTCGACGCTGACCGCCATGTTCAACCCGCTGCCGGCCATCGCCCTGCTGCCGCTGGCGCTGCTGTGGTTCGGCCTGGGCGAGGGCAGCCTGATCTTCGTGCTGGTGCACTCGGTGCTGTGGGCGCTGGCGCTGAACACCTACGCCGGCTTTCTCGGTGTCGCCGAGTCCCAGCGCATGGCCGGGCGCAACTACGGGTTGCGCGGCCTGCGCTTCGTCGCCCTGATCCTGATTCCGGCGGCGCTGCCCTCGATCCTCTCAGGCCTCAAGGTCGGCTGGGCCTTCGCCTGGCGCACCCTGATCGCCGCCGAGCTGGTGTTCGGCGCCAGCTCGGGGCAGGGTGGCCTCGGCTGGTACATCTTCCAGAACCGCAACGAGCTGTACACCGACAAGGTGTTCGCCGGGCTGGCCGTGGTCATCCTGATCGGCCTGCTGGTGGAGAACCTGGTGTTCAGTCTTATCGAGCGGGCCACCGTCAAGCGCTGGGGCATGCAGCGCTGAGAAGCTGCCCACGATCTGCTGCGCGTCGGCCATGCTGCGTTGAGATCGGTTTCGGAATGCTCATTTGCAACCAGCAAACTCCGCTTCCTCAACCGACTTCGCGGGGCCGCCAAGGCCTTGCCTGGCTCTAGCTCGCGAGATCGTGGACAGCTTCTGATCCCTTTCAATTCATGTAGTCGCAACAAGAGGTTTGCAGATGAGCAAGATCGTCTTCATCACCGGCGCCACCTCCGGTTTCGGTCGCGCCGCGGCGCGGCGTTTCGCTGCCGACGGCTGGTCGCTGGTGCTCACCGGGCGCCGCATGGAACGCCTGCAGGAGTTGCAGGACGACCTGGGCCGCCAGGTGCCGGTGCACATCGCCGCGCTGGACGTGCGCGACGCCGAGGCGGTACAGCAGGTGGTCGCCGAGCTGCCGGAAGGCTTCCGTCAGGTGCATGCGCTGATCAACAACGCCGGCCTGGCGCTGGCACCGCAGGCCGCGCAACAGGTCGATCTGGCCGACTGGCACACCATGATCGACACCAACATCAAGGGCCTGGTCAACGTCACCCACGCGCTGCTGCCGACCCTGATCGCCAGCGGCCGTGGCGCCAGCATCGTCAACCTCGGCTCGGTGGCCGGCCAGTGGCCCTATCCGGGCAGCCACGTCTACGGCGCCAGCAAGGCCTTCGTCCAGCAGTTCAGCTACAACCTGCGCTGCGACCTGCAGGGCACCGGCGTGCGGGTCACCGACATCGCCCCGGGCATGGCCGAGACCGAGTTCACCCTGGTGCGCACCAAGGGCGACCAGGCCGCCTCGGACCGCCTGTACCGCGGCACCGAGCCGCTGAGCGCCGAGGACATCGCCGAGCAGATCTTCTACGTCGCCAGCCTACCGGAGCACATCAACATCAACCGCCTGGAGGTCATGCCGACCCGCCAGGCCTGGTCGCCGTTCGCCGTGGATCGCGACTGACCGGCCGTTTGCCCAGACACGGCGGCGCTGGACCGGCCGCCGCATCCGGGTAATCTTGCTGCCTTGTTACCTCCGGATCAGCCGCGCAGGACCACCATGAAAAAGAACGTCTTCGTCTTCAGTCGTCTCAGCCCCGAGCATCAGCAACGCCTGCGGCACAACTTCAACGTCACCCTGCTCGACCCGGCCGGCGACATCGACGCCCAGTACGCCGAGGCGCTGCCCAAGGCCCACGGCCTGCTCGGCGTCGGCCGGCCGTTCGGCCGCGCCCAGCTGGCGCAGGCCGGTCAGCTGGAAGTCATCTCGACCATCTCGGTGGGCTACGACAACTACGAGCTGAGCTATCTGAACGAGCGCGGCATCCTGCTTGCCAACACCCCGGACGTGCTCACCGAAACCACCGCCGACCTCGGTTTCACCCTGCTGATGGCCGCCGCGCGGCGGGTGCCGGAGCTGGACGCCTGGGTCAAGGCCGGCCACTGGCAGGCTCCAGTGAGCCCGGCGCAGTTCGGTAGCGACGTGCACGGCAAGACCCTGGGCATCCTTGGCCTGGGCAACATCGGCGCGGCCATCGCCCGCCGCGGGCGCTTCGGCTTCAACATGGAGGTGCTGTACCACGGCAACAGCCGCAAGCCGGCGCTGGAACAGGAGCTGGGCGCGCGCTACTGCGGCTTCGACGAGCTGCTCGGCGAGGCCGACTTCGTGGTGCTGGTGGTGCCGCTCAGCGCTGCGACCCACCACCTGATCGGCCGCCGCGAGCTGGCGCTGATGAAGCCGGGCGCCATCCTGGTCAACGTCGCCCGCGGCCCGGTGGTCGACGAGGTCGCGTTGGTCGAGGCGCTGCAGAGTGGCCAGCTGCGCGCCGCCGGCCTCGACGTCTACGAGAAAGAACCGCTGCGCGAGTCGCCGCTGTTCGCCCTACCCAACGTGGTGACCCTGCCGCACGTGGGCTCGGCCACCCATGAGACGCGCCAGGCGATGGCCGAACTGGCGCTGGATAACCTGGAGCGCGCGCTGCTCGGCGGCACGCCGCGGCATATGGTCAATCCGCAGGTGCGGGCGCAGTAGGGCAGGGCCGCGCCCGCCCGCCACGGGCGCGGCTCCGCTATTCGGAACGGCGGACGGCCAGGGCGGTGCCGTCGTGGGCGGATTGTCGAGTCCGGTTATAACTACAGGTCACATCGTTCTAAACGCTTATACATAAATGCCGCTATTCTCCACGCAGTTTGTAATGGGTTCGGGCTCGGACTCGGCTTGCAGGAGTGATGATGGATTCGGCGATTTTCGGTTTCGTGTTTGCAGGCTTGGTGGTTGGCTTCATCGTTGGCATGACCGGCGTTGGCGGCGGTTCGCTGATGACGCCCATCCTGCTCTGGTTCGGCATCAACCCGGCGACCGCGGTGGGTACCGACCTGCTGTACGCGGCGATCACCAAGTCCAGCGGCGTGCTGGTGCACGGCAAGAACAAGAACATCGACTGGTCCATCACCGGCTGGCTGGCGCTCGGCAGCGTGCCGGCCGCAGCACTGACCCTGTGGTTCCTGCACAACCTGAACTCCGATCCGCAGGCCCTGAATGCGCTGATCAAGCAGGCGCTCGGCTTCGTCCTGCTGCTGACCGCGCTGGCGATCCTGTTCAAGAAGCAGCTGATGGCCTTCTCCAGCCGGCACGCCGGCGATCACTACCACCTCAGCCCGCGGACCCTGAATACGCTGACGGTCGCCACCGGCGTGATCCTCGGCGTGATGGTGACGCTGACCTCGATCGGCGCCGGCGCCCTGGGCACTGTCGCGCTGTTCATGCTCTACCCGTTCCTGCCGGTCCGTCGCCTGGTCGGCACGGAAATCGCCCATGCGGTGCCGCTGACCTTGGTGGCCGGCCTCGGCCATGCCGGCATGGGCAGCATCGACTGGCAACTGCTGGGCTACCTGCTGATGGGTTCGCTGCCGGGTATCTATTTCGGCAGCCATCTGGCCGGGCGGGTTCCCGAGCACTTCCTGCGTCCCTGCCTGGCGGTCATGCTGTCCTTCGTGGGTTTCAAGCTGGCCTTCTGAGCCATCCCTACGGGCCTCCAGTCCCGGCAGGACTCCGAATCGATGGGCGAAGACACCTTGGGTGTCTTCGCCCATCGCGCTTCTGGAGCAGCCGTTACAGGCTGAAGTCGCCTTCGGCGGCTATGGCCTCCAGTGCCAGGCGCGGGCTGGGCGTCTCGCGGGCCTGCAGTGCTTCGGGCAGGCTGGCGGCGTCGCCGCGCTTGCCGACGGCGACCATCGCCTGCACCTCGTAACCGTCCGGGATCTTCAGCTCGCGGCGTGCCAGATCCTTGTCGAAGCCGGTCATGGCGTGGGTGTGCCAGCCGGCCAGGTGCGCCTGCAGGGCGAAGAAGCCCCAGGCGGCGCCGGTGTCGAAGGCGTGCGAGGGGGCGGGTTGCTCTTCGCTCTTGCCCGGCGCCACGAAGCGGGTCTTCGAGACGATCACCAGCAGCGCCGAGGCATGCTGCGCCCAGCCGCGATTGAACTCGATCAGCAGGTTCAGGTAGCGCGACCAGTCGGCGCTGTCGCGGCGGGCGTAGAGGAAGCGCCAGGGCTGCGAATTGTAGGCCGAGGGCGCCCAGCGCGCAGCCTCGATGAAGCCGAGCAGGGTGGCCTCGGGAATGTTCTCGCCGGTGAAGGCGCGCGGCGACCAGCGCTCGATGAACTGCGGGTCGATGGCATGGGTGGCGACGCGGTGCTTGTTGCTCATGGGGTCTCCTGGGAGGGGTTCGGCCCGGATCGGCCGCTGGATGCCGATCATATTGCCTGATCGGCGGTCGTGCCGGTGGCCTTGGTGAAGCGAGATGCCGCGCTGGCTGCTCTGCAGACGCTACACAGGATGCGCAGCTTCATGCTGGTTCGCCCTGGCGAGCGGGGTAGCGGTCGGGACATGACGCTGGCTGGCCGCCGGATGGCGCGCCGGCAGGCGGTCGCCCGCGCCGAACAGCTTGTGGCGCAGGCTGCCCTCGGCGTAGGCGGTCTTGTACGAGCCGCGGCTCTGCAGCTCGGGGATCACCAGGTCGATGAAGTCCTCGTAGCTTTCCGGGGTGACGGTGCGCGACAGGTTGAAACCGTCGACGCCGACGTCGTTGGCCCAGGACTCCAGTTCGTCGGCTACGTGCTGGGCGTCGCCGACCAGGGTCGGGTAGCGGCTGCCGAGGCGGAAGCGTTCGAGCAGCTTGCGCCGATTCAGGGCGTTGGCCTGGGCGGTCTGCGCCGCCGACTCGATGGCGTTGCCGCCGCGGTAGTCGATCGGCTCGTCGAGGCCGTAGCGGGCGAAGTCGACGTTGACGCTGCTGGCAAAGTGGGCGAGGCCGGCCTCGGCGCTGGCGTAGTGCCAGTAGTCGTCGAACTTCTCTTCGGCTTCGCGCTTGGTCTTGCCGACCACTGCGGCGATGCCGACGAAGATCTTCAGGTCCTCCGGGCGGCGTCCGGCCTGCACCGCCTGCTGGCGCAGCTCCTGGACCACTTTGCGGGTGGCGGCCTTGTCCTGGGCGCTGATGAAGATTGCCTCGGCGTGCCGCGCGGAGAACTGCTGGCCGCGCGGCGAGGTGCCGGCCTGGAACAGCAGCGGGGTGCGCTGGATCGACGGCTCGCACAGGTGGTAGCCGTCGAGCTGGTAGTACGGCCCCTGGTGCCGGACGCGGTGCACCCTGGCCGGGTCGGCGAACACCCGCGCGGCCTTGTCGCGGCGCACCGCGCCATCCTCCCAGCTGCCTTCCCACAGTTTGTAGACCAGCTCCAGATAGTCCTCGGCGCGCTCGTAGCGCTGGTCGTGGGCGGTCAGGCCGTCGAGGCCCATGGCCCTGGCGCCGCTTTCCAGGTAGCCGGTGACGATGTTCCAGCCGATGCGCCCGCGGGTCAGGTGGTCGAGCGTCGACATGCGCCGGGCGAACAGGTAGGGCGGCTCGTAGCTGAGGTTGGAGGTGATGCCGAAGCCCAGGTGTTTGGTCGCCGCGGCCATCGCCGAGACCAGCAGCAGCGGGTCGTTGACCGGCAGCTGGATCGACTCGCGCAGGGTCAGGTCGATGGAGTGCTGGTAGACGTCGTAGACGCCGATGATGTCGGCGATGAACAGGCCGTCGAACAGGCCGCGCTCTAGGGTCCTGGCCAGGTCGGTCCAGTACTCGAGGGTGTTGTAGTCCACCGAGTTGTCGCGCGGGTGGGTCCACAGGCCGTGGTTGATGTGGCCGACGCAGTTCATGTTGAACGCGTTGAGCAGGATCTGCTTCTTCGCCATGGTCAGAGCGCTCCGTGCCGCGGGGGCAGAGTGTCGTTGAGGTAGTAGTTGCCGATGGCGTGGAACTTCCAGCGCACCGGATCGTGCAGGGTGTGGGTGCGCGCGTTGCGCCAGAAGCGGTCGAGGTCGTGCTCGGCAAGGCTGGCGCCGCTGCCGCCCAGCTCGAACAGCTTCGAACTGGCCTTGAGGGCGATCTCGGTGGTCAGCACGCGGGCCTCGGCCACCGCCACCGAGGCGGCGGCCACGCTGCGCTCGTCGGGCGCGGCCTGGCTGGCGTCGAGCACCCGACCGGCGCGGCGCAGCAGCGCCTCGGCGGCGCTCAGGCGCACGGAGAGGTCGCCGACCCGCTCGAGGATCAGCGGATCGTCGCTGGCGCGCGCCACGCCCGAATCGATCCACGCCCTGCTGTGCTGGCGCACGAAGTCGAGGGCGGCGGCGTAGGCGCCGCGGGCGATGCCGAGGTCGAGGGCAGCATGGATGATTTGCGCCAGCGGGCCGATGGTGGTCGGGCGCTCGAAGGAGGCGGCGAACGGCACCACCCAGTCCCCCTGCACCGGCACGTCGGCGAAGATCACCGAGCCGCTGCCGGTGACGCGCTGACCGAAGCCGTCCCAGTCGTCGACCACGGTGACGCCGTAGCTCTGCCGCGGCACGAACACCAGCCAGCCGGCGCCGTCGTCGTCGACCGCCAGGGTGGGAATCCAGTGGGCGAACAGCGAGCCGGTGCAGTAGTACTTGCGCCCGTCGATGCGCAGTCGGCCCTCGGCGTCGCGCGACAGCCGGGTGCGGCGCTTGAAGTCCTTGTGGCCGATCTCGGCCAGCGCGTTGCCGAAGCGCTGGCCCTGCAGCGCCTGGGCGTAGAAGAAGCGCTTCTGCGCCTCGCTGCCGCCGACGCGCAGCACCTCCAGCGAGTAGAAGTGGTTCTGCGGGATGTGGGCGATGGAGCTGTCGGCGGCGGCGAGGATCGCCGTCACCTCGGCGAGGGTGACGTTGGACACGCCAGCGCCGCCGTATTCCTTCGGCACGCTGATGCCCCACAGGCCGCTCTGCGCGAAGCGCTCGACCTCCGCCCAGGGCAGGCGACGCTGGCGGTCGCGCGCGGCGGCGCCGACGGCGAATTCGGCGGCCAGCTCGCGGGCCACGGCTATGGCCTCTGCGTCGTCGCGGAGGATGGCGACGCTGCCGGCCGGCGGGCTGACGTAGGCGCCAGGGATAGTCTCGAAATGGGTCATGGCAGCCTCCTCAGTTCCACTGGTGGCGCTTGGGCAGCACGCCGTTGAGGGCGTAGTTGCCCAGCAGGTGGTATTTCCAGCGCACCGGGTCGTGCAGGGTGTGGGTGCGCGCATTGCGCCAGTGGCGGTCGAGGTTGTGCTCGCTGCGGGTGGCGGCGGTGCCGGCCAGCTCGAACAGCTTCTCGCTGGCCTCCAGGGCGATCTCGGTGGTGAGGATCTTCGCCGCGGCGATGGCCAGCGAGGCCTCGGCGCTGGACTCGGCGGTGACCGGCTTGGCCGCGATGCGGTCGAGGGTCTCGGCGGTCTCGCGCAGCACCTCGTTGGCGGCGTGCAGGTCGATCTGCAGGCGGCCGACCGCCTGGATGATGTAGGGGTCGTCGCTGGCGCGCTCGCCGCCGAAGTCGGTCCACGGCCGCGAGCGTTCGCGCACGAAGCGCAGGGTGTCGTCGATGGCGGCCTGGGCGATGCCGGCGTCGATGGCCGCCTGGATCAGCTGCGAGGCCGGGCCGCTGAGGCCCGGGCGATCGATCAGCTGCCAGGCCGGCAGCACGTCCTCGGGGGCGATGGCCACCGCGGAGAAGTGCACGCTGCCACTGGCGGTGGTGCGCTGGCCGATGCCCGACCAGTCGTCGACCACCTTGACGCCCTCGGCGTGGCGCGGGGCGAACACCAGCACGGTGAGGCCCTGTTCGTCCTCGGCGCGGCTGGGAATCCAGTGGGCGAACAGCGCGCCGGTGGAGTAGAAGCGCGTGCCGGAGAGGCGCAGGCTGCCTTCCTCGCGGTGCAGGCGGGTGGTCTGCGCCAGCATGCTCGACGTGCCGCGCGCCGGGCCGGCATTGCCGAAACGCTCGCCTGCCAGGATACGACCGTACAGACGCTGTTTCTGCGCGTCGCTGGCCAGCTCGTGCACGGCGAACAGTACGCCGAACTGGTTCTGCGGGATCTGCCCGAGCGCCGGGTCGGCGGCGCAGAGCAGGCGGAACACCTCGGCAATGGTGACGAAGGAGGCGCCGGCGCCGCCGTAGGCCTCCGGCACGGCGATGCCGCCCAGGCCGCTGGCGGTATAGCGGTCCAGTTCTTCCCAGGGCAGGCGACGCTCGCGGTCGCGCTCGGCGGCGCCGGCGGCGAACTCACCGGCCAGCTGACGGGCGACCTCGATGGCCTCGGCGTCGCTGTGGATCACCCGCACCTGGCTCGGATCGAGCGGCAGCGGGCGCGGATCTCGGGAGCGGAGCGCAGCCGGCCCCGGCGCCGTGGGGCGGCGCTGCAGAATTTCGGACATGGGGATACTCCTGCCGGGTGGCCGCCGGTGGCGGCGCCCGGATGTCGAATGGGTTACTTGCGTTTGTTGAGGGCGTGGGCCAGGCGGTCGCCGCCGAACTGGATCAGCGTCACCAGCAGCACCAGCAGGACGATCACGGTGACCATCACCTCGGTGTCGAAGCGCTGGTAGCCGTAGCGATAGGCCAGGTCGCCGAGGCCGCCGGCACCGATGGCGCCGGCCACCGCCGAGGCGTTGATCATGCTCACCAGGGTGATGGTGAAGCCGGCGACGATGCCCGGCCGCGCCTCGGGCAGCAGCACGTGCCAGACGATGTGCCAGCGTCGGCAGCCCATGGCCTGCGCCGCCTCGATCAAGCCGCGGTCGACCTCGCGCAGGCTGACCTCGGCGATGCGCGCGAAGAACGGGATGCAGGCCACCGTCAGCGGCACCACCGCCGCCCACACGCCGTAGCTGGTGCCGACAATCAGCCGGGTGAAGGGGATCAGCGCGACCATCAGGATCAGGAACGGGATCGAGCGCAGCACGTTGACCACGCTGCCGATGGCGCCGTTGGCCCAGCGCGCCTCGAAGATGCCGCCGCGCGTGCTGGTGACCAGGAACAGCGCCAGCGGGATGCCCAGCAGCAGGGTGATCAGCGACGAGGCGCCGATCATCAGCAGGGTGTCGAGGGTGCCCTGCAGCAGGCGGTCAAGCAGCAGCGACATAACCGAGCCCCCCCACGTGGTCGGCCAGGCCGCGCGCCCGCTCGAGGATCGCCGCGCGCGGTTCGCGCCCGTCCACCCCGACCAGCAGGTGGCCGAGGGCGCGGCCCTGGATGCGGTCGATGCCGCCGTGCACCAGGCGGCTGCGCGGCCCCAGCGCCTGGGCGATGGCCAGCAGGTCCGGCTCGCGCAGGCTGGCGCCGGTGAAGTGCAGGTCGAGCAGGAACAGGCTGTGCTCGTTCTCCGCTTGCGGGCGGATGCGTCCGACCAGGTCCTCCGGCAGGTCGTGCTGGCGGGTGCCGAGCAGGGTGCGGGTGACCTCGTGCTGCGGATCGCCGAACACCTGCCACACCGGGCCTTCTTCGACCACGCGACCACGTTCGAGCACCCCCACACGCTGGCAGATCTCGTGGATCACCTCCATCTCGTGGGTGATCAACACGATGGTCAGGCCGAGGCGACAGTTGATGTCGCGCAGCAGGGCGAGGATCGCCTGGGTGCTTTCCGGATCGAGCGCCGAGGTGGCCTCGTCGCACAGCAGGATCTGCGGCTCGTGGACCAGCGCGCGGGCGATGCCGACGCGCTGCTTCTGCCCGCCGGACAGCTGCGCTGGGTAGACGTCGCGCTTGTCACTGAGGCCGACCAGTTGCAGCAGTTCGCTGACCCGCCGCTCGATCTCGAAGGGCCGCGTGCCGGCGACCCGCAGCGGCAGCGCGACGTTGTCCCAGACGGTCTTCGCCGACAGCAGGTTGAAGTGCTGGAAGATCATCCCGACCCGCCGGCGCAGGGTGACCAGCTGGTCCTCGTCCAGTTGGCCGATGTCGACGCCGTCGATGCGCACCCGGCCGCTGCTCGGCTGCTCCAGGCGGTTGAGGGTACGGATCAGCGACGACTTGCCGGCGCCGCTGCGTCCGATGATCCCGAAGATCTCGCCGCGGCGGATGTTCAGGTCGATGTCGTCGAGCGCATGCACCACGCCCTGGCCGCCGCTGTAGGTCTTGCTCAGACCTTCGAGACGGATGTGGGTGATGGCCTGCTCGATATCGGATTCGTAGCGGCTCATGGCATCAGTTCTCCCAGCCCGGCGAGTAGAGTTTGCCCTGGGTCTGGTCGAGGGCCGCGCGCACTACCGGGGAGGTCTGGTAAACCTTGATGAAGGTGCGCAGGCGCTCGTCGTCCTGGCCTTGCGGACGGGTGACGAACTGGATGGCGTAGATCTTCTGTTCCTGGCCGTCGAAGATCAGCGCGCTTGCCGGGTCGATGGTGCCGGCCAGGCGCAGGTAGTGCGGCATGCCCTGGGCCAGGTCGACATCATCGAGGGTGCGCGCCAGCTGCACGGCCTCCAGCTCGATGATGTCGAGCTTCTTCGGGTTCTCCACGATGTCGGCCACGGTGGTCTGGTAGCCGGTACCGGGCTTGAGCTTGATCAAACCGGCCTTTTCCAGCAGCTGCAGGCCGCGTGCGCCGTTGACCGCGTCGCCGGCGATGGCCACCTTGGCGCCGACCGGCAGCTCGGCCAGGCTCTTGTACTTCTTCGAGTACAGGCCGACGTTGTTGATCACCCCAGGGGCGACCGCCTTGAGGTCGAAGCCGCCTTCCTTGTTGGCGTTGGTCAGGAAGGGGATGTGCTGGAAGTAGTTGGCGTCGATGTCGCCGTGGGCCAGGGTGACGTTCGGCGTCTTCCAGTCGCTGAACTCGACCAGCTCGACCTTGACACCCTGTTTGGCGGCTTCCGCGGCGGCGACTTCCAGCACCGGCACAAAGGCGGCGGTGGTGCCGAGCTTCAGCGGCTTGTCGCTGGCGGCATGGGCGACGCCCAGCGCCGAAGTAGCCACGGCTGCCAGGGTCAGCGACTTGAGCCACTTGGCGACGGCGCGGGACAGGGAAGTTGGGTTGGACATATATGACTCCTGAATCTGGATTCGAATTTATCGAGAGCGCTTGGCGCACTGTGAGTTCCGAGGAGCAAGTTGGATGCCAGTTTGGCGATAACGCGTTAAATGCGGGTGTCGCAGTTGTTTTTGTATATTCCGCTGTCGGAATTTCTTGCGAATTGTTTGCCATCTGTTGCGTGGCGGACAGTTGGCTGCGCAGGCGGTACGTGCGTTCTTGAGCGGCGGAGCGTGAACTTTCCATGCCGAGGATTTTCCGGAATAACCGTGTTTCAGCGGGCTGCCGGATATGCAACAGTTCGTGCGTATGGCTGTTTGTATGTGCACAGCGACGGCTCCCGGGAAGCGCTCCGCCTCTATTTATATTGCTGTTTTTCCAAGTGAATCAGCGGTTTGCAGCGGTTTTAGGGGTGGCACGCTAATTGCTGAACAACTTGGCATTCGATTCAGGCTGACTTCAGCCAAGCGTGCAAAGGAAGAACACCGATGAGCGTTAATACCAGCCGCAGAGCGGCCCTGAAAACCCTGGCCATGTTCGGCACCGCCGGTGCCGCGAGTATTATCCTGCCGGGATGCTGGGATAAGGAGAGTGGTGCTGCCAAGTCGGCCGGTGCGCCTGCCGTGGTGAAGAGTGTCGGCGACGCGATAGTGGAGTTCAAATATCCGGATAACCCCTCGTTCGATCTGATCTATCTGGCCGAGGAGCTGGGTTATTTCGAAGGGACCCGCGCGAAACCCAAATACGTCGGCAAGATTGCTGCCCCGCAGCTGATTCCCCTGGTTGGTACCGGCGAAATCGATTTCGGCACGCGCATGGTGCCGCTGGTGATTTCCGCGATCGCCAGCGGCCTGGACCTCAAGGTGGTGTCCGCTGGCGGCAAGACCCTGGAGGAGGCGCCGCACATGAAGTACTTCGTGCGCAAGGACTCGGGCATCCGCACGGCCAAGGATCTCGAAGGCAAGACCATCGGCTTCAACAGCTTCGGCGCCTGTGCCGAGTTCGTCACCAAGACCTACCTGCGCCAGCACGGCGTCGACGTGAACAAGATCAACTGGCTGGTGGTGCCGGACAACCAGGGCGAGCAGACCGTGGAAACCGGCAACATCGACTTGGCGATCATCCACCCGCCGCATTCCGGCGGCGCCGAGAACAACCCGGCGCTGCACAAGCTGTGGAGCGACTACGACCTCGACCGCGGCCTGGGCGGCATGGCGCCGTACAGCGCACATGGCAAGTTCATCCGCGAACATCCCGAGGCGACCCGCGATGTGGTTCGCGCCGTCGCCCGCGCCGGCAACTGGGTCAACGCCAATCCTGAGGAGGCGCGCAAGATCACCGCCCGACGCATCGGCATGGACCTCGGCAAGGTGGAGCGCTACGCCTACGTGGAGAACCTGGTGGTGACCGAGCCGCCGATCCAGTACTACATCGACATCCTCGAAAGCGAGGGCAAGATTCCGCGCGGCAAGGTCAAGGTGAAGGACGTCTACACCAACGAGTTCAACCCCTTCGCCGGCCAGAAGGTCTGAGGTGCGCAGCGTGAGCGGCAAGATCGTGGCGCACAACCTGCGCATGGAGTTCAGTGCCAGGAACGAGAGCGGCCAGGCCGAGCGGGTGGTCGCCCTGCAGGACTTCGACCTGGAGATCCGCGAGGGCGAGTTCCTCTCGGTGCTCGGCCCCTCGGGCTGCGGCAAGTCGACCTTCCTCAGCATCCTCGCCGGGCTGGCCGACAAGAGCGGCGGCAGCATCCACATCGATGGCAAGCCGCTGCAGGGCATCAACGCCAACCAGGGCGTGGTGTTCCAGGGTTACGCGCTGTTCCCCTGGCGCACCGTGCTGGAGAACATTGAGGTGGGCCTGGAGATCCGCGGAGTCGGCAAGGCCGAGCGCCGAGAGCGGGCCCGCGAGTACCTGGAGCTGGTCGGGCTGCACGGCTTCGGCGCGCGCTACCCCCACGAGATTTCCGGCGGCATGAAGCAGCGGGTGGCCATCGCCCGCTCGCTGGTCTACGAGCCGGACGTGCTGCTGATGGACGAGCCGTTCGCCGCACTCGACGCGCAGACCCGCGAGATCCTCCAGGGCGAGCTGCTGCGCATCTGGGACCAGCGCAAGAAGACCATCGTGTTCATCACCCACAGCCTCGACGAGGCGATCTTCCTCTCCGACCGCATCGCGGTGATGACCCACCGGCCCGGCCGGGTCAAGGAGATCATCGAGGTGCCGCTGGAGCGCCCGCGGCTGGCCGAGGTGCGCAACTCCGAGGAGTTCGTCCACTTGCGTCAGCGCGCCTGGGAGGTGCTCAAGGACGAGGTGCGCTTCGCCTCGGCACCGGTGCCGGCACCGACCTCGATACGCGCGGCCGACTGGCCGGCCAGCGCACAGACCGCCGAGATCAAGGGCTAGGGAGCTGTCATGAGAGTTTCGCTGAATCTGGCCGGGCTGTTCGAACGCAGCCTGGGCGTCCTGGTCTTCGTGCTGGTCTGGGAGCTGCTGCCGCGCCTGGGGCTGGCCAATCCGGGCTACCTCAGTCCGCCGTCGGCGGTGCTGCAGGCAATCTGGGAGCTGGCGCACAACGGCGCGCTGCTCAAGCATCTGGCGGCCAGCCTGCAGCGCTCGCTGGCCGGCCTGCTGCTGGCCATCGCCAGCGGGGTGAGCCTGGGCCTGCTGATGGGCTGGTTCGCCCGCCTGGAGGCCTTCGTCGATCCGCTGCTGCAGTTCTTCCGGCAGACCTCGGCGCTGGCGCTATTTCCGGTGTTCATCCTGTTCTTCGGCATCGGTGAGCTGTCCAAGGTGGCGATCATCTTCTGGGCGTCGTTCTGGCCGATCCTGCTCAGCACCATCAGCGGGGTGAAGCAGGTCGACAAGCTGCTGATCGACTCGGCCCGCTCCATGGGCGCCTCGCGCGGCTTCCTGTTCGCCAAGGTGGTGCTGCCGGCGGCCTCGCCGTCGATCTTCACCGGCATCCGCCTGGCCGGCGCGTACTGCGTTACCGCGCTGGTGGCGGCGGAAATGATCGGCGCGCATTCCGGGCTGGGCTTTTTGACCATCAACTCGCAGGAAGTCTTCCAGGTGCCGAGCATGTACGCCGGCATCCTGCTGCTGGCGCTGGTGGGGCTGCTGCTCAACCTGCTGCTGGCCCTGCTCGAGCGGCGCCTGACCCGCTGGCGCAAGGGGTTGAGCCACAATGCCTGAGCTGCTGGTGCCGGCCTGCCTCGACCCGTTGCGCCCGCCGCGCGAGGGCGTGCCTGGGCGTAATCCGGCTACGGTGCGCCTGGCGGTCGGGGTGCTGCTGATGCTGCTGGTCTTTGGTATCGGTCTGGTTGGCGCCGGTCGGCTCTGGCCGCGCGCTGTCCACCCCAGCGAGCTGCCGCCGGGGCCGCTGCTGGAAGCGGCGCGCGAGCGCGGCAAGCTGCTGATCGGCGTGCGTGCCTATGCCCGCCCGGCGCTGCCCGGTACGCCCGCGGTAGTGGAGCCGGACCTGGTCGATGCGGCGCTGGCCCAGGCGCTCGGTGAATACCTGCACCTCAAGGTCCAGCTGGTCGGCCTGCCGGCTGGACAGCGCGACCAGGCGTTGCAGGCGGGGCGGGTCGATCTGCTGGTAGCCGGCGTCGCCGAACGGCCGCTGGCCGGTGCGAATGCCGCGTTGCCGGCCTCCGCCCGCCACGGCGAGGGGCAGTTGCTGGCGCTGCGCAGCTTCGCCGGCGGGGGGGCGGCGAAGCTGCGCGGCCAGACCGTGTGCCTGGCCGAAGGCAGCCCCTACCGCCACGCGCTTTCCGCCCAGCAGGGCGCGGTTGCGCGCAGCTATCCCTCGGCGGTGCATGCCATCGCCGCCTTCATGGCCGGGGAGTGCGCGGCGCTGGCGGAGGAGGCGAGCCTGGTCGACTGGCTGCTGCTGCAGCCCGACTGGCGTTTCTACCGCCGCCTGCCAGTCACGCTGCAACCCTCGATTGCCGGCCATGTCCAGCTGCCCCGGGCCGAGCCGCAAACCGTGGCCTGGCTGAATGCCGCGCTGCACCACTGGCAGCGTCGCGCGGCCCATGACGCCGCGCTGGCGCGCTGGATCGGTGAGCTGAGCGTCGACGTCATCAAGCTGGAAGACGGCCTGATCTGCCATTGAAAATTCACGAATAACCGCTGATCGAGTTCATTACCCATGAGTCTGCAACTGGAAACCCTGCTGGCGTGCATCAAGGCCACTGCGGTCGAGCGCGATGCCCGTGGCGGCCATGCCGCCGAGGAAAAGGCCTTGCTGCGCGAGGCCGGTCTGCTGCGTCTGTCCATCCCCCGCGCCTACGGTGGCGATGAGCGGAGCTGGCAGGAGATCTACGCCCTGGTGCGCCGCATCGCTGCGGTCGACAGCTCGCTGGCCCACGTGTTCGCCTTCCATCATCTGCAGGTCGCCACCGTGCTGATCTACGGCAACGCGGAGCAGCAGGAGCGTCTGCTGCGCCAGACCATCGAGCGCCAGCTGTGGTGGGGCAACGGCATGAACCCGCTGGACCGCCGTCTGCTTGCCAGGCAGACCGCCAATGGGCTGCTGCTCGATGGCAGCAAGTCGTTCTGCTCGGGGATCGTCGGTTCGCAGTTGATGACCCTCTCGGCGGTGCTGGGCGAGGCGGTGCAACCACTACTGGCGGTGGTTTCCACCGAGCATCCGGGGGTGCAGATCCTCGACGACTGGGACCCCATCGGCCAGCGGCAGACCGACAGCAACTCGGTCCGCTTCGACCAGGTCCCCTTGCCGGAGCGGGATGTGCTGCGCGCGCCGGAAGTCGAGGCGACCGCCTTCCACACGCTGCGCAACTGCCTGGCCCAGCTGGTGCTGACCAACCTGTATTTGGGCATCGCCCAGGGCGCCTTCGCGGAGGCGCGCGACTATGCGCACACCCAGGCCCGCCCCTGGCTGGCTTCGACGGCGCAGCATGCCACCGACGACCCCTTCACCCAGAACCGTTTCGGGGAAATGCACGTGCAGATTGCCGCCGCCCGTGCCCTGGCGGATCGCGCGGCGGAGCTGGTCGATCGGGCCTTTGCCCGCGGCCCGGCGCTGACGGTCGGCGAGCGCGCCGAGGTGGCGGTCGCGGTGGCCGAAGCCAAGGTGCTGGCCCATCGCGCCGGTCTGTTCGCCAGGCAGGAATTGTTTGAAGTCGTGGGTGCCCGCGGCACCAGGGCCTCACTGGGCTTCGACCGCTTCTGGCGCAACGTGCGTACCCACACCTTGCACGACCCCATCGACTACAAGCTCAACATGCTCGGGCGCTGGGCGTTGAACGACGAGGCTCCCGACCCTCAGCGTTATTCGTGAGCTGTGGTGTGATGCCTGTGCGGCGCCAGCAACCAGCGGGGATCCTTGCCGTGCAGGCCCTGCAAGCCGTCGGCAAGCCAACGCTGGGTGGCTTTCTCCGCACGGTGGATGAGCTCGGCCGAGTGCGAGAAGTCGAAGGTGTTGATCGCTAGCGGGCACAAGGGCGGCAGCACGATCAGTTCACAGCGCCCGGCGAAGCGATCGACATCGGCCAGCAGCTGGCGCATGGCGAGCAGGTTGACAGCATGCAGCGCGATGGCCAGTGCGCCGTGCGGCGGCGCCTGCAGCGCGCAGGGCGTTCCGGTTGGCAGGATCACCACCCGGCTGGCTCCCAGGGCAACCGCAGCAGAGATCGGCGTGTTGCTGGCAATGCCGCCGTCCATCAACGGACGTCCGTCGATGACCACCACTGGAAACACGGCCGGGATGGCCACGCTGGCCAGTAGCGCCTGGCTGGCCGCGCCGGAAGAGAGGATGACCTCGGTGCCATCGAGCGCGTCGGTGGCGACCACATGGCAGGGCAGCGCGGCATCCTCCAGATTGCGGTAGGGAAGCCGCATCTCGATCAGACCCTGCAGTTTGCCGGGCAGCGTCAGGAAGTCGCGTTTGCCGAGCAGGCACATGAGGGTGTTGGTCGCCGACAGCGGGAAGACATCGGCGCGGTGCAGCTCCAGCCAGATGCTCTCGAGGCGCGCGACGCCGCTTTCATCGGGGGCCGCGGCGTAGTAGGCCGCATTGATCGCGCCCACCGAGGCGCCGACCACCAGGTCGGGGGTGATTTGCGCACGGCTCAGCGCCTTGAGCATGCCGACCTGCACGGCTCCGAGGCTGCCGCCGCCGGCCAGCACGAACGCGGTCTTCTGCGGACTCATGTCAGGGCGCCTCAATCGCTAGAGAATTATGCCCGCCAGTTTGTTCAGCAACTCTTCGAGCGGCATGATGGTCAGCAGTAGCGGTACCACCGGCAACAGCGTCGCAATTGACAGGCGGAGGACGACATCCCTCGTGACCGGGGCGAGGCGCATCTCCTGCACCACCGCGAAGCTGTTGCCGAGATCGGCCAGCGACTGGATATCGCCGCTGCCCACCAGCGGCTCATCGGCCGGGGCACCACCGCGCAGCCATTTGCTGTCGAACTCGCGCACGTAAGTCATTGCCAGACCGCCGTATTCGCGTAGGCCGATGCGCTTGGCGTTGGCCAGTTGCGTCGAGAACACGAAGAGCGGGGCCAGCACCAGGCACTCGACGAAGATCACCACCATGGCGATCTCGGCCTTGAACTCGGGCAGCGTGGCGCCGACGTAGAAGATCCGGTTGGCCAGCATGCCGGCCAGCAGGGCGCCGTAGGCCAGGGCCAGCGGCATGAACGCGTAGGCCGAGTTGGCCAGGAAGCCCAGGCCGCCGACCCGGTCCGGATGGGTGGGCACCAGGTTCAGCTCGATGCGCGACACCTGCCAGAGAAAGCGCATCCAGATGAGCGTGCGGAAGAACCAGCGGAGCAGCAGGAACTGGAAGATCGGTACGCTCACGTAGCCGTACCAGATCCCGGCCAGCGACAGGTCGAATCCCGAATCGGTCGGCACCGTGTACCAGGTGGCGGTGTCGAGGACGGCGGCGTTGCGCCACACTACCAGCACGCCAAACCCGTAGACGAACGCGATGAGCAGCACCTCGGCGGTCACCGAGTTGCGCAAACGCATGGTCGAGGCGACCGCGGCCTCGAATCGCGCCCGCGCAGCTTCCGGGACCAGCCGGCGGTCGAGGAACTGCCCGACCACCGGACGGATGCGCTGGTGGACGATCAGCTCGGCGCCGATCAGCAACGGCATCGCCACCAGGAAGCGGATATGCACATCGAAGTCCATCAGAAAGGGGATGGCCACCCCGCCGTCCAGCAGTTGCCCCTCGAGCGCAGAGAGCAGCAGCAACGGCAGCCAGGCCAGCAGGGCAATGACGACGATGCGTTTGCGCACCAGCTCGAGTGCATCGCCGGACAGCCGCGAGCGACGGAGCAGCTGGTATAGCGGGCCGCCCAGCACTAGCGAGAAATCAGCCGGATCGCTGATGAGTTTTTCAGGTGATGTCGGGTGATCAGCTAATGGTTTCATTCCGGCTCCCATGCCATGGCGACGTCGAGGTTCTTGCTGGCAGGCTCACTCGGCCGCCCGGAAACGGGCTCAAGCCTCGCCCAGATAATCCTTCTTGCCGATTGCCACCCCGTTATGGCGCAGGATGCCGTAGGCGGTGGTCAGGTGAAAATAGAAATTGGGCAGGGCGAAGTCGAGCAGATAGGCCTGCCCGGTGAAGTGAACTTCCTGGCTGTGCATCTTCAGGGTGATCGGACGCTCCTCGCTGCCGTCGACCTGCGCCGGCGTGATGCCTTTCAGGAAGGTCGCGGTCTGGGCGATGCGCTCCTGCAATTCGGCAAAGCTGGTTTCGATGTCCGGATAACTCGGCACCTCGATGCCGGCCAGTCGCGCGGCGCAGCCCTTGGCAGTGTCGGAAACGATCTGTACCTGGCGCAGCAACGGGAACATGTCGGGTGCGAGGCGGGCGTTGAGGAAGACCTCCGGCGCGATCTGCTGCGCCTCGGCATGGCTGGCGGCCTTCTGCAGGATGGCCGCGAGGTTCTCCAGGCCGCGGATGAGCAGAGGGATGGAGGCTTGGTACAGGGAGAGAGACATGTGCTAGCTCCTGAGCGGGAGGGACACTGGTGGCAGGAACACCGAATTGCTCGGCATCGACCGCTTCAAGATAGCTGATGGCGTGCTACCGGTCAGTTGCAGTGGTGGCTGGACTTGCAGGGGTGCATGTGTGGTGGCTGGCATGAGCCGGAAAAAGCTGATGCTGTGATGGCGTGTACCGTGAGCCCCGAGGGCAGGCGTTTCGCCTGCCCCTGGCGCTGAGTTGACGACGCGAGGCCGTGAGGTTCGTCGCGCGTGACTATCCCAGTTTGCCCGCCTGGTTTTGCAGGTTTGCCTGGGTGATGTTGCTGCCCGGCGGTACGCTGCGGGTCAGCCACACGTTGCCACCGATACTGGAGCCGGCGCCTATGGTGATGCGCCCGAGGATGGTCGCCCCAGCGTAGATCACCACGTCGTCTTCAACAATCGGGTGGCGCGGCTGACCCTTGACCAACTGGCCGGTGTCATCCGCGTCGAAGCGCTTGGCGCCAAGCGTGACCGCCTGGTAGATGCGTACCCGGTCGCCGATGATCGCCGTCTCGCCGATCACCACGCCGGTGCCGTGGTCGATGAAGAAGCTCGAGCCGATTCGCGCGCCGGGGTGGATGTCGATGCCGGTGGCCGAATGCGCCAGCTCGGAAGTCATCCGCGCCATCAGCGGCAGGCCGGCGTTGTACAGGTGATGGGCGATGCGGTGGTGGATGATGGCCACGATGCCGGGATAGCACAGCAGCACCTCGTCGACGCTGCGCGCCGCCGGGTCGCCGCGAAAGGCCGCCATCACGTCGTCGTCCAGCAGTC
Organism: Geopseudomonas aromaticivorans; assembly: GCF_019097855.1. Taxonomy (GTDB): domain Bacteria; phylum Pseudomonadota; class Gammaproteobacteria; order Pseudomonadales; family Pseudomonadaceae; genus Geopseudomonas; species Geopseudomonas aromaticivorans. The sequence continues at coordinate 57,952 of NZ_JAHRGL010000080.1, forward strand.
GGCGCAACTGCGGCAGGGTCAGGGCGAAGTCCTGCACGATGCTGCGGGCCTGTCGCTCGATCTCCAGGCTCGGTCGCAAACCATGGCCCAGCTCCAGGCAGATCTGTTGCAGGAGGGTGTTGAGCGCCGCGTCGAGGGTATGCCCGACGTAGAAGTCTTCGCTTTCCAGGCGCAGGTCGGCAGGCCCCAGCAGCATGGGAAACAAGGCGCCCGACAAAGCTTCGACCACCTCGCCCATGATCTTGCGCGATGGCAGTTCGCGCTCGTCTGGCTCGCAGCTTCGGCCATGCAGGGCCATCCAGTCGCTGCGGGCAGCACGCAACCTGTCGACAATGTTTTCCAACTGCCAGCCGTTTTGATGCAAAACCGCCAGCTTCAGGCTCTGATCGGCCATCTTTTTCCTCCACAAGTATCTTTTGTTCCCGCGCAAGATGGGAACCGTCTGACCATCCCTCTCCTTGACTCTGTCCTGCAGCCATGGTAGGCCACAAACTGGCCGGCCGCCCTGTCGCCGGTCGTAATCCCCCTCGAAACCTGCGGGCACCTTGAGCATTCGACCGCCGTCGGCCTTGGCAGCGGCACGGGCTGGCGCGAACGAGCGTTTGCCGTTGCTGTTGTTGAAGCAACTGTTGCCAGAACAACAGCAGATCAACAGTTTGCTGAAATGCGCACAGCCAGGGCCGCGGCCACGCTCCGAGCGCCTGGCCGGGAGTGGCAATCGCCACTCGCCATAATGCGATGTTGGCCAAGGATGCCGGCGCAAACGGCGCATTACTCGTACTTTTCATTGCGCATGATCGCTTTGGTACGCGCCTTGCTCTGGCTGCAGTACAGAGCGCCGCAGAGCACTCGCCTGAATATCCGCCAGCACTGCCGCTGCTGCGCGCCTTGCGATGACCGCGGTCCCACCGGGACCGCCGAGGCCATCCCACTTTCTTCTTGAGGCATGCATCCATGAGCCTGGACATTTTCTGGTTCCTTCCGACTTCCGGCGATACCCGCTATCTCGGCAAATCTTCCTCCGGCCGCCCGGCGACCAACGAGTACCTGCGGCAGATCGCGGTGACCGCCGAGAGCCTGGGCTACGACGGCCTGCTGATCCCCACCGGTTCGAGCTGCCTCGATCCCTGGGTCACCGCCGCCAGCCTGGTGCCGGTGACCAGCCGCATCAAGCTACTGGTGGCGCTGCGCACCTCGGTCAGCGGCCCGACTGCCAACGCCCGCCAGGCCGCCACCCTCGACCAGGCGCTGAAGGGTCGTCTGCTGCTCAACGTGGTGCCTGGCGGCGATGCTGCCGAGCTGGCTGCCGAAGGCGTCTACCTCAATCACGACGAGCGCTACGAGGCAGCGGATGAGTTTCTAAGCGTCTGGCGCGACCTGCTGCAGGGCAAGACCGTCGATTTCGAAGGCAGGCACGTCAACGTCAAGGGCGCGAAGAACTTCTTCCCGCCGGTGCAGAAGCCCTATCCGCCGCTGTACTTCGGCGGCTCATCAAAGGCGGCCCACGAGCTGGCGGCCAAGCACGTCGACGCCTACCTGACCTGGGGCGAGCCGCCAGCGGCGGTGGCCGAGAAGATCGCCGATGTGCGCGAGCGGGCGAAGAAGTACAACCGCACTGTGCGCTTCGGCGTGCGCCTGCACGTGATCGTGCGCGAGACCAACGAGGAGGCCTGGGCCGCGGCCGAGAAGCTGATCAGCCATCTGGACGACGAGACCATCGCCAAGGCCCAGGACAACTACGCGAAGATGGATTCCGAGGGTCAGCGGCGCATGGCCGCGCTGCACGGCGGGCGGCGCGACCAGCTGGAAGTCAGCCCCAACCTGTGGGCCGGCGTCGGCCTGGTGCGCGGCGGTGCCGGCACCGCGCTGGTCGGTGATCCGCAGACCGTCGCGGCGCGCTTGCTGGAGTACGTCGATCTGGGCGTCGACAGCTTCGTGCTGTCCGGCTACCCGCACCTGGAGGAGTCGATCCGCTTCGCCGAGCTGGTGTTCCCGCTGCTGCCGGGCAAGCAGGCGGTGACCGTCGAGGAGGAGCTGACCGGCGGCGCCTTCGACGTGCGCGCAACCAGGAAGGACGAGGCTGCGGCATGAAAGTCATCGACATGCGCTGCCGCCCGGCCTACCTGCACGACTTCTTCGGCGCCAACCCGGGTTCGCCTGGTTACGCCGCCGCGCGCTGGCTCAACCGCCGGGTCGGCACCCGTGGCAGCGACGAGCACTTCGCCCGCTCGCTGACCGCCGAAGGCTTCCTCGCCGAGGTGCGCGATGCCGGGCTGAGCCGCGCGGTGGTGGTCGGCCGCCACACGCCGAGCCAGCATCTGCCCAACGACTTCATCCACGAGATCGTCCACGGCCACGAGGAACTGCTCGGCATCGCCGGCATCGACCCGGCGCTGCAGGGGGTGGAGGGCGCCATCGCCGAGATCGACCGCGCCATCGACCGCCTGGGCCTGTCCGGCATCGATCTGGAGCCGGGCTTTGGTGAGCCGGCGCGCCATCCCGACGATCCGCTGTACTGGCCGATCTACGAGCACCTGGCGGCGCGCGGCATCCCGCTGTTTTTGATGAGCGGGCCGACCACCCCGGACCCGGCGTTCAATGATCCGGGCCGGCTGGCGAAGATCGCGCGGGCGTTCCCGACGTTGCGGATCGTCTGCTACCACGGCTACTGGCCGAACGTGGATCAGCTGCTCGGCGTGGCCTTCCGCTACGAGAACATCCTCGCCGTGCCGGACATGTACCTGTTCCTGCCCGGCAGCGCGGCTTTCGTCCAGGCAGCCAACGGCTTCCTCGGCGAGCAGCTGCTGTTCGGCTCGTCCTACCCGTTCCGGCCGATCGGCCAGTCGATCGACGATTTCCTCGCCCTCGGTTTCAAGGAAAGCGTGCTGGACAAGCTGCTCTGCGGCAATGCGGCGCGGCTGTTCGGCTTGCCGACCTGATAAGGTTGAAGAGGCCGCCGCGGTGGGTGAGCGGCAGCCGGCTAAGGCTGGGCCGATCTGCTGGCCCGGCCGTACATGGAACAGCTCGAGATACTCGATGAAAACCTTGGTGATTGTTGGCGGGGGGTTTAGCGGCGCAGCGCTGGCTGTCCAGTTTCTGCGCCATTGTCCTGAGAGCGACGAAGGCGTACGGCTTGTCCTGGTCAACCGCTCCGCCAGCATGGCACGGGGCTTGGCCTATGGCACGCCTGGCTCGCAGCACTGGCTCAATGTTCCGGCAGGCAATATGAGTGCGCTGGCTGATGAGCCGGATGATTTCCTGCACTTCTGTCAGCGGCAAATGGCCGATACGTCGGGTGAGGCATTTATCTCACGTCGCCTGTATGGGGATTATCTTGCGGAACTTGTGCAGCATGCGGCGCGCGGTGCGGCTTCCGGGGTGGAGTTGCAGCAGCGCGTCGCCGAGGTTCGAGCAGTTCATCCAGCTGCGCACGGGGTGACTGTCGAGCTGGCCGGTGCAGAGGCAATACAAGCCGACCATGTGGTGTTGGCTTTCGGTCATTTCGCCCCGATAGACCCGCCCGGCTTGTCCGTCTCCAATTTGGGAACTGCGCGTTATTGCGCTGATCCCTGGCAGGGCGATGCCCTGGCTGACCTGCCCGACGATGCCCCCGTGTTGCTGGTGGGATCGGGGCTGACGGCGTTGGACATGCTGCTGGAGCAGTTGCACCGGCAGCATCGGGGCAAGATTTTCATGTTGTCGCGCCGCGGTTTAATGCCGTTGGCCCATCGCCAGCAGCGAGACGAGACCAACCTGACCGCGGGTCTTCGCGAGCGGATATTGCAGGTACCACCGAGTACGCGTGCCTTGACCCGACACATTCGCCGGGAGGTCGATGCCTGTGCCCGCGATGGCGGTAACTGGCGTGATGTATTCGCCGCCCTGCGCCCGATCACACCGCTGTTGTGGCAGCGTTTGCCCGCAGAGGAGCGTCGGCGCTTCCTGCGCCATGTCCAGCCCTATTGGGATGTGCATCGTCACCGCGTCGCTCCGGAATCGCACCAGCGATTCCGGCAGGCGTTGGCGGATGGGCTGCTCAGGCCCATGGCGGGGCGTCTGCTCAATGTGCAGCCGCAGGGTGATGGCGTGAGCATTGATGTACGGCTGCGTGGTGCCAGCGACACGACGCGCTTGAATGTTGCACGTGTCATCAACTGCACGGGGCCAAACCTCAACCTGATGCGCATACGCGATCCGCTAGTGAGCCAGCTACGCGAGGAGGGTATCGTCTGCCCAGATGCGCACGGTCTCGGCCTTGAAGTTGATGAGAGTCTGGCGATCAAGAGCCGTGGCGGTGAGGTTTCGACACGGGTGAGCTACATCGGACCAATGCTGAAGGCTGGACTTTGGGAGGCCATAGCAGTGCCTGAATTACGCCGACATGCCCTGAATCTGGCGTTGCGATTGCAACAGATGTGAGTGAACTGTAGATGGCGGCGGGGTTATGCTCTTGGTTTCCCCGCTGCCGTTGTCTCGCTGACTGCCAGACAAAAGCCAGTATCAGACAGCCTGCGCACCTGTCGGCCCTTGTCCCCGGAATCCCGCCATGTCCGAACCTACCCCCGGTTTTGCCACCCGCGCCGTGCACAGCGGCAACGACGTCGACCGGCACATGGTCACCCACGCCAAGACCCTGCCGATCTACCAGACCTCGGTGTTCGTCTACGAATCCTTGGCGCAGGTCGACGACTTCCTCGCCGGCAACCCCGACAACTTCATGTACACGCGCATCGGCAACCCCAACCCGGCGGCGCTGGAGGCGCTGATTCGCGATCTGGAAGGGGGGGAAGACGCGCTGTTCTGCGCCTCGGGGATGGCGGCGATCAGCGCGGCGCTGCAGGGCGTGCTGAGTGCCGGCGACCACCTGATCGCCAGCCGCGAGCTGTACGGCACCACCCAGAGCCTTATCGAGAAGGAGCTGGGCCGCTTCGGCATCGCTTCCACGCTGGTCGACATCGGCGACCTGGCTGCGGTCGAGGCGGCGATCACCCCGCAGACCCGACTGATCTACACGGAAACCGCGTCCAACCCGCTGGTGCGAGTCAGCGACATCCCGGCGCTCGCCGCGCTGGCCAGGCGCCGCGGCCTCAAGCTGGTGGTCGACAACACCTTCCTGTCGCCGGCGCTGTATCGCCCGCTGGCCGACGGCGCCGACCTGGTGCTGCACAGCACCACCAAGTATCTCAACGGCCACAGCGATGCCACCGGCGGTATCCTCGCCGGCGATACCGAGTGGGTGGCGCAGGCGCGGCGCTTCCAGATCAACGCCGGCGGCAGCGCCAGTCCGTTCGAGGCCTGGCTGACCTTCCGCGGCGCCAAGACCCTGGCCCTGCGCATGCAGGCCCACTCGCGCAACGCTCAGGCGCTGGCCGAGGCCCTCGAAGCCCATCCCAAGGTGGCGCGGGTCTACTACCCGGGGCTGGCCTCGCATCCGGACCACGCGCTGGCGCAGCGGCTGTTCCGCAACGGCAACTCGGGGATGCTCAGCTTCACCCTCAAGGGTGGGCTGGCCGAGGTCGACCGGCTGATCCAGAGCCTCGAGCTGGCGGTGTTCGCTCCGTCGCTGGCCGGAGTGGCGACCAGCATCAGCCATCCCGGCAAGACTTCGCACCGTGCGCTGGCGCCGGAAACCCTGGCCAGCCTGGACATCCACGACGGCACCGTGCGTGTCTCGGTGGGCATCGAGGAGGCGGCGGACATAGTCGCCGACTTCATGCAGGCGCTGGATCGGCTCTGATTCGGGCGGACCAAAACGAACGCGGCCTCTATTCAGAGGCCGCGTTGTTGTTATCGAGCAAACATCATCCCGGCGCGTGACTCCAGCGCCGGTACAGCGCCCGCGCGGCGGCGTCCAGGCAGAAGCCGAGCACGCCGATCAGCAGCACCATGGCCATCAGCTCCGAATAGGCCAGGCGGTCGCGGGTGTCGAGGATGTAGTAGCCCAGGCCGGCGCTGACGCCGAGCATCTCGCAGGGTACCAGCACGATCCACAGAATGCCGATGGCCAGGCGCACGCCGGTCAGCACGTGACCGAGCACCCCCGGCAGGATCACCCGCGAGAGGGTTTCCCAGCGCGTGGCGCTGAGGCTGCGGGTCAGCTGCAGCCAGCGCTGGTCGAGGCTCTTCACCCCGGCGGCGGTGTTGAGCAGGATCGGCCACACCGCGGCGAAGGCCAGCAGGAAGTAGATCGGCCGGTCGCCGACGCCCATCAGCATCACCACCACCGGCATCCACGACAGCGGCGAGATCATCCGCAGGAACTGGAAGGCCGGAGTGGTTGCCCACTCCAGCTGGCGCGAGGCACCGATCAGCAGGCCCAGCGGTACGCCGACCAGCAGCGCCAGCGACAGGCCGACCAGGATGCGCTGCAGGCTGACGCGGATGTGCTCGTACAGTTCGCCGCGACCGAGCAGCTCGATCAGGCTGACAAAGGTGGCCTGCGGCGAGAACAGCGCCGCCAGGCCAGAGCCCGAGCCGAACAGCGCCACGCCCAGCCACCACAGGCCCAGCAGCAGGAACAGCCCGCCCAGGCCGAGCAGCCAGGACCAGCCGTGGTTCTTCACAGCATTCAAACGCGGATCTCCTCGGTTCTGTCAAAGCTGTCGGGCAGACCGAAGGCCTTGAGCCCGCCCACCGCCGCCAGGCTGTTGCGCACGAAGCGGTCGTCGACCAGCTCGCGGGCGGCCTGTTGCGGGTCGAGACTGGCGAGGAAGCCCTTGTCGCCCTCGATCACGGTGTCCTTGAGCCTGCGCACCAGTTCCTCGGTGTAGCTGGGGAACGGGTAGGGCTGGAAGTCGATGCGCCGGTCGTCCCACGCCTGATGCTGGATGGCGCCGCTGGCCAGGTACTGGGCGCGCTCGGCGGCCTCCGGGGCCAGCACCCGGCGCAGCACCTCGGGGGCGTGCGGGGTGTAGCGGTTGGCGCCGTCCTTGGACAGCAGCTGCGCGGCTTCCGCGCGATGCTCGCGGGTCCACAGCTGGGCCTTGACGATGGCGTTGACCACCTTCTGCGACCACTCCGGGCGGTTGTTCAGGTCGTGCTCGTGCATGAACACCACGCAGCAGGCGTGGTTGCGCCACACGTCGCCGGTGAAGCGCTGGATGCGGCCGACCTGGAGATTCTCGGCCAGGGCGTTGAACGGCTCGGCGACGATGTAGCCGGCGATGCGCTTGGTCGCCAGCGCCGGCGGCATGTCCGAGGGCGGCAGCACGACAAGGTTGACCTCGTTGGCGGCGATGGCGCTGCCCGCCGGCTTGCTCACCGGAGTCAGGCCGCTGTCGCGGAACACCTGCTGCACCACCACGTTGTGGATCGAGTACCAGAACGGGATGGCCACCGACTGGCCGCCCAGTTGCTTGACCTCGCTGATGCCGGGGGCGACGGTCAGCCCGGAGCCGCCGACGTGGTTCCAGGCCACCACCTTGGCCGGCACCTTGCTGGCGAAGCGCGCCCATACGGTCATCGGCGACAGCAGGTGGATGACGTTGACCTGCCCGGAGATGAACGCCTCGATCACCTGCGCCCAGCTACGCAGCAGCACCGGGCGCTCGGACTGGATGCCTTCGGCCTCGAACAGGCCGTTGTTGTGCGCCACCAGCAGCGGCGTGGCGTCGGTGATCGGCAGGTAGCCGATACGCACCGGGGCGTCCGGTTCGGCGGCGGCGCGCGCCTGCAGACTGGTCAGCAGCGGCAGGAGGGCCGCCCCGGCGCCAAGCAGGCTGCTCAGCTTGAGGAAGTCGCGGCGCGAGTGAATGGGGTCGTTGCAGTCGTGGCACATGGCAAGTCTCCAGCGGATCGGGTATGGGAATCGTGGCTGCGGCTTGCCCGCCGTAGGGTTTTGAGAATGTCGATGCGCAACTGGCCAAGCTCGTCGACCAGCTCCTCGCGGGGCTGCGGCAGGTCGACGTGCCACTCGCCGAGGGCGTGCGCTGGGGTTCCGCCCAGTAGCAGGATGCGCTCGGAAAGTAGCAGGGCCTCATCGATGTCGTGGGTGATCAGCACCGCGGCGGTCTGTCGCTCGCGGACGATCCTGAGCAGCAGTTGCTGCATGTCGGCGCGGGTCACCTCGTCCAGCGCTCCGAAGGGTTCGTCAAGCAGCAGCACGTGCGGCTCGCGCGCCAGGCAGCGGGCCAGTGCGGTGCGCTGGGCCATGCCGCCGGAGAGCTCCGCCGGGTAGCGGCCGCGGGCCTGCTGCAGGCCCACCGCGGCGATGGCTTGGTCGACAAGGGCATCGCGCTCGGCAGCGCCGCGCTTAGGCTGGTGCTTGAAGTCCAAGCCGAAGGCGACGTTGTGCTCGAGGTTCAGCCAGGGCAGCAGCGACGGGTCCTGGAAGGCCACCGCTACACGCGGGTGCGGGCCGGCGAGCGCCTCGCCGAACAGGCGCACCTCGCCTTCCAGTGGCGCCTGCAGACCGGCCAGCACGCGCAGCAGGCTGGACTTGCCGACGCCGCTGGGGCCGAGGAGGGTGACGATCTCGCCCGGTTGCAGGCGCAGGTCGAAGTTCTCCAGAATCCGGCGCAGTCCCTCGGGTTGTCGATAGCCGAGGGCGATGCTGCTGGCCTGCAGCACCGGTGTATTCATGCGTCGGCTCCCGCCGCCTGGCGCTGCAGTTCGCCGCGCAGCTGCACCAGGCTGGGGGTGACGATGGGCACGAAGGCCGACTCGCGCAGGCGGCGGGCGAAGCCGGCGCCGTACTGTTGCAGGTAGGCCTTGCCGCCGCTGGCCTGCAGCTCCAGCTGCACTGCCTGTCCGGCCAGCTCGGCCAGGGCGATACGCAGATGGAACATGCTGGCCGGTTCGCTCTGGAAGCGTCCGGCGCACAGGCCATGCTTGAGTTCGGCAGCGCACTGTTCGAGCTGCGCGCACAGCTCACGCCATTCCGCCTCCAGCACCGAGCGGCTGCCGGCCAGGTGGCGTTCGACCTCCTGCAGGCAGCGGCGGGTCAGGCCGATGGTCATTCCACACTGCAGACCCAGGAAGCCGGGGCGCACGCGCGGCAGGTACTGCCGGGCGTCGCCGGCCAGCAGCCAGTCGTGCTGCAGCTGCAGGGCGTCGAGCTGCAGCGCCGCGGTATTGCTCGATTGCAGGCCGAGCAGCTGCAGATCCTCGCTGCGGGTGAGGCCGGGCAGATCGTCGGGGATGGCGGCAATGAACGGCGCGGCGCCCGACAGCTCGACCGCCGCGGCGACCACGAAGCCGCGCTTGCGCAGGTTGGTGACCCACGGCAGACGACCGTCCAGTTGCCAGCCGGCGGCGGTCGGCGCGGCGCGCACGCCCAGCTCCTCGATGCCCGACAGGTACTTCATGGCATTCGACAGGCCGGTGGCGCCGGCCACTTCACCGCTCAGCAGGTCGCCGAGCAGTCGCTCGCGCAGGGTGGCGTTGTCGGTATGCAGCAGGTATTCGATGAAGGTGCGTTGGCCCCACAGCACGAAGGCGGCGGTCAGCGAGTGGCCGGCAACGGCGGCAATGGCCTCCACGGCTGCACAGGTGTCGCCACCGGCACCGCCGTACTGCTCGTCCACGCCTAGGCCGAGCACGCCGGCACTGGCCAGCTGCGGCAGGACGTCATCGGCTTCGCGCAGACCGCGATCCAGGGCGTCCGCTTCGGCTTCGAGCCAGTGGCTCAGGTTGCTATCCAGCATGGTCGTTCTCTCCCGGGCAGATGGACGTGGTATTCAGGCGCCGACGGCTTCCCAGCGGTAGCGGCCCAGCTCGGGGTTGAGCGGGGTGCGGGCAAAGCTGTTGGCGAAGTTGCACAGGGTCGCCAGGCTGACGCCGAGGATCACTTCCAGCGCCTGGCCCTCGCTGAAGCCGGCGTCGCGGAAGGCGGCGTAATTGCCCTCGGCGACGTTGCCGCGGGTGGCGATCACCTGGCGGGTGAACTCGGCCAGTGCCTCGTAGCGCGCATCCGGCAGTTCGCCACGGGCGCGCAGCGCCTCGATCACTTCGGCCGGCAGCTTGGCCTTGTTGGTGGCCACGGCGGTATGGCCGGCAACGCAGAAAGTGCAACCATGGGTGGTGGCGGCGATCAGCTGGATCACCTCGCGCTCGGCCAGGCCGAGGCTGGCCTTGCCGTTGAGGGCGGAAACGGTGACGTAGGTCTCCAGCGCCGCCGGCGCGTTGGCCAGCACCGCCAGCAGGTTGGGGACGAAGCCGGAGTTGTTCAGGGCGTTCTCGAGGAACGGACGCGCTTCGGCGGGGGCGCTTTCCAGGGTGTGCAGGGTGACGCGGGACATGGACAGGACTCCTGACAGAAAATGTGTTGGAATTCTGTTGGTTATAAAAAAACAGTTCCATATTCTAGAATCCTAATCACTTGTTCAGGAGTCTTTCGATTAGATGAATTCGTCCATGTCTCCTATCGAGTGGTTATTAGAGAGCCTGGAGCTGGATGCCAGCCTGTTCCATGTCGGCCGCTACTGCGGCGGCTGGCATGCCAGCACCCAGGGACTGGCGCGGGCCAGTTTCCACCTGCTGGTGCAGGGTCGTTGCTGGCTGCATGTCGACGGCCAGGCGCCGCAGGCGCTGGAAGCCGGCGATGCGCTGTTCATCCTGCGCGACGTGCCGTACCGGTTGTCCGGCGAGGCCAGCAGCGCAGCAGCCTGCGCGGCGCCGCGGGGTCAGATGCAGGCGCTGGAGCTGGGCGCGGAGGAGGGCGTCGGTCTGGTCTGTGGCTTCTTCCATTTCCAGCCGGGGCTCAGCGAACTGATCGTCGATTCGCTGCCGACCTGCCTGCTGCTGCGCGCTGGCGATCCGGCGCTGAGTGCGGCGCGCAGCCTGTTCGAGCTGATCCTCGCCGAGTGCGCGCGCCCGCAGGGACCGTCGGCCGGCGTGCTCGAGCGGCTCAGTCAGCTGCTGTTCCTCTATGTGCTGCGCCAGCACGGCACGACCAGCGGTGAGCTGCGCGGTCTGCTGGCCCTGGCCCGCCAACCAGCGTTCGCCGCGCTGCTGGAGCGGCTGATCGCCGCACCGGCCGAGACCTGGACGCTGGAGCAGATGGCCGCCTGCGTCGGCCTGTCGCGCGCCGCCTTCGCCAAGCGCTTCCACGAGCTGTCCGGGCAGACGCCCGGGCAGGTACTGCTCGGCCTGCGCATGCGCGAGGCGTGCCGGTTACTCAAGGAAGGCCAGGCGGTGGCCGAGGTGGCGGAGGCGGTCGGCTACCAGTCGGTGGCGGCGTTCACCCGCGCCTTCGACAAGGTGGTCGGGCTGCCGCCGGGCGCCTATCGGCGCAGCAACGGACTGGGTGGCTAGTGGCCTGTTTGGATCTGTTGGTCAGTTTCGGCGCCCCAGGTTGCGCTACGCTCGGCATTGGTATTGCCCTGTCACGCCTCGTGGCGGCGCTCTAGTCCGCGGCCGCTTCGCGCCAGGATGTCCGCAGGCCGGGCCAATGTGGCTGGCGTTGGGGCTCGTCTTTCGTCTAATTGGGGTTCTTCAAGGAAGGCTTGTATAAGCGTTGAAGCCGGTTAGCATGCCGAGCAGTCTTTTCTCTAATAATTACAAAGCTTGAGGTCCCCGATGCATACAGAGCGTATCCGCTTGGCTTCCCTTCACGACAAGGTCATGAGTGCGGCCGAAGCCGCTTCGCTGATCGAGGACGGCATGACCGTCGGCATGAGCGGCTTCGCCTGCGCCGGCGATGCCAAGGCCGTGCCCTTCGCGCTGGTCGAGCGCGCCAGCCGTGAGCCCCTGCGCATCAGCCTGGTCACCGGCGCCAGCCTCGGCAACAGTCTCGACAAGCACATGGCCGAATCCGGCCTGCTGGCGCGGCGCATGCCGTTCCAGGCCGACCCGGCGCTGCGCAAGGCGATCAACGCCGGCGAGGTGATGTTCATCGACCAGCACCTGTCGGAAACCGTCGAGCAGATGCGCAGCCACCAGCTCAAGCGCCCGGATATCACCGTGATCGAGGCCGTGGCCATCACCGAGGACGGCCACATCGTGCCGAGCGCCTCGGTGGGAAACTCGGCCAACCTGGCGGAGTTCGCCGAGCAGGTGATCGTCGAGATCAGCCTGCGCTACGGCAGCAATCTGGAAGGCCTGCACGACATCTACATCCCGCCGCACCGCCCGGAGCGCCCACCGATTCCGCTGGTGAGCGTGGACCAGCGCATCGGCAACACGGCGATTCCGATCGATCCGGCGCGCATCGCCGCCATCGTTATCAGCGAATACAGCGACTCTCCGTCCAAGGTGTTGCCGGCGGATGCGGATACCCAGGCCATCGCCAACCACCTGATCGGTTTCTTCGCGAACGAGGTGGAACACGGCCGCCTGCCGCGCAACCTGGGGCCCCTGCAAGTCGGCGTCGGCTCCATCGCCAACGCGGTGATGGCCGGCCTGGTGGACTCGCCGTTCGAGAACCTCAGCATGTATTCCGAGGTGCTGCAGGACTCCACTTTCGAACTGTTCGACGCCGGCAAGCTGGACTTTGCCTCGGGCAGCGCGATCGTCCTCTCCGAGACGCGCGGCGCCCAGGTCTTCGGTGACTTCGAGCGATACAAGGAGCGTCTGGTGCTGCGTCCGCAGGAAATTTCCAACCATCCGGAAGTGGCCCGTCGCCTCGGCATCATCGGCATCAACACCGCGCTGGAGTTCGACATTTACGGCAACGTCAACTCTACCCACGTCGGCGGCACGCACATGATGAACGGCATCGGCGGCTCCGGCGACTTCGCCCGCAACGCGCAACTGGCGATCTTCGTCACCAAGTCGATCGCCAAGGACGGGGCCATCTCCAGCGTGGTGCCGATGGTCAGCCACGTCGACCACACCGAGCACGACGTCGACATCCTGGTCACCGAACAGGGCCTGGCCGATCTGCGCGGCCTGGCGCCGCGCGAGCGGGCCCGGGTCATCATCGACAACTGCGTGCATCCGGCCTATCGCGAGGCCCTGAGCGGCTACTTCGCAGCGGCTTGCGAGCGCGGTGGCCAGACTCCGCACCTGCTGGAGGAGGCCCTGTCCTGGCACATCAACCTGGACAAGCGCGGGCACATGCTGGCGGCCGATTGATTCCCCCTCACTCCGATAGACAGGGATGTCTGCGGGGGGAGGCTCTGCACATTGCGCGTGGCTCCACAGCACATCTGGCTGGGGCGCTCCCCGGCGACGGGGTTCCGGCCGCTCGGGCGGTGGGGCCGCCTGCCCGAGGGGAGGGTGTCCGCACTATTCCGCCAGGTGGGTGCTGTCTGGGCTGGAGATGCCCCCTCCAGCCCAGGGATGGGCTCAGCCGACCTGGCCGATTTCGTGTGCTGGCAGGGTAGAGCTGCGTGTCAGTGGCGCAGCAGGTAGGTATCGTCGTCTGCCTGGACCTGTTCGAAGACCCACTGCCAGTAGCCGAGCTCACAGGCGCCGGCATTGACTGCGCGTAACCACAGGGCACGGTCGAAATGCGGGTGTTCGCTGTGATGCACCGGGGTTTCGTACTTGTGCTGCAGTTCGCTGGGCGAGAACAGGAAGTCATTCAGGTCGTAGGGGGTAGCCTTCCTCAGGGAGAGAGCAGTACCAAGCGTCGACAAAAACATCGTTGGGCTCCTTCTTGCTGGCATCGATGTGAGGTTCGGTCTGTGCCGAGTGGATGAGTCGTCGGTGTTGGATGTACTGTATATGCATACAGATAAAAATCAAGACTGCCTGACAAGGCTGTTTTGCAAAGCCGTCGGTACCTCCGTCCTGCATTAGCCGCTGCAGGCTTTTGGCTTGTCTCCTGGAACATCTTTTTTGTATTGTAGTGACGGGTGTTCGCACTGCATGTCGCAGTGAAACAGGTCAATGCGTAGGTCGGGCCGCCTGCGCGGATGATCTATGACCATGGACCGACACTCTTCCCGCCAGGCAATCCCGCGCGCCCAGCTTATCGCTGAGCGAGCATTTTCGACCCTAGAGCGCTTCCTGCACATCGAGGCCGTCAGTGGCATCGTGCTGCTGATAGCTGCGGCAGCGGCGCTGATCTGGGCCAACTCATCTGTCGCCGAGAGCTACCACGCGTTGTGGCATGCGCCACTGTCGTTTGGCCTGGGCCCTTACGTCGTTTCCCAGTCTCTGCACTTCTGGATCAACGATGCTCTGATGACCGTATTCTTCCTGGTCGTGGGCATGGAGATTCGCCGCGAGATCCACGAGGGAGCCCTGTCCAGCTGGAAGTTGGCCTCGCTGCCTATCGTTGCCGCCCTCGGTGGCGTCATGGTCCCCGCGCTGATTTATCTCGCGCTGAATGGCGATCCTGTGCCGCGGCAAGGCTGGGCGGTTCCAACGGCCACCGATATCGCCTTCGCCGTTGGCGTACTCGCCCTCCTGGGCCGCTCCATCCCCAGTAACGTGCGTGTTCTCCTGCTGGCGCTGGCCATCATCGATGACATCATCGCGGTGCTGATCATCGCGGTGTTCTACAGCGGCGGGCTCGATCAAACCGGATTGCTGGTCGCCGGCATCGGCATCCTGATGGTTCTCGCCCTCCAGTGGATCGGCATAGGTTCGGCTTACGCCTACATCATTCCCGGGGCCGTGCTGTGGCTGGGTTTCCTGAAAACTGGTGCCCATCCGACCCTGGCCGGCGTCGTGCTGGGGCTGATGACCCCGGTCTTACCCGGGCGTTCGCAGGTGCGGCCGCTGGATGCGATGAGTCGTGCCGTCAGTGATCTGTGCGAGCGTTCGACGACTCCCCATGCGGGGGTGGACCAGTTCGTACAATCGCTCAAGGCGTTGCGCAAGGCTCAACGCGACCTGCTGCCCCCCGTCACTCGCGTGCAGATGGCATTGCATCCCTGGGTTGCCTACGGGGTCATGCCGTTGTTTGCCTTGGCGAATGCGGGGGTAGGGCTGGATGGCATCGACTTGCAGGCGGATGGCTCGCTGGGCGTGATTCTGGGCGTCTTGCTGGCCTTGGTCGTAGGCAAACCCCTGGGCGTGATCATGGCCAGCTGGTGCGTGGTACGCCTGGGTTGGTGCCGCCTGCCGCCTGAAGTGACCTGGTCCGGTGTGTGCCTGGTTGGCCTGCTGGCGGGCATCGGTTTCACGATGTCCATCTTTATCGCGACCCTGGCGTTTACCAACGAGAGTTTGCTCAGCGCCGCCAAGTTGGGGGTGCTGATGGCATCGGCCATAGCCGCCATCATCGGCTTGAGTTGGGGCCTTGTGTACACCCGGCGCTTGAGGGCGGGTTCCGGCTCGACCACCCTCTGACCGTCAGCCTGCCGGTGCCGCTCGCTCAGTGGGCCGGGGTCGGATGGGAAGGCCGGAGCGTGCGCTGTTCGCGGCCATAGCGGCCGATGTCGAGGCCTTGTGGGTTGATCCGCGGGCGGCGCGCGGCCATCAGGTCGGCAAGCAGGCGGCCGGAGCCGCAGGCCATGGTCCAACCCAGGGTGCCGTGACCCGTATTGAGAAACAGGTTGCGATAGCGGGTAGCGCCGACAATCGGCGTGCCATCCGGGGTCGCCGGGCGCAGGCCGGTCCAGAAGTCGGCGCGTGCCAGGTCACCACCCTGCGCAAAGAGGTCGTTAGTGATCATTTCCAGGGTCGCGCGCCGGCGCGGGTCGAGCGTCAGGTCGAAGCCGGCGATCTCGGCCATGCCGCCGACCCGAATCCGCTTGTCGAAGCGGGTAATGGCGACCTTGTAGGTCTCGTCGAGAATGGTCGAGGTCGGCGCCATGTCCGCATTGGTGATCGGCACGGTCAGCGAATAGCCCTTCAGCGGATACACCGGCAGCTGGATTCCCAGCGGCTTGAGCAGCTGTGGGGAGTAGCTGCCGAGCGCCAGCACGTAGTGATCGGCGGTTTCGAGCCGGCCGTCGACCCAGACGCCACGGATGCGTGCGCCGTCGTGCTCCAGCCGCTCGATGCGTTGGCCGAAGCGGAATTCGACTCCCAGCGTGCGGGACATCTCCGCCAGGTGATTGGTGAACAGAAAACAGTCGCCGGTCTGGTCGTTGGGCAGGCGCAGGGCGCCGGCCAGCTTGTCGGCGACGGCCGCCAGCGCCGGCTCTACGCGGACGATGCCGGCACGGTCGAGCACTTCATAGGGGACTCCGGCACGCGCCAGCACGCTGATGTCCCTGGCGGCGGCATCGACCTGCGCCTGGCTGCGGAACAGCTGGGTGGTGCCGAGCTGGCGCCCTTCGTAGCTGAGACCGGTCTCGGCGCGTAGCTCGTCGAGGCAGTCGCGACTGTACTCGGCCAGACGCACCATGCGCTCCTTGTTGATCGCATAGCGGGCGGCGGTACAGTTGCGCAGCATCTGCGCCATCCACAGGTACTGCGCGGGGTCGGCGGTGAGCCTGATCGCCAATGGGGCATGGCGCTGCAGCAGCCATTTCAAGGCTTTCAGCGGGATGCCCGGCGCGGCCCAGGGCGAGGCATAGCCGGGGGAGACCTGTCCGGCGTTGGCATAGCTGGTTTCCAGCGCAGCGCCATCCTGACGGTCGACCACCGCCACCTCGAAACCCGAGCGGGCCAGATAGTACGCACTGGCAGTGCCCACCACACCGCTTCCCAGCACCAGAACTCGCATGCTTGCCTCCATCATCCGGCGGGTGCGGATGCATCGTCTCTAAGGTTGAGTATAGAAATAGGGGCGTAGGGGTATTCACTGTTTGCAGGGCCGTCTTTGGCGATAACTCTCGGCTCAAAACCTATTTTCAGAGGGGCACTCACCAGGGAGCGGCGCTGTGAAAGCCGACATCACCCGCAATCGGCGGCGATGACGTCGCAGTTCCGCGCAGCCCTGTAGGCATGAACTGGGGCTGCGCGGGTGGCTCGGAACGGACGGCAAACCGCACTACGTCGTAGGTCTCGCGCTCATTTGCTCGAGGCCAATGTGGCGTAGCTGGTCATCAGGTTGCGGTAGTCCGGGATGTGGTTGGAGAACAAGGCCGCGAGGCCCTCGACATCGTTGCGCCAGTCGCGGTGCAGCTCGCAGGCGACGCCGAACCAGGTCATCAGCTGTGCGCCGGCCGCGGACATGCGGTCCCAGGCAGAATGCCGGGTGAGTTCATTGAAGGTGCCGGACGCGTCGGTGACCACGAAAACCTCGTAGCCCGCGGCAATGGCCGACAGGGCAGGGAAGGCGACGCAGACTTCGGTGACCACGCCGGCGATGATCAGCTGCTGTCTGCCGGTCGCTTTCACCGCCGCAACGAAGTCCTCGTTGTCCCAGGCATTGATCTGGCCGGGGCGGGCGATATAGGGCGCCGCGGGGAACTGCTCCCTGAGCTCGGGCACCAGCGGGCCGTTGGGGCCGCTCTCGAAGCTGGTGGTGAGGATGGTCGGCAAGTTGAAGTACTTGGCCAGGTCGCCCAGGGCCAGCACGTTGTTCTTGAAGCGGTCGGGGTCGATGTCGCGGACCAGGGACAGCAGGCCAGCCTGGTGGTCGACCAGCAGGACGGCAGCCTGGTTCTTGTCGAGGCGCTTGTAGGGGGTAGCCATCTGGGTTCTCCTCGCTTCCGATAAAAGTAATGCCCCCGTGGCTGACAGGGGCTGGCATCGGTTGAGCGTAGACCCTTGCCCCGGCGGGTAGCCGGCCCCGGTTCTGCGCTTGCGGGAAAATGGCCGCACGATACGGGGACGGCGGGCGCAGCACATCACCCGGCGAGGGTGTTTCTTGCGTGCGCTATTTAACATAATGAAATGTTAGGCTGCTACGCATAGACAGCCCGCTGCACTAGAGGTAATCAAAAAGAACGGGCGGTCGCGCCGCGCTGTTTAGCCTGGCAACGTGCCAACAGAACCGGCGGGGAGGTGCTGTTCGCTGCAGGTGACTCCCCAGAAGGGATGCTCTCGGGTTAGGCTGCTGCACCTTGGCGCAGTGATTCTGTGCCGCAGACTTTCTGTTTTCTGCTACATGAAGGAGTTTTGCATGTTCATCGATCTGTCCGACAAGACAGCCATCGTCACCGGTGCCACCGGCGGTATCGGCCTGGCCATTGCCAAGGGCCTCGCGCGCGCCGGTGCCACAGTAGTCATTACCGGCCGCGATCAGGAGCGCCTGGATGCGGCGCTGGCCCGTTTGCGCGATGCGGCGCCCGCCCGCAAGTTTCGCGGCGTGCTCGCCGATGTGGCGACTGCCGCGGGTTGCAAGCAGCTGATCGCCGCTCAGCCGCAGGCGGACATCCTGATCAACAACCTGGGCATCTACGCCGTGCGCGATTTCTTCGAGATCGACGATGATCAGTGGGAGGAGATGTTCCAGGTCAACGTGCTCAGTGGTATCCGCCTGTCGCGCCATTACGCCCAAGGCATGCGCGAGCGCGGTTGGGGACGGATCCAGTTCATCTCCAGCGAGTCGGCGCTGAACATCCCGGCCGAGATGGTGCACTACGGCGTCAGTAAGGCCGCGCTGCAGGGCGTCTCGCGCGGTCTGGCCAAGGTGCTGGCGGGGACCGGGGTGACGGTCAACAGCATCCTGCCGGGGCCGACGCGCACCGAGGGCGTGGCGACTTTCCTCGCTTCGATGGCCGAGGCGCGCGGCGTATCGACCACGGAGATGGAGGCGCTGTTCATCAAGGAAAATCGTCCGTCGAGCCTGCTGCAACGCTTTGCCGATCCCGATGAGATCGCCAACCTCTGTGTCTATGCCGCCTCGCCGCAAGCCAGCGCCACCACGGGTGCGGCCCTGCGGGTCGAGGGTGGCATCGTCGAAAGCATTGCCTGATCCGGTTGGCTGGAGCGTCAATCCTTCTCCGGATCGGCGCTTATGCTAATTTGAAATAGGAAAGGTGCACGCGAGGGCACCGACGCAGGCGGCAGAGGAGAGCGAAACATGGAGCAGCCCGGCATGAAGTTGCGCGGAGTCAATCTGGGCAGTTGGCTGGTTCTGGAAAAGTGGATGGTCCCCAGCCTGTTCGAAGGGATGGCGGCCACCGATGAGACCACGTGGTGCGCTGAACTGGGCGCGGCGGCAGGCGACAAGCTGCGCCAACACTGGAACAGCTTCATCACTCGCGAGGATTTCGCCTGGCTCGCCGAGCGCGGTCTCAACGCAGTCCGCATCCCGCTGGGGCATTGGATCTTCGGTGCCGACTACCCTTATCACCCCAGCTACGGCGAGCACCGCCATCCCTTCGTCACTGGCGGCATCGAGGTACTCGACCGCGCCATGGACTGGGCACAGGAGTTCGGCTTACGGGTGGTGCTCGACCTGCACGCGGCACCGGGCTGCCAGAACGGCTTCGACAACGGCGGTATCAAGGACGTGTGCGAGTGGCACACCAAGCCGGAGTATCTGGAGCATTCCCTGAGCGTGCTGGAACGCCTGGCCGAGCGCTACCGTGCGCACCCGGCACTGCATGCCATCGAGGTGCTCAACGAGCCGCGCTGGGATGTACCTACCGACTACCTCAAGGCCTATAACCTGGCGGCCTACGAGCGTATCCGCAAGCACTGCCCGGCCGAGCGGGTGGCGGTGGTGTTTCATGACGGCTTCCGTTCGTTCCGCGAATACCTGGGCTTCATGCAGGCGCCGCAATATAGCAACGTGATCTTCGACATCCACCGCTACCAGTGCTTCGAGCGCAGCGATATCGACATGGACATCTACGGCCATATCCGCAAGGCCGCCGGCGAATGGAAGCAGGAAGCCGATGCCATCATCACCGAGCTGGGGCTGCCGACCTTCTGCGGTGAGTGGAGCCTGGGACTGGACCTGAAGGTGGTGTCGCTGTGGGCCGCAGGGCCGTTCAACCATGCCCTCGAGCAGATGGATGCGTTCCAGGAGTCGGTGGCCTACCGCGGTTATGCCGCCGGCCAGCTGGCGACCTACGAGAAGTACCTGGGCTGGTTCTTCTGGAGCTACAAGACCGAGACTACCCCGGCCTGGTGCTTCCGCGAGTGCGTGGAGCGCGGCTGGTTGCCTTCACGGTTCGCGTAGGGCGCAGGGGGCAGGCTCGGGTGAGCAGGTCAGGTACTTGTCCTCGCAGATGCGGTCGAGTACCAGCTTGCGGGTGTAGAAGTGCGCCAGGGTGCTGTGGAAGCTGATGGTCAGCAGCGTCGAGCCCTGCAGCTCGCGGTGCAGCACTTCGGTCATGGATTCCTCGCCCTGCACGTCGAAGGCATCCGTCGCCTCCTCGATGAACACCCAGGCCGGGTGATGCAGCAGCAGCCGGGCGATGCCCAGCCGCTGCTGCGCACGTAGCGGCAACACCCGGTCCCAGTCGTCGCTTTCCTCCAGCCGTGGCGCGAGCCAGGCGACCCCGGCGCAGCTCAGGGCATGCTGGATCTTGGCGTCACTGAAGTGGCCGGAGGGGTGCGGATAGCTGAGCGCCGCCTGCAGGGTACCGTCCGGCAGGAAGGGGCGCTGTGGCAGGAACACGATACTTTGCCCGGCCGGCAGGAGGATTTCGCCATGCCCCCATGGCCAGAGCCCGGCAACGGCCTTGAACAGAGCGATGGTCAGGGTCGGGTCACCGCTAATCAGTACGCGCTCGCCGCGCTGGATCGTCAGGTCGAGATTTTCCAGCAACACCTGACCATCCGGGTTGGCCAGGCTCAGGCCGCGCAAGGCCAGCTCGTCGCCTTTGTTCGTATGCAGGTCGATGCGGTGCTCCACCGGATTGGAAGCCCGCTCCTCGAGCAACAGCATGTCGTTGTACAGGCTGATGACGCGGTCTGCGGAGGCCCGGCACTTGGCCAGTTCGCCGAGATTGTCGATCGGCCAGGACAGCGCCGAAGTGAGTTTCTGGAAGGCCTGCGCCGCCTGCATGAGGATGCCGAGGGACATGGCCCCGGCAATGAACTGCGGTGCGGCGATGAGGATGGGGAAGACCGGCAGCAGCGTGCCATAGCCGGTGGAGAAGGAAACGATGCCGAGGTAGCCGAAGGTCTGGCGGTTCCAGCCGCGACTGACATCGGCGAACAGTTGATCCGCCTGGCGGTGCTCGATGCCTTCGCCGTGCATCAAGGCAATCGACTCGGAGTTCTCACGGGCCCGGGCCAGGCCGAAGCGCAGGTTGGCCTCCACGGTCTGCAGGCGGTTGGTGGCCTTGATCAGCGGACGCCCCAGCAGCAGACCGAGCACGGTACCGCCACCGGCGTAGAGGAAGGCCAGTAGGACCAGGTAGCCCGGCACCTCGAGGTTGGTGCCAGGGATCGGCAGGCTGCCTGACACGCTGAGCAGGATGTCGATGAAGCTGCCAAGGATCAGCAGCGAATAGAGCAGGGAGAGGACAAGGCCGATCGCCGCCTCGGTGGCGATGCGGATGTCCTCGGCGATGCGTCCGTCTGGGTTGTCGTGTTCGCCGCTGGTGAATTGCAGTTGGTAGTGCCGGGCATGGGCCATCCAGTAGTCAAGCAGGCGGGTGGTCAGCCAGCGCCGCCAGTCCAGTTGCAGCCAGCGCTTGACGTGCAGATGCACGGCGGTGACCAGCATGGTCAGCACGAAGATCAGCATGAAGGTGGCCCCCAGCACCAGCAGGTCATGCAGCGAGCGCGCCTCAAGGGCGTCGAACAGTTCGCGGTTCCAGTAGCTGATCCAGATCGCCAGCCCCACCTGGGCTTCGGTCAGCAGGATCAGCAGCAGTGCCGCGCCACGGATGGTCCACTTGCGCTCGCTGTTCCAGTAGGAGCTGGTCAGGCGCATGAACTGCCAGGAGAGGGGCGGGGCGGTCTTGGCGGGAGGAGGGCTGGATGGTCGCATGCGCTTACTCCGCTGGGCTGGCCAGACGTGCGGCGACCTGGGCGGCACCGCGCAGGCCAAGGTACTCGTCGAGCACGACATGCAGGGGAATGCGCTGCAGCAGCTCGTGCATCGGCGGCTTGCTGCAGAAGGCTTCGCACACGTGGGGCTGTTGCAGGAAGGGCAGGATCTTCGGGGCGATGCCACCGCACAGGTACACGCCGCCTCGGGCCAGGCCGGTTAGCGCCAGGTTGCCGGCGGCCGAGGCATACAGGCGGGCAAACAGGTCGAGGGCCGCACAAGCCGGCGCGGCCCCGGCCGCGGCCATCCGGCTGATGCCGCGGGCGTCGAGCGGCGAAGCCTCGCCGGCCCCTTGGTCGGCAATGAAGCGGTACAGCCGCTCCAGGCCGTGGCCGGACAGCAGCAGCTCAAGGCTGACGCGGCCATGCTCCGCGCGCAGCTGTTGCCACAGCGCCAGTTGTTGCTCATCCTGCGGGGCGAAGTCGGCGTGGCCGCCCTCGCTGGACAGCACCAGCGGTCGCTTCGGACTGCCAGCCAGCAAGGCCATGCCGAGGCCGGTACCGGCGCCGAGCAGGGCGCGCACGCCATCGGCCTGTGGTTCGCCGGCCTGCAGGGTGCACAGGTCTTCGCGGCGCAGCAGCGCCAGTCCATGGGCCTGGGCGGAGAAGTCGTTGAGCAGGCGCACCTGGCGCAGACCGAAACGCCCGGCCAGTTCGGCAGCATCCAGTTGCCAGGGCAGGTTGGTCATCCGTACCCGCTGGTTTTCGATTGGCCCGGCCAGGGCGATGCAGGCTGCCAGTGGGCGTTCGCCAGGCTGCAGAAAGGTCTGTAGCAGGGTGTCGAAGTCGGGATAGTCCCGGCTGGACAGGGTTTGGCGACGCAGCTCCCGCCAACCGTCTCCCTCACATTCGCCTAGCAGCAGGCGCGCCTGAGTTCCGCCGATGTCCGCTGCCAGAATGATCATGACCACCTCTCTACACGCGTCTATGCGAAGAATCCTGCCGCGACTGAGTAGCGAGACTTCTCTACCCGGCGGCGCGGGGCGGGATTCTATCGAAGATGGCTCAAAAGGTCGGCAGCTCGTATCTCTTTATGGCTGCTCGTTTTTTTGAGTATAGGAGGGTGGCGGGCATCCTCAAGCCAGCTGCGGATTTACCTGGTGCCGCCCTTCCTGGTACGTTATTTAACATAATGAAATTATGCTGTTTCTTGCAGCTTGCCGTGGCCTTTTCGATCTCAACAAAGCGGTCAGCGGGGAACCGTCGCTGGCCGCAAAGGGGACATCCCTCTCGGCAAATGGGGGATTTTGTCGGTGTGGCAAATGACCGGTAACGGCTTAGCCGCTATTCTCGCGCGACTCCATCCGGAAATTGCCATACAGGGAGAACCGACTTGGCTGGAAGTAGCTTGCTTGCACTGATCGATGACATCGCCACGATCCTGGACGACGTATCGGTAATGACCAAGGTGGCGGCGAAGAAGACCGCCGGAGTACTCGGTGATGACCTGGCGCTAAACGCCCAGCAGGTCACCGGCGTCAACGCCGACCGCGAGCTGCCGGTGGTCTGGGCCGTGGCCAAGGGCTCGTTCATCAACAAGCTGATCCTGGTGCCGGCGGCTCTGCTGATCAGCGCGCTGGCTCCCTGGGCGGTCACACCGCTGCTGATGCTCGGTGGCGCGTTCCTGTGTTTCGAGGGCTTCGAGAAGCTCGCGCACAAGTTCCTGCACAGCCAGCAAGAGGAGGCTGGCAAACACGCGGAGCTGGAGGAGGCCCTGGCTAATCCCGCGGTCGACATGGTGGCGTTCGAGCGGGACAAGATCAAAGGCGCGGTGCGCACGGACTTCATCCTGTCCGCGGAGATCATCGCGATCACCCTGGGTGCAGTCGCCGGAGCCCCGTTCATGCAGCAGGTCGTGGTGCTGGCGGGGATCGCCATCGTCATGACCATCGGCGTCTACGGCCTGGTGGCCGGTATCGTCAAGCTCGATGATCTGGGCTTGTACCTCAGTCGACGGGCCTCGAGCGCAGCGCAGGCGGTCGGCGGACTGATCCTGCGTGCCGCACCTTATCTGATGAAGGGGCTGTCGGTGGTCGGTACCGCAGCCATGTTCATGGTGGGCGGCGCCATCCTCACTCACGGGATTGCGCCGGTACACGACCTCATCGGGAACGCTGCCCAGACCGCCGGCGCCGTCGCGGGCATGGGCGCACTGCTGCAGGCGCTGACTCCGACCTTGCTCAATGCTCTGTTCGGCATTGCCGCCGGCGGCGTGGTGCTGGGCGCCGTCAGTCTGTTCGGCGCCCTGCGCAGCCGCTTGAAGCAAGCCTGACGCATTGCTGCCTGCCGCCTGCGGGTAAGCGGGCGGCAAGCGCGGCGCTATCAGCGCATGTCGAACAGTTCCTGATGGAAGTCCTCGCCGGCCAGGCCGCGGGCGAGCAGATCCTGGCGCAGCGATTGGCCGAAGCCGGCCGGCCCGCAGAACCAGACGCTGGCCGATTGCCATTCGGGAACCATCTGACACAGGCCGTCAGCCGTCAGCCGACCGTCCTTGCCGCTGACCAGCACGTGCAACTGCACGTTCGCGCGCTTGGCCAACTGCTGCAACTTGTCGATGAAGCCCTGGTCCGGTGCGCTGGTGCTATAGAACAGGTCGATGCTGCGGGTTTCCGGATGCCGCTCACGGGCCTGCATGCGGGCGATGAACGGGGTGATGCCGATACCGCCGGCCACCCAGATCTGTCTTGGCTGGTTGCCGCGGAAGTTGAAGGTGCCGTAAGGCCCCTCGACCTTGACCAGATCGCCGACCTTGAGGGTTTTCGGCAGGGTGGCGGTGTAGTCGCCGATGCCCTTGATGTGGAAGCGCAGCTTGCCGTCGTTGTGCCAGGACGACGAAATGGTGAAGGGGTGCGGGCCTTCGGACGGGTCGAAGGTGACGAAGGCGAATTGCCCGGCGGCATGTCCGGACCAGCTATCTTTCAGTTTGATCTCGACGCCCAATACGCGGTTGTCGCGGTGGTGCACCAGTTGCTCGATCACGCCGACCGCGCGCCGCGTGTGCCCCACACGGCGAAACAGGGAGACGAAGGCGGCGAGGGTGCCGACCAGCATCAACACCGCCACCAGCGGGCCGATGGGCGAACTCCAGTAGGCGGTCTTCATCAGTACCAGCGAGTGGAACACCAGCACCAGGTAGACCACCGCCAGCAGTCGATGGGTCTTGAAGAAGTAGCGATAGGGGAAGCGTTTGAGCAGCGCCAGGACGACCAGGGCGACCACTGCATAGAACGCCCACTCGCCGAGGTCTTCGGCTAGACCGCGCTGGCTGCGGAAGAACTGGAAGATGGCCGGGATCGGTTCGCTCGGTCCCGAGGCAGTTGCTGCCTTGCGCACCGGCTTCTCCATCCAGCCCCAGCCGATCAGCCATTTCGGCGCTTTGACCAGCAGCCAGTGCACGACGGAAAGCACCAGGGCGGTGATGCCCAGCCACTTGTGCAGCCGGTAGGACTTGTCCAGGCCGCCAAGAAACGGCTCGATGCTGATCGGGCGAATCGCCAGGAACATGCCGAAGCTCATGACGCCGATGGCGAGAATGCCGGTGTAGTTGACCAGCGACGAGCGAAGGGCGAAGAACTGGTACGGTGCCGTCAGTACGTTATCGGCCACCAGCCAGAGCAGGCTGAGGACGATCAGCAAGAGGAGATAGCTCAGCTTGATATTCTTCATGGGCAAATCCTTTCAATCCATTTCGAAGAGGCTTTCGCTGTATAGCGTAACCGCTCAGGGGCGCGGTTGCGCTGGTGCAAGAGGCCGCAGTGCGCACCCGTAATTCATGGCGGCCACGCCCGGCACGCGGCAAGCCTCATACCACGCTAGCGGCCGGCGCGAGACGGAACCACAGTGCATAGAGCGCCGGCACGAACAGCAGGGTGATCGCCGTGCCGACCGCCACGCCGCCGATCAGCACGTAAGCCAGCGGTCCCCAGAAGCTGTCCTGGGTGAGGGGCGCGAAGGCGAACACCGCGGCCAGTGCCGTCAGCACCACGGGCCGGGCGCGCTGTACCGCCGCCTCCACGACACTGGCAAACACCGGCATGCCCGCGGCGCTGTTGTCGGCTACCTGCTGGGTGAGGATCAGGGTGTTGCGCATCAGGATGCCGGCGAGACCGGTCAGGCCGAGCAGGGCGACAAAACCGAATGGCTGGTCGAACAGCAGCAGGGCGATGACCGCGCCGATCAGGCCCAGCGGGGCGGTGGCCACGACGATGAAGGTGCCGGCGAAGGAGCGCATCTGCAGCATGATGAGGATCAGCATGAACGCCATCATCGCCGGCTGCAGCTTCTGGATGGAGACGTTGGCCTTGCCCGACTCCTCGACCGAACCGGCGATGTCGATGCGGTAACCCGGAGGCAGGCGGCCGCGTACATCGTCCATTGCCTGCCAGACGGCAGCAGTCACGTCGTTGGGCTGGGCATCGCGAATATCGGCCTGCACGGTCAGGAACGGCTCGCGGTTGTAGCGCTTGACGACCGGATCCTCGAAGCGCACCTCGACCTGGCCAAGCTGGCTGAACGGCAGCTTGCGGCCGTCGCGGGTCAGCACCTCCAGGGTGTCCAGGCTGTCGGCGTCGAGCCGGCGGCCATCACTGCTGCCGCGCGCGACGACCGTCACGCTGCGGATGTCCTGGCGCAGCTGGGTGACGGGAACACCGTCGAGCTGGAATTGCAGCTGTTGCGCCACTTCCTGCGGGGTGAGCCCCAGCAGGCGCAGGCGCTCCACATCCATGGCCAGATGCAGCAGCGGAACGCGCTCGTCCCACTCCAGGTGCGGATCGACCACATGCGCTGAGGCCGCCATCACGGCGCGCACCTGATGGGCAATGCTGCGCAGCACCACCGGGTCGGGGCCGAAGACGCGGAAGGCGACGGGCCAGATCACCGGCGGGCCATAAAGCAGGCGGTACACGCGTACCCGCGCCTCGGGGAATTCGCCCTGGTCGATGTGCTGCTGCAGGGTGGTCATGATCCTGTCCCGCGCCTCGGCGTCCTGGGCCACGGCAACCAGCTTGGCGAAGGCGGGCGAGGGCGGCTCGGGATTGGCGCCGATGAAGAACCGTGGCGCCCCGGCCCCGACGTAGGCGGACAGGGTCTTGACCTCCGGCAGCGGCGCCAGGATGGCCTCAAGCCTTTTGGCCGTGCGGTCCGTAGCGGCGATGCTGCTGCCCTGTGCCTGGTAAACGGCGATCAGCACTTCGGTGCGGTCCGAGCTGGGAAAGAACTGCTTCTGCACCAGCAACACCATGGCGGCGATGGACACCACCAGCAGCGCCACGGTTGCGCCGACTACCGTCTTGCGCCAGGTCACGCACCAGGTAATGGCGCCGCGCAGGCGGCGGTACAGCGGAGTCTGATAGACACCGGCGTGGCCGTGGCCGGTTGCCTTGGAAAAATCGGGCAGCATCCGCACGCCCAGATAGGGCACGAACACCACCGCGACCAGCCAGGACACGATGAGCGCGATGGCCAACACCCAGAAGATGTTGCCGGCGTACTCGCCGACGCCCGACTGGGCGAAGCCGATGGGGAAGAAACCGGCCACCGTCACCAGGGTGCCGTACAGCATGGGCGCGGCGGTGACCGACCAGGCATGGGCCGCGGCGCGCACGCGGTCCCAGCCTTCCTCCATCTTCACCAGCATCATTTCCACGGCGATGATGGCGTCGTCCACCAGCAGCCCCAGGGCGATGATCAGCGCGCCCAGGGTGATGCGGTCGAGGTCGATACCCATCAGCATCATCACCAGGAAGGTGATGCCCAGGGTCAGCGGTACGGCGATGCCGACGATCAGCCCGGCGCGCAGGCCGATGGCCAGCATGCTGACCGCCACTACCACGGCCACGGCGACGAGGAACTTGATCTGGAACAGGTTGACCGCGCCGGTGATGGCGTCGGCCTGGTTGGTCAGCACGTCCAGCGACATGCCCAGCGGCAGCCGCTGGCGTTCGGCGTCGAGGAAGGCGGCGAGCCGCTCGCCCAGCTCCAGGCCGTTTTCGCCCTTGGCCATGACCACGCCGAGCAGCAGCGCATCCTGGCCGCGCGAACGCACCAGGTAGCTGGGCGGGTCCTCGTAGCCACGGCGGATGGTGGCGATGTCGGCGAGCTTGAGCACCCGCTCGCCGATGCGCACCGGCGCCGCGGCCAGTTGCTGCGGATCGGACAGGTCCGCGTCCAGGCGCAGCTGCAGGCGCGGACCGTCGGTCTCCATGCGGCCTGCTGGCAGCAGGCGGTTGCTGGCGTCGATGGCGTCGAAGACCGCCTGCGGGGCGATCCCCAGGTTGATCAGCCGCGCATTGTCGAACTCGAGATACACGCGCTCGCTGCGCTCGCCCAGCAGCATGGCCTTGTGCACACCGGCGACGCGCTGCAGGCGATCGCGTAGCGCCTCGGCGTCGCGGGTCAGCTCGCGCATCGGCAGGCCCGGGGCGGTGACGGCGATCAGGCTGAAGTACACATCCGAGAAGTCGTCGTTGACGATCGGCCCGATCACCCCGGCCGGCAGGTTGGCGGCCTCGTCCTGCATGCGCTTGCGCACCTCGTAGAACAAGTCGGGGACCTTCTCCTGCGGCGAGTAGTCGTGGAACTCGATCTGCAGGTTGGCCTGCCCTGGGCGGATGGTGGTGTCGATCCGGTAGAGGTATTCAACCTCCTGGATGCGCTTCTCCAGCCGGTCGACCACCTGGGTCTGCAACTCCTCGGGCGTGGCGCCGGGCCACACCGCGGTGACCACCATGGCGCGCACGGTGAAGGCGGGGTCTTCCGCCCGGCCCAGGGCAAGGAAGGCATAGGTGCCGGACAGCACCGCGAGGATCAGCAGGAACAGGGTCACCGAGCGCTCGCGCACGGCGAGGGCGGACAGGTTGGGGAAGCTCATCGGCCGAGTTCCCGCACGGGCATGTTGTCACTCAGCAGATGGGTGCCCAGCGCGACGACGCGGTCGTCGGCAACCAGCGGGCCGCGGATGCGCGCCGTTTCGCCATCCAGCGCCAGTACGCTCACCGCAACGGGCACAGCGCGACCCTCGCTGACTCGCCAGACCCGCGGCCCCTGGCCGCGCTCATCGATGGCACCGATGGGCACCGTGAAACTGGCTTCATTCGCCGCCTGCGCGGCGAAGCGGGTGCGCAGTACCGTTCCGAGCACAAGGGCATCCTGCCGCTCCAGCAGCGTATAGCGGGCGCGGAGGGTGCGGCCTTGTGGATCGACGGCGCCGGCCGTTTCGCGCAGGCGCAGCGGCAGGGTCGTCCCGTCGGCAGCCAAGACCTCGCCGTGCTCAGGCGGTGTCACGCCCTGCGGAAAGTACACCTCGATCTCGCGCTCCTCGGCCTGGGCGAGGAGGGCCACCGGCTGCCCGGCGGCCACCACCTGCCCGGGCTCGCCCGTTACCTCGATCAGTATGCCGGCTGCCGGCGCAAGCAGCTGGCCGTAGCCGAGGCCATTGCGGGCCTGGACCAGGCGCGCGGTGGCGGCGTCACGGCGGGTCTGGGCTTCGCGGCGGGCGAGTTGGACACGCTCGAGGGCTTGCGCGCTGACGAAGTTCCGCGTCTCCAGTTGGCGATGGCGAACCAGATCGGCTTCGGCGGTCGCCAGCGCGGCATTGGCGGCGGCCAGGTCGGCTTCGGCGGCACTGACCGCCTGCGTCAGGTCTCGGGTATCCAGCGCAAACAGCACCTGCCCGGCGCGCACGGACTGCCCGGCATCTATCGCGCGTTTGGCAATCCGGCCGCCGACCTGGAAGGCTAGCGGCGACTCGACCCGCGCGCGCACCGTCCCCGACAGGCCCAGCGTCGCTTCGGAACTGCCGAGTACGGCCACTGTCTTGACGAAGGGCGGCATGGCTGCCGCTGTCTTGGGCTCCGGGCTATCATTGCAAGCTGCGAGAAATAGCGAGCAGGCAGCCATCAAAAGCAGCGAAATACGCATGACCAGTCGTTCTCTTGATAAGTGAACGAGAATGTACAGTAATCATTTTTGCTCATCCAGCACCGAGCGCAGGCGCGAAACCATGTCAGCAAAAGCCGGACGCCCCACAGATCACCAGAAGGACCGCGACATTCTCCACGCCGCCCGGGAGCTGGTGTTCGCTGAAGGGCCGCAAGCCCTCACCATGGACAAGGTGGCGAGCCTGGCGGGCATCTCCAAGGTGACGCTGTATGCACGCTACGCCAACCGCTATGCGCTGTTGCAGGCCGTGGTGAGCAGCGAGGCGTTCGGCATCCACAAGGCGCTCGGGCGCATTCCCGCGAGTCATGAGGCGCTATGTGCCGACCTGAGTGCGCTGGTCGAGGCGATGGCGACCTTTGTATGCAGCGAGCATCATCAGCGCCTGATGCAGGCCCTGGGCTCGATACCGCAAAAAGCCCAGGATCTGACCGAGGTTTACCGCAGCGGACCGGCAAACACCCACCGCGTCCTGGCCGACTATCTTCAGGCGGCTGCGGAGGGTGGTCTGATCCGCTGCCCTGAACCTGCGGAAAGCGCTGAAATGCTGATGGGTATGGTGATGGGACTCGATGTGCTGCGCGGGCAATATCGTGTTCCGCTCGAACGCCGGACCATCGAGGAGCAGAAGGCGCATGCGCAACGCATCGTGACGGCCTTCATGTTGATCCATGCATGACGCATGCAGCGTCAACGCCGAGCAGTTCCATGATGAGCGATGGCATCAGTGGATGGTTGCCGATCCGGACAGGCTCGCCAGAGTGAGCAGGGAAGACTGGAATCCAGGGCCGCCGATCCACGGCAGGCCCGGTCAACGCAGGAGATTGGTCATGACCAGCACTTCGATCATCGGCTTCGAGAAGCACTGGAATGCGACCCTGACGCTGGACCGCACCTCTTTTATCGCACAACTGACCGCGTCGATTCCGCCGCGCCCGGCCGACATGGGTCGCATCGTCGCGGCCAACCTGAAGCCGTAAACAGGGAGGCAGCATGGACCTTCAGTACGGCATCCGCCCCAACCTGGAGCAGTTCCTCCACCAGCTGTTGCAGGTGCTGCTGGTCGGCCTGACCATAGGCATGATGAGGACGGTGGTGCCGGCGCTGGCCGAGTCAGAGTTCGGGGTGCCGAAGAACTCCTTCGTCCTGCTCAGCTCCTTCGTGGTCGCCTTCGGGCTGGTCAAGGGCACGATGAACTTCGTCGCCGGCCGGCTTTCCGAGCGCATGGGGCGGAAGAGGGTGCTGCTGCTAGGTTGGCTGGTGGCCCTGCCGATCCCTCCGCTGGTCTGGTATGCCCCGGGCTGGAACTGGATAGTGCTGGCCACCGTGCTACTCGGCATCAACCAGGGGCTAACCTGGTCGATGACCCAGACTTCCAAGCTGGACATCACCCGCCTCGACGAACGTGGCCTGACCCTGGGCCTCAACGAGTTCGCCGGCTACCTCGGCGTGGCACTGGCAGGCGTCGTCACGGCCTACCTGGCAACCCTACTGGGGGCACGTACCGGTCTGCTGGTATTCGGCCTGACGGTGATCCTGCTGGCCCTGCTGCTGACCCAGCTGTGGGTCAGGGACACCTTGCCCTGGGCGCAGACCGAAGCGGCCCGCCATGTGCAGGGCTCAAGCTCACAGCCCCTGCCGCGCTATCCGCGCAATGTGTCGGCGCAGCCGGGCAGCTGGGAAATCTTCGCCCTCATGTCCTGGCGCGACCGCCGGCTGGCGGCGCTCAGTCAGGCGGGCCTGGTTGAGAAGTTCGTCGATGCGCTGGTCTGGGTGTTCTACCCGCTGTTCCTCTATCGGCAGGGGCTAAGCCTGCCCGAGGTCGGCTGGGTCATCGGCATCTACGGCTTCGTCTGGGGCGGCTCGCAGCTGTTCACCGGCCGGCTGTCAGATCATGTCGGCCGCTACTGGCCCAACGTGCTGGGAATGTGGATATGCGGCGCGGGCGTGGCGATGATGCTGCTGGGCCAAGGCATGTTCTGGTGGAGCCTATCGGCGGCGGTCTCGGGCCTAGGCATGGCAATGCTCTATCCGAACCTGTCCGCCGCCGTGGCGGACATCTCCCATCCCGCCTGGCGCGGCTCGGCTATCGGCATCTACCGCTTCTGGCGCGACCTGGGCTACGCCATCGGCGCCCTTGGTCTGGGGCTGGTGGCACATCTCAGTGGGCAGATGGAAGCGGCGTTCTGGTTCGTCGCGGTGTCGATGTTCGCGTCCGGTGCACTGCTGGCCTGGTGGTGCGAGGAGACCCATCCGCGGCTCAATCAGCAGGCGACGCCGGGCTGACTGGGGAAAGGCGATGAGCATTCATCGGTAATTTGTAATTTAACATAATCATCATTATGCGAAGCTTTGCCTGCGTGGGCCTGGATGGGAGGAGAAGCCCTTGGACAGCGCAAGTCGCCGGCGATAGCCAACCCGGCATACAGCTTCCCAACCTCGCTTTCCAGCAAACACAGTCATCTTGGAGGGTCCTCTCCCTTGCCGCCACCGTGCCTTGGCCAAAGCCTGACCTTCCTGGGTGCGCTCGGAAATCTGCTCGCTCTCGACTGGCTGCGATGATTCCACGTACCCGCTGGCCTGCCGCCGTGCTGATGCCGATCACAACGCCGTGGCCTATCCGTATCCGCAGACCAACACGCGGTGGTTAAGGAAGTATCGTAGGTCACGCCCCAGGCCGTCGAGTTTCGACACCACCTGTGGATGTCCGCAGTGAAACTGCGAGCCCGACACTGCAGAGCAAGACAGTTGTCGTCTGTTGTTCGCCAGATTGAAATCATCCACATAGAAAATAGGGATAACACCACACAACAACGAGGTTGGCCTTCAATGTCTCGCGACACTCGAAAGCTGCATATCGTCAATCGTCTCGGCGGCGCACGTGCACTGATCACCTACATGGATACCAACCGTGTGGAGACGGCGAAAACCCGCCCGACCCAGAAAACCGAGGTGCTCGCCGATTTCCGCCCACATGGTTTCATCGTGCTGCTGGGGTACGATGAAGATCTCTGGCGGCACCCCGATACCGGCGCGCAATATCCTCACGCACCGAACGCCTGGGCCTACTGCCCGGAATGACGATGCATCCAGGCAGCAGGGGAAGATGCTCCTGCTGCTGAGAGACATAAGCGACGACCGCTCTCACCATGGCAGTCGACGGTGCCAGGCACTGACCAGCTGTCTGCTCGAAGCAGCGGCGATACCGGGCGTGCAGACGGACGAGGAGCCCATACACCCAAATGCATCAATGCAATATCCGATAATCACCAGACCCGGATATTGTATATACTGCGTATTCTAGGTGTTGCGGTGGTGATTTTGCCGCGCTCACAAGATCTGTCCGCGCTCGAGTTCTCTTTATGCCCACAGCCCCGTGTCCTCTGTTCGAGACCTATGGTCGCTTCCAGGAGCTGAATTTCCAGCAGCTCAGCGCAGAGCTGCCGATCGTGCGCGACTACCTGGCTGACTTCCCGGCCGAGCTACAGGCACTGGATGGCTACCAGGCGGTCCGTGGATTTCTGAAGTCCTACGCCGGCAACGAAACCACCTTCAACTCCTATCGCACCCACGTCGAGCGCCTGCTGCTGTGGGCATTGCTGGTCGCTCACAAGCCACTGCTTGAACTGCGCCGCCGCGATGCCGAAGCTTTCATGGAGTTCTGCCTGCGGCCGCCAAAGGATTGGGTTGGGCCGATGGTCAAGTCACGCTTTGTCCGGATCGGCGGGCGCAAGCAGCTCGATTCCGATAGCTATCAGGTCAATGAAGCCTGGCGCCCTTTCAGCGTTACCGTGCCCAAACGCAACCGCTCGCTGGCCGAGACAGGCCTGCAGGACATCACCAACCGCCCTTACAAAATGGCCCAGGGATCGGTGGCCCAGGTTTTCGCCGTCTGTGGCAGCTTTTTCCAGCATGCCATCGATGAAGGCCTGACCGAGGTCAATCCGTTCCGCGCGGTCAAGCAAAAGTCGATCTACAAACAGCGCAACACCTTGGACGTCGCTGGCCGCTCGCTCAACCAGCTGCAATGGGGCTATGTGATTGAAACCGCCGAGGCGATGGCTGACGAGGATGAGGTTCACGAACGGACGCTGTTCATCCTGACCACCCTGTTCGCGATGTACCTGCGCGTTTCCGATCTGGTCGGTCGCGACAATTGGGAGCCAACGATGGGCGATTTCCGCAAGGATACGCTCGGTAACTGGTGGTTCCATGTGGTCGGCAAGGGCAACAAGGCAGCCAAGATCAGCGTCCGCGACGACTACATCCAGATTTACCTGGCACGCTACCGGCGCCACCTGGGCTTGCCTGCCCTGCCCTCGCCCCATGAAACTCAGCCACTGCTGTCGACGCTCAAGGGGCGTGCCGGCCTTTCCGATCGGCACCTGCGCCTGCTGCTGCAGCAGGTCTTCGACCGGGCGCTGGAGCGGATGGTCTCCGAAGGCTGGAGCGATGACGAAGTCGATCACCTGCGCTCGGCCTCACTGCACTGGCTTCGTCATACCTCGGCCACCTTCGATGCTCCCCGGCGTGACATGAAGGATCTGCAGGCCGATCTGCGCCACAACAGCCTGAGCACTACGCAGAACACCTACTACAACTCGCTCGACGAACAGCGCGCGCACTCGGTCAAAAACCTGCGCATCAAGGATTAGCGGCTGGCCCGATGACGCCCAGCGCATCCCCGACTTGCACGCCTGGTTTGCCCCAAAACAGCTCCTGCGAAGTCGTGCACGCACTCTTGTGGATCAAGCTGCAGCCGCAATGATTGGCCCGGCGCGGATGTGTGCCGTGATGAAGCCGGTGGCGCGGCCCCGCTGCCGTGAACGCCAGGGATGGCATGCAATCTGCATTCATCCCCCTGCAGCCTGCCGCTCTCCGGCAGGACGTCCCAGTTGGTCATCGGCGACCACCAGCCTCCACAGGCGCGGGACGGGGTGAACCGGGCAACGTGGCTCAGGCAGGCACCCCACCAACAATCCATGAATACCAGGCAAAGGCGCCTGGAGCTGCTCACCAGCTCCAGGCGCCTTTTTGCGTTTTGCTGGCCATGCCCGGCAGTGGCAAGACTGAGGAAAAGCCATGAACTCCATCGTCACCCCGATTCCGCGCGAAACCCTGATCATCATCGGCAACGGCATGGTCGGCCATCACTGCATCGAGCAGTTGATCGAGCGCGGCGCGCTGACCCGCTACGCGGTCCACGTCTTCGGCGAAGAAGCGCAGCGCGCCTACGACCGCGTGCACCTGTCCGAATACTTCGGCGGCCGGGATGCCGAGTCCCTGGCCTTGTGCGCAGCGGACTACTACGCGGATCACGGCGTGCAGGCGCACCTCGGCGTGCAGGTGCTGGAGATCGACCGCGAGCGCCAGGAGGTAGTGACCAGCAGCGGCCGCCATGCCTACGACCAGCTGATCCTGGCCACCGGCTCCTACCCCTTCGTGCCGCCGATCCCCGGTGCCGAAGGCAACTCGCGGCTGGTCTACCGCACGCTGGATGACCTCGACGACATCCGCGTCGCCGCCGCCAAGGCCCGGCGTGGCGTGGTGGTCGGTGGCGGCCTGCTCGGCCTGGAGGCGGCCAACGCGCTGAAATCCCTCGGCCTGGAAGCCCACGTGGTCGAGTTCGCCCCGCGCCTGATGCCGGTGCAGCTGGATGACGCAGGCGGCGCGGCGCTGAAGGCGCGCATCGAGGCGCTGGGCGTCGGCGTGCACCTGTCGCGCGCCACCCAGGAAATCGTCCTCGGCGAGGAATACGCCTACCGGATGAGTTTCAACGACGGCGAATTCCTCGAGACCGACCTGATCGTGTTCTCCGCCGGTATCCGCCCGCAGGACGCCCTGGGCCGCAGCGCCGGTCTGGACATCGCCGCCCGCGGCGGCGTGGCGATCGACAACGCCTGCCGCACCTCGGATCCGGCGATCTTCGCCATCGGCGAGTGCGCGTCGTGGAACGGCAGCGTGTTCGGCCTGGTCGCCCCCGGCTACAGCATGGCGCGCACCGTCGCGGCGCAACTGGCCGGCGAACCCGGCGAGCCGTTCACCGGCGCCGACATGTCCACCAAGCTAAAGCTGCTCGGCGTGGACGTCGGCTCCATCGGCGACGCCCACGGCGCCACCCCGGGCGCCAAGAGCTATCGCTTCATCGACGAGGCGACCGCCAGCTACCGGCGCCTGGTGGTCTCCGCCGACGGCAAGCACGTGCTCGGCGCGGTGCTGGTCGGCGACAACAGCTACTACGACACCCTGCTGCAGTACGCACAGAACGGCATCAAGCTGCCTTCGGATCCGTCCAGCCTGATCCTGCCGGTTTCCGACGGCGCCCCGGCGCTCGGCGCCGATGCCCTGCCGGACACCGCCACCATCTGTTCCTGCCACAACGTCACCAAGGGCGCGGTGTGCTGCCAGGTCGAGGCCGGCATCACCGACCTCGGCGAGCTCAAGGCGGCGACCAAGGCCGGTACCGGCTGCGGCGGTTGCAGCGCGCTGCTCAAGCAGGTCTTCGAGCACGAGCTGAGCGCCCGTGGCGTGGCGGTCGACAAGAGCCTCTGCGAGCACTTCGCCTACACCCGCCAGGAGCTCTACGCCATGGTGCGGGTCGAGGGGATCATCAGCTTCGAGGAGCTGCTGGCCAAGCACGGTCGCGGCCACGTCGGCTGCGACATCTGCAAGCCGGCGGTCGGCTCGATCCTGGCTTCCTGCTGGAACCAGCCGATCACCGACCCGCTGCTGGTGCCGCTGCAGGACACCAACGACACCTTCATGGCCAACATGCAGAAGAACGGCACCTACTCCATCGTGCCGCGTATCGCCGGTGGCGAGATCACCCCGGACAAGCTGATCGCCCTGGGTGCCGTGGCCAAGAAGTACGACCTCTACACCAAGATCACCGGCGGCCAGCGCATCGACCTGTTCGGCGCCCAGCTGCACGAGCTGCCGGACATCTGGGGCGAGCTGATCGCGGCCGGCTTCGAGACCGGCCACGCCTACGGCAAGTCGCTGCGCACGGTGAAATCCTGCGTCGGCAGCACCTGGTGCCGTTACGGCGTGCAGGACAGCGTGAACATGGCGCTGGTCCTGGAGAACCGCTACAAGGGCCTGCGCTCGCCGCACAAGATCAAGTTCGCCGTCTCCGGCTGCACCCGCGAATGCGCCGAGGCGCAGAGCAAGGACGTCGGTGTGATCGCCACCGAGAAGGGCTGGAACCTCTATGTGGCCGGCAACGGCGGCATGCGCCCGCGGCATGCCGAGCTGTTCGCCACCGACCTCGACGACGCCAGCCTGATCCGCTACATCGACCGTTTCCTGATGTTCTACGTGCGCACCGCCGACAAGCTGCAGCGCACCTCGGTGTGGCGCGAGAGCCTGGAAGGCGGCCTCGACTACCTCAAGGCGGTGATCCTCGACGACAGCCTGGGCCTCGGCGCAGAGCTGGAGGCGCAGATGCAGCTGGTGGTCGACCGCTACGAATGCGAATGGGCCAACGCCCTCAAGGACCCGGAAAAGCTCAAGCGCTTCCGCACCTTCGTCAACGACGGCCGCGGCGACCCGGACATCCACTTCGTCAAGGAGCGTGACCAGCGCCGGCCGGTCCGCGCCTCCGAGCTTCACCTGATCCCCGTGACCGAGGAGCTGAACTAATGAGCCAGTCAAACGCCGCACTCAACCAATCCGCAGCCAATGCCATCGAATGGCGCGCCCTGTGCAGCCGCCAGGATCTGGTGGCCAACTCCGGCGTGGTCGCCTGGCTGGACGGCGCCCAGGTGGCGCTGTTCCACCTGCCGCACACCGCGGACGGCGAGCAGCTCTACGCCATCGACAACCGCGATCCCAAGTCGGGGGCCAACGTTATCGGCCGCGGCATCGTCGGCAGCCTCAAGGGCGACCTGGTGATCGCCTCGCCCCTGTACAAGCAGCACTTTCGCCTGCAGGACGGCAGCTGCCTGGAATACCCGGAGCAGCGCCTGCGCGTCTGGCCGGTACGCCTGAACGGGGATGCGGTGGAGGTTGGCCTGGCGTGAGGCTGCGCGGCGTGCGGGCTGATCCAGCCCGGCGCCGCCGATGTCCAGGCCACAGCGGGGCATTGGTCATCCCCTGCCCCTCTGTGGCAGAGTGCGCGCTCTGCCGCGCCTTCTTCCCGCTTCCGAGAGCGCCCCGCCAGCCATGGATATCAAGCAACTGCGCTTTCTCGTCGCCCTCGACGAAACCCGCCACTTCGGCCAGGCGGCGGCGCGCTGCCATGTCACCCAGCCGACCCTGTCGATGCGCCTGCGCAGTCTGGAAGATGAGCTGGGGCTGGAGCTGGTGCGGCGCAGCCAGCGCTTCGAGGGTTTCACCGCCGAGGGCGAGCGCATCCTCGCCTGGGCGCGCAGCCTGCTTGCCGCCCAGGATGGCCTGTATGCCGAGGCGGCGGCCTGTCGCGGTCAGCTGGTCGGCAGCCTGCGCCTTGGCGTGGTGCCACTGGCCGGTTTCGATCCGCTGCGGCTGGTGCGGCTGTTCGCCGACCGCCACCCCGAGCTGCGCTTCCAGCTGTTCGCCTTGAGCAGCGAGCAGATCCTCGAACGTCTCGGCCGCAATCAGCTGGATCTGGGCATTTCCTATCTCGACCGCCTGAACCCGCAGCACTTCGCCAGTCTGGAACTGGCGGACACCCGCATGGGACTGCTGCACGATCGCCGCCATTTCCAGTTCGCCGCCGCGGCGCTGAGCTGGGAAGCGTTGGCCGCCCTGCCCCTCGGCCTGCTGTCCAGCGGCATGCACTTTCGCCAGTCCATCGATCACGCCTTGCGCAGCCGCGGCCTCAGCCCGCAGCCGCGTCTGGAGACCGATGCGGTTCACCAGCTGCTGCAGGCGGTCAGTGCCGGGCTGTGCTGCGCGGTGATGCCGCTGGACAGCGGGCTGGACGAGCTGACCGAGCACCTGACCCTGACGCCCATCGACGGTGCCCACACTCTCGCCCCGCTCGGCCTGATCCTGCGCCGCAGTGCTCCGCGCTCGGCGCTGGCCGAAGCGTGCTTTGCCGAGGCGCGGACGTTGCTCGACGCGTAGTTCGAGGGGGCAGCTGGCGGCGTGGCTTCCTTCCGGTGGCGCCCGCCGGTCCGCTGATAGATTTACTCGATCAATACATCGGCAGCAGCGATTGGACGTGCTCATGCCCGGCGACCTAGTCTGGCCGGGTCGAATTGTCGCAGAGGGCCTTGCCCATGCCCCGTCCTGCCGCCCGCTGCTCCGTCCCGCTCGCCACTGCGCGGCAACTGGACGGTTATGCCTACGCCGAACTCGCCGAGTCTGCACACGTTGCCGCCGCCGTACTGGCCGAGGAGTGTGCGCTGGCGATCAGCTACAACGGCCTCAACCAGGCGGTGATGATGGTCACCCCGCAGGATCTCGAAGACTTCGTGATCGGTTTCAGCCTGAGCAGCGGCCTGATCGACAGTGTCGATGATATCCATGACCTGCAGCTCCACGGTGAGGGCGCCACGCGCCATGCCGAGGTGCAGATCGCCAGCCGCGCCTTCTGGGCGCTCAAGCGCCAGCGCCGCCAGCTGGCCGGCAACAGCGGCTGCGGCCTGTGCGGGGTGGAGGCACTGGAGCAGGCGCTGCCGTCGCTCGCCGCGCTGCCGGGCGACGCCCTGCCGCCGGCTGACCATCTCGTCGGTCTGCGCGAGCGCATCACCGCCGCGCAGACCCTGGCCCGTCACAGCGGCGCGGTGCACGCCGCGCTGTTCGTCGACGCCGACGGTGCCATCGTCCTGTGCCGCGAGGACATCGGCCGCCACAACGCGCTGGACAAGCTGATCGGCGCCCTGCCCGGCGCCGGCAGAGCGCCCACTGCGGGCTTCGTGGCGGTGACCAGCCGCTGCAGCCTGGAGCTGATCCACAAGGCGGTGCGCGCGCGCATCGCCACCCTGGTGTGCCTGTCGGCGCCCACCGCGCTGACCGTGCAATGGGCCCGGGCACACAACCTGAACCTGATCCACCTGCCCCATCACAGCGCGCCGCGGGTCTACAGCCCGGCGCCCAGCCACTCCTGAGTATCGAGACCGACCATGCCCCGCGCCGACCGCTTCCACCCCGATGCCCGCTTCCAGCCCTACGCCGGCCCGGCCGGCGGCTGGGGCGCCCTGCGCAGCGTCACGCGTGCCTGGCTGGGCAGCGACAACGCGCTGAAGAACATCCGCACCCTGCTGAAGACCAACCAGAACGGCGGCTTCGACTGTCCCGGCTGCGCCTGGGGCGAGGCGCCGGGCAGCCACATGGTCAATTTCTGCGAAAACGGCGCAAAGGCGGTGAACTGGGAGGCCACCCAGCGCGGCATCGGTGCCGAGTTCTTCGCCCGCTACAGCGTGCGCCAGCTGCGCGAACAGAGCGATTACTGGCTGGAATACCAAGGCCGCCTGACCGAGCCGCTGCGCTATGACGCCGCCAGTGATCACTATGTGCCGGTCTGCTGGGAGGCGGCCTTCGCCCTGATCGCCAGCGAACTCCAGGCCATGGAGCATCCGAACCAGGTGGAGCTGTACACCTCGGGTCGGGCCAGCAACGAAGCGGCCTTCCTCTATCAGCTGTTCGGCCGCGCGCTGGGCAGCAACAACTTTCCCGACTGCTCGAACCTGTGCCACGAGGCCAGCGGCGTCGGCCTTGGCCAGAGCCTCGGCGTGGGCAAGGGCACCGTCACCTACGCCGACTTCGAACATGCCGACGCCATCTTCGTGATGGGCCAGAACCCCGGCACCAACCACCCGCGCATGCTCGAACCGCTGCGCGAGGCGGTGCAGCGCGGCGCCCAGGTGGTGTGCTTCAACCCGCTCAAGGAGCGCGGCCTGGAGCGCTTCCAGCACCCGCAGAAGGCGCTGGAGATGCTCGCCAACGGCGATGCGCCGACCCACAGCGCCTACTTCCGCCCGAAACTCGGCGGCGATATGGCCGCGCTGCGCGGCATGGCCAAGTTCCTCCTGCAGTGGGAGCGCGAAGCGCAGCAACAGGGCCTGCCGGCGGTGTTCGACCATGCCTTCATCGCCGAACACACCCATGGCGTGGATGCCTACCTGGCCGCGGTCGATGCCACGCCCTGGGCGCAGATCGAGGCACAATCCGGCCTGCCACTGGCCGAGATCGAGCAGGCCGCGCGCATCTACCGTCACGCCGGACGAGTGATCGTCTGCTGGGCCATGGGCATCACCCAGCACCGCCATTCGGTGGCGACCATCCAGGAAATCGCCAACCTCTTGCTGCTGCGCGGCAACGTCGGCAAGCCGGGCGCCGGTGCCTGCCCGGTACGCGGCCACAGCAACGTGCAGGGCGACCGCACCATGGGCATCAACGAGCACCCGCCGGCGGTGCTGCTCGATGCCCTGGAGCAGCGCTTCGCCTTCGCCGTGCCGCGCCAGCCGGGGCACAACGCAGTGGCGGCGATCAACGCCATGCTCGCCGGCCAGGTGAAGGTGTTCATCGGCCTGGGCGGCAACTTCGCCCAGGCCACCCCGGACACCCCGCGCACCCACCGGGCGCTGCAGAACTGCGCGCTGACCGTGCAGATCAGCACCAA
Organism: Geopseudomonas aromaticivorans; assembly: GCF_019097855.1. GTDB lineage: Bacteria > Pseudomonadota > Gammaproteobacteria > Pseudomonadales > Pseudomonadaceae > Geopseudomonas > Geopseudomonas aromaticivorans. Next base: position 99,122 of record NZ_JAHRGL010000080.1, read on the forward strand.
GCTCAACCGCAGCCATCTCACCACCGGCCGGCAGGCGCTGATCCTGCCCTGCCTCGGCCGTACCGACATCGACCGCCAGGCCGGCGGCCCGCAGGCGGTGACGGTGGAGGACTCGTTCAGCATGGTGCATGCGTCCTGGGGCCAGCTCGAACCGCTGTCCAGGCAGATGCGTTCCGAGCCGGCTATCGTCGCCGGCATCGCCGCCGCCACCCTGGGCAAGCAGCCGGTGGACTGGCTGTGGCTGGTGGAGGACTACGCACGCATCCGCCAACTGATCGGCGACACCATCCCCGGCTTCGCCGACTTCGAGCAGCGCCTGAGTCAGCCGGGCGGCTTCTATCTCGGCAACGCCGCGGCGCGCCGGCAGTGGCATACCGCCAGCGGCCGCGCCGAATTCAAGCACCACGCGCTGCCGGAAGACCTGCTGCCGGAGCAGGTACGCAGCCAGCAGGTCAAGCCGGACCTGATCCTGCAGACCCTGCGCTCCCACGACCAGTACAACACCACCCTGTACGGCCTCGACGACCGCTATCGCGGGGTCAAGGGCATGCGCGAGGTGGTGTTCGTCAACCCGGCGGACATCCAGCGCCTGGGCCTGCAAGCGGGCCAGCAGGTCGATCTGCTGTCGCTCTGGGACGACGGCATCGAGCGGCGGGTGGAAGGCTTCACCCTGCTGGCCTACGACACCCCGCTCGGCCAGGCGGCCGCCTATTACCCGGAAACCAACCCGCTGGTGCCGCTGGACAGCTTCGGCGACGGCAGCCACACGCCGACCTCAAAGTTCGTCGCCATCTGCGTGCTGCCAACGCGCGGCCAAGGACTGATCGCACGCGCGGAAGCCGGTTAGCGCGCTGGTTCCGGCTTCGCGGGGGCGGCGATTGCTGCCGCCAGACGCTCGGCTACTCTATCTGTCAGAGGGCGGATGCACGCCACCAGTGCGCCGACAGCGAGGTAACGGGCATGAAAGTCGTCCATTGCAGAGAGTGCAAGAAGGAGATACCGCCGACCGCCAAGGTCTGCCCGTATTGCCGGGCCGAAATCCCGGGCGAGAGTTCTCTGACCCTGACGATCAAGTACGCGCTGTTCTTCGTGATTCTGGCGGCCCTGGCTTTTGCGCTGTTCAACGTCGGCCGCTAGACGCCGCGCCTTGTGTCGGTCGCCAGGCTGGCAGCCCGTTAAGCCGACCGACTGCCTCGTTGCTTGCCGCGCGCGGCCAGCACCTGCGTCGCCCCCTGGGTTTTCTGGGTATACCAGAGCACCCGACTCACGCCCCGGGTAATCGCCACATAGGCCAGGCGCAGACTCTCGTCCTGCATCGCCTGGTCGTAGCTGTTGCGGAAGAAGCCCGAGTAGGCGTACAGCGCGTTGCGTAGCGGGTGTTTTTCCGGCGGCGCGCAATCGTCGACGATGATCGCCACTTCGGCCTGCAGCCCCTTGGCGCGGTGGATGGTGTAGGCCTTGACCGGCAGCTTCTTGTCCAGCTGGCTCTGGATGTTCTGCAGGGGTTCGTTGCGGCGGCTGAGGACCAGCACGGAGGTGCGCTCGGCGCTCTGGCGGCTGGCGACGTGGGCGCACTGGGCGTGGATTTCCTTGAGCAGCTCCGGCAGGCGGGTCTTCACGTCAAAGCGCGACACCACCTCGACGCCATGGTCGCCCGGCTGCATGGCCTTGCACGCCCTGCTGGCCTTGGCCTGCTTGAATTCGACGCCGCCCAGCACCGCCTCGCCATCGCGGATCACCGGCTCGATGGAGCGGTAGTTGGTTTCCAGCATCAGCACCGCGCTGCTCTTCGCCCGGCCCTTGCCCGGGAAGTACTTGTCGAAGTCCATGAACAGCTCGGGCGAGCTGCCGCGCCAGCCATAGATGGACTGCCAGTCGTCGCCGATGGCCATCAGGCTGACCGCTGCGCCCTGACGGGCCAGGCCGCGGTGCAGCGCCTGCAGCCACTGGACGATCTGCGGGGAGATATCCTGGAACTCGTCGATCAGCAGGTGGGTGAACGGGGCCAGGGCCGGCGCCGGCATCCCCTGCCCGCCCGCCGCCAGGATCTGGGTGAGCTTGTGGAAGGCACCGTTGAAGGTCAGCAGACCCTGCTCCTGCAGGCAGGTCTCGAAGGTTTTCCAGAACAGCACCAGGGCCTCGACGAACACCCGCTCCCGCGCCGAACAGCTCAGCGCCTGCGTGTCTATCTGGTCGAGGCGGATGCCGATGCTTTCCATGAAGCCCGCCTGGGCATGGAAGGCTTCGAACAGCGGCAGCGCGGTGAACTCGCCGGCCAGCTTGAAGCCGTCCAGCGGCGCCTTGGGCACGCGGGCCTGCCGGCCTTCGCCATCGCCAGCCGGCAGCGGCGGCAGGCCCAGCAAGCTGTGCACCCGCTCGCGAAAGTCCGCTTCCTCGGCATAGCAGCGCTGGTAGGCCTGCTTGAGCAGGCGCTGCTGGGCCGGCTTCAGGCGCGCAGAGGTCAGCGGATTGTCCACTTCGGTGGCCGAGGCGTTGCGCTCGTCCAGCTGTTCGAACCACAGCGGGTTGCCCAGAGCCTCCTTGGCCAGCACGGCCATGGCCGAGTGGAAGGTGCGCACGCATTGCCTGGCCTGGCCGGCATCGAAGGAGTATGGCCAGAAGCCGAGCACCCTGGTCAGCTGCTCGCGCAGCTGCGCGCAGGAGGCGTTGGTGAAGGAAATCACCGTCAGGCTCTCGGGCTTGATGCCCATGTGACAGAGCATGAACACCACCCGCAGCACCAGGGTGGTGGACTTGCCCGATCCGGCCCCGGCGAAGATCCGCGTGACCGGATGGCGACTGAGGATCATCGCCCACTGCTCATCCGAGGGCGCGCTGACCACTCCGGCGGCCACCGCCTGGCCGACCCGCTCGCGCATGGCCTGGACCTGCGGATCGTCGATCGCCAGCGGCGCCGGCCCGTAGATGCCCTCGCTGGCCCGCTTGGCGGGCTGGGCACGGGGTTTGGCTGGCTTCTTCTCGGCGCTCACCCGGGCCTTGCCGGCGGCAGCGCCGTCCTGCTTGCCCCGCGACTTCGGCTTGGCCGGCACGGGCTGCTGGTGGAACAAGGCCGCTCCGCTGCTGGCGCGCAGGTACGCCGTGGTCCTCGGGAAGTAACGCGCCAAGGCTCCGGAGAGGAGCAGTTTGTAGCGTTTGACGGCAGACAGCATTCGGCGATTCCCGCTCAGGCCAGGAGGTGATGGGCCGCTATGGTAAGGGTTTTTGCCCGCCGATTCAGTGCGCCGCGCCGTCCTCCGCCACCCGCTGCAGCAGCACCGCGGCCAGCGGCGGCAAGGTGATTGCCAGGTTGGCCGGACGGCGCATCCATTCGCCCTCGACCGCCGCGATGGCGCCGCCATTGCCCAGGTCGCTGCCGCCATAGTGGGTCGAATCGCTGTTCAGCACTTCCACATAGCGCCCGGCTTGCGGCACGCCGATGCGGTAGCCGGTGAGCGGTACCGGAGTGAAGTTGACGGCGACCACCACGAAGCTGCCATCGCGGCCCCAGCGCAGCCAGGACAATACCGAGTGCTCGCTGTCGTGGCAGTCGATCCACTCGAAGCCCGGGGCCGCGAAGTCCTGGCTGTGCAAGGCCGGCAGATCCCGGTACAGACGGTTCAGATCGCGCGCCAGCCGCTGCACGCCGGCATGGGCGGCGTCGGCGAGCAGCCCCCAGTCGAGTTCGCGCCCTTCCGCCCATTCGCGGCTCTGACCGAACTCGCCGCCCATGAACATCAGCTTCTTGCCCGGCGTGAAGGCCTGCCAGGCCAGCAGCAGGCGCAGGTTGGCGAAGCGCTGCCAGCGGTCGCCCGGCATCTTGCCGCTCAGCGAGCCCTTGCCGTGCACCACCTCGTCGTGGGAAAGCGGCAGCAGGTAGTTCTCGCTGTAGGCGTACATCTGGCCGAAGGTCAGCTCGTCATGGTGCCAGCGCCGGTGCACCGGGTCGCGGCGGAAGTAGCGCAGGCTGTCGTTCATCCAGCCCATGTTCCACTTCATCGAGAAGCCCAAGCCGCCGACGTAGGTGGGCCGCGACACCTGCGGCCAGTCGGTGGACTCCTCGGCGATGGTCAGCGCGCCGGGAAACTCGCCGTGCACCATGCTGTTCAGCTCGCGCAGGAAGTCGATGGCCTCGAGATTTTCCCGCCCGCCGTAGCGGTTGGGCAGCCACTGCCCCGGCTGGCGCGAGTAGTCGAGGTAGAGCATCGAGGCCACCGCATCAACGCGCAGGCCATCGAAGTGGAACTCCTCCAGCCACCAGTGCGCCGACGACAACAGGAAGCTGCGTACTTCGTGGCGACCGTAGTTGAAGATGTGCGTACCCCAGTCGGCATGCAGGCCGAGGCGCGGGTCCTCGTGCTCGTACAGTGCGGTACCGTCGTAGCGGGCCAGCGCCCAGTCATCCTGCGGGAAGTGCCCGGGCACCCAGTCGAGCAGCACACCCAGCCCGGCCTGGTGGCAGGCGTCGATGAAGGCGCGCAGCTCGTCCGGCGAGCCGTGGCGCGAGGTCGGCGCAAAGTAGCCGGTGGCCTGGTAGCCCCAGGATTCGTCGAGCGGATGCTCGGTGATCGGCAGCAGCTCAAGGTGCGTGTAGCCCTGCTCCAGCGCATAGGGAATCAGTCGTTCGGCCAGCTCCGGCCACAGGTACGGCCGGCCATCGGCATGGCGCATCCACGAGCCCGCATGCACCTCGTAGATATTCAGCGGCGCATGCTGCCAGTCCCAGGCGGCGCGCTGCTGCAGCCATTGCCCATCGCCCCAGACGTATTGCGAGGGGCGCACGACGTAGGCCGCCGTACCCGGCCGCAGCTCGAAGCCGCGGGCGTAGGGGTCGCTCTTGACCAGCAGCGCGCCGTTATCACGGCGGGTGATCGCGAAGCGATAGAGGCTGCCGGGGCCGGCCTCGGGCACCCGCACCTCCCATACGCCTCCGCGCCCCAGGCTGTGCATGCCGTGCACGCCGGGCTGCCAGCCGTTGAAATCGCCGACCACCGAGACCCGCGCGGCATTCGGCGCCCAGACCCGGAAGGTCGTCCCGCCGTCCTCCAGGTGCGCGCCGAGAAGACGGTAGGCCTGGGTGTTGCGGCCTTCGTTGAACAAGTACAGGGCGTGGTCTAAGGTCATTTTCAGCCTATGGAAGAATACAAGCAGGGCCGGCAGCCGAGACAACAACAAGGAAACGGAAGGAAACCACCATGCTTCAAAGTAGCAGCGAAGCACCGCCGGCAGCGCGCGGCGTACGCGACGGCAGCGCGGTTGGGGCGCGCTTCATCAGCCAGCTGACCCGCGACACCTTCGCCATCATCCTCGCCGGCGGCCGCGGCAGCCGGCTCCAGCAACTGACCGAATTCCGCTCCAAGCCGGCCGTGCACTTCGCCGGCAAGTTCCGCATCATCGACTTCACCCTGTCCAACTGCGTCAATTCGGGCATCCGCAGAATCGGCGTGGCCACACAGTACAAGGCGCACAGCCTGATCCGCCACATCCAGCGCGGCTGGAGCTTCCTCGACGGGCGTTTCAACGAGTTCGTCCAGCTGCTGCCCGCCCAGCAGCAGACCGATGCCTGCCAGTGGTATCAGGGGACGGCCGATGCGGTGTACCAGAATCTGCCGTTCATCCACCGCTGCAAGCCCGAGTATGTCCTGGTCGTCGCCGGCGACCACATCTACAAGATGGATTACGGCCGCATGCTCGCCGCCCATGTGCGCAATGGTGCCGACATGACCGTGGCCTGCATCGAGGTGCCGATCGGGGATGCCCACGAGTTCGGTGTGATGGCCGTCGACGGCGAGGACCGCGTGGTGGACTTCGTCGAGAAGCCCCAGCGGCCGCCGGCCATCCCCGGCGACCCACAGCGCGCCCTGGCGTCGATGGGCATCTACGTGTTCCGCACCCGCTTCCTGGTCGAGCAGCTGGAGCGCGACGCCGCCACCCCCGGCTCCAGCCGCGACTTCGGCAAGGACATCATCCCGCGCATCCTCGCCGACCACCGGGTATGCGCCCACCGCTTCGCCGACTCCAGCGTCGGCAGCCCGACGCGGACGCCCTACTGGCGCGACGTCGGCACCATCGACGCCTACTGGCAGGCGAACATGGACATGACCCGGCCCGACCCCGAGCTGGACCTGTACGACATGACCTGGCCGATCTGGACCCACCAGAAGCAGCTGCCACCGGCCAAGTTCATGAGCAGCTGCGGTGCCCACGGCATGGCGATGGACTCGCTGATCTCCAGCGGCTGCAACATCTCCGGCGCCAGCGTGCGCCATTCGCTGCTGTTCTCCAGCGTCAGCCTCCTCGCTGGCGCCCAGGTGGAAGACTCGGTGATTCTCCCCGAGGTGGAGGTCGGCCCCGGTGCCGTGCTGCGCCGCTGCGTGATCGACCGCCAGTGCCGGATTCCCGAGGGCATGGCCATCGGCATGAATCCCGAGGAGGACCGCCGGCGCTTCTACGTCAGCCCGCGCGGGGTGACCCTGGTCACCGCGGCGATGCTCGGACAGAGCACGGCCGGCTTCCTGTAGATCGCCATGGCCGATCTCGCCCTGCTCTGGCACATGCACCAGCCGGACTACCGGCACCCCGAGACCGGCCACTTCGTCCTGCCCTGGGTGCTGCTGCATGCCCTCAAGGACTACACCGACATGGCCAGCCACCTGGAGCAGCATCCCGGTGTGCGCTGCACGGTCAACTTCGTGCCCGTACTGCTCGATCAACTCGAGGACTACTGCGCGCAACTGCACAGCCGGCAGTGGCGCGACCCGCTGCTGCGCATCCTCGACTGGCCACCGGCGCATGCACTGCCCGAAGCGGACCGGCTGTGGCTGCTGGACATCGCCTTTCGCTGTCACGCCCCGACCATGCTGGAGCCCTTTGCGCCGTACCGGCGCCTGCATGAGCTGGCGCGCCTGCTGAGCGGCGAGGACGCCAGCGGCTTGGCCTACCTCGCCGAGGACTACTTCACCGACCTTGCCACCTGGTATCTGCTGGCCTGGAGCGGCGAGAGCCTGCGCCGCGCCGGCGGCATCGTACCCGTGCTGATGGCCAAGGGCTGCCACTTCACCCTCGAGGAGCGGCATGCGCTGCTGGACGAGCTGGCCAAGGTCCTCGACAACCTCGCGCCGCGCTATCGCGCCCTGGCCGAGGCCGGGCAGATCGAGCTCAGCTGCACGCCTGCCCACCACCCGCTGGCGCCACTGCTGCTCGACTTCAACAGCGCCCGCGAGGCCCTGCCGGAGTGCGCGCTGCCCTGCGCGCCAGCCTATCCTGGCGGCCGTTCGCGGGTCGCCGCGCAGATCGAGGCGGCCCGGGAAAGTCACCAGCGCCGCTTCGGCCAGCCCAGCCGCGGCTTGTGGCCGGCCGAGGGGGCGCTCTCCGCGGCGTTCCTCAGGCAGATTGGCGAGGCGGGCTTCGCCTGGACGGCGAGCAGCCAGAGCGTGCTCAGGCACTCGGCCGGCGAGACGGTGAGCGTCGGTACGCCCTGGCAGGCCCCCGACGACGTGCCCGGCGATCTCACCTTGTTCTTCCGTGACGAGCGGCTCTCCGACCTGATCGGTTTCGAGTACGAGAAATGGCACGGGCGCGACGCCGCCGCGCACTTCGTCAACGAGGCGAATGCGCTGCATCAGGCCGACCCGCACCGCCTGATACCGGTGTTCCTCGACGGCGAAAACGCCTGGGAGTACTACCCCTACAACGGCTGGTATTTCCTCGACAACCTCTACCAGGCCCTGGAGCAGAGCGACAGTCTGCGCACCGTGACCCTGAGCGATGCGGTCGCCCGCCATCGCGCCCGCCGCATCCGCCTGCCGCGACTGACGGCCGGCAGCTGGGTGGCCGGCACGCTGTCGACCTGGATTGGCCATCCCGACAAGAACCATGCCTGGGAGCTGCTCTGCGCCGCCAAGCAGTGCGCGGACCGCGTCCTCGCCGGTGGCCAGCTGACGGCCGCGCGGCACGCGCAGATTCTCGAACGCCTGTCGGTCTGCGAGGGCTCGGACTGGTTCTGGTGGCTGGGCAGCGATGATCCGCAGCATTCGGCGCGCAGCTTCGACCTGCTGCTGCGCGAGAACCTCAAGGCGCTGTATCGCCTGCTCGAGCTGCCGGCGCCAGCGGCTCTGGACCAGCCGATCGCCGGCACCGCGGCAGCGCTGGCTGCCGGCGCCATGCGGCGTGCCACCTGAAACGGCGGAGGCCGAGCATGACCCAGCCCGTCACCCTGCTGTTCGGCGTCCATGCCCACCAGCCCGTCGGCAACTTCCCGGAGGTCATCGAGGAGGCCCATCGGCGCTGCTATCGACCATTCCTCGATACCCTGCACGACTATCCTGACTTCCGTTTCGCCGCACATTTTTCCGGCTGGCTGCTCGACTGGCTGCGCGAGCGCTTTCCCGCCGACATGGCGCTGCTCGCCGCGATGGTGCGGCGCGGCCAGGTCGAGCTATTCAGCTCCGGCGACACCGAGCCGGTCCTCGCTGCCATCCCGCCGCGCGACCGGGTCGGCCAGCTGGCCGCCCTCAACGCCAAGCTGTTGGCCTGGACCGGCGTGCCGCCGCGCGGCGCCTGGCTGACCGAGCGGGTGTGGGAGTCCTCCGTGGTCCCGGCCCTGGCGCAAACCGGCATCCGCTACGCCATGGTCGACGACTACCACCTGCTGTGTACCGGCAAGCAGGTCGACGAGCTGGGTGGCTACTTCAGTACCGAGGAAGGCGGCGTGCCACTCGACCTGTTCCCGATCTCGGAGGCGCTACGTTATCGCTTGCCTTTCGCCCCGGCCGCCGAGGTGATCGCCCACCTGGAGAATCTGGCCGATCGCGGGCAGGTCGCCGCCATCTACTTCGACGACATCGAGAAGTTCGGCATCTGGCCGGATACCCACGAGTGGGTCTACCAGCGCGGCTGGCTCCGCGCCGTGATCGAGGGCGTGCTGGCCAGCCCGAAGATCCGCACGGCGACCTATGCCGACTTTCATGCCCAGCAGGTCAGCCGCGGCGTGGTCTATCTGCCGAGCACCTCCTACAGCGAAATGAACCAGTGGCCATTGCCGATGCCGGCCGCCGGGGTCTATGCGCAACTGCTGGCCGGCGCAAAGGCCGCCGGGCGCATCGACCAATACCGCCCCTTCATCCGCGGCGGGATCTGGCGCAACTTCCTGACCCGCTATCCGGAAGCCAACTGGATGCACAAGCGCATGCTGGGGTTGTCCGCACGCCTGGCCGCCCTCGAGGCGCCAGCGCCGGAACTGGTCAGCGCGCTGTACCGCGCCCAGGCCAACGATGCCTATTGGCACGGGCTGTTCGGCGGACTCTACCTGCCGCATCTGCGCCGCGCCGTGTGGAACAACCTCCTGGCCCTCGAAGCCGGGCTCGACGCTCTGCAACCCCGTGCGCCGCTGGCCGCGCTCGACCTCGATCTCGACGGGCGCATCGAGGTGTTCGCGTCGACGCCGGCACTGCAACTGGTGCTGCGCGACGACGGCCTCGGCGCTGCCCACGAGCTGAGCAGCTACCCGCTGCGGCACAATTTCGCCGACACCCTGCGCCGCTATCACGAGCAGTACCACGAGCGCATCGGCGCGAGCCCCAGCCAGCACCAGGGCGAAGGCATCGCCTCGGCCCACGACATCGTCCGCAGCAAGCAGCCAATCGATCCCGCCGACCTCCGCCCCGATGCGCACCCGCGGGTGCTGTGGCTGGATGCGCTGGATGACCGCACGCTGAGCGATTACCGGTGGTCCGCTGCCGAACCGCAGAGTCTGCAGCGCGACGGCGTGGCCAAGCGCTACGCCCTCAGTGAGGGCACGCTGACCGTCAGCTGGCGCTTTGTCGGGCTGACGGGCTGCCACTTCGCCACCACGCTCAATCTCGCCATGCCCAGTTGCGACGGTTTTCTCGGCCGCTATGTGCTGGAGGATGGCAGCATTCCCGGCGGCTTCGGCCAGGCGCTGAACCTGCCGCGCTGCTCCCGGCTGCGGCTGGAGGATGGCGTGCTCGGCGGTGCGCTGCAGCTGGCCTGCTCGGTGCCGCTGCAGCTGCGCGGCCAGCCGCAGCGGACCGTGTCGCAGTCCGAAGCCGGCTTTGAGCCGATCATGCAAGCGGTCGAGATCACCCTGCTCTGGACCATTCCGGACGACGATTGCAGCCTTCTCATCCACCTCGGCATGGAGCCCGGAACATCATGACCGGTACCGTCTACAGGCTTGAAGTAAATCCGCGGATTCCCCAGCCGCTGGAGCGCATGGAAGAGCTGGCCAACAATCTCTGGTACAGCTGGGACCGCCAGACCCGTGGCCTGTTCGTCAGCCTCTCCTACTCGCTGTGGAACCTCGCCAACCACAACCCCAAGGCCTTTCTCAAGCGCGCCGATCAGAAGTGCCTGGAAGCCAACGCTGACAACCCGATCTTCCTGGGTGCGCTCGACCGTGTCCTCGCGGCCTACGACAGCTACCACGAGAGGCCCTACATGGGTCACGTGCACGGCCAGTGCTTCAGGGACGACGACCTGATCGCCTATTTCTGCGCCGAGTTCGGCCTGCACGAAAGCCTGCCGATCTATTCCGGCGGGCTCGGCATTCTGGCCGGCGACCACTGCAAGGCGGCCAGCGACATGGGCCTGCCCTTCATCGGGGTCGGGCTGCTCTACAAGGAAGGCTACTTTCACCAAAAGCTGGATGCCGAAGGGCGCCAGCAGGCGTCCTACCATGACTCGGACTTCGACGACCTGCCGATATCGCCGGTGCTCGACGCCAGCGGCCAGGAGCTGCTGATCACGCTCAACCTGCCGGATCGCCCGGTGTTCGCCAAGGTCTGGGAAGTGCGCGTCGGCCACGTGCGCATCATCCTGCTCGACACCTGGCTGGAGCAGAACTCGCTCCAGGACCGCGAGATCACCCACCGGCTGTATGGCGGCGACCGGACCACCCGCATCGAGCAGGAAATCCTCCTTGGCGTCGGTGGCGCCCGCGCCCTGGCCGCGCTCGGCCTGAAGCCGACCGTCTGGCACATCAACGAAGGCCATGCCGCCTTCCTGATCGTCGAGCGCGTGCGCAGCCTGCTCAGCGAGGGGGTGCCCTTCGAGGCCGCGCTCGAAGCGGCGGCCGCCAACACCGTGTTCACCACCCACACCGCGGTGCCGGCCGGTCACGACCATTTCGCCGATGAGATGATTCGCCGCTACGCCGAGCACTGGTGCAAGGGCGTCGGCCTGTCCTGCAACCAAGTGCTGGCGCTGGGCTCCGAGCCGGGCACCAGCGACTTCAACATGACGGCGCTGGCCGTGCGCACCTCGCGGCAACACAACGGGGTGTCGCGCATTCACGGCAGCGTTTCGGCGCGCATCCTCGCCCACCTGTGGCCGCAGATCGAACCTGCGGAAAGTCCCATGGATTACGTGACCAACGGCGTGCATCTGCCGACCTTCCTGGCGCCCGAATGGCTGGAAACCTTCGAGCGCTATCTCGGCATCGGCTGGCAGGAGCGGCAGACCGAGCCGGGCAACTGGGATGGCATCCGGCAGATTCCGGACACCACCTTCTGGGGCATCCGCCAGCAGCTCAAGTCGATGCTGCTGCACCTGGTGCGCAGCCGGGTCCGCGAGCAGCACCTGCGCAATCAGGGTTCGCCCACCCACCTCGACCGCATGCTGCGCATCGCCGACCCGGACAATCCCAACCTGCTGATCATCGGCTTCGCCCGGCGCTTCGCCACCTACAAGCGCGCCGCGCTGCTCCTGCATGACCTGCAGTGGCTGCAGGAAATCATCTGCAATGACGACCGCCCGGTGCTGTTGCTGTTCGCCGGCAAGGCCCACCCGGCCGACCTGCCGGGACAGGAAATCATCCGCAGGATCACCGAGGTGGCCAAGCAGCCTGAATTCGAGGGGCGCATCCTGTTCCTCGAGGGCTACGACCTGCACCTGTCGCGCACCCTGGTGTCAGGGGTGGATGTCTGGCTCAACAACCCGATCTACCCGCTGGAAGCCTCCGGCACCTCGGGCATGAAGGCCGCCATGAACGGCGCCCTCAACCTGTCCGTGCTCGACGGCTGGTGGGGCGAGGGCTACGACGACAGCGGCGCGGTGCCCAATGGCTGGGCCATCAAGCCGGCGCCCGGCAACCTCGACGAGACCCAGCGCGATGCCGAAGAGGCGCGCACGCTCTACGAGATCCTCCAGGACCATGTCATTCCCACCTATTACCGCACCGGCCCGATGGGCTACTCGCCAGAATGGGTGGCGATGGCCAAGCACTCGATCGCCACCATCACGCCGCGCTTCAACATGATCCGGGTGCTCAACGAGTATGCGCAGCGCTTCTATGCTCCGGCGGCCGCGCACGGGCGCCGTTTCGCCGCCGACGACCATGCCGTGGCACGCAGCGTGGCCGAATGGAAGACCCGAGTCCGCGCTGCCTGGCCGGGCGTCAGCCTGCGTGCCCTGCAAACGCCGGAGCAGCGCCTGCAGTTCGGCGCGTCGCTGCGCATCGAGGTCGCCGTCCAGCTCGATGGCCTGGTTCCCGAGGATGTCGTCGTCGAGCTCCTGGTCGAGCGACCCGAGCACGCCAGCACCGAGATCCTCTACCATCCGCTGACCGCCAGCGGCGTTACCGCCAACGACGAGCGGCTCTACGCTCTCGACCTGACGCCCGACCTGTGCGGCAAGCTGCAATACCGCATCCGCATGTACCCGTTCCACCCGGCGCTGGTCCATAAGTTCGAGCTGGGTCTGATGGTGTGGTTATGAGCAAGCTGAAGATTCTGTTCGCCACCTCCGAAATGGCCCCCTGGGTCAAGACCGGTGGCCTGGGCGACGTCTGCGCCGCCCTGCCCGCTGCCCTGCGCCAGGCAGGGCAGGACATCCGCGTGCTGCTGCCTCATTACCCGGCGCTGCAGGCGGCCTTTCCCGCCGCCCTGCCGGTAGCCGAGTTGCCTTCGCTGGCCCCGGCGCTGCCAGCCGCGCGCCTGCTCGCGGCCGAAGCGGCCGGACTGCCACTGCTGCTGCTCGACTGCCCGGAAATCTACGCCAACCCGGGCAATCCCTATCTCGACAGCTATGGCGATGACCGCTACGACAACCCGATCCGCTTCGGCCTCCTCGCCCGCGTCGCGGCGCTGCTCGGGCAGGCGCATTCGCCCATCGGCTGGCAAGCCGACGTCGTGCATGCCAACGACTGGCAAAGCGCGCTGGCCGCGGCCTACCTGCACTACGAAGGCGGCGCCGCCAGCGTGGTCACCGTGCACAACATCGCCTTCCAGGGCTGCTTCGCGCACGGCTACCTCGCCGGCCTCGGTCTGCCCAGGCACGCCTGGCGCTTCGATGGGGTCGAATATCACGGGCAGCTGTCGTTCCTGAAGGCGGGGCTGCAATTCGCCTCGCAGATCACCACGGTCAGCCCGACCTACGCCCGGGAAATCCAGGACGAGCAGTTCGGCTACGGCCTCGCGCCGCTGCTGCGTTACCGCGCCGCGTCCCTGCGCGGCATCCTCAATGGCATCGATACCCTGCTCTGGAACCCGGCGAGCGACCACGCCCTGGCCCACCCCTACAGCGCCCGCCAGCTGGCCGGCAAGCAGCAGAACAAGGCGGCGCTGCAGCAGGAAATGGGCCTCGAGGTGAGCGCCGAGCAGCCGCTGTTCGGCGTGATCAGTCGCATGACCGAACAGAAAGGCCTCGACCTGCTGCTCGCCATCGCCGATGGTCTGGCCGAACTGCCGGCGCAACTGGTCGTGCTCGGCAGCGGCGACGCAGCGCTCGAAGCCGGCTTTCTCGCCCTGGCCGCACGCCATCCGGGGCGCATTGCGGTGAAGCTCTGCTTCGACGAAGGGCTGGCGCACCGCATCGAGGCCGGCGCCGACAGCTTCCTGATGCCCTCGCGCTTCGAGCCCTGCGGTCTCAACCAGATGTACAGCCTGCACTACGGCACCCCGCCCGTGGTGCACGCCACCGGCGGCCTTGCCGATACGGTCGTCGATGTCGGCGAGGCGACGCTGGCCAACCGCACGGCCAACGGCTTCGTTATTGCCGAGGCCACGGCGCCCGCACTCTGGGCTGCCATGCAGCGGGTCTGCCGTAGCTGGCAGGATCGGCGCCTGTGGCAACAGATCCAGCACAACGGCATGCAGCGGGATTTCTCGTGGAGTCAGGCGGCGCGGGACTACCTCGAGCTCTATCGTGACGCCCTGCATGCGCCCAGGGTGGCTACGGGCTGAACGCCCCTCGCCCTCACGGAGAGCCTGCCGCGGCAATACCCAGCCGTCAGTTGACGCCGATCTGGATCGCCCCGGTCAGCAATCCGGCAAACAGAAAGTTGGCCGCCAGCCCGGTCAGGGCCAGGGCGACGCCCCCCATCCAGATGCCCAAGGCGATCTGCACGGCCAGGTTCTTCTCCCGCTGCGGCTTGCCGCTGCTACGACGGGGCGCCGTGTCCTCGTCGAAATAACTGTCGCGATCGGCACGAATGCCGCTGAAATCGTCTCTCATCGTTGCTCCTGAACAAGATTGTAGGAATTGGCATGGGGCGTTGCTTCGCTCAGAGCTTGCCTGCACTGAAAGCGGCATCAACTGAGACCGCCAGCACCGCGCTAGCGTTCGGTTACGAGCGGCACAGCAGGCTCAGTCCGCATGCTCCAGGCGTCCCTGCTCGGCCATCAATGGCAAGGCCGCTGCGTCCTGCAGGGCCAGACCGCCGAAGGACGCCGTCGAGTCGACGTAACGCAGCGCCGACTTCATGTCCTTCCAGCCGACGTAGGTCATCAGCGCCTTGAGATCCCAGCCGCTGGCGCTGGCCCAGGTGGCAAAGCCGCGGCGCAGCGAGTGGCTGCTGTACAGCTCCGCCGGCACATCGGCGCGGCTCAAGGCCTGGCGCAGCAGCGGAATGATGCTGTTGATGTGCAGGCGTTCTTCGCCCAGATTCCCCCAGCGATCGACCCGGCGAAACACCGGGCCGCGAACCAGGCCTGCGCTGCCGATCCAGTCGACATAGGCCTGCACCGGACAGAGCTGCTTGAGCGCCGGCACCCGCCAGGTGGTGCCGAGGTTGTCCCGGTCGCCCTTGCTGCGCGGCAGATACAGGCTCATGTCCTGCCCCGGGCGCACCACGATATCTTCGACTTGCAGCCGACACAGTTCGTCACTGCGAAAGCCGCGCCAGAAGCCCAGCAGGATCAGCGCCGCATCCCGCCGGCAGCGCAGCAGGCGGCCCCGATCGCCCGTCTGCGCCGCCTGCGCGCCCTCGGCGTGCAACTGCTCGACCACCTGCTGCAGCTGGCGCAGCTGCAACGGCGCGGCCTGCTTTTCCCGCGCTGGGTGCAGGGCGCGGATGCCCTTCAAGGTCTGCCGCACCACGGGTGCCTTGGTAGGATCGGGGAAGCCCTGGCTGTTGTGCCACTGGGCCAACGCCGACAGCCGCAGCTTGAGGGTGTTCAGCGACAGCTTGCCGGCATGGCTGGCCAGGTAGCGCGCCACGCTCTCGCTGGTCGCCGGCAGGAAGCCCCCCCACTCCACCTCGAAATGCTCGATGGCGGCGCGGTAGCTGCGCCGGGTGTTGTCGCGCGTGGCGGCCTGCAGGTAACGATCCAGCTCGTGCATACGGATTTCCGCCAGTAGTCACCTTGGGCGCGGAGCTTCTCGACCGCGCAGCTTGTATTGCTGGCCAGCGCAACGCGCCGGCCCTCCAGATCCGTCATTCGCGGGCCGGGGCCAGCCCACCGAAACGTTGCTGGAAACTCTCGCTGGCCTCGGGAAGTGGGCCATCGGCGGTTTCCAGAACCCGGCCGAGCCACCGCTCGGCCGGCACGCAGAGCAACCGGTAGATGTTGCGGCACAGCTGCCTGGCCGCCCGCCCTTCCCAGTCGCCGGGGAGCAGCTCTTCGGGCAACTGTGGGTCGCGCAGCAGCAACTTGCGGTATTCATGGATCAGCAGGGTGCGAGCGAGGAAGCACTCCTGCGGATCGCGCTGCTCATGCTCGCGCAGCGCCTTCCACAGCGGGCGGAACAACTGGATGAACTGGCGGTAGCGCTCGCCGAGGTCGTCGATCTTCCAGCTCTCCCTGACCTGCAGATGCAGCGCGCGGGAAGCCGAGACATCCTGGGCGGTGGTCTCGAACAGGAGGGTGTCGTCCAGCGCCTCCAGCTCCTGCAAGGTCGCGATCAGGTCAGCCCGGTCGCAATGGGGGCTGGCCAGCACGGTCGGAGCCAGCGCGCCGAAGCCCTGCCACTCAAGCTCCTCGCGGACCTGCTTGCGCTTGTCCGCCGCCAGCTGCGACAGCACCGCCAGGCACCAGCTGCCGTCCCAGGCCGGCACGCTGCTGCTGTAGATGCGCTTGAAGGCCTTCTCGAAGCGCCGGCGGCCGCCATCAGTCAGGCTGTAGTAGCTGCGCCGGCCGACCTTTTCAGCCTTCAACCAGCCGTCCTGGGTCAGACGGAACACCGAGGTGCGGATCAGCCGCTGGTTGATGCCCACGGGTTCGAGCAGCCGGATCAGGCTGCCCAGCCACACCGCACCGCCATGGGGCTCGATGGCGTCGCCATAGACGGTGACGATCAGCGAGCTGGCGCGAATCGGCGTCTGTTCCTGAAAGCGCTGGATCAGGCTGGCCAGGGGAGCGAGCGAAGTCATGGACGCTGGGAATGACCGAAAAGCGCAACTATACAGAGAGACTGCGGCGCACGGCCACCCGACGGGGCGGGCAAGCGAGGTCGCATGGCCTCCAGCGCCGCGCGGCAGCGCTGGACGAACTCCCGGCACTCTCGGCTGCCGGCTTGCGCGCCGTGCAGAAGATGCGCAAGAGCCGCCGAACGGTACTTGAATGAGAAGAGTGGCAAGGCTGGCGCCGCGAGGTCCGCCCGCCCCAGCCAGAACCTCCCGGGTCGCCCGGCGCCCCTCCTCTAACAAGAGCGAGAACGTCCCCATGAGCTTCGAACACATCCTCTTCACCCTCGAGCAAGGCGTTGCCACCCTGACCCTCAACCGCCCCGAGCAGCTCAACAGCTTCACTGCGGCGATGCACCAGGAAGTCCGCGAGGCCCTCAAGCAGGTGCGCCAGAATGCCGAAGTGCGCTGCCTGCTGATCACCGGCGCCGGCCGCGGCTTCTGCGCCGGGCAAGACCTGGGCGACCGCAACGTGGCGCCGGGCGCTACCGCCCCGGACCTGGGCGAGTCGATCGAGAACAACTACAACCCGCTGATCCGCAGCCTGCGCGACCTGCCGCTGCCGGTGATCTGCGCGGTCAACGGCGTGGCCGCCGGCGCCGGCGCCAACATCGCCCTGGCCTGCGACATCGTTCTCGCTGCGAAGTCGGCCAGCTTTATCCAGGCATTCTGCAAGCTTGGCCTGGTGCCGGACTCCGGCGGCACCTGGACCCTGCCGCGCGCGGTCGGCATGGCCCGCGCCAGGGCCCTCGCCCTGCTCGGCGAGCGCCTGAGCGCCGAACAGGCCGAGCAGTGGGGGATGATCTGGCGCTGCGTCGACGACACCGCCCTGCACGACGAGGCCCTCAAGCTGGCCCGCCAGCTGGCCACCCAGCCGACCTACGGCCTGGCCCTGATCAAGCGCGCGCTGAATGCCAGCGCCAGCAACAGCTTCGACGAGCAGCTCGACCTCGAGCGCGATCTGCAGCGCCTGGCCGGGCGCAGCGAAGACTACCGTGAAGGCGTCAGCGCCTTCATGGCCAAGCGCACCCCCGAATTCAAGGGCCGTTGAGATGAGCGCACTCGCTAAACAAGCCACCGGCGCGATGATCGACGCGCTCGACCACCTGCGCTGCACCGGAGGGCGTTTCCATGGCTGAGCACGACAATGACCAACTGCCGCCCCAGGAGCTGGCCGAGGCCTGCGCCGCCGCCATGTACGAGCGCGACCTGGCCGTGCGCCATCTCGGCATCCAGGTGCTGCGCATGGCGCCGGGCGAGGCCGACCTGCAGATGACCATCAGCGAGACCATGATCCAGGGCCATGCCAACTGCCACGGCGGCTACCTGTTCACCCTCGCCGACTCGGCGTTCGCCTATGCCTGCAACAGCTACGACGAGGTCTGCGTGGCGCTCGGCTGCAGCATCGACTACATCGCTCCCGGCCGCCTCGGCGACCTGCTTACCGCGCGCGCCACCCAGGTCAGCCGCAGCGGTCGCACCGGCAACTACGACGTGCGCATCGAGAACCAACATGGCCAGCTGATCGCCGTGTTCCACGGCAAGTCCTACAAGATCCGCGGCAGCGTCCGCCAGCAGGAGAATCAGGCTCGAGACAAAGGCGTTTGAAGACAGTCATTGGTCATAGGCGGAAGACGAGAGCCTCGACCCCTGTACGCAGGGGGCATCACATCAGCCAGCAGACTCTGCAACCCCGCGCGCGCATCGCAAAATCGAACAAAGTGACACCGCATTGATTTGTCTAATCATTATTTGTGTGTCATATAAAGATGCAGGGCGCTCGGTGCAACCAAGGCCGGAGAAATCCAGAACATGTACGCACAACTGGTCGAAACCGGAGTCAAGCGCGTCAAGGATCTCGCAGAGATGACTCCCGAGGAGCGCGCCTTCCAGGAGCGCATCGATGCCGAGATCAAGATCGAGCCGAAGAACTGGATGCCGGACGCCTATCGGCAGACCCTGATCCGCCAGATCTCCCAGCACGCCCACTCGGAGATCGTCGGCATGCTGCCGGAAGGCAACTGGCTCACTCGCGCGCCGACCCTCAAGCGCAAGCTGCAGCTGATGGCCAAGATCCAGGACGAGGCCGGCCACGGCATGTACCTGTACAGCGCCATGGAAACCCTCGGCGCCGACCGCGACACGGAGATCGCCAAGCTGCACTCGGGCCGCGCCAAGTACTCGAGCATCTTCAACTACCCGACGCTGAACTGGGCCGACATGGGCGCGGTGGGCTGGCTGGTGGATGGCGCCGCCATCGTCAACCAGGTGGTGCTGCAGCGCACCTCCTACGGCCCCTATGCGCGGGCGATGATCCGCATCTGCAAGGAAGAGAGCTTCCACCAGCGCCAGGGCTACGAAATCCTCCTGACCATGATGCGCCACGGTACCCAGGCGCAGCAGGACATGGTCCAGGACGCCATCAACCGCCTGTGGTGGCCGGCGCTGATGATGTTCGGCCCGAGCGACGCCGACTCGCCCAACAGCGCGCAGTCGCTGGCCTGGAAGATCAAGCGCATGGGCAACGACGAGCTGCGCCAGCGCTTCATCGACCAGACCGTGCCGCAACTGGAATTCCTCGGCTGCACCGCTCCCGACCCGGACCTCAAGTGGAGCGCCGCGCGCGGCCACTACGACTTCGGCCAGATCGACTGGCAGGAGTTCTACGAGGTACTCAAGGGCAACGGCCCATGCAATCGCGAACGCATCACCACGCGGCGCAAGGCGCTCGAGGATGGCCAGTGGGTCCGCGAAGCCGCTGTCGCCCATGCCGCCAAACGCCAGCAAAAACAGAGCACTGCCTGAACGGCGCCTGAATCGCGCATAAACCGGAGTACCCCAGCCATGTCCGAATGGGTCCTTTTCGAAGTCTTCGTCCGCTCCAAGCACGGCCTCAACCACAAGCACGTCGGCAGCGTGCACGCCGCCGATGCGCAGATGGCCCTGGAAAATGCCCGCGACCTGTACACCCGCCGCAACGAAGGAGTGAGCATCTGGGTGGTGCCGTCGGCACAGATCACCGCCACCGCCGGCGACGAGCAAGAGCCGTTCTTCGACCCGTCGCAGGACAAGGTCTACCGGCACGCCAGCTTCTACGAGTTGCCCGACGAAGTCGGTCACATGTGAGGACGCCGGTCATGACGGACCACCACCAGGACCTGAGCGAATACCTGCTGCGCCTGGCCGACAACGCCATGATCAGCGGCCAGCGCCTGTGCCAATGGTGCGGCCATGCCCCGGCGCTGGAAGAGGAAATGGCGCTGCTCAACGTCGGCCTCGACCTTTTCGGCCAGGCGCGCAACTGGTACGAGTACGCGGCCGAGCTGCTGGCCGACGGCCGCGACGCCGACCAGCTGGCCTTCCGCCGCGACGAGCGCGCCTTTCGCAACACCCTGCTGGTCGAGCAGCCCAACGGCGACTACGCGGTGACCACCGCCAAGCTGTTCCTGTTCGATGCCTGGCACTTCCACACCCTGAGCGCGCTGAGCGCCTCCAGCGACGCACGCATCGCCGCCATCGCCGCCAAGGGCCTCAAGGAAGTCACCTACCACCTGCGCCGATCCGGTGAATGGATCGAGCGTCTGGGTGACGGCACCGAGGAAAGCCACCGGCGCATGCTCGCCGCCAACGACGAATTGTGGCGCTTCACCGGCGACCTGCTGGCCGGCGACGAGATCCAGCAGCGCCTGGCCAGAACTGGCATCGCCGCCGACAGCGCGGTCGTGGCCGCCGCCTGGCAGGCGACCGTCGAGCAGCTGTTCGAGCGCGCCAGCCTGCCGGTACCGCCGCCAGCCAACTACCTCTACCTGGACGGCAAACAGGGCCTGCACACCGAGCACCTGGGCATCCTGCTGGCGGAGATGCAGTTCCTGCAGCGCGCCTACCCGGACGCGACCTGGTAAGCCCGGCCGTTAACCGACAGCAACCGGAGGAGCCATGAGCAAAGCATCCGAGCTCGACGCCCTGTTCGGCGGCAGTCCGGTCGCCGGCATGGTCAGCAGCGAGCAGTCCGCCGGCCTGATCGCCTCCGACGGCGGCGCCCGCGAGGCGGACGAGTCCGACCTGCCGCGCGCCTGGCAGGTGCTGGAACAGGTGATGGACCCGGAGGTACCGGTGGTCAGCGTGGTCGACCTCGGCATCATCCGCGAGATCAGTTGGGTCGATGGCCACCTGCGGGTGGCTATCACCCCGACCTATTCCGGTTGCCCGGCCACCGAATTGATCGAAAGCGAGATCGCCAAGGCGCTGGAACGCGCGGGCTTCCGCGCCCCGCGCCTGGAGCGCCGGCTGGCGCCGGCGTGGACCACCGACTGGATCAGCGCGCAGGGCCGCGAGCGCTTGCGCGCCTTCGGCATCGCCCCGCCGGCCGGCAGCACCAGCAAGCGCAGCCTGCTCGGCGAGAAGGACGCGATCTGCTGCCCGCACTGCGGCAGCCACGACACCGAGGTGGTCAGCCAGTTCGGCTCCACCGCCTGCAAGGCCCTGTACCGTTGCCGCGCCTGCCTAGAGCCCTTCGACTATTTCAAGTGCATCTGACTAGAAGCGGCAACCGGCTTTCTGCATTCAAACCGGCCTCTCAGCTCGCCTTCGGCCAGACTTCCGGGTCTCCCCCGTGGGAGCGGCCAAGCAGCTGCCTCTGCAGTGCGGCGATCAGGTCGGTCTGGCTGACGATACCCACCAACTTGCCACCCTCGAGCACCGGCAGTCCGTGCAACCCCTCGCGGGACAGCAGCGGGATCAGCTCAACCACATGGGTGTCGGCCGCTACGTTGACGGCCGGTTGGGTCATCGCCTTGGACACCCGCACCTCGCGGCGCCCCAGGTAGCCGAGCAGCCCACCCTGGACGCGGCTACGTATCAGCTCAATCAGGTCAGCCAGGGTCACCACGCCGACCAGCACATCCCGTTCCAGCACCGGAAGCACCTTGAGATGGTGGTACTGGAGAATCTCCAGGGCCTGGTCGAGGGTGGTTTCGGGCGTCACCCAGCGCAGGTCCCGCGACATGATCTGCGCCGCCGTCAGCTCGCCCATCTGCCGCCGCAGGGCATGCTGCTCGGTACGTCGGACCAGGGTCGCCAGGTCTTCGCGGGTCAGGTCGATGAAGCCACCGAACTCATCCAGAGCATGGTCGAGATCCTCGTTACCGATACCCATCCGCTGCCCGACCGGCAGATCGGCGGTGTGGTGGGACGGCTCGGCCGGCGGGCTCAATCGGGGATAACGCACGCCGGTCAGGTTGTTGAACAGCACTGCCCAAGCAAACAGGCTGCAGGCAATGAACATTACCGGCAGCACCACGGCAAAGCCCTGTGCGGACAGCCCCGGAACCAGCACCACGCACAGGGTCAGCGCCGCGGCCGGCGGATGCAGACAGCGCAGCAGGAACATCGCCAGCAGGCAGACAGCCATCGCCAGCACTGCACTACCCATGCTCGCGCCAAGCAACTGCACCATCAGTGCCCCACTCAGACCGGCGAGCAGGTAGCTGCCGAGGATCGACCAAGGCTGCGAAAGCGCGCCGGAGGACACCGCGAACAGCAGCACCGCCGAGGCCCCCAATGGACCCAGCAGCATCTGCGCTACCGCCGGATCGAACAGCCAGGTGCACAGCCAGACACTCGCCGCAACGCCCAGCAGCGCTCCCGAAGCCGCCCGAAGCCACTCCAGCGGCCGGGTGTGCGGGGTCGTCGACAGCCAGGCGGGCAGCCGCGAAGACTTTTCTGGTAATCGATTCGTCATTGGCAGTCGGACAGTAACAGGCAGCTCGAGGTACCGGTGGCCTCGGCGTCGGGCAGGTATGTTGTCGTCATGAAAGTTCCAGATGCACGCAGGGATTCGAGCGATCGCCCCACAAGGAGGCACGAGCAAAGTCGTTACAGTCTGCCGTCCGCTGAAACAGTAAACAAACTAATAATATTGAATCTTTGGTGCATAATTATTGATACATAATGGCGGGGCGCGCACCATCATGGATCGCCCGTGCGAGCCATCGCCTGCCCTGGGCAACGCGCCCCCTGTATGACGAGTCACCTTCGCTGGAAACCACCGCATGGATATCGAACTTGCCCGCACCTTCATCGAGATCGTCCGCTGTGGCAGCTTCGTCGCCGCCGCCGAACGCCTGCACGTCACCCAGACGGCGATTACCGCGCGGATACAGAGCCTGGAAGCACAGCTCAACAGCAAGCTGTTCGTACGCAACCGCGCCGGCGCCAAGCTGACTCCCGACGGCACGGCCTTCATCGCCTACGCCAACCAGCTGGTGCAGACCTGGGAGAGCGCCCAGCGCGACCTGCCTCTGCCAGAGGGATACGGCCACCGCCTCCACGTCGGCGGCGAGGTCAGCCTTAGCCATCCGCTGCTGCTGCAATGGGTCGGTCGGTTGCGCGAGCATTTCCCGCAGCATGCCATCAGCGCCGAAATCGGCGCCGCCGCCCAGTTGCTGGAGCAGCTCGAACAGGGCCGCCTGGATGCCGCCCTGGTGCACAGCCCGGCCTACTGGCCCGGCCTGCAGGTCGAGTCGCTGCTGGAGGAGCGGCTGATCCTGGTTCGCGCGGTGGCAACCCCGGAGCCCTACGTGTACATCGACTGGGGCGAGGACTTCCGCCGCCGCCACGACACCGCGCTGCCGGAGCATGCCCGCGCGGCGCTCAGCTTCAATCTCGGCCCACTGGCCCTGCAATACCTGCTGGAAAATGGCGGCTCGGGCTACTTCCGCTCGCGGGTAGTACAGACCTACCTGGAGCGTGGCCTGCTTGAGCGAGTCAGCAAGGCCCCGGAATTCAGCTACCCCATCTATCTGGTCTACAACCGCGAACGCGACTCCCGTGAGTTGCAGCAGGCCTGTGAACTCCTGCGCGAGGTTTCCCACCAGGAAAAAGACTGGTCGCAGCGCTGGGATCCGCTGATCTAGTGATCTGCGCGCTGGGACTGATTGAGCGCTTCCCGGCTTTGCTGTCAGCCCGGCAAGTCACGCCCATGGGGCTGCGCCAGATCCAGGATGGGGACGGTCACCGGACTGCTGCATGACTATTCAGCTGCGCTGCAAAACACGCGAATCGCATGGGAGGTGCCACGACACAGTCGCCTGCCGCATCGTGGCACGGCGCATGTCTACTTGCCGTCCAGCGAGTACTTGCCTGGCCCAGTAATTGCCAACAGCAACAAGCCCCCCACAATGCTCATGTTCTTGAGGAACTGCGTCATGTTGGCGGCCCGCTCGGCATCAACCATGGTCCAGAAGCTGTGCCCGATCACGGCGGTGCCTACGGTGAACAGCGCGAGGAGAAGGGCAAGTGGACGGGTATAGAAGCCCACTACGATCAGGATGGCCACGATGAACTCCATGATCACGGCAATCGCCGCAGCCAACATGGGAGCAGGCGTTCCCAGGGACTCCAGGTAGCCAACGGTTCCCGAAAACCCGGTCAACTTGCCCCATCCCGCCATGATGAACAGGATCATCAGCAGGATACGAGCCAGCAGGATGATTTCGCTTTTCTGGTTCTCGAAAAGGGTATATCTCACGACAATATCCTCTATCTGCTCAACTCCACTTCAGCACAACGACTGCGCTGTGCTGCTGGAGACCTGCAACCAGAATAGTTGCTGAATTCAGACTCGCTCGCGCCTCTTCCAGGAACAGGGCAGGCCAGCGCTGTTCGGGAGGTGCAGAGCTGGGCAGGCGCCCGTCACCGGACGCATCCCGCTGCCTGGCTCGATCAGACGATCAGCGCGCCGATCTGGGCTTCGGCCGTGGCGAAGGCCTTGTCGGCACCTTCGGCGCCCATTGCCAGGCCTTCGGCGTAGACGAACTCGACATCGGTCAGGCCGAGGAAGCCCAGGATGGTCTTCAGGTACGGCACCTGGGAGTCGGCCGGGGTATCGCGGTACATGCCGCCACGGGCCAGGGCCACATAGACCTTCTTGCCCTTGAGCAGGCCTTCCGGTCCGTTCTCGGTGTAGCGGAAGGTCACGCCGGCGCGGGCGATGGCGTCGAGCCAGGTCTTCAGCTGCACCGGCACGCCGAAGTTGTACATCGGCACGCCGAGGACGATGACGTCGACCGACTGCACCTGGGCGATCAGCGCGTCATCGAGGGCCACGCGGGCCGCCTGTTCGGCAGTACGCTGCTCGGCCGGGGTGAACAGGGCACCCAGGGCGGCTTCATCGAGAACCGGATGCGGGTGGCTGGCCAGATCGCGCAGCTCGACCACGGCGGCCGGATTCTGCGCCTGCAGGCGGGCAGTGATGCTGTCGGCCAGGCGGGTGGAATTGGCGCCGGTAGAACGGGCACTGGCGTTGATTTGCAGGATTTTCATGGTCATTCCTCTTGAGTAACTGATAAAGGGCTCAATAGAGCGGCAGTTCGTTGGGACGCAGGTCGAACAGCAGTACTTCGGCATGGTCGCCAGCGCTGAAGTCGATTTCGCGAACGTTGCGCAGACGGGCACCGTCGCCGGCGCTCAGGCGCTGGCCGTTGACGGTCAGCGATCCGCGCGCCACCTGGATGTAGGCGAAGCGGTTCTCCGGCAGCTCGAAGCGCTGCTGCTCGCTGCCATCGAACAGCCCGGCATAGACACGGGCATCCTGGTAGACCGACAGCGAGCCTTCGGCGCCGTCCGGCGAAATGATCAGCCGCAGCCGTCCACGCTTCTCGGCCGCAGTGAAGTGCTGCTGCTGATAGCGCGGCGTGACGCCCTTGCGGTTCGGCACGATCCAGATCTGCAGGAAGTGCACCAGCTCCTCACGCGAGGCGTTGTACTCGCTGTGCCGGATGCCGCTGCCAGCGCTCATCATCTGCACGTCGCCGGGACGGATCACCGAGCCGGTGCCCATCGAGTCCTTGTGTTCCAGCGCGCCTTCGAGCACGTAGGAGAAGATTTCCATGTCGCGGTGCGGGTGGGTGTCGAAGCCGCGGCCCTGCCGGACGCGGTCGTCGTTGATCACCAACAGATCCGAAAACCCCATGTGCTGCGGGTCGTAATAGCTGCCAAAGGAAAAGCTGTGCTGCGAATACAGCCAGCCGAAATTGGCTAGACCGCGCTCTGCGGCAGATCTGATTTCCAACATGTCGTTCTCCTGCGTGCCGGCTGTGGGACGGGGAGCCTCGGATGGCCCCTGCCCCGCAGCTTCAGGGTCTTGGTTCTTGATCGCTTCGAGGGCGCCGCTGATGATTCAGGGCGTGCTTGCCGGCGTTGAACACGCTGCGCTTGATGGCCTGGCGCCGATGGCGTCCTTCTGCAGATAGCGTCAAGCTGCTCGGTCCAGCAACCCAGTTATCACCCAGCAGTTGCGGTGTATTGGCGGTTCACGGTCGTCATCCTCGGTGCAGCGATGCGTTGTAAGCATCGGCGATGGGGAAACTTTACCCATGCGTACTGGTGTCAGATAGAGGACAATCAAGAACACTCTGTTGACTTGAGAATCAACAATGAACCGACTCGATGCGATGAACCTGTTCGTGCGGGTGGCCGAACTGGGCAGCTTCTCGGCCGCCGCCTGCCAGCTCGGCGTGGCACGCTCGGTGGTTACCCGGCAGATCGCGGCATTGGAAGAGCACCTGGGCATCAAGCTCATGGTGCGCAGCACGCGGAGCCTGTCGCTGACCTCGGCAGGCAGCGCCTACCTGGAAAAGTGCCGGGTGATTCTCGAGCTGGTCGAAGAGGCCGAAGCCGGGGTGATGGAGGAGCGGCTGACCCCTAGCGGGCAACTGCGCATCAGCCTGCCGCTCAGCTTCGGCTTGCGCCGGCTGGTGCCGCTGCTTCTGGAGTTCTCGCAGACCTACCCCGAGATCAGCCTGGCGATGGACTTCAGCGACCGGCAACAGAACCTGATCGAGGAAGGCATAGATCTGTCGATTCGTATCACCGGCCAGCTCGATCCGGGCGAGATCGTCCGCAAGCTCGGCAGTGGCCGGCTGCTGATCGTCGCCGCACCGGGCTACTTGGCCCAGCATGGACGCCCCCAGCACCCATCCGAACTCACCGGCCATGCCTGCCTCGGCTACTCGCCACAGGCGAACAACCGGCCCTGGACCTTCCAGGTGGACGGCCACATGGAGTCCTTCTATCTCTCCTTCCGCCTGCAGGCCAACAACGGCGACGCACTGGCCGAAGCCGCCGCACAGGGGTTTGGCATCACCGTGCTACCGGACTTCATCGCCGCCGACTATCTCGCCGCCGGAAAACTGGAGACCGTACTGGAAGACTTCGAGCCGCCGGCACTGGGCATCTACGCCGTGCTGCCCAGCAACCGCTACATGCCACACCGGGTCCGGGTGCTGATCGAGTTCCTCTCGAGCCGGCTGGCCGCCGCGCAATCAGCCCTGCAGTGAGGCGGCTCAGGGACTCGGGGCGATCTGCTCGGCAGTGCCGTCGTCGACGACCTGGGTGGTGGTCTCAGCTTGCGCGGGGTGATGCATGTGGCTGAACTGCGCAGCCATCGCGGTCAGACTGGCCTGTAGCGCTTCTGCCTGTCTCGTCTGCGCAGCTACGGTATCCACCAAGCGCGTCACTTCAGCCTGGAGATCGTTGGCCCGCGCCTGCAATACCGCTTTGCCTGACTCCGACAGGGCAAGTTGCTGCGCGAGGCTGGCGAGCTCATTTGCCTGACGTTCCAGGCCAGTCTGATTGGTGGTCAGATCCTTTCGCATCTGCCTTGCCTCCGTCACGAAGCGCTCGTTGTCACGATTCAGCTGAGTCAATTCGTCCTGTTTGATGACCAGGACTTGCTGCAGCTGACGAGTTTCCACCTGGAGCTGCTGAACCTGCGCCTCGTGACGTCGCTGCTCCTGCTCGCGCTGCTCCTTGCTGGCCAGTCGATAATGTTCCAGGGCATCACGGACATGCTGATGCTTCTCTTCGAGCGACAGGATCTGCGACTCGCGATCCGCCAGGCGTACACCCAAATCCTGATTCGCCTGATGCAGTCGGGCGCACTCAATCAGGGCTTGCTGCAACTGCTGATGGTCTTGCTGGTACGCCAGACGCACCTCCTGCAACTGCGTGGTCAAGCCCTCAGCCTCCCCCTCGAGCTGCTTGATGCGGATCTCGGACTGCTGGAGTTGGAGCAGGTACTCGGTGCGCTCCAGCGCCAACTGCTCCCGTTCCTGGGCCACTGCAGCATGGGCCTCTTCCTGCATCCGCTCCGCCAGCTGGGCAACCTGGATGGTTAACTGCTCACTAAGCGATTTTTCCCGCTCAATCGAACCAACATCGGCCTCTTCCAGCTCCTTCAGATAGCGGTGGATGGTGGTCTTGGAGCCGGTATTGCCCAGCTCGACACGCACCGCATCGATGCTTGGATGCTCGCCACGAGCCAGCAGCGCGCGCCGTGCTTTCTGGACCAAAGCCTTGTTGATGCCACCCCGAGCCATATTGTGCCCCTACGATTTGATACTGTGGTACATAGTACGTAATTACATGGCATGTTTAAATCAATAAAGACCACTTTTCCAATTAATAAATGGATTTGATAATCACGAATTATCAAGTTACAGCCGGCAAATCAGCTTGCGCAGCACCGTTTTCGAGTACGTTTGGGGCCTGCACAGGAGACTAATCACGTGGAGAGCCACAGAAAGGCAGGCACGCGGGAGAACACCGCTGCGGATGTCGGGCTGTCATCAAGCACTTCGAGGTTACGGCGCAGGTTCGGACGGCTGGTACGGCTTCCCGAGTCGAATGGCCGACCACGCGCGATGCCCCTGCCGCGCCCATCGGTCGCGGCAGTCGTTGCACCGGCTGTGTTATGGTCGCGCGCAACGCCCCATGGGCCATCCGCCATCACAAGGAGCACCAACAATGCTGATTCGCACCCTGAGCCTGGCCGCCCTGCTTGCCTGCGCTCTGCCGAGCTTCGCCCAGGACTACAAGGTTGGCGACCTGACAGTCAGCCAACCGTGGTCGCGCGAGCTGCCGCCGAACGCACCGGCCGGCGCCGCCTATTTCACCCTGCACAACCAGGGCGCCCAGGCTGATCGACTGATCGGTGCCAGCACTTCGCGCGCACAGAAGAGCGAGCTGCATACCCATGTGCACCAGAATGGCCTGATGAAGATGCAGCAGATCCCGGCCTTGGACATTCCCGCCAAGGGCGAGGTGGTGTTCCAGCCGGGTGGCAATCACGTGATGCTGTTCGGTTTGGGCAAGCCGCTGACTGCGGGCGAGCAATTCCCGCTGACGCTCGAGTTCGAGAAGGCCGGCAAGGTCGAGGTGCAGGTCGAGGTCAAGACAGCCGATGGCCACGCCGGTCACGGCATGCCGATGCAGCACGGCGAGCACAGCGGCCACTGACCGAGCCGCCGGGCAGCGCCGCCGCTGCCCGGTGCTCTACTGCTCTGCTGCTCAGAGGTAGCGACTGACCTCGATCAGGTTGCCATCTGGATCGCGAAAGTACACCGACTCGATCGGACCCAGCGCGCCGGTACGCCTTACCGGTCCCTCCTCAACAGCCACACCCTGCTCCGCCAGCCGCGCCTGCACCTGCGACAGCGGCCATGCCGTGATCAGGCACAGATCGATGGCGCCCGGCATCGGCTGACGCGCCTTGGGCTCGAACTCGCGGCCCGCCTGGTGCAGGTTGAATTTCTGCCGGCCAAATGCCAGAGCATGCCGCCCCTCGCCGAAGACCTCATGGCGCATGCCCAGCACGCGCCGATAGAAGTCGACCGTGCACTCGATGTCCGTCACGGTAAGGACCAGATGGTCCAGGCGCTCAATCATCGCTACCTCCATGCTCAGCGGCTCGCCGGCGTGCGCATGGTGACGAACTCTTCGGCCGCCGAAGGGTGGATGCCGAGGGTTTCGTCAAACACCTCCTTGGTCGCCCCCGCCTTCAGTGCCACCGCCAGCCCCTGGATGATCTCGCCGGCTTCCGGGCCGACCATGTGGCAACCGAGCACGCGATCCGTGTCGGCATCCACCACCAGTTTCATCAGGGTGCGCTCCTGGCAGTCGGTCAGGGTCAGCTTCATGGCGCGGAAGCGGCTCTCGAACACCTGCACCCGGTAACCCTGCTCGAGCGCCTGCTGCTCGGTCAGGCCGACGGTGGCGATGTTGGGCAGGCTGAATACGGCGGTGGGAATCAGCGCGTAGTCCACGGGACGGTATTCCGCGGGACGGTACAGCCGGCGCGCCACCGCCATGCCCTCGGCCAGCGCCACCGGCGTCAGCTGCACGCGACCGATCACGTCGCCAATGGCGAGGATCGATGGCACGTTGCTACGATATTCGTCATCCACCTGGATGAAGCCGCGCTCATCCAGCGCCACGCCGGCATTCTCCAGCCCCAGGTTATCCAGCATCGGCCGGCGGCCGGTGGCGTAGAACACGCAATCGGCTTCCAGTACCCGGCCGTCGCGCAGGGTCGCCAGCAGACTGCCGTTGGCCTGGCGCTCGATGGCGGCGATGTCGCTGCTGAACTGCAGGTCCAAGCCCTTCTTGCGCAGCTCCTCCTCCAGATGGGTGCGCACCGCCTCGTCGAAGCCGCGCAGGAAACGCTCACCACGGTACAGCAGCGTGGTCTGCGCCCCCAGGCCGTGGAAGATCGAGGCGAACTCGACGGCGATGTAACCGCCGCCGACCACTAGCACGCGCTTGGGCAGCTGCTCGAGATAGAAGGCTTCGTTGGAGGTGATCGCCAGCTCGCGCCCGGGGATCTCCGGCACCTGCGGCCAGCCGCCGACGGCGACCAGGATGTGCTCGGCGCTGTAGCTCTGGCCGTTCACCTCGACCTCATGGGCGCCAAGGATGCGCGCATGACCTTCCAGCAGGGTGACGCCACTGCTGACCAGCAGGTTGCGGTAGATGCCGTTGAGGCGTTGGATCTCGCGGGTCTTGTTGGCGATCAGGGTCGGCCAGTCGAACTGCACACTCTCGACCGACCAGCCAAAGCCGCGCGCCTGCTCCAGCTCGTCGGCGACGTGGGCGCCGTAGACCAGCAGCTTCTTCGGCACACAGCCGACGTTCACGCAGGTGCCGCCCAGATAGCGGCTCTCAGCCACAGCCACTCGCGCCCCGAAGCCGGCGGCAAAGCGCGCCGCACGTACGCCGCCGGAGCCGGCGCCAATCACAAACAGGTCGAAATCGAATGCCATGTCGGTCTCCTTGCCATGTGCGGGCAGCATATCACCCGGCAAAACAAAACCGCCCTGTACCGTGAGGTACAGGGCGGTCGGGCATCAACAAAGGTGCAGCTAAATCAGTAGGCTTTGCCGGCCTTGTAGATATTCTCGAAGCAGAAGTTGGTCGCCTCGACATAGCCCTCGGCGCCACCGCAATCGAAACGCTTGCCCTTGAACTTGTAGGCGATCACGCAGCCTTCCTGGGCCTGCTTCATCAGTGCGTCGGTGATCTGGATCTCACCACCCTTGCCGGGCGGGGTCTGCTCGATCAGGTCGAAGATGTCCGGAGTCAGGATGTAACGGCCGATGATAGCCAGGTTGGACGGTGCGTCTTCCGGCTTGGGCTTCTCGACCATGGCGTTGACCCGGTAGATGTCCTCGCGAATCATCTCGCCGGCGATCACGCCGTACTTGTTGGTCTCTTCGCGCGGCACTTCCTGGATGGCCACGATGGAGCAGCGGAACTGCTTGTACAGCTTGACCATCTGCGCCAGTACACCATCACCTTCCAGGTTCATGCACAGGTCGTCGGCCAGCACCACGGCGAACGGCTCGTCGCCGATCAGCGGGCGGCCAGTAAGGATGGCGTGGCCCAGGCCCTTCATCTCGATCTGACGGGTATAGGAGAAGGTGCACTCATTGAGCAGGCGACGGATGCCGACCAGGTATTTTTCCTTGTCGGTGTCACGGATCTGATGTTCCAGCTCATAGCTGATATCGAAATGGTCTTCAATCGCCCGCTTGCCGCGGCCGGTCACAATGGAGATCTCGTTCAGACCGGCATCCAGCGCTTCCTCGACGGCATACTGGATCAGTGGCTTGTTCACCACCGGCAGCATTTCCTTGGGCATTGCCTTGGTCGCAGGCAGAAAACGAGTGCCGTAACCGGCCGCCGGGAAGAGACACTTCTTGATCATGGGAGAGAAGCCTTGCAGGTGTGGGAGTTCTGAACACGCAGTCTAATCAGGGCGCTCGCGGCTTACAATCACAGCCCGTGAGACATATCGCCTCCGTGCGCGGTTTATTTTCAACAGCCGGGCCCACGCGCACGGGGCGGCGATTTCTGTCGACTATCCGATAGAGCACAAGAGTTGGTGTATCCATTCAAGGACATCAATTTCATTATGTTAAACAACGCATCATGAAACATATGGCACGATCTGGTCATGGTCAGAAATGCTGAGCACGCTTTCACTGGATCTGCCATGGATCCGTTCGCAGGTGCTGCGCCAGCAGGCTCCGCCAAGCGTTGTTGGCCCGGCCCAGGCCTGCCGAAAAGCCGCAGATCGCGCGTATAATCAACGCCTTTCAAAAGCTGCCGGGTTGCCTCCGGCCCTGACGTGGACTGCTCCCATGCTGCGTATCACCGAACTCAAACTGCCCCTCGACCACACCGATGACGAGCTGCGCGCCGCCGTGCTGCAGCGCCTGGGCATCACCGATGCCGAGCTGCTCGACATCCAGTTGTTCAAGCGCAGCTACGACGCCCGCAAGAAGTCCAGCGAGCTGCTGTTCATCTACGCCCTGGACGTCAGCGTGCGTGACGAAGCCGCCCTGCTCGCCAAGTTCGCCAGTGACCGGCAGATCGCCCCCACCCCGGACATGAGCTACAAGTTCGTCGGCCATGCCCCCGAACAGCTGGAGGAGCGTCCGCTGGTGGTGGGTTTCGGCCCGTGCGGCATCTTCGCCGGCCTGGTGCTGGCGCAGATGGGCTTTCGCCCGATCATCCTCGAGCGCGGCAAGGAAGTGCGCCAGCGCACCAAGGACACCTGGGGCCTGTGGCGCAAGGGCGTACTCAACCCCGAGTCCAACGTGCAGTTTGGTGAAGGCGGTGCGGGAACCTTCTCCGACGGCAAGCTGTACAGCCAGATCAAGGACCCCCACTTCTTCGGTCGCAAGGTGCTGGAGGAGTTCGTCAAGGCCGGTGCGCCGGAAGAGATCCTCTACGTCAGCAAGCCGCACATCGGCACCTTCCGCCTCACTGGCATGGTCGAGAACATGCGCGCCGAGATCATCGCCCTCGGTGGCGAAGTGCGCTTCGAGCAGAAGGTCAGCGACCTGCTGATCGAGGATGGCCAGCTGCGCGGCGTGCAGCTGGAAAGCGGCGAGCAGATCGCCAGCCGCCATGTGGTGCTGGCTCTTGGTCACAGCGCCCGTGACACCATGCGCATGCTCCATGGCCACGGCGTATTCATGGAGGCCAAGCCGTTCTCGGTGGGTTTCCGCATCGAGCACCCGCAGTCGGTGATCGACAAGGCGCGCCTGGGCAAGTACGCCGGCCACCCGAAGCTGGGCGCCGCCGATTACAAGCTGGTCCACCACGCCAAGAACGGTCGCACGGTGTACAGCTTCTGCATGTGCCCCGGCGGCACCGTGGTAGCCGCCACCTCGGAACCGAACCGGGTGGTGACCAACGGCATGAGCCAGTACTCGCGCAACGAGCGGAACGCCAACTCCGGCCTGGTGGTGGGCATCACCCCCGAGCAGGACTTCCCGGACGGGCCGCTGGCCGGCATCGAACTGCAGGAGCGCCTGGAGTCGCTGGCCTATGAGCTCGGCGGGCGCAATTACGAGGCCCCTGCGCAGCTGGTCGGCGACTTCATCGCCGGCAAGCCGTCTACTGCCCTGGGCAGCGTCGAGCCATCGTACAAGCCGGGGGTAAAGCTGCAGGACCTGGCGGCGGCCCTGCCGCCGTTCGCCATCGAGGCGATCCGCGAGGCGCTGCCGGCCTTCGACAAGCAGATCCGCGGCTACTCGATGCACGACGCGGTGCTCACCGGCCTGGAGACACGCACCTCCTCGCCGGTACGTATCACCCGCGGCGCCGACCTACAGAGCCTCAACGTCAAGGGCCTGTTCCCGGCCGGCGAAGGCGCCGGCTATGCCGGCGGCATCCTTTCCGCCGGGGTCGATGGCATCCGCATCGCCGAAGCTGTGGCCCGCGACCTGCTAGGGCTGTCACACGACGTCTGAATGGCAGACTAGCGTCGGAAAGCCACCGCCCCCGGCGGTTGAAAACCTCCGGAGGCCCGGGTGCAAATAGCCACGCACGGTGAACTGCGCTCCCTGCTGGCGCAGCCCACCAAGCATGCTTATAGATCACCGCTGCCGAGGGGCCGCCCAGGCCCTCTCAGACCGGTCGATTCAGGATGGGGGATGCGGGAGTGGCCACTTGAGCAGCTGAATTGCCTTGTCTAACTGGCTGCTCGCCTCTACCAGCACGTCATGGCTTTGCGTGTCGCTGATTGCCTCCTGAATCAGATGATGCGCCTGCTCCACCAGCTTGGTAATGGCTATCCGCTCCTGGTCTCGAGCCTCCAGTTCCAATTCAATCGCACGACTAGCATCCCAGCGCTCAGATGGCTCCTGCGGGTTGTCATGGCTTGCACTCATGTGGTCTTCCCTCTGCTGTCATTGTTATGTGTGAGTGTGTTCTGCCGCCGACTGCCAGCACGAAGCTCGTCAGCAGCCCAGCGGTGGTCGGCCTCGACATGATGCATGGCGCCATTAATTGGCTCCAAGAGTGCCGCGCGCCATATATTTTATGCCGACTCCTTGACGATACCTAGAAATCTACTAAGGAGACATGCCATGAGTCAGCGTGTTGACGCTTTACGTGCAGAAGTCTAGTGCATATGAACGCTTTGACTTCGCGGTAGCGAGATAGCGCCAGTCAGCGCCTGCGGAGGGGTTGCGAGCGAACGCTCAAAACCAGCTTGCAGCTCGTCCATTAAGCCTTTCGCGTCCTGATCCCAAAAAATCCAGCGAGTATCCAGAGCAAGGTGAGAGAGCCGAGGCATAAAAAAACCGGCTGCAAGGGCCGGTTTCTCTGTGTTTTTGTCGTATTCGGGTGAAGTCGGGAGCATGCGGGAAACGATATATGGTGCCTGGGACGGGACTCGAACCCGTATGCCGTTTTAGCGGCGGCGGAGTTTAAGTCCGCTGTGTATACCATTTCACCACCCAGGCCCTGCGACTGCGGACCGTTGCAGTCCGCCATACCTTTTTGCCACCCTAGCGGGATGTGCAACCGCCCAGTGCTGGTTACCCTTCG
The DNA here is from genome assembly GCF_019097855.1 of Geopseudomonas aromaticivorans. GTDB lineage: Bacteria > Pseudomonadota > Gammaproteobacteria > Pseudomonadales > Pseudomonadaceae > Geopseudomonas > Geopseudomonas aromaticivorans. The sequence continues at coordinate 133,941 of NZ_JAHRGL010000080.1, forward strand.
GGCCTCGGCACTGGCAACAGCTGCAGCATTCCTGCGTTTCGCTGCATTGCACTGATCAACAGTACGACGGGGCGGACTATAAACAGTCGACTGCCGCCCCTGCAAGCCGCTAAGGCAAAACGCACTTTTAAAGAAAAACCTTATAGATCATACACCTACAGATCTTTTCTACACTGGAGACCGAAGTCGGAATCGAACCGGCGTACGCGGATTTGCAATCCGACCAAGAAATCCTGTGATTTCAGTAGCTTACACGGAAATCGATTCCAAAACATCCACGAGATCACCCGATTGAGATACGGAACCGATCCACCCCATAGTACCAAGCCCGCCTTTTTCTTCCTCGTCCGTCTTGGGGCGCGCAGCACTCACCCACTGCAACTGGCTCAAACCTGCACCATGTGAGTGTTTTCCTCACTGGAGGCGCACAAGTTGCGTCGGGGTACGGCCCCGGAAGCGCTGGCGGATTAAGCTCTGGAGAGCGCACCAAACTGCAGACGTAGAAAAGCCCCGTACTGCAGCTCGGCTAGCGGCTGCAGCTCAATCGAGCAGGAAGCAATCGCCCACAAATCCTGACGGCTGACACCCAGCAGATAGAGAATCGGCGTGCCCCCCCTCCGGCAGCACTATCTCCGGCAAGGTTCTGGCTATCACGCACTTGAGCCACACCGCCGGCCCTTGGCGTCGCTCAGGGGCGTAGTCGCCCAGGCAGAACAACTCAGGCAACACCGCCTGCAACTGTCCCAATACCGGCAGCCACTCGCGCTCCTTGTCCGGCCACAGAGTCGCCGCAGGGGTGGCCTGTGCGCTTGCGTGGTACTGCGCAGTACCCCGCAAGTTTTTGCTCAAGGCCTCGATCACTTTCATAACACACGCTCATCCATCTGCCGGGCTTGCCGATGACAACCAGAGGCCAAGGTGAAATTTTTTACCTTGGCTCACGAACGGCTACAACCTATTGAAATTAAAAGATTTAATTGAGCAGTCAGGGCTTCCGCTAGTGGCCAAAGCCATAAACCGCTCGCAGCCGCTCGATCAGCACAGGCAGCGTGATCCGGCCCAGATTCAGAGACCTCAAGTCCGGCGCCTGCTCCGGCAGCAGCTCAAGGAAACGCTGGAAGTCCACGGCAACCCGCTCGGGCAATTCAACACGCTCGTCAGGCGACAGCAGCTGACTCAAGCGCAGGACATCGGCGAGATGTTTGCTGACATTGCGGCTATCAATTCCCTCGCCTGCCTGTCTGCGAGCGCTCAGATCGAGCCAGGCATGCGCCTTCAGAGGAATCAGCCGGTCAGCATCGACCCATGTCACATCACCCGACGTCCGCCGCCCCGCCACGATGAATTCGTAGTACTTGTCATCCAGCAGAATGGCCGAAAGGCTGGAAACCACCTCATCCAGTGGGATCGGTGTCAGATGGGCCTGATCATGCAACTGCAGACCATCCGGGACACGGGAGAACAGCTCCAGCATGACGGGATAACTGAAGTTAGCCGGTTTCTGGAAACGATAGAACTGCGGCTGCCCATCGCTTTTTTGGCGGATCTCATAACCACCGGCCTCGATGAAGCACCAGAAATGCTCGCCGAAGCTGGCGTCCAACGCCTCAACGACCAGCACCAGGTCCAGATCCTTGGTGGCCCGGAAAGGCAGGTCAGCCTCACTCATGGCCAGGGCCGCCGCCACACCGCCGATCAGCACATAGCGATCAGTGAATTCAGCGAAATGCTGGCGAAAAATATCCAGTCCCCTTACCACGGCAATTGCTCCTCAAGCTCTTCCACCGCCTGCCGGACACGGTCGTCGTGCTCTCCCTGCAAGCTCAGAATCAACGACAAGGGGTCAACCGCATCTCCTGCTTCGTAAATCTCAGGGCTATAGCGCCATATCTGCAGCTGTAGCGCACCCGGCTCCCTTCCCGGCAGCTCCTGAATGCCTTCCTGCTGCATCAGCTTCCACTGCTCGGCGCTGATGGCATACACGGGGTTCAGCGGGTCAGCCAGTAACGTCATAAGTGCCAGTGCACTCTCCCCTGCCAGCAGGAACGGCCCCTGGGCCAGACACTCCGGCGATACCCAAAAACGCTTCTTCACCGGGTCGCGCAAAAGAGGCAGTGCCGCTTGCCAGACCTCTCTCGGATTGTCGACATGGAAGCGCAGCCAGCGCGAACGCCCTTTACCCACGGCCTGCACCAACCCAGCAGCCTCAAGTTCCTTCCCGGCTCGTGAGAGCGTCATGGCCGTATAACTCAGACGCTCCCCCAGCTCGGCCGGATGAATCTCTCCCTGCCAAGGCTGCAGCAAGGCGCGAATCAACAAGGCTTGTGTCGCCGGACTCAGCGTCTTATCAGGCGATTGGCGACGCCGGCGAAAATACTCCCGCAGATCGACCCCTAGATCAGGCAAATACAGCTGATTACCCGGTACGATGAATGGCACATGCTGCTCGATCAAACGCTTTCGTTCATGGGAGTTCAGCGCAGAAATCACATAAACCCCCACAGCCCCGGTCAAGCGGTCAAGTGTCTCCATTCGCTTGCGCAGCTCGCTTGCAGTGCTTCCTCCATCTCGTGCCAGCAACAGCACATAGCTGGCCCCCAGCAGCTCGACAGCGGCGAACTCGTAAGCATCCTGAAGGTAGAACGGCAGCTTTGCCCCCTCTTTCCAAGGGCTGATGAGCACCTGGAGTCCGAGAACCTCGTAGAGATAGCGTTCAATTTCTGCGTACAGCATGGCGCACCGTTTTCAACATTATTTTCGCACGCTAACACTCGCTACGTTAGCGTGCAATTTTTACGTTATCCATGCGTGCTTCTGACAGGCCCCCTTGCCGCATGCGCCATGCTGTCCTTCCATACCCAACCAGATCAGAAGCGCCTTACACCAGCCTCCAGCTCCGCCGCAGCACCTCCAGCAACTCCTCCTGTCGCCTCGCCACCACCTCCGGCGTCCAACTACTGGCATGCAGCACCTGGCTGGTCAGCGCCCGCCGGCATCAGCATCAGCATCAGCATCAGCAGCATGGGAATGAATTGCGCGAGGCCGACATAAACCAGCGACAGCGGGTCGCGGGTCATGTCATAGATTTGCCAGGCGACCACCACCGCCTGGATATGAATCGCCCCCACCGCGGCCAGGCGGCCGAGCAGAAAAGGCATGAACCCGGGATGACGGTAAATGCTGCGCGTGGGCGCAGCGGCTATCGAGTCGGACAATGTAGAACTCACAGATATCGGCGGGCGTGAATGGCCCCAGGTGGCGCAGTACTTGGTCCAGTCTATCGCGTTAACGCCCGGGCCTTCGCGGCATCAGGCCTCCCCGCCGCTGCCGACGCTGATCGGGTTGACCCCGCGAACACAGCAGAGAGGATTACATTCGCGTCCAGCGAACCTAATGCTGTCAGCGCAAGTTGAAGCCTTGGTCCTTGAGTACCTGGGCAACCCGTTCGCGACCATGCAGGGCGTCGATGCTTTTCAGCCGTTCGAGCATCTGGCGGCTCCACTTGGGGGTGTTCAGCCCCAGCTCCTGGTAGAAGGCAGCCACGGCACGGTCGTAGTTCTCGATCGATTGCGCTTCCTGCTCCGGCACAGCGTAGGTCTCGCGGTACAGGACCACGTCCTGTGGCAGGCGTGGCTTGATTGCGGCAGGCTTGTCCGGATCGGGATAGCCGACGCACAGACCGAACACCGGGTAGACCAGCGGCGGCAGGTGCAACTCCTCGATCACCGCCTGCAGGTCGTTGCGCAGGGCGCCCCGAAAATAGGAGTTTCACTGATTAGCAGCATGCATGCCAGTCATCGGTAGAGCATGCAGCCCGGGCTATTGCCTGCCATTTCTCGATGCCTGGGCATGCCTGCGATGCGGCACTTGCAGCAAAGTGCGCAGTTTGTCTGGGGTATTTCCAACAGTCGCTGCTGGTCTGGCTCAGCTATCGAGTTAGCTCGCGTGAAGTGGAGGCATCCACCTGAGGCGCAAGAGCTCAGGTGGATGCCTATCGCCCTGGATCGCCTCAGGAACTCACATCCGGCCAGCCAGCGCATCCAGTCGGCTGATGTTTTTCCCCAGATAATAGTTAACCCCGTCAGCCACGAACTTCTTCTGCGCATCAAAGATCATTGGCCTGACATACGCGTAGTTCCGCTGTATGGCATCCACATCCAGCGCAGATTCCGGACTGGATTTACGCAGTGCGTCAAGACCTGTAGATATTTCCGCATCGATCGACGACATGACATCCCCATCCAGCAGTATGCCCGGATAGCTCACCAAACCGCCATAGGGCCGAATTTGATAGAGGAGCAGCATCTTGCCACTCACGACGCTCAAATCATGCAGCTTCTTCTTGGCCGAACTCTTATCCGCAACCTGTCTCGAATAAATGCCATTGGCAACGGCAACCAGCTTTTCCTGAGCCGCCAGGATATTGTTTACGGTGTTGACCGGGACATCGCGGGGCCTTGACTCCAGATCCTTGATGGCGCTGGAAAAGACCGTGTATTCATCCTTGATTCCAGACAACCCTGGATCGCCAATGACTTCGGCGATTTTATCCAGACTGGTCAGATGTTCGCTGCTCTTGCCCCGGTCAAATGACCTCGAATAGGGGTCATAACTCAGCAGAATGCTCGCACAGGCGCGGAAGCTCTCGCTTCGCAGTATCTGTATCTTGTCCAAGACCCGGTCCCCGGCATGAGCACCAAGGGCCACCAGCAGAACCAACGATCCAACCAGCTTGCCAATGCAGCTCGCTCTCATTTTCACGACTCCCTCTCTGGACTCCAGACCGCACAGCGACCACCACCCGCTCCACAAGACTCCTGTCAGAATTATTGTTTTCAAGGTGCGCCGATTGATCCAGCACACCTGTTCTCGGTATTCGCTCGACGAACCGACTCAGGCCTTTCGGGCCGCCAGCAGATCCAGCGCCACGTCGACGATCATGTCTTCCTGGCCGCCGACCATGCGCCGGCGACCCAGTTCGACGAGGATGTCGAGGGTCTTCAGGCCGTACTTGGCCGCGGCCACTTCGGCGTGGCGCAGGAAGCTCGAATACACGCCGGCGTAGCCGAGGCCGAGGGTCTCGCGGTCGACGCGCACCGGACGGTCCTGCAGCGGGCGCACCAGGTCGTCGGCAGCGTCCATCAGCCGGTAGAGGTCGGTGCCGTGGTTCCAGCCCATGCGCTCGGCGGCGGCGATGAATACTTCCAGCGGTGCGTTGCCGGCACCGGCGCCCATGCCGGCCAGGCTGGCGTCGATGCGATCGCAACCCTCCTCCACCGCGGCGATGGAGTTGGCCACACCGAGCGACAGGTTGTGGTGGGCGTGCATGCCGGTCTGGGTTTCGGCATTCAGCACGGACTTGAAGGCGCGCATGCGGTCGCGGATGTCCTGCATGTTCATCGCGCCGCCGGAGTCGGCCATGTAGATGCACTGCGCGCCGTAGCTTTCCATCAGCTTGCCCTGCGCGGCGAGCTGCTCGACCGGGATCATGTGGCTCATCATCAGGAAGCCGACGGTGTCCATGCCGAGGCTGCGCGCGTATTCGATGTGCTGCTTGGAGACGTCCGCCTCGGTGCAGTGGGTGGCGATGCGCACCGAGCGGGCACCGGCGTCGTAGGCGGCCTTCAGATCGTGGACCGTGCCGATGCCGGGCAGCAGCAGCACGGTGATCCGCGCGTGCTGGATGACATCGGCGGCAGCCTCGATCCACTCCAGGTCGGTGTGGGCACCGAAACCGTAGTTGAACGAGGAACCCTGCAGGCCGTCGCCGTGGGTCACCTCGATGGAATCGACGCGGGCCTCGTCCAGCGCGCGGGCGATGTCCTGCACGTTCTGGATCGAGTACTGGTGGCGCACGGCATGGCTGCCGTCGCGCAGGGTCACGTCGGAGATGTACAGCTTCTTGCTCGGGTCGAAGGTCATGGCAGTGCTCCTCAGCCGTTGATCATGGAAAGAGCCATGCGCTCGGCGGTAGCCAGCGCGGCGGAGGTCATGATGTCGAGGTTGCCGGCGTAGGCCGGCAGGTAGTGGGCGGCGCCTTCGACTTCGAGGAACACCGAGGTCTTCAGCCCGGAGAACTGGCCGTGGCCGGGAATGGTCAGCGGCTTGTCTGCCGGGATCACGTCGAACTGCACCTTCTGCTTCAGGCGGTAGCCCGGCACGTAGGCCTGCACGGCCTGGGCCATTTCCTCGACCGAGGCCTCGACCTTGGCCTGGTCGACGGCCTCGGACAGCACAAACACGGTGTCGCGCATGATCAGCGGCGGCTCGGCCGGGTTCATGACGATGATCGCCTTGCCCTTGGCCGCGCCACCGATCACTTCGATGGCCTTGGAGGTGGTCTCGGTGAACTCGTCGATGTTGGCGCGGGTGCCCGGGCCAGCCGACTTGGAAGCGATGGAGGCGACGATCTCGGCGTAGTGCACCTTGGCCACGCGCGATACCGCGGCGACCATCGGGATGGTGGCCTGGCCGCCGCAGGTGACCATGTTGACGTTGGTCGCGGCGAGGTTGTCTTCCAGGTTGACCACCGGCACGCAGTATGGGCCGATGGCCGCCGGGGTCAGGTCGATCAGGCGGATGCCGGGCTTGAGCGAGCGCAGGAAGGCGTCGTTCTTGACGTGGGCGCCGGCCGAAGTGGCGTCGAAGACGAAGTCGATGTCCTTGAACACGTCCATGCGGATCAGGCCTTCGACACCCTCGTGGGTGGTGGCCACGCCCATGCGGGCGGCGCGCGCCAGGCCGTCGGAGGCCGGGTCGATGCCGACCATGGCGCCCATTTCCAGGTTTTTGCCATTGCGCAGGATCTTGATCATCAGATCGGTGCCGATGTTGCCGGAGCCGACGATGGCGACCTTGAGTTTGTTATTCATGCTTAATCCCGGCCCTCGATACTCGTTATCACCAGACAAAATTTCACCCCTCACTCGCGCGGCAGCAGGCCGGCAAGTCAGTCGAATGCAGAAGTAACTATCAGACCGCGGTAGCCCGGCACACTTTCTTCAAGGCCAGGTAAACGCCGATGAAACCGCTCAGGATGCCGCTGATCAGGCCGCTGATGCCGTGGCCCAGCGAGTTGTCGAAGAGGGTTTGCGGAAAAGGAATCACGAAGTGATTGATCAGGAATGCCAGGACGGCGGCGATCACCCCGCCAATCAGTCCGGCCACAATTGCCTCTTTGAGTTCGAAACCCATGCCACACCTCGTTCTTATTATTGAGTGCCTGATTCCAGGCGGGGGGAGCGGTCAGCTGAAGTTCAGCTTACGAAGCGCCTATCGACCGAGCCAGAGGCATCGGGTCAAAGCAGCTATCCCGAAACTAGATAAGGGCAGCGACGGCCCGCGCGGGGGGATGCTGGCGCACCCGGCAATCTCGGATTGGCGGCTGGATGGGGCAATCCCCGAGCGCAAAAATCAGGAATTGCTCTGATTTTCCCGCCGCTGACAAGTCTTTTTCTGACTGCGGATCGGTGCTAACAATGCGGCTTTGACTTGCGAGGTGACCGTTTTGCAATCGATCCTGGATCCGAAATGGCATCTGTTCATCAAGGTCGCCAAGCTGGGCAGCCTGACCCAGGCGGCCGTAGCCCTGGACGTGCCGCAATCGATGATCAGCCGCCACATCTCCCAGCTGGAGATGACCTGCGGAGTGCGCCTGTTCAACCGCACCGGCCGCGGCGTGACCCTCACCGACTTCGGCCGCGAGCTGCTGCCGCGCATAGAAACTCTCGAGGGCGAGGCCGATGAGCTGGCCGACGTCATCCGCACCTCTGGCGGCGTGCCCATCGGCGAGGTGCGCGTCGGCCTGCTGCCATCGGCAGTGTCTCCGCTGGCCGGCAACCTGTTCACCCTGGTGCGGGAGCGCTATCCGCGTATCAAGCTGTATTTCTGCGAGGGCAGCAGCTCGTACCTCGAGGAGCTGATCAACGAAGGGCGCATCGACATGGCGATCCTGTTGCGCGAAGGGGACGTGTCGACCACCGAGGAATCGGTGCTGGCCCAGGTCAAGTTGATGCTGGTCGGACTCAACGGCGATCCGACGCTCGCCCAGCCCACCATCGAGCTGACCGCACTGCATGATCTGCCCCTGGTCCTGCCCCGCCGACCCCACCCGTTGCGCCTGCGCCTGGAGAAGCTGTCCAAGTCCCATGACGTGAGCTTCAATTGCGCCGTCGAGGTCGACTCGATTCGCTTGCAATGGGAGATCGTTGCCGCCGGTGGCGGCTATGCGATCACCTCGGGGTTGTTCGAACACGCCAACGACCCGCGCTTTGCCAGCTCCACCATCGTCAACCCCGAGCTGGTACGCAGCGTGGTCCTCGCCAGCTCCCTGGGGCGCCCGCACACCCTGGCCACCCGGGCGGTGGAGAAGCTCATCGAGCAGGAAGCGCCGCTGCTGTTGAAAGCCCGCGCCTGAACGGCGCCCCCCACGCGCCAGTCTCGCTGGGCGCGTGGGGGTCGGCTGCACCGGGCGCAGCCCGGCGCCCGTTGCCGGCGCGCTACTTCAGTTCGCTGGCGAATTCCGCCATCGGCCGGCGCGACTTGTTGAGTTTCAGCAGCAAGTCGTTTTCTTCATCCCGATAGCCCAGCGGCAGCAGCACCACGCTGCGCAGCCCCCTGGCGCGCAGGCCGAGCAGGTCATCCAGCGCGTCGGCATCGAAGCCCTCCATCGGCGTGCAGTCCACCCCCTCGGCAGCCGCCGCAAGCAGGGCGAAGCCGAGGGCGAGATAGGCCTGGCGGGCGGTATGCTGGAAGTTCACCTCGGCGCCGCGCACCGGATACTGCTCCTCCAGCACCTTGCCGTAGTTCGCCCAGTACTCCGAGAGCTCGCCACGATCGCGGCGGGTCTGCTCGAAGGCCTGGCGGATGCGCTCCGGGGTGTAGGTGTCCCAGGCGGCGAACACCAGCAGGTGCGAGCAGTCGGCGATCTGCGCCTGGTTCTTGGCGACCGCCTGGATCCGCGCGCGCAGCGCGGCATCGCTGATCACCAGCACCTCGTAGGGCTGCAGGCCGCTCGACGACGGCGCCAGGCGGGCCGCCTCGAGGATCCGCTCGACCTGCTCATCGGGAACGACCAGGCCCGGGATCATCTTCTTGGTGGCGTAACGCCAGTTGCACAGCTCAATCACATCCATCGGCTTGTCTCTGGTTGCTAGGGGGTTGGCCAACCGATCGGGGATCAGTTCAGCAGGGACTTCAGATCGACCATGGTGTCGGTGAGCAGCGCCTTGGCCGGCGACAGGCCGCTGGCGATCAGCTTGCGGCTCAGGATGTGCTCGAGCGGCTGGTTGATCGACTCGACGGCAACCAGCGTGTCGTCCCGGTAGCGGAACACCGAAAAGCGCCCCTGCGCGGGATCGCCACGCACCACGCAAGCGTTGCTGCCGAACGGCAGGCCGACCATCTGCAGCTTGATCTCGCCCTGGTCGGACCAGAACCACGGCACCGCGTGAAAGCGCGCCTCGGCATTGCCGGTCAGCACCTGGGCCACCACGCGGGCCTGATCATTGGCGTTCTGGATCGACTCCAGGCGCAGGCGCTGATTGCCGGCGAAGGCGTTCTCGTAGGCGGCGCAATCGCCGATGGCGAAGATGTTGGCGACCGAGGTGCGCAGTTGCCCATCGACCACGATGCCGTTGGCGCAGACGATGCCGGCGGCCTCGGCCAGCTCGCAGTTGGGGATGGCGCCGGCGCCGACGATGACCAGGTCGGCGGCCCACTCGCCCGCTTCGCCCTGGACGGCAGTGACATGGCCGTCGCGGCCGGCGAAGGCGGTCACGCAGGCATTCAGCTCGATGGCGATGCCCTTGTCGCGGTGCCGGCGGGTGACGAATTCGGACACCGCCGGGGCGACGGCGCGCTCCATGATCCGGGCGGCGGTCTCCAGCACCGTCACCTGCTTGCCGAGCTGGCGGGCGGTGGCGGCCAGCTCCAGGCCGATGAAGCCGCCGCCGACCACCACCATCGACTGGCTGTTCTCCAGGCTGCGGCGGATGCGCCGTGCATCCTTCAGGCTGCGCAGCACCTCGATGCCGAGCAGCTCGCTGCCGCGAATCGGCAGGGTGCGCGCCCGCGCCCCGGTGGCCAGCACCAGGTGATCGTACTGCAGGATGTCGCCGCTGCTGAGGATGACGCTGTCGGCCGGGGCATTGATGGCGCGGACCCTGGTGTTGCGGCGCAGATCGATGCGCTGCTCGACATAGAAGCTTTCCGGCTCGAGGAGCAGCTTCTGCTCGCTCTGCGCCGAACCGTCACCGCTCATGAAGGCTTTGGACAGCGGCGGACGATGATAGGGATAGTCCGCCTCGTCGCTGATCAGGCTGATCTCGCCGTCGTAACCCGACGCCCGCAAGGCTGAGGCGAGGCTGCAACCGCCATGACCCGCCCCGACAATAACGACTCTTTTCATAATTGTTATCTCTCAGAGTATGCGTCCGACCCACGCCGCGGCATGGCCGGCGTGGGCGGATCATTTGGCGCCGCCTGCGCCGTGCACGCTGGCCGGTGGCGTTTCACTGATCCAGGAAGAAACGCTTGAGCAGGCGCTCCACGGCCGCCGGCGCCTCGTGGTTGCAGATATGGCCAACCCCGTCGATCACCGTGAGGGTGGCGTGCGGACTCTGCGCGGCCATCTCGCGCATCGCCTCGACCGGGCCGCCGCCATGGTCGTGCTCGGCCGCCACCAGCAGGGTCGGCACCGCGAGGGTCTGGAAGCGTTCGCTGAAGTCCATCTCGATGAAGGCACCGACGTAGGCCAGATAGCCGTCCAGGCGGGTGCGCTTCATCATCGTGCGCAGGAGTCGATCGACCTCGGGGTGACTGGCGCGAAATTGCGCACTCAGCCAGCGATCGACAGTGATATCGGCCAGCTGGTCGATGCCCTGCTCGACCACCGCCGCCTGGCGGCTACGCCAGAACTCGCGACGGTCGTCCGGCTGGCGCGGCCGGCAGCAGAACGCGGCCAGGCGCTCGACCCGCTGCGGATAGTCGATGCCCAGCGCCAGCGCGACGGAGCCACCAAAGCCCAGGCCGACCACGCCGGAGCGCTGGATGCCCAGCGAGTCCCACAGCGCCACCACGCCGCGCACCACATCGTCGAAGCGACAGTCGGTCGGCGGCAGCGGGCTGTCGCCATGCCCCCAGGGATCGAAGCACAGCACGCGGAACTGGCTGGACAGCGCATCGGCCTGCTGCGCCCAGAACGAGGCGTCATTGCCGATGCCGGGAATGAAGGTCAGCCATGGGGCGCCCTCGGGGCCTTTGATGACCGTGTGGAAAGTCGGCAACGTCTTCATGGAACTTGCTCCTTATTGTTGCAAACAGAGTACGAAGCCCCCTACCCCGGAGCCAGATGAAGAGGCCGAATGCAGCTATGCGGCCAGTGCATGGCTCGCCCGTGGCACGGCGCGGGCCGTACGCTGCAGACGAAAAAGCCCGCCGCGCAGCGCGTCAGGCACGACGCGCGCGGGGCAGGCTGGTGGGTATCGCGATCGGTGATCTGGCTACGGGTGCAGCTCAGTGCCCGCCCTTGAGGACCGCGCGATTGAGCATCCCCTGGTCGGCGACCACGGTCTGGCCGGTCATGATCTTGTTGTGCCGCGAGGCGAGGAAGGCGTAGAGCGGCCCGTGATCCTCGGCGCTCGGCAGCTCCTGCAGCAGGCTCAGCGAGCGGAACATCGACAGGAAGGCGTCCTTGGGGATGTCCGACTGCTTCTGCGCGTCGAGGCCCAGCGCGCCCGGCCCCTTCAGCTGGCTGTTGGCGATGCCGGCCGGGGCCACGCCGTTGACCCGCACGTGCGGCGCGAACTCGAAGGCCAGCTGGTTGACCAGGCTGCGCACCGCGCCCTTGGTGGCGGTGTACACCAGGCCGCCGCCATCGGCAGCGTAGGCGGCGGTCGAGGTGGTCAGCACCATGGCGCCCTGGCTCGCCTCGAGCAGGTCGAAGAACACCCGCGCGGACAGCATGTAGCCCTTGACGTTGACATGGAAGAGCTCGTCGAACAGCGCATCCATGCGCTCCAGCGGGATCTGCTGCAGCGGCACGTTGCCGTCGAAGATGCCCTGGGTGCCGATCAGCGCATTGAGCCGGCCGTAGCGGGCGAGGATCGCGTCGCGACAGGCGAGCTGGTCCGCCAGCTTGGTCACGTCGCCCTGGATGATCAGCGCGTCGGGGCCGAATTCCTCCTTGAGCTGGCGCACCTTGTCGGCGGAGATCTCGAAGATCACCACTTCGGCGCCTTCGGCCTTGCAATAGCGCGCGACGCCCAGGCCCAGCCCGGAACCGCCGCCGGTCACCAGGACCACATCGTCTTTGAGCATCTGCATGAGTTTCTCCGCATCGGGTTGCAGGTTGCAGTTTAAAAAGGGCTCGGCCAGCGGCCGGAGCGATTCGTGCCTTCAGGTGAAGCGCACCGCGCAGCTGCCGATACCGCCGATGGACACCCGCAGGTTGTCGCCGGCGGCGACCGGAATCATCGGCCCCAGCGAGCCGGAGAGGATCACCTCGCCGGCCTTGAGCGGCACGCCCAGGCGACCGAGGGTGTTGGCCAGCCAGGCCACCGCCACCGCGGGCGAGCCCATGGTGGCCGCGCCGGCGCCGGTGGCGACGATCTCGCCGTTCTTCTCCAGCACCATACCGCACAGGCTCAGGTCCACCTCGTTGACCGGCACCAGGCGGTCGCCGAGCACGAACACGCCGCAGGAGGCGTTGTCGGCCACGGTGTCCTGGATCTTGATCTTCCAGTCGCGGATCCGCGAGTCGACGATCTCGAAGCACACCATCAGGCCTTCGGTGGCGCGCAGCACGTCGGCCACGGTCACCCCCGGACCGCTCAGGTCGTGTTTGAGTACGAAGGCAATCTCGCCCTCGGCCTTGGGCTGGATCAGCGCGGCCATCGGGATGGCTTCGCCGGAGTTGTAGGTCATCGCGTCGGTGAGGATGCCGAAGTCGGGCTGCTCCACGCCGAGCAGGTTCATCACCGCGCGGCTGGTCACGCCGATCTTCTTGCCGACGATGCGCTCGCCATGCTGCAAACGCTTGGCGAGCAGGCGCTGCTGGATCGTGTAGGCGTTTTCGATGGTCAGCCCTGGATGGCGCTCGGTCAGCGGGGCGACGGCCTCGGCCATGCGCAGCGCGTTGTACAGCTCATCGCTGATGCCTTGCAGCAGCGCTTCGTCGATGGTCATCTCGCTCCCCTTGTTGCTTGCTGTCGCGGCGGGCATCGCCCCGAGGGGCGATGCCCGCCGGCCTGTACGGTCGCCAAGGCGTCTGTGTCCGCCGATCAGTAGTTAGCGGTCACCTTGGTAGCACAGGCCGGCCGAGCATCGTTTCTGGATTCAGATGGGCTCGCTCAGCTTGAGCAGCGCGCGTTCCACCACCGCGGTTTGCGCCTCGACCGGCGCGCGCTCCTGCTCCAGACGGCCCAGCTCCATCGAGCTGCTGGTGACCAGACGGCAACGGGGCTCACGACGCTCCATGAAGCGCACGTAGGCCTCGGTCACGCTCTCGGCGTTGGCCAGCTCCTCGGCCAGCACCAGGCCGTCCTCGATGCCCATGCCGGCACCCGAGGCGAGCTGCGGGGTGGTCGGATGCGCGGAGTCGCCGATCAGCAGCACGCGGCCGCTGTACCAAGGCGCCGGCAGAATGAAGGCCTCCAGCGGGCGGAAGTTGATGGCGCCGTTGTCCTTTTCGCTGAGCGACTCGCGGATGTCCTTGAGGATGCCGCCGTAGCCTTCCAGACGCTTGGCCAGCTCGCTGTGGAAGTTCTCTGGCTCGATGAAAACCTTGGGCGTGCGCTCGAGCAGGAACATGTACATGTCGGTGTCGGACACCGGGGTGAAGCCGACCTTGACCGGACCGCCGAGGAAATAGGTGCGGCGCTGCACCTCGGCCGGACGCGGCAGGAAGAGGCGCCAGGCGCTCTGCCCGGTGTATTCGGCCTTCGGCGCATCCGGGAAGATCAGGCTGCGCACCCGCGAGAACACCCCGTCGGAACCCAGCACCATGTCGTAGCGGCCCTGGCTGCCGTCGCTGAAGGTGACGTCGACGCCCGCGTCGTCCTGCTCCAGCGCATTCACGGTCAGGCCCAGGCGCATGCTGGCGCCGGCCGCCTTGGCGTGGCGGGCGAGGATGCTGTGCAGGGTCGGGCGCATGATGCCGCCGCTGCTCTCCACCGGGGAGTCGGCCGGCATCGGGGTGGCCAGCTGGCGCAGCGGCTCACCGGCGGTATTGCACACCAGGATGCCCTCGCCGACGTAGGACTCCCTGGCCACGTCGGCATACACGCCCAGCTGGTGCAGGGCGCGCAGGGTCGGACCGGTGATGGTCAGACCGGCGCCGAGGGCGCCCCACTGCGGATTGATGTCGATCATGTCCACTTCAACGCCGATACCGCGCAGGGTGATCGCTGCGGACATCCCCGCGGTACCGGCGCCGACGATCAGGGCTTTCTGGGCTGCTTTGCAGGAGGTGCTGGCCATAACGCGTATTCCTTTTTTGTTATTAGAACGGTGGGCTGGGTCAGTCCGCTTTCAGGAAGTTGGAGACCTGCTGGCAGAACGCGGCGCCATGTTCGATCTGTGTCCAGTGACCACAGCGGCCGTAGATGTGCAGCTGGCTGTTGTCGATCCAGTCGAGCATGGTCAGCGAGGTCGACAGCGGGATGACCTTGTCGTCGCGACCGTGCACCAGCAGGGTCGGGTGCTTGATGCCACGGATGTCCGCCTCGGCATGTGCCATCGCCTCGACCCAGCGCTGGCGCGGGGCCGGGAACATGCGCGAGTAGGCCTCGTGCACGCCGGCACGCTTGCTGGCTTCGTAGCGCATGCGCACCAGGTCGTCGCCGATCAGCGACTGGTCGTAGGCGAAGATGCGCATGATGGCGCGCATGTTTTCCTCTGCGGGCTCGTAGCCCCACACCGCGTCGAGGCCCGCAGTGAGCTCGAAGGGCACGCCGACGCTGCCCATCAGGATCAGCTTGTTGACCCGCTCGGGGTGATGGATGGCCAGCGCCAGGGCCATCGAGCCGCCGAAGGAGTTGCCGACCACGTTGGCGCGATCGATACCCTTGGCGTCCATGAAGGCGACGATCTGCTCGAGCCAGAGCTGGCGCGAGTAGACGATGTCCTCGGGCACCTGGGTGTAGCCGAAACCAGCCAGGTCCGGCGCTAGCAGGCGGAAATCATCTTTGAGATTCTGGATGGTCAGCCGCCAGTTAGCCCAGGCGCTGACGCCGGGGCCGGAGCCGTGCAGCAGCAGCACCGGCTCGCCGCTGCCGATGTCGTGGTAGTTGGTGACCATCGCGCCGGTCTGGATGCTCTGACCGATTTCGGGATTCACGGGTGTAGTCATCGCTCTCTCCTTCTCAGGCGCCGGCACGGCGCCAGACCAGACGCGCGGTGCGGGCCTGGGGGCTGCCCTCTTCCAGGCGGGCGCTCAGGGTCAGGGTGCCGTCGGCATTGACCGCGAGCTGGCGCTTCTGCACGCCGCCCTTCCAGTTGGGGAACATGCTGATGTCGACCTTGTGGGTGATGACGTCGCCGTCCACCTCGTAGCGGCCGCCGTAGGCCAGCATGCTGGTATAGGCGCGGGCCTTTTCGGCGTCGCTGGCGTTCCACTGGCCGCCGGTCTCGAAGTTGGGGCGCTCGGCGGCGGCGATCATGCAGGCCATGCCGCCGTCTTCGGTGTACTGGATGAAGCCGTTCAGGTGTTCGCCCATCGGCAGCTCGCGGCGACCGTCGTCGAAGGCCTGCTCCCAGGAGATGATTTCCCAGCGGCCGACCAGATTGGTTTGCGGTGTCGACATTGTTGTTTCCTTCCGGTGATTCAAGCCGGCTGCAGCTGTGCCTTGAAAAAGGCCGCCACCACCTCGTTGTGTTCGGGCGCGCTCTCGAACTGCGCCCAGTGCCCGGTGTCGCTGGCGCAGTGGAAGCTGCCGTTCTGCACCTGGTTGGCGATGTGCTGACCGAGGGCCGGCGGCGTGCGGTTGCGGTCGCCCCAGTACACCAGGGTCGGCTGGCGGACCTGGCGGGCTAGCGCGTCGGTGATCACGTGGCGGCGGATGTTGGCGCCGGCCAGGTATTCGGCGATGAACCGCTGCTGCACCGCGGCCAGTGCCGGCTGCTGGTACAGCGCCTGACGCACCATCACGGCCTCGTCGGTGAGGCGCTCGGGCTTGGCGAGGATGCGCGCCATGCGGGTGTGCACGTTGTCGAAGCTGGGGTTGCGCAGCACCTCCAGCGAGCTCTGCAGGTTGCTGGCCCAGTCCGGCTCCACATAGCCCGGAATGGCACCCTCGTCCGGCACGTAGCCCATGGTGGTGGTCAGCACCAGCGCGCGTACCCGCTCGGGATGACGCAGGGCCAGCTGCATGGCCACCCAGCCGCCCATCGACTGGCCCTCGACGCAGGCGCTGGCGATGCCGAGCTGATCCATCACGTCGACCACCTGGTCGACCAGGCTGGGGATGACCTCGGGGTCGTAGCCCTCGGTCTGCGACTTGCCGTGCCAGAGAAAGTCCATGGCGACGACGTGGAAGTCCTTGGCCAGCGCGGCGATGTTGCGCGCGTAGTTCTCCGCGTGGCCGCCGGTGCCGTGCAGCAGGAACAGCGCGGGCCCCGAGCCTGCCTCGATGATGCGGGTGCGGTACTTGCCCTGGATCTGGCGGACCTGACAGTCGATCAGCTCGATCCAGTACGGTTTTTCGGAAACGGACACGGGAGGATTCCTTCTAGCCGGCGGAAGATTCCGCCCGCCGCGCAGCGGCGGGCGGCCTCGGGATCAGAGCGCCTGGACCTTGCTGGCCGAAATCGGCCCCTTCAGGGTGCCGTCGGACTTCTCCAGGCCGAAGGTCCACTCCGAGAAGATGTGCGCGGTGGCGGCGAAGTCCTGGGACTCCCACTCGGCGGTGACCACGTCCTCGTCGGCCGCATATTCCCAGGAGCCGCCGAACGGCGACTGGAAGTACCAGAAGCAGGCGGAGGAAACCATGTGGCGGCCCGGGCCGGCGAAGGTCTTCCAGTCCAGCGACTCCAGATGCTGGCCGCCGCCAATCACCTCGTGGATGTCGCGCACCTTGAAGGCCAGGTGGTTGAAGCGGGTGCCTGGCGCCTTGGCGTTCATGAAGAACACGTGGTGGTGGTTGCCGGCGGGCGAGCAGCGCAGGAAAATGCCGCGGTTGGCGTAGCGGTCGGAGATGATGAAGCCGAGGCGCTCGATGTAGAACTTCACCGCCTGGCCGGCATCGTCGACGCCGATCGCCAGGTGGCTGATTTCCTGCGGCTTGGCGGCCTGGTAGGACGCTGCGCGGCGATTGAGACGGTCCGGGCGGCCCGGCGCGTTGAAGCGGGTCACCTCGTAAAGCACCGGACGGCGCTGGGCGATGCGAAAGCCGAGGTTGATGCCCAGGTCATCGACGCTGTGCAGCACGCCCTCGGCGTCGAACTCGGCCTTGCGGTCGCGGCCCAGCTCGTCGGCCAAGGCCTGCAGCGCGGCACGGTCCTCGACACCCCAGACGATTTCGCACATGCCGCTGCCGCCACCGATCGGACGGCGATCGGCGCGCGCCGGGTCGGCGGCGACCACCTGCACTTCGGAACCATCGACGGCACGGAAGACTTTCACTTCCGGGTCGGACGACTCGGCAGGCGCCAGTCCCCAGTCGTTGGCGAAGCGCAGGGCCTCGGCAAGATTCTCGACCGCGAACTTGACGCACTCGATGCCTGTAAAGCGAAAACGATTATCCGGTGCCATGTTTATCTTCCTATTTATTCTTTTTCTATAAGACCTGACCCAGGGACGATGCAACTCTGCGACCCGAACAATTCGCCAAACAGTTATGCCGGAAGAACTAGCGAATCATGAGCACTGCAGCGCTGCACTCCAGGCCTCCACCAATAAGACGTTCAGCCACGAGTTGAGTCGATTCTATGAGTGCGTTCCCGGGCGAGCCACCCGAGATAAATCAATCCAGCTATCTGAGAATTGAATATGCCCATGCACTTACTGTGGACAGCGGAGCACAAGCGAAATGCTGCAGGGCACCGCAAACGCGGCAGCGAATACCCGGAAGGAAAATCTGCAAAATTGGGATCTCGAAACTAAAAAGCCGAGGCCGCGCAGATCTGCGCGGTCTCGGTTCGCCTAAATGCCCCTAATACCACTGCGGGCGACAAACTACCTGTCTGAACATCAAGCGGTCAGGGCATCACGCCACGGCAGGCTTGCCGGGCGGCGGGCCGTCGAACGGCGCCCAGTTCTTGCGCATTTCGAGCAGGTAGGCCTGCGCGTTGTCCGCATGCAGCGGCTTCTCGCGCGGCACCCAGTTGTCGTCGTGCTTGTCCATGTCGGCGTCGTACTCGAAACGGCAGCCCAGCGGGCTTTCGAAATACCAGAACCAGTTGGAGCCGAAGGAATGGCGACCCGGCCCCCAGAAGGTGCTGTAGCCCAGACCGGTGAAGCGGTTGCCTGCGCGCATGACTTCGCTGGGGCCACCCAGGTGGAAGGCCATGTGCTCCACACCCTTGAGGAACGGCGGGGTCTGGATCAGGAACATGGTGTGGTGCTCGAAGGTGCCCTTCGGCCGCAGGAACGGGCCGCCGCCGAGGCGGTCGTTGCAACGGAACGCCAGGCGATTGACGTAGAAGGCCTCGGCCTTGGGCACGTCGGGCACGAACATCGCGAAGTGCGACAGCGAGCGCGGCTGCACCGCTGCGTCCATGTCCACGCCGACACAGTTGACCGGGCGCTGCAGCGGCGCGCCGGGAGCGTTGATCGCCTCCACCGGCATGTCGATCTCGCGCCGCACGGTGAGCTGGAAGCCCAGGGTGATGCCCATGTCGTCGAGGGCCTCCAGGCTGCCGTCCGCCAGGCGGCGCACTTCACGGTCCTTGCCCAGTTCGTCGGCGATCTGCTCGAGGCTTTGCTGGTCGGCCACGCCGTAGATCACCTTGCGCAGCTTGTTGTTGGGGCTGAGCAGCGGCGGCAGTGCGGGATCGTTTGCGTCGCAGATGACCACGCCGGTGCCGTCCATGGTTTCAAAAAGCTGGCCGTGCAGCACCTGGCCGGCGGCCTTCAGGCCGAAGTCGGTCATGTACTTGGCGGCGGCGTCGAGGTCGTCGACGCCGAAAACCAGCGCGTCGGGTCCGATGATGTTCATGGTGATGCTCCCGTGCATTTTTCTTGTTGAGGCAGGGTTCTTGTTGAAGCGAATCCGTGTCCGAGTGCGCGCGGGCCAGCGCCGGCCAGCGCCTCGACTCAGGAGGTGATGCTGACGTTCTCGCCGCGGCGCAGGGCGTCCATGCGCGCGCCCAGATCGCCATCGACGTAGTACAGCTCGGTGTAGCAGCCGATCTGCTCGCGGGTATCCCAGTAGCTCCAGCGGCAGTTGCCGAACGGGCCCTGGAAGAAACCGGCCATGGCCTTCTCCAGACCCAGCTCGAGGTAGTGGCCGACGGCCTGGTTGTATTCCTCGGCGCTGGTCTGGCGGAAGCCGACGTGGTGCGGACCGCAGCCATGCTCGTCCTTCCAGTCCTGGTAGACACTGCGGCCACCGTCGTGACGGGCCAGCTCGATCAGCGTGTCGCCGGCAAAACCGTAGGCGCAGCTGAACTGGAAGTCGCCAGGCTGGCCGCGATACTCCTTCTCGGTCTGCTCCTTGGCCAGGTCGTAGGCGACGTTCCAGACTTCGACGCCGTTGATCTTCTTCCACTTCTCGATGGCGGCCTCGATGTCGTCGACGACGAAGCAGATCTGGTCGAACTTGCGGCCAATCAGCGTCTTGGCGATGTCACTCATGTTGATTGCTCTCCGGGAATTTATTCCTGAACAACGCGGCAAGAGATCGCATTGGCCGGACAGTCGCGGGCGATCTGCTCGATCTCGCCCAAGCGCGACACATCCACGAAACGGGTTTTCAGTCGGGCGATATTCACGCTCGAATCCAGGTCAAAGACATCGTCCGCCCCGAGGCACAGGCCATAGCCCTGGCACTTGTGGGTATCCAGAATCACTTCAACTTTTTCGTTTGCCATAGCACGGTTCTCTTGTTCTTGCTCTTGTTGTCTGGTCGCCGTGGCGGTTACAGGAACACGCCAAGGTTCGGGGTGTGCAGCACGGTCTCGGTGATCAGCGCCTTGCGCTTGAGCAGCTTCACCCCCTCGTCGGTGATGCGCAGCACGTCGTGGCGGCGCACCGGGATCACGTCGCCCACGTCGTCATGGCCGCGCTGGCGGTAGAGGATCATCGCGCTGATCACCGCGATCTCGTCGGCCCGCTCGCCGGGCTCGACCAGCAGGCTGCCGACCACGCGCAGGGTGCGCGAGGGCGGGACTTCGGCCCAGGCATGATCGCTTTCCAGGCGGTTGATGCGGATATTGATGTGCGCCTTGGAATCGCTGATGCGGTAGGCGCCCTGCGGGAATTCATCGGCATAGTCGCGCATTGCGATGCGCATCGGCACCAGGTAGTCGAGCTGGTCATCGAGCAACGCGTACCAGTCACGGAAGCGGCGCTCGTCGAGCAGCAGGGCCTCGCGGGCCAGGAAGTCGGCGGCGATGTCGCGCAGTTCGGCGCGGTTGCGATCGGTCATCAGGCTGCTCATTACTGGTTCCCTCCGTTCTGCTCAGACTTGCCTTCCTTCATGTCCTTCAGCCAGCGCCGCCAGAATTCCTCCTGGCAGTTCTCGCCGTACACCGCGGGATAGAACAGGCCCGGGCCCTTCCAGGTCGGGTCGGCGCCCTCGCGCTTCTGCTGGTAGTGCAGCTTCATGCCCTTGGAGCGGGTCCAGGGGCTGTTGGCCACCTTGGCGATGCCTTCCCACACTGCGGTGTCGTCCTGCTCGAAGATGCCGCCCGAGCCGAAGCCGAACTGGCCGGCCATGTAGCACTTCTCGACGAACTCGTCGGGCAGGAAGGCGTACTCGAGCTCGTAGTTCCACAGCTCCATGACCCCCGGCGACACCGGCTGCCAGACGCGGATGCTGGTGAACGGCACCGGCATGGCGCCCGGACGGTCAGGCTGCGGGAAGCGCAGGTAGCTGAAGTTCGGGAACAGGGTGCCGATGGTCGGCGGCAGGGTCTTGAGCATCTCGATCTGGGTTTCGTCCAGGCTGGACAGATCGAACTGGTCGCGGTACTCCTTCGGGTAGCCCCAGAACTCGAACTCCGGGCCGATCAGCTTGGGCAGCGCGTGGCCGATGAAGCTGTTGCCGTTGCCCATGTCGTAGGCGCAGGCCACGCTGCTGACCTGGTTGACGCCGGGGATGAACTCGGACAGCGAGGCCGACAGGTGCGCGGTGCTGACGTGGTAGGCGTCGCCGCTGAAGTTTTCCGCGCCGCTCTTCCAGTCCGCCTTGACGATGAAGCGCTCGGGCTCCTTGATGACCTTCATGCCGTCCGGATGCAGGCCGAAGATGGCGTCGAACATCCAGGCGGCGGCGCCGAGGTGCTCGCGCAGCGGCGGCACTTCATCGGACAGGGCGGCGAAGATGAAGCCGTGCAGCACTTCCACGCGCGGAGCGCGCAGCAGCCCCCATTCCTTCTTGTCGAGCGGGCCGCCGTAGGCGTCTTTCAGGTGCGGGGCGCCGGCCCAGTCGCCATTGTTGCGATAGGCCCAGCCATGGTATGGGCACTTGAAGGTGCGGGCGTTGCCCTTGTCGTGGTGGCAGACTTCGGTGCCACGGTGGCGGCAGTGGTTGAGCATGACATTGATCTCGCCACTGTCGTCGCGGGTGACGATGACCTTGTCGAGACCCAGGCGGCGGAGCACGAAGTCGCCCTTGTTGGGGATTTCGGAAGCATGGGCAACGAAGACCCAGGTTCGCGCAAAGATTCGCTCCATCTCGGCACGGAACACCGTGTCGTCACGGAACACTTCGACAGGCAGCAGACCTTCGTCCAAGCCTTTCTCTACGCGGTCGCATAGATTATCCAGGAAGCTATCACGGTCACCGGGATAAATAAGATCGTAGTTGAACATGCTTGCGCACTCCTTATATTTATTATCAGCACTTTCGTACGGCAGAGTAACTTCGCAAAATCACTCTAATTCATTACTTTCACCGAGACAATAACCGGGCTTATTAAAATATCCAGCCCAGTTGTTGTTGCTCACAGTCCAACTAGCGCCGTCAACAGCTGATTCGACCGTTTGCCGGAAACCCGGCAACAAGCGCATTCCAGAGGGGGAATCGATCACCGCAGATAATCAATCCCCCCTCTGCAACTACGCAACAGCGGTATCTTTTATAACCATATCTTTATTGCTCACAACATCGGCGTCGGCGTCAATAAGCCTTTTTGGCTTCAACAGGAAGTGCGCCAGGGAAGGCACCAGGACCAGCGCGCCGAGCATGTTCCACAGGAACATGAAGGCCAGCAGCACGCCCATGTCGGCCTGGAACTTGATCGGGCTGGCCACCCAGGTCGCCACGCCCAGCGCCAGGGTCACGCCGGTCAGCATCACCACCTTGCCGGTGAAGATCAGCGAGCGGTAATAGGCCACCGACAGCGACTGCCCGTCCTTCATCTGCACCAGCATCACCGACATGATGTACAGCGCGTAATCGACACCGATGCCGACGCCCAAGGCGATGACCGGCAGGGTCGCCACCTTCACGCCCATCCCTAAGCCGACCATCAGCGCCTCGGCGAGTACCGAGGTCAGCATCAGCGGCAGGATGGCGACGATGACCGCACGCCAGGAGCGGAAGGTGATCAGCGCCAGCACCGCGACGATGCCGTAGACCAGGAAGTTCATCTTCAGCCAGGCGTCCTTGACGACGATGTTGGTCGCCGCCTCGATGCCGGCCGAGCCGGCGGCGAGCAGGAACTGCACATCCTGGGTGTTGTTGGCGGCGGCGAACTGCTCGACGTGACTGACCACCCGCGACAGCGTGGCGGCCTTGTGGTCGGTCAGGTACACGTACATGGTCAGCAGCGCGCAACTGTCGTCGTACAGGCCGCGCGGCGCACCGGCGGTGATGGCGTTGAGCATCGCCTGGTTGGGCACGAAGTCATTCCATTTCGGGTTGCCCTCGTTCAGCGCGGCGGTCATCCGCCGGTTGAGCAGCGCCAGGGTGTTGGTGCTTTCCACCCCGTCGAGCTGGCGCAGTTGCCACTCCAGGGCATCCACCTTGTTGAGCGTCTCGTAGGCCGCGCAGGCGCCCGCCGGGGTCTTCACCATGATGGCCATGACGTCGCTGGAGGCGCCGTAGTGGGCGTTCAGGTAGGCCACGTCGCGGTTGTAGCGGCTGTCCTGGCGCAGCTCCGGCGCGCCCGGATCGAGGTCGCCGACCTGCAGGTGCGAAGAGATCACCAGACCCGCCACGGCCAGCCCCGCAGCGCCGAGAATGGCCAGGCTGGCCCACTTGCGCTCGGTGAAATGGTCCAGCAGGCGCCAGACGATGTGCTTGGTCTCGCCTGCCTCGTCGGCACGCTCGTCACGCAGGCTGCGCAGCGCCGCCGCGCGGCCCACGCCGACGTAGCTGAGGATCACCGGCAGCAGGATCAGGTTGGTGAAGATCAGCACCGCCACGCCGATCGAGGCGGCCAGCGCCAGCTCGCGGATCGCCTGGATGTCGAACACCAGCAGCACGCCGAAGCCCACCGCGTCGATGACCAGCGCCGCCATGCCGGCGCCGAACAGGCGGCGGAAAGTCAGCCGCGCCGCCATCAGCTTGCTGGAGCCACGGCCGATGTCCTGGAGGATGCCGTTCATCTTCTGCGAGCCGTGGCTCATGCCGATGGCGAATACCAGGAAGGGCACCAGGATCGAGTACGGGTCCAGCGCATAGCCCAGGGTCGGCAGCATGCCGAGCTGCCAGACCACGGCGATCAGCGAGGAGATCACCACCGCCGCGGTGGAGCGCCAGCAGCGGGTGAACCAGAACAGCACCGCCGCGCTGAGCAGGATGGTGATGGCGAAGAACACCAGCACCGAACGCACGCCGTCGATTAGATCGCCGACCAGCTTGGCGAAGCCGGTGATGTGCACGGCATAGCCGCGCGCCTCGTACTTGGCGCGCAGGGTCTCCAGCGACTCGGCGAGCACCGCATAGTCCACCACCCGGCCTTCGGCGTCGGTCGCCAGCAGCGGCACGAAGATCACGCTGGAGCTGAAGTCGGTGGCCACGGTATGGCCGACCTCGCCGGAGCGCGCCAGGTTGGCGGCGAGCTGCTGCAGGCTGTGTTCGGAACCGTCATAGCCTTCGGGGATCACCGGCCCGCCCTCCAGGCCATCCTCGGTCACCCCGGCCCAGCGGGTCGATGGCGTCCACAGCGACTTCATCTGCATGCGGTTGACCCCCGGCAGCAGGAACAGCTCGTCGCTCAGCTCGCGCAGGGTATCCATGTAGCGGGCGTCGTAGATGCTGCCCTTGGGGTTGGCCACGGCAATGCGCACCGCATTGCCGAGCCCGAGCAGATCCTTCTGGTTCGCGGTGAAGTTCTGGATGTACGGATGGCCCTGCGGAATCATCTTCTCGAAGCTGGCCGACAGCTGCAGATGGCGCAGCTGGCTGGCAAAGAACAGTGTGAACAGGGTGCAGAGCAGGACGACGATCAGGCGATTGTTGAAGATCGACCGCTCGACGATGGAGCCCGAACGCGGGTCGAGGTCGCCCGGCGCCAGCTCGCCCTTCGATGCAGTATGCGGATTCATTGCTGGCTCCCCTGCGCCTGCCCGGCCAAGCGCAGCGTGGAGACGCCACGGTCGCTGAGCAGGACGACTTGTTCGTTGTTGATGGGCAGAATGCCGTTCAGCGCCGGCAGCGCTTGGCTGCTCACCTGCTGCAGCGCATCACGCCCCCAGGCCATGACCTGCCCGGCCTGATTGACCAGATACAGGGTGCCGTCGGCCGCGAGCGTGGAGGCGGTGAAGGAGGCCGGCACCCCGGTGTCGACCCGCTGCCAGCTCAGGCCGCCGTCGCGGCTGCGCAGCAGGCTGCCCTTCAGGCCGGCGACGACGATGTCGCTCTCGGCGAGCAGCTCCGCGGTGAACAGGCTGCCCTCGTAGGGCGTCTCGAGGCGGCTGAAGTGCGCGCCGCCATCGGTGGAGCGCAGCAGCAGCCCGCGCTCGCCGGCCATGACGATAGTCTGGCCCCGCTGGCGCACCGCATACAGGTGCAGGCCTTCGGGGTTGTCCAGCCGGCTCAGCCATGGGGTCCAGGTCTGGCCGGCATCCGCCGAGGCGAAGGCCAGGCCATAGGCGCCGACCACCAGCATCGCGCCGCTGTCGTTCAGTGCGACATCGAGGAAGGGTTTGTCCGGCCCGTCGGCCAGCATCAGCTCGACACTTTCCTGCAGCTGGGCATTTCCGGAGGCCTTGGCATCTTCCAGCGCCAGCTGGGCCGCCCGCTGGCCATCCAGGCGCTTCGTCCAGCTTTCGCCACCGTCGCTGCTGGTGAGGATGACCCCGCCGTGGCCCACCGCGACCCCCTGCTGACCGCCGGCGAAACGCACCGCGGTCAGGGTCACGCTGACCGGCGTGGCGGCCTGACGCCAGTGCACGCCGCCATCATCGGAGAGGATGACCAGGCCACGCTCGCCGACGGCCACGATGCGCCCGCTGCCGGTGACCGCCGCGCCGAGGAGCACGGCCTTCTCAGCCTGGCTGGCCTGCAGCGCGGGCCTGCTCAGGGCGTCGCCGACCTCACCCGCGGGGACCAGCGCCAGCGCGCCGACCGAAACCCCGCACAGCACCGAGCCCAGCACGCAAGTGCGCAATGTCTTCAATTTCCAGCTCATGGGCATGCCTCTGGATTCTTGTTATTAGATACAGCCGCCCCGTAGGGGTGGGGATTGCCGGCTGTGCTGGCTTCGAGTGTATGAACTGCCCCTGCCCTCAGCTACGCGACGCGGTCTATTTCAGCTATCTAGAAAATGATGAGCTGCCGACCCGGCGGCGGCCCCCTCGCCCCCACTTTTGCTGGTCGCCAAAAAGCAGAAGGGACCTTGCGGCCCCTTCTGTTCACGGGTAGTCCCTGTCGCGATCAGCGCACGCTGTTGCCCGCCAGGCCGGTCGGCGAGAACACCGAGTCGCTGGCGCCCTCATGCAGCACGTAGTGCTTGGGCTTGGTGTTGGGCAGCTGGGCGACGAAGCCGGTGCCCGCCAGCAGGTCGTAATAGCCGAACGAGGAGATCACGGTGGCCGGCAGCTCCGGGACGACCGTGGTCATCGACCACAGGGTGCGCCACAGCTGGCCCTTGCCGTCCCAGCGATCGGCCATCACGCAGATCCAGGTGTCCTCGTCGCAGTAGTAGCGGCTCTTCGCGGCCTGGTGGCGCTGGCCGTCACGCACGTTGGCCTCGACCACCCAGACGCGGTGCTTTTCCCAACGCACGTAATCGGGGTTGAGGTGGCTGCCGGACAGCACCGCCTCGTCGCTGGCCGGCTGGGTCAGGCGGTTGGTGTTGTAGGGGATGTACATCTCCTCCTTGCCGACCAGCTTCCAGTCGAAGCGGTCCATCTTGCCGGTCCAGGTGTACATCTCGTCGAAGGTCATCACCCCGGCGGCGGCCGGCGTCGGCGTGTCGCAGCAGCCGTTCGGCAGCTTGCGCACGCGGCGCTGGCCCTTCAGGTACACCCAGGTCTGCAGCTTGGACTGGTCCAGGTACTCGTGGGCGAGCAGCGCCTCGCCGGCGCGCAGCGGCGGGCCGATGTTGCGGATCGCCACCTGCCAGAACGGCTTGCCCTGGCTGTCGAACTGCTCGAGGTTGCTGTCCTTGTCGTAGTACGGCAACTGCTCGTTGATCACTGCGTCGGTGACCATCACCGCGCGGCCGTCGGCGAGGATCTGGTACCAGTTGTTGAAGTGCTCGAAACGCATGCCGCGCCAGCGCAGCACGTGGTTCCACATCACTTCCTCGCCGGACTTGGCGATCGGGTACGGAATGCCGCCGTAGGCGCCCTTGGGCACGCCGGCGTCCAGGGTCGCGCGGGTCGCGTTGGCGAAGGTGTTGTCATTCACCCATTGCGGCGCGGCGGCGGTGCGGTGGGTTGGGTAGACATCCACGCGGAAGGTGTTCGGGTACCTCTTCAGCATCGCCTTGGTGCCATCGGAGAGGTTGCCGGCGTACTTGTCCATATTCTGCGCGGTGATCGAGAACTGCGGCTTTTCGTCCTTGAACGGATCGCCACGGCGCCCGCCCGGCAGATCGCCGGCGGTGGGCGTGGTCAGACCGCCCGTCCAGGCCGGGATGGAGCCATCCTTGTTGCCCGCCTTCTCGGCGCCAAAGGGCGTCAGCTCGCCCTTCAGGCGCTGCGCCTGATCGGCTGACACGGAGGCATGGCTGGAGTTAGCGATCACGCAGGCCAGCAGCGCCAGCCCCTTACCAATAGCAAGAACCTTGTTCATAGATACCTCGTCGTTCTTGTTGTAGTTTTCAAGCCGCTTCAGAAGCTGTACTTCGCCGTGAAGGCCACGAAATCACGGTCTTTGCGCGCCTGCTGGTAGCTGTACGACAGGCTCTCGTCCATCAGCTCGCCGGTCGAGCCGAAGAAGTGGGTGTAGGCGAGACCGAGTTCCAGCTCGTTCATGTACAGCCCGGTCAGGCCGATGGTGAAGTCGCCACCATCTTCAGCCGGCACCGCCCACGGGCCGAGGATGTTGCGCGAGCCCTTGGGGGTGTAGCCGATGCCGATCGGCACACTGAGATCCAGCCCGGAAACCACTTGCCGGTAGGTCGGCTTGAACACGCCGCGCATCGACCAGGAGTCGCGCGTCGCGTTGGGGTCCAGCGCCGTATCGCAGTTCTGCTCGCAGTGCAGCAGGCGCGTCCAGGCGAGTTCCGCGACCAGGTTCGCCTCGCCCCACAGCGGCGTGCTCGGCACGCTCCAGATGGTCGACAGGTTGATGTGCGCGGTGTCGCCCACGGCGTAGGCCGGGTGGTTGTTGTTGCCGGAGGCCGGTCCGCCCAGCGCCGAGGTATCCACGGCGTGCGAGCTGGCCAGCGACTGATCCTTGCGGATCGATCCCTCGGCGGCCACGTTGAAATCGCCCATGCTGCGGCTGGCGCTGATGCCGTACAGGGTGGTGTCTTCGTGGTAGGTCAGGTAGTAGCTGGTCGGCCGCACGCCGCCGATGGCGGGATCGAAGCCCAGGCGCATGACCTGCTGCAGGTCCTTGTCGTGGAAGCGCAGGGCGTACAGGCCGAGGTCGGTCTCGCCGAGCTGCCAGCGCAGCTGCAGGCCGAACTGGCCGGAGTCGTCGGGGTCCATGTCCGACTCGCGCACCGCCGCCATCGGACCGGCCGGCCCCATGCCCAGCAGCAGGCGCTCCGCGCCCTCGCCGACGATATCGCTGTAGGAGAAGTAGCTGCCCACCGCCGGGATGCGGTTTTCGCGATGGCGGAACTGGTAGTAGGCGCCCAGGCTCAGGGTGTCGCTGAGTTCCCATTGACCGGAAATCTGCGGCACCGGCAGGACGAACTCCTTGGCTTCGGCCGTCGGGTCGATCAGCAGTCGCGGAGTGTCGAACGGGCTCTGTGCCCCGGCGATCGCGTTGTTGGCGAAGAACAGGCTTTCACCCCACACCAGCGAGTGCTGACCCAGGCGGCCACTCAGCTGGGTATCGCCCAGAGCGAGCCGGCCGAAGACGAAGGCGTCGCGGATTTCGGCATAGCGGCCATGCTGGTCGCGGGTGTCATCGGTGAACTCGTCGTAATCCCGCGAGGTATGGTTAGGAAACGCCTTCGGAAAGCCCGGGTTGTCGTTGTCGTCGTTGTAGACGGTGTCGTACAGGCCCAGCGCACTGACGCGCGCGCCGAAGCCTTGGTCGCTGACCACATCCAGTTCACTGTACAGCTCGAAGCGGTTGGAGATCAGGCCGGTGCTGAAGTTCTGGTTGCCATCATCCAGGTTCGGGTTCTGCAGCAGTTCGCTGTCGCGCTTATCAACCCGGGTCGCCGCCGAATAACGCAAGGTGTTGGTGAAATCGACCTTCACGCCATCGCCCACTTCCCAGCTGAGCGTCGCGCTGCTGGTCGAAGGCAGCATTGCAGTGGAAAGAAACACGGCCCCTAGAGCGGTATATAAAAAACCATTTTTGTTATTTTTTAATTCATTCATGGCTTCCCTCGGCTCATTTGTCATTGTTATTGCGCCACGCTTGATCAGGCGCAGTCAGCCGCGACGTCCGCGCCGCTGACTGCCCCGGCTACCTCAATAAGTCGACTGCAGGCCGTCCCAGCACAGGTATTTGATTTCCAGATACTCATCGA
This sequence comes from Geopseudomonas aromaticivorans, assembly GCF_019097855.1. Taxonomy (GTDB): domain Bacteria; phylum Pseudomonadota; class Gammaproteobacteria; order Pseudomonadales; family Pseudomonadaceae; genus Geopseudomonas; species Geopseudomonas aromaticivorans. The sequence goes on from NZ_JAHRGL010000080.1 coordinate 163,155, forward strand.
TGCCGTACTGGGAACCCTCGCGGCCCAGACCGCTCTGCTTCACCCCGCCGAACGGCGCCACCTCGCTGGAGATCAGCCCGGTGTTGATGCCGACCATGCCGGCCTCCAGGGCTTCGGCCGCGTTCCACACCCGCTGCGCATCGCGGCTGAACAGGTAGGCCGCCAGGCCGAAGTCGGTGTCGTTGGCCATGGCGATGGCCTCGGCGTCGTCACGGAAGCGCAGCAGCGGCATCACCGGACCGAAGGTCTCCTCGCGGGCGATGGTCATGCCGAGGTTGACATCCGCCACCACGGTCGGCTCGAAGAAGGCGCCGCCCAGGGCGTGGCGACGGCCGCCGGCGAGGATGCGCGCACCGCCGCTGAGGGCGTCGCGCAGGTGTTCCTCGACCTTGGCCACCGCGGCCTCGTCGATCATCGGGCCGATCTGGGTGCCCTCCTCCAGGCCGTTGCCCACCCGCAGTTCGGCGGTGCGCGCGGCCAGGCGCGCGGCCAGCTGGTCGTAGATGCTGTCGTGCACCAGCACGCGGTTGGCGGCGATGCAGGACTGCCCGGAGTTGCGGAACTTGGCGACCAGGATGCCCTCGACCGCGGCGTCCAGATCGGCATCCGCGAAGACGATCAGCGGCGCGTTGCCGCCCAGCTCCATGGAGCATTTCTTGATGGTGCTGGCCGACTGCTCGAGCAGGATGCGGCCCACTTCGGTGGAGCCGGTGAAGGTGATCTTGCGCACCAGCTTGTGGCCGGTCAGCACCCCGCCGGTGGCCCGGGTGGAGTTACCAGTGATCACCGAGAACACCCCGGCCGGTACCCCGGCGCGCAGGGCCAGTTCGCCGAGGGCCAGGGCGGTCAGCGGCGTCTGGCTGGCCGGCTTGACCACCATCGAGCAGCCGGCGGCCAGCGCCGGACCGGCCTTGCGGGTGATCATCGCCGCCGGGAAGTTCCACGGGGTGATCGCCGCGCACACGCCGATCGGCTGCTTCAACGCCAGGATGCGCTGCCCCGGCTTCGGCGCGGGGATCACGTCGCCGCGTACCCGCTTGGCTTCCTCGGCAAACCACTGCAGGAAGGAGGCGGCGTAATCGATCTCGCCGCGCGCTTCGCTGAGCGGCTTGCCTTCTTCCAGGGTGATCAGGGTGGCGAGGTCTTCCTTGTGTTCAACCACCAGCTGATACCAGCGGTTGATCACCTCGTAGCGGTGCTTGGCGGTGGTCTGGCTCCAGGCACGGAAGGCCCGGTCGGCCGCCTCGACGGCGGCCTCGGTTTCCGCTTCCTTGCACACCGGCAGCTCGACCAGCAGCGCGCTGGTCGCCGGGTTGTTCAGGGAGTACTTGCCGTGCGGGGTCTCGGTGATCCACTCGCCGTTGATCAGCGCGCCGGTGCGCCAGAGACCGCGATCTTTCAGCAGCTCGACAGACATATTCTCTTCCTCAGCAGGGGAAACGGCCGATCAGGAACTGGCTGTCGTCGTCCGAGGTGCACTCGAACTTCGACGCCACCAGGCCCTGACGCAGGACCTTCATCATGCGGTCGGGAATCCGCGCCACCGGGGCGCGCAGCGGGCCACCGTTGAAGCCGGCCAGCCAGTCCATGTACTTCCAGTGGGCGCGGTTGATGTAGTTGGAGCCAGGCATGTAGGCGCCGGTGGCGGCACCGACGGCGCCACGCGCCGGCTGCGCCTGCCAGTACAGGTCCATCGCCTCCTGCCACTGGCCGTTGCGGGCCAGGTTGAAGACCTTCGGGAAGTAGTCGCCCATCCACTGCGTGTAGCTGGTGCCGGAGAACTGCAGGTCCATGAACTTCATCAGCGGGATGATGTCGCTCTCGATCGGGCAGCTGATGATGGTTTCCTGACCGAAGCGGTGATAGGTCTCGATCAGGCCGGCAACGTGCGGGAAGCCCTGCTCAGCCTTGATGGCGACGATGTTCGGGCAGTCGTCGAGCAGGCGGCGGATCAGCGCGGGGGACATGCCCTGCGGATGCACGCGCTCGAAGCCCCACAGCGGGATCGGGAACAGCATCACGGCCAGCTCGGTGGCGTCGCAGAAGGCGCGGGTGTAGTCGTAGATGTCCTGCTCGCTGGTCGGCCAGAAGTTCGACGGATAGGACAGCAGGGCGATGTCGGCGCCGGCCTTCTCGGCCAGTTTCACCGCTTCGATGTTCTCGGCCAGGGTGCCGAAGCCGGCATGGAAGAACAGGCCGAGCTGGTCGCCGGTGGTGTCCTTGGCCCAGGCGGTGAACTGCGCGTTCTCTTCCGGAGTGATCGCCACCTCGGTGCACAGCAGGGTGTACTTGAAGCCCAGGTCCGAGACTTTCTGGATGTCGTGGCGGATGCCCTGCTCGTTCAGGCGCTTGAGATCGCTGCTGTAGCTGGGGATGGTGACCCCCGAGCAGCCGACCAGACACTCTTTGGCCCAGGCACGGGCATCTGCACGCTTGTAAGTTGCCATTATTGTTTTTCTCCGTTTCTAATCGGTTCAGCGGTCGATGGTGACGATGCCGGTGGGGAGCATTGCGAAGGTGTTGGTGGCCAGCGCCTCGCGCAGCAGCATCTCGGCGGTCACCACGTCCTGCAGGGCGCCACCGACCGACTTGTAGAGGACGATGTCCTGCGGCGACCGGCGCGCCGGCGCCTGGCCCGACATCACGTCGCCGAGGCTAACGGTCTTGCCTTCCACGTCGACGCCCTCGCGGATCGCTTGCAGCGAGTCGCCGGTCTCGTGGATAACCTCCTCAGGCATGTCGGCGATGATCAGGTCGGCGCGCGCCATGGCGGCGACATCGACCTCGCGCTGCTCGGGCAGGGTGGAGCCGACCGACAGCACGACCATGCCCGGCTGCAGCCACTCGCCGAGCAGCACCGGCGATTCGTCGCGGCTGCGCGCGGCGCAGACCACCACGTCGACGCCATCGATGGCCGCCTGCGGGGTGTCGCTCGCCTCGATGGCCAGTTCGTGGGAGGCCTGGAAGGCCGCGGCAAACTTCTCGCGGCTGGCCGGGGTCGGGCTGAACACCCGCGCCAGCGACACTTCGCGCACCGCCAGCAGCGCGGTCAGAATGCCGCGAGCCAGTGCGCCGGAGCCGATGATGCCAACGCGCAGCGCGCCGCTCGGATTCGCGGCATTCACCGCCACCACCGCGGTCGCCGCGGTACGGATGTCGGTGATGCGGTTGCCATCGACCAGCGCCGCCAGCTCCATGGTGCGCTGGTCGAACAGCGAGATCAGGTAGCTGGCGCGCTTGATCTTCGGCGAGGCGGAAATCAGCTTGCAGCCCATGTAGTCGCCCGACGGCGATACCGCGCACAGGCTGCGCAGCCAGAAGCCGTCACCGCGCGCCATGATGCGCGGCGGTACCATCGCCGGCTTTATCGGTTTTGCATAGGCGTCAGCGAGGGCGGCAATCGCCTTGGGCCAGGAGGCCAATTCAGCGACATCCGCATCACTGATGAACGGCGTCGAAATCTCAGGATTCTTGTTGGAAACAGCCGCGTCCATAGGAGCTCTCCGGTTGTGTTGGAGTCGAGTCTATGAACAACCCCCACACTGAGCTACGCGACGCGGCCTAATTCAGCTATCCAGAAAATGCAGAGCTCTCGACCCGCAGAGGGACACCGGCGGCTGAGCCAACCGGCCTCTGCAGAGCGGCGGCTGGTTCTCACCGACAGCTAGTTTTCGGTTGCGCAGGCATCCATTTCCCGGGCCGCCGCGCGTACCAGATCGAGCAGCCAGATCAGTCCCGGGTCGCTGGTCCGGTACTTGTGCCACTGGATCGCCTGCTCCATCACCGGGATGTCGAGCGGCGGCGCGAACTGCTTGACCGGCAGCACCCCACTCGCCCAGCGCGCCAGGCGCGAGTGCACCGTGGCCACCCGCTCGGTGCCCACCACCAGGGCCGGCTCGACGAGAAAGCTGTACGTCGACACCTCCACCCGGCGCTCCAGACCGCAGCTCTGCAGGAAGGCGTTGCCGAAGGCCGGCCTGTCCGCACCGGCGGGTTGCATGACCACATGACCGGCACGGGCGTAAGCAGCGAGGTCGAGCCCCTCCCGCGCCAGGTGGCTCCCCGCCCAGACCAGGCAGGCGAAGGTTTCCTCGAACAGCACTTCGAGCGGGTGCTCGCTGGAACAGTAGGCCTTGGGGATGATCAGCAGGTCGGTCTCGCCCCGCTCCAGCGCCAAGGCGGAGTCGCCCACCTGCGGCAGCAACTGGAAGCGCACCCGGGCACCGGCGCGCTGTGCCAGGGCCAGCAGATGCGGGATCAGGACGATGGCGCTGTAGTCCGAGGCGGCAATCCGGAACAGGCGCTCGGACTGGGTCGGATCGAACTGTGGCTGCGCGCTGATGGTCGTCTCGACCCGCAGCAGCAGATCGCGCACCGCCTCCCTGAGGGTTGTGGCGCGCTGGGTGAGCTCGAGATGGCGGCCCACCCGCACCAGCAACTCATCCTCGAAGTGGGCGCGCAGTCGCGCCAGGGCGTTGCTCATGGCCGACTGGCTCATGTGCAGCTGCTTGGCCGCCTGGGTGATGCTGCGTGTCTGCAGCATCGCATCCAGCGCCACGAGGAGATTCAGATCGAGTTTGTTGAAACGCATGTTGTTGTTCTTGTCCTGGAATGAGGAGAAATGCCCCTCGATGTATTCAGCCGATCAATACCACGCATTCAGCGAAGGAAGTGGTGCGCATCAAAACCCGTCCATACGATCGCCAAAACCTAAAACAACAACAATTGGACGCAACAAATGACCAAGACTATCAAGCATGTCCTCATCATCGGCGGCGGCTTTTCCGGCATGGCCACCGCCATTGCGCTGCGCAAGCACAACATCGCCGTCGACCTGGTCGAGATCGACCCCGAGTGGCGCGTCTACGGTGCAGGCCTCAGCCTCGGCGGCGCCACCTTGCGGACCTTCCAGGAGCTGGGGATTCTCGACGAGTTCCTGCGCCACGGCTTCGCCGGCAGAGGCACCCAGCTGTGCACGCCGGACGGCACCCTCATCGCCACCCTGCCGACCCCCGACCTGACCGGCACCGCCATTCCCGGCAACGGCGCGATCATGCGCCCGGTGCTGGCGCGGATCATGGAGCAGGCCACCCGCGGCATCGGCGGCGTCGACGTGCGCCTGGGCTGCACCTTCACCGCCATCGAGCAGGACGCCGATGGCGTCGAGGTGACCTTCAGCGACGGCCGGCGCCGCCGCTACGACCTGGTGGTCGGCGCCGACGGCCTGTTCTCCAAGGTGCGCGAAGCGATCTTCCCCGACGCGCCCAAGCCCAGGTACAGCGGCCAGGCCGTCTGGCGCGCGGTCCTGCCGCGGCCGGCGGAGATTGCCTGCACGCGCATCTGGACCGGCGCCAAGACCAAGGTGGGGGTCAATCCGGTCTCCGCGGACGAGATGTACCTGTTCGTCAACGAGGAGAGGCCCAGCAACGACTTCGTCGATCCGACCAGCTTTGTCGCACAGCTGAAGGACTTGCTGGCCCCGTTCCCCGCACCGCTGGTGCAGTGGATGCGCGAGCAACTGGGCGAACACTCCTCGATCATCTTTCGGCCACTGGAAGGCATGCTGATGCCGCGCCCGTGGTATCGCGGCCGCGTCCTGCTGATCGGCGACGCGGTGCACGCGACCACCCCGCATCTGGGCTCCGGCGCCTGCATCGGCATTGAGGACGGCCTGGTGCTGGCCGAGGAGCTGGCCGGTGCACCGCTGGAGCAGGCGCTGGAAAGCTTCATGGAGCGGCGCTGGGAGCGCTGCCGCATGGTGGTGGAAAACTCCATGCGCCTCGGCGAGATCGAGAAGTGCGGCGGCGACAAGGCCGAGCATGCACGCATCATGCGGGCCTCCTTCGAGGCACTGGCCGAGCCGATCTGAGCAACGCGGGAGCCGGGCAGCCGGCCTCCGCGCACCGGCCAGCCCCGCGCTCGGCTGCGCCCCCGCCCCTTGAAGGCACGGTGCAATCCGTTCGCGACAAAGCTGCTATCCCGTCCGCGAGCTATCCCGGGCCGCCGCCATCCTCTAAAAGGGATGGCACCACGGCTGGCAGTCCGCCCCCCGGCGGAAAGCCGTACTGCCGGCCGCATTTCCTTCACCCGCAGTGCCCGCCGCACGACCGGCGGGCCTGCTCCCGAGAGGTATTCGATGAGCGTTCTCTATATCGCCCCCGGCACCTGCGCGCAGGCGGCCCACACCCTGGTTCGCGAACTGGAACTGCCGGTCGCCATCGAGCGGGTGCCCCTGCGCACGCCGGACTCGCCGATTCACCGGGTCAACCCGCTGGGCCGGGTGCCCGCCCTGCAGCTCGACGATGGCACGCTGATCACCGAGAACAGCGCGATCCTGCCGTATCTGGCCGACCTCAAGCCGCAAAGCGGCCTGTTCGCCCCGGCCGGCAGCGCCGAGCGCGCGCAGATCCAGAGCTGGATCGGCTACCTAGCTTTCGAGGTGCATGCCGGCTGCTTACGGCCGATCTTCCGCCCGGATCGCTACTCGGCCGATGAGAGCACCCATGCCGGGATTCGCGCCCAGGCCATCGAGCAGCTGCATCAGGCGTTGGCCCATGTCGACCGCCATCTGCAGGGGCGTCAGTGGCTGGTGGCCGAGCGCTACACCATCGCCGACCTCTACCTGGGCATGTTCGTCGGTTGGCTGCCGCGCCTGGGCAGCGAGCGCTTCGCCGACCTGCAGCATCTGGCCCGCGCCCAGCAGGCCTTCCAGGCCCGCCCGGCAACCCGCCAGGCGCTGGACTTCGAAGCCGCGCGCTGACGGCGCGGCCGACGACGAAGCGGCGAATCGGCCCCGCAACCACCGGCAAGGCGACAGCCGCGCACGCCCTCTATCCCTCCTCGCCCGCCCCGGTACGCCGGCGGAACAGCGGTCGCGGCTCCAGTACCGAGCGCCCGTACAGAACGCTGATCCCGTTGAGGCCCTTGAGCGCATCGAGCGCCGACTTGTCCTTGCGCACGGCGAAGGCGTCGAAGCCGCACTGGCGCATGAAATCCGAGGTTGCGCGCCCAGCTGGTCGACAACACGATGCGAATATCCTGGTTATCGGCCAGCGCCCCGATCAACCACGGCGCCCACATGAACAGCTCGCCCGGGGCGCGCAGCTCGATCTCGCCGTTGAAGCGCAGGTAAACGGCGTCAGGATGCAGCACGCCGTCAAAATCGAGAAACAGGATCATGGCTCGTCATCATCAAACATGTGGCGAACCCAGTGCTCGCGCTTGAGCGTCGACATCGCGAAGTTGAAGCAGGGCCTGCAGGACGCCATGCCCCGACTCGGCCGTGCTGGCGTCGCACACATCGCAGGTCACGACCTTTCGGAGCTGGATCGCCCTGCCATCGACCAAGCTGCCATCCAGTTCCAGGGCCGGCCATGATCGCCCAGTACCGAGACCCACGGTCGGCCAAGCCCCGGGCGAACCGCGAGATCGCCCTGCTCTCCCATGTGTTCAACATCGCGCGTGAGTGGGGGCTGTGCGAGCAGGCCAACCCCTGCCTGGGCGTGCGCAAGAACAAGGAGCGGCCACGCGACTACTACGCCAATGATGCGGTCTGGAAGGCAGTCTATGCCCAAACCTGCCACGAACTGCAGGACGCTATGGATCTGGCCCTGTTGACCGGCCAGCGCCCGGCCGACGCTCTGGCGATGCGCCGCGACGACATCGTCGACGGCTACCTGCTGGTGCGCCAGGGCAAGACCGAGAAGAAGCTGCGTATCCAGGTCGAGAGCGACGGCCTGCCCAACAGCCTCGGCAAGCTGATCGAGCGGATCAACCGTGGCAATGCCGTGTTCCTGTCCCCCTTCCTGGTGATCAACCGGCGCGGACAGCGCGTATCGTGGCCGATGCTGCGGAACCGCTGGGATGACGATCGAGAGTCAGCCGCCGCCAAAGCCGCAGAGGGCGGCGAGCAGGAGCTGGCCGTGCGGATCAGGCAGTTTCAGTTCAGGGATATTCGGCCCAAGGCGGCCAGTGAGATTCGCGACCTGTCGGACGCTAGCGTGCTGCTAGGCCACTCGACCGAGGGCATTACCGAGCGGGTCTATCGCCGCGTCGGCGCCATCGCCAAACCGTCGAAATAACAGAAGTTTTGGGACGCGTTCCAAAGCTCGGACCAATCTGGCTTTTCGAACAGACGTAAAAAAGCCCCGTAGATGCTTGATCTACGGGGCTTCTGTACTGGAGGCCGAGGTCGGAATCGAACCGGCGTACACGGATTTGCAATCCGCTGCATGACCACTCTGCCACCCGGCCTCAAAATGAACACTCAAACTTCAAGCATTCATCACGAAAATTGGAGCGGGAAACGAGACTCGAACTCGCGACCCCGACCTTGGCAAGGTCGTGCTCTACCAACTGAGCTATTCCCGCTTCGTGGTGACGGGCGCCATTCTATATGAACTGGCAGCGCTGTCAACTCTTTGATTCAAAAAAGTTATTTCCCGTTGGCACCGGTACTTAGGTGGGGCCAGGCGGCACGCAGGTACTGGACCATGGACCACAGGGTGAGGCCGGCAGCCACAATGAGCAGGCCGTAACCGAGGCCAACCCAGACGTCCATACGCGGAGGATTGCCGAGCAGGATGACCAGCGCCACCATCTGCGCCGTGGTCTTCCATTTGCCCAGATTGGAGACTGCCACATGGGCGCGCGCACCGATTTCGGCCATCCACTCACGCAGGGCCGACACCACGATCTCCCGACCGATGATGATCATTGCCGGCAGAGTCAGCCACAGGTTGCCGTGCTCTTCCACCAGCAACACCAAAGCCACCGCCACGATCAGCTTGTCCGCCACCGGGTCGAGGAAGGCACCGAACGGCGTGCTCTGCCCCAGACGCCGGGCCAGATAGCCATCCAGCCAATCGGTGGCACTGGCCAGCGCAAAAACGGCACTGGCCGCCCAGTAGCGCCAGTCGAACGGCAGATAGAACAACCCGATGAATACCGGGATGAGCAGCACGCGCAGGATGGTCAGCAGATTCGGGATATTCATCGGTACCTTTGATATTCAAAGAGTTGCGTCATTCTACTCACTGTGCAGGACAGCATAAATCAACTCTGCAAGCTTTTTGCTGATACCCGGGGCCTTGGCGATTTCCTCGACGCTGGCCCGCGCCAACTCCTGCAATCCGCCGAAATGCTTGAGCAGGTCGCGCCGCCGCTTGGGGCCGACCCCCGGCACCTCCTCCAGACTCGAGGTGCGCCGCGCCTTGCCACGTCGGGCCCGGTGGCCGGTGATGGCAAAGCGATGCGCCTCGTCGCGGATCTGCTGGATGAGGTGCAGCGCCGGCGAGTCACCCCGCAGGGTGAATTCGTGCTCGGCATCGTTCAAGTAGAGGATTTCCAGGCCCGGCTTGCGGGTCACACCCTTGGCCACGCCGAGCAGGACCAGGTCGACCACCGCCAGCTCCTGCAACACCTCGCGCGCCATGTTCAGCTGCCCCTTGCCGCCGTCGACCAGCAGGATATCGGGCATCTTGCCTTCGCCGTCCTTGAGCCGGCGAAAACGGCGGGTCAACGCCTGATGCATGGCAGCATAATCGTCGCCGGCCGTCACCCCCTCGATGTTGAAACGGCGGTAGTCGGACTTCAACGGCCCTTCAGGGCCGAATACCACGCAGGAGGCGACCGTGGCCTCGCCGCTGGAGTGGCTGATGTCGAAGCACTCCAGGCGCTGCGGCGGCTCGTCCATACCCAGCGCCTCACCCAGCGCCTCCATGCGCGCGGCGACATGCTGGCGGTTGGCCAGTCGCGCAGCCAGTGCCTGCTCGGCATTGGTCACCGCCAGCTGCTGCCAGCGCGCGCGGGTACCGCGTACACGGTGACTGATGGTCAGCTCGCGGCCACGCACCTCGGCAATCGCCGCAACCAGCGTGGCGAAGTCCTCATGCTCGCAGTTGACGATCAGCTCGTTCGGCAGGTCGCGCTCGCTGGTGCCCAGATAGTACTGGGCGAGGAAGGCCGCCAGCACGTCAGCCGCGGCTTCCTCGATCGCCACCTGCGGAAAGAAGTTCTTGCTGCCCAGCACCCGTCCGCCACGCACGGTGATCAGGTGCACGCAGGCACCGCCGGGGCTGACCATCGCCGCAACCACATCCACGTCGCCGCTGCCACCTTCCATGCTCTGCTGGTCCTGCACCCGACGCAGCAGGGCGATCTGGTCACGCAGCTCGGCGGCACGTTCGAAGTCGAGGGCGGCGGCGGCCTTCTCCATGGCGCCACTCAGTTCGTCGCTCAGCACATTGCTGCGCCCCTCGAGGAACAGCGCCGAACGACGCACGTCCTCGGCGTACTCCTCAGGAGTCACCAGTCCAACACAGGGTGCCTTGCAGCGCTTGATCTGGTATTGCAGGCAGGGCCGGGTGCGATTCTTGAAATAGCTGTCCTCGCACTGGCGTACCTGGAAGGTCTTCTGCAGCAGGCTGAGGCTCTCGCGGATCGCCAGGCCACTGGGGTAAGGACCGAAATAGCGACCCTTCTGCTTCTTCGCGCCCCGGTGGATACCCAGGCGGGGGTACTCATCCGCGCTGGACAGGAACACGTAGGGATAGGATTTATCGTCGCGCAGCAGGATGTTGTAAGGCGGCCGCCATTCCTTGATCAGCGTCTGCTCCAGGAGCAGCGCCTCGGTCTCGTTGGCGGTGATGGTGGTCTCGATCTGCGCGATGCGCGCCACCAGTGCCGCGGTCTTCGGCGCCAGCCCGCTCTTGCGAAAGTAGCTGGCCAGGCGTTTCTTCAGATTGTTGGCCTTGCCGACATACAGCAGCCGAGCCTCGGCATCGAACATCCGGTACACGCCCGGGCGAGCGCTGCAGGCGGCAAGAAAGCCGCTGCTGTCGAACACGGCACTCATCTCAGCTGTCGACTTCGACCATGCCGTGGCGAATCGCCAGCACGGCCAGCTCGACATCGCTGGTGATCTCGAGCTTGTCGAAAATGCGGTAGCGGTAGGTGTTCACCGTCTTCGGCGACAGGCACAGCTTGTCGGAGATGCTCTGCACCTTCTGGCACTCGGCGATCATCAGGGCGATCTGCATCTCGCGCTCGGAGAGCAGATCGAAGGGCGTCGCATCGACCTGCGGCTGGAACGGTTTGAGCGCCAGCTGCTGGGCGATATCGGCGCTGATGTAGCGCTGGCCGGCAAACACCTGACGGATAGCCTTGATCATCTCCTCCAGCCCTGCCCCCTTGGTCAGGTAGCCCGATGCGCCGGCCTGCAACAGCCGGGTGGGGAACGGCTCCTCGTCGCAGGCGGTGACGGCGATCACCTTGATGTCGGGGTGACTGCGGATGATCTTGCGGGTCGCCTCCAGGCCACCGATGCCGGGCATCTTAACGTCCATCAGCACCAGATCCGGCTTGAGTTCGCGCGCGCGCAGCAAAGCCGCCTCGCCAGAGTCGGCCTCGCCCACCACGGTCACACCATCCACATCGGCCAGCATGCGCCGGATGCCGGTGCGCACCAAGTCGTGGTCATCCACGACGAGCACGTTGATCACGCCATACCTCGGTAATGCCACAATGGCTAGTCTGGGAATCTTGAAATCGTCGGGAACCTTAACAAATGAAACCGGCAAATGACAGATAGCCCCTCCTCCCTGAAGGATCGGCGGCCCATCGCAGGCAGCGCCGCGGATCCTTCGACGCTTGCATTGCCGATGTCGTACCTGAGCATGGAGCGGCCGGGCAGACAGCAGTGAAAACCAGCGATTAATTGTTGTTTTATGCGAATCGCGTCACATAAAATCAAAGAATCATAACCTTTAGAAGACGCGCCACATCCGCGGTGATTTCCCGCTGATGGCGTCGAAAAGCCCCCGCGGAGTTCCGCCATGAGCATCGACACCAGCAGCAAGCTGATCACCATGATGATCATAGTGCTCGCCCTCCTCACCCTGGGCGCCACCCTTCGCCACTCCCACCTCCTGCAGGAGCGCGAGCAGGCCGTTAGCCAGCTCGACGAATCGCAGGCGGCCGTCGACTTGCTCGCCGATAGCAGCGATGTGCTGACCAATGCGGTACGCGGCTACGCGGTGACCGGCGACGAGCACTATCGCCAGCTCTTCCAGCGCGAGCTGGACACCTTCCGCTCCCGCGAAAAGGCTGTCGAGCGCCTGCGGGCATTGGAGGTTGCATCCACCGAGCTGGACTTGATCGCGCAGGCCAAGCACAACTCCGACCAACTGCTCCACCTGGAGAGACAGGCCTTTTCCGCCATGGGCGGCGGCGACCGCCAGACAGCCCTGGCACTGGTCTATGGCGTCGATTATGTGCAGGCCAAGGACTCCATCATGTCGCCGCTCGACGAGGCACGGCACCTGATCGATGCGCGCCTGCGCGAGCGAATTGCGCTGCTCGCCAACCAGGCGCAAGTGGCCGACACTGTTGCGCTGGGCCTACTGATCGTCACCGCACTGGTCGTGCTGGCCAGCTTGCAGATGTTCTACCGGCGTCGACTGATCACCCCACTTGCCAGCATGACGGCCAAGACCCGGCGTCTGCTGGCCGGCGACGACAGCGTACGTTTCGACGAAAGCGTTCACGGCGCGGAAATCGCCGATCTGGCGCATGCCCTCGAGGACTCGCGCCAGGCCAGCCTGACCATCCAGCAACAGGCGACGCAGCTGCACCACCAAGCCAGCGAACTGGCCGCCGAGCAGGAGCGCATCCAGCAGACCGTGGCTTGGTACGGCAGCATCATCGAGTCCGCTCCCGACGGCATCCTGGTCGTCGACGAAAAGAACCTCATCGTTCTGGCCAACCCGAAGGTCGACAGCCTGTTTGGCTACGCGCCAGGTGAGCTGATCGGCCGGCAACTGATCACGCTGATACCAAGCGACTTCCACGATCTCTACGCCGAACTGCGCACGCGGGCGCTGAAGGATGGCGAATACCTGCCGCTAATGCGCCAGCAAGGGATTCACAAGGGGGGCGGACGACTCCCGATCGAGGTGAGCCTTTCCCCTCTGCCGGTACTCGGTAGCAACCCCGCCACGCTGTGCATCATGATCCGCGACAGCTCCGAGCGGGACCAGGCCGAACGCGAACTGCAGATGGCCCGCATCCAGGCCGAGAAAGCGGCCCAGGCCAAGTCCGACTTTCTCGCCAACATGAGCCATGAAGTCCGCACGCCGATGAACTCGATCGTCGGCATGACCCACCTGGCGCTGCAGACCCGTCTGGACGCCCAGCAACACGACTACCTGCGGCAAATCGAGTGCGCCAGCGAGCAGTTGAGGGCGTTGATCGACGATATCCTCGACTTTTCGCGTATCGAGGCCGGCCAGCTGCTGCTCGAGCACGAGCCCTTCAACCTGCAGGACCTACTCGACTCGGTCAGCCAGCGCTTCAAGGAAAAGGCACGGACCAAAGGGTTGCGCTTCACCTGCACAGTGGCGGCGGAGCTGCCGCCGCGTCTGCTGGGTGACGCCGCAAAGGTCGGCCAGATCCTCGCCAACTATGTCGACAACGCGATCAAGTTCACCCCCCAGGGCGAAGTCGAGATCAGCGTGCGCGGGCGACGGACCGGCGGCAGCGAGTTCAACCTCGAAGTCATGGTCCGCGATACCGGCATCGGCCTGACCGAGGATCAGCAAGGTGCATTATTCGACAGCTTCTACCAGGCCGATGCGTCCAGCACCCGCAAGTTCGGCGGCACCGGCCTCGGACTGGCGATCGCCAAAAAGCTCGCCGAACTCATGGGCGGCACCGTCGGCGTCGAAAGCCAGCACGGCAGCGGCAGCACCTTCTGGCTCAGTATTCCGCTCGGCATTGCTACCAGCAGCCTGCAGCAACGGCTGCCGAGTCTCGACCTGCAGGGCTGCCGGGTACTGCTGGCCGAGGACAACGAGGTCAACCAGCGGCTGGTCAGCAAGCTGCTGCAGCACGTCGGTATGGTGGTCGAGATTGCCGAGAACGGCAAAGTGGCAGTCGAGCGGGTGCGCCAGCAGGACTATGACCTGGTGCTGATGGACATGCAGATGCCCGTGCTCGACGGCGAAGGCGCCACCCGGGAAATCCGCCAGATGGGCGAGCGTGGCCAGTTGCCGATCATAGCCATCAGCGCCAGCGCCATGCCGCAGGACCGCCAGCGCTGCTTCGCAGCCGGCATGAACGACTTCCTCCCCAAGCCGCTAAAGGTGGAAGAGCTGTATGCCTCCCTGCGCCAATGGATCAGGGCGCGGCCAGCCGCTGCCTTGGGTGCCGACATGGTCGCGGCTCCCGTCTGCGAAGCACCGGAGACCGTGCTGCCCACGATTGCCGGACTCGACACCGGCGAAGGACTGCAACGGGTCCTCGGTGACCGCGCGCTCTACCTGGACCTGCTGCGCCGCCTGGTAGAAAGCGAGGAGAACACGCCACGCAATATCCGCAACGCACTGGCGCAGAATGAACGGGGCACCGCCGAACGGCTGGCACATACCCTCAAGGGCGTGGCCGGCACCGTAGGCGCCACGACCGTCATGACCTGCGCGGCCGAACTGGAACAGGCCCTGCGCAGCCAAGCGTCGACCGCCCTGACCGAGCAGGCCCTGGCGCGCCTGGAAAGCCGGCTAACGCCCCTGCTGAGCGACCTGCAGCGGATCCTCGCTGAGCGCCGCGAGCCACACGCCGAGGCCATCGACCTGCAGCACCTGGAACAGGTCTGCCAGAAACTGGCTGGTTATCTCGCCGAAGACGACGCCGAGGCAGTCAGCTGGCTCAGCCAGCAATCCACGGCCCTGCAAACAGCCTTTCCCGACGCGTACCCACAGCTCGAGCACGCGATCAAACATTTCGAATTCGACAAGGCACTGGCATTCTTGCGCTCGCTGATGACCCGCCAGCCCGCCGACTCAAGCAGACCGAGAACCGCATGACCATGGATGAGAGCAAAAAACCGACGATCCTGATCGTCGACGACAATCCCAACAACCTGGTTCTGGTCAACAACCTGCTCAAGCACGACTACCGGATCAAGGTCGCCAACAACGGGCAGACCGCGCTGCGCATCGCCGGTGCAGAGGAGCAGCCCGACCTGATCCTGCTGGACATCATGATGCCGGAAATGGATGGCTATGAAGTCTGCAGCCGCCTCAAGGCCGATATCCGGCTGCGCGACATTCCCGTGATCTTCCTCACCGCACGCACCAGCATCGAGGACGAGCAGCACGGTCTGGAGCTGGGCGCGGTGGACTACATCACCAAGCCGATCAGCCCGCCAGTCATGCTCGCCCGGATCCGCACCCATCTGAAGCTCAAGGCTTCGGCCGACTTCCTGCGCAACAAAAGTGCATACCTCGAGCAGGAAGTGCAGCGTCGCATGCGCGAAATAGTGGCGGTGCAGGATGCAACCATCGAGATGATGGCCTCGCTGGCAGAAACCCGCGACAACGAGACCGGCAACCACATTCGCCGTACGCAGAACTATGTGCGCGTCCTGGCCGAAGGTCTCCGCCAGCACCCGCGCTTCGCCAACTTCCTGACCGCAGCCAACATCGAACTGCTGTTCAAGTCAGCGCCGCTGCACGACATCGGCAAGATCGGCATCCCCGACAGCATCCTGCTTAAGCCCGGCCGCCTCGATCAGTACGAGTTCGACGTGATGAAGACCCATGCCCGTCTCGGCGGCGAGGCCATCGCCCATGCCGAGCGCATGACCGGCCGGCCGGTGCCCTTCCTGCACATCGCCAAGGAAATCGCCTACAGCCACCACGAGAAATGGGACGGCAGCGGCTACCCGCAGGGCTTGAGGGGTGATGCCATCCCGATCTCGGCCCGCTTGATGGCCATCGCCGATGTCTACGACGCGCTGATCAGCAGCCGCGTCTACAAGGCGCCGATGACCCACCAGGAAGCGGTCAAGATCATCCGCGCCGGCAAGAGCAGCCATTTCGACCCCGACATGGTGGATGCCTTCCTCGAACTGCATGAAGTTTTCCATGAGATCGCCACCCACTATGCCGATCAGCCGGAAACCGCGCCTCTCGATCACACCGGAGCCTGAAGGTGCCGGCCGCCTCGACAACTCATCAACCCGAAGCGGCACTTTTGCCGCCAACGGGGAGCGCGCAGCCCTCGCTGCCGAGCGCACGGCCGGCTGCCGGTGCCAGCTGGCGTGAAGGCCCGCTCGCCTACGCGCTGATTCTCGGCCTCACCCTGAGCCTGATCGCTGCCTTGTGGGCCGGCGTGGCGCTCAAGGCCGAGCATGAGAAGGCCCATACCGAACAGGAACTCAAGCGCAACACCCTGAATCTGGCGCGCGCCTTCGAGGCCCACGCGGTACGCACCATCACCAGCGCCGACCAGACGCTACGCTTTCTCCAGCATCAGTACGCGCGGCACGGCACGCAGATCGACATCCGCGGCTTCGTCCGCGACGGCCTGATCATCAGCAATATCTTCAATCAGCTGGGCATCATCGACGAGCACGGCATCTACATCCTGTCCAACATGGCCGAGCACAAGCGGATCGACCTTTCCGACCGCGAGCATTTTCGCGTCCATCGCGATCACCCTGGCGACCAACTGTGGGTGAGCAAGCCGGTGCTCGGCCGCGCAACCGGCAAGTGGTCGATCCAGATGACCCGGCGCATCGACAAGCCGGATGGCAGCTTCGGCGGCGTGGCGGTGATCTCCATCGACCCGTTCTACTTCACCAGCCTGTACAACGACATGGAAATCGGCCACGACGGCATCATCACCATGGCCGGCTTCGACGGCATCGTGCGCGCCCGTCGTTCCGCCAGGGACACCGACCCGCTGGCGAGCATCGGCCGGGACATTTCCGAGTCGCCACTGTTCGACTTGCTGAAGACGCAGAACCAGGGGCACTACATCGCCCACAGCAAGATCGACGGCATCGAGCGGATCCACAGCTTCCGCAAGCTCGAGGGCCTGCCGCTGGCGGTACTGGTCGGCGTGGGTCGCGAGGAAGGCATGGCCGACTATCTGCAACGACGCGAGCAGTACTTCCTGTTCGCCAGCCTGATGTCGGCGGTCATGCTGCTGTTCGGCCTGCTCGCCGTCAGCCTGCTGCAGCGCCAGCGCACGATCTCTGATCGCCTGCGCGTCAGCCAGGCCAAAGCCGAGTCGGCCAACCGCCTCAAGTCCGAATTCCTGGCTTCGATGTCGCACGAACTGCGCACGCCGCTCAACGGCATCATCGGCTACGCCGAATACCTGCAGGAAACCGGCGGCGACGCCAGCAGCCGCGAGTTCGCCGGCATCATCCACAAGAGCAGCCGGCATCTGCTGGAACTGGTCAACGACATCCTCGACCAGGCCAGCATCGAGGCCGGCAAGATGCAGCTGCACTTCGCCGAGGAAAACCTGTCCGCCCTCACCCGGGATGCCATCGACATGCAGTGGTCCTTCGCCGAGAGCAAGGGCCTGACCCTGGAGGCCCGCCTGCAACCCGGCCTGCCGACCACCCTGCGCTGCGACCGCACTCGCCTGCTGCAGGTGCTCAGCAACCTGTTGCACAATGCACTCAAGTTCACCAGTGCAGGCCATGTGTCCCTGCAGGTCTCGCAGACCGAGGGTTACCTGTGCTTCGCGGTCGAAGACTCCGGCCCCGGGATCGCCCTGGACCAGCAGGAAGTGATCTTCGAGCGCTTCCGCCAGATCGACACCTTCGTTACCCGCCAGCACGCCGGCACCGGCCTCGGGCTGGCCCTGTCACGCGAGCTGGTGACCATCATGGGCGGCAGCATCACCCTGCATTCAGCACCGGGCCTGGGCAGCACCTTCGAAGTACGCCTGCCGCTGCATTCTCTGGAGCACCGATGAAAGTCCTGCTGGTCGACGACACCGCCTTCAACCGCACCCTGCCCCGAGTCCTGCTGCAGCGCTATGGCTGCAGCGTGGCCGAGTGCGACAACGGCGCAGATGCCCTGCTGATGGCCAGCAGCGGCGAATTCGACTGCGTGTTGCTCGACATCATGATGCCATCCATGTCCGGTACCGAAGTATGCCAGCGCCTGCGCAGCGACCCGACCCTCAGCGGGCTGCGCATCATTGCTTATACCGCCCACGCTCTGCCGGCGGAAATCCAGGAAATCATGGCCGCCGGCTTCGACGATATCCTGGTCAAGCCGATCGACATCAAGACCTTGCTGGCCAAGGTGGGCATCGATCCGGATTGATTCACCCCGCTGGCCGGTCGTGGGGATCGACAGGCGCGCCCGCCGGGTTGCAACCGATTCGATCCCGGCCAGCTAGGTGCCGACTCTGCTCGCCGCCCCGTTCAGCTGGCGCGCGTGCCGCCGCGCTCAACAACCACTGGACGCTAGAACTCGAGCTGAGCGCTGAAGTACACCTGCCGGCGGTCGTCGTAGAGGTTTTCCCGCCAGGTCAGGGCTTCGTCATCCAACCGCTGTTGCAGGACACCTGCCAGTTCGAGTTCGGTCGCACCCAGACGGAGGCGTTTGGCCAGGCGCAGGTCGAGCCGTTCGAAACGGCGCTCGTTGAGCAGGTCGGCCCCGTAATAGAACAGGCTGCTCGACCAGCCATGCCCCCAGTCGCGCAACCAGCCTGCGGAGCCGCTGTAGCGGGCGGTCAGCCGACGATCGATTTTGGCCGTGGCGGCGAAATCGACGTAGGCATAGGTCAGTCGCAGGCGGTCGGCACGGTCGATTTGCCAGTCGATCTCGGTTTCCGCGCCTCGGAACCACATCTGGTTGTCGTTACTCGGCCGGAATTCGGTGATGTCCAGAGGCTCACTGATCATCTGGTGGATTTCTTCGTGGAACAACCGGACGTCGATGCGCAGGCCGAAGTCGAACTGACCGTTGTAGCCGACCTCCCGCGACCGCATGATTTCCTGGTCGAGGTTCTTCGGCCCGTTGGCATAGGCATAGTAGTAGACCGAGTCGCGGCCCGCGGAGTCGCCGGAGAGGTTCTCCATGCGGTAGCGCCACTGCACCCGGTCCTCGAACATGTCCGGAGAGCGCACAGCCTCCGAGTAGACCAAGCGCAGACCGTGCCGCGGAGTGATCAGATAGTTGAGCGCCACGCGCGGCGTCAGCGAGTCGCCGCTGAACTTGTCCTGTTCGTACATCGCGCCGCCCTGCAGCACGATGTGTTCGTTCAGGTACCACTCCAGATGTCCGAACAACCGCCAGATATCGTTGCTGAGGCTGCCGTCGAAGTAGGTTTCCGAACTGCTATGGTCACGACGGTAACTGGCTCCGCTGAGCACACGCAGGTTGTCCGTAAGGCTCAGCGTATCCTGAACCTCCAGGTCGAAGCGGGTTTCGTCGATGTTGGTGTTGATATCGCCGCACACCGGAGCGCGGAGTGCAGCGCCGTCAGGCCCGGTGTAGTTGTCGCGGATGACTTTGGCCAGAGCCTGTTCCTGGCCCTTAAGCAAGGTCTCAACGGCATCGCCTCGGCGTTTTCTGAGCAGGCGTGCCAGCGTATCCAGGCTGTCCGGGTTCAGGGCAAACAGCTGCCCCACCTCGGGAGTGAAGGACAGGGCGAGGTCGCAGGCACGCCACTCCTGGCGCCGTTCCCAGCGCTGCACATGGGATTGCACCTGGACATTGTGATCGGCGCTGGCATCGAAGCTCCAGCGCACGGAGCCGGCATAGTCACGGGCCACCACATCCTTGTCGGTATCGCCACGACCGACGACATTGGCGATCAGGGCTTCTTCATCGGAGTAATAGTTGCGCTGGTTGCTGCCTTCCTTGGCCGCCACTTGCCAGTCCAGGCTCTGCTCGTCGTTCAGGACATGACTGGCGCTGAGCTGAAAGCGCGTGCTACGCCGACTGTCGCGGTATTTCTCGCCCTCGTCGGTATGGCTGAAACCATTGTCCTCCTGCCCTGAGAGCGACAGGCGAAAATCACCGCTGCCGGCGCGAAAGCCTTCGCTGGCGTACCAGTCGACAACGCCACGCTCGCCGCGGGTGTATTTCAGGCGGGTGCCATGGCTATCCGCTGGACGGCGAGTGGTGATGCTGATGACGCCGGCCAAGGCATTGGCGCCGTAGCTGACGGTGTTCGGTCCCCGAAACACCTCGATACGCTCGATGTCTTCGATGGCCAGAGGCAGGTCGGTCCAGTCCACGGTAGCCAGGCCAGGCCGGTAGACCGAGCGGCCATCGACCAGCACCTGCAGGCGGCGGGCCTCGCTGACGCGGCCGCCATGATAGTTGACCGTGCTCAGGTTGCCCTTGGTGTAGCCGACCATCATCCCCGGCACCAGACGCATCAACTCCGGAATGTCGCGCGCGCCGGTGGCCTCGATCAGCTGCCGATCGAGCACCGTAATGCTGCCCGGCACCGCCGCCGGGGATTGCTGGAGCCGCGTAGCGGTGAGCACCACGGGCAGCTCTTCGCCGTCAAGAAACAGGTCGGCGGCCAGCCCGGCAGGGCTGGATAGCAGGCAAGGCAACAGGGTCGGCAGAGCGAAACGGCGGGCAATAGACACTGGCAATCTTCGCGAGCAGGACAAATTCGCGGGATTCTAGCCTAGTGCCCAGCCTTAGTCTGTGACGAGAAAGCGTTCAACCAAGACAATCGTTAACCGCTTAAACCGGATTCGGCGAGCAATAACGGCCATTTACCTGAAGCACCTGCCATCGGGTCAGCAACCGGAGAAGAAGCAAGCACCAGAAACGACAAAGCCCCGGGGTCCGGGGCTTTGTCGCATATAGATGGCGGAAGCGTAGAGATTCGAACTCTAGGATAGTTGCCCATCGGCGGTTTTCAAGACCGCTGCCTTAAACCACTCGGCCACGCTTCCAAATTTTACATGCCGAGCCTTTCAATGCCCGGACTTAGACGACCTACCACTACCTGCGCAGATGCGGCGGCAATACTACCCGATAGAAATAGCCTGTCAAACTCTGGTTGCCCGTCCGCCACGGCAGCTTTGCTATGCTTCGAGCATTCTCGCAACAGACCACGATTTCCAGGAGGAACACCCATGCGCGAACAACCCTATGCCCTACAGAACTCGCAGGTTGCCGAGCAGGAGAGCAGCAAGGTCCTGCGCAACACCTATGCCCTGCTGGCGCTGACCCTCGGTTTCAGCGGCCTGGTGGCTTTCGCCGCGCAGCAGGCCGGCGTGCCGCATCCGGGCTTCCTGATCACCCTGGTCGGCTTCTACGGCCTGTTCTTCCTCACCACCAAGCTGCGCGATTCCGGCTGGGGCCTGCTCAGCACCTTCGCGCTGACCGGCTTCATGGGCTACACGCTCGGCCCGATCCTCAACCGCTACCTGGGCATGAGCAACGGTGCCGACCTGATCGTGAGCGCCTTCACCATGACCGCCATCGTGTTCGGTGGCCTGTCCGCCTACGTGCTGACCACCCGCAAGAACATGAGCTTCCTGTCGGGCTTCATCACCGTCGGCTTCTTCGTGCTGCTCGGCGCCACGCTGGCGGCCTGGCTGTTCGAGATCAGCGGCCTGCAACTGGCGATCAGCGCCGGCTTCGTGCTGTTCTCCTCGGCGGCGATCCTCTGGCAGACCAGCGAGATCATCCACGGCGGCGAACGCAACTACATCATGGCTACCATCAGCCTGTACGTGTCGATCTACAACCTGTTCCTCAGCCTGCTGCAGATCTTCGGCATCATGGGCCGCGACGACTGATCCCAATCCGAGCCGTCCCCGGAGCCCGCCACTTTGGCGGGCTCTTTCGTTTGCGTTTATCATGGGCGGCATTCTGCCCAGGCTTTCCCAGATGAAATTCGCCATCGCCCTGTTCGCTCCACCCCACGCGCCCTCCAGTCGCCGCGCCCTGCGTTTTGCCGAGGCCGCGCTCGCCGGGGGCCATGAGATCGTGCGCCTGTTTTTCTATCAGGACAGCGTACACCTCGCATCCTCGCTGACGGTCAGCGCCCAGGACGAGCTGGACCTGCCGGCGGCCTGGCGCACCTTCGTCAGCGAGCACCGGCTGGATGGCGTGGTGTGCATCGCCGCCGCCCTGCGCCGCGGCGTGCTGAACGACGAGGAAGCGCAGCGCTACGCCCGCGCCAGCCATAACCTGGAGGCGCCCTGGGAACTGTCCGGCCTCGGCCAGCTGCACGAGGCGGCCCAGGAAGCCGACCGCCTGATCTGCTTCGGAGGCGACTGAGATGGCCAAATCCCTGCTGCTGATCTGCCGCCGTTCGCCGTGGAGCGGTCCGGGCGCCCGCGAGGCACTGGACATCGCCCTGGCTGGCGGTGCCTTCGACCTGCCGATCAGCCTGCTGTTTCTCGATGACGGCGTGTTCCAGCTGCAGCCCCGCCAGCAGCCGGCCGCCGTGCAGCAGAAGGACCTCACCGCCAACCTGCAGGCGCTGCCGCTGTTCGGCGTCGAGGCGCTGTACGTCGCCCGCGCCGACCTGGATCGCCGCGGCCTGAGCGCCGAGCACCTGACCCTGCCGGTTACGCCGGTGGAAGATGCGGCGCTGGCCGCCCTGCTCAACCAACACGACCTGGTGATCACCCTCTGATGGCCACCCTGCACCTGCTTTCCCGCTCGCCATTCACCGATACCAGCGGTGCCAGCTGCCTGCGCCTGCTCGGCGCGGGCGACGGCGTGCTGCTCACCGGTGATGCGGTGTACGCCCTGCAACCTGGCTCGCGCCCGTTCGAGGTGCTGAGCGAGCTGCCGGCCGACCGACCGCTGTTCGCCCTGGCCGAGGATCTCGCCGCCCGGGGCCTGGCCGCTCCTGATTTCGTCCAAGCAGTGGACTACGTCGGCTTCGTCGACCTCACCCTGCGTTTCGAGCGGACCAACAGCTGGCTATGAGCACGATCAACGTACAGGGCAAGGACATCGCCCTCGACAAGGATGGCTACCTGCTCGAACTCGACGACTGGAGCCCGGCGGTGGCCGAGGCGTTGGCCGCCCGCGAGCAGATGGTGCTGGGCGCCGCACACTGGGAAATCCTCGAGCTGCTGCGGCGCTTCTACGCCGAGTTCCAGCTGTCGCCGGCCACCCGCCCGCTGATCCGCTACACCGCGCAGCAGCTCGGCCCGGAAAAAGGCAACAGCCTGCACCTGAACAAACTGTTCCATGGCACCCCCGCCAAACTGGCCGCCAAACTGGCCGGACTGCCCAAACCGACCAATTGCATATGACGATCCCGACCCTGGTGACTCCCGCTGAACACCCGTTCGCCCAGTTCGTACGCATCCTCGGCAAGGGCAAGCGCGGTGCGCGCGGCCTGACGCGCGAGGAATCCCGCGAGGCCATGGGCATGCTGCTCGACGGCAAGGTCGAGGAGGTCCAGCTTGGCGCCTTCCTCATGCTGCTGCGCCACAAGGAGGAAAGCGCCGAAGAGCTGGCCGGGTTCACCGAGGCGGTGCGCGAGCGCCTGCCGGCCACCGGCATCCAGGTCGACCTGGACTGGCCGAGCTACGCCGGTAAGAAACGCCACCTGCCCTGGTACCTGCTAGCGGCCAAGGCCCTGGCCGCCAGCGGTGTGCGCATCCTGCTGCACGGCGGCGGCGCGCATACCGCCGGACGTCTGTACACGGAACAACTGCTGGAGCTGCTGGAGATCCCCTGCTGCGCCAACTGGGACGAAGTGGCCAAGGCCCTCGACCACAGCCATATCGCCTTCATCCCGCTGGACGCCTGGATGCCGCGCCTGCAGCACATGATCGATCTGCGCAACACCCTCGGCCTGCGCTCGCCGATCCACTCGCTGGCCCGTGTGCTCAATCCGCTGGGCGCGCGCTGCGTGCTGCAGAGCATCTTCCACCCCGGCTACCAGGCGACCCACCGCGACGCCGGCGTGCTGCTCGGCGATCACTCCATCGTGATCAAGGGCGATGGCGGCGAGATCGAGGTCAATCCCGACGTCGACACCCAGCTGTTCGGCGCCAGCGCCGGCCAGGCGTGGGACGAGGAATGGACCGCGCTGTCGGCGCAGCGGCACGTCAAGCCGGCCAGCCTCGACCCGACGCACCTGGCTGCCTTCTGGCGTGGCGAGGCGGACGATGCCTACGGCCAGTTGGCCGTAGTGGCGACCATGGCCCTGGCCCTGCGCGGCCTGGGTCTCGAGCGCGAGGCCGCCTTCGCCCGTGCGGGCGTGCTGTGGGAGCAACGACTGGGTTGAGCCGTCAGGGCTGGCTGCCGATCGGGAGCCAGCCGACGGCTTCCCGGTCTGACTCTTCATGACCCTGTCCATCCACACCCTGCGTGTCCAGGACTGGCGCCAAGCCTTCGGCCCCGGCGACTTCAGCCGTGGCCGCGACTACGCCATGGACAACCGCGCGCAGATCGAGCAGCTCGACAAGGGCGTACTGCTCGCCGAGTGCCGCGGCTCCGGCCGTCAGCGCTACCGCCAGCGCATCCGCCTGATCGACCGCGGCGCACACTGGGACGTCGACGGCCGCTGCAGCTGCCCGGTCGGCTACAACTGCAAGCACGTGGTCGCCGCCCTGCTCACCCTGGAACGCCAGCAGCAGCAGGGCTGGACCCTGCCGGACAGCGCGGTTCCGCCGGAGATCATCGACCAGCCTACCCAGCCGCCACAGCCGCGCCTGATCCTCGGCAGCCATGTGCGCGTGCACTACGACGCGCGCAAGGGGCGGATGATCGAGCAGACCCAGCACCGCGCGGCCCTCTCCTTCGACTACCAGGGCCACGTCACCTTTGGCCGGGTAGCGCAGAAGGAATGGCTGGTCCGCCTCGATGGCCGACGCCAGTTGCGCATCTTCCGCCAGCTCGAGGCCGAGGCCAGCCTGCGCCGCCAACTGACCGGGTACGGCTTCAGCATTGCCCTGCGCCGCAGCGAAGCGCTACCGGAAAGCGCCGGCGAACCCTTGGAGCTGGCCGACGATGCGGCCTGGCTGCACTTCGTCCGCGAGCAACTGCCGCAACTGCGCGAGCAGGGTTGGCAGATCCGCCTGCAGCCGGACTTCCAGTTCAACTTGGCGACGCTCGGTGAGTGGCAGGTAGGCATCGAGGAGTCGGAGGAAGGCGACTGGTTCGATCTGGAGATGGGCATCGAGGTGGACGGCGAGCAGGTCAGCCTGCTGCCGATCCTCCTGCATGCCATCCGCCACTCGCCCTGGCTGCTCACCGGCGAGGCGCTGGCCCAGCGCGCCGACGACGAGGAACTGCTGGTGCCGCTGCCGCGCAGCCTTGGCGTCGGCCGCCGCGTGGCGCTGCCGTTCGGCCGGCTCAAGCCACTGCTGGCCAGCCTCGGCGAGCTGTATTTCCGCGAAGACGAGGTCGATGACAGCAGCGCGGGCGAACGCCTGCGTCTGGGCCGCGCCGACGCCGCGCGTCTCGCCGCGCTGGAGGGGGTACCCGCCCTGCACTGGCTGGGCGGCGAGCGTCTGCGCGAATTCGCCCGTCGCCTGCAGCAACTGCCGCAGCAACCCGTGCCGATCCCCAGCGGCCTGCACGCCGAGCTGCGCGACTATCAGCAGCAAGGCCTGGCCTGGATGCAGGCGCTGCGCGAACTCAAGGTCGGCGGCATCCTCGCCGACGACATGGGCCTGGGCAAGACCCTGCAGACCCTGGCGCACATCCTCGCCGAGAAGCAGGCAGGACGTCTGAACAGACCAGCGCTGATCGTCATGCCAACCAGCCTGATCCCCAACTGGCAGGACGAAGCGGTGCGCTTCGCTCCGGAGCTGCGCGTGCTGGCCCTGCACGGTGCCAAGCGCAAGGCGCTGTTCGAGCAGATCGGCGAGCACGATCTGGTGCTGACCACCTACGCCCTGCTGCCGCGCGACCTCAAGCAGTTCAGCGGTCGCGGCTGGCATCTGCTGATCCTCGACGAGGCGCAGAACATCAAGAATCCGCGCAGCCGCGCGGCCCAGGCCGCCGGCCAACTGGTCGCCGACCAGCGCCTGTGCCTGACCGGTACGCCGCTGGAAAACCACCTCGGCGAGCTGTGGTCGCTGTTCAACTTCCTGATGCCCGGCTGGCTCGGCGACAGCAAGGCCTTCACCCGCACCTACCGCACGCCGATCGAAAAGAAAGCTGACGCCCTGCGCCTGGCCCATCTGGTTGCGCGGGTCAGACCCTTCCTGCTGCGCCGTACCAAGGAGCAGGTGGCGCGTGAGTTGCCGCCGAAAACCGAGATCACCCAGCGCATCGAGCTGACCGACGTGCAGCGCGACCGCTACGAGGCCCTGCGCCTGGCCATGGACCAGAAGGTCCGCGCCGAAATCCAGCGCCTGGGCATCGGCCGCAGCCAGATCGTCATCCTCGAGGCCCTGCTGCGCCTGCGCCAGGCCTGCTGCGACCTGCGTCTGCTCGGTGACGAAGGCGCCGAACACGGCAGCGCCGACTCCGGCAAGCTGAGCGCCCTGCTGGAGATGCTCGAGGAGCTGACCAGCGAGGGCCGCCGCGTGCTGCTGTTCTCCCAGTTCACCAGCATGCTCGGCCTGATCGAGCACGAACTGAAGGCGCGCAAGATCGCCTACGTCAAACTCACCGGCGCCACCCAGGACCGCCGTGCGCCGGTGCAGGCGTTCCAGAGTGGCGCGGTACCGGTGTTCCTGATCAGCCTCAAGGCCGGCGGCGCCGGCCTCAACCTGACCGCGGCCGACACCGTGATCCACTTCGACCCCTGGTGGAACCCGGCCGCCGAGGCGCAGGCCAGCGACCGCGCCTACCGCATTGGCCAGGACAAGCCGGTGTTTGTCTACAAGCTGATCGCCCGCGGCAGCGTCGAGGAGAAGATCCAGCAGCTGCAGCAGAGCAAGGCCAGCCTGGCGCGCAGCGTGCTGGAAGGCGGCGGCCAGGGCGACTGGGCACTCAGCGAGGCCGACCTGAACGCCCTGCTGGCGCCGCTGGCCTGAGGTGCTGTTCTCCGATCCCCTGCAGGCTCCGGCGCAGAGCATCGCCTGCGCGCAGCGCGACTACCCGGAATGGCACCGCGGCCGCGCCCGCTATGGCGTATGGACCCTGCCGGTGGAATGTCCGCAGGTGCTGGCCCGAGTGGATCGGGCACAGCAGCATCTGGGCGACTGGCTGCATGCCGGCTACCGGCGCCAGGCGCATATCACCCTGTTCGTCTGCGGTTTCCCGGCCGGACAGGCGCAGTTCGACGACGACTTCCCGAGCGAACGCCTCGAGGCCCAGCTCACCGCCCTGCAGCGTTTGGACACAGGAGCATTCGAGCTGCAGATCGGCGGTCTGGACAGCTTTGCCAGCGCGCCCTTCCTGAGCGTGAGCGATCCTGCAGGCCGCCTGCAAACCCTGCGGGCGACCCTGGCTGGACACAGCGCGGAGATCCGCCAGAGCCCCTACCACGCGCATCTCACCGTGGGCCTGTATGCCTGCAGCCTGCCAGGCCAGACGCTGCAGGCACGACTGGCCGCCTTTGCCGAAGACGAGCTGCTGCCACTGCCGGTAGGCGAGCTGCACTACAGCACGTATGCCGCTACCGAGTTGTTCGGTCCGCTGCACACCGAGCGGTGCCTCGACCTCCGGCGGTGGAGCTGGTCCCCAGACGGCCTGGCTGCTACGCCGACTACCGGTTGAATGACTCGTCATTGGCAGCTGCTTCGCCATACTCCTCGCCGGGACGCTATCATCCGCCCCGAACTTGCCACGCAGCAGACTCATGCCGGCCCGCAGACCAGTCTAAATCGGCTGGCGATCTCCCTTTGCCGGCCGCCGAGCTCCGGCAAGAAATCAGGATAGGAAATCTTCATGGCTAAGAAGTCTGGGGTCATCAGCGGTATCGGCAACGCCAGCGTATTCGTCGATCTGGACGGCGATGGCGTCCGGGACAGCAACGAAATTGCCACTGTCGCCGATGCCAGCGGCAAGTTCATCCTGAGCGGCGCCGGCAAGGCGCTGAAAGGCCCGCTGGTGATCGAGGGCGGCATCAACCTCGCAACCGACCTGGCCAACACCCTGACGCTCACTGCTGCCAGCAACGCCAAGGTGGTGAACTCGCTGACCACCCTGATCCAGTCAATCACCCAGGCGACCGGCACCTCCCCGAGCGTTGCCGCCAAGAGTCTGCTGCTATCGCTGGGACTCAAGGGAATCAACCTGCTGACGCTCGACCCAGCCAAAACTGCCGACCTCGGCAAGGCCGGCAGTCCAAAGGTGACCAACGCCCTCAAGGCCCTGCAGGTACAGGAGCAATTGGATGCCCTGCTGAAAATGGGCGGCGCCGTGCTGGCCGGAGCATCCGGCGCAAATAGCGGCACCCTGCAGGCAGGTCTGCGCGATGCCATTGCCCGGCAGATTGCCGATGGCAAACAACTGCATCTCGACGATGCGACGCAGATCGCCGAGATCCTCGCGACGGCCTCCGATTCCGCCGGCCTCAGTACCGAACAGCGCGATCATGTCGTCAGCGTGGCCGCTGATGCAGCCAGCGTGATCGTCATGACCACCGCCAGCATCACCCAGCTGATCGGCACCGTACTGGCGAAGGGAAAGAACGCGACGGCGGCGACGGTCGATGGTGTACTGGCAACCTTGGAGCGTCTCGAAAAATCCAGCGACAGCATTGCCGGCTCGCTGAAAACCGACGTTGCCGTGAACAATGTTGCGGCCCTGCTTGATGAACTATTGAAGAGCAATACGCCTGAGCAACAGGCCATATCGAAAAGCCAGACCATTTCTGGCGTACATACCAGCGAGTTGCTGGATACCAGCAACTACATCGTCCAGGCGCTGGACATAAGCCTGGAGTCGAGCTTCTTGAAGTGGGGCAAGACCGGCCTCACCTACAGCTACGAGCAGTCGCAACCGGCCGACCACAGCAACCAGGGTGACATCGTCAACTGGCAGCCCGTTCCGGCCTTCGCGCAGGGCCGGATCGACGCCTTGATGCAACATGCCGAAGCCATCAGCGGTCTCGACATCGGCAAGGTGGACAGCAACGGCGACATCCGGCTCGGCGTAGTCGATACACCCAGCACCACCTATGCCTACGCCTACTTTCCAGAGGTTTCCGGGCAGCTTGCCATCGCAGGGGATCTGTTCCTCGGCAGCAACCTGATCAGTGAGGCGACCGAAAGCTTCGCCGACGGCACCTACGCCTATTTTGGCGTCCTCCATGAACTAGGGCATGCACTGGGCCTGAAACACCCTTTCGAAGGGGTGTCAGTCCTGCCTGAAAGCGAAGACTTTCATACCAACACGGTGATGTCGTACACCGAAAACAAGGCGCTCGTACCCGTACTTTCCTGGGCAGACGGTCCGGTATCCTTCAGCACGGAGAGCGTCTACCCGCACACTTTCATGGTGTACGACATTGCTGCCCTGCAAAGCCTGTACGGCGCCGACACGGCCACGGCAACCGGCAACGACACCTACACCTACGGCGATGCCCCCTTTTACGAAACCATCTGGGATGCCGGCGGCACGGATACGCTGGACTTGTCCCTCACCACGCACCAGAACGTCATCGACCTGAGGCCCGGCAGCTATAGCACGGTCAACTACCGCAGTCTCGACACCCAGATCGCCGAGGCCCAGGCAACCCTCACCGCAGCGCTCGGCCACTCGTATTACGACCAGTTTGTCGAAAAAACCTTCAATAGCCTGGCGGACGAGTTCTTTACCGGCGAAGGTGCACTGGGCATCGCCTATGGCGTCGTCATCGAGAACGCCGTAGGCGGCGGTGCCAACGACACTTTCTTCGACAACGAAGTCGACAACGTCCTCTACGGCAATGCCGGCAACGACGTATTCAATATGGGCGCAGGGGGCTACGACACCGTCTACGGAGGGGATGGCGATGACCTGCTGGCTCTCTCCATCGCCGAAACAAGCGTACTGATCGCCTCCTCCGCCAGCGAAACCCTGCTGATTGCCGACGCTTTCGCCGTAAAGCTGGTCGGGGTGGAAAGCATCCAGTTCATCGACTCGGTTTATTACGTCTGACGCTCATCACGCAGTCCGCCCGAAAGCATCCCTCGCGGTGCTCCCCAGGCGAAAAGTGTTCGGCGCCCCGAAAGTTGAGCACAGTGGCCAGCCAGGAGTAAAAGGAGCGTTACCGACCGGGCTCCTATTCTCCCCACGCTACTCCTTGATCACATACCCATAGGCGCGTTTGCTGCCATCGGCCTCCCGCTGCAGATAGACGCCCTGGATTTCCGGTTCGAAGCCGGGCAGCGCGTTGACGCCCTCCTCTAGCGCCAGGAAGTACTTGAGCGCGGCGCCGCCCCAGACCTCGCCGGGCACCACGCAGAGCACCCCCGGCGGATAGGGCAAGGCGCCCTCGGCGGCGATGCGCCCGTCGATCTCGGCCAGCGGTACCAGCTCCACGTTGTTGCGCAGCAGGTGCTGGTTGGCCTCCCAAGGCGTCATCGCCTGGCGGGGGAAGTGCTGCTTGCGGAACATCTGCTTCTGCAGCTTGTTCATCTCGTGGCGCCTGTAGAAATCGTGCATTTCCAGGCACAGCCGCCGCAGCGTGTAGCCGCTGTACTTCTCGTGCGCGGCATCGATGGCCGGCAGCACCTCCCTCAGCGGGCTGTCGTGGTCGATATGGCGCTCGAACTGGGCGATATGCGCCACCAGATGCTGCAGCTTGGCGAAGTTGTCCGAGGGCGTGAGCAGGAACAGGATCGAGTTGAGGTCGGCCTTTTCCGGCACGATGCCATTGGCGCGCAGGTAGTGGGCGAGCACCGCGGCCGGCACGCCGAGCGAGGCATAGCCACCCGTGGTCGGGTCGATGCCGAAGGTGGTCAGCAGCATCTTGCACGGGTCGACGTAGTACTGGTCCCTGGCGTAGCCGGCGAAGTCGTGCCACTTGTCCTCCGGCCGGAATTTGAAGAAGCGCAGGTCGTCGATGATCATCTCGGTTTCGTGCTCGGCCCACGGGCGGCCATCCACCAGCGCAGGAATGAACGGCTTGATGTACTTGCAGGTGCGCAGCATCAGCTTGCGCGCCTCCACGCCGTTTTTGATGCACTCGCGCCACAGGTTGCACCCGGCCAGGCCGTCGTGCATCTGCGCGTTGACGTCCAGCGCCGCGAAGATCGGATAGAACGGGCTGGTGGAGGCATGCATCATGTAGGCGTTGTTCAGCCGTTTGTGGTTGCAGTAGCGCGCCTGGCCCTTGATGTGGCGGTCCTTCTTGTGGATCTGCGACGACTGCGAGAAGCCCGCCTGCTGCTTGTGCACCGACTGGGTGACGAACAATCCCGGATCGCCCGGCCCCAGCTCGAGCAGCAGCGGCGAGCTGTCGTGCATCATCGGGATGAACTGCTCGTAACCGACCCAGGCCGAGTCGAACAGGATGTAGTCGCACAGCCGGCCGATCTTCTCCACCACCTGGCGGGCGTCGTAGATGGTGCCGTCGTAGGTGCCGAGCTGGATCACCGCCAGGCGGATCGGCCGCTCCTGCTGGGCCTTGTCCGGGTCGACCTCGGCAATCGCCGCACGGATGTACTGCTCGTCGAAGCAGTGCGCATCGATGCCGCCGATGAAGCCGTAGCAGTTGCGCGCCGTTTCCAGGTACACCGGCTTGGCGCCGGAGAGGATCAGCGCACCGAGGTGGATGGACTTGTGGTTGTTGCGGTCGAACAGCACCAGGTCGTCCTTGGCCAGCAGCGCGCTGGTGACCACCTTGTTCGAGGTCGAGGTGCCGTTGAGCACGAAGTAGGTCTTGTCGGCGTTGTAGATGCGCGCGGCGTTCATCTGCGCGTCGCGGGCCGGCCCCTCGTGGATCAGCAGGTCGCCGAGCTTGACGTCGGCGTTGCACAGGTCGGCGCGGAACACGTTCTCGCCGAAGAACTCGAAGAACGCCCGCCCCAGCGGGTGGCCGCGAAAGAACTGGCCGCCCTGGTGCCCCGGGCAGTCGAAGGCCACGTTGCCGGTCTTGACGTACTCCTTGAGCGCCTTGAAGAACGGTGGGTAGAGCTTCTGCGCGTAGGTGTCGGCCGCCTGGGCGATGCGCTTGCCGTTGAAGTGGCGCTCGCCCTTGCCCACCTGCAGCGTGCCGGCAATGCGCGACAGGATGTCCTCCGGCACCGTCTCGTCCGGCCGCAGGGCGACGAACAGCGGGATCGGGAAGCCGGTGTGGGTGATCTTCGCCAGCACGTCATGCGCCTGCTCCACCGTCGCCACCGCGGCCGCCACATTGGTGAAGTCGGTGCCGGTCAGATCGATCAATGGGTAGTCGAGGACGAAGCTGTCGAACAGTGACGGTGGACAGGCGACCTTGAACGTACTCATGGGGATCTCCGAGCTGAAGGCCTCATTGAGGCAACTTGCTTGAATCTAGCCACTGGCGGCGGTTCTGCCAGCGCCCTACGGCAGGAGCCGGCGATGGCCGCGGCACGAGCGGCTGCAGGTACAGTTCTTTCGAGCCCCCCCCACAGCCCCTCCCCATTGATGACCTGGCAGTGCAGGGAGGCCAAGTTTGATCGGGCATACCCTAATTTCATTATGTTAAATAGCGAATACAAAAACCCAACTCTGCAAGACGTCGTTCCCGACCGTCCCTCGGCAACTGTCAGGAGCAAGCAATTCTCCCCTTGCCGCAGTCCAGCCGTATAATCCCGCCACTGAATCCGCAGCCCGGACGGATGGAATCACCGGAACCATGCCCATCAAGTACGCGCGTCGCCTCACCGACCGTCGCCGCTCGAAGCAGAGCAATCGCCAGCTCGGCCTGTGCCTGGCCTTCATCGCCGGTGCCGCCAATGCCGGCGGCTTTCTGGCCGTCAAGCAGTACACCTCGCACATGACCGGCATCCTTTCCTCGGTGGCCGATAACCTGGTGCTGGGCAAGACCGATCTGGCGCTGGGCGGGATCGGCGGGTTCCTGTCGTTCGTTTTCGGCGCCATCAGCTCCACCCTGCTGATCAACTTCTCGCGCCGACGACGCCTGCATAGCCAGTTCGCCCTGCCGCTGGCACTCGAAGCAGGATTGCTGCTGTGTTTCGGCGTGCTGGGTGCACGATTGATGGAGGTGCCTGGCTTCTTCGTGCCGCTCACCGTGATGCTGCTGTGCTTCATCATGGGTCTGCAGAACGCCATCATCACCAAACTATCCAACGCCGAGATTCGCACCACCCACATCACCGGGATGGTCACCGACATCGGCATCGAACTGGGCAAGGCGCTCTACGTCAATCGCCACGACCGCGCCAACCAGTTCCCCGTGCATGCCAACCGCGAGCGCCTGCGCATCAACGCCCTGCTGGTCGGCTGCTTCTTCGCCGGCGGGCTCAGTGGCGCGTTCGGCTTCAAGCACTTCGGCTTTCTCGCCACCGTACCGCTGGCCGCCCTGTTGATGACCCTGGCAGTGGTGCCGATGCTGGACGATCTGCGCCTGAACTGGTGGTTGTGGCGCCGGCGGCGTTGAGACCGCACACCGACCGTCCGCCACCCTGCAAGCGCGGGGGGCCGCCAGCAGCCGGCTCCCCAGATACGGCGAAACGCCGACGCCTGAGCCTCTCCAGCTAGTCTGCTTGCGCGATAGGCAATGCACGGCGGGTCTGGTAGATAGAAGGCTGCGCACTCTCCCAATGGAAGCAAGAGATGAAGCAACGCAAATGGATCGGCCGCGGTCTTCTCCTGGCGGCGCTGGCCGCCGGCGGCTGGCTCGCCTGGCAGGGGCTGCAACCCAAGGGGCTGGGAGATGGCTTCGTCAGCGGCAACGGGCGCATCGAGGCCACCGAGATCGACGTGGCCACCAAGCTGGCCGGACGCATCGCGCAAATCGGCGTCGACGAGGGCGATTTCGTCCAGCCCGGACAGGTGCTCGCCCGCATGGACACCGAGGTGCTGCAGGCCCAGCTGCGCCAGGCCGCGGCCCAGGTGCGCCAGGCGCAGAACGCTATCCTCACCGCCCGCGCCATGGTCGCCCAGCGCGAAAGCGAGAAGGCCACCTCCGAGGCGGTGGTGCTGCAGCGCCAGGCCGAACTGACCGCCGCGCAGAAACGTCACCAGCGCACCGAGACGCTGGTCACCCGCAATGCCGCGTCGCGCCAGCAGCTCGACGACGACCTGGCGGCACGGCTGGGCGCCCAGGCTGCGGTGGCGGCGGCGCGCGCCAAGGTGCTGTCCGATCAGGCCGCCATCGAGGCGGCCAAATCCCAGGTGATCGAAGCCGAATCCACCGTTGAGGCCGCGCAGGCGACCGTGGCCCGTCTGCAGGCCGACATCGACGACAGCGCGCTGAAGACCGACCGCGTGGCCCGCGTGCAGTACCGCGTGGCGCAGGCCGGCGAGGTGCTCGGCGCCGGCGGCAAGGTGCTCAACCTGGTCGACCTGGCCGACGTCTACATGACCTTCTTCCTCCCCGAGCGCCAGGCCGGCCTGGTGGCACTGGGCAGCGAGGTGCGCGTGGTGCTGGATGCCGCGCCGCAGTTCGTGATCCCGGCCAAGGTCAGCTACGTCGCCAGCGTCGCCCAGTTCACCCCCAAGACCGTGGAAACCGCCAGCGAGCGAGAAAAGATGATGTTCCGGGTCAAGGCGCGCATCGATCCCGAGCTGCTGCGCAAACATCAGGAGCAGGTGAAGACCGGCCTGCCCGGCATGGCCTACCTCAAGCTCGATCCTGAGGCCGCATGGCCCGACCACCTGCAGCTGAACGTGAATGTCGACCAATGAGTGAGGCCTACGTCGCGCGGCTGGACAGCGTCAGTCTCGTCTACGGCACCACCCGCGCCCTCGACGGCGTCAGCCTCGAGGTACCGGCCCGGTGCATGGTCGGCCTGATCGGCCCGGACGGTGTCGGCAAATCCAGCCTGCTGGCGCTGGTCGCCGGCGCCCGGCAGCTGCAGGAAGGCTCGGTGCAAGTGCTGGAGGGCGACATGGCCTCGCGCCGGCACCGCCG
Source organism: Geopseudomonas aromaticivorans (assembly GCF_019097855.1). GTDB lineage: Bacteria > Pseudomonadota > Gammaproteobacteria > Pseudomonadales > Pseudomonadaceae > Geopseudomonas > Geopseudomonas aromaticivorans. The sequence goes on from NZ_JAHRGL010000080.1 coordinate 197,859, forward strand.
CGAGGTCTGTCCGCGCATCGCCTACATGCCGCAGGGCCTGGGCAAGAACCTCTACCCTACCCTCACGGTGTTCGAGAACCTCGAGTTCTTCGCCCGTCTGTTCGGCCAGGGTGCCGCCGAGCGGCGCTGGCGGATCGACGAGCTGACCCACAGCACCGGCCTGCATCCCTTCCTCGACCGCCCGGCCGGCAAGCTGTCCGGCGGCATGAAGCAGAAGCTCGGCCTGTGCTGCGCGCTGATCCACGACCCCGACCTGCTGATCCTCGACGAACCGACCACCGGCGTCGATCCGCTGTCGCGCAACCAGTTCTGGGAGCTGATCGAGCGCATCCGCGCCGAGCGCCCACAGATGAGCGTGCTGGTGGCCACCGCCTACATGGACGAGGCGCAGCGCTTCGACCATCTAGTGGCGATGGACGACGGCCGCATCCTCGCCACCGGCACGCCGGACGAACTGCTGGCGCGCACCGCCAGCGCCAGTCTCGAAGAGGCGTTCATCCGCCTGCTGCCGGAAGCCAAGCGCCGCCTGCACCACGAACTGGTGATTCCGCCGCGCCAGCACAATGACAGCATCGCCATCGAGGCCCACGGCCTGAGCATGCGCTTCGGCGATTTCGTCGCGGTCGACCGGGTGAACTTTCGCATCGAACGCGGGGAGATCTTCGGCTTTCTCGGCTCCAACGGCTGCGGCAAGTCGACCACCATGAAGATGCTCACCGGCCTGCTGCCGGCCAGCGAAGGCGAGGCCTTGCTGTTCGGCAAGCAGGTCGACCCGCACGACATGCAGACCCGCCAGCGGGTCGGCTACATGTCGCAGGCCTTCTCGCTGTACAGCGAGCTGAGCGTGCTGCAGAACCTCGACCTGCACGCCCGCCTGTTCCATATCCCTGCCGAGCGCCGTGCCGCGCGCATCGACGAGATGCTCGAGCGCTTCGGCCTGAGCCATGACGCCGACAGCCTGCCCTCCAGCCTGCCGCTGGGCGTTCGCCAGCGCCTGTCGCTGGCGGTGGCGGTGATCCACAACCCGGAAATCCTCATCCTCGACGAACCCACCTCGGGGGTCGACCCGATCGCCCGCGACGGCTTCTGGGAGCTGCTGGTCCAGCTGTCGCGCGAGGACGGCGTGACCATCTTCATCTCCACCCACTTCATGAACGAGGCGCTGCGCTGCGACCGTATCTCGCTGATGCACGCAGGCCGGGTGCTGGACAGCGACACGCCAAAGGCACTGATGGACAAGCGCGGCCTGCCGAGTCTGGAAGCCACCTTCATCGCCTATCTCGAGGAGGCCGCCGCAGAGAACGAGGCCAGCCTGCCGTCGAGCGAGGCGCCAACCAGCGCCGCTGCCGTGCACAAGCCTGGCAGCAGCACGGAGCTGAAGTCGCGCTTCAGCCTGCGCCGCCTGCTCAGCTACAGCCGCCGCGAATCCATGGAGCTGCGTCGCGATCCGATCCGCGCCACCATGGCCATGCTCGGCACCGTCATGCTGATGATCATCATGGGCTACGGCATCAGCTTCGACGTGGAGAACCTCAGCTACGCGGTCCTGGACCGCGACCAGACCACCACCAGCCAGAGCTATCTGCTCAACATCTCCGGCTCGCGCTACTTCATCGAGAAGGCGCCGCTCTCCAGCCATGCCGAGCTGGACCAGCGCCTGCGCAGCGGCGACATCAGCCTGGCGGTGGAAATCCCGCCCGGCTTCGCCCGCGACCTCAAGCGCGGCGACGCTCCGCAGGTGGCCTTCTGGGTCGACGGCGCCATGCCGATGCGCGCCGACACGGTCAAGGGCTACGTGCAGGGTTTGCACCTCAGCTACCTGCAGCAGCTGGCCCGCGAGTCCGGGATGGACGTCCAGCTCACGCCCGCCGAGGTCGCCGTGCGCTACCGCTACAACCCCGACGTGCAGAGCCTGCCGGCAATGATGCCGGCGATGATCCCGCTGCTGTTGATGATGATCCCGGCGATGCTCACCGCCCTCGGCGTAGTACGCGAGAAGGAACTGGGCTCGATCACCAACTTCTACGTCACCCCGACCACCCGCCTGGAGTTCCTGATCGGCAAGCAGCTGCCCTACATCGCCCTCGGCATGGTCAACTTCGCCATGATGCTGCTGCTGGCGGTGTACGTGTTCGCCATCCCGGTCAAGGGCAGCCTGCTGACCCTGACCTTCGGCGCGCTGCTCTACATCGCCTGTGCGACGGGGCTGGGCCTGCTGATGTCGTCGATCCTCAACAGCCAGATCGCCGCCATCTTCGGCACCACCATCGCCACCCTGCTGCCGGCCATCCAGTTCTCCGGGCTGACCCACCCGGTGTCGGCGCTGGAGGGCGCCAGCGCCTTCATCGGCCAACTGTATCCCACCAGCCATTTCCTGATCATCAGCCGCGGGGTATTCTCCAAGGCGCTCAACCTGGCCGATCTCTACTCGTATTTCATTCCCATGCTGCTGACCATCCCGGTGCTGACCCTGCTCAGCGTCGCCGGCCTGCGCAAGCAGGAGAAATGAGATGAGTGCCAGCCGCCGCAAGCTCGCCAACATCTTCCAGCTCGGCCTCAAGGAGCTGCGCAGCCTGTACCGCGATCCGGCGCTGATGATCCTGATCATCTGGTCGTTCACCATGGCGGTCTACTCCAGCGCCACCGCCATCCCGGAAGCCCCGCACCGCGCCAGCATCGCGGTGGTCGACGAGGACCAGTCGCAGGTCTCGCGGCGCATCGTCAACGCCTTCCAGCTCCCCTACTTCATCCAGCCGCAGGCCATCGACCTGGCGCAGATGGACAGCGGCATGGATGCCGGCCTGTACACCTTTACCCTGAACATTCCGCCGGGCTTCCAGGAGGACCTGCTGGCCGGCCGGACGCCGACCATCCAGCTCAACGTCGACGCCACCCAGGTCAGCCAGGCGTTCACCGGCGCCGGGCATATCCAGCAGATCATCGCCACCGAAACCAGCGAGTTCGCCAGGCGCTATCGCAGCAGCGAGGCCCTGCCCATCGAGGCAGTGGTGCGCACCGCGTTCAACCCCAACCTGACCCGCGCCTGGTTCGGCGCGGTCAACGAGGTGATCAACCAGATCACCATCCTGGCGATCATCCTCACCGGCGCGGCGCTGATCCGCGAGCGCGAGCACGGCACCATCGAGCACCTGCTGGTGATGCCGGTCACCCCGTTCGAGATCATGCTCGGCAAGGTCTGGTCGATGGGCCTGGTGGTGCTGGCCGCGACGGCCTTCTCGCTACGCTTCGTGGTCGAAGGCTGGCTGGACATCCCGCTGCAGGGCTCGCTGACGCTGTTCACCGCGGCCGCCGCCCTGCACCTGTTCGTCGTCACCTCGATGGGCATCTTCTTCGGCACCGTGGCCCGCTCCATGCCGCAACTGGGCCTGCTGACCATCCTGGTGCTGATGCCGCTGCAGATCCTCTCCGGCGGCACCACCCCGCGCGAGAGCATGCCCGAGCTGGTGCAGAACGTGATGCTGGTGGCGCCGACCACCCACTTCGTCGAACTGGCCCAGGCCATCCTGTTTCGTGGCGCCGGCGCCAACATCGTCTGGCCGCAGCTGCTGGCGCTGGCGGTGATCGGCACGGCATTCTTCGTCGGCGCCCTGTCGCGCCTGCGCAAATCGCTGCAGTAACGGATACTTGGCATGACGCGCGCCCCCACCACCGCACAAGGAGTCACGCTTTGAACAGGACACCCGGCATTCTGCGCAGACTTGCCCTGGCGATTGCGCTCGCAGGCGTCCCCGGCCTGCTGCTGGCCGAGCAGCAGGCTCCGTCGACCCGCGCCGACCTGATCGGCGTCTACCAGCAGGCGCTGGAGAACAATGCCGATCTCGCCGCGGCCCGCGCCGACTATCTGGCACGCAAGGAAGTCGTCCCGCAGGCACGCTCTGGCCTGCTGCCGCAGCTCAATGGTGGCGCCAGCCTCAGCGATTCGAAGACCGAACTGGACCAGCCATCGGTCAGCCTCGAACGCAGTGGCACGCTCTACCAGGCCAGCCTCAGCCAGGCGCTGTTCCGCGCCGACCGCTGGTTCCAGTTGCAGGCCGCCAAGGCGGTCAGCGAACAGGCCGCCCTGCAGCTCACCTCCGTCGAGCAGAACCTGATCCTGCAGAGCGCCGAAGCCTACTTCGCCGTCCTGCGCGCCCAGGATGGCCTGGCCGCCAGCCGGGCCGAGGAAGCGGCGCTCAAGCGCCACTACGACCAGGCCAACTATCGCTTCGAGGTCGGCCTGTCCGACCGCACCGAAGTGCTCGAGGCCCAGTCCAGCTACGACACTGCCCGCGCCAACCGCATCCTCGCCGAACGCCTGGTAGAAGATGCCTTCCAGGCGCTCGCCACCCTGACCAATCGCGACTACAGCTTCGTCGAAGGCATGCGGCATACCCTTCCCATCAACCCGCCGGCGCCGAACGACGCCAAGGCCTGGGTCGATACCGCGATGCAGCGCAACCTCGACCTGCAAGCCAGCCAGTACGCGGTGACCGGTGCCGAGGAAACCCTGCGCCAGCGCAAGGCTGGCCATGCGCCGACCGTGGACCTGGTGGCGCAGTACCAGAAAGGCGACAACGATCGGCTGGGCTTCACCAACTCGCCCTTCACCACCCTGGGCGGCGCGCACCTGGGCGGTGACGTCGAGCAACAGAGCATCGGCGTGCAGCTGAACATCCCGCTGTCCACCGGCGGGCTGACCAGCTCGCAGGTACGCGAGTCGTACCAGCGCCTGAACCAGACCGAGCAACTGCGCGAAAGCCTGCGCCGCCAGGTGGTACAGAACACCCGCGACTTCCACCGCGCAGTGAACACCGACGTGGCGCAGGTGTCGGCCCGCAAGCAGGCCATCGTCTCCAGCCAGAGTGCCCTGGAGGCGACCGAGCTCGGCTACGAGGTGGGTACCCGCAACATCGTCGACGTACTCGACGCGCAGCGCCAGCTGTACCTGGCCGTGCGCCTGTACAACAACACGCGCTACGACTACATCCTCAACCACCTGCGCCTGAAGCGCTCCGCCGGCATTCTCAGCCCGGCCGACCTGCAGGACCTGGAGAGCTTCCTCAAGCCCGACTACAACCCGGACCAGGACTTCCTGCCCCCGGGCCTGGCACCGAGCCTGCGCAGCCGCCAGGGCGAGTAAGCGAACGGTCGGTGCGTCACGCCCGGCCGAACAGCTCGGCGAAGAAGGCCTGCATGTCGGCCCAGGAATTCTCGTCGGCCGCCTGCTGATAGCCCGGCGAAGCCGGGTTGCTGAAGGCATGCGGGGCGTCGGAGTGATGCTGGAAGCGGCAGTCGGCGCCGGCGGCACGCATCTCGTCCTTGAAGCGGGCGATCTGATCGGCACTGATCAGGCTGTCGGCATCGCCGTGAGCCACCAGGACCTTGGCCTGCACCGAGCCCGGGGTCGCCGGGGTGACGGTGTCGAGCAGGCCGTGGAAGCTGACCACGCCGGCCAGCGGAACGCCCTGGCGGGCCATGTCCAGGACCACCCGGCCACCGAAGCAGTAGCCGATGGCGGCCAGCTGCGCACTGTCGGTCTGCGGCTGCTGGCGCAACTGCTCGAAGCCGGCGAGGAAGCGTTCGCGCATCCCTGCCGGACTGGCCAGCGCCTCCAGCATCAGGGCGCGGGCTTGCTCCATGCTGGCCGTGTTGCGGCCCTCGCCATACATGTCGATGGCCAGGGTGCTGTAGCCCAGCGCTGCCAGTTCGCGGGCGCGGCGCTTGGCATAGTCGTTCAGCCCCCACCACTCGTGCACCACCAGCACGCCGGGACGCGGTCCCGCGAGCGCCTCGTCGCAGGCGTAGTAGCCCACCAGCGTCGCGCCGTCGGCGCTGCGATAGGTGATCTCCCGGGTCCGAATGGTTGCCTGGCCGGTGCCGGTGGAGGGGGATGTGGTCATGAACAGAATTCCATTGATCGCAGAAGAAGGGAGACAGCAGGGCTGCAGGTACATGCGGATGCCCCGGCGGGATGCTCGGCACGCCTGCTGGAAGGCCCGAGCGGCAAGCCGCCCGCAGCACTGCCGCTACTTACCAGAGCACCAGGATGTAGTCGATCTTCACGCGAGTTTCATTGCCCTCGCGGAAGGCGACGCTCTTGAAGGCTCCCCATTTCCCATCACCTGCCCGGGTTTACGGGTGATAATGCGCCGATTGTTATCCGCTCACTGACGGAGTACCGCGGCGCGATGTTCGAGATCAAACAGTTGAACCCAGAGACCTACCGACAGCAGACGCGGCGCAGCACGCTGATCATCGTGGTGGTTTTCGCCCTGCTCGCCATGCTGCTTGCCAGCGTGGCCGTGCTGCTGTTCGGCGAAGCCGGTGGCGACAATTTTCGCCTGAACATGGGCGGCGTGATTGCCGGACTGCTACTGACCGGCGCGTTGGTACGGCTGCAATTCTGGTCGCAGCCCTGGATGGCGCCGGCCGTCTACGGCTGGCAGCTCAAGCGCAGCCTGATGAGCGTTACCAACGTCATGCACCACGTCACCGCCGGCGTGGAGGCCCGCGATCCGGCCGCCATGAAACTGCTGCGCTTCTACCATTTGGGGCTGACCCAGATGCACCAGCTGGACGGCAACTCCAGTGCCCTCAGCCAGATGGTGCGGGAGATCAACCAGCACCGCGAACACATGGAAGCGTTGCACATGGATACCGACCAGTATCGATTGGACCCCGCCTGGCTTGAGGCGGTGAAGAAGGCCGGCGCATAGCGCCCATACGGCTGTCCGCACGCGCAGCGATGCCCCAGGGCCAGCCGCTCAGTCGTATTCAGCTTCCTGATGCTCGCCCAGCAGGCGCCGTTGCCGTGGCGTGGCCGCCGCCAGCACGGCGGGATTGAACTGCCAGTGCAGGTATGGCGAGAACTTCTGGGCCACCATGCGCCGGCCATAGTGCACCTGCAGCAGGTAACGGCTGCGGTCCCTGCTGCGGTTGTCGCTACCGGCGTGCCACAGTTCGCTGCGAAACATCAGCACATCGCCAGCCCGGCACAGCACCGGCTGCGCGCTGCGGCCCTGCCACTGGCTCTCGCCGGCCATCGGAGGGCGCCCGGCACGGTGGCTGCCGGGGATCACCCGGGTGGGGCTGAGGTCGGCATCGATATCGTCGAGGTAGAGGTGTGCGGTGCAGATCTGCATCGGCAACGCGAAGGCAGGGTCGGCCAACAGGCTGGGCGGCAGCTCCATCACCAGGTAGTCCAGATGCAGCTCGGCGCCGACGAAGCCGGGATGGCTGCGCCAGGCCGTCTGGCCGATGATGTGACAATCGGCCCCCAGGGCGGCCTCGGCCAGTTCGATGATCCCGTCCAGGTCGAGAAACGGCAGCCACAGCGGGTCGCGATTGAACACGCACTTGTAGTGGTCGCACAGGCCGCTGTAGTCCCAGTGCATGGGCTTCAGGCTGTCGATCGCACGGCGCAGCGTGGTGATTTGGGCGCCATCGAGCACCCCGGGGAGCAGGACGAAACCGTCCTGGTGCAAGGCCCGCAGCCGGCTGGCCGTCAGGGCTGACAAGAGTTCGGTGCTGGCCATGCCGTGCTCCCGGCGAACGCTGATGACGCCACGTCATACTGGCACTGCATGGGCTGTTCAGCCAGTGCCGCAGCGCAACCACGCTGCCACCCCATTCAGTCGTCGCGCGCCGCCTTCGCGTGGTCGGCAAACTCGCTGAACACACCGTCCACCCCCAGCGTGTAGAACAGCCGGTATTCGGCCGCGGGGTCGCCCTTGAAGTCTGACGCCAGGCGCTTGGCTTCGCTGCGGAAGGTGTAGGGGGGCACGAACAGGCCGGCGGCGTGGGCGTTCCTGAGCACATCGGTGGGCTGCATCATCACCCGGTCACGCTCGTCGAGCTGGCCGTCGCCGTTGAGGTCGTCCGGCTGGCCGTCGTGGTTGTCGTCCAGCAACCGCGAAGGAATCAGGTAGGGCTTCCAGGGGCCGATGCCGTCGGCGTAGGTCCTGATCTCCTGCAGTCCGGCGGGCGTCAGCAGGCTGGCGAAGGTGCGCGCATCGCCGGCCACGGCAAAGTCGTAGGGTTTGTCGAAGGGCGCGGCCAGCTGGATGCTGCCATCGGCATTGATGTCGCTGGCGTCCACCAGTTGCACCAGGCGCAGCTGCGTCTTGCCGCGCAGGTACTTGAGGTTCGCCACCTCGAACGATTGCAGGATCACCGGCGCGGTCTTGCTGGTGTAACCGTAGCGGGCCAGGGTGTCGAGCAGGCGATCCTCGAGCTTGAGCCCCAGGCTGGCGTGATAGGTCGGGTGCTTGGTCTCGGCATACACGCCGATGCTGCGCCCCACGCGCGCGCTCTCGCTGCGGGCCAGATCGAGCACCTCCTCGAAGGTGGGAATCTGGAACTTGCCGTTATAGGACTGATCGCGGTCGGGGAACGGCTGGATGGCGCGCAGCGTCTTGAGTTCGGCGAGGGTGAAGTCGGAGACAAACCAGCCTTCCTCCCGCGCACCATCGACCAGTCTTTGCGTCTTGCGGCTGGCAAATTCGGGGCGATCCTTCACGTCGGTGGTGGCGATGATGTTCGGCTCATGGCGCGCCACCAGCACGCCATCGCGGGTGGCCACCAGGTCGGGTTCGATGAAGTCGGCGCCCAGCTCGATGGCTTTGCGGTAGCCCTCCAGCGTGTGGTCCGGCAGGTAGCCGGCGGCGCCACGGTGGCCGATCACCAGGGGCTTGGCGCCATCCAGCGTGGGGTATTTCGCCTCCCCACGATCGCCGCCGTAGGCGGCCAGCGCCTGGGCGGCAGCCAGGACCAGCGTCACTGCTTTTGCACCGCGCCGCGTCATATCTCACCTCGCTCATCGCTGTGGGAGCAAACAGCCGGCCTGTATTCCCAGGCTGTGCCCTACAGCCTAGTTCGTGACCATCTTCCTGATGAACTCCTCTTGGCAAAAAGCGCTCGGCGGCTCGAGCACCTCCGTGGCGACCGCGGATGCCAGCCCGCGCTGCGGACTTGCGCGCCTGCGTATCAGCCACCGAGGCAGATCGGCCAGGCGACTTCTGGTAACTTCGTCGCTATCGCATCGCGAAGAAAACAGCAGAACAACAATGGCTTTCCCCCTGGTCAACCCGAGTCAGCTTCGCCCTGCGCCGCTGACGGACAAGATCCTGGCGCGTCCGCGCCTGCTGCAGCGCCTGGAAGAGTCCGCCAGCCGTGGCTGCCGCCTGACCCTGCTCAGCGCTCCGCTCGGCTACGGCAAGAGCACCCTCCTCGCCCAATACGCGGCGAGTCTGCAGACGCCCTGGGCGTGGTATCGCCTGGACACTGCCGACAACCAGCCGTTGCACCTGCTGCTGCACCTGCATGCCGCCCTCGGCCAGGCCACCCCTGAGCGCAACCTGATGGCGGCCGACGAGGCCCGCCTGTGGAGCGCCATTCTCCAGCGACTGGAGCACGCAGCCGATCACTTCACCCTGATCCTCGACGACCTCCACCTGCTGCGCGCCGGCCGTGCCCGCCAGTACATCGAGCAGTTGCTGCGCTTCGGTCCGCCCGGCCTGCACCTGCTGGCCGCCTGCGAAGGCCAACCGGAACTGGCCCTCAGCCACCTGCGTCGCGAGGAGCGGCTGACCATCCTCGATGCCCGCGAGCTGGCCCTGGACAGCGAAGAAACCCGCCAGCTGGCCAACAGCCGCGGCGCCAAGCTGGGCGCCGATGCCCTCTACTACGAGCTGCGCGCCAACAGCGAAGGCTGGATCAGCGGCTTGCTGTTCTGGCTCACCGCCTACCGCGAGCAGCCTCCGGCCAGCCAGTCGCGCCGGGACCTGCGCCACGTGACCCGGCAGGCCTACGCCTATGTGACGCGCTTCTTTGAAGAGGAGCTGCTCGCGCAGCTGCCGGTGGAGCTGCTGGCCTTCCTCGAGCGCACCTCGGTAGTGCAGACCTTCGACCCGACGCTGGCAGGCATCTTGAGCGGCCAGCCCGATGCCGAGCGGCTGATTCGCCAGTTGCAGCGCCGCGACCTGTTCATCGAGCAGCGCCCCGGCGAGCGCGTGGAATACCGCTACCATGCGGTCCTCCGCGACGTGCTCTATCAGCGCCTGCAACAACGCGATTCGCAGTTGCTGCAGCAGTTGCACCAGCAGGCTGCCGCCTGGCTGCTGGAGCAGCACCGCTACTCGGAGGCCATCCATCAATACGGCCGGGCCAGAGACTTCAACGCGGTGCTCGCCATCGCCGAACGCCACACCTTCGACCTGCTGCGCGATGGGCAGATCAACGCGCTGGTCGACCTGCTCAGCGAGGTTTCCGGGCAGAGCGGCAGCGATCACTTCACCCTGGCCATCACCGAAGCCTCCATCATCATGGTGACCAACGACGTCAGCCGCGCGCAGGCCTGCATCCAGCGCCTGCAGCAGCTGCAGCGTGAGGGTGTGCCTCGTCATCCGGAGCGGGTCCAGCAGACCATCGCCTATCTGCGCACCCTGCTCGCCTTCCTCGGCGGCAACCTGCGCCATGGCCAGGTACTGGCGAGCCGGGTCCTGCTGCGCTATCCGCAGCGCAACGCCGCCGGGTCGGTGCTGCAGTTCAACCGCGCCCGCTGCCTGTTTCACCTCGGCCAGCTGGGCGCCGCCCGCACGGACGTGGAAACGGCCGTCCAGGAACTCGAGAGCTTCGGTTTCAGCGGCTTCGCCAACATCCCCCATCTGCTGCTGGGCCAGATCGAGCTGGCGCAAGGCGACAGTCCGGCAGCTCTGCAGCGCTTCCTGGCGCTGGAGCGCAAGTCCCCGGCGGCGGCCTCGCGCAACTTCTACGAACTGTTCTACCACCTGGGCCTGGGACTGGTATTCGTCCAGCAGAATCATCTGGAAAAGGCCCGCCAATGCCTGGCCAAGGCCGAAACGCTGGCGCTCGGCTTTCCCCACTCGGCTGCACTGGGATGGGTGCTGCATTACCAAGCCTGCCTGTTCGACGCCATGGGCGACAGCCGCAAGGCCCGAACCCGCTGGGACGAAGTCCGCCGCATGGCCCGCCAGTTCCGCCAGTTCGGTCTCTATCGCCTGGCTGGCGCCTGGCGCGTCCGCCAGGCCGTGCGCGAGCGCGACGAGGACTTCATCCTGCAATGGCTGGAGGAATGGCACTGGTGCCAGCGCCACTACGGCGAGGACCTGCTATCGGGGGAATGGCTGGCCTATGCCTGGGTGCAGCGCCATCTCGGGCAGCCGGCGGTGGCCGGGCAGATCCTCGACAACCTGCGCGAGCAGGCCGAGGAGGAAAACAACCGGCGCCTGCTACTCGACCTGTGGCTGCTCGACGCCGCCCTGCGCCGCGACCGCGGCGAGCAGCCGGCAGCGCTCGCCTGCCTTGACGAGGCCCTGCAGCTGGCCGTCGGCTATGGCTTCGGCCAGTTGCTGCACCACGAGGGCCGCGAACTGACCGAGCTGTTCCGCCAGCTGCTGCTGCCGCAGGCACGCCGCCAGGCAGGACTGGATCGCCCGTTGCCGCCGCGCGAGCTGCTGGCCACGACACTGGCCGGCCTTGGCAGCGAGGGCAGCGCGCACCCGCTACTCGAGCCCCTCACCCGTCGCGAGCTGGACGTGCTGCGGCGCATGGCGCGCGGGCAGAACAACCAGCAGCTTGCCGACGGGCTGTTCGTCAGCCTCAGTACGGTGAAGACCCACATCAACAACCTGTTCCGCAAGCTCGACGTCACCGATCGCGACGCCGCGCTGCGCGCCGCCCGCGAGCTGCAGCTGCTCGACTGAGCCGCTGCAGCTCGTCTCAGCTCCACCTCGCTGTCCACCCGACTCCACCCGCAAATCCACCCGCGGTTCGAAGCAAACCGCGGGGGATGCTTGCTAAAAATCAGGCATCGACTCCCAAGACAATAACAAAGGGACACCCCATGCCTGCCTACCAAGCGCCACTGCGCGACCTCCGCTTCGTCAGCCGCGAACCGTTCGACCTGAGCGGACTTACCGAGCCCCAGGCCTGCGAGGCCGCGGCCCTTGAGCCTCTGGACACCCTCGTAGAGGCGGGCACCATCTTCTGCGTCACCCATGCCTGGGGCCTGTACCCCGTGTCTACGCCGTCTTCTGAGTCACTGAAGCAGTTTCCGGCGGTCTAGGTCACCTCACCGGAATTTGTGCTTGGCCGCCCTTGCGGCGGCTTCTTTCTTCGAGCGTCAGCCAGGCGCGATTTCTCCTCCTGACTGGCCACCCCTGCTGTAGAGGCTCGCCATGTACACACTGATCGACTACTCCCTGGATAACGAACTGGCCCTGATCGGCCTGTCCCGCGCCCCCGTCAACGCCCTCGGCCATGCCCTGCGCCTGGAACTGCAGGCGGCCTTCCGCCAGGCCAGCGCCGATCCGGCGATCAAGGCCATAGTCGTCTACGGCCACAACCTGCCCTTCTGCGCCGGCGCCGATATCGCCGAGTTCGGCGGTGCCGACTTCACCGCCACCCCGGGACTACCCGATCTGCTCATCGAGCTGGCCGCCAGCGCCAAGCCGATGGTCGCCGCGGTCGGCGGCCTCGCCCTCGGCGGCGGCCTGGAGCTGGCCATGGCCTGCGGCTACCGCATTGCAGAGCCCAAGGCCCGCCTGGGCCTACCGGAAATCACCCTTGGCCTGATTCCCGGTGCCGGCGGTACCCAGCGCCTGCCGCGCCTGATCGGCGCCGAAGCGGCACTGGAAGCGATCCTTTCCGGCCAGCCGCTGAACGCCGCGCGCGCCCTCGAACTGGGTCTGGTCGATCGTATCGCTTCCTCGGCCGCCGAGCTGCTGGGCGAGGCCTGCGCCTTTGCCCGCGAACTGCTGCAGGCGGGCGCCCCGGCGCAGCCGGCCTGCCCGTACGCCGCGCCGGGCGCTGCCCTGCCGGAAAACTTCTTCACCGACTACACCGCTCGCAAGAGCGGCCAGTGGAAAGGCCAGGCCGCCCCGCACCTGGCCCTCGAGGCGGTACGCATCGCCTGCGAGCAGCCCCTGGAGGTGGGCCTGCAACGCGAGTCCGAGCTGTTCGCCGAGGCCATGGACTCGCCACAGTCCAAGGCCCTGCGCCACCTGTTCTTCGCCGAGCGCGAGGCCGGCAAGGTGCCCGGCATCGATGCCTCGCTGCCGCTGCGGCCGATCCGCAAGGTCGCGGTGATCGGCGCCGGCACCATGGGCGGCGGCATCGCCATGAACTTTGCCAACATCGGCATCCCGGTGGTGCTGCTCGAGCAGAAGCGCGAGGCGCTGGACCGCGGCCTGGCCCATATCCGCAAGAACTACGAGATCAGCGCCAAGCGCGGCAAGCTGAGCCAGGAGCAGCTCGAGCAGCGTATGGCGCTGCTATTCGGCACCCTCGAGTACGCCGACCTGGCCGATGCCGACCTGGTGATCGAGGCGGTGTTCGAGAGCATGGAGGTCAAGCGCCAGGTGTTCGCTACGCTCGACGAGGTGTGCAAGCCCGGTGCGATCCTCGCCAGCAACACCTCGACCCTGGATGTCGACCAGATCGCCGCCTGCACCCGCCGCCCGCAGGACGTGATCGGCCTGCACTTCTTCAGCCCGGCCAACGTCATGCGCCTGCTGGAAGTGGTGCGCGGCAAGGCAACCGCGCCGGACGTGCTGGCCACCGCGCTGAAGCTCGGCAAGCAGATCGGCAAGCTGCCGGTGGTTTCCGGGGTGTGCTACGGCTTCATCGGCAACCGCATGCTCGAGCCCTACGCCCGCGAAGCCCATCGCCTGCTGTTGGAAGGCGCCACCCCGGCGCAGATCGACCGCGTGCTCACCGATCTGGGTCTGAACATGGGCGTGCTGAGCATGTACGACCTGGTCGGCATCGATGTCGGCTACCTGATCCGCACGCCGCTGCGCGCCATGCTCGCCCAGGACCCCAGCTACTGCCGTCTGGCCGACGAGCTGTACGCCCTCGGCCGCTACGGCCAGAAGAGCGGCCGCGGCATGTACATCTACGAAGGCCGCGAGCGCCACGACGATCCGGAAGTACTGGCTATGGCCGAACGCCTGGCCGCCGAGCTGGGCATCCAGCGCCGCGTCATCAGCGACCAGGAAATCCACGACCGCTGCCTGTTCATGTTGATCAACGAAGGTATCCAGATCCTCGACGAAGGCATCGCCCTGCGCGCCGGCGACATCGACCTGGTATGGACCTGCGGCTACGGCTTCCCCACCTGGCTGGGCGGCCCGCTGCACTACGCCGAGCACCTGGGCCTCGAACGGGTACTCAACGGCATCCGCCAGTATCGCGAGCAACTCGGCGCCTACGGCGAGCTGTGGCTGCAGCCGGCACCGCTGCTCGAGCGCCTGGTCGCCGCCGGCAAGACCCGCATCAGCAAAGACTAACCCGCAACTTTCCAGATAAAAACAAGGAAATACCCATGAACAAGCGTGAAGTGGTCATCGTCAGCGGCGCCCGTACTGCCATCGGCGATTTCGGCGGCAGCCTGAAGGATTTCTCCCCTACTGACCTAGGCGCCATGGTTGCCCGCGAAGCCCTGCAGCGTGCCGAGGTGAACGGTGACGAAGTCGATCAGGTGGTGTTCGGCAACGTCATCCATACCGAAGCGGTCGACATGTACATCTCGCGCGTCGTCGCCCTGAAGAGTGGCGTCAGCGAGCAGTCCACCGCCCTGACCGTGAACCGCCTGTGCGGTTCGGGCCTGCAGGCCATCGTCAGCGCCGCCCAGGGCATCCTGCTCGGCGACGCCGAGATCGCCGTCGCCGGCGGTGCCGACTGCATGAGCCGTGCGCCCTACTCCTCCTCGGCGATGCGCTTCGGCGCGCGGATGGGCGACACCGGCATGGTCGACATGATGGTCGGCGCCCTCACCGACCCGATGAGCAAGGTGCACATGGGCGTCACCGCCGAGAACGTGCGCCGCACCTACCACATCTCCCGTGAGGCCCAGGACGCGCTGGCGCTGGAATCCCATCGCCGCGCCGCTGTGGCCATCGAGGAAGGCCGCTTCAAGGCGCAGATCCTGCCGATCACCCTGAAGACCCGCCGCGGCGAAGTGGTGTTCGACACCGACGAGCACGTGCGCGACAACCTGACCCTCGAGGAACTGGCCAAGCTCAAGCCGGCCTTCGAGCGCAACGACGGCACCGTGACCGCCGGCAACGCCTCCAGCCTCAACGACGGCGCCGCCGCCGTGGTGCTGATGGAGCGCGCTACCGCCGAGCGTCGCGGCCTCCAGCCGATGGCGCGCCTGGTGTCCTACGCCATGGCCGGCGTCGACCCGCTGCACATGGGCATCGGCCCGGTGCCGGCGACCAAGCTGGCCCTCGAGCGCGCCGGCCTGAACGTGGCCGATCTGGACGTGGTCGAGGCCAACGAGGCGTTCGCCGCCCAAGCCTGCGCGGTCATTCAGGAGCTGGGCCTCGACCCGGCCAAGGTCAACCCGAACGGTTCCGGCATCTCTCTCGGCCACCCGATCGGCGCCACCGGCGCGATCATCACCCTCAAGGCGCTCCACGAGCTGCAGCGCATCGGCGGCCGCTATGCCCTGGTGACCATGTGCATCGGCGGCGGCCAGGGCATCGCCGCGATCTTCGAGCGCATCTGAGAGGAGACACGTCCATGAAAGTACTGGTCGCCGTAAAACGCGTGGTCGACTACAACGTCAAGGTTCGGGTCAAGGCGGACAACTCCGGCGTCGACCTGGCCAACGTCAAGATGGCCATGAACCCCTTCTGCGAGATCGCCGTGGAAGAAGCGGTACGCCTCAAGGAGAAGGGCATCGCCACTGAGATCGTCGTCGTCTCGGTTGGCCCGGCGACTGCGCAGGAGCAGCTGCGCACCGCCCTGGCCCTCGGCGCCGACCGCGCCGTGCTGGTAGAGACTGCCGAGGAACTGGGCTCGCTGGCCGTGGCCAAGCTATTGAAAGCCGTGGTCGACAAGGAGCAGCCGCAGCTGGTCATCCTCGGCAAGCAGGCCATTGACAGCGACAACAACCAGACCGGGCAGATGCTCGCCGCACTGAGCGGCTTCGCCCAGGGCACCTTTGCCTCCAAGGTGGAAGTGACCGGCGACCAGCTCAACGTCACCCGCGAGATCGACGGCGGCCTGCAGACCGTGGCCCTGAAGCTTCCTGCCATCGTCACCACCGACCTGCGCCTCAACGAGCCGCGCTACGCCTCCTTGCCCAACATCATGAAGGCCAAGAAGAAGCCGCTCGACGTGGTCACCCCGGATGCGCTGGGCGTATCCACCGCCTCGACCGTGAAGACCCTCAAGGTCGAAGCCCCGGCCGCGCGCAGCGCCGGCATCAAGGTCAAGTCGGTGGCCGAGCTGGTCGAGAAACTGAAGAACGAAGCGAAGGTGATCTGAGATGGCAATCCTGGTAATCGCTGAACACAACAACAGTGCCCTGGCTGCCGCCACCCTCAACACCGTGGCCGCCGCTGCGCAGATCGGTGGCGATGTCCATGTGCTGGTCGCCGGCAGCGGCTGCGGCGCGGTGGCCGCGGCTGCCGCCCAGGTCGCGGGCGTGGCCAAGGTGCTAGTCGCCGACGCCCCGGCCTTTGCCCACCAGCTGCCGGAAAACGTCGCCCCGCTGATCGTCGAACTGGCCCGTGGCGCCTACAGCCACGTGCTGGCCCCGGCCACCACCAACGGCAAGAACTACCTGCCGCGCGTCGCCGCGCTGCTGGATGTCGAGCAGATCTCCGAGATCACCAAGGTCATCAGCGCCGACACCTTCCAGCGGCCGATCTACGCCGGCAATGCCATCGCCACCGTGCAGTCCTCGGCAGCCGTGAAAGTGATCAGCGTACGTGGCACCGGCTTCGACGCCGTCGCGGCCACTGGTGGCTCGGCCAGCATCGAGGCCATCGCCAGCGTCACAGATGCCGGCATCTCCCGCTTCGTCGGCGAGGAAATCGCCAAGTCCGAGCGTCCGGAGCTGACCGCGGCGAAGATCATCGTCTCCGGCGGCCGTGGCATGCAGAACGGCGACAACTTCCAGCTGCTGTACAGCGTGGCCGACAAGCTCGGCGCCGCCGTCGGCGCCTCGCGCGCGGCGGTGGATGCCGGCTTCGTGCCCAACGACATGCAGGTCGGCCAGACCGGCAAGATAGTCGCGCCGCAGCTATACATCGCGGTAGGCATCTCCGGGGCGATCCAGCACCTGGCGGGCATGAAGGATTCCAAGGTGATCGTGGCGATCAACAAGGACGAGGAGGCGCCGATCTTCCAGGTGGCCGACTACGGCCTGGTCGCCGACCTGTTCGAGTCCGTGCCGGAGCTGACTAGTCTGCTTGGCTGATTCGCCAGGCGGCACCAGCAGCTATTGTTGCCGCCGGCACTCAGCGTGCGCTCGAGGACATGGGCAACCCATCGGTTGCCCATGTCCTGCCTGCCGGTTTTCTGCGACGAAATTTGAGGTCACGAAATGCAACGCGAATACATGGAATTCGACGTCGTCGTCGTCGGCGCCGGCCCCGCCGGACTGTCCGCCGCCTGCCGCCTGAAGCAGAAGGCCGCCGAAGCCGGCCAGGAGCTCAGCGTCTGCGTGGTGGAGAAAGGCTCCGAAGTCGGCGCCCACATCCTCTC
>NZ_JAHRGL010000081.1 GCF_019097855.1 Geopseudomonas aromaticivorans
CTCTGGAAGAGCAGTAAGTGCTTTTAACCACTGAGCCACCTCTCCAGCCCAACAGACACAATTCTTAGGAGAGCAATGAGTGCTTGACTCAGGGAAATATGCACATAGCTGCTTAGGGAGTGTCTATATGATAAGAACAAAGGGATACCTTGATGTGGTGCTCATCAATGCCAAGTCTTTGAGCCAGAGCCGTGCATTCCTCTTTCGTCAGGTACTTGCACTTCTCAAAATGTTCTTGCAGTACCTGGTTTTGATCCTTGGTGAACACTCTGCCTTTCTTCTGCCTCTTTGGATTTGTGGCACACTCTTGTGATGTTGAAGGACTTTGAGAAATCAGGAGACCTTGTGGATGTGGAGCAGCCAAAGTACTTGCAGAAGCTTCATTGACTGGATTCATTGGAGAGCTAGAGTATCTCTCACTTTCAAATGTAATGGGTCCTCCAGTCACTTTTACACCAAGTGGAATTTGGAAGCCATCCGGAATGGGAGATACTGGGATACCTTGGATATTTGCTTTCATTGTGAGATGTTGACAGACTAGAGTAGGTGGGAATAAAAACAGAAATAGATCAGAGAAGCCCCAAGGTATCTAGCTCCATCATTCATAGCTCCCTATCCTCTGTTGAAGGCTTGGTAGACAACATTCTGCTGAGGTCACTTCTGTCTTGGAGAGCACTGCACAAAAGCATCTTAAGTGGGACAGTTCCCTCAGGTCTCAGCAGCACTGTCCTAGTTGCCCCACATTTTGCCCTCATCTGATTCTCAGTGGTCACATCTACAAGGTAAACCTACAAACACATCCTGAACTATTCAAGCAAATTCTGCCCCTCAGCTGAGACGAGGGTGAGTTTGAAAGTGCAAACAAAACATAAATCTTCCTATTTTTACCAAGCCTATTGCTCTTTTAGTGCAGTCTTCCCCATTTCAAAAGAGCCCTGAAACCTACCTATAATAGACAAACTTCCTTGAGGCCTCAATGAGCTAGGAAATCCATTAGCTAGGTAGTTTCATCTTGCTCAGATCCCTGGGTATGGACAGCATTCCAGGGAAAAGTACTTAAATAGCTTCTGGAGAAGCAAAAGACTCGACCCAC
>NZ_JAHRGL010000082.1 GCF_019097855.1 Geopseudomonas aromaticivorans
AACATGTGAAGGAAGCTCTTGAAACAGTTCAAAGCATCAAAGCTGAAATTGACACAATAAAGAAAACAGAGAATGAGGTGATTCTGGAAATGGAAAGGCTGGATAAATGATCAAAACTAAAGATGTGAGTATAACCAATAGAATTCAAGAGATGGAAGAGAGAATCTCAGCTATTGAAGACTCGCTAGAGGATATACATTCATCAACCAAAGAAAACCTCAAGTCCAACAAATCCCTAACACAAAATATCCAGGAAATATGGGACACCGTGAAAAGACCAAACCTAAGAATAATAGGTGTAGAAGAAGGTGAAGAAACACTGCTCAAAGGTACAGAAAACATATTCAACAAAATCATAGAAGAAAACTTCCCCAACCTACAGAAGGATATGCCTATGAAAGTACAAGAAGCTTATAGGACACCAAACAGACTGGACCACAAAAAGAAGTCCCCTGACACATAATAATCAAAACACCAAATCTACAGAATAAAGAGAAAATATTAAGAGCAGCAAAGGAAAAAGGCCAAGTAACATATAAAGGCAAACCAATCAGAATCACACCCGACTTCTCAATGGAAACTCTGAAAGCCAGAAGGTCTTGGATAGATACCCTACAAGCACTAAGGGAGCATGGATGTCAACCCAGACTACTGTACCCAGCAAAACTTTCAATCACTATAGATGGAGAAAACAAGATATTCCATGACAAAAACAGATTTAAACAATACATATCCACAAATCCAGCACTACAGAAGGTTCTGGAAGGAAAACTCCAACTCAATGAAAATAACTACACTCACAAAAACACAGGCAATAGATAATCTAATTTTACCAAACACAAAAAGAAGTAGGGGGGCAAAATGCACACACAATGACACCACCAACAATAAATCCAAAACAAACAAGAACCAACGTACAATGGACATTAATATCCCTAAATGTCAATGGTCTTAACTTACCCATAAAAAGATATAGGCTAACAGAATTGGAAACGAAGGCAGAATCCATCCTTCGGCTGTTTACAAGAAACACACCTCAACTTCAAAGACAGGCGATACCGCAGAGTAAAAGGATGGGAAAAGATTTTCCA
>NZ_JAHRGL010000083.1 GCF_019097855.1 Geopseudomonas aromaticivorans
ATAACAACCCAATAACACTGTTGTAGTTCCAAAGTCCATATACAACGAAATACACAAAACCAGGTTTATGGAAAATTTCAAACAACTCAATAACTCTGTTGTAGTTCCAAAGTCCGGATACAACGAAATACAAGGAACAAGGTTTATGGAATTTTACATAAATAAGAACTAATTGTGTTTCACTTCCAAAGTCCGGATACAACGAAATACACAAAAGTGGGTTTATGGAGTCGTTCATAACTACGCACTAACTCTGTTGTAGTTCAAAGTCCAGTTGAAACGAAATACACAATACTCGGTTTATGGAATCGTACCTAACAACTCAAAACTCTGTTGTATTCCAAACTCGGGATACAACTAAATACATAAAAGTAGGTTTATGGAATCGTTTATAACAATGAAGTAACTGTGTTTTAGTCAAAGTCCGGATACAACGGAATACACAAAACTAGGTTAATGGAATCGTTCATAACGACGCACTAATTCTCTTGTAGTTCAAAGTCCGGATACAACGAAATACACAAAATTAGGTTTTTGGAATCATTCATAATGATGCACTAACTGAGTTTTAGTTCCAAAGTTGGGATGCAACGAAATACACGAAACTATGTTTATGGAGTCGTTCCTAAAGACGCACAAAATCTTTTGTAGTTCAAAGTCCGGATACAACGAAATACACAAAAGTAGGTTTATGGAAACCTTCAAACAAACCAATAACTATGTTGTAGTTCCAAAGTCCGGATACAACGAAATACAGGAAACTAGGTTTATGGAATCAAATATAAATAAGCACTAACAGAGTTTTAGTTCCAAAGTCCGTATACTACGAAATACACAAAACTAGGTTTATGGAATCGTTCATAACGACCCACTAACTCTCTTGTAGTTTAAGATCCGGATATATCGAAATACACAAAACTAGGTTTTTGGAATCGTTTATAACAACCCAATAACACTGTTGTAGTTCCAAAGTCCATATACAACGAAATACACAAAACCAGGTTTATGGAAAATTTCAAACAACTCAATAACTCTGTTGTAGTTCCAAAGTCCGGATACAACGAA
>NZ_JAHRGL010000084.1 GCF_019097855.1 Geopseudomonas aromaticivorans
CATCTCAACAAAATGAGGCAAAAGTACAAACTTAATGATCAGATAAGAAACTGACATTAAAAATCTTTAATAGATGATTGACTAACCAAAGCCAAAAGAGTGAATGAGATCACATACTCCTTCCATGATACCTGCATATATTCAGTTTAGAACTCTGCATGGTGGTGACTAGAGATAACATCGAAATTGTGAGGAGATCCTGAGACTTGAAGTCTAACGCTTATACCATAAGGTATTTACAAAGACTTGTGGAGATTGGAATAAGTTTTAGGGAGGGAGCTTGGGGTTTTAAAGCACAAGGTTCGCTTTCCACAACCGACCCAGGAACTAGGTGAGTCTCTGCACTTACCCAACTCCTGTCCAAAGTGCCACTCACCCAAATCTCCACAGGCTTGTGCCTCCTTAAAGTAGACAATCCCAGGCAGGAAGGAGCTCCCTGAATCTGGGTACAGGCCACCATTCCTTCCCTATACACCTACTGATCACAACGAGGTGAGTGACCCCCTTCTCTTACCCAACTCCCGTCCAGTCCAAAGTGTCATTCACCCAGATCTCCCCAGGATTATGCCTTCTTGAAGTAGACATGATCAGTCAGGGAGGAGAACCCTGAATCTGGGTACAGGCCACTCTTCCTTCCCTTTCCGCCAACTCATCACAGACCAGGTGAGTGACCCCCTGCTTTTACCCAACTCCTGTCCTAAGCGCCATTCACCCAGATCCCTCCAGGCTTGTCCCTGCTTGAAACAGACACGCCCAGGCAGGGAGGAGCTCCCTGAATCTGGGTACAGGCCACTCTTCCTTCTGTTCCCGGCGACCGATCCGCCAGGAGGTGAGTGATCCACTGCTCTACCCAACTCCCTATCAAAGCCCCATCCATCCCGATCTCCCCTTGCCTGCTCCTGCTTGGGGTAGACCTGCCCAGGCAGTGAGGAACCCACAGAGCCTGGAAACACCCCACTCTTACTTCCTGTCCCGCCCCCACACACTGGATCCCTATGGAGGCTTAACTCCTTCAGAGTGAGGAGACTACAAGGAGAGGCAAGACCATCCAGAGCTTCGG
>NZ_JAHRGL010000085.1 GCF_019097855.1 Geopseudomonas aromaticivorans
GTTATGAAATCTGTGTCCTAACACCTAAAAAATAAGCAGTCTGTTTTAAAACACATACTATAGAAATATCTCATTTTCAACATTAATTTAGTTGCATCTAATTATTATCTTCAAGGACATATGTACATACATGGTTCATCAAAAAGGGAAACAAAATGACAGAGTCAATATTCTATCTCTTGTATTGGAATAGATTTTTTTTTCTAATTTAAATTTTATTTCAGTGTTCCAGTTAAGTTCATTAAAGTTGATTATTTATTTCTCTCTCTTTATTATTGTTAATTCAAGTTAGGGAACAGGCTTGTTTCACATGTACTTCCCCTCTCCCTCTCCTTCTCCCTCCCCTTACCCCCATTCCTTCTCTCCCACCTCCAACCTACCCCCCACCCCATCCACCCGCCACTCCCCAGGCAGGGTAGGGACCCCAACCAGGGCTCCACCAAGTCCACCAAATCTTCCTGTGCTGGGCCTAGGCCCCTCCCCATGTGTTCAGAGACAGAGCGAATCCCTTCAAGTGGGATGGGCTCTCGAAGTCCCTCCCACCCACCAGGGCAAAACGCCAGTCCACCTCCGGAGGCTCCCAGGAGTGCAGGGGCCTCCCCATTGGCATCCATGATCAGGGGGCTGGATTAGTCCCGTACTGGCCTCCCAAAGACCGTCTGGGGTCGATATGCTTTCCCTTTTTCAGGCCAACTGTTTCTGTGGGTTTCTCCAACCTGGTACAGACCCCTTCGTTCTTCATTCCTCCCTCTCTTCAACTAGGTTCCAGATTTCAGCTCAGTGTATTTCTGTGGATGTCTGTCTCTGCTTCCATCAGCCACTGGATGAGGGCTCTAGGATAGCATAGAGAGTAGTCATCAATCTCATTCTAGGGGAAGGGCTTCTAGGCCATCCTCTCCTCCACTGCCCGGACTGTCAGATCGTGTCATCTTTGTAGGTCTCTGGAGATCTTCCTAGTTCCAGATCTCTTCTCGGATCTATAGTGGCTCCCTCTGATATGGTATCTCTCATCCTGCTCTCTCTCCTCTATTCTTCCCCCAACTCAATATATC
>NZ_JAHRGL010000086.1 GCF_019097855.1 Geopseudomonas aromaticivorans
GATTTTAAGGTGAGGCCCTGGATTCTGGCCTGCTCATCTGTGTAGAGGTTGCAATAATATCAGGAAATTGAGGTACTCCACCTCAGTCAGCTTCAAGTGCTGGGATTACAGGATGTACTACCTTATTTAAATATTCTCACTTCCCCACCCCCACCCTGGCTCACTATGAAGCCCTGGCTAGCCTTGAACTCACCATATAGCCCAGGCTGGCCTCTAAGCCCATACAGCCACCTGCCTCTGCCTCTTGAGTGCTGGGATAAAGGCATGCATCACTACACTTGTAAATATTCTTGTGTTTGTTTTTGTTTTTCCAGACAGGATTTCTGTGTAGCTTTGGAGCCTGTCCTGGAACTAGCTCTTGTAGACCAGGCTGGTTTCAAACTTAAAGAAATCCACCAGCCTCCTGAGTGCTGGGTTTAAAGGCATATGACACCACCACAGGCTGTGAATGTATAGTTTTAAGGTAATTACTTTATCTGTTACACCATTATCACATTTCTAAAGTTTATTAAGTAGAAATTTTTGGAGTGATTACGTTTTGAGGCACAGACTTTTCCTAAACCTTGTCTGACCTGGAACTCATTATGTAATAGGCCAAGAACTTACCGAGATCACGTGCTCTGCTTCACATGAAAACGACACAGTAAAAACGATTTTTATCATGGATTTAGTACAGATATTACTAGAAAGATTGAATTTTGGAAGAGTATGATTTTGAGAGAGAGAGAACCACACTTAAGAATTGATACAAAAACATGACAATATTGGTAACATTGCAAATTACATTTTACTAGGTTCTTAGGGATTTCTCTCTCTCTCCCTGCTGAGACTTTGCTTGGGTTCTGATTCAATAGAGTAAAAACATGGGTCAGAAGACTGCTGCACTATGACTTACTCTGCATGAGTTTCACAATTCTTTCCTTGTAATCCTCAGGAATTTGCTGCTTACATTTGGGAAACCAGTAAATCCAGACCCAAAACGTTTTGTATTTTTGGCCCCAAACATGGCTCATTGGTCTTTGAGATATCACTAAAT
>NZ_JAHRGL010000087.1 GCF_019097855.1 Geopseudomonas aromaticivorans
GTGAAGACTGATTTGGAAAAAATTTAAATCCTTTTTTACTAGACTCCGAATACAAGTAAGACACATCAGATCACACATTAAACTGAAGAAAGAATGTCCTGCGCGATAGTCTTGCCGGCAAGAACCACACAGGACATTCGGATCCTTCTGCAGTAAAGCTTTAATGCGTCTTGAGAGGAGAGCATAAGCTTACCAGAGCGGAGACCCCGAGCCAAGAATCCCGTCCCCTAATAAAGGCTGGCAACCGCCGCCTCGGACGTGTCACCCTATGATTGGCTGTAGCTCATCCGGCCATATGACGCCACGGAATAGGCAGAGATCAAGGAATGGAAAATTACCCAGCGCCTGCGCAATAATCTTGTTTACATTCGGTGCCTGCCGGATGCAGGCGCCATCTTGTAATGGAGAATGCAGGGACGGCTCCCTACAGATCCCCCTTTTTTTATTAATTAATGATAAGGCTTTATATTTTTACAAGCAAATAGGTCACCCATATGTTGAGGGATAGAGGCAGAGGTTGTACCTTCCCAATCAAACATTAAGACTGTGTACAAGAGTCGCCATCAGGCTGTTAGCTTGACCCGAAGCGCTCTCGACCTGTCCTCTGCCGTTTTTCTGGGAAAGGGAGACTAGGGCAGGCAACCCTTATGCAGGACAACATGCCTCCCAGAGAAGCCTGCATACTGGGCAACTCTCTGTGCGATGCCTTGCTCAACATCCCTCATGGGCTGCTCAAACCAGACACTCTACCCTGTGCAATGAGCCTAGGCTCCGGGTGTGCAAGAGCTGTCTGGCCGGCGGCCTATTGCTTAGCCAAAATATAAGCGCTTGGGTGATCTCTTGGTTTGAGCCCTGGAGCTTACATGCCAGTCAAAAGTAACAGCAATCCGCAAGCGGCTGCATCAATCAATTTCATCCCCACCCCTTTTCTCACAGACCAGCCAAAAATAACAGCAATCTGCACACGGCTGCATCAAACAATCATCTCCACCCCTTAAGCAGAGATCGGACGAGCGTCGGGTAGGGCCCGAGG
>NZ_JAHRGL010000088.1 GCF_019097855.1 Geopseudomonas aromaticivorans
TGCTTGTGTGTCTGTCTGTCTGTCTGTCTGTCTGTCTGTCTGTCTGTCTGTGTCTGTGTAGGCACGGAGCCCCTTGTGTGCATGCTTGAGTGTGTTTCTGCGCGCCTGTGTGTAGGCCCACTCGGGTGGCAGCGCACACGCACTGGTGCCCTCTGGTGCTCCCACAGGGCTGGTGGGTGCGGGTGGCTGTGCGAGTCCCGGGTGGGATGGGATGCCAGATATCCACAGTTGGTGGCTTCTTGAGCCCAACCTCCGAGGGGCCAGGGCCTGGGCGCAGGGATGGAGTGAGTAGAGGTGGTGGCCAAGCACCGTGGTCCAAGATGGGTCTGGAGTCAAGAGCATGGAACCTCCAGGTTAGGCGCTGTCCCACGAAGCCGGGGGTGCTTCTATGAGGGCGACTGGTCAGCCAGAGCCGAGAGAGGTCTGTGCTGTGCTTTTCACATGCCACCCAAGGCGTCCTTATGTCAGTCCGGCTGCACAAAGGTCGCGCTCAGAGCCAGCGGTGGCCGGGGAAGGAAGAGGCGGGCGGCCCATGGCTCTTCGTTGATGGAGGGAGCGGTGGCTGGGTGGCCGCGTGGCCCTGGGGGAGGAACTCAGGATGCATGGCCCAAGATCATTCTGGCCCGAGACCTGCCACCGCCGGCACCGTCCACGGGCAGTAGACGCCAAGAACCAGGTTCCAGGTTCCAGGTTCCAGGTTCCAGGTTCCAGGTTCCAGGTTCCAGGTTCCCGGGACCCATCGAAGCAGGAGCATCTTCCAAGCTGGCCAGCCTGCCCTTCTCCCTTCTCATTCTCCCTGTTCCCGCGGGCGGCTCAACGCTTGGCACCGAGGAATGGATGCAATGATCAGTGCAGGTATGGATGGCACCTCTAGAGCGTGGATGGATGGATGGAGGTGGGAGTGGGGCCTGGGGGTGGGGGAAGAACTGGGAGCCCAGGAGCCGGCATTCCAAGTTATCCAACCTGGCAACACACGCAACTCACATGCACATTCCCACCAACCCCCAGGAAAGGAAACGCACAGGTAGGCA
>NZ_JAHRGL010000089.1 GCF_019097855.1 Geopseudomonas aromaticivorans
GATGTGGGGTTGGTAAATATCTTTTCCCAATCTGTGGGCTGTTGTTTTGTCTTTATGACTGTGTCCTTTGCCTTAAAGAAGCTTCTCAGTTTCAGGAGGTCCCATTTATTAATTGTTGATCTCAGTGTCTGTGCTACTGGTATAATATACCAACTCACTCAAGGGTATTCTTCACATTTTATTGAAAATTCATCGCACATACTTCACTGAATAGGCAGATGAGCAAGATATAAGGGAAAGCTGGCTGGAGAAACAGAAAGGGAATATCAGTAACACTCCAACATGTAGTAATGCAGAAAGTGTTCCAGGGCTTCAGCCAAACTGATGAAAAATCTGTGTTACTTCAATTCTTAAAGCCACAGGACTTACCTGACTTTTTACCTGTGGACCAGCTAAACAGTTCAGTCATAGGGGAGGACTCCTACCAGAACACAATCAGGTGTGCACTATTTAAATTTTCCTTTACAGGTACCAGTCTGGAGAAACATTAATTAATCAGTCCTCCGAAGAGCATCACAGACAATTTATTAAATGCCTCTCTGACCTCAAAGCATGTAAATATGAACAATATAAGTCCTGTCTGTTTTTTTCTAACTTTTAAAACACGGTGATTGCCAGTGGCACAACCAACCAGGTCTCCAAACACCCACAGTGCAAGCATAGGGTCACACATCATGCTGCTGGGGACTGAAGTGTGTGCAGCCTGCATGTTCTTTACATTGAGGCGTCTCAAATGCCTAAGACTTTAACATGCAAAACATTTTGCCATATTAAGGAGTAGTAAGACAGACATGTGAAATTTGATTCAAATCAATTTATTGAATTAAGATGAGGTATAAATAACACAACATTTTTAATTCAATTCACTACTCCAAGAAACTCATAGGCCAAGTGCATATGAGGCCTAGCTCATACCTGGAAGCTCACAACAAGGAAACAAAAAAGGCTAACCAGAATGTAGAAGACAGCCTGAACTAAATGACAAAACATGCTCTCACAATATCTGCAAAAGATTTACATATTGTATAAG